>JBBRQK010000052.1:0-1620 GCA_038226475.1 Caulobacterales bacterium | reverse complement strand
CCGCGTTCGACGGCCACCGGATAGCAGGCCAGCGCCAGCCCGGTGGCGGCGATGCTGGCCGGCCAGTTCTCGGCGGTCTTGTCCAGGATCAGCCCGTTGAGCGGGTTCACCTCCTTGAGGAAGTAGTCGAAGGTCTCGCGTTGCAGGGTCTCCAGCTCCGCTGCGGTGGCCGATCGCCTGGCCGTCACGACGCCACTCGCGCTTGGTGAGCCCGTCGCAGGACGAAGCGCGCCACCGCGTCGGCAAAGCCCTCGTCGGCGTTAGAGCGGGCGACGAAGTCCGCGCGCGCCTTCACCGTGTCCGGCGCCTGGCCCATGGCGATCGCCAGACCGGCGACCTCGAACATGGCGACGTCGTTCATCATGTCCCCGATGACCGCCGTACAGCGCGGCGCGATGCCCAGGTGGGCGCAGAGGGTCTGGACCGCCCGGCCCTTGTTTGCCTCGGGGTGGGTGATGTCGAGACAATAGGCCTGGGACAGGTTGATGGTGGCCTGGCCAACGAGTTGGGCGCGGGCCGCGGCTTCGGCCGCGGCCAGGTGCGCCGGCCAGGCGCAGACCGCGACGATCTTGTCGATCCGGCCGAGGACGTCGGTGAAGTCCTCCACCACAAGGGGGTCGAATCCGACGGGTTGCGCAGCCGCCAGTCGCCGTCCGCGAACACCCAGGCGTCGATGCTCCGCGCGGTGAGCAGATCCAGCGCCATGCGCGCCGCCCGTTCGGACAAGCGGTGCGACGCGATCAGACGCCCGTCCGTCGCCACCACGGTCCCGCCGTTGAACGCCGCGAACGGACGCTTGAGCTTGAGAGCTGAGACAAGCGCCGCCATGCCCCGGGGCGGGCGGCTGGAAATCAGGGTGAAGTCGATGTCAGCTTCCTCGATGCCGCGTACGGCCGCAGCAGCCAGTGCTGTGAGATCCTTGTCCGGGGTGACGAGGGTGCCATCCACGTCGGAGACCAGCAGGGCGATCCGATCGGGAAGGCGGCGGCCGGTCACGGGAGAGGTGCGGGCCGCGTCCCTTGGGCGACTCCCCCCCGGACACGCGACATCGCCATCCAGGTTCTGCGGTCGGGTCATGCCGTCGCCGGTTCGGGCGCAGAGGTCCGGGGCGGTAGGCCGGCGAGGAGCGCGACCCGCTTGGCGGCGAGCGAGGCGTGCAACTCGTCGAACGCCTCGGTGAAGCGACGCCCGCCGTCAACGACGAGGGCTTTGGTGACGCCATCCAGATCCAGATTCAGATTCTGGGCTGCTACCAGGATCTCGTAGGCCTCGACCGGGTGTTTGCGCAGGCTAGTCCCCACGCGTCCATGATCGCGAAAGGCCGCAAGGGTCTTCATCGGCATGGTGTTGACCGTCTCGGGTCCGATGAGCGCCTCGACGTAATAGACGTCGCTGTAGGCGGGATCCTTTGTCCCCGTGGACGCCCACAACAGGCGTTGAGGCGTTGCGCCCGCGTCGGCCAGCGCCTTCCAGCGCGGCTCCTCGAGGGTTTCGCAGTAGCGGCGATAGGCGATCTTGGCGTTGGCGATGGAGACCTGGCCGCGCAGGTTCCGCAGCGCCTCGGCGTCGGCGCCTGCGCCCGCCTGCAGGCGGGCGTCGATCGCCTTGTCGATCGCCGTG
>JBBRQK010000051.1:0-1698 GCA_038226475.1 Caulobacterales bacterium | reverse complement strand
GCATGATAGTCCGGCCGCCAGCGGTGCTGGGTGTTCATCATCGCGTGCAGGGTCGGCTCGATGTTGATCAGCAGCCGCCGGACCTGGGCCAGGTTCTTCTTGGTGTCCTCCTCGCTGTAGAGGACGTGCAGGATGATCGCGGTGAAAAAGTCCGTCGCGCTCTGGTCCCAGAAGTTCAGGTCGCCGGCCTTGCGGCCCAGCGGATCGACCAGGATCCCCACCACATTCTGGATATCGGCGATCTCCATCGGCCCCTTGCGGACCTCGAAGAGCGGATTCCAGCGGACGGTGTTGGGGTCGGTCGGGGAGAAATAGAAGACGTGGCTGAACGTCTTCCGGTGATCGGCGGTGATGTGCCAAAGCTCGCCCTTGCGATCATAGATGAAGGCGCTGTGCGGCCAGGCGATCAGGGTCGGGACCACATGCCCGGCCCCCTTCCCGCTCCGCGACGCGCCGACGATGATTGCGTGCTCAATCCCGCCATAGGTCAGGTATCGGCCATTGAAACGGCCGAGCACGCGGCCGCTGATCTGACCGCTGGTTTGTCCGCCTGGGCCAAAGAGTTTGGCGCGCCGCACGTCGTCGACGTCGGCCCAGGCGTCCCGGCCAAAAGCCTTGGGCTCGCGCTGCGATCGGCGGGTCAGCAGCGCCGCCAGCATCACCGGCCCCATCGCGACGGCCAGGGCAGCCAGGCCCGCCAGATCGAACGGCTTCGGGTAGCTCGGTTGGAAGCGCATGTACCAGCCGACGAACGACCAGGGCGCATAGACCCGCACCGTCCCAAGGTCGAAAGCGCCGGCCCCAAATTCCCGTGGATAGCCGTAGGTCTGCGCCACCATCTGGGTGGCCAGCGTCAGGCCGAGAAGGATCGAGAGGACCGCCAAAGGCAGGATGATCGAGGCGCGTGTTAAACCGTTCATGGTCCCTCCGCCGCCCTAAAGGCCCGGAATGAAGCCGGGTCCGATGACAAGCCCCAGTCCTCGGTTGAGCCGCTCGACGGCCTGTTGGCGGGCCGGCGCCGGGAAGCGCATCACCGCCTCCCGCGCAGGACCGCCGATATCGCGGATGAAGCGGGTTTCGTCGGGGACCTTGGCCGGCACGCGAAGCTCGCCCTGCCCCAACGCCTGGGCAACCCGCAGGTCGTTGAAGGTCCGCGTGGCGCCGGCGATCCGCTTGTCCGCGCGTTTGACTTTGCGCTCCAGGGTCCGCTTGCGACGAGCGACATCGGCGGCGGTTTCCAGCTGCGGGCCACGGCGCGCCGCCACATAGGCCTGGCCCTGCGGCGAACGCGCCCAGGCCGCGCGAACCTCAAGCTGCAGGTCAGCCTGCCGGAGCGCCGAGCGCGCCCGTGCAATAGCGTTCAGCTCGGCGTGTTTCGCCCAGATCATCCGGGCCGGATTGCGCACCCATTGGACCAGGTTCAGCCGCTTGGACCGCACCCCGGCGACGCGCCCTTCGACGCGGGCGAGCCGCGCCTTGGCAACCGCGCGCTCTCGCGCCGCCTCCGCCGTCAGCGCCCGTTCGATCTGGCCGGCGGTCTCGATCTTCGGCCCGCCCAAGCCTGCCCGCTCAGCCGCCCAGCCATCGCGCTCAGCGACCATGCGCACCCGCATCTGCTCGGCCTCCTTGACCAGTTTAGCGACCGGCACCGAGATCAGGGGCACGGCTTCTACAAGCCGATCGGCGGTCTCCTGAAAG
>JBBRQK010000050.1:0-1749 GCA_038226475.1 Caulobacterales bacterium | reverse complement strand
GTTGGAGGAAGGGCGGGAGCTCGCGAGCGAACCGGGATTTGGTCCGGCGCTGGCTGCTTGAGGCTTCCATGCCCAGACTTTCCCATCGGAACGACGCCAAACCTTCCCAGACCGCTGATCTGTTCGCCGCAGCGCCGGGCGTGGGCGAGATGACCGCTCGCTACGCCGGCCCTTCGTCTCCAGCCCCTTCGAACGGGACGCTGGGCGCGAGGGCCGCAACCGGCGGCCTGGCGGGATTGAGCGACGCCGAGGCGCTCGAACTCCTGCTCTCTCGGTCTCTGGCCGACGGTGCCCGGGCCACGGCTGGAGCACTTCTGGCCCGGTTCGGTTGTCTTCGGCGGGTCCTGGCGGCCGACATCGCATCCCTGTCGGCGATCGTGGACGCCGGCGTCGCGATCGACCTTCATCTGATCTACGACGCCACGCGCCGCCTCGCCGCGGCGGAGCTGCCGGCCCGCTTCGGCGTCTCCTCCTGGACCGCGCTGTTCAGCTACCTGAAGCTCACCATGGCGCACTGCGAGCGCGAGGCGTTTCGCGTTCTGTTCCTCGACAAGAAGAATCAGCTGATCGCCGACGAGGTGATGAACCAGGGCACGGTCGACCATGCGCCCGTCTATCCGCGGGAGGTGATGCGCCGCGCCTTAGAACTGTCGGCCAGTGCGGTAATTTTGGTGCACAATCACCCAAGTGGCGATCAGACTCCCTCGTCGGCCGACATCGAGATGACCAGGAAGATCATCGACGCCGCGCGGACTCTGGGTATCGCGGTGCATGACCACGTCATTGTCGGGCGCGCCGAGGTCGCGAGCTTCAAGGCGCTGGGGTTGATCTAGGCGCCCTCGGCGCCCTCGGCGCCCTCGGCGCAGTCGGCCCAGCCGGTCATAGACGCCCCCTCGGTGATTAGAGCGCGGGCCATTCATACCGATTGAAGATCACCTCATCGCCGTCGATGAGAACCTCCAGGGCTTCGTTGATCAATCCGTTGTCTGGCCCGATCTCTTCCATGGCCGCCAGGAACAGCGCCCTCTGCTGGGTCGGCGGCGCCTGAGGCACCAATATCACCAGCCCGGCATGGATCGCCTGGGCCTGATAGAGGCGCCGGAAGTCGGCGGCGTTGTTGGTGACGAAGACGAAGTCGCCTTCAAGAATTCTAGGCATCAGATCGTGGTCTTTGGTCGAGGCCAGACCCAGGAAGTTTACGTGATGCGCCTCATGGCCGGCGCCGTGAGCAACGTCCGCCAGGGTTGGGTGCAGGCACTCATCGATCAAGAATCTCAAGACGTGCTGGAGCCTGATGTTGGCGGCGCGTTCAAAGGATCAGACGGCAGGCTGCGGCGCGTCGTCGACTTCAACGTGAAGCCAAAGTCGGTCAGGCGCTTGGGCCGGCCGCGGCGTGGGTGCGCGGCGGCCCAAAGCCGAGCCAGGCTCAGTTTACGGTGATCAAGTCTGGGATTGCCCGCTATCAGCTCATCAGGCGTTGCACCGGCCTCCAGCATGGCGACCAAGCCATAGATGGGAATACGCGTGCCCTTGAACACGGGTTCACCAGCCAGCGTATCCTTGTCGATGTGGATGATTTGTTCGGCCTCGTCCAAGTCCCGCACTCGTTCCGCAACCTGGCGACGGGCTTCCCCGATATCGACCAGAAGGAGATCATCAGCATTGAGCCGCTTGGCGTCGGGCTTGGCGGCCACCTCTCGAAATAGCCCTTGCCGGCGCTCGACCGGCAATCGGCCGACAAGTCCGTGC
>JBBRQK010000049.1:0-1916 GCA_038226475.1 Caulobacterales bacterium | reverse complement strand
CGTCTACGAGACGATCTCGCGATTGCGCCATGAGATGAATGGCCAGGAGAGCCGGGAGCCTCAACCGTTTTGACCGGGGGCGCCCGCTACCCGCCCTTCAAGGTCTGCAGATAATCCAGGGCCGGCAGACTAGCCTGGATTTCTCAAACCTGAGCGCGTTTTGGCGCTGACGCGGGGATTTTGGGGGTTCGCCGGCGGCGGTGCGGGGGCCTGCTGAAGCGACGGTTGGTTTTGAAGGCCGCGCGGGACCCGCGGCAGCCATCGCGGCGCGGAACCGCGGCGGAACGTTGGAACAGGGCGCGGGGAGGCGACGCCTGAGCGGCGTTCGGCGGCGTGGGACCGGGCTGGCTTCACCCGGAATTGAAGGCGCGGCGCAGATATAGGTGGGCCATCTCGAACTCGACTTGGTTGGGACAGCTCGAAGCGATGGCGAAGTGGATGCGCCGGACACTGGTTTTCACCCGGGCGCCGAGCTTGAGGAGCTTGAGGCGGATGGTCTGGACCGAGGCGTCGGCCAGCTGGGTATGCCCAAGCGCGATGCGGCGCAGGGCTTCTACCAGAACGTAGGCCATGGCCGAGAAGATGAGACGCACCTGGTTGCCGGCCATGCTCTCGCAGGAGGCGCGATCGGCGAACAGCTCGAACTGCTCGCCGATGCGGTTCTCGGCCTCGCCCCTGGCGCAGTAGAGGTCTTCGTAGAGGCGCCGGGCGTCCCACGCCGATCTCTTCAGGGACGTGACGACATAGCGCGGGTTCGATCCCAGAGGGGTGTGCTCGGCCTTGCCGACGACGCGACGCGCGCGGCTCCAGCTGTCGAGCGTCTGATAGCGGAAGTCGCGGAACACCCGCGCCGCCTTGCCCGAGGCCGCGCAGAGCAGCTTGGCCTGGGCGAGTTCATCGGCGAGTTCCGTCTCCAGGCGATTGTTGCGGGCCATGCCGAACACGAAGTCCACCCGGTTGGCTTCGCACCAGGCCATCAGGGCGTCGCGCGCGAAGCCCGAGTCGGCGCGCAGGATGATCTGGACGCGCGGCCACGCCTGGCGGATCCGCGCCACCATGCGAGCGACCTCCTCCACTGAGCCCGAGGCGGCGTCGATGTTGGAGCGCCTCTGCCGGGCCAGGAGCAGGTGGCGACCGCAGAACACATAGAGCGGCAGATAGCAGTGATGGTCGTAGTAGCCGTGGAAGAAACGGCCTTCCTGATGGCCGTGCAGGGGAATGTCGGTGGCGTCCAGATCGATCACGATCTGGCGCGGCGCGCGCTCATGGGCTTCGACGAAAAGATCGACGAGCAGGCTGTCCGCCTTGGCCCGGTCGAAGTCGATCTTGTGATACTTCGCCCCGTGTCGCTTGGGCATGTGTTCCAGGCGGTTCAGGGTGCTCTTGCCGGCCAGGGCCTCGCAATCGTCGCGGTGCGATTCCAGCTTGCCGGCCAGCACCGCCAGCGCCGGGTCCTTGCGCAACTCGTCGTGGTCGTTGAGGTCTTCGTATCCGAGCGCCAAGCCGAAGATGCGCTGGCCCAGCAGCGTCTCCAGCTTGTGCTCGACGAACCGGGGGTCGCGCCGGTCGGTGAAGCAACCCGCGAACCGCCGCACCAACTCAAGGCCCTTGTCCACTTGGCCCAGCAACAGCGCCCCGGCGTTGGACGTGATCGCGCCGCCGTCGAAGCCGGCCACAACCGACTTGCGTTCCACCGCTTCAAACTCGAACCGTTTCGAGCTACAGTCCGTCTGCATCGGGGGCGTCCCCTTGGGGCTTTGAGAATCCGATAACTCGTTGTCGCAGATGAATTATCTCAGATTCTTGCTCCCGATGCACCTCTCACGTTTGAGAAATCCAGGCTAGAGCAGGATTCAGCCCTCCGGCGATTCCGCGTCCGGCCATCCTGCTCTATGCCGAGGAAACGTTCGCGATCG
>JBBRQK010000048.1:0-2525 GCA_038226475.1 Caulobacterales bacterium | reverse complement strand
GTCCGGCCTTGGAGCCTTGAGCCAAGGGCGCAGCCCTTAGCGATCCAGCCGGCAGCTCCGGCCAAGGGGAGGGAAGAGATGGCGTCGTTCCTTTGCCAGGTGCAGACAATCCAGCGGTCGGCGGGCCGCTCGGTTGTGGCCGCCGCGGCTTATCGGTCAGGCGACCGGCTGGTGGATGAGCGCCTGGCGATGGAGTTCGACTTCGCCGCCAAGGACGGCATCGAGCACGCGGAAATCCTGGCGCCGGCCGGTGCGCCCCCAGCCTTCCGGGACCGCGAGGTGTTGTGGAATGCGGCCGAGGCGCAGGAGTCGCGGAAGGACGCCGTGCCGGCCCGGGAGTTGCTCCTGGCCCTGCCGCACGAACTGAACTTCGAGCAGCGGCGCGACCTCGTCCGGGCCTTTGTTTCTGAGCATCTGGTGGGGCAGGGGATGATCGCCGATGTGGCGATGCACCGGCCTGGAAAAGAGGGCGATCAGCGCAATTTCCACGCCCATGTGCTGGTCACGACGCGCTCCGTCGGACCCGCGGGGTTCGGGCGAAAGCCGCCGGAATGGTGGAGCCCGCAGGCGGTGCGTAGGTGGCGCGCGGCGTGGGCCGAAACGCAGAACCAGCACCTGCGTCGGCACCTTGGCCCAGACGCCCCGCAGGTCTCCCATCTGTCCCTCGCCGAGCGGGGCCTGGATCGCGAGCCTGGTGTCCACCTTGGACCCACGGCTTCGGCCTTGGAGCGCAAGAACATCGCCTCTGAACGGGGCGAGCAGAACCGCGACACGGCCGCGCATAACCGCAAGCGGGCTGAACTTCGGCGGGACTTTCAGGAGACCGCCGATCGGCTTGTTGAAGCCGTGCCCCTGATCTCGGTGCCGGTCGCCAAACTGGTCAAGGAAGCCGAGCAGATGCGGGTGCGCATGGTCGCCGAGCGGGATGGCTGGGCGGCTGAGCGGGCAGGCTTGGGTGGGCCGAAGATCGAGACTGCCGGGCAGATCGAACGGGCGCTGACGGCCGAGGCGGCGCATGAGCGCGCGCTTGCCAAGGCCCGGCTCGCCCGTGTCGAAGGGCGCGTCGCCGGGGTGCGGTCCAAGCGGTTGAACCTGGTCCAATGGGTGCGCAATCCGGCCCGGATGATCTGGGCGAAACACGCCGAACTGAACGCCATCGCACGGGCGCGCTCGGCGCTGCGGCAGGCAGACCTCCAGCTTGAGGTTCGTGCGTCCTGGGCACGTTCGCCGCAGGGCCAGGCCTATGTGGCAGCGCGCCGGGGACCGCAGCTCGAGACCGCCGCCGATGTCGCTCGTCGCAAGCGGACCCTGGAGCGGAAAGTCAAACGCGCGGACAAGCGGATCGCCGGCGCCACGCGGACCTTCAACGACCTGCGGGTCGCCCAGGCGCTGGGGCAGGGCGAGCTCCGTGTGCCGGCCAAGGTCCCCGACGAAACCCGCTTCATCCGCGACATCGGTGGACCCGCGCGGGAGGCGGTGATGCGCTTCCCGGCGCCGGCCCGCCAACAGGCCGTTGAGCGGCTCAACCGAGGACTGGGGCGCGTCATCGGACGTGGCTTCATTCCGGGCTCTTAGGGCAGGGGAGGGCCGATGAACGCCTCAACGCGCGCCTCGATCATCCTGCCGTTGGCGGCCCTGTCGATCCTTCTCGGCCTGACGCTGGCCACCCAGATGGTGGCGCAGACCTACGGCTATCCGCGGGAATTTGGGGCCGGCGCCTTCGACCTCGGGACAGTGCGGGTCTATGCGCCTTGGTCATTCGCCGGCTGGTACATGCGCTTCCAGCCGAGCTACCCGAAGCCGTTCGATCTGGCGGGCCTGGCGGGTTTGGCCGTCGCGATGGGGCCGGTGATGGCGGCGGCGCTGCTGACCCGCCGATCGCAGCGCGAGCCCAAGGCTTTTGGCCGGGACGCCTGGGCCGACGCCGATGACGTGCGGCGCGCCAAACTCTTTGGCCCGGGCGGACAAACCAGCGGTCAGATCAGTGGCCGGGTGCTCGGCCGCTTCAACGGCCGATACCTGACCTATGGCGGGATCGAGCACGCGATCATCGTCGGCGCCTCGCGGAGCGGGAAGGGGGCCGGGCATGTGGTCCCGACCCTGATCGCCTGGCCGCACAGCGCCTTCATCTATGATCGCAAGGGCGAGCTTTGGCACATCACCGCTGATCACCGGAAGACGTTCAGCCACGTCTTCTATTTCTCCCCGACCGATCCCAACACCGTCCGCTGGAACCCGCTGTTCGAGGTCCGCAAGGGGCCGATGGAGATCGCCGATATCCAGAATGTGGTCGGGATCCTGGTTGACCCGTTGGGCCGCAAGGCCGGCGACCTGAACTTCTGGGACCAGAGCGCGACGGACTTTTTCACCGCGATCATCCTGCACGTCCTCTACAGCGAGGGGGACACCAAGAAGAACCTGGCCCAGGTCCGGCGGCTGCTGATCAACATCGAGCCGACCCTGCACGCGATGATGAACACCCAGCACCGCTGGCGGCCGGACTATCATGCGCCGGACGGGCTCGC
>JBBRQK010000047.1:0-2589 GCA_038226475.1 Caulobacterales bacterium | reverse complement strand
CTCAGCGCCCAGGCGAAACCGGGGGTGTTCGGGGCGCAGCTTGTGCCGAGCGTATGGCTGACCAGGGGGGCGTAGACCGTCCAGCCCTTCTCCGGGGCGCCGTAGGGGGACCAGATCAGGTCGGTCAGGCTCTGGCCGTTGCGGTGGGCGGCGGGGGCGTAAGCCGGCCAGTCGGCGCAGGGGGCGGCGCGGGCGTCGACCGTCGTGGCCAGGAGAGTGGCGAGCGTCAGGAAGCCGGCAAGGGCGGCCCACCGTCTGAGGGCGCTCGATTGGGTCGCGGCCTGGGGAATTCGAACCACTCCGTTCGGACGAACCAGCATCATTGATGATGCTGGTTCGTCCTGAAATCCTTGGCAAGATTGGAGCTCCGGCCTTTGGCTTAGTCAAGGACGGGTCCTCTTCGGACCCGCCGCTCCGCGGCGACGCAAGGGCGTCGTCCTTGAGTAAGCCAAAGGCCGGAGCGGACTCGCCACCAAGATTTGAGGCCACCTTCGGGCCGAGCCGTGGGCGTCCTGCGCCTTCCGTCGGCCGTCTAGCCCACCTTATTCAGGCTGACGCTGGCGTTGGCCGGCTTGGCGGGGATTGAGCTGCGGGCACGATTCCTCGCGGCGCCTTTTTCCTCGCGATCTGGACTGTGGTTTTGGCTCCGTTGGGGTTGAGACGAGGGGCTTGTCGGTTTGGGGGCTTGGCCCCGGGGCTCAGGCTGGAGCAGGTCGCAGAGCTACGGCGATGTCGCGGAAGAGCGCCGCGTCGGGGCAGGCGACGGCGAAGGCGATGCGCACGCGGTGAGCAGTCTCGCGGATGCGGGCGCCGACCTTCAACAGCCTGATCCGCAGGGTGGCGAACTCGGCCTTGGCCAGGGCGTGGGTCTTGGGCACGGCGTCGCGGACGGTGAGCATCAACCAGTATGCGGCGGTGTGCAGGACCAGGCGCATCTGATTGGCCAGGGGCGAGCGGCAGGAGGTTCGATCGCTCTTCAGCTGGGTCTTGTGCAGTTTGATCAGGTTCTCGGCCTGGCCGCGCGCGCAGTAGAGCCTGGCGTAGATGTCCTCCGGGCCGGGGACTTCCAGCGAGGTGACGACCCAGCGGATATCCAGGCCCATGGGCGTGGCCTCGATGCGGGCGACGACGCGGCGCTCGTGCCTCCAGGACTTGGCGGCGTAACGGGTCTCGGCGAAGCCGCGCACGGCGGCCGCGCCGGTCTCGGCCCGCTGGACGCGGATAGGATCGACGACGTGTTCGACCTTGGCCGCCAGGGCCGGCGTGCCGGTGACGCCGAACAGATAGTCGAGGCCGTGCTTCTCGCAGAAGTCCATCAGCTCGGGCCGGCCATAGTGACCGTCCCCTCGGATGGTCAGGCGGGTCGCCGGCCAGTGGCGGCGGATGCGCAGGTAGAGCCGGCGCAGATAGCCGGCGGCCTCCTTGCCCGAAGGGGTCTTGCCCGGACGCAGGATCATCGCCACCGGGCGGCCGGTGGCGGTGTCATAGATGTGGATCGGCAGGAAGCAGCGCGCGTCGTGGTGGGCGTGGAACAGCGACAACTGCTGGGCGCCGTGGACCACGTCCAGGGTGTCGTCGATGTCGAGGGTCACCGCCGCGGGTTCCTGGGCGTAGCTGTCGCACCAGGCGTCCACCAGCGCATAGGTCAGCCGGATGACGGTCTTCAGGTCCGGCGCGTTCTCCCAACGCGAGATCGTCGGCTGCGAGCACAGGTCGCCGCCGCTGTCCGGCAGCCGCCCGCAGGCCAGCTTGAACGCCGGATCCCCGCGCAGGCGGTCCAGGTCGTTGGCGTCCTCGTAACCGCAGGCGATCGCAAGCACCCGCGCCCTCAGGATCGAGGCCACGGAGTGGGTGACCAGGGCCGCGTCGCGCGGGTCGGCGACCAGCCGCGCCAGCCGATCGACAATGCCGATCCGCCGGTCGGCCAGGGCCAGCAGCGCCACGCCACCGTCGGAGGTGATGCGCCCGCCATCAAAGGCCGCGCTGACTTTCTTGCGCGACACGCTTGGCAGATCGAACAGAAGATCGGTATCGTCATCCATGGCGGGCGTGGCGCCTCCGTGCTTCGGAATGGGTTGGTCTAAGCAACCAAAATCTATTCCAAAACAACGCGTTACGCTACGTCCGCCAGCCCGTTTTCAGGTGCGGCGTGAATTATGCGGGTTAGCTATGGGCGGGTTGGAGAAAACTCGCCGGCATGATTTGGGAATCGACTCAGGCGACGGCAAAATTGGGTGCGATTCACGCCGGCCGGACAATGCTCTAGAACACCTTCAGACGCCCCCTGTCGGGTCAGCCGCCACCGCCCCGCCCGTTTCGTGCCGCCCGCCACGAGGCTGAGGTGATATCCACGACGGCTGCTCGGCTTGGGGCGGCGCGAGGGGCGCCGCGCGGCGGGGGTTAGCTTGTCACTTCAGTCCAAGGGGGCCGCGCCGCCGCCGACAACAGGCGCAAAACATCAAGCCGCGGGCGGCGAGCCCTTCAGAAAAGGCGTCAATGCGGGGCGACGATCACGGGGTGATAGGCGATCGCCGTGCCGCCGGAGCCGTCGGCGATCGCGGTAAAGCCGGCGGCGGCTGCGGATCCACT
>JBBRQK010000046.1:0-2660 GCA_038226475.1 Caulobacterales bacterium | reverse complement strand
TCGCGCTGGAAGACCCGGCCATCCAGAGCCCGTGCAAATACTTCGGCTGGATGGTCACCCGAACCGCCCAGGGCGCACCCGACCTGCGCCTGAACCTCGCCCGGATCATGCGAGTGAAGGGGGAAATCCCGCCGCCGGAGGTCGCCCCGCCCGTGGCCCTGATGGCTTCGCCGGGGACCGACGATCCGGTCTGGCAGGCCATCGCTACGGCGCTTCGCGCCATCGTGCGCGAGGGCGCCTATGGCAGCTGGTTCGGAAAGGTCGGCTTCCACGGCATCGACGACGGGCTCTTGACCCTGTCGACGCCGAGCGGGATCGCCGCCGACCGGATCAAACGGGAATACGTCACCGCCATCCTGCAGGCGGCCGAGGTTGCCGAGGTGTTCGTTGAGCGGGTCCTGGTCACCTTGCGCAAGGATCAGCGATGATCGGGCGCAGCCTGTGGGTCGTGGTTGGCCTGATGCTTGCCGCAGCGAGCCCGGTCTCGCTTAGCGGTCAGGCCCGCGTGGTCGATGGCGACACCTTCACCCTCGGCTCCGAAAGGGTCCGAATCTGGGGTATTGACGCGCCGGAGGGCCGACAGACCTGCAAGGACGCCGGCGGCGGCGAGTACCGTTGTGGCGAGGTGGCGCGCGACCGGCTGATCGGGTTGATCGCGCGCCGCGATGTCACCTGCGAGGTGCGGGACCGCGATCAATATGGCCGGGCCGTCGCCCGCTGCAGGGTGGGCGATCTCGATCTTGGCCTGGAGATGCTCAAAGGCGGCTGGGCGCTGGAATATCGCCAATTCAGCGGGGGAACCTACACGGCGGCGGAAGCGCAAGCGCGCCGGGACCGGCGCGGGGTCTGGGCCGGGACCTTCGAGCGGCCCTCGGAGTGGCGGGCCGCGGAACGGTCAGCCGCGGCGCCCCTACCTGCTTCGGCGGGGCCGGCCGCGAGCGGCGGATGTGTGATCAAGGGTAACATCAACGCCGCCGGACGGCGGATATTCCACGTTCCCGGCCAGGAGGACTATGCCGCGACGCGGATCGACCTGTCGCGCGGCGAGCGCTGGTTCTGTACGGCGGCTGAGGCACGGGGGGCTGGATGGACGGCTGCCAGGCGGTAGCCGGTGTCAGTCCTCCGGAGCCGTCAGATCTACGTTCCAAAATGCCAGCACGTCGCGCACGGCGTCATGGCCAAAGTGCTCAAGGGCTGGGTCGGAGAGTTGCTGGCGGAACCGGGCCTTGCGCTTGGCGATCGCCGCGCGCACCCGCTCGCTGTAGGGCGCGGTGCCGGGCGGGAGGGTGCGCCGCTCAGCCGTTGGCCAAGCTTCTGGATATCCTTCTGGAATGACGCCGGCGCGAACGCGCTCGGCGCCGATCCGGACATCCTCATGCTCGCAGGCCCATCCGTAGAGATGGTAGGCGCAGACCCGCAGGCACTCCTTGATCTGCGGGACCGCGTCAGTGAAGCCCTTCAGCGGGGTCGGAAGCCAGGTCATGTTGCCCACGCAGGAATAGAAGCGCGGGTCCTGGACGACGTTGCTCTTGCCGGCGAAATTCTCGTCGTCGTAGCCCCAGATGTGACAGACCGTCCAATTCTTCGGCTTCGGTGGCGTCTTGACCCCAAGCGCCTCGACCAGCGCGGTCGCGGCTCGGATGTTTTCCTCGACCTTGGGCACGCCCTTGCCGCTGACCAGAACCTTGCTCCAGGCCGCGTCGTAGCGGGGCCGGCTTCTCGCCGTGTCCGGGCACCAGATCGGCAACGCCTTGAAGGTGTCGGGATGCACCCAGCGCGCCGTGCGGGCGATCATTTCCATAACGAGCGGCAGCTCGTGTTCGATTTCGGACAAGCCGTCCGGGACCTCGAACGCCGTCATGATCCAGGCCGCTCGCGGCTACACGTCCATCCCGTCATCCGAGTTGAGCGGCGCCGGGATCCTGGCCGGCGGCCCGGGTCGCGGCGCTGGGCTGTTTGTCCGTGGACAGAATGATCGGTCCGAAATAGCCGAAATCATCGCGGCAGGCGGCGACCGCGAGGCTGACGTCGCGATAGAGCTTCGGGGCGTCGGACTTGAATTTGGCGAGCCGGTATTCTCCGGTGCGCCCGGCCAGGCGCAGCCAGACGCTCCAGTCGCCGTGTTCGCTCTCGGTCAGCCGGACCTCTTTGAGCGAGCCGCCACGCTCCAGATACATCGAGACATTGCGGGCCCGGATGGCCAGCTCAGGGTTCGCGCCGATGACCCAGGCCTCTTCGCTCCGGCCCTCGTCCCCCGCGATCTGATCAGTGTTCATCACGGAATGCCCCAAACTCATGATGGGCTTATCTTGCTATAAAAGCACATGGCTGTCGCCCTCCTGATCGTTGCCTGTGACGATTTTGCGCCGCCATTTCCCGGGCTACCGCCTCAATTTCAAGCCTGTGAGTTGCGATGCCGTGGGGCGCCGTCCGGTTCGGCGAGTGATTGGCCAGGATCAGGGCCGGTCTGTGGATTTGGTGGGGGAGCGCCCTCCCCCTGAGTCGCAGGCGTTGCGGCCTGCCCCTACCCCCACCAGCGGGGGATGCCCCCGCAACGCCCCCGGGGTCAGCTCCCGAGCGGCCGTCGGCCGCGGACGGAAAGGGCGGAGGAAGGCCTGGGATGGGTGAATTTTGGTCAGGCAGTCCCGGGAGGTCGCCAT
>JBBRQK010000045.1:0-3048 GCA_038226475.1 Caulobacterales bacterium | reverse complement strand
CTGAAGGGCATTGCCCTTGGCCATCACGCCACCTCCACCTGATCGTATAGCCGTATACTTGTATACTCGTATAGCTGCTTGATCTCGGCCGCCGCCGGGCCATGCGGCTCGAACTCCTGCACCGCCTGGCCGACCGCTTGAGCGCGGAAAAAGGCTTTGCGGTTGCCGACCGTCACCGGACAGACGGCCGCGCCCAGCTCCTCCACCGCCTTCATCGCGTCGCCCGTCTCCTGCCCCTGGGGCGGCACGAAGGTCAGCACGACGGCGAAGGCGCGGTCGAGCTGGCGCACCACCTCCAGCGTGTGCGTCATGCTCATGGTGTCGAACACGGCGGTCTTGGTCGGGATCAGGATGAAGTCGGCATGACGCGCCGCCTCGAAGGTCACGTCGCGCGCCACGGCCGCGCCGTCGATCACCACCAGGTCGGTGCCGGCGTCGGCGCAGGCCTTCAGCATCGCCGTCAAGCGCACCGGCTGGATCGAGGCGACGGCGGGCGTGTCGAGCTGGCGCACGTCCTTCCAGAAGGAAGCGGTCGCCTGCGGGTCGAGGTCGATGATCGCAACCTCCTTGCCGGCCTGCTCGGCCGCCACGGCCAGGCACGTCGCCAGGGTGGTCTTACCGACTCCGCCCTTCTGCGAGAGGATGGCGAGAACCTTCATGCTACACTCCTACGGGTATAGGGCTATACGTGTATACAGTAGCGCGGCTAAAGAAAAGGGGACGCCGCGCGCTCACCCCTCGTCCTCCTCGTCCCCATCGAGCGGTTCGTGACGCATCGCGCCGTGACCTGAGATAGGGCAGAGCGGCGCCCCGGCCGTCTCCAGCCATTTGGGGTAATCGCAGAATCCGTCCCAAAACGTACGCTAAGCGCGGCCGGTTGCCCGGAGCTCAGCTGTGGCGCACAGTTCGCCCCAACCTTGGGGGAGGTGGCAATGACCACGATCGCGCCTGAAGCATCGCCTGCCGTCCGCTCGAAACCGTGGCATCTGTGGCTCGTGGGTGGGCTTTCCCTTCTCTGGAACGCGTTCGGTGCCTTAGACTGGACCATGAGCCACGTCCGGGGCGATGCCTACTTTCGCCAGGCAGGCATGAGCGAGGCTCAGATCGCCGCCTTCCACGCCTACCCGTCCTGGATGGAGCTGTTCTGGGCTCTCGGCGTCGGGGGCGCGGTCATCGGCTCGGTGCTGCTGCTGGTCAGGAGCCGCTGGGCCGTGCCGGTGTTGGCCGCCTCGCTTCTTGGTGCGGCGGTGAACCTGCTGCACTCGGCCGTTCTGGCCCGCCCATCGCACCTCGACCCGATCACGGTTGCGATCACCTGCGTCGCGACGTTCCTCGCCTGGTACGCCTGGGTGATGCGTCGGCGTGGAGTGCTCGCCTAACGTAAAGGTCGGCTTGGGGTCGACAGCACGCTTGGCTCATCTCCGGAAACTCGCCCTTCGGGCTGGCGCGGTCCTGCCGGAAGGCGTCTCAGGTCCGGGCCGCCCTTCGTCGCTCCAAGAGCTTCTTTCCGTCGTCCCGCAGCTCGCCCGTGGGGCTCACGAAGCGGTAGAGAGTCTGTCGAGTGATGCCGAGCTCTTCACAGAGATCGCCGACCTTGGTCTCGGGCTGGCCCATGGCGGCGCGGGCGAGGCGGAGCTTGGCGGTCGTCATCTTGTAGGGTCGCCCGCCGTGGCGACCGCGGGCCCGGGCGGCGTCAAGGCCGGCCTTGGTGCGCTCCACGATCAGCTCCCGCTCGAACTCCGCCAGCCCGGCGAAGATGGCGAACACCAGCCGACCGTTGGCGGTCGTGGTGTCTATCGAGGCGCCTTCGCCGGCCAGCACCTTGAGCCAGACCTCCCGATCGGCCGGGTCGAGCGGACCCTGTTCATGCTGGACTGGCTGGACGATCCGGAGCTGCGCCGACGCACGGGCGCCAACCTCAACAAAGGCGAGGCGCGCAACGCCCTCGCCCGGGCGGTCTTCTTCAACCGTCTCGGCGAGCTGCGCGACCGCACCTTCGAGAACCAGCGACACCGCGCCTCCGGGCTGAACCTGGTCGCCTCCGCCATCATCTTCTGGAACACCGTCTATCTCGACCGGGCGGTCCATCACCTTCGCGGCCAGGGTGTCGACGTCCCCAACGACCTCCTCGCCCACGTCGCTCCGCTCGGCTGGGAGCACGTCAGCCTCACCGGCGACTACCTCTGGAGCGAGATCGACAAACCCCGCGAGCGGTTCAGGCCGCTGCGGACCTCGGCCTCAGCCGGCCGGCCTTAGCGTACGTTTTGGGAGAGATTCTGCGATGACCCCCATTTGCGCGCGGTCCTGACGGTGTAGCCGCACGCCTGACACTCGCACTTGAGCATCCGCACCGCCTGCTTCCGGGGCGCGGTCGTCAGCCCGCCGGTGTCGAGGCGAGCGTGGGGGAGGGGACCCGCCGCCGCGAGGATGGGGGCGGCCGCTGCGAGGAACGCGTCGCCCGGTGTGGTGGCGCGCATCGGCCCAACCAGCCCGAGCCCAAGCGCGACCCGTTTAAACGACTTCCCATGCCCGGCCTTGATGCCCACGGCCGCGTGGACCAACTCGTGCGCGAGGATCGCGGCGATCTGCGCCGGCATGCGGGAATCCGCCGGGGTGGTGCGGGCGCAGGGCGCGCAGCGACCGAGCCACGGCCCGGCGGATTGCCGTTGCGGGGGAGAGGGGGCGGCGCGCCCCTTTCCCCTCCTAGACGGAGATCTTCGCCGGCGACGCCGGCGGCCTTATGCGGGCCTCAAGCCCGCCCGCGCGAGCGATCGTCACCCGACAGGGACGAGACGCCAAAGGCGGCTCGGTCGGAGCGCAGCGGAGATAGAGCGCGGTCCCGTTGGGGAGGCGCCCATCGCCTTGCATTAAATAGCACTAAGTGCTATATGCCCTTGCGATGACCGATGCTGAGCAAACCGCGCGGACCTTCAAGACCGCCTGGTTCGCCAAGGCGGCGCGCAAGGCTCTGATCGACGACGCGGAACTTTGCCGGGCCATCGCGGAAGTGCGGAAAGGTCAAGCCGACGACCTCGGCGGAGGTGTGTT
>JBBRQK010000044.1:0-3068 GCA_038226475.1 Caulobacterales bacterium | reverse complement strand
TGACCGTCACGCCTTGCAGCGAACGGGATGGTGCGATCGGCCCCGCCGCAGCCGGCGGCGGAGCCGCCGCCCCGGCCTGATCGCCATACCGCGCGCCGAGACTGCTGGGCGCCGGCGGAGGGGGTGGGCCCGCCACGCGGCTGGCATGGCCGCCGAGGCGGCCGGCCAGCATCAACAACCCCACGACCGCGCCGATCGCGGCGAAGCGGAAGACGGGATCGTTTCGGAACGCGCCGGGCGCGGCGCGCGCCAAGCGGCCAAGGTGCTCAAAGACGGCCGCGCGGTTCAAGTTGAGGCCTCCATCTCGGCCGCCGCTGTGTCGAGATCCACAGCGGCGATCGTCACCAGGTCCCGCGGGCCGCGATCCGCTAGGCGCATCACTCGGGCGCTCTGCGCCTCGCGGGTACGCTCCCAAAGGGTGCGCACCGCGCGGCCATTGCCCGGTGAAGCCGCTTGCGAGAGGGCTTGGCAGGCGTCGTCCAGGGCGATCGCTGCGTCCGGGGTGAGTTGATAGCCGGCGCCGCCGACCAGGCCGCGAAAGATCACCGCCAATTGCGGCGGGCTGTAGTCTTCAAAACGGATGGTGCGCGTAAAGCGCGAGCGCAGGCCCGGGTTGGCGTCGAGGAAACGGCGCATCGGCGCCGGGTAGCCGGCGCCGATCACGGCCAAGCGGTCGCGATGGTCCTCCATCAGCTTGAGCAAGGTGTCGATCGCCTCGACCCCGAAATCCCCGTTGGAGCCGCTGGCCTGCGGGGCCAGGGCGTAGGCCTCGTCGATGAACAGCACGCCGCCCTGCGCGGCTTCCACGGCGTCGTGCACCTTGGGCGCCGTCTGTCCGATGTAGCCGGCGACGAGACCGGATCGATCGACCTCGACCAGGTGGCCGGACCGCAGATAGCCCAGGCCGACGAGGATCTCGCCCATCAGCCGCGCGACCGTGGTCTTGCCTGTGCCTGGAGCCCCGACGAAGACGCAATGCAGACTTGGTGGCGCCGCCGCGCCGCCGACGCCGTGGCGCCGTCGCTCGGCGTCGGCCTGCAGGACATCGACCAGGCGCGAGACCTCAGCCTTCACGGAGGCGAGGCCGACCATGCCGTCCAGCTCGGCCATGACGGCATTCAGCGGCCGGACAGGCGGGCGCGATGGATGGGCGGACGAGATCGGGGAGGAGGAAAGCGGGGTCGATCTCGGCGTCTTGCCAGCCGCGTAGAGCCAGAGGCGCCAGCCGGCGACGCCGGCGCAGGCCAGGAAGATCAGGCCAGCGTAGGCCCGCAACAGGGCGACGACAACGGCGAACGCCAGGACCGCGCCGATCAGGCGGCCGAGACCTCCAGCGGTCCAGGCCCGCACAGCGCCTGTCACTGGGTGTGATCTTTCGGCTGGAGGGCGAGCACGGTATCGGGATGAGGGCGATCTACGTTTGCGGGCTTCACGGGGTCACTCCTCCGCCGGCTGGGTGTGAAAGCGTGACGGGGCGGCCCTGGCGACCATCTCCGGCCGGCGGAAGTAGATGGCCCGGCCGCAACGAAGCGGCCGAGCGCCACGTACGATGACGAACGCCTCGTCGGCGCGGGTGTCCTGCAGCAGCTCGTCGGGCTTGATCAGCGCGCGGCGGATTTCCGATCGGTTCTCGCTGCGGCCGGAGTTGCTGTGGCTTGACCCCAGGCCCTTGGCGCTGGTTCCGGCGGTGTCGCCGTGGGAGGTCGCCAGGACGCCGTGCTCGCCGCAGACCTGGGACAGCTCCCGGGCGGTCTCGGGGTCCTGCACGGCGGCGTAGAGGCGCCAGGAGGTGGAGTCGTACCAGGCCCTCGCTCCGTCGCGGCCCCATTGCTCCACCAGCTGGCCGACCGATTGGTAGAGCAGCAGCAGAGTCAGGCCGTATTTGCGGCCGGCGTCGCGCGCCGTCTCGATCACCCCCATCGGCCCCAGCCGGGCGACTTCGTCCAGCAGGAAGAGGATACGGCCCTTCACCCGCCCATCGGCCTCGTAGGCCGCGTTCAGCAGACTGCCGATGACGACCCGGCCGAGGCCCGGGGTGGATTGGAGGACCTTCAGCGGAATCTGGACGAACACGGTCAGGCCGCCGTCGCACAGCTCACGGGTGCGGAAGGTCTTGCCTGAGACGAGATCGGCGTAGGCCTTGGTGGAAAGCCAGCGGGTCGCCCGGTTGGCGTTGGCGTAGACGCCCGAGAAGGTGTCGTCCACCATGCCCATCAAGGTCCCAGCCAGATCGCGAGCCAGCGCGGACGGGGAGGTCGCATGGATGTGCTTCAAGGCCGTGCGCAGGTCCGCTTCGGGCGTGACCAGGACCTGGCGCAGTCGCCGCAAGGTCCGCTCGCCCTCTGGGGTCCAAAGGACGTCGGCGAGGATGCAGGCGATCAGGCTCTTGCCCATGTCGCGGAAGAACTCGGCCCCGCCTTCCTTGACGCCGCGCGCCGGCTCGCCGACGAGCCAGGTGGCGACCGCTTCGACATTGGTCTCCGCCTCGGGCGAGGCGGTGTCGATCCAATCGAGGACGTTGAAGGCGCCGCTGTTCGGGTCGGAGGGGTCGAGGGTGACGACGCGCTGGCCCATCACGCGTTCCCGATCGGCGGACACCATCGGGCCGATCTCGCGTGACGGATCGAGGACCACGGCCGAGGCGGTCCAGGTCAGAAGCGTCGGAACGCCGATCGAGGTGGTCTTGAAGCCACCCGAGCCGGCGAGCACCAGCGCGTGTGTCGGGCCCGTACGGCAAGGATCGATCAGCAGGGGCGCCGCGCCGCCTTGGCCCCAGGTGCGCTTGTCGCCTGCGTCGAAGGCGACGCCAGCGCTTCTTGGGCCCCGGGTCGCCCGGTCCTGATCGACCCGATAGGCCTCGCCAACCACGATGCCGCCGAAGGCCGGGTCGGGTCCTGGGAAGAGGACGCGGGCGGCCTTCATATCGAGCCAGTCGGCGTGGCCGTGATTGTCGCTGGCGGCCCGGGTGACGCCTGGCCGACCGCCTCGCCCAAGCCGGTCGCCGCGCAGGATGCGAACGCCGAGAGCGACGCTGAGGAAGCCGAGCATGAAGGCGAAGAGCATCGCGG
>JBBRQK010000043.1:0-3674 GCA_038226475.1 Caulobacterales bacterium | reverse complement strand
CCGAGCTGGTCGCGCTCGGCAAGGACGGGGCCGGCCGCGAGCGGTTCAGCACCCGCGAGATGCTGGCGGCCGAGCACCGGTTGGAGCGGTCGGCCGAGCAGATCGCGGGGAGGGGACAACACCGCGTCTCGCCGGCCTCGCGGGACATGGCCTTGGCCGCCGGCGAGGGGCGTGGGCTGGCGCTGGCGGGATCGCAGCGCGACGCCCTGGACCACATCACCGGGCGCGAAGATCTCGCGCTCGTGGTGGGCTACGCCGGCACCGGCAAGAGCGCCATGCTAGGTGTCGCCCGCGAGGCGTGGGAGGCGCAGGGCTACCAGGTCCGCGGCGCCGCGTTGTCCGGGATTGCAGCGGAAAGCCTGGAGGGCGGTTCGGGCATCGGCTCGCGGACGATCGCCAGTCTCGAGCACGGGTGGGCGCAGGGCAGGGACGTGCTCACCACGCGCGACGTGCTGGTGATCGACGAGGCCGGCATGATCGGGTCTCGTCAGATGGAGCGCGTCTTGTCCCACGCCGAACAGGCCGGCGCCAAGTTGGTGCTGGTCGGGGACGCCGAGCAGCTTCAGGCGATCGAGGCCGGCGCGGCGTTCCGGGCGCTCACCGAGCGGCATGGCGCGGCCGAGATCACCGAGATCCGGCGCCAGCGCCAAGACTGGCAGCGGGAGGCGACGCGCGAGCTGGCCACGGGTCGCACAGGCGCCGCCCTGGACCGCTACGAGGCCGCAGGCATGGTGCGGGGCCATGAGACACGGGAAGCCGCCCGCAGCGCCCTCGTGGACGGCTGGGATTCGGTGCGCCAGGCCCGTCCGGAGGCCAGCCAGCTCATGCTCGCCCATACCCGGGCCGACGTGGCGGAGCTGAACCAGCTCGCGCGCGGCCGGATGCGTGACGCCGGCGCGCTGGGCGCCGACCAGGTGGTGCAGACCGAGCGGGGTGAGCGCGACTTCGCCGCCGGCGATCGAGTGATGTTCCTGCGCAACGAGCGATCCATGGGTGTGAAGAACGGCTCGCTAGGGACCGTGGAGCGGATCGAGGGTTCCGGCCTCGCGGTGCGCCTCGATGGCGTCGATCAGCGCGAGGTCCGATTCGACTTGAAGGACTACGCACAGATCGATCACGGCTATGCCTCCACCATCCATAAGAGCCAGGGCGTCACCGTGGACCACGGCCATTTGCTGGCCAGCGACGGCCTGGACCGTCACGCGGCCTATGTCGGGATGAGCCGCCACCGGGAGACGTTGGCGGTTCACTACGGGGCCGACGACTTCAAGGACCGCGACCAGCTCACCCGCACCCTTGGCCGCGAGCGGGCGAAGGACACGACCCTGGACTATGGCGACGCCTTCGCCGAACGGCGGGGCCTCGTTCGGTCGGAGATCCGGGTCTCGCCGGAAATGGCGAAGCCGGCCGAGCGGGCCGCGCCGGCCGGGCAGGCGCCGTCGCGGTTCGCGGGGTTCAAGCCGAAGCCAGCGGCCGACCGGGCCGTGGGGGAGCGCCAGACCGGCCGTGCGCCGTCGTCCGCCCCTGCGGCGCCCCTGCAGCGTCAGGAGCTGACCGAGGGCGTGCGCGGCTATGCGCGGGCCTTCGCCGACATGGAGCGGATGCGGCGGGACGGCCTTCCGGTGTTGCCGCACCAGGACGTGGCTTTGAAGCGTGCCGAGAAGGCGCTTTCGGCCGCCAGTCCGGAGGCCGCCGTGGATCTCCGCTCCGCCCTGTCGCGCCAGCGCGGGCTTGCCGGCCGCGTCGATCGGCCGGGCGGGATGGAGGCCATCGGCGGCGCCTTGGCGCGTGAGAGCCAGGTGCGGCGAGATCCGCAGCTCCGGGCAGAGCGTTTCGTGGAGAGCTGGACGCGGTTGAAGGCCCAGCACGCCGAATTGTCGGGATGGCAGAACGCCGACGCCCGCCGGAAGGTCGAAGCCCGGATGAAGGGCCTCGCCGGCGGCCTCGCCCGCGATCCGCAAGTGGAGTCGGTGCTTGTCGGCCGCCGGCGCGAGCTGGGTCTGTCGCCGGGCGCGATGCACGGCCGCAACCTGGTGCAGGATCTCACGCGTTCCCTTAGCTTGGGCCGGGGTCTTGGCCGTTAGGAGGAGCGATGACGGAGGACGAGGCCCACGGGACCGAGCCCCAGGATGCGGCGGCTGAGGCGTTCGAGGCGCTTAGGGCCGAGGTCGCTCAGCTCAGCTCGGTGCTGGAGGGTCTCCCGACCACGGCGCCAGATTACTCCCCTACTCTCGCGGCTATCGCTCAAAGCCTTGCAGCCATGGAGGCGCACCCCGCCCTGCGCCTGACGCCCGACGCCGTGGCCTCCCAGGTTCGCCAGGCGTCGGAGGCGGCCCAGCAGCAGGGTCGGCGCGAGCTGGCGAACGCCGTACAGCGGGTGGACGCGGCGGGTGCCGAACTGGAGCGCCTGGCCGAGCGGCAGCGCACCGGGCAGGAACAGGTCCGCCAGGTCGCGATCATGACCGCCGTGGGCGCCGTCGCCGGCGTCATTGTTTGGGTGTGTTTCTCGGGGCCGATCGCGCGCGCCCTCCCCGCCGGCTGGAGCGTGCCCGAGCGGATGGCCGCTGCGACGCTGCGGCTAGACCGATGGGAGGCCGGCGGCCGGCTTATGCAGAGCGCTAACCCGCAGGGATGGGCGCGGCTGGTCCAGGGGTCTGAAATTGAGCAGGCCAACAGAGCGGTGCTGGAGGATTGTCGAAAAGCGGCTGTCCGGACCGGAAGGCCGCAACGATGTTCCATCGGCCTGACGGCGCCGCCCCAAGATCACAGATAAAAACAGGCGTTCCGGCTTCGCTCACTCTTAGCGCTGTTCAGCTAACAAATGCCGCACGGCCTCCTGCATTCTGGGACCGTAAGGCCGGCGGCGGGCACTTCATGCGGCCCGCGAGTATGAATGGACCCCAAGAAGCTGTGCTAAAGCTTCTCTATGGATAGCTGACGGCCGAGAAAACCGCATTTTTGCCGAAGTAGATTCGAAAGCTTCCAGAACCTCAGCCGTAGGTGCGCCTTACGTTCTGTGCAACGATGGCGGCATAAAGGCTTTGATAGCTAATTGTCACAGCCGAGGGGGTGCTGTGACTGTCACACTGATCGTCGAAAATGAGTCGGCTGACAGCACGAACGAGCTGGCGGAAGATGCGCTGCTCAAGGCGGGCGCTCTGCAGAGTGCGATCTTCAACAGCGCCAACTTCTCCTCCATCGCCACCGACGCCAAGGGTGTGATCCAGATCTTCAACGTCGGCGCCGAGAAGATGCTCGGCTACGCCGCCGCCGAGGTGATGAACAAGATCACCCCAGCCGACATCTCCGATCCCCAGGAGCTGATCGCCCGCGCCGAGGCGCTGAGCGTCGAACTCGGAACCCCGATCACCCCAGGCTTTGAGGCCCTGGTGTTCAAGGCCTCGCGCGGGATCGAGGACATCTATGAACTGACCTATATCCGCAAGGACGGCACCCGGTTCCCGGCCGTGGTCTCGGTCACCGCGCTGCGCGACGCCCAGGACGTGATCATCGGCTATCTGTTGATCGGCACCGAGGTCAAGGCGGGGGCCCTTCAGAGTGCGATCTTCAACAGCGCCAACTTCTCCTCCATCGCCACCGACGCCAAGGGTGTGATCCAGATCTTCAACGTCGGCGCCGAGAAGATGCTCGGCTACGCCGCCGCCGAGGTGATG
>JBBRQK010000042.1:0-3682 GCA_038226475.1 Caulobacterales bacterium | reverse complement strand
GTCGAGCGCTTCTTCAACAAGATCAAACACTACCGAGGCGTCGCGACCCGATACGACAAGAACCCCGAAAACTACCTGGCCGGCGTCAAGCTCGCATCCGCTCGAATCTGGATGCGCGCTAATGAGTCCGTGGCCTAGAGCGGGCGGGACGACAAGCCCGCAGCCATAGTATCGGCTGCGCACCTCCTCGTGGACATTGCTCAGAGCCGCGCGGATGGCAGGGCTTGGCGCTTCAGTGGTGGCGCAGGCGTCGGTGCGGAGATCGACTGTGCCGCCCAGGACCTTGCCGTAATAATCGCGTGCGTTCTCAAGGCCCATATCGTCCATCGCGCCGTCTCCGCAGATTGATTTCACTGTTTTGAATTCGTGCGCGACCACCTCACGGTTACAGGTTGCCGGGGGCGGCCTGTAACCGGACCCGCGCGCCAGCCGAATTCTTTTGAGGCGGCTCCCTTTGGCGGATCCCAATCCGAAAAGGACCAAGCAGTGCCGATCAGAAATCCCCAGCCCACCAAGCGGGCGGCCATTCTTGGCGCTGGCGCAGCTGTGGTCGTAGGCGGCGTCGCCAAGGCTGCGGGGGTTGAGCGGTTTGTCTCAGGAGCGGCCGGGTCTGGCTCAGTGGATCACGCGGCCTTTGACGCCTTGCTCGACCGATATGCGCGCGGCAGCCGCGACGGCGTCGTGCGGGTGGATTATGAGGGCTGGACGGCGTCCGCCTCGCATCAGCAGGGACTGCGCCACTATCTCCAGATGCTCGCGGCGACGGATCCTCTTCGGCTCAGCCGCGACGAACAGTTCGCTTTCTGGGCCAACCTCTACAATGCCCTGACGCTCGACGTTGTCTTGGCTGCCTTTCCCGTCAACTCGATCCGACAGATCAAACCGACGCTTCTGGCCCTGGGCCCCTGGAAAAAGGTCGTCACGCGCATCGGCGGCGTCGACCTCACCCTCGACACCATCGAGACCGCCATCCTGCGCAAAGGCTGGCGCGACCCGCGGGTCCACTACGCCATCAACTGCGCCTCCTTCAGCTGCCCAAACCTGCCGTTGCGGGCCTGGCGCGGCGCGGGGCTCTCGCCGGCTCTCGACCTGGCCGCGCGCGCCTATGTCAATCATCCACGCGGCGTTCGGTTTGAAGGATCCTCCCTCATCGTGTCGTCCATCTACAAATGGTACGCGGCCGACTTCGGGGGCTCGGACGCCGCGATCATCCAGCACCTATCACGCTTTGCGACCCCCGAGCTGGGCGCACGACTGCGCGCGGCGCGTCGCATTTCGCGGGACGTCTATGACTGGTCGCTCAACGCCACCAAGTCCGCCGCATGAAGCGCATTGTCCGGTTCGCGCCTCTGCTGGTCTTGCTCGCCGTGGCCGCCGCGGTCTTCGCCAGCGGGATCACGCGCTATGTGAGTTTTGAGGCGTTCCAGCGCAGTGAGGCTGGCCTGCGCTCGCTCGTCCGAGACCATGTCGCCCTGGCCCTCGTGGCCTACGTCGCCGTGTACATGGTCGCCACGGCGGTGAGCATTCCCGGAGCCATCATCCTCACCATCGCCGGCGGCTATCTTTTTGGAACCTGGGTCGGCGGCGGTGCAGCGGCCGTCGGGGCCACGGCGGGAGCCATCCTGGTCTTTCTGGCCGTTCGCACGTCGCTCGGCGCGTTGTTGCGCGAGCGGGCCGAGCGGTCTGGGGGGCGGCTCAAGACGATCATGGACGGGGTCCAAGCCGGCGCTTTCGGCTACATCCTGACCCTGCGCCTGATCCCGCTGGCGCCCTTCTGGCTCGTCAACGCCGCAGCGGCGCTCGCCAATGCGCCGTTGCGGGCCTATGCGCTCGCGACCGCGATCGGCATCCTGCCCGCGACGTTCATCGACAGCGCTATTGGGGCCGGGGTCGGCGAAGTTCTCGCCCGGGGGGAAAAGCCCAATCTCGGGGCAATCTTCGAGTTCCGCATCCTGGCGCCGTTGGTCGCGCTCGGTCTGCTCTCGCTCGGCGCGACGCTTTACCAACGCCGCAGGGCGCGAAAGGACCGGATCGCCGATGCGTAGGGAAATTAAGGCCGACCTCGTGGTGATTGGCGCGGGGTCGGGCGGGCTTTCCGTCGCCTCCGGCGCCGCGCAGCTCGGGTTGAGGGTCGTACTCTTCGAAAAGGGCGAGATGGGCGGAGACTGCCTGACACACTGGCGGACTGGCTGGCTGTTCGCGGGCGCAGGTCAGACGACTGGCTGTTTCCGAGTCGCAGCCGTCCGTTCTCAAAGCCGAAGTACAAAAGCCTCATGTCCGGCCCGCGGAAAGCGCGCGGAGAAGGTTTCGCGCGCGCCGTTGCGAGGGATGGGACATTGCGGCCTTGTCGGAACAGGCGTCGAGCACCGCGGATGTGAATCTAGGCGCGACGCCGGAAATGCAGCGTCAGGCCAAGGATCAGACCGGAGAGGCAGAGGCTTACGAGGTTAGACCCGACCAAGGGCCAGCTCTTCAACAGCACGCCGTAGGCTGTCCAGAGCGAGAAGCCCGTGACCGTGACGGCGTACATGCGCAAGGACACCGACTCGGCCTCCCGCTCGCGCCAGATCTTGAGCGCCTGGGGAATGAAACTTCCCATGGAGGATAGGGCGGCGGCGACGCCGACGGCGTTGGTCAAGAGGTTGGCCATTCCGTGCAGAACGCTCCCACGGCCAAGCTGTTCCACAGAGCGGCTTCGGCGACGTCAGGCCGCGGCGGCGATGCGCGGACGACGCGATTCTGTCTGGACGGACCGCGTGGCGGTCGATTTCACCGTCGCGGCTCCCGCTGCGATAACCATATGAAGAGCGGGGTTGGCTGCCGCTCTATTTCTCTATTTCTCGCGGATTGTGGCGACAAGTCATCGGAAAGCGATCCGCCCGTTTCCGTGGTCGAGCGTGCGAACGCGGAGGCTTTTGCTAGATTGCCTTGCATCAAAGTTACGGCTCGATATCGCAAGCCTCGCTCAAAACTTCATGCAGGAGCGCCTGCATGGGGGCGCCTCAAGGTTTGTTACGCGGACGGCCCTAAGTTGGACAGACCATGAACGCCTCGTCGCCGGCGGCGGGTTCGCGCCAGAGGTAGTCCCCGGTGAGGCTGATGTGGGTCCAGCCGAGCGGGACTGTGTGGGCGAGCAGGTGATCGGGCGCAGTGTGCCCGTCGCCGCGCAGATAGTCGACGGCGGCCCATGCAGCGGGTGTTCCAATAGACGATCGCGGCCGTGAACAGGTTCAGGCCCGACGCCCGGAACTCCTGGCTCTCGACGGTGTGGTCGGTCATGCGGCCTTGGCGCTGAGTGAACACGGTTGCCGCGAGGGCGTGGCGGGACTCGCTCTTGTTCAGCCCTGCGAGGCACCGGCGACGGAGATCCTTGCTTTCCAGCCCGTCGAGGGTGAACAGCGCGCGTTCGATGCGGCCGATCTCGTGCAAGGCGAAGTCGAGCCGGTTCTGGCGCTTATAGGCGGAGAGCTTCTTCAGCATCACCGAGGGCGCGACCGTCTTGGCCTTCAGGGAGGCAGCGAGCCGCACCACCTCGTCCCAGGGTGCTGTCATCTGTGGACGGCCCCTGCTCTGCAAGGGTGAAATTAGTCTGACGTGACGATCTGTCGGGATGCGGTCATCTGTCCGGCCTGTTTGCGCGGCGTTGATGGCCGCTGGCCCTGATGGAGTCCGCTAACCAGTT
>JBBRQK010000041.1:0-4366 GCA_038226475.1 Caulobacterales bacterium | reverse complement strand
GTGCAGCTGCATCACCTGGGGATCAACCAGGCCCAGGCCGGGCAATTCCAGCGCCTGGCCGGCCATCTGATCTATGCGACGCCGGCGCTCCGCCCGCCCAGCGAGACCATCGAGCAGGGGGCCGCGGGGCAGCCCGGGCTTTGGTCGATGGGGATCTCCGGGGACCTGCCGATCATCGTGCTGCGGATCAGCGACGTCGACCATCTCGATGTCGCCCGCGACCTGCTGGCGGCCGCCGCCTATTGGCGCATGAAGCGCTTGGCGCTCGATGTCGTGATCCTCAACGAACGGGTCGCCTCTTATGTCCAGGACTTGCAGTCAGCGCTCGAAGCGCTGGTCAGGGCCAGCCAATCGCGGCTGCAGGCGCTGGATCCGGGCGCGGTGGGCGGCGTCTATGTGCTGCGCGCTGATCTGGTGGCGGCCGAGACCTGCGCGCTGTTGACCTCGGTGGCGCGGGTGGTGCTGAGCGCCGAACGCGGCAGCATCGTCGAACAGATCGACCGCGCGGCGAAGGCCCAGCCTGCCCCGCAACCGAGATCGCGACCCCTCAGCGCCGGGATTGGCGCGCCCTCGCCGGGCGCCCGGCCCGAGCTGGAGTTCTTCAACGGCCTCGGCGGGTTCGCGGAGGACGGCAAGGAGTACGTCGTCATCCTCGGCCCGGGCCAGTCGACGCCGGCCCCCTGGGTCAACGTCATCGCCAACCCCCACTTCGGCTTCGAGGTGTCGGCCGACGGCGCCGGCAGCACCTGGTCGCTGAACAGCCGCGAGCACCGGTTGACGCCCTGGTCCAACGATCCGGTCGGCGACCGGCCAGGCCAGGTCTTTTACCTGCGCGACGAGGAGACGGGAGAGCTGTGGAGCCCTACGGCGGCGCCGATCCGCGACCAAGCCGCGACCTATGTCGCGCGCCACGGCTGGGGATACAGCCGCTTCGAGCATTCGGGTCACGGCCTGGACCTGGCGCTTGTCGAATATGTGCCGCTCGCCGATCCGGTGAAGATCTCGCGCCTGACGATCCGCAATGTCTCGGGCCGCCCGCGGCGACTCTCCGTCACCGCCTATGTCGAGTGGGTGCTGGGCGTATCGCGCGCCGAGGCGGCGCCCTTCACCGTGACGCAGATGGATCCCGAGACCGGCGCGATGTTCGCCCGCAATCGCTGGTCCGCGGATTTTGGGTCGCGCGTCGCCTTTGTCGACCTCGGCGGCCGGCAGACGAGCTGGACGGGGGACCGCCGGGAGTTCATCGGACGCAACGGGGCGCTGGCGACCCCGCTTGCGCTGGCCAGTTCAGCCGGCCTCTCCAATCGCGTCGGCGGCGGTCTCGACCCGTGCGGGGCGCTGCAAACCATGATCGATCTGGCGCCGGGAGAGAGCGTCGAGCTAGTCAGTTTCCTCGGGGACGCCGCCAGCGACGCCGAAGCCAGCGCGCTGGTTGCGCGCTACCGCGGGGCCGACCTCGATGCGGTGTTCGACGAGGTCAGGCAGAACTGGGACAGCCTTCTGGGCGCGGTCCAGGTCGAGACGCCGGATCGGCCCCTCGACGTGTTGCTGAACGGCTGGCTGCTCTATCAGACGCTGTCCTGCCGCCTCTGGGCGCGCTCGGCCTTCTACCAGGCGAGCGGCGCCTACGGGTTCCGCGACCAGCTGCAGGACGCCATGAGCCTGGCCGCGATCCGGCCAGCGATCACCCGCGCGCACCTGCTGCGCGCGGCCGCGCGGCAGTTTGTCGAAGGCGATGTGCAGCACTGGTGGCTGCCGCACACCGGACAGGGGGTCCGCACACGGTTCGCCGACGACCGCATATGGCTGGCCTACTGCGCCGCCCACTATGTCCGAGTGACCGGCGACGCGGCCGTGCTGGGCGAGGAGGTTGGCTTCCTGGAGGGTCCCCTCCTAGCCGCCGGTGAGCCCGAGAATTTCTTCCATCCGACCGTCGCGGCCGAGGCCGCCCCGCTCTACGAGCACTGCGCCCGCGCGCTCGACGCCAGCCTCCAGCTCGGCGAACACGGCCTGCCGCTGTTCGGCGGCGGCGACTGGAACGATGGCATGAACCGGGTCGGCGCGCAGGGACGCGGCGAGAGTGTCTGGCTGGGCTGGTTCCTCTACACGACACTTCAGGCCTTCCTGCCGTTGGCGCAGGCGCGCCACGATGACGTCCGCGCCACGGCCTGGGCGGCGCACGTCATCGCCCTGCAGGCTTCGCTGGAACGCGAAGCCTGGGACGGCGACTGGTATCGCCGCGGATGGTTCGACGACGGGATACCCCTGGGCTCGGCGGCGAGCGAGGAATGCCGGATCGACTCCATCGCCCAGTCCTGGGCGGTGATTTCGGGGGCTGCCGATCCCCAGCGCGCGTCCCGCGCCATGGCCGCAGTCGAGCGAGACCTGATCCTGCCCGAGACGGGACTGGCGCTGCTGTTCGCGCCGCCGTTCGATCAGACGCCGCTCGACCCGGGCTATATCAAGGCCTATCCCGCCGGTATTCGCGAGAACGGCGGGCAATACACCCACGCAGCGCTCTGGTCGGTGATCGCCTTCGCCGCGCTGGGGGAGGGGGACAAAGCGGCCGACCTGCTGTCCCTCTTGAACCCGATCAACCATGCCCGCACCCGCGCCGAGGCGCATCGCTACAAGGTCGAACCCTACGTCATCGCGGCCGATGTCTATTCACGGCCGCCCCACGTCGGACGGGGCGGTTGGACCTGGTACACTGGGGCTGCCGGCTGGATGCAGCGGGCGGGCGTTGAAAACGTTCTGGGGCTTCGCCTCAGCGGCGCAAGGCTGCATCTTGATCCCTGCATCCCGAAGGCCTGGCCGGGCTTCAAGATCGCCCTACGTCACGAGACGGCGCGCTATGAGATCGAGGTCGAAAACCCGGACAGCGTCAGTCGCGGCGTCGCCTACGCCGAGTGCGATGGGAATGTGATCGAGGCCCGGCCCCTGCAGTTGCCGCTCGTCGACGACGGCCAAACCCACCATGTCCTCGTCAGGCTCGGCGATCCGATCCGGCAAGGCTCAGCATAGGCGCCGCGATGGCTGGTCAGATCGATCCACGCGCCGGCCAGCGGGTCGATCCGACCAGGCTGCTCGATGTCCCGCGTCTGCTGGACGCCTATTACACCGGCCGTCCCGATCCCGGCGTGCCCGCCCAACGCGTGCGCTTCGGCACCTCGGGTCATCGCGGCTCGGCCTTCGACAACGCCTTCAACGAAGCTCACATCCTGGCCATCACCCAGGCGATCTGCGACCATCGGCGCAAGGTCGGGATCGACGGTCCGCTGTTCGTCGGGATCGACACCCATGCGCTTTCAGCGCCGGCCCTGGAGACCGCGCTGGAGGTGCTCGTGGCGAACGGGGTCGCCGTGATGATCGACGAGCGCAACGGCTACACCCCCACCCCCGTCGTCTCCCACGCCATCCTGGCGCACAACCGAGGCCGCAGCCGCGGACTGGCCGACGGCATCGTCATCACGCCGTCGCACAACCCGCCCGGCGACGGCGGCTTCAAGTACAACCCGCCGCATGGCGGACCTGCGGACGCGACCACGACCGGATGGATCGAGGGGGTCGCTAACGGCCTTCTGGCGCACGGCGCAGAGGGCGTGCGCCGCGCCGTCCGCGCGCGCGACGCTCCCGAGGTCCGCCGCCATGACTACAGGACCGCGTTCGTCGCCGACCTGCCGGGCGTCATCGACTTGCAGCTGATCCGCGACTCTGGGGTCCGCCTGGGCATCGATCCGCTTGGCGGGGCCAGCGTCGATTACTGGGGCGCGATCCTCGACGAATACGGGATCTCCGGAACCGTTGTCAGCGACGTCGTCGATCCCACCTTCGGCTTCATGACGGCCGACTGGGATGGCCAGATCCGCATGGACCCGTCCTCAAAATACGCCATGGCGCGTCTAGTGGACCTGCGCGACCGCTTCGACGTGGCGGTCGGCAACGACACCGATGCCGACCGCCACGGCGTCGTCACCGCCTCGGACGGCCTGATGAACCCCAACCACTATCTGGCCGCCGCGATCGCCTACCTGTTCGCCCACCGCCCCGGCTGGACCGGAGACTTCGGCATCGGCAAGACCATGGTCACCAGCGCGATCATCGACCGCTTGGCCGCGCGTCTGGGCCGGCGCCTGGTCGAAACGCCGGTCGGATTCCGCTGGTTCGTCGATGGCCTGCTCGACGCCACCCTGGCCTTTGCGGGCGAGGAGAGCGCTGGCGCGGCCTTCCTGCGTCGAGACGGCACGGTCTGGACGACCGAGAAGGACGGTATCAGCCTGGGCTTGCTGGCCGCGGAGATGACGGCCCGGGCCGGCCGCGATCCGAGCGAGCTCTACCGGGATCTGACCCGCGACCTGGGGGCGCC
>JBBRQK010000040.1:0-4759 GCA_038226475.1 Caulobacterales bacterium | reverse complement strand
TCCACCACCTCGCCAGCCTGGACGGAGATATCCACTTCGCCCTGCTGTCCGATTGGAATGACGCGGCAAGCGAGACAGTCGAGGGCGACGAAGCCTTGTTTGCCGCCGCCTCTGATGGCATCGAACGCCTGAACCGTAAGTATGGGCCGGCCCCCGGCGGCGATCGTTTTCTGCTGCTGCACCGGCGCCGAGTCTGGAGCGAGGGGGAACGGCGATGGGTCGGATGGGAGCGTAAACGCGGCAAGCTACATGAACTCAACCGGCTGCTGCGCGGGGCCCCGGACACCACTTACACGCCAAAGGGGGGCGGCTCGCCTGCTGTGCCCTCCGACATACGCTACGTCATCACCCTTGACGCGGACACCCGGCTGCCGCGGGACGCCGTACGGCGCCTGATCGGCAAGATGGCCCACCCGCTCAACCAGCCGCGCTACGACGGCGCGCTTGGACGGGTGGTGGAGGGTTACGGGGTATTGCAGCCGCGCATCACCCCCTCCCTGCCGCGCCGCGACGCCGGGTCGCTCTTCCAGCGCATCTTCTCCAGCCCCAACGGCATCGATCCCTATGCCGCCGCCGTTTCCGACGTCTACCAGGACCTGTTCGGAGAGGGCTCCTACGCCGGCAAGGGCATCTACGAGATCGACGCCTTCGAGGCCGCCCTCGCCGGACGCACGCCCGACGCCACCCTGCTCAGTCACGATCTGTTCGAAGGCGTCTTCGCGCGCGCCGGCCTGGCGTCGGACGTTGAGGTCATCGAGGAATTCCCGGCCCGCTACGACGTCGCCTCGCTGCGCCACCATCGCTGGGCGCGGGGCGACTGGCAGCTCCTGCCGTGGATCTTCGGATCGGTTGGCGGAAAGCGGAAAGGTGGCGGGCTCCCGACCATCGGCCGCTGGAAGATGTTGGACAATCTGCGACGCTCATTGACGGCGCCGGCCGGGGTCATCGCCTTGTTCGCCGGATGGTCGCTGCCGTTGGCCGCCGCGTCGGCGTGGACCGCATTCGTCATCTGCACCATCGCAGCCCCGGCGGTCTTCCCGTTGATCGCCGACCTGCTTTCCCGCCGCCCTGGAGGCGCCCGGCGGAGCCAGTTTGCCGGCCTAGGCGAGGACCTTAGCCTTACGGCCTGCCGATCAGGGCTCATGGTCATCTTGCTCGCGGACCAGGCCTGGCAGATGGGCGATGCGATCGGGCGCACCCTGTGGCGGCTGTTTGTGACGCGCCGGCATCTGCTGCAGTGGGTCACCGCGGCCCAGAGCGCCAGCGGTCTCGACCTGGGGACCGGACCCTTCTATCGCCGAATGACCGGCGCTCTGATGATCGCGCTGGCCGCCCTGGCCCAGGCGTGGGTGTTCCGCGAGGCCTGGCCCCTGGCCGTGGGGTTCTCGGCCGCGTGGATCCTTTCGCCGGCGGTGGCGAGGCGGCTGAGCTTGCCGCAGGCCGACAGCGCCACCGCGCCCCCGACCGCCGAGGACGCGCTGGCCCTGCGGCGGATCGCGCGCCGGACCTGGCGGTTCTTCGAGACCTTCGTCACCCCGGCCGACAACATGCTCCCGCCGGACAATTTCCAGGAGGATCCGGCGCCAGCCTTGGCCCATCGGACCTCGCCGACCAATCTGGGGCTGTATCTTCTGTCGGTGGCCAGCGCCCATGACTTTGGCTGGATCGGAACCCTCGAAGCTGTCCAACGGATCGAGGCGTCGCTCGCCACCATGGGGCGCATGGCCCGTTTCCGCGGCCATTTTTACAACTGGTACGACACGCAAGACCTGCGTCCGCTCGATCCGCAATATGTCTCCACCGTCGACAGTGGCAATCTGGCGGGTCACCTGATCGCGCTCGCCGGAGCCTGCCAGGAGTGGCGGGGGCCAGCACCCACGGCCGCGTCGCGTCTGGCCGGTGTCGGCGACGCGCTTGCCTTGGCCGGCGTCGCAGCCGAGGCGTTGCGCGAGGGTCGCCCCAGCCAGGCGGCCGCCTGGCGGCAGCTCGATACCGCCTTGCGGGGCCTTGCGGACGCCGTTGAGGGTCTGGCGAGCCCGGGAGATATCCGCCCAGAGTCTCTCGCTGACCTCGCGGAGCGGGCGGAAGCCCTCGCCGCCGATGTCCAGGGCTTCCTGATCGAGCGGGGTGAAGAGGCTGACGCGGAGCTGTTCTACTGGGTCGACGCCGCCCGCAACGCACTGTCCAGCCACCGCCGGGACGTCAGTGTGGGGTCCGATGTCGGGACCGGACTCGCGACGCGCCTCATCGCCTTGGAGGCCACGGCCCACGCGATGGCGCTGGCTATGGACTTCGGTTTCCTGCTCGACCCGGACCGCAAGTTGCTGGCCATCGGATTCCTGCCCTCCGACGGGGTCCTGGACGCAAACTGCTACGACCTCCTGGCCTCCGAAGCCCGGCTCGCCAGCTTCCTGGCGATCGCCAAGGGGGACATCCGGGCCCGGCATTGGTTCCGCCTGGGACACGCCGTCACCCCGGTTGGCCGTTCCGCGGCGCTGATCTCCTGGTCAGGTTCGATGTTCGAATACCTGATGCCGTCGCTGGTCATGCAATCGCCCCCAGGCAGCCTGCTCGACCGCACGACCCGCGCCATCGTGCGCCGGCAGATCGAATACGGCGCGCAGCTGGGGGTCCCCTGGGGGGTTTCAGAGTCCGCGTTCAACGCGCGCGACCTCGAATTCACTTACCAATACTCCAACTTCGGCGTCCCGGGTCTTGGGCTGAAGCGCGGCTTGGGCGACAGCACCGTTATCGCGCCCTACGCAACCGCCCTGGCGGCGATGGTCGATCCCCACGCCGCGGCCCGCAACTTCGAGCGTCTCGACGCGGTGGGGGCGCAAGGCCGCTACGGCTTCTACGAGGCTTTGGACTACACCCCGGAACGCGTGCCGGAGGGCAAGGCGCCCGCCCTGGTGCGCGCCTTCATGGCCCACCACCAGGGCATGACGATCGTCGCAATCGCGGACGCCTTGCTGGATGGAGCCATGCGCCGGCGGTTCCACGCTGAGCCGATGGTCCAGGCGACGGAGCTGCTCTTGCAAGAGCGGATGCCCCGCGACGTTGCACCGACCCCCCGCTGGGCGTCGGAGGCCTCCGTCGCCGTCAAGATCGAGGACGCCCAGTCGCAGGTCGGACGGCGGCTGCCCAGTCCGCATGCCGCGACGCCGGCCACACATCTGCTGTCGAACGGCCGCTACACGGTCATGACCACGGCCGCCGGTTCCGGCTACACGCGCTGGCAGGACCAGTCGGTGAGCCGGTGGCGGGAGGATGCGACCTGCGACGACTGGGGTTCCTATGTCTTCCTGCGAGACGTGCACAGCGGCGCGGTCTGGTCGGCGGGCCTTCAGCCGACCGGCGCCGAGCCCGATAGCTACACCGTCGCCTTCAACGAGGATCGCGTCGAGATTTCGCGCCGCGACGGCGCCTTGGCGACAACCCTGGAAATCGTGGTCTCGGCGGAGGACGATGCGGACGTGCGGCGCGTCTCGATCGTCAACACCGGAGACCTGCCGCGCGAGATCGAAGTCACCTCCTACGCCGAGTTGGTGCTCGCGCCGCACATGGCCGACGTCGCCCATCCGGTGTTTTCGAAACTCTTCGTCGAGACCGAAAACCTGGCGGGAATCGGCGCGCTGCTGGCGACGCGTCGGCGGCGCGCCCCGACCGATCCGGAAATCTGGGCCGCCCACCTTGCGGTCGTCGACGGCGAGACGGTCGGCAAGCTGGAGTTCGAGACGGACCGCGCCCGCTTTCTCGGACGCGGCCGCAGCGTTCGCGAGCCGATCGCCGTGCTTGAGGGTCGGCCGCTCTCGGGCTCGACGGGCGCCGTCCTGGACCCGATCTTCGCGCTCAGGCGGAGGGTGCGGATCGCACCCGGCGCGAAGGTGCGGATCGCGTTCTGGACAATGGTGGGGCCGTCCCGCAAGGCGATCCTCGACCTGGTCGACAAGCACCACGACGTGACCGCCTTCGACCGCGCCGCAACGCTCGCGTGGACCCAGGCGCAGGTGCAGCTGCATCACCTGGGGATCAACCAGGCCCAGGCCGGGCAATTCCAGCGCCTGGCAGGTCATCTGATCTATGCAACGCCAGCGCTCCGCCCTCCCAGCGAGACCATCGAACAGGGGGCCGCGGGGCAGCCCGGGCTGTGGTCAATGGGGATCTCCGGGGACCTGCCGATCATCGTGCTGCGGATCAGTGACATCGACCATCTCGACGTCGCGCGCGACCTGCTGGCGGCCGCCGCCTATTGGCGCATGAAGCGCTTGGCGCTCGATGTCGTGATCCTCAACGAACGGGTCGCCTCCTATGTCCAGGACTTGCAGTCGGCGCTCGAGGGGCTGGTCAGGGCCAGCCAATCGCGGCTGCAGGCGTTGGATCCGGGCGCGGTGGGCGGCGTCTATGTCCTGCGCGCCGATCTGGTGGCCGCCGAGACCTGTGCGCTGCTGACCTCGGTGGCGCGGGTGGTGCTGAGCGCCGAACGCGGCAGCATCGTCGAACAGCTCGACCGCGCGGCGAGGGCCCACGCTCCGCCACAGCCGAGATCGCGACCCCTCCGCCTCGGGATTGGCGCGCCCTCGCCGGGCGCCCGGCCCGAGCTGGAGTTCTTCAACGGCCTCGGCGGGTTCGCTGAAGACGGCAAGGCCTATGTCGTCGTCCTGGGGCCGGGCCAAGCGACGCCGGCCCCCTGGGTCAACGTCATCGCCAACCCCCACTTCGGCTTCGAGGTGTCGGCCGACGGCGCCGGCAGCACCTG
>JBBRQK010000039.1:0-4951 GCA_038226475.1 Caulobacterales bacterium | reverse complement strand
GCCGGGCAGGCGGTTCTGCAACGCTAGGCCCGCCATGCCATGCTGGGAGGCCTTCTTCGGCCCGCGAGAGCCCTTGCCGCCGCCCGCGGCGTTGGCCATCGCGTGCGCCTCGTCGAAGACGATCACACCGTCGAAGTCAGCGCCCAGCCAGCTGACGATCTGATCGAGCCGGGATGGGCGATCTCCCCGGGCCGGCTGACGCAAGGTCGCGTAGGTGGTGAAGAGGATGCCGCGATCCAGGCGGATGGCGTCGGCCTGCTTCCAGGCGCTCTGCGGGGTGATGTCGGAGCCGGCCCCGCCAATAGCGCTCCAATCGCGCCGGGCGTCCTCAAGCAGGGCGTCGTTCCGGGAGAACCACACCGCCCGCACCCGGCCCTGGGCCATGTTGTCGGCGATGACCCCGGCGATCTGACGGCCCTTGCCGCAGCCGGTGCCGTCACCGAGGAAGAAGCCGCGCCGAAACTGCACCGCGCCCAGCGTGCCCTCGGCCACCAGGTGGACCATGTGCGCCGCCTCGCCCAGCACCCAGGCGCCAGGCAGGCTGCTCGCATGAGCCTCGCCGGCATAGATGATGGTCTCCATCTGGGCGTCAGACACCAAGCCCTGCTCGGCGATCCCGGCCGGCAACACCGGGCGATAGCTCGGGGCCGGCGGTGAAACCGAGGCCATCGGCCCGGATTCCACGAGCGGGGAGGGGTGTGGCCGCGCCTGGGCCAGATCGACCCGTCCGAGCGCGTAGGCCTGATAGGGGTCGTCGCAGAATCGCTCCCAAAACGTACGCTAAGGATCACGGACCGCGTTCGGACCGGCTAGGCTAAGCTGCTGACTGACCCTCGCGGCGAGTTGTCTGGGCGCTCGGGCGACCTTGCGGCGCTCCAGGAGCCGCTTTCCATCCTCGCGCAACTCACCGGTCGGGCTGACGAACCGATAGAGGGTTTGACGACTGACCCCGATCTCGTCGCAGAGGTCGCTGATCTTGGTTTCCGGCTGGCCCATGGCGGCGCGGGCGAGACGGAGCTTCGCCGGGGTCATCTTGTAAGGCCGGCCGCCATGGCGGCCCCGGGCCCGAGCGGCGGCGAGGCCAGCCTTGGTGCGCTCGATGATCAGTTCGCGCTCGAACTCCGCGAGCCCAGCGAAGATGGCGAACACCAGCCGGCCGTTTGCGGTCGTGGTGTCGATCGAGGCGCCTTCGCCGGCCAGCACCTTCAGCCCGACCCCGCGGCCGGTCAGATCACCGACCAGGTTCACCAGATGGCGTAGGTCCCGGCCGAGCCGGTCGAGCTTCCAGACCACCAGGGTGTCGCCGGTGCGCAGCGCCTTCAGGCAAGCCTCTAGTCCCGGCCGATCTTCGCGCCGCCCCGAGGCGCTGTCCTCGTAGACATGAGCGACCTTCACGCCGGCTCGGGCGAGCGCGTCGCGCTGCAGGTCGTGAACCTGGCTGCCGTCGGTCTTTGAGACCCGCGCGTAGCCGATCAGGGTTGTCATTTATTCGACCGTTGATGTGACGGGCGACGCGGGCCGCCCCGAACGCGCCGATTCTGTCACTTAACCCGTGTCGCTGTCTATGATCCGCCAACGTCGCGCAGCATTGATTATGTGACGCGAGTAAGGAGCGACCCACATGGCGACGCCCACCATTCTTTCGCCTCTGCAGCGAGCGGCGCTTTTCGACCCGCCCGGTGATCCCGCTGTCGTGCAGCGGCTCTATACGCTCGGGACCGAGGACCTCGCCCAGACTTTCCGCCGCCGGCGCGCCTTCAACCGGCTCGGGTTCGCCGTCCAGCTCAGCTACCTGCGGCGCCCCGGCCGCCCCCTGGAGCCGGGCGAGGCGCCGCCGCCTGCGTTGATCGAGCTGCTCGCCAGCCAGATCGGGTGCGAGCCGCGCATGTTCGGCGAGTACGCCGGCCGGGAGACCACGCTCCGGGAACACAGAGCCGAAATTGAGGCCTGGCTCGGCCTGCGGGCCTTTGATCGTACGGATCGTTCGAATGTTCTGGGTGTCGCCATCGACGTCGCCGCCGCGACCGACCGCGGCGAGGCGATCGTCTTGGCCATGGTGCAGCATCTCCGGGCCGCCGGTATCGTACTGCCCGCGCCATCGACCCTGGAACGGGTGGCGCTGATTGCCCGCGCACAGGCGCGGCGTCAGGCCTTTGTGGCCCTGGCGCGAGATCTCACGCAGAAGCAGGCCGAGGGCTTGGACGGGCTGTTGGCCGCGCACGACACCGGCGCTCGGACCCGGCTGGCGTGGGTGCGGGAGTGGCCGGAGGCGCCCAGCGCCGGCAATCTGAAGGCCCTGCTGGAGAGGCTCAACCATGTGCGCACCCTGGCCATCGAACCCGACCGGGCTCGGCGCGTGAATGCCAGCCGGTATGCGGTCATCGCCCGCGAGGCGGCGATCATGAGCGCTCAGCACCTTGGTCGACTGGAACGCCGCCGCCGGCTCGCGACCCTTGTGGCCTTCTCTGTTGAAATGGAGGTCGTCCTGACCGACGCCGCCGTCAGCATGGTCGAGAAGATGGTCGGCTCGATGTTCCGCAGGGCGGAGCGGACACGCTCCGAGCGTCTGCTGGATGACGCCAAGCGCCTGAAGGCGACCGCCCGCGTCCACGTCCGCCTGGGGCGCGCGCTGATCGACGTCCGCCAACATGGCGGCGATCCGATGCTTGAGATCGAAGCGCGCGTGGGCTGGGAAGCTCTGGAGCGCAGCGTGCTGGAGGCGGAGGGGCTGACCCGCGCCGGCGACGACGGCATGGAGGAGGTGCTTGAGCGCTACCCCGCCGTTCGCAAGTTCGCGCCAGCATTCCTGTCGGCCTTCGCCTTTCGGGCCGGGCGGCCGAGCGATCCGTTGCTCAGCGCGGTCGAACTCCTGAGCCGCTTCTACGCCGAAGGCAGGATCAACTTCCCGAAGCGCGCGCCCAGCTCGTTCCTGAAACCACGTTGGCGCAAGGTGGTGTTCCCCGAAGATGGCTCGTTCAACCGCCGCGCCTACGAGATCGCGACCCTGGTCCACCTACGCGAGCGGCTGGGATCCGGCGGTGTCTGGGTCGACGGCAGCCGCGCCTACCGCACGCTGGACGACTTCCTCCTGCCCCAGCCCGCGTTCACCGCCATGCGCTCCGACGCCCAGCTCGGCTTGGCTGTCGCTGACGATTTCTCGACCTGGATCGCCGAGCGGCGCGCCCGAACCGCCCAGCGCATGAGCGAGGTCGAGCGGGCCGCCGCCGCCGGGGATCTGCCCGACGTAGTTATAGAGGATGGCGAACTGACCATCTCGCCGCTCCGTCGCGCCGTCCCCGACGAGGTCGAGAGCTTGAAAGCCCGGCTATACGCCCTGTTGCCGCGGGTAAGGATAACCGAGCTTCTCGCCGAGGTGGCCGCCTGGACCGGCTTCGCCGAGCGCTTCGCGCACGTCCGCACGGGCGCGCCCGCCGCCGACCAGCCGGCTCTCATGGGCGCGATCCTGGCCGACGCCACCAATCTCGGCCTCTCGCGCATGGCCGAAAGCTCCCGTGGACTAACCCATCCCCGTCTGCTCTGGACGGCGGAGTGGCACATTCGCGACGAGACCTACGCCGCGGCTCTGGCCACCGTCGTCGATCATCACCACGCCCACCCCCTGGCCAGCGTCTGGGGCCCGGGTGACACCTCGTCCTCCGATGGGCAGTTCTTCCGCGCCGGCGGCCGGGGTGAAGCGCGCGCCGACCACAACGCCCGCTACGGCCCGGAGCCCGGGGTGCTGTTCTACACGCACATCTCCGACCGGTTCGCGCCCTTCCATACCAAGGTGATCGCCGCCAACGCCGGCGAGGCCGCCCACGTCATCGACGGCCTGCTCAACCACGAAAGTCAGCTTAACATTCGCGAGCACGCGACCGACACAGCCGGCGCTGTCGACCATGTGTTCGGCCTCTGCCACCTTCTGGGCTTCCGGTTCGCGCCGCGCATCCGCGATTTGAACGAGCGGCGCCTCTACGCCCTGGGCGACTTGACCCGGTTCCCGACGCTGCGGCCCCTGGTCGCCGGCCCGATCAGCGTCCGCGCCGTCGAAGAGCATTGGGACGAGACGCTCCGGCTCGCCGCCTCCATCAAGGCCGGCACGGTGACCGCCTCGGTCATGCTCAAGAAGCTGGCCGGCTATCCACGTCAGAACCCCGTCGCTCGCGCCCTGCGAGAGATCGGCCGCGTCGAGCGGACCCTGTTCATGCTGGACTGGTTCGATGACGCCGAGCTTCGGCGCCGCACCGGCGCCAACCTCAACAAGGGCGAGGCACGCAACGCGCTCGCCCGGGCCGTGTTCTTCAACCGCCTGGGCGAACTGCGCGACCGCACGTTCGAAAACCAGCGGCACCGCGCTTCCGGGCTGAACCTGGTCGCCTCGGCGATCATCCTCTGGAACACCGTCTATCTGGACCGCGCCGTCAGACACCTGAAGGCCGAGGGCGCCGCCGTGCCCGACGAGCTGCTCGCCCACGTCGCGCCGCTCGGCTGGGAACACGTCAGCCTCACCGGCGACTACCTCTGGAGCGAGATCGACAAGCCGCGCGAGCGGTTCAGGCCATTGCGCACCGGCCCCTCACCGCGCCGTCCTTAGCGTACGTTTTGGGAGAGATTCTGCGATGACCCCTCTCCCGCTCTCCCGCTCTCCCGGTCGCGCGGTCTACGGATGAGCAGCAAGACGCTCAGGGCGATGCCGGCGCGGCGGCGCGGACCCGGCGCCTACGCTATGGCGCGGAGTCCGCCCTTTTTCACGACGGTGAGGAGGCGCAGCGCTGGACCGCCTGGTCGCTTCGCGCCCCTCTCCCATTCGGAGACTAGGTTCTTTGAGACATTGAGGTAACGGGCGAACACCGGCTGGGAGACGGCTTCCTTCTCCCGGATCGCCTTGATTTCGGTTGGCGACAATGCGGGCGTGGGCGTGAGGCACGTTTCGTCGAATTGCCGCATCGTC
>JBBRQK010000038.1:0-5470 GCA_038226475.1 Caulobacterales bacterium | reverse complement strand
TTCGTAGAACTGCTGCCCCCCCCAGATGAACGTCGCCCCGACGCTGAACAGGTAACCCGTACCGACACTGAGGACGACGAGCACCGCCATATTGGCCGACCGGCTCAGGACGGCTCGGTAGGCGGCGACGAGAAACGGCCACACCGGATAGAGGATCGCGGCGGTCGCGAAAGGGAACAGGAACAGGTTCAGCCCGATGCCGAACGGCGGCTTGGGGGTGAAGGGTAGGCCCATGGGCGAAAAGACAAAGACCGGCAAGCTGAAGGCAAGCGCGATCCAGAACCGGTTGCGCATGTCGCGCGCCATGGACTTCATGTCCTTGCCGCCGCCGTGGCCCATCTCCTTGGCGGTGGCGTCGGTCTGGCCCTCATGGGCCCCATGTCCACCAGCCTTGTCTGAGCTCGCTCCGTCGCTCTCCCCTCCTGGGGCCGGTTGACCGCCCATTTTCTCCGGAGGCGGCGCGCCTTTCTTCTCGCCATGGGCCGCGTGCGGATCCTTTGCCGCACCTCCGTCGGCAGGGGCGGGTGGAGCGGTTGGCGCGACCGTTTTGGCCGGAACCGCTGCGTCGGATTGCGCGGCCGGAACTGCGGTTCCTGCGGGAGCGGCCGGTGCAGGTGTGTTCTCCTGCGCCGCCCCATTAGGCTGTGCTGCGGGCGATGCTGACGCGATGGCCTTTTCGGGCGCCGGCGCTTCGGCTGGTGCTGCCGGCGCGATAGGCTTTTCAGGCGGTGATGCTTCAGCTTTCGGCGCCGTGGCGTCCGGCGGCGGGGCGTTACCCGTCTGGGGCGGCGGACTGTCGGGCTTCGCGCCATGCGCCGCGTGATCGGGCGCGGAGGCCGCGGTCACCTCAGATTGCCCATCAGCGGCGGGGGAGTTCTCCTGGGCCGCCGCTGGCGTTTGGGCGGCGCTCGTCGGAGAGGCCGCGGGGGGGAGCGGAGTTGCAGCCGCCGGCTTCGCCGTTTCGGCCTTTGCCGATGGTGCGGACGGGCCGGGACCGGTCGCGCCGTCCGGCGCTGGCTTGGAAGGCGCAGAGACAGAGGTCGCGTCCGCCGCGGCTTTGTCCGGCTTCGCCGCTGGGTCCGCGAGTGCCGCTGGGGGCGGCCCGCTGGGTTCTACTTCGGACGAAGGCGCCGCGGCCGCCGTCTCGGTTGCCTTCCCCTTGGACGTCAAGGTCGCACGCCGATGGGCTCCATGGCTGCGAGGATGGTGGGTGGTTGCGATGGCAGCCTTTACCGCGAGCTTGAGCAGGTCGGGAGTCGTCAGCTCTTCATCGTAAGCGATCAACGCTGACCCGCTTAGCGCGTTGACTGAAACTTCTTTGACGCCATTGACGCGGCTCAACCGTTTCTCGACGCCGCGTTCGCTCAGGAAGGATAGGAGGCTGCCAACCTTCACGACAGACGTTTTCATGGGCGTTATCTCCTCGGAGCCAGGCGGAGTTAGGCGAGCAAGCGCGCGCCGCGTCGCCAGGCGATGGCGCGCTCGCACGAGAGACGCGGGATGAGGTGAGGCATTACAAAGCCGAGTCGTTAGCCCAGCGCCTTTCAGCGCCTGGCCGATCGAGTACTCCGACCGTCCTCCCAACACAGCGGGCGCGCCGATCGCAGGCTCGGTCCACCGGAGGCCGCGGCCGTCATGAAGATCGTGGTATTCGAAGCTGAGGAATGGGAGCGCGTCGCGTGCTTGGCGCTTGAGCCCACCCACGCTGTTGTCTGTCGCAAGGAGCCGCTGAAGGTTGGCGGCGCAGGCGAGTTCGCCGATGCGGAGGCGATCAGCACCTTCGTCAATTCGGACCTCGGCGCAACGGTGCTGAAGCACCTCTCCAATCTGAAGCTGATCGCCACCCGCTCCACAGGCTACGACCACATCGATCTGGACTACTGAGGTAGCGCGGGAATTGCGGTGTGCAACGTCCCCGACTATGGCGACCCTACCGTCGCCGAACACGCCTTCGCGCTGCTGCTGGCCTTGAGCCGCAACATTGTCCCAGCGGTGGAGCGGACCCGGCGTGGGGACTTCTCACGCAGCGGTCTCCGCGGGTTCGATCTTGGCGGCAAGACCTTGGGCGTCGTGGGCGCAGGCCGCATCGGCCGGCGCGCGATCATGATCGGCCGCGGCTTTGGAATGCAGGTCCTGGCGTTCGATCCGGCGCCGAACCCCGCCGCCGCTCAAACCCTTGGCTTCCGCTATGCGCCTCTGGGCGAGCTGCTCGCCGCCGCCGACGTGGTTACCTTGCATCTGCCCGGCGGACCCGGGAGCCACAACCTGATCTCCGACGCCGAGTTCGCGCTCATGAAACCGCAAGCCGTGTTGATCAACACCTCCCGCGGAGGCGTGGTCGATGCCGAGGCTCTGGTCCGCGCGATCACCTCCGGGCGGCTCGCGGGGGCCGGGCTCGATGTCGTCGCGGAAGAAGCCTCGATCGGTGAAGAGACCGAGATCTTCGGTCCTGGGAGCGGCCTCGAAGCGGAGCGCATGCGCTCGCTGCTGGCCGACCACACCCCGCCGCACCATCCCAACGTGATCATTACGCCGCACATCGCCTACGACACGGGCGAGGCGATGGGGCGGATCATCGAGACGACGCTGGCGAACATCCGCGCCTATGCCGCCGGAACCCCGCAGAACCTTGTCGGAGGCCTCCCGCAATGAGGGCGTGACCGGCGACGGCCTCCGTGGACCTGCGAGCTTCCCGTAGAGCGCCATCGAGTCCCGGCGCCTATCCCACCGGAACGGCGCCTTGGTGCGGCGGCGCTCCGCGCCGGGGTTTCGAGGCCTCAAACGCCGGGGCCTTGGGTGGGTCCGAGGTCATTCTGCTCAGGCGACCGCCGCGCCAGCCCGGAAGGGCCCGGGCGGCCTCGCCGCCCGAAAGGCCCAGAGCGGCCTGTAGGGCGCCGTCGAAGTCTCGCTCGAGTGCCCGGCGATCCAGCCGCCGACGCAGGAAATCCGCCCAGGCGAACTCGCTGTAGGGAACCTTCACCTTGTCAAATCCGCCGATGCGCCGCAGCGCACTGGCGAGACTGCGGTAAGGGTCTTCTTCCAGGTCCGACATAGAGGTCGGGAGTTGCTCATAGGCCAGCCGCCGGCCGTCAGCATCGTAGGGGTGGCACCAGCCGCGGGCGTCGAGGGTGGACCAGAAGGCTTTCAGGGACAGGCCGCTGAGGTCGTCGATGGTGACCACGGGGACGGTGACGACGGTCTCGGCGAGGAGCGCGCAAAGCCCGTGGTGCCGATCCAGAGCATAGGCGTGGCCCTCCGGGCCGACCACGATCGGGACCCCCTGTCGCTGCAGGAGCACGGGGCGCCCGGCGGCAATCGCGGTGCGGTAGCGGCGGCGCTTGGCCACGACCTCCCTGAAGCCGACCGTGGCCTGCGTCGGGCGCAATTCGGCGATCGGCACGTTTCCGAGGGAGAAGGAGCCGCCCTCTCGATCAGGCCACTTGGCCCGCGTCTGAGGGGCCTGGGACATCCACGGCCGGTCTATTAAATCCTCGTCGAACATGGCGCCGCCGGTCCGTGGGTTCGGCAGGACGCCGCCCTTGCGAGTAGAGACGCCGGACCGGGGCGGGGATTACGAGAGGGCCGCGCCATCGCGCCTCGATCCGAAGCGGGAAGGGGACGAGACGTCTGCCGGGACCGTCAGGTGGTGCTGTCGGCACTTTGGGCCGGCTGGGGCGGGCTCCCAACCCGGAAGATGTAATGGCCCGACGTCCGCTGCGTCCTAGGGTCAGGCCCCCCGTGCAACGGGGTGCAACGGCTATGGGCCGCGGGAGCACCAACCATGACAGCGGCGCGGGGCGGAAATCGGGTTCGACCGCTCCGGGGGCGTCGTGGGGCCGGCTTTCTGGGCGATCGACGAGCGCGCCTCACAGGCCCCTCTCTCTGGCGGGCTAGTCTTGCGCTGATGCGAGCGCAAACTTCATGAGTCCGGCTCGGGCGCCGAGGCCGGCGGGATGGTGGCGCAGGGCGTTCGGCGCGCCATCCCTTCGATCGGACAACCCAGAGCCCATTCGCGAAGAACTCTTCGGGATCGAGCGTCTGGAGCAGCACGCCAGGAGCCTCGCGGCGGCGCAGGCCGTAGCGACGCACCTGACAGCCGGCCACTCGTTGGCGCCCAGGCTTGCGGACAACGAGCGGGAGCTGGTGGAGGGCTATCGCGCCACCATGCGCGCCACGCGGGCCGGGATCGCGATAACCCCGGCGGCAGAGTGGTTAATCGACAACTTCCACCTCGTGGAAAGGCAGATCCGCGAGATCCGCGCCGACCTGCCGCCGGGCTACTATCGGCAGCTTCCCAAGCTGGCGTCCGGACCTTTCGAGGCCTATCCGCGGGTGTTCGGTGTCGCCTGGGCCTATGTCGCCCACACCGACAGCCGCTTCGACCTCGAGATCCTGCGGCGCTATGTGCGCGCCTACCAAGAGGTCCAGCCGCTGACGATCGGCGAGCTCTGGGCGGTCTCGATCACCTTGCGGATCGTGCTGATCGAGAATCTGCGGCGGCTCGCCGAGAAGATCGCGCGCAGCCAGGAAGCCCGCCGACAGGCGGACCATCTCGCCGATCGCCTGCTGGGCGCCGCCGGGCAGGCGGCGGAGCCCGGGGCCGTCCTGCTGGCGGAGCGGGACGAGCGACCGCTGGCGAAAGCCTTCGTGGCCCAGCTCGCCCATCGTCTGCGCGATCAGGACTTCCGCACCGGCCCGGCCCTGACCTGGCTCGACGAGCAGTTGGCGGACCAGGGGACCACGGCCGATGCCGTGGTCCGCGAAGAGCAGGAAAGCCAGGTCAGCGCGAACGTGACGATGCGCAACATCATCACCAGCCTGCGGCTGATCTCCGAGGTCGACTGGCTCGACCTGTTCGAAAGCATCAGCCTGGTCAGCGACATGCTGAGCGCCGGCAGCGGCTTCCAGGACATGGATGTCGCCACCCGCAATCACTACCGCTCTGCGATCGAGGAGCTGGCGCGTGGTTCGGGGCGGACGGAAATCGATGTCACGACCCGCGCGCTACAGGCGGCGGAACACGGCCGGCGTCTGGGAGGCGATCCGCAGGACCGACAGTCCGATCCTGGATACTCCCTCCTCGCGCCGGGGCGCCGCGTGTTCGAAAAATCCCTTGGCTACCGACCGCCCCTCGAGGCCTGGACCGAGCGGCTGGGCCACGCGCTGGGGATCAAAGGCTACGGCGCGGTGATCGTTGGCGTGGCCGCGGCCTTCCTCGCCGCGCCGCTGCTGATCCTGTCGACCTTGCACGTCGGGGCTACGGGGTTGGCGGCGCTGGGCCTTCTGGGCTTTGTCCCCGCCCTGGACGCCGCGGTGGCGATGGTGAACCTCGTGGTCACGCGGGTCTTCCGCGCGACCTTCCTGCCCGCGCTGGCGCTCCGCGGCGGGGTGCCGGCGCGCCTGCGCACCCTGGTCGCGGTGCCGATGCTGCTGAGCAGCCAGGCGGTGATCGCCGAGCAGATCGAGGGTC
>JBBRQK010000037.1:0-5569 GCA_038226475.1 Caulobacterales bacterium | reverse complement strand
TGACGGCCGTCGAGCTCACCTATCTGACGCCGGCCGGCCAACGGGCGAGCGACCTGAAGCTGTCGCGCAAGACCGTCGGTGTCGTCCCGCCGGCCAGCGCCGTGCGGATCGATCCGCCAGGCCCCAAACTCCTGGTGGCCGAGGGCTTCCTGACCACGCTGTCGGCCAGCGAATGGTTCGGCCTGCCGGCCTGGGCCCTGCTCTCAACCTCCAACCTGCGGGGTTGGTCGCCGCCGGGCGGCGTCGAGGCGGTGCTGATCGCCGGCGATCGCGGCCCCGACGGCGAAGCGTCGGCCCTGCGACTGGCGGTGCGGCTGCAGGATCAGGGCGTGGCGGCCGAGGCGGTGTTCCCCTCCGAGCCGCACGGGGACTGGAACGAGGCGGCGGTGGCGCGCCAGGCAGTGGCGCGCCACGCGGCCAACCGTTCGCGCCTGCTCTGAAAGGAAGGAGGGAGGGCGGGAGTTGGGTGCGCCCAGGGGTAGGATGACCCTCGCCCAGGCGCTGGAGCCTGACCCCGATGACCGATACTCAAACCGTCTCTCCGACCCCGATGGACGAGATCACCGTCCGCCTCGGCGACCTTGGCCTCGCGCCCGAGAACCTTCGCTTCCAGGAGCCCGCGGACGACGGCGTGCCCCAGCTCGCCGAGACCGTGCTGGCCGCCGGCGTCCTGATCCCGCCGATCGTGCGGGCGGGCCGCAAGGGCGAGCAGGCCTTCATGGCGCTGGACGGCCGTCGCCGCCGGTTCAGCCTCCTGGTCCTGCGCGACCGCGGCGACATCGATGACGACTATCCGGTTGTCTGCAAGCTGGCGGTGACCAAGGCCCAGCAGGCCGCCGCGATCATCCTGCCCAACGCCGAGGTCGCCCCGGTCCACATCGCCGACATCATCGGCGCCATCGGCAAGCTACGCAAAGCCAAGATGGACACCGGCGGCATCGCCCGCGCCCTTGGCTACGCCGAGCTGGAGATCAAGCGGCTGGAGGCGCTGTCGGCCGTCCACCCGAGCGTGCTGAAGGCCCTGCGCCTTGGGAGGCTGACCCTGAAGCAGGTGCGCCTGTTCGCCCGCCTCCCGGACAAGAAGCAGCAGGCCGAGGTGGCCCAGACCGCGCTCGACGGCCACTTCCACGACTATCAGCTGCGCAACATGGTCGAGGGTGACCGCGCCACGATCAACGATGACCGCTTCACCCTGGTGGGCCTGGACCGCTACGTCGCCGCCGGCGGCCGGGTCTCCAGCGACCTGTTCGGCGAGTTGCCCGATTGCCTGCTCGATCCGGAGGTGCTGCAGGACGCCTGGCGCGAGCGCGTCCAGCCGATCGCAGATCACCTGAAGGCGGACGGCCTGACCGTCTACTTCGCGCGCGACGCTGGGTTCGGCGTGCCGGACGGATTCTTCCGACTGCAGCATGTATGGGAGCGCGACCTCAGCGAGGAGCAGGTCAAGGTGCTGGCGGACGCCCGCTACGAGGTGACCCGCCTGTCCAGCGAGCTGCAGGATCTCGACCCCTGGTCGGACGAAGCGCCGGCAGTCATGGCGCCGGTGTTCACCGCCTTGATGGCGGTGGCCGAGGTTCCCCTGACCCGCAGCCGCGTTGGGGCGGTCTTGCTGACGCCCTCGGACGGCTTCGGCGTGGGGGCGACCTTCTACTCGGTCCCGCTGCCGATCGACGAGTTGCCCGACGAGGCCGAGGAGGACGGCGACGACGAGGAGGAGGCCTTGGCCACGGGCGGACGCTATGGCCGCGGCTACACCGACGTAGAAGTCCCCCACGCCGATGTCGACGTCGCCGGATCCAGCCATGTGCTGCACGAGACGCGCACCGACGTGGCTACCCGCGGCCTGATCCGCGACCTGGCCGACGATCCCGGCGCGGCGCTGACCGTGCTGGTGGCGCAGCTCTTCAAGCAGCTGGCGCTGCACAGCTCGAGCAGCATCGAGGAGTCGGCCTCGGCGATCACCGCCACGGCCTATCGCCGGGGGACGATGCCGCCGATCGCTGCCCTGGACGGCGAGGTCCGCGCCCGCCTGGACGCGCGCCGGGCCGACTACAAGGCCTCGGGCCTGCGGCCGATCCCCTGGGTCGAGACCCTGCCCCACGGCGAGAAGATGGCCCTGATGGCCGAGCTGACCGCCCTGTCGCTGAACGTGCGGGAGGCGCGCACCTCCAACCTGCGCCACGCGGCGCGGGCTGAGGCCGCTGAGATCGCCGCTCTCTGCGGCGCCGACATTGCCGCTCACTGGACCCCGGACGATGCGTTCCTCGCGGTCCATTCCAAGAAGCAGCTGCTGGAGTTGCTGGAGGAGATGACCGTAGAGGACGACCGGGCCAAGACCCTGAAGAAGGGCGATCTGGTCGCCTTTGTCGGCGAGGCGGCGGCCGAGCGGCAATGGGCCCCGGCGGCCCTGGCGTGGGATCGGGCGGTGCTTGTCGAGACGGAGGATGGCGCCGACGACGAGGCCGAGGAAGACTCGGTCGAGGCGGATGACGATGGTGAGGCCCCGGCGCCGGCGCCAGGGGCGGTGGAGGCCGAAACGCCGCTTGCGGCATAGACGTTGGGAGCCCTCGCCCTTTGGGTGGGGGCTCTTGCCCTGCAGGCGCAGGGCGGTACTCGTTTGTGGCGCTGCGGTCGCGGGGATGGAGGGCGCTGCATGGATGAGGAAACGAAGATCGCGCTGGACGAGGTCCCGGCCGAGTTCGCCCATTTGGACGCGGAACTTGAAGGCTGGACGCCGTGATGTTGACGCGGGGCTGACCGATTCAGTCGTATAAGGAACCCGGGTGATCCGTAGCTTCCGGGATAAGGGGGATCGACATGCAGAAGGTGCCGTCCACCGAGGTCGCCAAGCGGTTCTCGCAGTATCGCCAAGCCGCCCAGCGCGAGCCTGTTGGCGTGACACACTACGGCCGGGTCACCGAGGTGCTCATCTCCAAACACGACTATGACGAATATGTCCGCCTCAAGAGCTTGGCCCCCCGCGCCTTCCGTGTCGATGACCTCTCGGACGAGGCCATCGCCGCGTTGGACAAGGCCGAGATGGATCCCCGCCACAACCACCTCAACGCCTTGATGGACGAATAGCCCGGGCTATGACCTGCAGACGAACGCCCAGGGCCAATATGCCTACGGCTTCATCCCGCCGACCCTATTTCGGCGGATCAAGGCCGAGATGATGCAGGTGCTGAAGGCCAGCCGGCTGAGACGGGCGCCCCGCTGATCGACGGCTAAAGGAGGGAGGCAGGGAGAGGGCTTCGCGAGCCCGATGGGACTGGAGGGAGGAGCCCTCCGCCACGGGTGATCCGAGATCCCCGCCATGAACGCGACATTCCCCCTCTTCAGCGCCCTTCAGACCCCAGGCGCCGCCCAGGACAAGGCCGCCAACACGCTGGCCGCCGCCCGGGCGCTCACCCCGCACCTCAATCGGTCGCGGGCGCTGGATCGCAAGCTGGTGGCCAGCACCATGACCATCTCCTTCGGGGGCTCGGACGCCGAGGGCGCCTGGTCGTGGCGCGACGCCTACGACGCCATCGAGGCGGCCCTGGTCCTGCATCTGCGTCGGCTCAGCCCGCAGATTGGCCGGCTCGAGGACGCTCCGGCCGAGATCGCGGCCTTGCTGGCCAGCGTCACCGACCTGACCTTGACCCACACCCGCCGCAGCGAGGAGCAGGTCGCGCTCGACCAGTTCTCCACGCCGCCGGCCTTGGCCGCCTTGGCGGTGCTGGCCGCCCAGGTCCGGCCTGGCGACAAGGTGCTCGAACCGTCGGCCGGCACCGGGCTGATGGCAATCATCGCCGAAGCGTGCGGGGCGACGCTGGAGCTCAATGAGATAGCGCCGCACCGTTCGGCTCTGCTGGATGGCCTGTTCCCGGCCGCCTCGCGCACCCGCCATGACGCGGCGCACCTGAAGGACATCCTGCCCTCGTCGGGCAGCTTCCAGGCCGCGATCGCCAATCCGCCGTTCCAGCGCCTGGAGGGTCATCTGCACGCCGCCATCGACTGCCTTGCCGAGGGCGGGCGGCTCAGCGCCATCGTGCCCACGCGCCTCTTCGAGGACGCCGGGGCGATGCAGGCGCTCTCCCGCCGGGGCTGGGTGGTGGCGTTGATCGCCTTCCCGCCTCGCGCCTATGCCAAGCACGGGACCTCCGTTATGACCGGCCTGCTGGTTCTGGACCGGGCCGAAGAGATCGGCGGCGTCCCCGTCAAGGTCGTCAGCGGCGAGACCCTGGCCGACATCGCCAAACTGATCGCCGCGCTGGATCCGCGCCCGACCGCCCAGCCGCGCCAGTTCCGGTCGGTCTCCAACGTCGCCTTCCTGGCGCCGCGCGCCCGCGCCCTGGCCACCCCCTCGACCCGCCTGGGGTTCCTGGCCGGGGCGTCGGCCGTGGCCTTCGAGACAATCGCCTGGTCGGGCGAGGGCCACGACGTCGGCCTCTACCAGGCCTACAGGGTCAGCCGCCTGGCCTTGCAGGGGAGCCGTCCACACCCCTCCGCGCTGGTGGAGTCCGGCCCCATGGCGTCGGTGGCGCCGCCGGCTCCGACCTATCGCCCGCTCCTGCCGACCAACATCGTCCAGGAGGGGCTGCTGTCGGACGCCCAGATCGAGACCGTCATCTACGCCGGCGAGGCGCAGTCGGGGCTTCTGCCGGTCTGGTGGATGCTGGGCGAAGCGCCGCACAAGCTGGTGCTGGTCAAGGAGGGCGTTGAAGGCGCCTTCCAACTGCGCCGCGGCTTCTTTCTCGGCGACGGCACCGGCTGCGGCAAGGGCCGCCAGGCCGCCGGGGTCATCGCCGACAACATGGCCCAGGGCCGCCTGAAGGCGGTGTGGATCTCCAGGAACGACACGCTTCTGGAGGACGCACGGCGGGACTGGACGGCGATCGGCGGGGCGTCCTCGGACATCACGCCGCAGAGCGCCTGGAAGCAGGCCGACGCGATCCGCATGGATCGGGGGGTCCTGTTCACCACCTACGCCACCCTGCGGCAGCCGGCGCGGGGCGACCGCCTTTCGCGCCTCGACCAGATCATCGGCTGGCTGGGCGCCGACTTCGACGGGGTGATCGCCTTTGACGAAGCCCACGCCATGGCCAACGCGGCGGGCGGCGGCCAGGGCGCTCGTGGGCCCAAGAAGGCCTCGCAACAGGGGATGGCGGGCCTGGCCCTGCAGAACAGGTTGCCCAACGCCCGGGTGATGTATGTCAGCGCCACGGGCGCGACCACGCCCGAGAACCTGGCCTATGCCGCCCGTCTGGGCCTGTGGGGCGGGCCGGAGGCGCCGTTCAACACCCGCGACGCCTTCATGGACGCCGTCGAGAAGGGCGGCGTGGCGGTGATGGAGCTGATCGCCCGCGAACTGAAGGCGCTGGGCCTCTACATCGCCCGGTCGCTGTCGTTCGACGGGGTGGAATATCAGGCGCTGCGCCACGTGCTGACCGGCGACGACGTCGAGATCTGGAACGCCTGGGCCGACGCCTACCAGCTGATCCACCAGAACCTGCGCGCCGCCCTGGAGGCGGTCGGCATCACCGAGGACGGCAAGGCCAAGAGCGGTCAGGCCGCTTCGGCGGTC
>JBBRQK010000036.1:0-6106 GCA_038226475.1 Caulobacterales bacterium | reverse complement strand
GGGCGTCGAGATGTTCCGCAAGCTGCTCGATCAGGGCCAGGCCGGCGACAACGTCGGCGTGCTCCTGCGCGGCACCAAGCGCGAGGACGTCGAGCGCGGCCAGGTGCTGTGCAAGCCGGGTTCGATCACCCCGCACACCAAGTTCACGGCCGAGGCCTACATCCTCACCAAGGAGGAGGGCGGGCGCCACACGCCGTTCTTCACCAACTATCGGCCGCAGTTCTATTTCCGCACCACCGACGTGACCGGCATCATCCGGTTGAAGGAAGGCGTGGAGATGATCATGCCGGGCGACAACGCCGAGCTCGACGTGGAGCTGATCACCCCGATCGCCATGGAGGAGCGCCTGCGCTTCGCCATCCGCGAAGGCGGCCGCACGGTCGGCTCGGGCGTCGTCTCCAAGATCGTCGAATAGGCGCCGCTTCTTGAAGAGAGGGGCCGCGGCTGATAAAGGCCGCGCCCTACGGTGATGAGCCAGACGCGCCGGCGGGCCCTCGGGTCTCCGGCGCGTCGTTCATTTTTCCCGGTCCGTGCCGGGGGCGGTCGTTTCGAGGAGTGTAGCTCAGCTGGTAGAGCATCGGTCTCCAAAACCGAGGGTCGTGGGTTCGAGTCCCCCCACTCCTGCCACTATATAGGACTAGGACTTGGGGCCGCGGACCATCGCGGCCCTGTTGGAAGAGAGTTGGAAGGCCGCCATGGCCATGGATCAGGATATCGTCCAGACCTCGATGCGCCGCCGCGCGCCGCTCCCGGCCGTCGCCGCCGTCGGCGGTCCGCCCGTGGCGGTCAAGAAGCGCGTCAGTCCGGCCCAGTTCCTGCGCGAGGTGCGCGTCGAGGCGCGAAAGGTCACCTGGACCAGCTGGAAGGAGACCTGGATCACCTCGGTGATGGTCGGCATCATGGTGGTCATGACCGCCCTCTTCTTCTTCGGCGTGGACTGGGTGCTGCACCTGGGTATCGGCGGCGTCCTCAAGCTGGCCAACGCGGAGTAGCCCGACCATGACCGAGACCCACGTCCAGGCCGCCAATCCGCACCACAAGTGGTACATCGTGCACGCCTATTCCAACTTCGAGAAGAAGGTGGCCGAGAGCATCCGCGAGCAGGCCCGTTCCCAGGGCCTCGACGACAGCTTCTCCGAGATCCTGGTGCCGACCGAGGACGTGATCGAGATCCGCCGCGGTCGCAAGATCAACGCCGAGCGCAAGTTCTTCCCGGGCTATGTACTGGTCAAGATGGACCTCTCGGACGAGGCCTATCACCTGGTCAAGAACACCCCCAAGGTGACGGGCTTTCTGGGTTCCGGCCTCAAGCCGATGCCTGTGTCCGAACGCGAGGTGGCCCGCATCATCGGGGCCATCGAGGAAGGCGTCGAGCGGCCCAAGCCCACGATCACTTTCGAGATCGGCGAGACCGTTCGCGTCACCGACGGCCCGTTCGCCAGCTTCAACGGCTCGGTCGAGCAGGTCGACGAGGACCGCGCCCGCCTGCGCGTCACCGTCTCCATTTTCGGCCGCGCCACTCCGGTCGAACTCGAATACGCCCAGGTCGAGAAGACCGGCTAGCAGAGTTCAGCCGAGCCGGGTCGCGGCTCAGCGGGTCCAGACGCGAACCAGCCCTTCGTGGTTGCCGGTGGGTCGGGCTCGAACGATCCTCGGCGCTGTCTGGTCGATCTTGAGCAGTTTTAAGCAGTTTTAAGCAGGCGTCCGCTGCGTTCGCGTTCGAAATTTCTTCTTGATCTTAACGCGATATTGCAATATGATATGTTTCTCGTCAAGCGATTTCTCCAGGAAGTCCGTTGCCGGGGAGGCGCCCGCCTGATAAGGGCCGCGCCTCGCGATCGTCGCACCATAAAATCCGTGGGAGGGGCGCCACCCCGCACCACGGCTCGCCATCGCCGCGTCGCCGGCGGAAGAGGAGATCATGGCCAAGAAGATACTGGGATACATCAAGCTGCAGGTGAAGGCCGGCGCGGCCACGCCCTCGCCGCCGATCGGGCCTGCGCTGGGTCAGCGCGGCGTCAACATCATGGGCTTCTGCAAGGAGTTCAACGCCCGCACCGAGAGCATGGTCAAGGGCACGCCCCTGCCGACGGTGATCACCGTCTATCAGGACAAGAGCTTCACCTTCGTCACCAAGACTCCGCCGGCCACCCACTATCTGAAGGAGGCCGTCGGTCTCAAGTCCGGATCCGGCAAGACCGGGCGCGAGACGGTGGGCAACGTCACCCGCACCCAGCTGCGCCAGATCGCGGAAGCCAAGATGAAGGATCTCAACGCCAACGATATCGAATCGGCGGCGCGCATCATCGAAGGCTCCGCCCGCGCCATGGGCCTCAAGGTCGTGGAGGCCTAGGGGATCATCATGACCAAGCAAGCCAAGAGAGTTCAGGCCTTCAGCGGTGATCGCAACGCCGTGCACGGCCTGTCCGACGCGGTGAAACTGGTGAAGGCCAACGCCACCGCCAAGTTCGACGAGAGCGTCGAGATCTCCGTCAACCTGGGCGTCGATCCGCGCCATGCCGATCAACAGGTGCGTGGCGTCGTCGCCCTGCCGTCCGGCACCGGCCGCCACGTGCGCGTCGCCGTGATCGCCAAGGAAGCCAAGGCCGCCGAAGCCAGCGCCGCCGGTGCCGAGGTGGTCGGGGCCGAGGACCTGGTCGAGCGGATCCAGGGCGGTTTCATGGAGTTCGACCGGGTGATCGCCACGCCGGACATGATGGCCCTCGTCGGGCGCCTGGGTAAGATCCTGGGCCCGCGCGGCCTGATGCCCAATCCCCGCGTCGGCACCGTCACGCCCAACGTCGCCCAGGCGGTCAAGGACGCCAAGGGCGGCTCGATCGAGTTTCGGGTCGAGAAGTCGGGTATCGTCCACGCCGGCATCGGCAAGGCCAGCTTCTCCGACGAGGCGATCGCCATCAACGTCCGGGCCCTGGTTGACGCCCTGTCCAAAGCCAAGACCTCCGGGGCCAAGGGCGTGTACATCAAGCGCATCAGCCTCTCGTCGACCATGGGCCCTGGCTTCAAGGTGGACGCCGCCAGCATCGGGGCCTGACCGGGGCCGCCGGGTTGATTTACGGGGCGGGCCGCTGTAAAGGCCCGCCTCCGACGCTTCTGGCGTCGATCCTGTCCGAGAACCGCGGGCCGTCGCCGGCTTAAACTCACACCGCGGGGAGACTGGAGGATGAGCGCACTACGTGCCGCCGCCGCCTGCTCCCGGACGTCCGTGTTGAAGGAGGCCGTCGTGGAGCGCGCACAGAAGTCGGAATCTATCGAGACGCTCAAGGGCGTATTCGAGAACGCCGGCGCCGTGGTGGTCACCCACTACACCGGCATCACCGTCGCTCAGATGGAAGACCTGCGCGGCCGCCTGCGCAAGGAAGGCGCGGCCTTCAAGGTGGTCAAGAACCGCCTGGCCCAGAAGGCCCTGAACGGGGCGGGGGAGGGCGCGCACGCCCTCTTTAAGGGACCGGTCGCCATCGCCTACGGGCCCGACGCCGTCTCCGCCGCCAGGGTCTCGACCGCCTACGCCAAGGACAACGAGAAGTTCATCATCATCGGCGGCATGATGGGCGAGCAGGTGCTGGACGCCAAGGGCATCGACGTCCTGGCCAAGCTGCCTTCGCTCGACCAGCTGCGCGGCAAGATCGTCGGCCTGTTGCAGGCCCCCGCCACTCGCATCGCCGGCGTCCTCGCCGCCCCTGCCGGACAGCTCGCCCGCGTCGTGAACGCCTACGCCACCAAGGATGCCGCCTGAGCGGCGCGCCCATTTTTTCACCCCCTGCCTGTGACCTAGAAGGAACTACCCGATGTCGAAGCTCGAAAAACTGGTTGACGACCTTTCCGCCCTGACCGTGCTGGAAGCCTCCGAACTCTCCAAGCTGCTGGAAGAAAAGTGGGGCGTTTCGGCCGCCGCGCCGGTGGCCATGGCCGCGGCCGCGGGCGGCGCCGCCGCCGCGCCCGCCGAGGTGGCCGAGGAGCAGACCGAGTTCACCGTGATCCTGACCGCCGCCGGCGACAAGAAGATCAACGTGATCAAGGAAGTCCGCTCCGTCCGTCCGGACCTTGGGCTGAAGGAAGCCAAGGATCTGGTCGAAGGCGCCCCGCAGAACATCAAGGAGAACATCTCCAAGCAGGACGCCGAGGACATCAAGACCAAGCTCGAAGCGGCCGGCGCCAGCATCACCGTCAAATAGGTCGCCGTCGCGGGCGTTTTCCCGCGGCAAGGCCCTTTCTTTTTGTGAGAGGAGCGCTTAGATACGCGTTCCTCTCCAACCAGAGCCATGATTCGTGCGCGCGATTCCCGTGAGGGACGCGTGCGCAATACGCCCCGAGGCGCGGTCAGCCGCCCTCCGACCCGCGCGAAGGGGCGCCGCGACGTCTCGCACGTCACGGGATTTTTCCAGCGTCCGGCGAACGGCATGCGGCTTGGAAGCGACGCTTCCCTGCCCCCCGTTCGATCCGAGGGTGGACGCGTGGATATGAACGGCGCCCGGGGTTTCTCGGCGCGCCCCCAGGGAGCCACGATGGCGCAATCGTTTACCGGCAAGAAGCGGATTCGCAAGTCTTTCGGCCGCATCCCCGAGGCCGTGCGGATGCCCAATCTGATCGAGGTGCAGCGCTCGTCCTATGAGCAGTTCCTGCAGCGCGAGTCGCGTCCCGGCCAGCGGCGCGACGAGGGCATCGAGGCGGTGTTCAAATCCGTCTTCCCGATCAAGGACTTCAACGAGCGCGCCATGCTCGAATACGTCTCCTACGAGTTCGAGGAGCCCAAGTACGACGTAGAGGAATGCATCCAGCGCGACATGACCTACGCCGCGCCGCTGAAGGTCAAGCTACGCCTGATCGTGTGGGAGACCGACGAGGAAACCCAGGCGCGTTCGGTCAAGGATATCAAGGAGCAGGACGTCTACATGGGCGATATTCCGCTCATGACCGACAAGGGCACGTTTGTGGTCAACGGCACCGAGCGGGTGATCGTCTCACAAATGCACCGCTCGCCCGGCGTCTTCTTCGATCATGACAAGGGCAAGACCCATTCGTCCGGCAAGCTGCTGTTCGCCGCCCGCATAATTCCATATCGCGGCTCGTGGCTCGACTTCGAGTTCGACGCCAAGGACATGGTGTTCGTGCGTATTGACCGGCGCCGCAAGCTGCCGGCCACCACCTTCCTCTATGCCCTCGGCATGGACGGGGAAGAGATCCTCACCACCTTCTACGACGTCGTGCCGTTCGAAAAGCGCGACGGCGTCGGCGCGGCCGGCGGCTGGGCTACGCCCTACAAGCCGGAGCGGTGGCGCGGCGTGAAGCCGGAGTTCCCGCTGATCGACGGCGACACGGGCGAGGAAGTCGCCCCGGCTGGGACCAAGATCTCCGCCCGCCAGGCCAAGCGCCTCGCCGACAACGGCCTCAAGACCCTGCTGCTGTCGCCCGAAGCCCTGGTCGGCCGCTACCTCGCCCGTGACGAGGTCAATGCGGCGACCGGCGAGATCTACGCCGAAGCCGGCGACGAACTCGACGCCGCCTCGATCGCGGCGCTGGAGGAACTGGGCTTCACCACGATCGACGTGCTCGACATCGACCACATCACCGTCGGCGCCTACATCCGCAACACCCTGCGGCTCGACAAGAACGCGGTCCGCGAGGACGCCCTGTTCGACATCTACCGGGTCATGCGCCCGGGCGAGCCGCCCACGGTCGAGGCCGCCGAGGCCATGTTCAAGAGCCTGTTCTTCGATCAGGACCGCTACGACCTCTCGTCGGTCGGCCGCGTGAAGATGAACATCCGCCTGGAGCTCGACTGCCCGGACGACGTGCGCGTGATCCGCAAGGAAGACGTGCTGGAGGTGCTGCGCACCCTGGTCGGCCTGCGCGACGGCCGCGGCGAGATCGACGATATCGACAACCTCGGCAACCGCCGCGTCCGGTCCGTCGGCGAGCTCCTGGAAAACCAGTACCGCGTCGGCTTGCTGCGCATGGAGCGGGCGATCAAGGAGCGGATGTCGAGCGTCGATATCGACACCGTCATGCCGCACGACCTGATCAACGCCAAGCCGGCGGCCGCTTCGGTGCGGGAGTTCTTCGGCTCCTCGCAGCTGTCGCAGTTCAT
>JBBRQK010000035.1:0-9360 GCA_038226475.1 Caulobacterales bacterium | reverse complement strand
GACCAAGGACTACGAGTGCCTGTGCGGCAAGTACAAGCGGATGAAGTACAAGGGCATCATCTGCGAAAAATGCGGCGTCGAGGTCACCCTCGACCGCGTGCGCCGCGAGCGCATGGGCCACATCGAACTGGCCTCGCCGGTCGCCCACATCTGGTTCCTCAAGTCGCTGCCCAGCCGCATCGCCATGATGCTCGACATGCCGCTCAAGGATATCGAGCGGGTGCTCTATTTCGAATACTATATCGTCACCGAACCCGGCCTGACCTCGCTCAAGCAGCATCAGCTGCTGAACGAAGACGAATACATGCGCTTCCAGGAGGAATTCGGCGACGACAGCTTCACCGCCGAGATCGGCGCCGAAGCGATCCAGGGCCTGCTCAAGGCCATCGATCTGACCACCGAGGCCAACCGGCTGCGCGAGGAGCTGGTCACCACCACCTCGGAGATCAAACTCAAGAAGACTTCCAAGCGCCTGAAGATCCTCGAGGCCTTCACCGAGAGCGGCAACCGGCCCGAGTGGATGATCATGACGGTCATTCCGGTCATCCCGCCGGAGCTACGCCCGCTGGTGCCGCTCGACGGCGGCCGATTCGCGACCTCCGATCTGAACGACCTCTATCGCCGGGTGATCAACCGCAACAATCGCCTGAAGCGCCTGATCGAGCTGCGTGCGCCAGACATCATCATCCGCAACGAAAAGCGGATGCTGCAGGAGGCGGTCGACGCCCTGTTCGACAACGGCCGCCGCGGCCGGGTGATCACCGGCGCCAACAAGCGCCCGCTCAAGTCCCTGGCCGACATGCTGAAGGGCAAGCAGGGCCGGTTCCGCCAGAACCTGCTCGGCAAGCGCGTCGACTACTCAGGCCGCTCGGTCATCGTGGTCGGGCCGGAACTCAAGCTGCACGAGTGCGGTCTGCCCAAGAAGATGGCGCTCGAGCTGTTCAAGCCGTTCATCTATGCGCGCCTGGACGCCAAGGGCCTGTCGGGCACCGTCAAGCAGTCCAAGCGCATGGTCGAGCGCGAGCAGCCGCAGGTGTGGGACATCCTCGAGGAAGTCATCCGCGAGCACCCGGTGATGCTCAACCGCGCCCCGACCTTGCACCGCCTGGGCATCCAGGCGTTCGAGCCCAAGCTGATCGAGGGCAAGGCGATCCAGCTTCACCCGCTGGTGTGCACCGCTTTCAACGCCGATTTCGACGGCGATCAGATGGCCGTGCACGTGCCCCTTTCTCTGGAGGCGCAGCTGGAGGCGCGGGTGCTGATGATGAGCACCAACAACATCCTCTCGCCGGCCAACGGCAAGCCGATCATCGTGCCGTCGCAGGATATCGTGCTGGGCCTCTACTACATCTCCCAGGCCAAGGACGGTGAGCCTGGCGAAGGCAAGGCGTTCTTCGACGTGGGCGAAATCGAGGCGGCGCTCGGCGCCGGCGTGGTAACCCTTCACAGCAAGATCAAGGCGCGCTTCACCGAGATGGAGCCGGACGGCAAACTGCAGCGCAAGCTGATCGACACCACGCCTGGGCGGATGAAGATCGCCGCCCTCTTGCCGCACCATCCGGCCGTCGGCCACCGGCTGGTCGACCGCAGCCTGACCAAGAAGGAGATCGGCAATCTGATCGACGTGGTCTATCGCCACTGCGGCCAGAAGGCGACGGTGGTGTTCGCCGATCAGATCATGGGTCTGGGCTTCCGCGAGGCGGCGAAGGCCGGCATCTCGTTCGGCAAGGACGACATCATCATCCCGGCCAAGAAGGCCGGTATCGTCGAGACCACCCGCAAGCTGGTGGAGGAATACGAGCAGCAATACGCCGACGGCCTGATCACCAAGGGCGAGAAGTACAACAAGGTCGTCGACGCCTGGTCCAAGGCCACCGATAACGTCTCCGACGCCATGATGACCGACATCTCCACGCGCCATACCGACGGCGCCGGACGCGAGATCGAGATCAATTCGGTGTGGATGATGGCCAACTCCGGCGCCCGTGGCTCGCAGGCGCAGATGAAGCAGTTGGGCGGCATGCGCGGCCTGATGGCCAAGCCGTCCGGCGAGATCATCGAAACGCCGATTATCTCCAACTTCAAGGAAGGCCTAACCGTCCAGGAGTATTTCAACTCCACCCACGGCGCCCGAAAGGGCCTGGCCGACACGGCGCTGAAGACCGCCAACTCCGGCTATCTGACGCGCCGTCTGGTCGACGTGGCGCAGGACTGCATCATTACCGAGGAGGATTGCGGCACCACGCGGGGCATCACCCTGCGCGCCGTGGCCGAGGGCGGTGACGTGCAGGTCTCTCTCGGCCAGCGCGTTCTGGGTCGCTTCAGCGCCGAGGCCATCAAGGCGCCCGGCAGCGACGAGATCGTCGCTCCCGCCGACGCCTATCTGGACGAAGACATGGTCGACGCGATCGAGAACGCCGGCGTGCAATCGGCCAAGGTCCGCTCGGTCCTGACCTGCGAGTCCAAAGTCGGCGTGTGCGGCGCCTGCTACGGGCGCGATCTGGCCCGCGGCACGCCGGTGAACATCGGCGAGGCGGTCGGCGTGATCGCCGCCCAGTCGATCGGCGAGCCCGGCACCCAGCTGACCATGCGCACCTTCCACATCGGCGGGGCCGTGCAGGTGGCCGAACAGTCGTTCTTCGAGGCGTCCAACGACGGCGTCCTGAAGCTTTCGGCCGGCAACACCGTGGTGGCCCCCGACGGCGACGTGATCGTCATGAGCCGCAACCTGGCGATCACCATCCAGGTCGAAGGCGTCGATCGCGAATCCTACCGGCCGCCCTATGGCGCCCGTCTGAAGGTCAAGAACGGGGCCGCGATCAAACGCGGTGTGCGCTTCGCCGAATGGGATCCCTACACCACCCCGATCATCACCGAGGTGCCCGGCCGTGTGCGGTTCGAGGATCTGGTCGAAGGCATTTCGGTGCGCGAGGAGGCCGACGAAGCCACCGGCATCTCCAACCGCGTGGTCATCGACTGGCGCGCCTCGACCCGGGGCGCCGATCTTCGCCCCAGCGTCGCGGTGCTCGACGACACCGGCGCCTACAAGCGTCTGGCCAACGGCGGGGAGGCTCGCTACCCGCTGCCGGTGGGCGCGATCCTCTCGGTCGGCGACGGTGACGAGGCGAAGCCCGGCGAGGTCCTGGCGCGCCTGCCCACCGAGAGCGCCAAGTCGCGCGACATCACCGGCGGTCTGCCCAGGGTGGCCGAACTGTTCGAGGCCAGGCGGCCGAAGGATTGCGCGGTGATCGCCGAGATGGATGGCAGGGTCGAATTCGGCCGCGACTACAAGAACAAGCGCCGCATCAAGATAACGCCCGAAGAAGGCGAAGCGGTCGAGTTCCTGATCCCCAAGGCCAAGCACATCGCGGTCCATGATGGCGATTCGATCCGCAAGGGCGAATACATCATCGACGGCAATCCAGACCCGCACGACATCCTGCGAATTCTGGGTATCGAAGCATTGGCGGATTTCCTGGTCAACGAAATCCAGGAGGTCTACCGGCTACAGGGCGTGCCGATCAACGACAAGCACATCGAGACCATCGTGCGCCAGATGCTCCAGAAGGTCGAGATCATGGAGCCGGGCGACACCGGCCTGCTGAAGGGCGATCATCTCGACAAGCCCGAGGTCGACGAGGAAAACGCCAAGGTGCTGGCGCGCAAGGGCCGGCAGGCGTTGACCCAGCCGGTGCTGCTAGGGATCACCAAGGCCAGCCTGCAGACGCGCAGCTTCATCTCGGCGGCGTCGTTCCAGGAAACGACCCGCGTCCTCACCGACGCGGCCGTGCACGGCAAGCGCGACACGCTCGAGGGTCTCAAGGAAAACGTGATCGTCGGGCGTCTGATACCGGCGGGAACCGGCTCCTACCTGCGCGGTCTGCAACGCATCGCCGCCAAGCGCGACGAGGTGCTGGCGGCCAGCCGCGTGGTTCCGGTGGCCCTCGAGCCGCTCCCCGCCGACATCGGCGCGGCGGCCGAGGCGGAGAAGGTCCCGGTCTAGCGTCCGCTGCCCGGCGTCGCTTGCGCCGGGCAGTCGTCGCCGATCCGCCTTGCCTCGGTGGCGGCGTCGATGCTGATCGGCAGCCCGTGCCACTTCGCGGTGACGTGGGCGGCCAGGCTCAGCGTCGTTTCGGTATAGTCGCCGTGGCCCTCGATCAGAGCGCTCTGGCCGTGCTTGTCCACGCATCGGCCCTGGAAACGGATCACCCCGCCGCTCGTTACTTGGCCAGGGCAGCTGCATTGATAGATGTGGTTGATGCGACAGGCCATGAACTTGCCGACGTCTGTAGCGGTGATGCAGCGCCGCTCGGTCTTGGTCGTGTGGATCGGCGACGTCACTCGGCTTGTCGATTCCCAATAGCCGGGCCGGATGGTGTCGGCGCCCGCTGCGCCGCTCGCCGCAGCAAGCGCGGCGGCTGTCACGAACGCCACCGCCAGGAAGACGCCGTGGGAGTCGCTCATTTCGGGTCTCCAGCGTTGTGCGTGAACACCTCGCTCGAGGCGGCTCCATGGGCAATGCCGCCCGGATCGGAGGGCGCGCCCTGGGTCCCGGTAGCGTCGCGATACCGGCGGTTGGCCTCGCCGCGCGCGGCGGCCTTGTCGAAGCGCGCGCGCTTGGCCGGGTCGATGCCGTCGAGCACCGGTGCGTGGGCGACGTCGACGCCGAAGCGCTCATTGCAGCGGGCCCGCTCGGCCGGGCTCAGACGCACCGCCTCGGCGTTAGCGCACCCCACCAGGGTGCCGCGCAGGCCCGGGCCGCCGCTGGGCATCGCGCCGTAGGGAAAGGGGCTCAGGCCGTTGAGGCGGGAGTCGCCCTGGGCCCCGGCCGCCGCGCCGGCTGCGCTGGTGGCGGCGGCGCCGGGCGCGCCGGCCGCTCCGGCGGCGGGCGCCATGGGCAGGGTCGGCACATTGGCCGGCGCGTCCTTGTTCGGCTTGTGCAGATTGAGCGGGCTGGGGCGCGTCACGACCATCGGCGGCGAGGGCTTTGGCGACCCGGGATTTGGGACCACGGGGGCCGTGGCGGGCGCCGGCGTCGGGGCGGGGGGCGTCGGCGGAGCGACCGGGGCGGGCAGGGGCGAAGGCTTGGGCGGCGCCGGTTTTGGCGGCGTCGGCTTGGGCGGCTCAGGCGTCGGCGGCTGGGGCGCCGGCGGCGCGGGCTTGGGCGGCGCCGGCTTGGGCGGCGCCGGCTGCGGCGGCGGCGGGGTGAGGGGCTTGAGGATCGGCTCGGGCTTGGGCGGTTCGACCACCGGCGGGGTGATCTGCGGCATGGGCTCGATCCGAACGTCCATCGGCGGGACCACGGGCTCGGGCAGGTCGTAATCGGGTGGCGCCTGATTGATGAGGACGCCCAGCAGGATCAGGTGGTAGATCGCCGAAAGGCCCAGCGCGATGGCGTTGCGGCCCCTCTTGTCCCTGCCGCTCAAACGCCTGCTGCCCTCGCGACCCGTCGTGATGCGCCCGCGATGTGACCCATGGCCGCGGCGGATTCGTGACGCCCAATGTCGGCGAGCCGGCCCTTGACGACAAGGGGCGCGGCGTCTAGAAGCCGCGCTCTTTCTTTGTTGAGCCGGCTGTGCCTGTCGGAAGCGGTGTTTCCGAGGGCAGACGCGGTTCGCGAGACGGAGCTTGGTCGCAACGGCGAAGGCGTCGTCGGCACAGGGTCAAGGGCCCCCGCGGCATGCCGCGCGGGCCCATTCGTTTTTGCGGGCGTTCGCGTTGGATCGATCCTGGATTTCAGGCTCGATCGGGTCGGTCTTTGAAACGGTCTGGCACACGCGGGCTCCGCCGAGCCTGAAGGGAATTTTTAGAGCGATATGGATCGTCAGAACATCCGCATCCGGCTCAAGGCCTTCGATCACCGCGTGCTGGATCACTCCACGCGTGAGATCGTCAACACGGCCAAGCGCACCGGCGCCACCGTGCGCGGGCCCATTCCCCTGCCCACGCTGATCGAGCGATTCACCGTCAACCGCTCGCCGCACATCGACAAGAAGTCGCGCGAGCAGTTCGAGATCCGCACGCACAAGCGCGTGCTCGATATCGTCGATCCCACCCCTCAGACCGTGGACGCGCTGATGAAGCTCGAACTCTCGGCGGGCGTGGACGTCGAGATCAAGCTGTAGGGGCCCAGAAGATGCGCACCGGCGTGATCGCCAAGAAACTGGGCATGACGCGTCTTTTCGACGAGGCGGGAACCCATGTGCCCGTGACCGTGCTCAGCCTGGAAGGCTGCCAGGTCACCGCGCAGCGCACCAAGGAGCGCGACGGCTATGTCGCCCTGCAACTGGGCGCCGGCGCCAAGAAGCCCAAGAACACCACCAAGGCCGAGCGCGGCCACTTCGCCAAGGCTCTGGTCGAGCCCAAGCGCCACGTGGCCGAGTTCCGCGTCTCCGAAGACAACCTGATCGAGGTGGGCGCGGAGTTCACCGCCGACCATTTCCTGCCGGGCCAGAGGGTCGACGTCGCCGGCGTCACCGTCGGCAAGGGCTTCGCCGGCGCCATGAAGCGCTGGAACTTCGGCGGCATGCGCGCCACCCACGGCGTCTCGGTCTCGCACCGCGCGCACGGCTCCACCGGCCAGCGCCAGGATCCGGGCAAGGTGTTCAAGGGCAAGCACATGGCCGGCCACATGGGCCAGGACCGGGTGACCACGCTCAACCTCACCGTGTTCCGCGTCGACGTGGAGCGAGGGCTGATCCTGATCAAGGGCGCGGTGCCGGGCACGGAAGGCACGTTCGTGCGCATCCGCGACGCGGTGAAGATGGCCCCGCCTGCAGATCTTCCGACGCCAGGCGCGATCAAGGGCCAAGCCGCGCCGATAGCGGAGACGCCCGCCGAGCCGGCCCCGGCGGCCGAACACGAGGATGGGGGCGACCAATGAAGATCGAGGTCATCGGTCTGGACGGCGCCAAGGGTGCGTCGCTCGACCTGCCGGACGACATCTTCGGCATCGACGAGATCCGCGGCGATATCCTGCAGCGCTGCGTCACCTGGCAGCTGGCCAAGCGCCGCGCCGGCACACACAAGGTCCAGGTGCGCAACGAGGTCTCGCGCACCGGCAAGAAGATGTACAAGCAGAAGGGCACCGGCGGCGCCCGCCACGGCTCGCGGCGCGCGGCTCAGTTCGTCGGCGGCGCCCGCGCCTTCGGCCCAGTGGTGCGCAGCCACGCTTTCGACCTGCCCAAGAAGGTCCGCGCCCTGGCCCTGCGCCACGCGCTCTCTTCCAAGGCCAAGGACGGCGCCCTTATGGTGCTCGACGCCGCCACGCTCGACGAGCCCCGGACGGCCGGCTTGCGAACACGATTCGCCGCGCTCGGCCTGACCAACGCCCTGATCATCGCCGGCGCCAGCATCGACACCAACTTCGCCCTGGCCGCCCGCAACATCCCCAATATCGACGTGCTGCCCAACGCCGGCCTGAACGTCTACGACGTGCTGCGTCGCCATACCCTGGTGCTGACCAGGGACGCCATCGAAGCGATCAAGGCCCGGCTCGCCACTGAGGCCTCGGCCCATGGGGAGGCCGCCTGATGGCCGTGACCGTCCGCCACTACGACACCATCGTCGCCCCCCTCATCACCGAGAAGGCCACGGTTCTCTCGGAGCAGAACAAGGTGGTGTTCCGCGTCGCCATGGAATCGACCAAGGAAGAGATCGCCTCGGCCGTCGAGGCGCTGTTCAAAGTCCGCGTCACCAAGGTCAACACCCTGATCCAGAAGGGCAAGACGAAGCGTTTCCGCGGCCGGCCGGGCCGCCGGGTCGACGTCAAGAAGGCCATCGTGACCCTCCAGGAGGGCCAATCCATAGACATCACTACGGGGCTCTAGATCATGGCTCTGAAACACTTCAACCCCACCTCACCTTCCAGGCGTGGCCTGGTGCTGGTGGACCGCTCCGAACTGCATAAGGGTCGGCCCGAGAAGAGCCTGATCGAAGGCCTCACCAAGTCTGGCGGTCGGGGTGGCGGCGGGCGCATCGCGGTTCGCTTCCGCGGCGGCGGGGCCAAGCGGCTCTATCGCATCGTCGATTTCAAGCGGCGCAAATGGGGTGTCGCGGCCACGGTGCAGCGTCTGGAATATGATCCCAACCGCACCGCCTTCATCGCTCTGATCAAGTATGCCGACGAGGAGCTCGCCTATATCCTCGCGCCCCAGCGCCTCAAAGCCGGCGACGAGGTGATCGCCGCCGAGAAGGTCGACGTGAAGCCGGGCAACGCCGCGCCGCTGCGCGGCCTGCCGATCGGCACCATCATCCACAATGTCGAACTCAAGCCCATGAAGGGCGGCCAGATCGCCCGCTCCGCCGGGGCCTACGCCCAGCTGGTCGGCCGCGACGCCGGCTACGCCCAGATCCGCCTCAATTCGGGCGAACTGCGCATGGTCCAGGACGGTTGCATGGCCACGGTCGGCGCGGTCTCCAACCAGGACCACATGAACGAGGTCCTGGGCAAGGCGGGCCGGGTTCGCCACAAGGGCCGTCGCCCGCACGTGCGCGGCGTGGCCATGAACCCGATCGACCACCCGCACGGCGGCGGCGAGGGTCGCACCAGCGGCGGTCGCCACCCTGTCACGCCGTGGGGCAAACCCACCAAGGGCAGCAAGACCCGCTCCAACAAGGCCACGGACAAGTTCATCATTCGTAGCCGCCACGCCAAGAAGGCCCGCTAGCGATGACCCGCTCTGTTTGGAAAGGCCCGTTCGTCGACGGCTATCTGCTCAAGAAGGCGGACGCCGTTCAGGGCAGCGGCCGCAAGGATGTGATCAAGACCTGGTCGCGCCGCTCCACCATCATGCCGCAGTTCGTGGGCCTCACCTTCGGTGTCCACAACGGCCAGAAGCACGTGCCGGTCCTGGTCGGCGAAGACATGGTCGGCATGAAGTTCGGCGAGTTCGCGCCCACGCGCTACTTCCCCGGCCACGCCGCCGACAAGAAGGCCAAGAGAAAGTAGCATGAGCAAGAAAGCCAAGGCCCGACGGCTCGCGCCCATCGAGGCGATGAGCAAGGTGCGCACCCTGCGCACCGGCGCGCGCAAGCTCAATCTCGTCGCCCAATCGATCCGCGGCCTCAAGGTCCAGCGGGCGCTGAACGAGCTGGAATTCAGCCCCAAGCGCATCGCCGGCGATGTCCGCAAGGCCCTCTATTCGGCCATCTCCAACGCCGAGAACAACCACAGCCTCGACATCGACAACCTGATCGTCGCCGAGGCCTTCGTGGGCAAGAACCTGGTGATGAAGCGCTTCTCCGCCCGTGCGCGTGGGCGCTCGTCGCGTATAGAAAAACCGTTTTCCGAGATCACCATCGTGGTCCGCGAGCTGGGCGAGGCCGTCTGATGGGTCAGAAAGTCAATCCGATCGGTCT
>JBBRQK010000034.1:0-9400 GCA_038226475.1 Caulobacterales bacterium | reverse complement strand
TCCATGCGCGTCGCCTCATCGTCGCGCTGGTGATCATAGCCCAGTAAGTGCAGCACGCCATGGATCACGAGGTGCCGCAGGTGGTCGGCCAGGGGCTTCCTCTGCGCCGAGGCCTCGGCGGCGCAGACGCCCAAGGCCAGAGCCACATCGCCCAGGCCGCCGCCGCCGTGCGGGCCAATCGGAAACGACAGCACATTGGTAGCCGCATCCTTGCCCAGGAAACGTCGGTTCAGGTCGCGCACCGCCTCGTCGCTCGTGAGCAGGACGGCGATCGCTCCCGAAGGGCCCAAAGCGGCCGCTGCGCTCGCGGCCTGGTGCGCCAGCGTCGCCACGTCAGGCTGCGCCCGGGACCAGCCTTCATCTTCCACCTCGACCTCGATCATCGTGGCCGGCGGCCGGCGTCGGTATCGTAGGCCTCGACGATACGGCCCACCAGCGGATGGCGAACCACGTCGGCGACGCCGAAGCGCGCCACGGCCACACCCTCGACGCCGTCCAGTATCGACACGGCGTGGGCCAGGCCAGAATCGGAGGGGTTGATGAGATCGACCTGGCTGGGATCTCCGGTGACCGCCATGCGCGAGCCCTCGCCGAGCCTTGTCAGCACCATCTTCATTTGCAACCGAGACGTGTTCTGGGCCTCATCGACAATCACGAAGGCGTGCGCCAGAGTGCGGCCGCGCATGAATGCGATGGGGGCCACCTCGATCTCCCCCCGGTCGCGGCGGCGACGCCACTGCTCGGCGCCCAGGATGTCCGTCATCGCCTCCCACACGGGGGCCATGTAGGGATCGACCTTTTCCGAGAGGTCTCCCGGCAGGAACCCCAGGCGTTCTCCCGCCTCCACGGCCGGACGCGTCACGACTAGCCGCTCGACCTGTCCAGAGCGCAACAGGCCCGCTCCGTGCGCCACCGCCAGGAAGGTCTTGCCGGTGCCTGCAGGTCCTAGACCGAACACCAGGTCGTGGCTCGCCAGCGCTTCGAGGTAGCGTGCCTGGGCCGCCGTTTTGGCCGCGACCGCGCCCCGTCTGGCCACGACCCCGGCTCCCGATTCCCCCGATCGCGCCTGGTCGATCGCGACCCGCACATCGGCCGGGGTCACCTCCAGCTTCGATGCGACCCGGCCGGCCAAAGTCTCGATCGCCGCCCGTGCGCCGCGTCTTGCTCTGGCCTCACCATTCAGCGAGACTCCGCCACCCGGCGTCTCGAGAAGCACGTGGAAAGCGTCCTCGATCAGGGCGGCGTGGCGGCCGCCCGGACCAGCCACCGCGCGCAAGGCTTCATCGCCAAGCGGCAGGAACTCCGAGGGCCCACGACTCAAGCGGCGGCCATCGCCCGCTCGCCGGCCAGGCTGTTGTGCGCCGCCGAAACGATAGCGACAGGCTCGATACGGCCAATCAGGCTCGCGCCGCCATGGCAGTGAACCGCCTGGAGGTAGGGAGTGCGGCCAATTATCTGACCGGGATGACGACCAGCCTTCTCGAACAGTACGGGTATCTGCCGGCCGACCAGAGTGGCGTTGAAGGCGCGCTGCTGGGCCTCGATCAGCGCTTGCAACCTGGCGAGCCGTTCGTCTTTCTCGGTTTCATCGACTTGGTCGGGCATGGCCGAGGCTGGCGTGCCCGGCCGGCGAGAATATTTGAAGGTGAAGGCACCAGCATAGCCGACCGTGCGCACCAGATCCAAGGTGGCTTGAAAGTCCGCTTCACGTTCGCCGGGGAAGCCCACGATAAAATCGCCCGAAAGAGCGATGTCCGGCCGGGCCACCCGGATGCGTTCGATCAGCCGTCGGTAGTATTCGGCCGAGTGGCCGCGGTTCATCGCTCGTAAAACCCGGTCGGAGCCAGATTGGACTGGCAGGTGCAGATAGGGCATCAGCTCTGGAACTTCCGCGTGCGCTGCAACGAGGTCGTCGTCCATGTCACGTGGATGGCTGGTGGTGTAGCGGATGCGCGCCAGACCCGGAATAGCCGCCAGGCGCCGGACCAGGCCGGCCAGACCATCCCCCTCGCCACCCTCGTAGGCGTTGACGTTTTGGCCCAGCAGCGTGATCTCGCGCACGCCGCGCGCGGCCAGGGCGCGGGCCTCGGCCTCGATCGCCGCTGAAGGCCGAGAAAACTCCGCCCCGCGCGTGTAGGGCACGACGCAGAACGAACAGAATTTGTCGCAGCCCTCTTGCACCGTGAGGAAGGCGGTGACGCCCGCGCCGCCGCGCGCCGCGGGCAACGCGTCGAATTTCTCTTCCGGGGTGAACAGAGTCGCGAGCCTTTCGCCAGCGCCCCTATGCGCATTGGCGATCAGCGCTGGCAGCTCGTGGTAGGCCTGCGGGCCTACGACAATGTCGACGGCCGGCTGACGGCGCAGGATTTCCGCCCCTTCCGCCTGGGCGACACAGCCGGCCACGGCCACGATCATGCTTTCGCCCACAAGGGCTCGCGCCTGTTTCAGAAGCTTGATCCGTCCGAGCTCCGAATAGACCTTCTCGGTTGCTTTTTCGCGGATATGGCAAGTGTTGAGAACGACGAGGTCCGCTTCGTCCGGCGTCGCCGCCTCGGCGTATCCCAGCGGGCGCAGGAGGTCGGCGATCCGCTCGCTGTCGTAGACATTCATCTGACAGCCGTAGCTCTTTATAAACACACGCCTAGTCATCGGCTGGCACGCCGTAGAGTTCGAGGCGGTGATCGATCAGTCGATAGCCCAGTCGCTTAGCGATTGCTTTTTGTAAGGCCTCGATCTCGTCGTCGACGAATTCCACGACCGCTCCACTCTTCATGTCGATCAGGTGATCGTGGTGTGAGTCACTGGCTTCCTCATAGCGCGAGCGGCCATCGCGGAAGTCGTGCCGAGTAAGGATGCCGGATTCTTCGAACAGGCGCACAGTGCGGTAGACCGTGGCGATCGAAATGTGCGGATCGATGGCATGGGCCCTGCGATGCAGTTCCTCTACGTGCGGATGATCCGCGGCGAGGGAGAGCACGCGCGCGATCACACGGCGCTGCTCGGTCATGCGCATGCCTTTGTCGATGCAGAGTTTCTCCAGCCGATCCACGGCGACGCTCCGGTGAGGAAGGCTTGTAGCATAGGGCGGGGCAGCGGCGCTGTTAAGATCAAGCCGCAAGATCAGGGCGTCCACCGTACCGCCGCTCCGCTTGTAATAGCCCGGCCGCCGCCCCGCCGTCGCGAAACCGGCCTGGGCGTAGAGGCCGAGGGCGGCGGCGTTGTCCGCCGCCGCCTCCAGAAACAGAGCTTTCGCGCCCGACGAACGAGCCGTCTCCGCACCGGCCTCGATCAGGCATGCGGCGTAGCCTCGGCGTCTGTATTCGGGCACGGTCGCCAATGTCAGCACCTCAGCCTCGTCGGCGGCTATGCGGCAAAGCAGCAAGGCGGCAAGGTCGGCGTCGCGACGCGCGCCAAAGGCGACCACGCCCGGGCTGGCCAGGATGGCGGCGATCTCGGCCTCGCTCCAGGCGTCGTCGAAGGCCTTGGCGTGGACCTCGGCCAACTCCCGCGCAAGGGGGCACAAATCAAGGATCATCCGCCGCCGCTCTTGGGCCGGGCGTCGGGCGCGCGCAAGTAGAGCGGGCGAGGAGGTACGATCGCCGCGCTCGCTGCGAGCAGGGCTACGGCGGCCGGCGCCGGTGCGGTCAGATTCACGATGCGGGCGCCCGCGAAAACGCCTGCCAGAAGCGGCGCGCCGGGACCCACAAGCACAAGGCCGTCCTGTCCCCCCGCCTCCGCCAGCCGCGCCGCCGCGATCGCCAATGGCAGATTGTCAGGGGCCCCGATGGCTTGCTCAGCGTCGAACAACTGGACGAACACATGCCCGCGCCCCGCGTCGATCACGGCCGCGCGAAGACCCGTATCACTCACGCTCGCGGCCAGCGCCTGCAGGGCGCCAACGCCAACGCAGGGCCGCCCGAGAGCGAAAGCCAACCCCTTGGCGAAGGCCAACCCGACGCGCAACCCGGTGAAAGAGCCGGGACCGATCGTCACGCCGATACGTTCGACGCCCGCCATCGACACACCTGCGGCGCGGGCCACCTCACGCGTCATCGCAGGGAGACGCTCCTGTTGGCCGCGCGTCATCGGTTCAGACGCTTCGCCCAGGATTCGCGCGCCGTCGAGCACGGCGATTGAACAAGCGGACAGGCATGTGTCGATGGCGAGCACAATCACAGCGCGCGGCGGCTCATTGACTTGATCGTCAGCGCAGACCTAGGCTGAGAATTGGCCTTTCGGGGAGATGCTCGTGATGCGGATGGTTGCCGAGCGTCGGCAGTTTCGACGCCTCGCCGCGGCGGGTCTGCTGATGTTGACCGGCGCGGCCGTGTTGGTCTCGGCCGAATCCGCGCTGGCTCAGGTGCCGCCTCATGCCCCGGGTTCCGTCTGCTACACGGCCAGCGGCTGGTGCTGGGCGCAGCCGCCTGGCCCGCCGGGCTCCCCGTGCGCCTGCCCTGGCCCTGGTGGCTATGTCGCGGGGCAGCGCGGATAGGAGGATGGGCGAGCGCGAGGACGTTAAGGACCTGATCGCCGATTCCAGACTGCTCGTGGCCTATGCCACCCGGATGGGCTTGGGGAAGGCCGCCGACATCACGGCCTTGATCGTGGCCAGCGACGAGGCGGAAGCTCAAGTCGCCGCGGGCCACCTCGACCCTACGCTCAAGGCTTCGCTCACGGCCAGGGTCGCTGATCTGGTTCGTGTCATAGCTCCGGTGACGCTGCTCGACCTCGGGTCGAAGTGGACCCCGTTCAAGACCTCGAAGCTTGCCACCATTGGACGCGTCGGGTTCGCCATGGCGGCGCTCGTGCTCATAGCCGCGACAGCCTACTACACGGACTTCTTTCTCAAGGCCAACGAGACGTTGGGTCAGCTGAACTACATCCAGACGCAAAACGCGCAGGAGAAGGCCGACTGGCTCTACCGAGCTTTCAAGAAAAACTACAGCATGATCGATCTGGCCAATCCTGACGAGGACAACGTGCACGTTGGCCCGTTCATGACCAAATTCGAGGAACTCTCGGCGCTGAACGACAAGATGAACACCTATGTTAACGCGGCCTATCATCTCTCGATAAAGGCAAGCCAGGACCCAATCTTCTCCGAGCTGGTCGAATTCTCGGTCGACAAGAGCATCATCAACGGGAAGATGGATCAGAGCGTCCAGGCGGCCTGCAACGACGCCACCTGCAAGCCCCTTTCTGCCACTCGTCCCGTCGCGCCCGCGCTCAAACCGGCCCCTCAGATCGCTCATCTGACCAACTATGAAAAAGAGATGGTGGAATTCCTGACCCTGTCTGGCCTGCCAACGATCTCCACCGAGACAGCCGCCCGCGCGGTGTCCTCCAACGAGCTGAGCACCCTTACCTGGCAGTGCAAGAATATCGTGGAGACGCTTTATTTCCTCGTCTTGCCTGCCCTTTTCGGCATGTTGGGCTGCATGGTCTACCAGCTTCGCCGCATCCTCAATCCCCTGGTGCCCAACCTCTCGGCCGACAGGATCGCCATACGGATCGCCCTCGGTGGCCTTGCGGGCGTGACGGTGTCGCTGGTGCTGGGTCCTCTGCGCATCGTGGTGGTCAACGGCGAGAAGGCCGGCATGGAGTTGTTCGGGCTCGCATTCCTGGTCGGGTTCAGCGTCGATCTGTTCTTCAGGCTGCTCGACGGCGCCATCGCCGCCGTCTCCAAGCCGCGGGCCGCCGACGCTGCCGCCTAGAGTATCCTGCACGCCTCGTCGAAGGTGTGGCGGGGCAGGCGAGGAAACAAGTTCTCTTCCGTGCCGTGGCCGATGGAACAAAGGAAGTTCGACTTGATCCGCGTGCCGGCAAAGAACAGAGTATCGACCTTGCCGTTGTCGAATCCAGACATCGGCCCGCAATCCAGCCCCAAGGCGCGCGCCGCCATGATGAAGTAGGCGCCCTGAAGCGAACTGTTGCGAAGGGCGTTGAGCTCGATCATGTCCGGGTCGGTGAAATTATCCTTCATGCTCGGGATGGGCGGAAACAGCCTTGGCAGGGTCTCCGGGAAATCAAGGTCATAGCCGATGATCACCGTCGCCGCTGAGGCCTTGATCTTGGCCTGATTGTTGCCCGAGGACACGGAGGCCAGCTTATCCTTGGCCTCGCTGCTGACCGCGAACACGAACCTCGCCGGGTTGGCGTTGGCCGCCGTGGGTCCCATTCGGGCGAGTTCATAGATCTCGCGCAACAGGCTCTCGGGCAGAGTCTCAGCGCGCCAGCCGTTCCGCGTGCGCGCCGTGCGGAACATCTGGTCCAAGGCGTGGTCATCCAGGCGTGCGGGCATGGCTGTTTCCGGAGAGCGCGTGAAGGGAGGACGGTAGCCTAGAGCGCCTGTTCGACGCGCGTAACCTCGGGCACATAATGGCGCAGCATACTCTCGACCCCCGATTTGAGAGTCGCGCTGGAGGAAGGGCAACCGGCGCAGGCGCCGCGCATGTGCAACCACACCACCCCGGTGTCCGGCTCGAAGTGCGAGAAGAGAATGTCGCCGCCATCCTGCGCCACGGCGGGGCGGATGCGCGAGTCGAGCAGGTCCTTGATCTCGGCGACAATCTGCGCACTCTCGCCTTCATACTCGGTGTCGGCTCCGGCCGCCTCTGGGACGGCGTCATTGAGCAGCACACCCCCACCGGTGAAATGATCCATGATCGCCGCCAGAATCGGCGCTTTCAGGTGGGCCCAATCGCGCGCATCGTCCTTGGTCACGGTGACAAAGTCCTGGCCAAAAAAGACGCGTGTGACGCCGCCGACGTCGAACAGGTCAAGCGCCAGGGGAGATGAACGCGCCTCGTCCTCATCGCGGAATTCGCGCGTGCCTCGCGCCATGACCTCGCGACCGGGAAGGAATTTCAGCACGGCCGGGTTGGGGGTGGCTTCGGTCTGGATGAACATCGCGAGATCTCCCTGCGCCGTTAGATGGAACGCTCGGGTGCGGAACGCAACCTCAGCGGCCGGGCCAGAGTCCCACCACGCGCTGGGTCTCCGCCAGAATGGGGCCGGCAATCGCCCTGGCTCGGGCGGCGCCGTCTGCGAGGATGCGATCGATCTCTGCCGGGTCGGCCATCAGGCGGCGCATTCGCTCGGACACTGGCCCCAGGTATCGTTGGAGTTGTTCGGTCAACGCCGGCTTGAAGCTCTGACCGAAGCCCTGGCCCGCGAATTCCGCGAGAACCTGGGCCTTGGTCCGTCCGCTCAGGGCGGCGTAGATTCCCACCAGATTGCTCGCCTCGGGCCGATCTTGCAGGCCCTCGACGGTGTCTGGCAAGGGCAGGGGGTCGGTTTTGGCGCGGCGGACTTTGGCGGCAATAGCGTCTGCGTCGTCCAACAGATTGATACGGGACTGATCGGACGGATCGGATTTGGACATCTTCGCCGTGCCGTCGCGCAGCGACATGACCCGGGCGCCAGGGCCCTCGATCAAGGGTTCCGTAAGTGGAAAAAACCCGGGCGCGTCGAAGTCGTGATTGAATTTCGCGGCGATGTCCCTGGTCAGTTCCAGATGCTGCTTTTGGTCTTCGCCGACGGGCACATGTGTAGCGCGGTAAAGGAGGATATCGGCGGCCATCAAGACCGGGTAGGTATACAGCCCGACGCTGGCGCGCTCCTTGTGCTGCTCGCTCTTGTCCTTGAACTGGGTCATCCGATCCAGCCATCCCAGCCGCGCCACGCAGTTGAAGATCCAGGCCAGCTGCGCATGTTCCGGCACGGCAGACTGAGGGAAGATGATGGCGGTGGCCGGATCGACGCCGGCGGCGATATAGGCGGCGGCAATCTGCCGCGTCTGGTCGGCGAGCCTGGCGGGTTCCTGCCAAGCTGTGATCGCGTGCAGGTCGACGACGCAGAAGAGGCACTCCATCCGGTGCTGCAAGGCGACGAATTTAACGAGCGCGCCGAGGTAGTTTCCAAGGTGCAGTGCGCCTGAGGGCTGCACGCCGGACAGCACGCGTTCCGTGCTCGCAAAAGGCCGTTCCACGGGGGCGTCCATCAGGCGGCGGGTCTAGGGGCTGCGCGGCGCCTCTGCAAGACGATCGCGCCACGGCTTCATCGCGCCGCGCTCGCCCGCGCCTTCGGCAGCCGGCCGGCCCGCGTCGGAGAATCGGGAGGCTCGAGCGCGTCCACAAGGCGCGCGCGTATCGCGGCGACTCTGTCTGGATCGCTCAGCTTGGCGCCGTCGGCGTCCACGACATAAAAGGCGTCGACCGCCTGTTCGCCATAGCCTTCGACATGGGCGGACTGAATAGACAGGTCCAGGTCCGTCAGTGCACGCGCTAGACCCTCCAGCAGGCCCGGACGATCTCGGCCAGAAGCCTCGATCACCGTAGCGTCCATCGAGGCGTCGTTGTCGATGCCTACGGTCGGGGAAATCGTGAAGGGCGAAGGTCGGCCGACGAGCGTGTCACGCGGAGGGTCAGCCAAGCTCGCCTCGCCCCGAGCTGCCCGCTCGAGCGAGTCCACGAGGCGATTGAGCAGTTTGGGGTTGTCGGCGCCGAAAGGCGCGCCGCCACCGTCCTGGATGTAGAATACGTCGAGTGTCTCCCCGCCGGCTGCGGTGAAGATGCGCGCGCCGACGACGTTTCCGCCCGCGGTGGCGATGGCCAACGCCAAATCCGCGAACAGGGCGCGCCGGTCGCGCGCGGCAACCACGATCTCGGCCGCGTTCCGGTCGGCGCGAACCAAGGCTCGGGCGGCAGCGCCGCCCCCCCGCGCCGCCCGCGCGGCAAGCGCAGCGTGGTCCTGTTGTTCCTGAGCCGAGAAAGAAGCGAAATAGGCGTCCTCCATGCCCGCCGCCCACGCCTGGGCGCCGGGCGACACACCCGCCAGCGCCGTGCGGGATTCATAGGCAAGGGCCTCCTGGCGCCGGCGCGCCACGCCCGCCGCGTCGCTGGCGCGACCGCCTCGAAAAACGGCCTCGGTCGCCGCGTAGAGTTCCCTCAGCAATTGGCCCTTCCAGCCGTTCCAGACCCCGGGACCCACCGCGCGGATATCGGCCACGGTCAGGACCAGGAGCAGGCGCAGCCGCTCTGGGTTCCGCACGATCGCGGCGAATGCCGCGACAGTGGCGGGGTCGGAGACATCCCGTTTCTGCGCGTAGTCGCTCATGACCAGATGATGCTCAACCAGCCACGCGATCAGCTCGATACGGCTTCGTTCCAGTCCCATGCGCTCACAAGCCTGCCGCGCGGCGCGAGCCCCCGCGATCTCCTGGCCCCCGGCGCCTCCCTTGCCCGTGTCATGAAGCAGCATGGCCAGGAACAGCGCCTCGCGATCCTCGATCAGGGGCATGATCGCTGTGGATAGAGGATGGTCGTCGGTGAACCGGCCCGCCGCGATGTCGTTGATGATCCCCACCGCGCGGATATCGGCCACGGTCAGGACCAGGAGC
>JBBRQK010000033.1:0-13798 GCA_038226475.1 Caulobacterales bacterium | reverse complement strand
GGCGCGCGCAGGGCGACGCCCGCCACCCGCGCGCCCGCTCGGCGTTCCAGGGTGCCGGCGAAACGGCAGACGTCGGTCGAGGTCCCGCCCATGTCCAGTCCCAGTACCGCGCCAGCGCCGGCGAGCGAGGCGACGCGGCCGACGCCGACCGCGCCGCCCGCCGGTCCCGAGAGCACGGCGTCGCGGCCGCGGAAGGCGGCGCCGCGCACGAGCCCGCCCGCGGAGGTCATGAAATAGAGGCTGGCGCCGCCCACGGCGTGCGTCAGCCTCCGCACGTAGTCGCGCAGCACCGGAGTGAGATAGGCGTCGGCTACGGTCGTCTCGGCGCGCGGCAGGAAACGGGGCAGGGGCGAGACCTCGTGTCCGACCGATACATGACCAAATCCCGCCTCCCGGGCGATGGCGGCCGCGCGCGCCTCGTGCTCTGGATTCAGATCGCCGTGCATGAAGGCCACCGCCGCGCTCTCGAAGCCCTCCGCTACCGCTGCCTCTAGCGCGGCGCACAGGGCCGCGTCGTCGAGCGGCCGCACGACCGCGCCATCCGCCGCCAGTCGCTCGTCGGCCTCGAGCACGCCGGCGTAGAGGGGCGCAGGCTTGCGGATATTGAGGGCGAACAGGTCCGGCCGGGTCTGGTCGCCGACTATCAGCCCATCCGCAAAACCGCGGGTGGTCACGAACAGGGTGCGGGCGCCGGCCCGCTCGAGCAGGGCGTTGGTCGCCACCGTTGTGCCGACGCGGATATCGGCGATGCTTTCGGCCGGAAACGGGGCGTCGGCCCGGGCGCCGAGCAAACGTCGCATGGCCTCCACGCCGGCGTCGTCATAACCGGCTGAAGCCGAAGGCAGCTTTAGGCTCAGCGTTTCGCCGTTCGGCGTGATGGCGACCACGTCGGTAAAGGTGCCACCCCGGTCGATGGCAAAGCTCCAGCGGCTGCCGTGGCGCCCCAAAGAGGTCATCGGACGCGGCTTATGCGCGCGGCGCCCATTTTAGGACGCAACAACAGTTGACGATCGGACATTGTCATAAGAGTTATTCACTTTCCGCTCGTCGGCGGAAGCGAGGATCAGCCATGGAACGGCTCATTCGAGACGCCTGGACGCCCGGTCGATCCGCCTTTCGGGGCGTCGCCTGGGTCGGCGCTGCGCTGGCCTGGACGCTGGCGGCGGGCGTGGCCGCCCTCCTGACGGTGTTCTTTGCCGCAACCGTGGTGGTGATCGCGATCATGTCGTCGGGCTTTCTCGCCCTGGCCGCCTTTGCCCTGCGCGCCCGGCGCACGGTGCGCGCGCGCGCCGTCGACCCCGACCTGATCGAGGCGCGACACGTCGGCGGCCATTCGTGGGTCGCCTATGGTTGGGACGGCCGCGGCTAAGACTCCACGAGCTTCAAGGTTCCGCTTGCTCCGGCGACCGCCCCCGACCTAAGACCGGGCGGGGGGCAACAGGAGAGGAAACCATGCTCGGAATCATCGCGACCCTGAAGGTTCAGGACGGCAAGGGGCCCGAGTTCGAGGGCATCTTTCTGGAGCTCACCTCCAAGGTGCGCGCCAACGAGCCGGGAAACCTGCTCTACCAGCTGACAAGGAGCCGCGCCGATCCCAACACCTACAAGGTGATGGAGATCTACAAGGACCAGGAGGCGCTCGACGCCCACCGCGGCAAGGACTATTTCCGTGAACTGGGCGGCAAGATGGGCCCGTGCATGGCCGGTCGCCCGGAGGTGGAGATCCTCGACTCCGTCGCCTGACTCCGGGCAGCATCGCCGCCGCCCCCCTCTACTGGCAAGAGACCTTGGCGGCCACGTAGCGCCGGGCGTTGGCGTCCCAGCGCCAACCGTCGCAGTCATAGCCCGGGGGAGCGGCGCCGTCGCGGTAGGTCGAGTTCGCTCCTTGGTCATAGCGCGGCGGGGGTGAGCCGCGGTCACCGTAGCCGCCGGCATCGGAGTAATCGTAGTCGTCGACACTGTCGTAGGCGTAGCCGTAGGCCGGGCTGGCGAGCGCATAGCCGCCGATCAGGCCGAGCCCGCCCCAGAAGAACGGATCGCTGTAATACCCACCGCCGTAGTATGATCCGCCGTACCCGCCGTATCCGCCGCCCCAGCCCCAGCCGCCGCCGCGCCAACCGCCGCCATGCCAGTCGTGATCGTCGCCGTCGCCGCCATGCCCGCCGCCATGGTCATGACCATCCCCGCCGTGCCAGCCGCCGTGGTCGCGGCCGCCGAAATGCGACGCGTCGGCCTGGCCACCGCCGCGGGGACTTGGGGTCCCCTGAAGGCCGCCGCCGGTTGGACCGCGAAACCCGCCGCCGGGCGCCGCTCTAAAACCGCCACCTCCGCCTGAGGGTCCGCGGAAACCGCCGCCGGCCGGGCCGCGAAATTCCCCGCCCATCGAGGGCGCCGAGCGAACCGCGCCGCCGCCGCCCTGGAAGCTTCCGCCCCCTTGGTATCCGCCGCCGCCCCCGCCGCCGTGGTGCTGCTGCGCCAGGGCCGGCGGCGCCGCGAGCACCGCGGCGCCTGCCAGAAGGGCGATCGCGCCCGCGTTGGATGTCTTCGACATGATCTCTTCCGATCCACAGTTCGGGCGCCGTGCGCCACCTTCGTCGCCGACCTTGCGGCCGCCAAGCTGAACCCGGCATGAACTGACGCCGTGCTCGCCCAGAGCTACAGGTGGTGGCGCTCGGCCGTCACGCAAGCGCAGAGACGAGCGCCCCTCGTTCAGGCGTTGTAGTTCAGCTTCAGGCCCGGCCTCGGCCAGCGGGACTTGAACAGCTTGCCGGTCGACGAGCAGGTGATCCAGGCGTCGCGCATGTCGGCGCCGCCGAAGCAGATGTTGGTGACCACGAGATCGGGGAACGCATAGTGCTCGGTCGTGCCGTCCGGATCGAAAGCGGTGATCCCCCCATTGATGATTGTCGCGACGCACACCTTGCCGCCGGCCTCCACCGCCAGGCTGTCGAGCAACTGATAGCCCGGCAAGTTGCAAACCACCCGGCCCGGGGAGAACAGATCGTAGACCGGCATGTCGCCCGGACCCGACAGGTCGAACGCCCACAACCGTCCGAGGTGGGTGTCGGCCACATAGACCGTCTTCTCGTCGGGTGAGAGACCGACGCCGTTGGGCGAGATCAGGTGCTCGCGGGCGCGCACGATCTTCGAGCCGTCGGCCTTGGCGTAGTAGAGGGCGCCGTGCTTGCGCCCCTCGGGCGTGCCGCAGCCGTGGTCGGTGAACCACATGCCGCCTTCCTTGTCGAAGACGAGGTCATTGGGCCCGACGAGACGCACCCCGTCGCAGGAATCGTAGAGCGTCTCCACCTTGCCGGTGGCAATGTCCACGCGCTGGATCGAGCCGCCCACATGGCTGGCGGGCGTCGGGCCGGGTAGGGTCAGGCCATCGCGGTCGAGCCACTCGAATGAGCCGCCGTTGTTGGTCACATAGATCGCGCCGCCCGGACCGATGGCCGCGCCGTTGGGGCCGCCGCCGGTTTCGGCGACGGTGCTCTTGGATCCATCGGGCGCCACGCGCGTCAGGACCTGGCCCTTGATCTCGGTGAGGATCACCGAGCCATCGGCCATGGCGATCGGGCCTTCGGGAAACCGCAGACCCTCGGTGACCAGTTCCATATCCATGCGCGCCTCTCCCAGCTGCTGTTTTGCCGCGACTATAGCCGCCTCGCGCGGCGCGGCTAGGCCCGGCGTTCGAGAACGCGGAACACGAACGAAGCATCGTCGCCCTCGCCGGCCGGATGGGCTTCACGTCGGGTCTCGAGCCAGAGGTGTTCATCGAAGGCTGGGAAGGTCACATCGCCCTCAAAATCGGCCTCCACTTCGGTCAGATAGATCCTGCGGGCGCGCGGCAAGGCGAGGGCGAAGAGGGCGGCGCCGCCGATCACGCATACCTCGGCGGCGCCGTCGTCGGCCGCCTGCTCGCGGCCTATCTGAACCGCCTCCAGGAACTCCTCGCACACCACCGCCCCGGCCGGAGCGAACGAACCGTCGCGGGACAGCACGATGTTTGTCCGGCCGGGCAGGGGCCGCCGGGGCAGACTGTCCCAGGTCTTGCGCCCCATGATCACCGGCTTGCCCAGGGTCAGTTCACGAAACAGCGCCATGTCCGACTTGAGCCGCCAGGGCAGGGCGCCGGCGCGGCCGATGACGCCGTTGGCGGCGCGCGCCACCGGGCCCAGGGTGAGCGGGACCATCAGACCGCGATCGGCGCCTTAATGGCCGGATGCGAGCGGTAGCGTTCCAGAGCGATGTCCTCCGGCGTGAAGGCGAATAGATCCGTCTTCGGCGCCAGGCGCAGGAGCGGGAAGGCCAGAGGTTCGCGCGTGCGCTGCAGGGCGGCCTGCTCGAGATGGTTCAGATAGAGATGCGCGTCGCCGAGCGTGAGCACGAACTCGCCTACCTCCAGGCCGCACACCTGGGCGATCATGTGCGTCAGGAGGGCGTAGCTGGCGATGTTGAACGGCACGCCCAGGAACACGTCCGCCGATCGCTGGTAGAGCTGGCAGGATAGGCGCCCCGCGGCGACGTAGAACTGGAACAGGCAGTGGCATGGCGGCAGGGCCATCTCGTCCACTTCGGCCGGATTCCACGCCGAGACAAGGTGACGGCGGCTTTCGGGGTTCTGACGCAGCGAGCGCAGGACGCCCTCGATCTGGTCGATGGTGCGCCCGTCCGGCGCGGACCAGGATCGCCACTGCTTGCCGTAGACGGGCCCTAGATCGCCGCCTTCATCGGCCCACTCGTCCCAGATCGTGCAGCCGCGCTCCCGGAGCCAGCGCACATTGGTCGATCCGCTCAGGAACCACAGCAGCTCGAGCACGACCGACTTGAAGTGCACGCGCTTGGTGGTCAGCAGCGGAAAGCCGGCGGCCAGATCGAACCGCAGCTGGCGGCCGAACAGGCTGAGCGTGCCCACGCCCGTCCGATCGTCGCGGCGGGCGCCGCACTCGGCGATCTCGGCCAGCAGATCCAGATACTGCCGCTCGGGTCGAGCGGTGACGATGGCGGCGTGGACGTTCATGGCGCCGATGACTGTAGACCCGAATCGCCCGCAGAAAAGGCGGCATCGGCCGCGGCGCGTCTGCCGTCGACCGCTCTCGTCAGCGCCGCGGCGGTGGCCTCGTCGGCGGGCAGGAACGTCTCCAGAGCCAGTTCCGAGATCGTCACGTCCAAAGGCGCGCCGAACACCAGGGTCGTGCTCCAGAACGCGAGCACGCCGGCCGCCGTGCGCAGCCTCAGGCTGACCGCGACGATGTCTTCGGCGCCGGCGTGACGCGTGTCCGGTGGCGGCGACGGATAGGACGACAGTTCGTGATGCAGCTCCTTCAGGGTCTCGTCGCCGGTCTCCAGAATCTGACGGCGCAGGCGATGCAACAGATGGCCGCCCCACTGGGCAAGGTTTTCGATCCGGGGCGCGAGGCCCTCGGGATGCAGGCTGAGGCGCAGGACGTTCACCGGCGGCGTCGCCAGCCACGGCGCCGCCGAAGCGATCAGGGGCGTGAGGGCCTGGTTGGCGGCCACCAGAGTCCAGCCGCGATCCACGGCAAGGGCGGGGAAGGGTTCGTGGGCGTCCAGCAGGCGGCTGACCGCGGCCCGCGCGGCGCGAAGCGACGGGTCGTCGAGGCCCCGCGTCGGCTTCGTCGGCGCAAATCCGGTCCGATGGAGGCGACAGCCGTGGCCATGCACCTGATCTAACGCTCAACCCGCCGCCAGACCATTACCCGCGGCGTAATGGACACGGCGATCGGACCGCTCAGGATGGCGGCGCGCCGATCAAGGCGCCAGCTGACAGGAGACAGGATCATGACCCAGGCGCGGCACATCGCGGAGCGCTACATCGCCACCTGGAACGAGGCCGACGCCGACCGGCGTCTGGCGGCGCTCCAGGAGAACTGGAGCGAGGACGCCACCTATGCCGACCCTCTGGCTACGGCTTCCGGCCGGGCCGAGATCGGCGCCCTCATCGGCGGAGTGCACGCTCGTTTCCCGGGCTTCCAATTCGCGCTGCTCGGAGCTCCGGATGGGCATGGCGACCACGTTCGCTTCTCCTGGACCCTCGGCCCCGCCGATGGCCCCGCCCCGATCGAGGGCAGCGACGTGGTGGTCGTGAGAGAGGGTCGCATCGACGATGTGATCGGCTTCCTGGACAAAGTGCCCCAGACCGCCTGATCGAGCTCGAGCCTCCGGGGCGGCGGCCGCCGCTCCGGTCGTTCGCCTTGACGCAAGAGTGAAAAACCTGTGCAAGGCGCGACCCCCCCATCGGAGGCCATCCATGCGCGTCTACTACGATCGCGATGCCGACCTTGCCCGTCTGCTGGATCGCAAGATCGCCATCGTCGGCTACGGCTCGCAGGGCCATGCCCATGCGCTCAATCTGCGCGATTCCGGCGTCAAGAGCGTCGCCGTCGCCCTGCGGCCGGGCTCGGCGTCGGCCAGGAAAGCGCAGGGCGAGGGTCTGTCGGTGATGAGCGTCGCGGAGGCCGCCGCCTGGGCCGACCTGATCATGGTGCTGGCGCCCGACGAGTTGCAGCGCGGCATCTATGAAAGCGAGATCGCGCCCCACATCCGCGATGGCGCCGCCCTGCTGTTCGCGCACGGCCTCAATGTGCATTTCCGGCTCATCGAGCCCTCCGCCGCGGTGGATGTGCTGATGGTCGCGCCCAAGGGGCCTGGGCACACCGTGCGGAGCGAATACCTCAAGGGCGGCGGCGTTCCCTGCCTGATCGCTGTGCATCAGAACGCGACGGGAAACGCGCTCGATCTGGGCCTTGCCTATGCGTCCGCCATCGGCGGTGGGCGCTCCGGCATCATCGAGACCAATTTCCGCGAGGAGTGCGAGACGGACCTGTTCGGCGAGCAGGCGGTGCTGTGCGGCGGTCTGGTGGAGCTGATCCGGGCCGGCTTCGAGACCCTGGTCGAGGCAGGCTATGCGCCGGAGATGGCGTATTTCGAGTGCCTGCACGAGGTGAAGTTGATCGTCGACTTGATCTACGAAGGCGGCATCGCCAACATGAATTATTCGATCTCCAACACCGCCGAATACGGCGAATACGTCTCAGGCCCGCGGGTCGTGACGCCGGGCACCAAGGCCGAGATGAAGCGCATCCTCGACGACATCCAGTCGGGCCGCTTCGTGCGCGACTTCATGGCCGAGAACCAGGCTGGCCAGCCCAGCTTCAAGGCCACGCGCCGCCGCGCCGCCGAGCACCCGATCGAGGAGGTTGGCGCCCGCCTGCGCGCCATGATGCCCTGGATCGCCAAGAACAAGTTGGTGGACCAGGCCCGGAACTGAGCCGGCCCTCGTCACAGCCACTCCAGCGCCGCGTCGCCGCGCAGGATCGCTTCGGCCGCGGCGGCATGTTTGGCCCCGTCCCTCTCGTGCAGGATCAGGGGCGGGAGCAGGCGAAGCGGCGCCTTGCCGACCCTGATGGCGCGCACGATCACGCGCTTGGCCGGGGCGTCGGCGAAGGGGTGTATCGGACGGATCTGGAACGACCCGGCCTTGGACGAGAGCAGGCTCAGGATGTCGCCCAACCGATCGGCGCGGTGGATGACAACGATCGCGCCTCCGTCACGCACCGATGCGAGCAGAAACCCGGTCCAAGCCTCCAGACCGCCGTCGGCGAGCCACGCGCCGCGTCGGGCCGGCGCCGGACCGCGCAGCGCGCCCGCGTCGTCGAAGAACGGCGGATTGGCGAGGGCGACGTCGAACGGCGCCAAGCCGAGCGAGGCGAACGGCGCCCGCACGTCGCCCGCCATCACCCTCACCCGCTCGGCCAGCGCGTTGAGCGCGATGTTGGCATCGGCAAGGTCCACCGCGGCCGCGTCCCGTTCGATGCCGGTGAAGCGCGCGGCGGGACGTCGTAACGCTGCGGCCAGAAGCGCCGCCCCGGGGCCGCAGCCCGCCTCCAGCACCCGCTCTCCAGGCGCCGCGTCGCAGGCCGCCGCCAGCAGGGCCGCGTCCATCCCGGCCCGATAGCCGTCCTTGAACTGGCGCAGGATCAAGCGCCCGTCCAGCAGCCGATCCTCGCTCGCCTCCACGCCGGCAACCCATTCCCTAGAAGCCCGTCTTGACCCTGACGTATCGCGTCACCATTGTCGCCCGCAACGGCCCCTGCCACGGCGTGGGCGCAAGGAGCGCGGGTCTTGGACGCAGCCACAGTCGCGATTCCGCGCCCGCCGGGGTCGGCCGATCGGCTGATGCGGCTGGCCGGCGCCGACATGGCCGGGGTCGACGCCCTGATCGTCGCCCGAATGCAGAGCCCGGTGGCCGTGATCCCGGCCCTCGCCGACCATCTGATCAACGCCGGGGGCAAACGCCTGCGTCCGCTGATCACTGTGGCGGCCTCGCGCCTGGCCGGTGGGCGCGGCGACGCCAGTCTGAAACTGGCGGCGGCGGTCGAATTCATCCACACCGCCACCCTGCTGCACGACGACGTGGTCGACGCCTCGCAGCTGCGCCGGGGCAAGGTGGCGGCGCACCTCATCTGGGGCGCGCCCTCCAGCGTCCTGGTGGGTGATTTCCTCTTCGCCCGAGCCTTCGAGCTGATGGTCGAGACCGGCGTGATGCGCTCGCTGCAGATCCTGGCCCGGGCCTCCCGGGTGATCGCGGAGGGCGAGGTGCTGCAACTGAGCCGTGCGCACGATCTCAACCTCGACCAGGCCACCTATCTGGAGATCATCACGGCCAAGACGGCCGAGCTGTTCGCCGCCGCCGCGGAAGCCGGCGCGGTCTGCGCCGGGGCCAGCGACGCCGGGGCGGCCGCTCTGCGCGCCTACGGCGAGAATCTCGGCCTGGCGTTCCAGCTGGCCGACGACGCCCTCGACTACGGCGGCGCGACCGAGACGCTCGGTAAGAACGCCGGCGACGATTTTCGCGAGGGCAAGGCGACCCTGCCCCTGATCCTGGCCATGGCTCGCCTCGGCGCGCGAGAGAGCGCGTTCTGGCAGCGCGCGGTGGGCGCACGTGAACAGACCGAGGCCGATTTTCGCCGCGCCCGCGAGTTGATCGTCGGCACCGGGGCCCTGGAGGCCACGCTCGATCTGGCTGCGGACTATGCCGAGGCGGCCAAGACGGCGCTCTCGATGTTCCCCGCCGGCGAGTGGCGCGCGGGTCTCGAAGCCCTGGCCGACTTCGCCGTCAGCCGGCGCGCCTGAGCCTCGAGGTCAGCCCGGCCCGATCATGCGCTCCGGCCGGACCAGTTCGTCGAACTCGGCTTCCGTGACATAGCCGCCGCCGACCGCGGCTTCGCGCAATGTGGACCCGCTCTTGTGCGCGGCCTTGGCGATCGCGGCGGCGGCGTCGTAGCCGATCTTCGGCGCCAGGGCGGTGACCAGCATCAGCGAACGCTCCAGGCCATGGCGGATGTTATCCTCGCGCGGCTGGATGCCGACGACGCAGTTGTCGGTGAAGCTGACGGCGGCGTCGGCGAGCAGGCGGGTCGACTGCAGAAAGTTGTAGGCCATCACCGGGTTGAAGACGTTGAGTTCGAAATGGCCCGAGGCGCCCGCGAAGGTCAGGCTCGCCTGGTTGCCGAACACCTGGACGCAGACCATGGTCATCGCCTCGCACTGGGTAGGGTTGACCTTGCCCGGCATGATCGAGGAGCCCGGCTCGTTCTCCGGCAGGGCCAGCTCGCCCAGGCCCGAGCGCGGCCCGCTGCCCAGAAGGCGGATGTCGTTGGCGATCTTGAACAGGCTGGCGGCGACGGTGTTGAGGGCGCCGTGACTGAACACCATGGCGTCGTGCGCCGCGAGAGCCTCGAACTTGTTAGGCGCCGAAGTGAACGGCAGGCCCGTGATCTGGGCGATCCTCTCGGCCACCATCTGGGCGAAACCGACCGGGGCGTTGAGGCCGGTGCCCACCGCCGTGCCGCCCTGGGCTAGTTGCATCAGCATCGGCAGTGTCATTTCGACCCGGGCGAGCCCGTTCTCGACCTGCTGGGCGTAGCCTGAGAATTCCTGGCCCAGCGTCAGGGGCGTGGCGTCCTGGGTGTGCGTGCGGCCGATCTTGATGATCCGGCGCCAGGCCTGGGCCTTGTCGTTGAGCGCGTTGCGCAGGCCCTGGAGGGCGGGGATCAGGCGGTGGGTGACCTCCTCCGCGGCCGCCACGTGCATGGCGGTGGGATAGGTGTCGTTCGACGACTGGCTGAGGTTGACGTGGTCGTTGGGATGCACCGGGCTCTTAGAGCCCATGACGCCGCCCAATCGCTCGATCGCCCGATTGGAGATCACCTCGTTGGCGTTCATATTGGACTGGGTGCCCGAGCCCGTCTGCCAAACCACCAGCGGAAAGTGGGCGTCGAGCTTGCCTTCGATCACTTCCTGGGCGGCGGCGGCGATCACCTCGCCCAGGGCCGGGTCCAGCGTGCCCAGCGCCATGTTGGTCTCGGCGGCCGCGCGCTTGACGATCCCCAGGGCGCGCACGATCGGCGCCGGTTGGCGCTCCCAGCCGATCTTGAAATTTCCCAGGCTCCTCTGGGTCTGGGCGCCCCAATAGCGATCTGCCGGCACGTCGATCGGGCCAAAGCTGTCGGTCTCGATGCGCGTGTTCATGGCGCCGTGGTCTAGCCCGAGAACGGCGGCGGGTGAAAGGCGGCGTCGCGCCAGATCTGCGGCTCTGACGGCGGCGTCATGCCCTCGCGCAGTTCCTTTCGCGCGACGCAGGCGCGGGCCGCCAGACCCAGAGCCGGGAAATCCTCCGCCCCCGGCAGGCTCTCCAGTATGCAGGAATCGAAGAACGGATAGGTGTCGCTCTCGCCGCAGCCGAACGAGGAGCGGTCTCGCCGGGCGGCGGTGAGGATCAGACGGTCGGGCCGGCGCAGCCCCGGAATGAGGGCGCCCGAATAGCAGGCCGAGAGTACGACCACGGTCGGGCGTGCGGGGCAACTTCGGTCGAGCATGCCCCTCAACCTACGGGCGCTCAGCAGGCGGTCGCCGAGCAGCACGCCTTCGGGCGCGCCGTGCGAGGTGACGTAGACGAGGCAGCCGGCGGGCGCCCGGGCGCTCAGGGCGTGCAGGCCGCCCTCGATTGAGCCCGCGTCGGATGGGCCAGGGTGGGTGGCCGCATAGCGCCCGGGCCGGGTCGAGAACTGCGCCACGTTGGCCGGTGAAAAGCCCTTGGCCACCAGGGCCTTGGCGACGTCGCGGCGGGCGTTGTCGAACGCCTCGGTCAGGGTCTCGGTGTGTGAGGCGTGATCGTCGCCCGCCACCACCACGGCCGCCCAGTCGGCATAGGGAGACGGGGCGGCCGTCGCCGCGCACGCGCCGGACAGGGCCAGCAAGCTCGCGAAAGCGAGGGCCCTGGCGCACGCGAACAGGGCGAGCAGCGCCGCTGGCAAGGACTACTTCTTCCGGAACTGGTCGAGCGAGACGATCTTGGGCTCGTCGCCCTCGGCGGCGGGGCGCTTGGCCGAGGCCGGAGGTTTGGGGGCCGCGGCTGGTCCGGGGGTGAACTGCAGGAGATACTGCACGCTGGGATCATAGAAGCGCGTCACGGCGGCGTAGGGCACCTCCAGGCTCTTCGGTTGTCCACCGAACTGAAGAGTGACCGAGAAGCCGCCCTCGCCCGGTTTCAGATCCCAGTACTGGTTCTGCAGCACGATCGTCATCTCTTCGGGATAGCGGGCGACGAGATCCGCCGGCGCCTGCACCTCCGCAGCGTCGGTGCGGAAGCTGATGTAGAAGTGATGCTCGCCCGGCAGGCCGCGCGGACCGGCGGCCCGCTCCAGGGCCGCGCGGATCACGCCACGCAACGCCTCCTGCTGCAGGGCCTCGTACCCCATCAAGTCCTTGGGCTTTTGGTCGGCCATGATCCAAGCCTAGCGACCGCCTCGCGCAAGGCCAGGGTTCGAAACAGGAACGCCGCCGGCCTGGCGGCCGACGGCGTTTACTTTGTGCCGGCCTGGCTCTACGCGGTGACGGCGAGCGCCTTGCGTCGGCCGCGAATGGCGGCGCCCATGCCGGCGATGCCCATGAGCATCAGCGCCCACGTCGCCGGTTCGGGAACCCCGCCGCCGAAGCCCAGATCGTCGATGCCGTAGCCGCCGCCAGCGTTGGTGAAGGTGACATACTTGATGCCCACGCCATTGACCATGTCGACCGTGCCGCTGATCGGAAAGCCTTGGCTGTCTGTCACCGTCGCCACCAAGTTGCCGCCAGAGTCATAGGCGTTGGCGGTCACTGACGAGAAGCTGACGTTGATGAAGCTCACCGAAGACTGCAGCTGCGCGAACGTCACGGTGAATGGGCCGGTTTCGTCCACGCTCGAGGCGAAAATGCCCGTGGCAGGGTCAGGGCAACCGCCGCCGCACTGCTGGTAGAACGCGTCGGTGAAGGTCGCGCCCAGACCGGAATAGTCGGAGCCGATCGCCGTGCCGGGAGTTCCGCCTTCGAAGTCGATCACCGTGGCCGACGCAGCGGCGGCGGCGGCTAGAGAAGCGGCGAACGCCGCGCCCGCCAAAAAGGTCTTCATGGTCATGTTCACGCCCTAAATAGCCCCGGGGATGATCCCGTGTGTGAGACAAACTTGGCACAGAGCGAGTTGACGAACAGCCTATGAGTCCGAAATATGTTCGAGAAGCGCGGCTTTCAGGCTACCATATGTTGGTGGGCACAAGATCGAAGACGGAAAGTGGGGAGCTTCTGTTGCCAGGCGCTCCCCGAGCCCCGCCTGGCGCTGCTAAGACACCAGGGCTTTAGACCGAGTGGGTCCGCACCGCTTACGCGGCGAGGGCATACTCTTGAGCGAAGTTATCGTTCGCATTTAGTTTAAGGCCCGAAACGGTGAGCCACGCCGGGAGAAAGCAACGCCTTTAGACGTCTGTCGATGCTGATCGGCCCCTCGATCGCCCGCCGATAACGCGGAGGAGGTGTTGGTGGAGCCGCCGGGAATCGCACCCGGGTCCAGTCCGCTTATTACGCGCGCGTTTATCTCCATAGTCCGGACGGGTCCGAACCTGGCCGACATAGGCGCTATCGGGCCGGACGGAAAGAGACGCCTACTTCGGATCGGGATTGCCGATGTCGATCAGGCCTTTCCAGGCCCCGGCCGCGTTCTTGCGCCAGACCGTCACATAGTGACCGGCAAAGCTCGGCCCCGGGCTCGGCGCGGTGAATCTGAACGTGCCGGTGGTGACGCCCATATCCCCGCCCGACGAGCCCCAGGCTTCGGTCGGGGCCCACTCGAGTTTCGCCTTGGATGGCGCGTCGCCGCCCATGGCCTTGTAGATCGCCGCCGCCCCCCTCGTTGGGGCGCCGGCGCCGAACTGCAGACCGTCGGCCTCGTCCATGGTCTCGCGAAAGGCCTGGGCGGCGCCCACCTGCTGCGCGCGCTGATCGAACGCGATGTCCGCAGCCTTCACGGCGGCGGCGGTGGCGGCGGCTCTGTCGTCGGCCCGGGCGACGCCGGCCAGGCTGACGCTTGCGGCCAGGGAGAGGGCGATGGCGTGGGTCCTGTTCATGGTGGCGAGCTCTCCGATCCCTGGGCGGGGAGCGGCCCCACCCCTCGCTCGATCGATAGCACGCCCGTCCGCGAGACTTCCACCAGGCCGATCGGACGCATCAGGCCGACGAACTTGTCGATCTTGCCGGGTGCGCCGGTGAGCTCGAAGATGAAGCTCTCGCTGTTGGTGTCGATCACACGGGCGCGGAAGATCTCGGCAACGCCGCGCGCCTCGGCGCGATCCGCGCCCCGGCCGCGCACCTTGATCAGCGCCAGTTCGCGCTCCACCCCGTTGGGGTCTTTGGTCACGTTCTGCACCTGACGGGTGGAGACCATCTTCTGCAGTTGGGCCTCGAT
>JBBRQK010000032.1:0-15249 GCA_038226475.1 Caulobacterales bacterium | reverse complement strand
TCGATGTTGTAGCCGCGCGCGGCGAACAGCCCCACGACGCGGTGCAATACGCCAGGCTCGTTGTCGACCAGAACCGCGAAGGTGGCGAGCGCCTCGGCCTCGACGGCGTGGCCCATGTCGTAGGCCGAGGCCGGTGCGTCCTCACTCATACCAGGCCCCGGCCGGACTCGCCGATCGCGGCGCCGATGTCGCCGTCATCGTCGCCCAGAATCATCTCGTTGTGCGCCTTGCCCGAAGGGATCATCGGAAAACAATTCTCCGAGCGCTCCACCCGGCAGTCGAAGATCACCGGCAGGGGGGTGTTGATCATCTCCTCGATCCTGTCGTCCAACTCGTCCGGCGTGGTCGCCTGGAGGCCGACGCCGCCGTAGGCCTCGGCCAGTTTCACGAAGTCGGGCAGGCTGGCCGAATAGGAATGGCTGTAACGTTCCCCATGCAGCAGCTGCTGCCATTGGCGGACCATGCCCATCCATTCGTTGTTGAGGATGAACACCTTGATCGGCAGGTCATACTGGATGGCGGTGGACATCTCCTGCATCGTCATCTGCACCGACGCGTCGCCGGCGATGTCGATCACGAGGCTGTGCGGATGGGCGATCTGCACCCCCACCGCCGCCGGCAGGCCGTAGCCCATGGTTCCCAGGCCGCCGGAGGTCATCCAGCGGTTGGGTTGCTGGAAGCGGTAGAACTGCGCCGCCCACATCTGGTGCTGCCCGACCTCGGTGGTGATGAAGGTGTCTCTGTCCCGGGTCAGGGCGTAGAGCCGTTCGATCGCATATTGCGGTTTGATCACCGTCGAGGAGGCTCGGTAGCGAAGACAGTCCCGCGCCCGCCAGCGTTCGATCTGGTCCCACCATGGCGCCATCGCCGCGGGCCGTTCCGGCCGCCGCTCGCGCTTCCAGCCGGCGACCAGGGCTTCCAGCACGCGCCCGGCGTCGCCCACGATCCCGACATCGACGCGGACGACCTTGCCGATCGAAGAGGGGTCGATGTCGATGTGGATCTTCTTTGAGCCCGGCGAGAAGGCGTCCAGTCGCCCGGTGACGCGGTCGTCGAAGCGCGCCCCGACGCACACCATCACGTCGCAGTCGTGCAGGGCGTTGTTGGCCTCGAAGGTTCCGTGCATGCCCACCATCCCTAGCCACGCCGGATCGTCGGCCGGAAAGGCGCCCAGGCCCATCAGGGTGGAGGTGACCGGCGCGCCGGTCAGGCGCGCGAGTTCGCGCAGGGCGGCGCTGGCCGCCGGGCCGGCATTGATCACACCGCCGCCTGTGTAGAACACCAGCCGCCGCGACGCGGCGATCAGGGCGAGCGCCTCGGCGATCCGGCGCGGATCGCCCTCGACGCGGGGGCGGTAGTCGTGGATCGGCCGCGCCTGGGCCGGTCCGACGTAGGGGGCGGAGGCGAACTGCACGTCCTTGGGAATGTCGATCACGACCGGGCCGGGGCGACCGCCGGTGGCGATGGCGAAGGCCTCGTGCATCACGCGGGGCAGGTCTGCGACATCCTTCACCAGGTAGTTGTGCTTGGTGCACGAACGGGTGATGCCGACGGTGTCGCATTCCTGGAAGGCGTCGGTGCCGATCAGGTGAGTCGGGACCTGGCCGGTGATCACCACCAGCGGAATGGAGTCCATCAGGGCGTCGACGATGCCGGTGACGGCGTTGGTGGCCCCGGGGCCGGAGGTGACCAGCACCACGCCGCATTTGCCGGTGGAGCGGGCGTAGCCCTCGGCGGCGTGGGTCGCGCCCTGCTCGTGACGCACCAGCACATGTCGTAGGCGCGGCTCGTGGAACAGGGCGTCGTAGATCGGCAGAACCGCCCCGCCCGGATAGCCGAACAGGTCGGTCACTCCCTGGTCGACCAGGGCGCGGACCACGATCTGGGCGCCGGTCAGAATTTCGGCGGCGCCGGCGGCCTGGTCTTTCTCGAGCGCGGGATGGGCGGTCATGGGAGCGGTTTCCGGGTGGGTCTTGGCGACGGGCTGGGCGGTTTCAGGGCAAGAAAAAGGGCCCTCGAGGGGCCCTGGGTGGCAAGCGACCGTCAGCGGGCAGGCAGGCTGTTCAGCCGCCCGCGGCGCTCGGTCGCCCGATAAGTACGAGTCGCGCGATGCGCATGATCGGCCGGGCCCTTCAAAATAGAGAGCGGATGATGGCGCCCCGCGCCGCAACGGTCAAGACGAAGCGCGCAGCCAGTCCGGCGTCTGGCCGCGGAACCAGGTGAGCTGCCGTTTGGCATAGCGGCGGGTGTCCTGCCTGGCCTGCGCCAGAGCGTCGGCCGGGCTCACGGCGCCGGAGAGCTGGGCGGCGAAGGGGCGCACGCCCAACGCCTTCAGGGCCGGAAGGCCTGGCGACAACCCTCGGGCGGTCAAGGCGGCCACCTCCTCCAGGGCGCCGCTCTCGACCATGGCCGCCAGGCGCGCGTCGATGCGGGCATAGAGCTCGTCGCGCGGCGGATCGATCACCAGCGCCGACCAGGTTCCCGGCGCCAGGGCCGGAGCGTTGGCGCCGCGCCAGGCCGAGAGCGAACGGCCGGTGGCTTCGGCCACTTCCAGAGCGCGGGTCAGCCGCTGCCGGTCGCCGGGGGCGATGCGGGCCTCGCTCGCCGGATCCAGCGCCGCCAGTCGCGCGCGGAAGGCAGCCTCGCCGAGGCCCTGGAACCGGTCGGCGACATCGGCGCGCACCTCGGGAGGGACAGCCGGGATATCGGCGAGGCCCTGGGTCAAGGCGCGAAAATACAGCCCCGTGCCGCCGACCACGATCGCCGGCCGGCCGCGCGCCGCGATCGCCTCCAGCGCCGCCATGGCCGCCCGCAGCCAGCGCCCGACCGACCAGGCGTCGGCGGCATCGGCGACGCCGTAGAGGTGATGCGGCGCGAGAGCCTCGTCGGCCGCGGTCGGCCGGGCGGTGAGCACGCGCAGGTCGGCGTAGACCTGCATGGAATCGGCGTTGACGATCTCGGCCCCGGCAGCCCGCGCGTGGGCCAGGGCCAGACCGCTCTTGCCGCTGGCGGTCGGACCGCACAGCAGCAGGATCTTCGTCTCTGCCGAAGGGCGGTTTCTGATCATGTGAACTTGATTTGTGTTAGCGGGAATACAAGACGTACCGTCGGCCGTGTTCAAGGGGGACTCTGGATGAAGCCTGTCGTCTTGATGGCCTGTCTGGCCGGGGTCTGTGGCGCCGATCCCGTCGGGGCGTACGAATATACTTTGCAGTTCACGCCCGCTTCGGGCGCGCGCGATCTGGTCGTCGCGGGATACGCCTTTCAGAGCGGCCGGATCATGGGCAACTGCAGCTACGACATCGTCCGAAGCGGCAGCGGCCGGGGCGGCGGCTATCATCACTACACCACCTACTTCAACCAGACCTGCTACTGGGATCTGCACGGCACTCTGCTCTCGATCGCGCAGGGAGCGCCCACGGCGCCGACGCCGATATCCGTCGCCGACGGCGTCACCGTCTATGCGCGCAGCGCCAACGGCTACACCACCGGCTATGACGCCAATCGCGGGGCTGCGTTCGTCGTTCTGCCGAGCGCGCAGTACACGTGGCTCACCCAGAGCGGCGGCTATCAGTTCCTGAGCGACCAGCGGAAGGTCGACATCACCCTCAGCCTCCAGAGCATCGGCGACCTCGCCCTGGCGGTGAAGAAGATCACCCCCAGCGCGAACCTCGGCAAGGCGACCGTCAAGTCCACGACCTGCGCGCCCGCCGCCCACCCGACCGGGGCGACCTGCACGATCGTCGTCACCTATGATCCCAGCGGCATTCCCGGCGGCGACGATCCCTATACCGCCTACGATCAGCTGACCGTGGGCATCACCTCCAATTCGGGCCAGGCCCCGAACTTCACCGAAACCCTCGAAGTGCCGATCAGCCCAGCGGGCTGACCCCGTGATATAGCTCGCGGCCGTCCGGGCTCCTTCGAGCCCTAGGGATCTCGCGCCGGCATGCACATCGCCTATCTCCTCGGCCAGAACCTGGCCCTGTCCCTCGCGGCCTTCGTGCTGCTGTGGCTGATCAATCTGCGCACGCGCGATCCCAGCTTCATCGACAGCTGGTGGCCGCTGGGCATGGTCCTCACCGCCTGGGCGAGCTTCGCCTTCGTCGGCGGCCACGGCGCCCATGCGGCGTGGCTGGCCAGCCTGTGCACGATCTGGGGCGTGCGCCTGGGCGTTCATCTGCTGCTCCGATGGCGTCGCAACGGGCCGGACCGACGCTATGTGTCGATGATGGCCCACGCGCAGACCGATCGCGGGTGGAGCTACGCCAAGGCGTCTCTGCTCCTGGTGTTCGCGTTGCAACTGCCGCTGCAGATCGTCGTCAGCCTGCCGGCGCAGCTGGGTCAGTTGAGGGGCGCCGGCGCCCTGGGCCTGCTCGGCTGGGCCGGCGTGGCCCTGGCCGTGGTCGGCGTCGCCTTCGAGAGCATCGGCGACCTTCAGTTGACCGCCTTCAGGGCCGATCCCGCCAACGAAGGCAAGGTGCTCCAGACGGGCCTGTGGCGCTATACGCGTCACCCCAACTATTTCGGCGACGCCTGCGTCTGGTGGGGCTTGTGGCTGATCGCCGCCGAGACCGGATGGATCGGCGCCGTCTCGATCGTGGGTCCGGTGCTGATCACCGTGCTGCTGACCCGGTGGAGCGGTGTGCCGACGGTCGAGGGCCGCATGCGCCGCCAACGACCGGACTACGAAGCCTATGTCGCCCGGACCTCGGCGTTCATCCCCCTGCCGCCGAAGAAGAGCGCCTGAGGGTCAGGCCGCCTCGAACACCGCCGCGATGCCCTGGCCGCCGCCGATGCACATGGTCTCGAGGCCGAGGCGCCCGTCCCGGCGCTTCAGCTCGCGAAGCAGGTTGGCCAGGATGCGTCCGCCGGTCGCGCCGATGGGATGACCCAGCGAGATGCCGGAGCCGTTGACGTTCAGCCTGTCGCGGTCGTCCCAGCCCCAGCCCTTCAGCACCGCCAGCACCTGCGGCGCGAAGGCCTCGTTGAGCTCCACCAGGTCGATGTCGTCCCAGCCGAGGCCCGTGCGGGCGAACAGGCGGGCCACCGCCGGCACCGGGCCGATGCCCATGCGCGACGGCTCGCACCCCGCCGCCGCCCAGGCGACGAACCAGCCCATGGGGTCCAGGTCGAGCGTCTCCAGCATGTCCTCGGCGACGACCAGGCAGGCGGCGGCGGCGTCGTTCTGCTGGCTGGCGTTGCCGGCGGTGACCACGCCGCCCTTCTCGAGCGGCTTCAGGGCGGCCAGGCTCTGGGCGGTGGCGTCGGCGCGCACGCCCTCGTCCCGGGCGAAGACGATCGGGTCGCCGCGCTTCTGGGTTACGGCGACCGGGGCCAGTTCGTCGTCGAACTTGCCCGCATCCCACGCCGCGGCGGCGCGCTGGTGGCTGGCGGCGGCGTATTGGTCGCACGCTTCGCGGTAGATCTGATAGTCGCGGGCGAGGTTGTCGGCCGTCTCAATCATGCCGGAGATGACGCCGAAGCGGGCCACCGGCTGGCTCATCACCCGCCCGCGCGCCAGGCGGTCGTGAAGGGTGACCGAGCCGGCGCGGGCCCCGCCGCGCATGTCGGTGGTGTAGTATTCGGCGTTGCTCATGCTTTCGATCCCGCCGGCGACGACCACGTCGGCGGCCCCGGTCTGGACCATCATCGCCGCGTCGATCACCGCCTGCAGGCCGCTGCCGCAGCGCCTGTCGAGCTGGTAGCCGGGGATCGAGATCGGCAGGCCGGCGGCCAGGGCGCTCCAGCGGGCGATGCACGGCGCTTCGCCGTTGCCATAGCCCTGGGCGAAGATCACGTCGTCGATCCGCTCGGGGTCGATGCCGGTGCGCTCGACCAGGGCCTTCAGGATCACCGCGCCCAGCTCACCCGCCGTCACGGGGGCCAGGGCGCCCAGGAACTTGCCCACCGGGGTGCGGATCGGGCACACGATAGCGGCGCGTCTCATCGGCGGATCCTCCTGGTGTCACCCAGGTCGTGGCCGGGGCCGGGGCGCCGGTCAAGAGCGCGCGCCAACGGAGACCTGCCATGGCCACGGCCAATCATCTCGAGATCACCCCGCTCAACCCTACCATCGGCGCGGTTGTGGGCGGCATCGACCTGCGCGACGACCCCGGCGAGGGCGTGATCGACGATCTGCGCGCGGCCCTGCTGGCGCACAAGGTCCTGTTCTTCGAGGGCCAGAGCCTCACGCCGCTCCAGCATCGGGATTTCGCCGCCCGGTTCGGGGAGTTGCACACCCACCCGCTCTATCCGGGCGACGAGACGGCGCCGCAGATCATGCTGCTCGACAATCACGACGCCAATCCCAGCGACAACGACCACTGGCACACCGACGTCACCTTCCTCGAACGGCCGGCGATGGGCGCCCTGCTCTATGCCCGCGAGCTGCCGCCGACCGGCGGCGACACCCTGTGGTCGAGCATGACCGCGGCCTATCGGGCGCTGTCGCCGTCCCTGCGCGGCTGGCTGGATGGCCTGAGCGCGGTGCATGATTTCGTGCACGCCTTTCCCGCCGACGGCCTCGCCGGCGCCGCCGCCGGGCGCGAACGCTATGAGGCGGCGAGGGCGGAGCATCCGCCGGTCATCCATCCGGTCGTGCGCACCCATCCCGAGACCGGCGAGCCCGGGCTGTTCGTCAATTCGGTCTTCACCTCGAGGATCAAGGGCCTGCGCCGCGAAGAGAGCCGCATGCTGCTGGATTTCCTGTTCGCCCATATCCAGAGACCGGAATTCTGCGTGCGCTGGCGCTGGACCCCTGGATCGCTGGCGTTCTGGGACAATCGATGCACCCAGCACTATGCGGTCAGCGACTATCTGCCTCACCGCCGTCTCATGGGCCGCGCGACGATCGAGGGCGACAGGCCCTTCTTCAGGGCCGCCTGAGCGAGGCCAGATAGGCGATCAGGTCGCGCCGTTCGGCCGGGTCGGCCACCACCGCGCGCATGGCCGTGCCCGGAACCAGGGCGGACGGTCCGGCCAGGAAGGTATCGAGCGTCGCCGGTGTCCAGGTCAGGCCCGAGACGGCGAGGGCCGGGGAATAGGAGAAGCCGGCCAGGGCGCCGGCCTTGCGCCCGACCACGCCTTCGAGGCTCGGTCCCTGGCCGCCGCCGGCCGGGCCGTGGCACAGGGTGCAGCGATCCTGGAAGATCGCCTCGCCCGCCGCTACGCCGCCGGGCGTCTGGGCCCGCGCGCCGGCGGCGGCGAGGACCAGCGCCAGGGCGGGGAGGGCGGCCAGCCTCACTGCGCCGCCACCGCCCGGTCGCGGGCCACGCGCCAGATCGTGTCGCTGCCGTCGTCGCTGACCAGCAGGGCGCCGTCATGGGCCACGGCCACGCCCACCGGGCGGCCCCACACGCCCTTGGCGTCGACCACGAAGCCGATCAGGAAGTCCTGATACTCGCCGGTCGGGACGCCGTTCTTCATCGTCAGGCGCACGACCTTGTAGCCGGTGCGCGTGGCGCGGTTCCACGAACCGTGCAGGGCGACGAAGGCGTCGCCGCGGTAGTCGGCCGGGAAGGCGGCGGGTCCGGACCGGGCGGTGTAGAAGGTCATGCCCAGCGGCGCCGAATGCGGCTGGATCAGCACGTCGGGTACGATCGCCTTGCCGGCCAGATCCGGCCGCTCGTCCTTGTGCCGGGGGTCTTCGTGATCGCCGATGTAGTACCAGGGCCAGCCGTAGAAGCCGCCGGCCCTAACGCGGGTGGCGTAGTCGGGCGGCACGTTGTCGCCCAGCATGTCGCGCTCGTTGGTGGTGCACCAGAGATCGTTGGAGCCGGGCTGGATGGTCAGGGTGACGCAGTTGCGGATGCCCGCCGCCACCACCCGGCGGCCCTGGCCGGTCGGGGTCATCACCAGCACGTCGGCCCGGTCGGTCTCCTCGCCCCAGGTCGCGCCCAGGCCGTGCGCCGCGTCCCATTCCTTCGCTTCCGCCAACGGCTTCCTGGGCATAGATTCGGCGACGTTGGAGCCCGAACCCACGGCGATGAACATCCGCGCGCCGTCGGGCGAGAAGGCGATGTCGCGCGTCGAATGGCCTTTGGTATTGGCCGCCAGCTTGGGCACGATCACCTCGGCCGGCCCGCGCGCCTTCAGGTCGCCGGCGTGGTAGGCGAAGCGGACCACGGAATTGGCGTTGGCCACGTAGACCCAGGCCGGGTTCGGTCCGGGCGGATAGAAGGCGATGCCGAACGGTCGGTCCAGGCCCTCCGCGAAGATCTGGGGCGCGGGCGCGGCGGCCGCCCCGTCGGCGACGCGAAAGAGGGCGATCTTGCCCTGGTCCGTCTGGGCCGCGAACACATCGCCGTTGGGCGCGACGCGGATCTGCCTTGGCCCCTCCAGCCTTGCGAAGGCCCCCACGCTGAATCCGGCCGGAACCTGCAGCCTGGCCGAGGCCGGCCGCGCCACCACCGCCGGCGGCGCCACCCCCGGCCGCGTGGCCCCGGGCGGCGGCAGATCGGCCGCCGTGATATGCCGCGTGACGCCCGGCGCGTCCGCCGTCCAGCCGCCGTAGGCCGCCTGGCCGGAGACGACCGCGCCGAGCGCGGGCGAAGAGCCGGCGGCGAGAGCGAGCGCCGCGGCGCCCATACGCAGGATCATGGGGTCACTCCCGGAGGCCCTGCCGAGGGGTCGAACAGAGGATGGGCTCCCAGGCGCTTCTGCCACCGAGTGGCCGCAAGGTCCAACGCGCCGCGCCGCGTCGTGCGTCACGAAATTTTGGGGGAGGAGGGGGCGTTTCCCGGTGTTCTGGAGAGAACCGCGATGGCGTCTTTGGGATACCGCGTTGTAACTGAACAGGGATTTGTCATCCAGCGGCGGACGATCCGCGGGCAAAACCGGACAAAACCGGACAGGCACGGAACAAGGTCGGACAGTCTCGGGCAGCAATTGGACAGCGGCGGACAGCGGCGTAACAAGACCGGACAGGCCAGGACACCAAGGGACAACCGCGGACAAACCGCGCGAGAAATCCGCTTGACACCGAGATTTCATATTGCAATCATGAATTCAACCAATGAGGAATCAAGCATGCCGCATCGCTTAGCGAAATGCACAACCCTTCTGCACACCACTCGTCCGCGGCGCTGCTTCATAAGGTCGGGGCGATCGACAGGGACGGCCATGCTGGACTTCGACGCCCGGCATCTGCCCCCGAGGGAAATAGCGCCCGCCGAGATCAAGCGGCTCCGCGAAGCCAATAACGTCAGTCAGCGCGTGTTCGCCCGCTGCCTCAACACCAGCGAAAGCACGGTCGAGAAGTGGGAATCGGGCACCGAGCAGCCCAGCCCGCCATTGCGTAAGCTCCTGTCAGTTGTCCAAAAACACGGCTTCCAAGTTCTCACCTAGCTAGCCGGTCTCGCGCCACGTAGCTCTCCTCGCCGCGCCGCGTTAAGGTGGCGCTCGCCCGGGGGCGAGGAGAGACGAGAGACATGGCCGACGACGACGCGCCGCCGCGCATCCTGGAGCTGACCCCCCTCAATCCGGCCTTCCGCGACGATCCCTATGCCATGCTGGATCGCCTGCGCACTCTCGATCCGGTGATGCGCGACGAGATGGCCGGCTCGTTCTTCCTGACTCGGCACGAGGATGTGCGCGGCATCCTCACCGACCTGACGCTCTGGCGCGATCCGGCGCGCGCCGAGCGGGCGGCGTGGCTGACCCGGCGATCGCTGGAGCAGCAGGTGGAGGGCCTGCCGGAGCGCAACGGTCCGGGCTCGATCCTGATGATGGACGATCCCGATCATGCGCGTATCCGGGGGCCCTTGGCCCAGGCGCTCTATAAGCGCGTCGCGCGCTGCCGCGACCTGGTGGAAACGGTGGTCGCCGAGACCCTGGACCGCCTGGCCGGGCGGGAGAGCTTTGATCTGATGGCCGAGGTTTCCCTGCCGATCCCGATCGACGTCATCGCCCGCATCCTGGGCGTGGACCTGGGCCGCCTGGCCGAGTTCCGCGACTGGTCGGAGGGTGTGATCCAGAGTCTCAATCCGATGCGCACGCCCGAACAGACGACGCACATGGTGGCCTCGATCCATGCGCTGGGCGACTTCATGACCGGCATGCTGGAGGCGCGGCGGGCGGCGCCGGAAGACGACCTGGTCACCGACATGGCCCAGCTGCAGGCCGCCGGGGCCGATCTGAGCGATCAGGATCTGATCACCAATCTGATCGCCCTGCTGGTGGCCGGCAACCTGACCACTACCGACCTGATCGGCAATGGCGTGCGCCTGTTTCTGCTGCATCCGGAGGAGCTGGCCAAGCTACGCGCCGATCCGGCCCTGATCGGGGCGGCGGTGGAGGAGATCCTGCGCTTCGAACCGCCGGTGGACATCACTGGTCGCATCGCCTCGCGCGAGCTCAATGTCGGCGGCTGCCCGATCCACGCTACCCAGTCGATCGTGGTCTCTCTGCGCGGGGCCAATCGCGATCCAGCGGTGTTCGAGGACCCGGGACGGTTCGACATCACCCGCAAGAAGAGCCCGCACGTGGCCTTCGGCGGCGGGGCCCACATCTGCATCGGCGCGCCTCTAGCTAGGCTGGAAGCGCAAATCGCCCTGGCCCGGCTGTTCGAGCGCTATCCGAACCTGGCCCTGGAGCGCCCGGAGGAGGCGCCGGTCTGGCGCACCCTGCCGTTCTTCCGCGGGCTGGAGCGGCTCGACGTCACGGTCTGATCCGCCGCCACGCCTGTTTCCATGCCTCTGGTCCTGACCCTCGTCGCCGCCGACCACGGCGCGCTGCAGCACGCCCTGCCGGACGCCCTCGAGGCGGTGGCCGGCGCCGGCAATCCGGTCAGCGGAACCGCGATGCTGGGGGAGGGGGCCATGGACCTGTTCACCGAGGGCGAGGATTCGGGCCCGCTGCGCATTTCGGTCGCCCGCGCCCTCGAACGCCACGCGGTGGACATCTGCGTCCAGCCCGCCGAGGGGCGGCGCAAGCGGCTCCTGGTCGCCGACATGGATTCCACCATCATCGGCTGTGAGTGCCTGGACGAGCTGGCCGATTTCGCCGGGCTGAAATCCGAAGTGGCGGCGATCACCGAGCGCGCCATGGCCGGAGAGATCGCCTTCGAGGGCGCTCTGCGCGAACGCGTGGCCCTGCTGACCGGCCTCGACCTGGCGGCTCTGCAGGTGACGTTCGATACGCGCGTGCGGCTCAACCCCGGCGCCCGCACCCTGGCGCGGACCATGGCCGCCCACGGCGCCCGCTGCGTGCTGGTCTCGGGCGGTTTCGAGTTCTTCACCCGGCGGGTGGCGGCGGCAGCCGGCTTCCACGCCCATCGCGCCAACCGCCTGATCGACGACGGCGCGCGCCTGACCGGGGCCGTCGCCGAGCCGATCCTGGGCCGCGAGGCCAAGCTGGCGGCGCTGATCGAGGAAGCCCGCGCCCTGGGGATCGCGCCTGGCGACACCCTGGCCGTGGGCGACGGGGCCAATGACCTGGCGATGATCGTGGCGGCGGGCCTCGGGGTCGCCTATCGCGCCAAGCCGATCGTCGCGGCGCGGGCCGACGCGCGACTGGATCACGCCGACCTCTCCGCCCTGCTGTACTTCCAGGGCTATGGCGCGGATGCGTTCGCATGAGGCCGCCGCGCCCGGCGGCGGCGGTGATCTTCGACATGGACGGCCTGCTGGTGGATACCGAACGGGTATTTCGCGACACCATGATGGAGGCCAGCCGCCGGCGCGGTCTCGATCTGCCGCTGCCGGTGTTCCTGCGCATGGTCGGGCTGCAGCGCGACGCCAGCCGGGCCGTGGCGATGGACCATTTCGGCAAGGCGTTCGACCATGACGGCTGGATCGCCGAGGTCTGGGCCCTCGCGCACGAGCGGCTCGCGGCGGGGGTGACGATCAAGGCCGGGGTGGTGGAACTGCTGGATTTCCTGGACGAGGCCGGCCTGCCACGCGCCGTCGCCACCTCCTCGGGCCACGCCACCGTGGCGCGCCAGCTGGGGCCGAACGGGCTGTTGGACCGGTTCGGGGCGATCATAGCCGCCGGCGACTATACGCGCGGCAAGCCGGCGCCCGATCCATTTCTGGCCGCCGCCGCGCGCCTCGGCGTCGCGCCGGGGGCCTGCCTGGCGCTGGAAGACTCGCACAACGGCGTCCGCGCCGCTCATGCCGCCGGGATGATGACCGTGATGGTCCCCGACCTGCTGGAAGCGACCGAGGAGATGCGCGGCTTGGCCCTCGCCGTGGTCGAGAGCCTGCACGAGGTGCGCGAGATGCTGGAACGGGGCGTCCGGCGAGGCGTTGCCCAGACGCTCTCCTGAGTTCCGCGTCCCGGGTGACTCTCCATGACCATCGTCGAAGACCGCGCGAGCGTGCTCTCGCCTGAACGCCTCGCGCGCCTGGACGCCTGGTGGCGCGCGGCCAACTATCTCACCGTCGGCCAGATCTATCTGAAGGCCAATCCGCTGCTGGACGAGCCGCTGACGCTGGAGTACGTCAAGCCGCGACTGCTGGGACACTGGGGCACGACCACCGGCATCAACTTCCTCTACGCCCACCTCAACCGTCTGATCACGGATCATGACCTGGACATGATTTATGTGATCGGGCCGGGCCATGGCGGCCCGGGACTGGTGGCCAACGCCTATCTGGAAGGCACGTACACGGAGCGATATCCGGACATCGGGCCCGGGCGTGAGGGACTGCGCCGCCTGTTCCGCCAGTTCTCCTGGCCCTATGGCATTCCCAGCCACGTCTGGCCGGGCTGTCCGGGCTCGATCCACGAAGGCGGCGAACTGGGCTACAGCCTGCTGCACGCCCATGGCGCGGCGTTCGACAATCCAGATCTGATCGTCGCCTGCGTGGTCGGCGACGGGGAGGCGGAGACCGGGCCCCTGGCGGCCAGCTGGCACTCCAACAAGTTCATCGATCCGCGCCGCGACGGGGCGGTGCTGCCGATCCTGCATCTGAACGGCTACAAGATCGCCAATCCGACCCTGCTGGCGCGCATCGGCCGGGAGGAGCTGACCCAGTTGCTGCGCGGTTACGGCTGGGAGCCGCACTTCGTCGACGGCCACGACCCGGCCCTGGTGCACGTCGCCCTAGCCGAGACGCTGGAGGCGGTGCTGGCCGAGATCCGGGCCATCCAGGCCGCGGCGCGCCGGACGCCGGCGGGGCAGGCGCTCCCGCGTCCGTGCTGGCCGATGATCGTCTTCGCCACGCCCAAGGGCTGGACCGGTCCCAAGATCGTGGACGGCAAGAAGGTCGAAGGGACCTGGCGCGCCCATCAGGTGCCGATCGACCATATGGAAAAGCCGGACCATCTGGCTCAGCTCGAAGCGTGGCTGAAGAGCTACCGGCCGCGGGAGCTGTTCGATGCCGACGGGAAGGTGCGCGCCGAGATCACCTCCCTCGCGCCCAAGGGCGAGCGACGGATGAGCGCCAATCGGCACGCCAACGGTGGCGTCCTCCTGCGGCCGCTCGAGCTGCCGGCGTTCGGCGACTACGCCATCGACGTGCCCGCGCCCGGATCGGTGAAGGCCGAGGCGACGCGCAACCTCGGCCGCTTCCTGCGCGACGTGATGGCCGCCAACCTCAAGGCCGCCAATTTTCGCCTGTTCGGCCCAGACGAGACCGCGTCCAACCGGCTGGAGGCGGTCTATCAGGCGTCGGAAAAGACCTGGATGGCGGAAACCGTCCCCGGCGATACGGATCTGGCCCAGGACGGCCGGGTGATGGAGGTCCTGAGCGAACACCTCTGCCAGGGCTGGCTGGAGGGCTATCTGCTGACCGGCCGCCACGGCCTGTTCGCCTGCTACGAGGCGTTCATCCATGTGGTCGATTCGATGTTCAACCAGCACGCCAAGTGGCTGGAGGCGTGCCACGACATCGCCTGGCGCGCGCCGATCGCCTCGCTCAACTATCTGCTCACCTCACACGTCTGGCAGCAGGACCACAACGGCTTCTCGCACCAGGATCCGGGCTTCATCGATCACGTGGCCAACAAGTCGTCGGCTGTGGCGCGGATCTATCTGCCGCCCGACGCCAACTGCCTGCTCTCGACCGTCGATCACTGCCTGCGCAGCCGAAACTATGTGAACCTGATCATCGCCGGCAAGGCGCCGGCCTTGCAGTGGCTGGATATCGACGCCGCCGCCCGCCACTGCGCCGCCGGCGCGGGGGCCTGGGACTGGGCCGGCTCTGGGGCCGATGATCCGGACGTGGTCATGGCCTGCTGCGGCGACGTGCCGACGCTGGAGACCCTGGCCGCCGTCACCCTGCTGCGCGACCAGGCGCCGGATCTGCGGGTGCGCGTGGTCAATGTGGTCGACCTCATGCGCCTGGAATCGCCTCGGGATCATCCGCACGGCCTGGGCGAAGCGGCGTTCGACGCCCTGTTCACTGCCGACAGGCCGGTTATCTTCGCCTTCCACGGCTATCCCGGCATCATCCACAAGCTGACCTACATCCGCGCCGGGCACCGCAACTTCCACGTCCACGGCTATCGGGAGCGCGGCACCACCACGACCCTGTTCGACATGGTGGTGCTGAACCGGCTCGATCGCTTCACCCTGGCGTTCGACGCCATCCGCCGCGCCCCGCGCATGGCCGGCCGAGTCGAGGCGGCGGCCGAATGGCTGAACGCCTGCCTCGCGCGCCACAAGGCGTTCGTATGCGAGCACGGCGACGATCTGCCGGAGATCAAGGACTGGCGCTGGTCGCCGGCCTAACCACGCCGCCAGGTCCCTTTCCGTCGGTTTTTTCCACGGGTCGCACAAGCGAAGCTTGTTTCGCCCCGACCTGGGCCGTCGCTGAAATCTCAAGGAAATCAAGCGACCACGATTTGTTTCACAGCATTTGTTATTAATACTTAAGATGGTTTTGTTGCGCTATTCTGGCGTGCGTGACCTAGCTGACGCAACGAGACACCACTCCTCGCATCAACGCGAGAAAACCCGTCGATCGGGAAACGAGACCATGGACTTCACCGTCATCGGCAGTCCCGGCGCCAATGGCGCCGCCGGAGGGTCCCCCGGCAAGGCCGGCGCTGGCGGCGTCGCCGGGCAATTCGCGACCGCCACCAACCCGGGCTCGGCCGACCCCACCGATTCGGCTCACGCCACCGGGGGTGCGGGCGGTCACGGCGGCGCTGGAGCCGCGGGGGCGGCGGGCATGGCCGGAGGCGCGGGCGGGGCCGGCGCCGCGGGCGGAGCGGGCACCGCCAGCGTGACGACGGGGGCAAACGCCACGGGCGTCGCCGTCGGCGGGGCTGGCGGCGCCGGCGGCGCGGGCGCGGCCGGCG
>JBBRQK010000031.1:0-15941 GCA_038226475.1 Caulobacterales bacterium | reverse complement strand
TTCAGCTGCACGGCGCTGAGGGTCCCGCCCGCGCCCGCGAGATCGCCGCCCGCACCGGGGCCGGGGTGATCAAGGCGATCGCGGTGGCCGGGGCGGACGATGTGGCGGCCGCGCGCGCTTACGAAGGGGCGGTGGAGCACCTGATGTTCGACGCCAAGGCCCCGAGCGGCGCGGCCCTCCCGGGCGGCCGCGGCGCCGCGTTCGATCCCGCCCTCCTGGCCGGGGCCAGGTTCGAGCGGCCGTGGTTCCTGGCCGGCGGCCTCGACCCCTGGAACGTCGCCGAGGCGGCCCGCGCCGCCGGCGCGCCGATGGTGGATGTTTCCTCTGGCGTGGAGCGGGGCGCGGGCCTAAAGGACCCGGCTCTCATCACTAGTTTCCTGCGCGCGGTCCGCGAGCTCTGACCCGCGCCGGAACGACCCCCCGGCGATCCGTGACCAGTCTCCTAGAGCCGCCCCTCCGGGCCAACGACTATGCCGCCCAGCCCGACCGCGACGGCCGGTTCGGCGACTATGGCGGCCGCTTCGTGCCCGAGACCCTGATGCCCCTGGTGCTGGCGCTGGAAGAGGCGTTCGAGGCGGCCAAGGCGGACGGCGCCTTCCAGGCCGAACTCGACGGCTATCTGAAGAGCTATGTCGGCCGGCCGAGTCCGCTCTATCTCGCGCGCCGGCTGAGCGAGCACCTCGGCGGAACCCGGGTCTATCTCAAACGCGAGGAGCTCAACCACACCGGCGCGCACAAGATCAACAACTGCATGGGCCAGATCCTGCTGGCCCGGCGTATGGGCAAGACGCGGATCATCGCCGAGACCGGGGCCGGCCAGCACGGCGTGGCCACGGCCACCGTCTGCGCCCTCTTCGGCCTGCCCTGCATCGTTTACATGGGCGCCGTGGACGTGGAGCGTCAGGCCCCCAATGTGCTGCGCATGAACCTGCTGGGGGCCGAGGTCCGCCCGGTGACCAGCGGCGCCTCGACCCTCAAGGACGCCATGAACGAGGCCCTGCGCGACTGGGTCAGCAACGTCGAGGACACCTATTATCTGATCGGCTCGGCCGCCGGGCCGCACCCCTATCCTGTCATGGTGCGCGACTTCCAGGCGGTCATCGGCATCGAGACCCGGGCCCAGATCCTAGAGCTGGAAGGTCGACTGCCGGACGCCCTGATCGCCTGCGTCGGCGGCGGGTCCAACGCCATCGGCCTGTTTCATCCCTTTCTGGCCGACGAGACGGTCAAAATCTTCGGCGTCGAGGCGGCGGGCGACGGCATGGCCACGGCCCGCCACGCGGCGGCGCTGAACGGCGGCCGTCCGGGCGTCCTGCACGGCAACAAGACCTATCTGCTGCAGGACGGCGACGGACAGATTCTGGAGGCCCATTCCATCTCCGCCGGCCTCGACTATCCCGGCATCGGGCCGGAGCACGCCTGGCTGCACGATGTCGGACGCGCGCGCTATCTGACCGCGACCGACGCCGAGGCGCTCGAGGCGTTCCAGCTGTGCGCCCGGCTGGAGGGCATCGTGCCGGCCCTGGAGTCGGCCCACGCCCTGGCCCGCCTGCCCGAGGTCTGCCGCGAGGTCGGGCCGGACGGGGTGGTGGTGCTCAATCTTTCCGGCCGCGGCGACAAGGACCTCGCCACGGTCGCCGAGCGCCTCGGGCGCGCGATTTGACCGCCGGCCGGATCGAGGCGCGCTTCGCCGCCCTGGCGCGCGAAGGCCGCGCCGGCTTCGTCGCCTATGTCATGGCCGGCGATCCGGACGCCGAGCGGGCGTTCGAGATCCTCGAGGGACTGCCCGGCGCCGGGGCCGATCTGATCGAGCTCGGCCTGCCTTTCTCCGATCCCATGGCCGACGGCCCGATCATCCAGCGCGCGGCGATCCGCGCCTTGCAGGCCGGCATGGATACCGACGGCGTGCTCGGCCTTGTGCGCCGGTTCCGGGCCGGCGACGACAATACGCCGATCGTGCTGATGGGCTATCTCAATCCTCTGCTCAGCTGGGGCTACGCCGCCTTCGCCGCCGAGGCGGCCAGCGCGGGCGTCGACGGCCTGATCGTGGTCGACTGCCCGCCCGAGGAAGCCGGCCCGCTGGCCGACGCTCTCGACGCCGCCGATCTGGCGCTGGTCCGCCTGGCGACGCCGACCACGGACGCCGCCCGCCTGGCCGTAGTGGCGCGGCGCACGCGCGGGTTCATCTACTATGTCGCGGTCACCGGCGTGACCGGGGCCAAGGAGGCGGACGCCGACGAGATCGCGCCCCAGGTGGCGGCGGTGCGCGCCGCGTGCCGCCTTCCGGTGGCCGTGGGCTTCGGCATCCGCACGCCGCAGCGGGCCGCCGAGGTGGCCCGCGTCGCCGACGCGGCGGTGGTCGGCTCGGCCCTGGTCGAGCGGATCGAAGGCGCCCTCGCACAGAACCGTGATCCGGTGCGGAAAGTCCTAGAGTCCGCCGCCGGCTTGGCTCAGGCTGTGCGATCGGCTCGGACGCGCGGGTCGGACGAGAGCTTCGCCACATGGCGCTGACCGACGACAAGAAGAACCGCCCGATCCGGAGCGCCGCTCCGCCCCCGGATCGCGCGCGCGGCGGCTGGCTGGCCAAGATCGCGCCCGGCGTGCGCAAGCTGGTGTCGCGCAGCGACACGCCGGAAAACCTGTGGGAAAAGTGCCCCGACACCGGCGAGATGATCTACCGGCCCGACCTCGAGGCCGCGCTCTGGGTGACGCCGGCCGGGCGCCACATGCGCATTCGCCCGCACCTGCGCTTTGCCTACACCTTCGACAATGGCCGCTGTAAAGCCCTGCCCCTGCCAAAGTCCCCCGACGATCCGCTGGGCTTTACCTATGGCAAGCCCTACCGCGACAGCCTCGCCGCCGCGCGCAAGGCGACCGGCGAGACCGACGCCATGGCCGCGGCGGTGGGCGAGATCGGCGGAGTGACGACCGTCGTTCTGGTGCAGGATTTCGCCTTCATGGGCGGCTCTCTGGGGGCGGCGGCGGGCGAAGCCTTCCTCGCCGGCGTCGACGAGGCCGTGAAGCGCTCCGCCCCGTTCGTGATCTTCACCGCCTCGGGCGGCGCGCGCATGCAGGAGGGCTCGCTCTCCCTGATGCAAATGGCGCGCACCACCGCGGCCATACAACGCCTGCGCCGCGCGCACCTGCCCTATGTGGTGGCGCTGACCGACCCGACCACTGGCGGCGTCACCGCCTCCTACGCCATGCTGGGCGACGTCCACCTGGCCGAGCCGGCCGCCCTGATCGGCTTCGCCGGCCGCCGGGTGATCGAGGAGACCATCCGCGAGACCCTGCCTCCCGGCTTCCAGACCGCCGAGTTCCAGGTCGAGCGCGGCATGGTCGACCGGGTGGTGACACGCAAGGAGTTGCCCGCTGTGCTGGGCTCCATCCTGCGCACCCTGATGACCGGCCGCGCCCGCCTCGCCGCCTGATCCCCTGACCGCGCCGGCCCCGATCGACCACGACGCCATCCGCGCCTCCGACGGCGCCATCGCGCGCCTGCGCGCCCTGCACCCTTCGCTGATCGACCTCTCCACCGGCCGGGTCGAGCGGCTGCTAGCGGCGCTGGGCCGGCCGCAGGATCGCATGGGGCCGGTGATCCACGTCGCCGGCACCAACGGCAAGGGATCGACCACGGCCTATCTGCGCGCCGTCGCCGAGGCGGCGGGCCTCACCGTCAATGTTCTGACCTCGCCGCATCTGGTGCGGTTCGCCGAGCGCATCCGCATCGGCGGCGCTCTGATCGGGGATGGCGAGCTTTCCGACCGGATCGACGAGGTCGAGGCAGCCAATGCCGGAGCGCCGATCAGCTTCTTCGAGATAACCACCGCACTGGCCTTCCACGCCTTCGCCGGCGCGCCCGCCGACCTGAACGTGATCGAGGTGGGCCTGGGCGGACGCTTCGACGCCACCAATGTGTTCGCCGCCCCGGCCGTCAGCGTGATCACCCCGGTCGATTACGATCACCTGGAGATGCTGGGACCGGACCTGGGCCGGATCGCCTGGGAAAAGGCCGGCATCATCAAGCCCTGCCGACCGGTGGTCTCGGCCCGCCAACGGCCGGAGGGCGAGGCGGTAATCGAGGCCGAAGCCGCCGCCCTGGGCGCGCCGCTCACCCTGATGGGGCGCGACTTCGACGCCCACGAAGATCGCGGCCGGCTGACGGTGCGCGTGGGCGAGCGCCTGCTCGACCTGCCGGGGCCCAGCCTGATGGGCGCGCACCAGTTCGACAACGCCGGCCTCGCCGTCGCCGCCATCCTCGCCTTGGCGGACCCCCGTATCGACGAGGCGGCGATCGCGCGGGGCGTGTCCGGCGCGAGCTGGCCGGGCCGGTTCCAGCGCCTGGACGCGGGCCCCCTGGGGCGCCTGGCCAGGGCCCGCAGCGCGGATCTGTGGCTGGACGGCGGCCACAATCCGCATGCCGCCCAGGCCCTTGCCGCGGCCTGCGAGCGCCTCGTGCAACGCGACGGCCGCCCATTGGCGCTGATCGTCGGCCTGCTCGGACGCAAGGACGCGCGCGGCTTCTTCGAGCCCTTCGCCAAGCTCTCGCCGCGCCTGTTCACCACCGCATTCCAGTCGCCCAGCGCCACGCCGCCAGAGGACCTCGCCGCCGCCGCCGCCGCTGTCGGCCTGGCCGCGAGCGCCACCCCCGGCGTCGAGGCGGCGCTCCGACAAGCGCTTCAAGGGGAGGGACCGCCCCCGCACGTGCTGATCTGCGGATCCCTCCACTTCATCGGCGACGTCCTGGCCATGAGCCCGGAGACGTGGCCGGCGTAGGGGATAGACTCAGACACTTGGCGCCAAGCCCCAGCTTGCCCCCAGCTCGCTGGGGACGTGAGGTGTTGCCGACCAGCGGACTTTCCGAAGGTGTCATATGGGTGGTGAGCGCGCGTTGGCGCCGGGCGAGCGAGGGACGCTGGGCGAGATCATCCAGGGTGGACGCCACAAACCATGACGGGTGCGGCGGCCCGATCCGGTCCGGCGGGCGCCGCGATCACCACCAACCCACCATTCCCCGAACGGACTCACGAAGCTTTTGTGGACTGTAGGCGACGCCATCCTTGAAAACCAACACGGCGGCTTCGATGTCGGCAATATTTTGGGAGGGGTCGCCGAGTACGACAACCAAATCGGCGCTTTTGCCAAGCTCGACAGTGCCTACGGTCTGATCGATTCCGAGGTAGCGGGCGCCTTCCAGCGTGGCCATACGGAGCACATCCAGGGGGGAATGGCCCGCCGCCACCAGCGCCTCGAGCGCCCTGTCGTCCGCGAAGCCAGCGATGAGGCCTCCGTCCTGGGCGTCCGAGCCAATCACCATCCGTCCGCCGGCGGCGAGGAATTGGTGTTCCAGGCCTCGCACATAGCCCTGCGGAGCGGCCAGCTCAGGATGGGGCCAGCTTAGGGAGGCGTCGTAGTTCGCCAGCGCCGTCGGGTGCAAATACGCCCGCTCCTCAGCCGTCAACGGAGGGCTCCATCCAGATGCCGGCGTACTTGTCAGGACAACGCCGTGCTTCACAAGCAAAGCGATCAGCGCCTTGGCCTTTGAGGCGTCAGGCGGCTTTGGGCTCTCCTCGGCGTTCATGCTCGAGCTGATTTCTTTGAGGCAGGCCCCAAACGAATGCTCGATGTTGTCGATCCCCAGCTCGGCGGCCTGGCGGCAATTTATTCGCCCGAGGTGTCCGGTCACCTTCAGGTGGAGGGCATGCGCCGCTTCGATGACGCCCGCGGCGGCTTCAGGGGCTAGGTCCGCGTACAGCTTGAAGGATGTCGCTCCGTGCGCTGCCCAGTATCGCACTTCCCGCTTTCCGTCGACTTCGGTCCGAACAATATCGTCTCCGAAAAAATGGTCATCGTACCCATTGAAGAACGGACCTGTGACGAACATTCGCGGTCCGGCTACCCGGCCCTCGTCGATGGCGAGTTTCAGGTTCAGGTCGGTCAATGGCGAATCGCCGCCCGCTGTGCGCACCGTGGTTACCCCCGCGGCGAGATAGAGCCGAGGGAAACTCACCGCCTGCGAGTGCCAGATACGGAATCCAGAGAAATACATCATGTGCTCGTGCAGCATAACGAGCCCGGGCAGGACTGTGTGGCCGCTGAGATGACGCTCTTCAGCGCTCGCGGGGACCGGCGTAGACGCCATCGGACCTAAGGCGGCGATCCGTCCTTCCTTTAGGATCACGGTCTGGTGCGCCCTCGCCGGACGGCCCGTTCCGTCGACGACATTGACATCGATCAGCGCCACGAGCGGAGCGGAAGACATCTGAAACGAGCGTACCTCGTCGGCGGAGCCCGGCGGCGCGGCGAAGGCGGCGCTCCCGATCGCCGATGCCGCCATCGCCATGACCACGACACCAGAAATGGTTCCGAAATGCATCGCGCCACCCGCTCTGCCAAGCCGTGAGCGCGAGCATGCCATGCTCCACCCGGCGGCGTGAAGACCCGTGGCTTTTCGGGTCCACATCGGGTCGACCACCGCCCACACGGTCGCGCCGAATTCCACATACCAAACATTCGCAACCGCCACCTCGGGGTGAGCGGTCCTTCCCCTTTGCGGGTCCGGGGCTAGGTGTCCGTCTCCGATGAGGGATGGAAGCCATGAGCGACGCTGTCGGCCCTATGTTTCCGCCATCCCGGCGTTCATCGAGAAGCACGGGGGACGCTACATCGTTCGAGGGTCGAGCCGACCGTGATGGAAGGCGACTGGTCGCCGGACCTGATGGTCATTCTGGAATTCCCGTCGCGCGAGAACGCGAAGGCCTTCCTGGACGACCCCGACGCTCAGACGCTTTTCCGCCTGCGCCACAGGACGACCCGCAGCAAACTGGTCCTCGTGGATGGATGCGACTTGTTTGCGCTCAGGGCCTCGCCCGCCGACTACCGCTTCTTCCCCAGTTCGGCGGCGATGTCCTTCGTCAGGCGACCGGCCTTGCGGTGCGCCGCGGTGATCTGGTCGCGCGTGACGCCCCAACGCTTCATCCAGTATTCGACGGCCTGGCGTTCGGAGAGATCGAGTCGCTCCTTGTCGACGAACGAGCGCTTGTCCTTGAGGCCGGCCATGCGGGCTCTCCGTTTCTTGGGCTGACTATTTCTTCATCCACGGCTTCGATGCGCCGGCGGCGATGCCGCCCACCCTCGCGCGCCGAGCGCCGGCGCTGGCCGGAGTCTTCGGTTTCGCCTCGAGCGCCGCCTGCTTCAGGCGCAGGGCGCGCTGGATCGCCGTCTCGGCCGCGCCGTCTTTTGGTCCTTCGCTCATGGGTGAGACTTAACACAGTCTCGGATTTCTTTCGCGGCTGACGGTCAGGTCGACTTGACGAGACCAAGCATGGACACTAACGATTGTGGCGCTTTCTGGCCCGTTCTGGCTTGGTCCAGGGCGTCTTTTGGTGGGGGAAACGATGTTTAAGACCTTGATGGCGACCGGCGCGTTGGCGGCGTTCGTGATGATGGCGGCCCCAGCCGGGGCGACGACCTATATCCTCAACGACGCGGCCGGAGCCGGCAGCGTTCACGGGAAGCATCACCACCGACGGCGCGCTCGGCGTGCTGTCGCAAGCCGATATCACCGACTGGAACCTGGTGATCAACGACGGCTCGTCGACCTTCAACCTGCTCGGTCCTCTGAGCGGCGCCAACTCGGGTGACATCCTCGTGGGCCCAGACCTAACGGCGACCGCGAGCGGCCTGTTCTGGGACTTCAGTGACACGAACCCTGGCGGCCTGGACTTCCAGAATCCCGGACCAGGGTCCGGCATCAACTTCGCCTGCTTCAACAACGGCACTTCATTGTGTTCAGGCGTTGCGTCGTCCATCGGTGTTGCGACGACCGGCGCACAGGTCAACGGCTTCTACGAAGGCGTGGTTCAAATCGCGACCGCCGCCGTCCCTGAACCCGCCACCTGGGCGCTGATGCTCGTCGGTTTTGGCGGGGTGGGCCTTGCGATGCGCTCGCGGCGTAAGGCGGTCACCGCGCCCGCCTGATCTCCCGCGACGCCCCTCACCACGGTATCGTCTCGTTCTCCCAGCGCGTGAAGGCACCCGTCGGGCTGTCGGGGCCTGTCGGACGTTGCTCGAAACGGGTGTCTCCCTCATCGTCGACGGGCTACGAACCGGCGCCCACTGGTCGATGAGGTGGCACGGCCTCGCGGGCGGCGAAGCGGAACTTGAGTGGCCTACGCCGGTACGCTTCTAGAACGCAGACACCTCGACAACCGTGTCCGCTCGCACCCAGGCCTTGTGGAAGGACTCGTCCGCCTTGGCAGCCTCGGCCGTCTTGCCCTCGACGGATAGGGCGCCGGCGAGGCCCCGTAGTGCCCATCCGTTGCCGGGATTGCGCTTCAGATCCTCGCGATAGACGCTCTCGGCTTCCGCTCCGGACCCGTTTCGTAGCAAAGCCTCGCCCAGGACTTGGCGCGTCGGGACGAACCAGTTCCATGGTTCGTCATAGGCGAGACGATCCTCGGCCGAGACCGCTTCACGCAAGAGAGCGATCTCGTCGGCCTGGCGGTGTTCGGCGCGGGCGATGCGGCCGGCTACCGTCGGAATGGCCACCGCCAGAATGTCCTTCAGAAGGTTCTGACCGCCGCTTACGCCGGACGTTAGACCGGCGGCGAACGCCGTGAGAGTCGCGAGGGAGGCGCGCGCTTCCGACAGTCTGCCGGTCGCCGCCTGCGCAACGCCACGGGAGTAGAGGTACCCGCCTACAAGGCCAGGCAACCTCGCGTCCGGCGCGGGCATGGCCAGGAGCTCTTGCCACAGGCCGAAGCGAACGCGCGCGGTGTAGGCCTCCGCGACGTACCAGTCGAGTCCCGGCATCAGCGGCAACATGGCGTCGGGCACGACGGCTCGCGACCTGTCCACGGCGTCGATGGTTTCGGCCCGACGGCCCTCCATGGCCGTGGAATAAGCCAGGAATTGATAGTTGTGGCTGGTGTACATCGCCACATAATAGTCGGGCGCGTTGGTCAGCTTGGCGTAGACGAGATCGGACTCCGCGCCACGGCGGCCGGCTTCCGCAGCGTCTTCGTAACGTCCTACCCGCTGCAGGATATGGGCAGGCATGTGCAATAGGTGGCCCTCGGCGGGCGCCATATCCTTCAGCCGCCCAGCGGACTGAAGGGCTTCCTCGGGATGGGGCGAGGCCTCGATGGCGTGAATGTAGTAGTGGTTGGCCCCTACGTGATCAGGGTGGCGCGCGAGCACGGCTTTGAGCGTCTTGACGATCTCGAGCGTGCCTGGGGCCGGCGCGCCATCGGGCGTCCACAGCTTCCAGGCGTGGAGGTCCATCAAGGATTCGGCATAGAGAACCTGGACGTCTGGGTCGTCGGGAAAGCGAGTTTCCAACGCATGCATGGCGTCGGAATATGCGACAAGGACCGAAGCCATACCCTGCGGGTCCAAGGCCGAGGAGCTTGGATAGCGCCTTGAAAGCGCCTCGATGAGCGCCTGTTCAACCGGGGAGGCGTGCGCCGCCTCTGCCTTCGCCCTCTGAAGCGCTTTGAAGGCCACCTTGGCGCGCTCGGCGGTCAGGAAGAGCATGTTGTAGTTGGGGCCGACCGTGAACGATACGCCCCAGAAGCAGGCCGCGCAGTGCGGGTCCAGCTGGGCTGCGTGAGCGAAGGAGCGAGTCGCCTCGTCGTGGTTGAAGCCCCACATCAGGCTCATCCCCTGGTCGAAATATCGCTGCGCCTCCCGCGAGGTTGTCGTGATCCGCCGATGTGCCGGGGCGAGTCCCCTGAACGTCATCGCCCCGCGCGCCCAATCGGCCATGGAGGTCGGAGGACTCGGCATAGGGGTGGACGCGGATATGGACATGCCGGCAGGCATGGACTCGCCGCCAGGGCTGGATGGGGCCGCCAGACAGGGCGCGCCTGCCGCTAAAGAGAACCCGACGATCAAGGCGATGGGCGAACGCAGCACCGGTTACCCCGTCGAAAGGTGACATTACTCGCGGGTCGAGTTGTTACCTGCTCGTGCCTCTGTACCCCCAACAAGGTCTCACCGACAATGCAGCTCGCCGCAAGTGGCTTGATGGAGCAGTGATGGCGCATGCCTGCGTCACGAGCCTACCGCTATGTCGGCAATATACGGAAAATAGACGGTTTCCGCCAGATCTCCCGGCACAATAGCCTGAAGGAAGAGTCGCTAACACTTTCGCCGCTGCAAAATGCGCCAACGAGTTCTGGTTGAATTTCGCCTGAGTGGCCACGGCCGCCGTCCGGTTTGAGGTCCACTCCCGCCCTCGGCCTATCGCCGCTTGGCGGGCCCGCCCAACAAAGCTCTCCGCCGCGCGCTCAGCCCACCAATCATCCCCGCACCCCCACCCCAGTGTGATTTCCATCCCCTCCCGGGTTAAGGTGCGGCGCACCATGCATGCGGGAGCCCGCGCCGATGAAGACCTTGCTGCTGTTCGGCGCCACCGGCGATCTGTCGCGGCGGATGCTGATGCCTTCGCTGTATGGCCTCGACGCCGACGGCCTGCTGCCGGCGCATCTGACCATCGTCGGCACCGCGCGTAGCGCCGGCGGCGCCGCCTGGTTCAGGGCCCAGATCGCCGAGGCCCTGAACCGCTTCGTGGAGCCCGACCGGCTGAAGCCCGAGGCGCTGGAGCGGTTCCTCGCCCGGCTCGAATACGTCTCGGTGGACGTCTCGTCGCCGGATGCGTTCGCCGCCCTGCGCCCGGCGATCGGCGATGCGGCGAGCGGCGATCTGTCGATCTTCCTGTCCACCGCCCCGTCGCTGTTCAGCGCCACCATCAACGGCCTGGCGCGGGCGGGGCTGGCCGGCGAGCACGCGCGCCTGGCGCTGGAAAAGCCGCTGGGCCACGACCTCGCCTCCAGCCGGGCGATCAACGACACCGTCGCGAGCGTCTTCCCCGAGAGCCGCACCTTCCGCATCGACCATTACCTGGGCAAGGAGACGGTGCAGAACCTGCTCGCCCTGCGCTTCGCCAATGCCCTGTTCGAGCCGATGTGGAACGCCCAGGGCATCGATCACGTGCAGATCACCGTGGCCGAGACGGTGGGCCTCGAAGGGCGCCTGGGCTTCTACGACGACGCCGGGGCCCTGCGCGACATGGTGCAGAACCACATGCTGCAGCTATTGGCCTTGGTGGCCATGGAGCCGCCGGCCAAGTTCGACGCGGCCTCGGTGCGCGATGAGAAGGTCAAGGCCCTGCGCTCCCTGCGCCCGATCGACCAGGACAGCGCCCAGAGCCACAGCGTCATCGGCCGCTACGAGGCCGGGGCCGTCGCCGGCCAGCCGGTGGTGGGCTATGCCGAGGAGCTCGGCCGGGCGAGCGGCACGGAGACCTTCGTGGCGCTCAAGGCGCATGTCGACAACTGGCGCTGGAAGGGCGCCCCCTTCTACCTGCGCACCGGCAAGCGGCTGGCCAAGCGCCAGACCGAGATCTTCATCCAGTTCAAGTGCGTGCCCCATTCGATCTTCGCCGGCCCGGGCGCGGCGCTCAGTCCCAACAAGCTGATCATCCGCCTGCAGCCGGAAGAGAACATCAGCCTGCGCCTGATGGCCAAGGAGCCGGGACTGGGCCGCACGGGCCTGCGGCTGCGCGAGGTGCCCCTCGATATCAGCCTGCCCAACGCCTTCGAGGACACCCGCCGCCGGATCGCCTATGAACGGCTGCTGCTCGATCTGCTGCACGGCGATCCGACCCTGTTCGTGCGGCGCGACGAGGTGGAGGCGCAGTGGAGCTGGATCGACGCCATCCGCGCCGGCTGGGCCGCCAATTCCATGACGCCCCGGCCCTATGCGGCGGGAACCTGGGGCCCCTCGGCGGCCATCGCCCTCACCGAGCGCGACGGCGTAACCTGGAACGACTGACGCGTCCGCCCGTCAGGCGACGGCCTTGAGCCCAGCTTCGGCCAGCCACTCGAGGATCTTCTGCTTGGGCAGGGCCCCGACTTTCATGTCGGCCATTTGCCCGTCCTTGAACAGCATCATGGTCGGGATGCCGCGCACGCCGTAGCGCGAGGGAGTGGTCGGGCTCTCCTCGATGTTCAGCTTGGCGATCGTGACGGCGCCCTTGAGCTCGTGCGCGATCTGCTCGAGGGCCGGGGCGACCTGCTTGCAGGGGCCGCACCACTCGGCCCAGAAATCCACCAGCACCGGCTGGGATGATTTCAGGACGTCGGTTTCGAACGAAGCGTCGGTGACGGCGACGGTGCTCATACAAGTCTCCTCCAGGGTCTCTTGAAGATCGATGTAGTCCGCAGCCCGACCGGGTCAACGGCTCGGAGGCCGCCGGAGGGCCTGCGGGAGACGAGATTTTCTGACGCCCTCGACAGCTTTCGGCTCGGCTCGAGGTTCCGGCGTGACATCGGCGGGGCCCACCATCGCCCAGCCGGCGCCGCGGCGGCGTCGCATCACGAGGTAATAGATCGCCGCCAGCACAATGGTCGCCATCGTGGCCACCAGGCTCGGCCGGCCGACATCGGGATCGAGCCAGTTGGCGTAGAGCACATAGACCAGGGTCGCCAGACCGAGGATCGGGGCGACGGGATAGAGCGGCATGCGCCAGGCGCCGTGCGCGGTGGCGCCGGTGCGCCGCCCGGCGATCACCGCCAGACAGAGCAGGGCGTATATCGCCACCACGCCCGTGCCGTTCATCACCAGCAGCAGGTGAAACGGAATGAAACAGGCGGCCGCGCCCGCGCCGCCCGCCACCAGCGTCGCCACCCAGGGTGATTGGAACCGTTCGTGCACGCTGGTCAGGGCGGCGTTCACGGGGCGAGGCCAGGCGCGATCGCGACCGCTGGAATAGTAGAACCGGGCCATCGTCAGCACGATGGCCAGCACGGCGTTGGCGATGGCGAGCGCCACGCCCAGGCTTATCAGACGGCCCAGCCCCGCGCCCCCCACCTCGTTGACGAAGGCGCTGAACGGGTTGCGGGCGGCCAGCAGGGCGCGCATGTCGGGCGCTCCCAGCAGCACGGCCGTCACCGGAATGAACTCGAAGCCCACCGTCAGGGCCAGGGCCAGTAGTATGGCCCGGGGCACCCGCCGGGGCGCATCGCGCGTCTCCTCGGCGAAATAGACCGCCGCGCCAAAGCCGTTGTAGGCGAAGATGGAGACCGCCGTGGCCAGGCCGATCATGGTCGAGGGCGGCGCTTTCAGCCCCGATGGCGCCAGCATGACCGGATGCAGGATCAGGTCCGTCAGCGGCCGATGGATGTGGGCGAAACCCAGACTGGCCAGGACGATCAGCGCACCCACCTCCACCGCCAGGAAGAGGCCCGTCACCCAGGCGTTGAGGCGGATGTTGAGAATTCCAAACACCGTGGCCCCCGCGATCATGACGATGGCGATCGGCCTCGCCGGGGCGTCCGGCCAGATGGCGGAAAGATATTCGGCGGCGCCCAGCGACAGCACGGCCGGCGCGAGCGTCGAGCCTGCCGCGTTCATGCCCATGAACACGAAGCCCGCGGCGGGCCCGAGCGTGCGGCCGATCATGGCGTATTCGCCCCCGGCGATCGGGAAGGCCGAGGCCAGCTCGGCGTAGACGAAGGCCATGGCCAGGGCCACGACCGCGGCGGCGGCCAGGCTGATGAACGCCCCCGTGCCGGCCTGCTGGATGACGCCAGGCACGATGACATAGACCGACGCCGCCGGGGTCACCGCCGAAAGGGTCAGCAACAGGGCGCCGGTAGTCTTCATGCCGCGGGCGAGCGGCCGGGGCGCCGCCGCCGTCACGCCGCCGCCGCAACGCTCTGCAAGGCGCGCTTCATCAGCGTCTCCGGCACCGGCATCAGGCTCGGGCCGTCGGTCCACACCAGGGCCGCCTCGATGACGCGACCGGGATAGATCTCGGCCAGGACGGCGGCGTAGACCGCCATCTGCAGGATGTAGGCCGGATCGGCGTCCTCGATCCGCGTGGGGGCCGGGCGGTTGGTCTTGAAATCGACCACCAGCACGCGGCCGGGCTCGACCACCAGGCGATCGATCCGGCCGGAGATCGCCAGACCGGCAGGCAGGCCCGCCGCCGCGCCCGAGAGCGCCGCCTCCGCCCGCGAACCCGGCCCGAACACGGCCGCGAAACGCGCATCGTCCAGCACAGCCAGGGCCGCGCCGGCCATCTCCGCCCGCTGCTCGTCGGTCAGGTCACGCTCCCGCGCCAACAGGCGCGCCGCGGCGGCCGGCCAAGCCTCGGCGGGGAGTTCGGGCAGGCGCTCGAGGAGGCGGTGGATCAGATCGCCGCGCCGATAGCGGCCGAGCCCGTCGACGGCCGCCAGAGGCGAGGGGGCGAGGGTCTTGGCGTGATCGGAGAGCGATGTCGGCGAGGCGTAGCGGGTCGTCCCGGGCTCGACCGGCGCCAGGCCCCGGGTCCAGGCCGGCAGGGGCTCGAGGCTGCCGGCCGGGCTTTCGGTGGCGGGCGCCAGGCGCGGAGCCGGCCCGAACCGCCATCCCTCGCCCCCGCCCTCCAGGGAGAAGGCCCCGATCGGCAGATCGTCGAACGCCCGCCGCACGAGTTCGTACCAGCTGCCGCGGAACGCCGGCTCACGGGTCTCGGTCCCGCACACGATCAGGCGGTCGCGGGCCCGGGTCAGCGCCACGTACAGCAGCCGCGCCGATTCTTGCGCGGTGGCCACGTCTCGCGCCACGCGCGCCGCCTCCGACGCCTCGCAGTCCTGCGCCTTGCGCGGCGCCCAGAGAAAGCCGCCGTCGTCGGTGTCCAGCAACGGACCGCCCTGGGCCGTGGCGCGGGTGGTGGTGTCCGGCAGGATGACGATCGGCGCCTCCAGACCCTTGGCGCCGTGCACGGTCATCACCCGCACCTCGCCGCCGCCTCGGGTTCGCGCCTCGTCGGCCTCGCGCTTGATCTCCAGCGAGCTGGCGCTCAGAGCCGCGAGGAAGCTTTCCAGATCCCGCACGCCTCGGCTTTCGGCCGCCAGGGCCTGCGCCACGAAGGCGTCGATCGCCTCCTCGGCCTCGCCGCCCAGCCGCGTCAGCAGGCGCTGACGCATCGAGCGACCGGCGCCGTCCAGCCGCCCCAGCACCCGACTGTAGAAATCGAACGGCGGCGCGCGCTCGGCCTCGTCGATGGCCCAGGTCAGGAAGTCGGATGCCGCGCCCCACGCCGGCCGCTCGCCCGCCCGGCGGCGCAGGACGTTCCACAGCGGCGCGCCGGCGCGCCCGTGGGCGAGCTCGAACAGATCGTCCTCGCCGATCTCGCAGAACGGGCCGCGCATCAGGGTGGCGAGGGTCAGATCGTCGTCGGTGAACCGCGCGAAGCGTCCCAGCGCCGCCAGATCCTGGAAAGCGCCGTGCTCGGACAGTAGCAGACGGTCGGCTCCGGCGATGGCGACGCCGGCGCGTTTGAGGGCCCGGATGATCTCGTGGAACAGGGCGTTGCGGCGCCGTACCAGGATCAGGACGTCGCCGGGCGTGCACGGACGATCGAGGCCGCTCTGGCGATCGACCACCGCCTCGCGGCGATCGATCATGGCGCCGATGGACCGGGCGACGCGCTCGGCCAGAAGCCGGTTCGCGCCGCGGCTGGGCTCGGCGTCGACCGGCGCCCAGGGATCGCTCTCCGCCGCCGTCTCGCCGGGCTGGACGGGCCAGACCTCGACGCAGCCGCCGGGGCCTCGGCGGGCCTGGTGGGTGACGGGCAAGGCGAGCACCTTCTCGCCGTCCACGCCCGCCACACCGGCGAGCACGTCGCGATCGGCGAGGACGGCGTCGACGAAGGCGAGGATCTCCGGCGCGGAGCGCCAGCTCTCCTTCAGCTGCACCGGCTCGAACCGGCCGCCGCCCGCCGCCACGCGCTCGCCGAAGGCGCGGCTTTCCAAGGCCAGGCGTTTGGGCTCGGCCCCCTGGAACGAGAAGATCGACTGTTTCTCATCGCCGACGGCGAACACGGTGCGGCCCACAGGCCCGGCTCCGGCGCCGCTGAAGAACTCCCCCGTGAGGGCGCGCAGTATTTC
>JBBRQK010000030.1:0-18356 GCA_038226475.1 Caulobacterales bacterium | reverse complement strand
TCGATTTGCCTGTACCGCCCTTTTCATTGGCGAACACGATGACGTGCGACTGTCCCGGCTCGTTAGACAACCCGCTCGCATCCCTTGTTATAGCATTTGATGTGTTGATCGTTTGTGCAGGCCCCCATAGAAGGCCCGCCCCGTCCATATCGAAGGCCTCCTTCACGTGCAAACCATCCGTCAGCTTGATTCCCTGCGTGAGACAATTGCTGGCCTGCGGGGTGACGGTGCCCGGATTGCGCTGGTGCCGACGATGGGGGCGCTGCATGCCGGGCATATCGCGCTGATCGACGCGGCCAAGCTGGTTGCTGACAAGGTCGTGGCATCGATTTTCGTCAATCCCCTTCAGTTTGCGCCCGGTGAAGACCTTGCCCGTTATCCCCGGCGCGAGCTGCAGGATGCGCGGATGCTGGCCGATGCGGGGTGCGCGCTGCTGTGGCTGCCCGGCGTCGACGATATGTATCCGGCCGGATTTGCGACCAATATCAGCGTTGGCGGGGTGAGCGAGGGGCTGGACGGCGCGGCGCGGCCCGGCCATTTCGACGGCGTGGCAACGGTGGTTGCCAAGCTGTTCAATCAGGTGCGCCCCGATGTCGCGCTGTTCGGCGAAAAGGATTTTCAGCAACTGCAGGTGATTCGGCGCCTGACGCGCGATCTCGACCTCCGCACCGAGATCGTGGCGGCTCCCACGGCCCGGGCGGCCGATGGGCTCGCTCTCTCCTCGCGCAACGCCTATCTAACAGCCGAAGAGCGCGCGGTGGCGCCAGCGCTACATCGGGCCCTAAGCGATGCAGCGGATCGCCTGGCCGACGGCGCCGCCGTGGCGAATGTCGAAGCCGCCGCCGCGCGCGATCTGGCACGGGCCGGCTTTGGCGCGATCGACTATTTCCAGGTGCGCGCGCCCGAGGATCTGCGGCGCCTTGGCCCCGGACCGATCGCCGGCGAGGCGCGCATCCTGGCGGCGGCTCGTCTGGGCGCCACCCGCCTGATCGACAACCTCGCGGCGCGGCCTACCACGCCCCTAGCTCTCTGAGCTGGATCGCCAGGGTTGGCGGCGCCGCTTCGAAGCCGTCGCCCTCACCAAGATCGCCGGGGGCGTCGGCGTCGGTCAAATAGCGCCATCCCTGGAACGCGCGCCGCGGTGTCGGCCAGGTCCGGATCACCGCTTCGTCCAATGTGATCTCGCACCGCGCGCCTGGGCCTGAACCGACCGTGTTCACTTCCAGCATCCGCTGGCGGGAGAGGATCAGGCCCTTGTAGACGCGGTACAGGCTCCCGCCCGCGACCAGTTCGCCGGCCCGGCGCGGCGTCTGGCGCGTGCGCAGGCGCCAGAGCCGCGACCCGTCGCGCGCGGCCGTCCGCCAAGCCAGCAGTTCCTCGACCGTGTCGCAGCCGACGCAGAGCTTGATGAGGTGGAGCGGCATCGCGCGGGGGTCACGAAGCTAACGGACGGACCAGGCCGGAAGGCGGCCCTCCGTCAGCGCTAGGATACCCTCGCGACCTTCCTCTCCGGCCCGCGCCTCGGCGTTCCGGCGAGCGGTGTCCTCGGCGAGAGCGTGATCGAGCCGGTGACCGGCTACGTGGGCGACCAGCAGCTTCGAAGCGGTCACGGCGCCTGGGGCGCAGGCCGCCATCTGCGCGATAATCCGCTCGCGGGCGTGCATCAAGCCAGCCGCGCCCTCAACCACCTCGTCGATCAGGCCGATGTCCCGGGCGTGAGCGGCATCGAATGCCCTGCCGGTCGCGAACAGCCCGCGCGCGCGGCGAGCGCCGACGGCCGCCACGACATAGGGGCTGACGGTGGCCGCGATGAGCCCACTTCGGACCTCGGGGAATCCGAACCGCGCGTCCGCTGTGGCGACGGCCAGGTCGCAGGCTGTGGCCAGGCCCGCGCCACCCCCGATGGCCTCGCCTTCGACCAGGGCCACGGTGAGCGCGGGCAGCGACTGCAGGCGCCGAAGCACCAGCGCCATCGCCAGAGCGTCTTCCCGGTTATCGGCGTCGGTATGATCCGCCGTGCCCGCGAGCCAGTAGGGGTCGCCGCCCGCGCAGAACACGCCGCCGGCGCCGGTCAGGAAGATCACCCGCACGCCATCGGCGCCCTCGAGCGTTTCGAAAACCTCCTTCAGAGCCGCGATCATCTCCGGGTTCAGAGCATTGTTCCGCGCCGGCCGGTTGAGGACGACCGTCGCGACACCGTCCGCCCCCGCCTCGAGCAGCACCAGGGGCGAGAGAGCGTCGGTGTCCCGTCCTTCGACAAGGGGATCGGCGATGGGATTTGTCATGCTGCCAATTCATACACCACGCCGCGCGGCCGGGGGAAGAATGGTCGAGGGCAGGCGAATCCCCTAAGGACTTGGCGCGTGAAACCATCGCGGTCGCTTCCCGGCGCCGCCCAGCTGCGCCTCGCTCTGGGCCGGGCGCCCTCGCACGAGCGCGATCAGTTCGTGATCTCGGCCAGCAACGAGTCGGCCGTCGCCACCCTGGACGCCTGGCCGGGTTGGCCCGGGGGGCGGCTGGCCCTGATCGGTCCGGCGGGATCAGGCAAGAGCCATCTGGCCCGCGCCTGGGCGGACGCCGCGGGCGCCGTTATTGCGGAGGGTGAGGCGCTCGACCTGCCGGCCCTGGCTGGCCGCCACATCCTGGCCGAAGACGCCGATCGGTACGCTACTGACGAGACGCTTTTCCACCTGATCAATATGGCCGACGCGGGCGCGACGCTGTTGATCACGGGCCGCTCCGACCCATCGTCCTGGCCGGCCCGGCTGCCGGATCTGCGCTCGCGCCTCAACGCGCTGGTGGTCGCCACGATCGCGCCTCCGGACGATGCGATTCTCGTTGCCGCCCTGCGTCGGTTCTTCCGTGAACGGAACATCCGGCCGGGTGAGGATGTCGTGAGCTACCTCGTCCACCGCATCGAGCGCTCTATTCCGGCCGCCTTCGAGATCGTCCGCAAGATCGATGCTTTCGCCGATGCGGAAAAGCGCGAAATAACCCGCGCCCTGGCCAGACATGTCCTGGAAGGCGAAGACAAAACCCAGGACCTGTTCGATTGACGACTTGCGAGGCGCGGCCGGCGGCGCCACAACCCCGGCCGGACGTCTTCCTTCCGAGCCGAGCCGGATCGCCCGCATGATCGAGACTTCGGCCGATGTGCGACCGGCGCCCGCGCCGCCGCCCGCTCTCCCGCACGATCTCGCTACCTCGCCCGAGCGCTTCTTCAACCGCGAACTCTCGTGGCTGGGGTTCAACCGTCGGGTGCTCGAGGAGGCGGGTAATCCGCGCCACCCGCTGCTCGAGCGTCTGCGGTTCCTGTCGATCTCGGCCAACAATCTGGACGAGTTCTACATGGTGCGCGTGGCAGGGCTGAAGGGTCAGGTGCGCGAGGGCGTCAGAGTGCTCAGCCAGGATGGCCTGACCCCCGGCCAGCAGCTGCGCCGGGTCAACGCCGAAGCCAACCACCTGATGCACGATCAGCAGCGGCTCTGGCTGGAGCTGCGCGCGGAACTTGCCGGCGAAGGCTTGCGCCTGCTGGAGGCCAGGGACGTTACCTCCGCCGACAAGGCCGCGGCCGAGGCGATCTTCCTGGCCAACATCTTTCCGGTGCTGACGCCCCTGGCGATCGATCCGGCGCACCCTTTCCCGTTCATCCCCAATCTCGGATTTTCGCTGGCCTTGAAGCTTCGCCGCCTAGTCGACGGGCGCGAGCTCTACGCGCTGGCCCCGGTGCCCAATCAGGTGGCGCGCTTCTGGGAGCTGCCGCCGGCCCGCAACGGACGCCGCAAGCTTCAACGTCGCTTCATCGCCCTTGAGACGCTCGTCCTGCTGTTTCTCGACAAACTCTTCCCCGGTTGCAGGGTCGAGGGGACTGGCCTGTTTCGCCTGATCCGCGACAGCGATGTGGAGATCGAGGAAGAGGCCGAGGATCTAGTGCGAGAGTTCGAGGCCCGCCTCAAGCGGCGGCGGCTAGGATCGGTCGTGCGGGTCAAGATCGCAGGCGGTATGCCCGACGACCTGCGCGAGTTCATCGTCGAGGGCCTGAAGGCGGAGGCGCAGGACGTCGTCCGCGTGGACGGCAACCTGGGTCTCGCCCAGCTGTCCGAACTCATTCCAGCCGACCATCCGGACCTCAAGTTTCCGGCCTTCCAGGCGAGGTTCCCGGAACGGATTCGCGACCATGGGGGCGACTGCTTCGCCGCCATCCGAGAGAAGGACATTCTAGTCCACCACCCGTTCGAGAGCTTCGATGTGGTGGTGCAATTCCTGCTTCAGGCGGCGCGCGACCCCAACGTACTGGCGATCAAGCAGACGCTCTACCGCACGTCCAAGGACAGCCCCATCGTCGCCGCCCTGATCGAGGCCGCCGAGAACGGCAAGAACGTCGTCGCCTTGGTGGAGATCAAGGCCCGGTTCGACGAGGAAGCCAATCTGAAATGGGCCCGCGATCTGGAGCGCGCCGGCGTCCATGTCGTGTTCGGTTTCGTAGAATACAAGACCCACGCCAAGCTCTCGCTGGTGGTGCGCCGCGAAGGGGACGCGCTTCGCACCTACTGTCACTACGGCACCGGCAACTATCATCCGGTCACGGCAAAGATCTACACCGACCTCTCTCTGTTCACGATCGACCCAGTCCTGGGGCGCGATTCGGGGCGCCTCTTCAACTACATCACCGGCTACGCCCTGCCGGAACGGCTGGAGAAACTCGCCTATTCGCCGATCACGCTCAAGGCCCGGCTGCTGGAGCTGATCGAGGCCGAGGCGGCCAACGCCAAGGCCGGCAAGCCGGCGGCCATCTGGGCCAAGATGAACTCCCTGGTGGATCCGCAGATCATCGATGCGCTCTACGCGGCCAGCGGGGCCGGGGTGGCGATCGACCTGATCATCCGCGGCATCTGCTGCCTTAGGCCGGGAATCCCCGGCCTGTCGGCAAACATCAGGGTCAAGAGCATCGTCGGCCGGTTCCTGGAGCATGCCAGGATCGCCGCCTTCGCTAACGGCAAGCCGATCCCGTCGAACGAAACGCGCGTATTCATAAGCTCGGCTGACTGGATGCCGCGCAACCTCGACCGCCGGGTGGAGGTGATGACTTCGGTGGAGAACCCCACCGTGCACCAGCAGGTGCTACAGCAGATCATGGTCGCCAACCTGAATGACGAGGCCCAGAGTTGGCTGCTCGATGCAGAAGGCGCTTACCGCCGCAGCCCGGGGTGGAACCGGAAAGGCGCCTTTTCGGCGCACAGCTATTTTATGACCAACCCATCGCTTTCCGGGCGCGGTCACAAGGTCAAAGACCTTCCGCGCGCGTTCGAGCATGTCGGCGCCCGCCGCTAGCGATCACCAGGTGGACGCCGCCGTCTTGGACGTCGGCTCCAATTCCGTCCGCCTCGTCTTCTATCGCCTTGACGGTCGGGCGCTATGGACAGTGTTCAACGAAAAGGTGTTGGCCGGGCTCGGGCGAGACCTGGCCACCACGGGGAGGCTCGCGCCGCAAGGCATCGACGTCGCCCTGGTCGCCCTGCGGCGCTTCCGCGCCCTGATCGACGCCAGCCGGCCCGCGCGGGTGTTCGCCGCCGCGACGGCCGCGGTGCGGGACGCATCGGACGGCACAGCCTTCTGCCGCCGGGTGGAGGACGAGACGGGGTTTTGCCTGCGCGTACTCTCCGGAGCCGAGGAGGCCCGTTTCGCCGCCATCGGCGTCCTGGCCGGAGCGCCTGCTTCCCAAGGACTGGTGGGAGACCTGGGTGGCGCCAGCCTCGAGTTGACCCGCCTGACGGAGGGCGCGCCCGGCGACGGTGTCACCTTGCCGCTCGGACCCTTCGCCCTGGGCGTCTCGCCGTTCGACGCCGACCGGGTGAGGCGCGCGGCGGAGCGGGAAATCGGACCGATCGCAATCGACTATCGCTGTGAGATACTCAGCGCGGTTGGCGGGGCCTGGCGCAACCTGGCCATGCTGCACATGAGAATGTCGGGCTATCCTTTGAACATCGTTCATCAATACGAGATGAACCGAGGTGAGGCCCTGTCCGTGTCCAGGTTCATCAGCCAACAGTCTCGCGGCTCGTTAGAGCGCATCGATGGGGTGTCGCGCCGCCGGCTGGAAGGCCTGCCCCCGGCGGCGGTGGTGCTGGAGACTCTGGTCGAACAGCTAAACATACAAAAGGTTGTGCTCTCCGCCTATGGTCTGCGCGAAGGTCTGCTGTTCGACTCGATGAGCGACGCTCAGCGGGCGGGCGATCCGCTCGTCGAGGGCTGTGCGGCGCTCGGCGCGAGACCATCGGTGGCAGAGGCTCTGGGCGGCGCACTGGAGACTTGGCTCGGCTCCGCGTTCGCCAGGCTGGAGCCGGTGTTTCCCGAACGCGACTCCATCCTGGTGGCCGCCGCCTGTCGGCTGGCGGAGTTTGGCGCCCAGTTGCACCCCGACCATCGCGCCGACCTCGTGTTCGAGCAGGTGTTGCGCGCGCCCATCGCTGGCATGAACCACGCTGAGCGGATGTTCCTGGCCTGCGCCGCCTTTGGCCGCCATGCGCCGGCGGCAGGCGCGCCGAACTCCGGAATGGTCGCCCGGCTGCTAGATGCCGACCGGCGTCAGCGCGCCCGAGCCTTGGGGGCCGCTATCCGGCTGGGATGCGACCTCTCGGGACGCTGCCCCGAGCTATTGGCCCACGCGCGCCTGGAAATCAGGCCCGCCACGATCGTGCTCGAAGCCGAGGGGACCTGGGCGCCGGTGCTGCTGGGCGAGCAGACGATCAAGCGGGCCAACACCCTGGCCGGCCTGCTCGGACGAGAGCTCAAGACTCGCATCGCATCAGAGCCCGCCGCTTCGCGCGCCCGCGAACCCGCCGACTGACGCCGCCGCACAACTTCGCTTCGTCCTCCTACGGTACGACCGCCGGCGCACGCCGGACCGGCGCCACCCGAACCTTGGACCCATCGAGCACGAGGGCCAGTTCGCCCCGCCGCAGCCTCAGGGCGTCCTCCCCGAAGGCTTCGCGCCGCCAGCCGCGCAATGCCGGCGTATCGGCATCTTCGGCGTTGGCTATCTTTTCCAGATCGGCGACCGTGGCGATCAGCTTGGCCGCCACCCCGGTGTCCTCGGCCCTGGCCTTCAGCAGGACCTTGAGCAGCTCGACCACCGCGCCGGCCGCCGGCGCGCCGTGCGCCGCCGGCTTTGCGAGCTTCGGCGCATAGGCCTCCGGGTCGACGAGGGCCGCGCGGATCGCCTCCATAAGTTCGGCGGCGAACCTTGAGCCCGCGAAGCCCTTGGGCGCCGCGCGCAGACGCCCCAGGCTCTCGATGTCCGTCGGCGCCTGGGTGGCGATCTCGTCGATCGCCTCGTCTTTCAGGATTCGCCCCCGGGGCTGGTCGCGCTGTTGGGCGGTGCGTTCGCGCCAGGCGGCGACGGCACGCAGCACCGCCAGATATTTGGCTGTGTGACGCCTGGGCTTCAGTCGCTTCCAGGCGTTCTCCGGATCGACGTCATAGAGCGCCGGTTCAATGAGCGCGGCCATCTCCTCCGACACCCAGGCCATGCGCCCGCTCTCCTCGAGGCGCGCGCGCAGCAACGGATAGAGGGTCGCCAGATGCGTCACGTCCGCCAGGGCGTAGGTCAGTTGCGCCTCGGAAAGCGGCCGGCGCGCCCAGTCGGTGAAACGGCTCGACTTGTCCAGCTCGATGCGCAGCATCTGGCGCACCAGGGCGTCATAGGCGATCTGTTCACCGAAGCCCGCCGCCATGCCGGCGATCTGGGTGTCGAACAGCGGAGCTGGTATCGCGCCCAGGTTGTGGAAGATCTCCACGTCCTGCCGGGCGGCGTGAAACACCTTCTCGATCGAGGCATCGCGCATCACCTCGAGGAATGGCGACAGGTCGATCGCCTCGGCCAGCGGATCGATCACCGCTTCCGCGTTCGGCGCCGCGGCCTGGATCAGGCACAGCTTGGGCCAGAAGGTCGTCTCGCGCATGAACTCGGTATCGACGGCGACGAACGGCTGGCCCCGCAGGTGCTCGCAGAACGCCGTCAGTTCGGCGGTGGTGGCGATCGGCGTCATCGGCTAGCTATAGCCCCGGCCACGGCCGAGTCTGCAAGGAAGAACGCCCGGGCATGAGCGATCGAGTCGACGGCCTAACCTATGCCGAGGCGGGGGTGGATATCGACGCGGGCGCGGCCCTGGTGGAACGTATCAAGCCGCTCGCCCGCGCCACCCGGCGTCCGGGCGCCGACGCCAGCCTGGGCGGCTTTGGGGCCCTGTTCGATCTCAGGGCCGCCGGCTACGTCGATCCCCTGATCGTCTCCACCACCGACGGCGTCGGCACCAAGCTGAAGGTGGCGATCGAGACCGGGCTGCACGACACCGTCGGCATCGATCTGGTGGCCATGTGCGTCAACGACCTTCTCGCCCAGGGCGCCGAGCCGCTGTTGTTCCTCGACTATTTCGCCGCCGGCCGTCTCGACGTGGAGGCGGCGGCGCGGGTGATCGGGGGCATCGCCGAGGGCTGCCGCGTGGCCGGCGCGGCCCTCGTGGGCGGCGAGACCGCCGAGATGCCGGGCCTCTATGCCGAGGGTGACTACGACCTCGCGGGCTTCTGCGTCGGAGCCGTCAACCGGGGCGCCGTCCTGCCGCGCCTCGCCGATCAACGCGCGGGCGACCTGATGATCGCCCTCGCCTCCTCCGGACCGCACGCCAACGGCTACTCCCTCATCCGCAGGATCGTCGAGCGGGCCGGCGTGCGCTGGAGCGATCCGGCCCCGTTCGCGCCGGACCAGAGCCTGGGCGAAGCCTTGATGACGCCCACGCGCATCTATGTCGCCAGCGTCCTGCCGCTGGCCAAGGCCGGCCTTATCAAGGGCGCGGCCCACATCACCGGCGGCGGCCTGGTGGAAAACCCGCCCCGGGCGCTGCGGGCCGATCTTTCGCCGCGGTTCGATTGGGCAGCATGGCCGCTGCCGCCGGTGTTCGACTGGCTGCGGGCTACCGGCGGCCTCGAGCTTTCGGAGTTGCGCCGCACCTTCAACTGCGGCGTCGGTTTCCTGCTGATCGTGGCGCCGAACGATGCCGTCCACGTTCTCGAACACCTGCTCGATACGGGCGAGACCGCCTTTGTGTGCGGCCAACTGGAGCCGAGTCAGCCGACGATATCGGCGGCCTGAAAGAACTGCGCGATCTCGTCGCGGGCGTTGTCGGCGCTGTCGGAGCCGTGCACCGAGTTCTCACCCACCGACAAGGCGAACAGCTTGCGGATCGTGCCCGGCGCCGCCTGATCTGGGTTGGTCGCGCCCATCACCTCGCGATATTTCGCCACCGCGTCCGGGCCTTCTAGCACCTGGACCACCACCGGCGCCGAGATCATGAAGTCCACCAGTTCGCCATAGAATGGGCGCGCCTTGTGCACCGCGTAGAACGCCTCGGCCTGGGCCCGGCTCATGCGGATGCGCCGCTGGCCGACGATGCGCAGGCCGGCCGCCTCGATCACCGAATTGATCTTGCCGGTCAGGTTTCGCTCCGTCGCGTCGGGCTTGATGATCGAGAAGGTGCGTTCGGCCATGACGAGGAAAGCTCACAAGCGATTGGATTTGAAAGGGTCGCGGCTTATACCGACCGGAGCCCCGTCCGCCAAGGCGGCGCGACGCGCGCCCTTCCAGCTCATTTTCAAGTCATGCTCCGCATCAACGATCTCACCTTCGACGCCTGGGGGCGGCGCTTCTTCGACCACGCCCGCGTCAGCCTGCCGGACGGGGCGAAAGTCGGTCTCGTGGGTCGCAACGGGGCCGGCAAGTCGACCCTGTTCCGCCTGATCCTGAGCCAGCTGGCCGAGGGCGGCGGCGAGATCAGCCTGCCCAAACAGGCCCGCATCGGATCGGTCGACCAGGAACACCCCGCCACCCCCACCTCGTTGCTCGATACTGTTCTGGAGGCCGACCTGGAGCGCGCGGCGCTGCTGACCGAGCTGGAGACCGCGCCGGCCGAGCGCATGGCCGACATCTATGGCCGACTGGCCGAGATCGACGCCGATCGCGCGCCCGCCCGCGCCGCCGAGATTCTGAGCGGCCTGGGCTTCACGACCGCGGACCTCACTCGCCCAATGGCCGAGTTTTCCGGCGGCTGGCGGATGCGCGTGGCCATGGCCGCCGCCCTGTTCGCCGAGCCCGACCTGTTGCTGCTCGACGAGCCGACCAACTATCTGGATCTCGAAGGCGCCCTGTGGCTGGAGGCGCGCCTGCGCAAATACCCGCGCTCAGCCCTGATCATCAGCCACGACCGCGAGCTGCTCGACCATTCGGTCGACGCCATCCTGCACCTCACCGACGGCCGGCTGGACTACTATACCGGCGGCTTCTCCTCGTTCGAGCGCCAGCGAGCGGAGAAGGCCCGGCTTCAGGCGGCCACGCGCGGCAAGATCGAGGCCAGGCGGGCGCATATGCAGTCCTTCGTCGACCGCTTCCGCGCCACCGCCAGCAAGGCGCGCCAAGCCCAGTCACGCATGAAGATGATCGCCAGGCTGGAGGCCACGGCCCCATCGGTCGAGGAGCATGTGGCCCCGTTCCTGCTGCCGTCGCCCGAGCGCCCCCTCGCCCCGCCGCTGGTGCGACTGGAGGGCGTCAGCGTCGGCTACGGCGGCCCGCCGATCCTCAAGAACCTGCATCTGCGGCTCGATCTGGACGATCGCATCGGCCTCTTGGGCGTCAACGGCAGCGGCAAGAGCACCTTCGCCCGAATGATCGCCGGCGACCTAGCCGGCGAAGGCGTCATGCATCGTGACCGGCGCATGAAGGTGGGCTGGTTCCATCAGCACCAGATCGAGGCGATGGATGGGGACGACACGCCCCTTGCCATCATCCGCCGGGCCATGCCGGAGGCCTCCGAGGCCCAGCGCCGCTCGCGCCTGGCCCGCTTTGGCATGACGGTGGAGAAGGTCGAGACCACGGTCGCCAATCTCTCCGGCGGCGAGCGCGCCCGCCTGCTGCTCAACATGGTGGCCATGGAGCGGCCGCACCTCCTGATCCTCGACGAGCCCACCAACCACCTCGACATCGACAGCCGCCGCGCCCTCACCGAGGCGCTCAACGACTACGCCGGGGCCGTGATCCTGATCACCCACGACCGCTCGCTGATGGAGCTGGTCGCCGACCGCCTGTGGCTGGTGGCCGACGGCACGGTGCGTCCATTCGACGGCGACATGGACGACTACGCTCGCTTCGTGCTCGACCGCGCACGCGCCGCCTCCCGCCCGGCCAAGCCTGCGCCCGCCCCCGCCCCTCGCCCGGCCGCCGCCCCGCTCAAGCGCAAGCTGGAGGCGGCCGAGACCGTGCTGGCGCGCGAGACCGGCCTCGCCGCCGAACTCGACGCCGCCCTGGACGATCCGGGCCTCTATGTCGGCGACCCGGCCCGTCTGGTTGATCTGCAACGCCGCCGCGCCCGCGTCGGCGAACGTCTCGCCGAGGCTGAGGCGGTTTGGATCAAGGCGGCGGAGGTCTACGAAGGCGCCAGGGCCGAGGCGTGAGTTCATCCCAGCGCTCAGGAAGCGTATAGAGCTGACGAGCCTGGAGGCGCGCGATGACCTTGATCCACTGGAAGAGCCCGATCAGCGCCGATTTCGGCACGGCGTCGGACTGGAGCACCGGGACGATTCCGGGCGGGGCGGACGCGGCCATCCTCGATGCCCCGGGCGCCGGCCTCTATACCGTAAGCGTATCGACCGCCCAGAGCGTCAGCACGTTCCGCACCGCCGCCAACGCGACGCTGGCGATCGGCGCGACGACCTTCACAGTCGCCAACGGCACGGGGGCCGGGGTCAACCTCGGCACGGTCACCCTCGGCAATGACGCCACTCTCGCTTTTGCCGGCGCCTTGGGAAACAGCGGCACGATCCGACTGAACAGCACCGGCCACCCCACCGCCCTGCGCGTGCTTGCGGCAGGTGGCTCGCTCACCGGCGCCGGCTCGGTGATCCTGAGCGCCAACCCCAACAACCGGATCGTCGGGACCCTGAGCGGCGGTATCGGAACCTGGAGCGTCTCGACGCTCGCCAACGCCAACACCATCGCCGGTTCCGGACTGATCGGAACCAATCTTTCGCTGACCAACAGCGGCGTGATCGACGCGACCGACGGGGCCGCCGCGGCCACCAACCGCGCGCTCACCATCGCCACCGGCTATATCGGTGCGGTCGGCAGCAACACCGTGGTCAATTCCGGCCTGCTGGAAGCGACCAATCCGCACAATTTCGCGGTCACCGGCGGGTTGATCCTGCGCGGCGTCACCATCGCCGACGACCCCACCCTGGGCGTGATCATGGCCAACGGGGCCCATACCCACGTCGATCTGCAGAGCGCGACGATCAGCGGCGGCCACCTGCGCACCCTGGCCGGCGGCCTGATCCACACCCTCGACCAGGGCAGCCTGCTCAACGGGACGGCGCACACGGTGTTCAACCAGGGGGCGCTGCAGGTCGACGACGCCACCGCCCTCACTCTGCAAGGCGTGATCGCCAACAGCGGCGTGATCAGCCTGGCCGGAGGCGCCGACACCACGCGCCTGCTGATCGGCATCGCCTCGACCTTGACCGGCGGCGGCACGCTGGTGCTGTCCGACAGCGCCGCCAACCAGATCGCCGCCAACGGCGCCACCGGCTCCAAAGGGGCCACGCCCAGCCTCACCAATGTCGACAACACCATCAGCGGCGCGGGCAAGATCGGCGACCGGACCGGCAATACCGCAGCCGGCCTGACCCTGATCAACCAGGCCGGGGGCGTGATCGACGCCAGCGGCGCCAAGTCTCTGACGCTCTATACTGTCGGTGTGCCGATCGTGAACGATGGCCTGTTCGAGGCGACCGGCAAGGGCGGCCTCATCCTGGACCGGGACACGATCGGCGGAGCCGGTCGCATCCTCGCCGGCGCCGGTTCGACGGTCTTTTTGAAGGATTCGATCCTCCAGGGCGGTACGCTCCAGACCTCGGGAGCCGGCCTGATCCAGGTCGACGGCGTCTCCAGCGTGCTGGATGGCTCCGCCGCCACTGTGAACAACCAGGGCGCGCTCAGCATCCAGGGCGGTGACGCCCTGACGCTGAAAGGCGTTATCGCCAATTCCGGAACCATCACCCTCTCCAGTGGCGCGACCCAGGCCGGACTGCTGGCCGATGCCAGCGGCGTGACCCTGACGGGCGGCGGATCGGTTGTTCTCCTCGGCGCGGCCGGCAATTCGATCCTCGACGGCAATCCGGGTGGCTCGCTGAACAATTTCGACAACACCATCGTTGGAGCCGGGCAGATCGGCGGCGCGTCCTCCTCTTTCTTCAATGAAACAGCGGGAGTGGTCGAGGCGACCGGGGTCCTGGTGGTCGTCGCGCCGGTGAACCCTGCACCACTTAATTTCGGAGTGTTCGAAGCGGACGGCGCCGGCGCCCTGACCGTCGAAGGCCCTATCCGTAATGACGGCCTGCTCGAGACCAACGGCGGAACGCTGACCGTCACGGGTGGCGTGAGCGACAACGGCTCAGCCATTCTCAACGGCGGGACGATGGTCTTCCAGGGTGCGTTCGACGAGAACGTCACCTTTGCCGCCGCAGGCGGGTCGCTGACCCTGGCGCAGTCTCTGCAATACACTCACGCCATCACCGGCTTCGTCGGCGCGGGCGCGAGCCTCGATCTGACCCAGATCGGCTTCGTCGGGGCGGGCGAGGTGACCTTTTCGGTCAATGCCGACAAGACCGGCGGCGTGCTCCGGGTCAGTGACGGGGTGCATACGGCGAAGATCAACTTGGTAGGCAACTACGCCGGCCTCACCTTCGGGGCCAAAAGCGACGGCCACGGCGGCACTACAATCTCGGGCCCGGCGGTCACCGCGACCCAATGGATGACGCCGACGAGCGGCGCTTTCACCACCGATTCCCGCTGGAGCGGCGGCAAGTTCCCCAGGGTGTCGAACAACGCCCTGCTCACGGTCGCCGGGGCCGCCTATACAGTCACCTCGACCCTCAATGCGACAATCAACAGCCTCCAGACCGCGTCCAATGCGACCCTGGCCATAGCCAGCAAACAGTTCGCGGTGATCCATGGGACAGGTTCGGGCGCCACCGCCGGTAAGATCAACGTCGCCGCCAGCGGTGCTCTGCTCCTTGGGGGCGACACTATGAACACCGGCGCGATCGTGGTTGACGGCGATCTCGGCCTCAGCAACGGGAGCATCGACGACACGGGCGGCGGAACGCTGGTCGTGAACGGCGGCCTGAATCTGGCCGGCGGCCGCATTGTCGGCGGCTCGCTGAAAGTCGCCGCGTCGGCTACGGTGGGCGTTACATCGTCTGCCTCGGGGGCAGGCGGGCCTCTCAGCGAGATCGCGACCCAGACGCTCGTCAACGACGGCACGATTACCGTGCAGCAAGGCGCCGGCCTCACTCTGGACAATGCGGTAGACAATGCCGGGTCGATCCGGGTGATCGATAACGCCTTTGCCACCCTGCTGCGGATCGGCGGTCCGGGTGTCAGCTTGAGCGGCGGCGGCCAAGTTACGTTAGGCGCCACGGGCGCGATCGTCGGCGTTACGCCGTCGGCTACGCTCACCAATATCGACAACACCATCACCGGCTCGGGCGAGCTGGGCGCGGGCGAGCTCAACTTGGTCAACGAGGCCGGCGGGGTCATCGACGGCGAGGTAAGTCTGGTCGTCGATACGGGATCGAATGCCATCCTCAACGCCGGCCTGATCCGAGCCGGATCGAGCACCGTGGGGCCCGAAGGCGTCACCATCCTGAGCGCGGTCGACAATACCGGAACCCTGGAGGCTATCGGGATCCTCACGGTCAAGGGCGACGTGACAGGCGCGGGGTCCGGCGAGGTGGCGGGCGGCACTCTGAGCCTGCTCGGCGCCTTCGAGGAAGATGTGACCTTCACCACCAAGGGCGGCACACTCAGCTTGGCGCACTCGCAGTCCTACGCCGGAACCATCTCGGGATTTCCGGCCATGGGCAACGCGTCGATCGTGCTGACGGATATCGGTTCCGTCGATGCGGGCCAAGCAACCTTCATCGACAACGGCAAGGGCACGGGCGGAATCCTGACGGTGACCGACGGCGTCCATACCGCTCACCTGCACCTCGCGGGGGACTATTCGGACGTTCAGTTCGACACCAGCAGCCATACCGGCGCCGGCACGGCGGTCGTGGCGGCAGCCCAATTCCATTGGAGCAATCCGGCGGGAGGCGCCTTCGACTTCAACGGCAACTGGGCCGGGGGTGTCGCTCCGGGGCCCGGCGCCGCGGCTGTCCTTGGCCACCTTGGAGCGCCCTATACAGTCACCTTGGACGGCGCCCAGGCGGTTTTCAGCCTCCAGACGGGTTCGGGGGTCACGCTGAGCTTGAACTCCGGCAGCACGCTTTCCGCAACCGTGGGCACCGGCTCAGGCGTGAACGCCGGCACAATTCTCGCCCAAGACGCCAACATCAAGCTCGGCGGACTGATGGGGTACGACACGACACTGGACAACATTGGCGTGATAAATGTCGGCGATCTCGTCCTGGGAACGAATACCACATTTACGGGCGGTGGGCAGGTCGCCCTCGGCACGCTCAGTCTCGCCCGGACATTGACCTTGGAAAACCAGGATAACACCATCCTTCTACAGGGGCGGATCGACTTCGGGGGCGATCTTTCCCTGACACTCTTGAACGACGCCATGGGTGTCATCGACGCCAATGGGGGAGGCCAGCTTTCGTACATCGGGAATTTCAAGGGCTCGGTGCGGAACGCCGGCGTGATCGAAGTCACGGGCGCGGGTGGCCTTTCGATCCTGAGCGCGGTCGAGAACACTGGAGTCCTGAAGGCGCAAGGCAGCCTGCTGCAACTACGGGACACGGTCACGGGCGGGGGTACGGGCGTCGTCGACGACGGAACGTTGGAGTTCGACGCGGGGTTCGCGGAAAATGTTGCGTTCGTCGGCGCGACGGGCAGCCTCACGCTCGCCCTTTCGCAAGCCTATACCGGTTCGATCACCGGCTTCTCGAAGAGCGGGGGCACGCAGCTCGATCTGCGTGATATCGCCTTCACTGGCACAACCAAAACTAGCTATTCCGGTGCCGCGAACGGCGGCATTCTCACGGTCACGGACGGCACGCACACCGCCCAGATTCACCTCGTCGGCGACTACCTCGCCTCGACCTTCGTCGCGGCCAGCGACGGCGCTGGCGGGACCTTGATCCACGATCCGGCCGGGGCGGCGGCGTTCCGTCAGGCGGCCGCGAGTCTCGGCCCGCGCGCGGCGGAGCCGCTGGCCTGGAGCGCGTCCCACTCGTCGTCGAGTCACGCCATGCTGGCCGTGGGGCGCAGGTTCCAGATGGCCTGACAGAGCGGTGCTAGCGGCCTGCTCATTTCTGCTAAATTCTGCTAATTTCTGCTATTTTCAGTTGGTTTTCGTTTGATTTTGGTCACTCCCGCGCTCGGATATGACTTGTTCCCGCTAAGAACTGACCCGAAATTGACTGTTTGTCATTGCCACCAGAGCCGCTAGAACTTTGTTTAACAACGATATTCTAGACTCCACCCCTCAATGGCCCAGATTTCGGTGGGATCGGGGCGCGTGCGCGGGCAATTTCGGAGAGATCGGGAAGTTTTCGTAATTTGCAACCTTGTCGCCCGGTCGTCAAGCGACGGAGGCGGATTGTTCGAGCCCTTCTAGTTGCAGGCCACGGAGGTCACCAGGCCGCTGGCCTCGTCGAACAGGATCGTCTGGCGGTCCTCGCGATAGTCGCGCGTCATCGGGCAGGTGGTGCAGGCCACGCGGCGATGGCCGGGCTCGACCGGCACGGGGATCTCGGTCCGGGGCCGGCCGACCAGATATTGCAGGTCGCGGGCGCCGCAGCGGTCGGCCGGCGCGGGCGTGGCCGGTTCGGGCGCCGGCGGGGCAGCGGGCACGGGCGGCGGCGGCGGCAAGGGCGGCAGAGGGGTCGAGGCGGGCGGCGAGGCGCACGCCGCCAGGGCGAGCAGCGCCGCCAGGGCCATAGCCCGCTTCAGGCCTGCCGCTCCCATCCCCTCGCCTCCCCCTGCTTCCAATAGACCACGGCCTGGCCCCGCGCCTTCAATTCCGACCATCTGCGGCGCGCGCCCGCCAGGGCGGCCTCGTCGCGGCCGTCGAAGATCACGATACAGCGCTCGAAGGCGGAAAGATCGCCCGGCGCCGCGTCGTCGAGCAGAAACAGCGCCTGGGCGCCATTGGCGTTCGCGTCGGCGGCGGTCAGGAAGATCGGCTGACGCTCCGGCGTCGGATCACCATCGTCCCCGTGGGCCAGGAAACTGTCGTCCCGATAGGCCCAAAGCCAGCCATCCAAGTGCTCCAGCCGCTCGGCCGCCGGCGATCTGACCAGGGCCCGCCAGCCGCGCGCCACGGTCTTTTCCAGCAGCTCCGGCAGCACCTGGTCGAGGCTCGCACGCTCCAGATGATAGAACCATACTTCGCAGCCGCCCTCGCTCATCGCCGGCCTCGCCGTCAGTCCTCGTAGTTGTCCGCCACCAAGCGGTCGAGCAGGCGCACGCCAAAGCCGGTCGCGCCGCTGGGGATGGTCGCCACGGTCGAGCCGGGCTTCCAGGCGGTCGAGGCGATGTCGAGGTGGGCCCAGGGCAGGCCGTTGACGAACCTCTGGATGAACAGGGCCGCGGTGATGGAGCCGCCGTACCTGGGACCCACGTTCTTCATGTCGGCCACGGCGCTCTCGATATGCTTTTCGTATTGCGGCGGCATGGGCATGCGCCACAGGGGCTCGTCGACCGCCTTGGAGGCGGCCAGCAGCTTGTCGGCCAGGGCGTCGTCGTTGCTGAACAGGCCGGCGACGTCCTTGCCCAGCGAGACGACGATCGCGCCGGTCAGGGTGGCCAAGTCGACCATGAACCTGGGCTTGAAGCGCTGCTGGCAATACCAGAGGGCGTCGGCGAGCACGAGGCGACCTTCGGCGTCGGTGTTGATCACCTCCACCGTCTGGCCCGACATGGTGGTGACCACGTCGCCCGGACGCTGGGCATTGCCGTCCGGCATGTTTTCCACCAGGCCCAGAATGCCCACCGCATTCACCCTTGCCTTGCGCGTGGCGAGCGCCGCCATGGCCCCGGCCACCGCCGCGGCGCCGCCCATGTCGGTGATCATCTCCTCCATGCCCTCGGCGCCCTTGATGCTGATGCCGCCGCTGTCGAAGCAGACGCCCTTGCCGACGAAGGCCACCGGCGCCTGAGCGGGATCGGCGGCGCCCTTCCATTGCAGGATGGCCAGCTGGGTCTCGCGCGCGCTGCCCTGACCGACGCCCAGAAGCGCCCCCATGCCGAGGGCGGCCATCTCCTTTTCGCCCAGGATCTCGACCTCGAGGCCGAGGCTGGT
>JBBRQK010000029.1:0-21308 GCA_038226475.1 Caulobacterales bacterium | reverse complement strand
GCCAACGGCGCGCTCGTGCCCGACCGCCAGACCACGGAACTGGGGTTCTGGACCCTAGGCGGCGGCGTCAGCGTGCCGTTGCTAGACATTCCGCGGCTGCTCTACGACGCCAAGGCCGAGGACGCGCGCACCCGCCAGGCTGTCATCGCCTACGAAAAGACGGTTCAGACCGCGTTCGGCGAGGCGGAGAACGCGTTCATCACACTGGAAGCGGGCAATCGCGCCGTCTCCGTGCTCGAGGTCGGCGAGGCCAGGGCCAGACGCGCCTATGACGCGGCCAGCCGGCGTTACGCCATGGGTCTGGACGACATCACCGCCGCCCTCACCGCCGAGCAGTCATGGCGCGCCACCCGCTCGGCCCTGACCGCAGAGCGCGTGCTGGCGTTGCGGCGCACCGTCCAGACCTATAAGGCCCTGGGCGGCGGCTGGGCTTCGGCTGGCCTGAGCGCCAAGAGCCGATGAGACCGCCCCTCGTGACCCACGCCTCCACCCGGATCGCCGCCGCCCTGGCGGCAACGCTGGCCGTGGCCATGGCCGGCTGCGCCAAAAAGGTTGGCGAGTCGCCCAGGGCCCAGGCGCGGGCGGTGAGCGTGGTGGCCGTCATGCCACGGGAGATCGAGGGCGGGCTGGTGGCCTCCGGCGCGCTCATTCCGCGCGAGGACGTGGCCGTCTTTCCCCAGCTCACCGGCTATCGGGTCGCCCGTGTCCTGGTCGACGAGGGGATGTGGGTCAAGGCAGGTCAGCCGCTGGTCCAGCTCGATGACATCCTGTTGCGCGCCCAGCTGACCCAGCAGACGGCGCTCGCCACCCAACAAAAGGTGCTGGCCGACCAGGCCGAGGCCCAGGCGACCCGGGTCAAGGGCCTGGATACCGAAGGACTGTTGTCGCAAGAGCAGATCGACACCCGTCGCTACGCGGCGCGCTCGGCCCGCGCCCAGGCGCAGGCGCAGGAGGCTCTGGCCGCGGACGCCCGCACCCGAGAGGCTCTGACCGTGGTGCGCGCGCCCTATCCCGGCCTGATCATCGAGCGCAACGTGCGACCGGGCGACCTCAGCGGCGGCACGACGGCTTGGTACCGCATCGCCAAGGACGGCCAGGTCGAGCTCGCGGCCGACGTCAGCGAGGATGCGCTGGGCAAGATCCGACCCGGGGACCGCGCCCGCGTGATTCTGGCCGACGGCACGCCGGTTACCGGCGTGGTGCGCCTGGTCAGCCCGGGCATTGATCCGACGACAAAGCTGGGCCGTGTGCGCATCACTCTGCCGGTGCGCCCCGACGTCCGCGCCGGCGGCTTCGCCAGGGCCAGCTTCCTCGGGTCGACCCGGTCCGCCACCGCCGTGCCCGAGACGGCGGTTCGCTATGATGCCGAGGGCGCCTCGGTGATGGTCGTCGGCGCCGACGAACGCGTCGCCCGCGTGCCGGTCACCACCGGCCAGCGCGGCGGCGGCTATGTCGAACTGCTCACCGGACCCGTCGTCGGCGCCCGGGTGGTGCAGAAGGCCTCCGCGATGCTGGTGCCCGGCGACTTTGTCCGCTCGGCGGCGAACCCGTGAGGCCGCCGCCGTGAGCGCCAACCGCGAGCTGCGAGTCTCCGCCTGGGCGATTCGCAACCCCATCCCAATCGCGATCCTGTTCATAGCGGCGGTGCTCGCGGGACTGGTCTCGTACAACTCCCTGCCCGTGAAGAACTACCCCAACATCGAGTTTCCGGCAGTCATGGTGATGGTGACCCGCGCCGGAACCGCCCCGGCCGAGATGGAAACCCAGATCACTCGCCCGATCGAGAACGCCCTGGCGGGCCTGCCCAACATCCAGTCCCTGGCCTCCACCGTCACCCAAGGCTCGTCCACCACACTCATCCAATTCGAGCTCGGCCAGAACCTGCAGAAGGTCACGGACGACGTTCGCTCCAAAGTCGATCAGGTGCGCAACAACCTGCCGCGCGAGATCGATCCGCCGGTTGTCCGGCGGCTGGATTTCGACGATCAGCCAATCATCACCTACGCCGTCTCCGCCCCGGCCCTGTCGGAGGCGGCTCTCTCCTGGTTCATCGACAATTCGCTGGCTCGCACTCTGCAAGCAGCGCCGGGGGTCGGCCAGGTGCAGCGCATCGGCGGCGTCGATCGCGAGATCAATATTCTGATCGATCCCGAGCGCCTCGCGGCCCGAGGTCTTACCGCCGACCAGGTCAACCAGACCCTTGGCGCCGCGAATGTGGACGTACCCGGCGGCCGGTCGCTGATTGGCGGGCGCGAACAGACCGTGCGGGTGCTCGGCGCGGCCCTCAATGTCGATCAGATCCGGGACCTCACCATTGCCGCCGGCGGCGGCAAGTTCGTGCGACTAGGCGACGTGGCGGACGTCGGCGACGGCTCATCGGAGATCCGCTCCTTCGCCCTGCTCGACGGCCGGCCGGTGGTCGGCTTCCAGGTCACCAAGACCAAGACGTCCAGCGAGGTCTCCGTGGAGGACGGCGTCGACGCCGCCATCAGGGGAGTGGAGAAGGCCAATCCCGGCGTCAGCGTGCACAAGATCGTATCCCAGGTCGACGAGACGCGGGCCAGCTATTCGGCCACTGTCCACACTCTCCTGGAGGGCATGGCGCTTGCCTCTCTGGTGGTGTGGCTCTTCCTGCGCGACTGGCGGGCGACGGCGATCACGGCGGTCGCCATGCCGGTCTCCCTGATCCCGACCTTCGCCTTCATGAGTCTGGCCGGCTTCAGCCTCAACACCGTCACCCTGCTGGGCCTGACCCTGGTGATCGGCATCCTCGTCGACGACGCCATCGTCGAGATCGAGAACATTGAGAAGCGGGTCTATGTCGGCATGCGGCCGTATGACGCCGCCATCGAGGGGGCCGACCAGATCGGCCTCGCCGTCGTCGCGACCACCGCCGCCATCATCGCCGTGTTCTTGCCGGTCGGCTTCATGCCGGGGATCCCGGGCCAGTTCTTTCGCGAATTCGGCCTTACCGTCTCGGTGGCTGTGCTGTTCTCTCTGGTCGTCGCGCGCCTTCTGACGCCTCTGCTGGCCGCCTATTTCCTCACCCCGAAAGTGGCTCGCGAGCGTCCGCCTCTGCCGCGGATCTACACGCGCACCCTGGGCTGGGCGCTGGACCACCGGATTCTTTCGGTGATCATCGGCGGCGTGATCTTCCTGGCCTCCGTATCGCTTTTCATCCCCCTCAAGAAGGGCCTGCAGCCGGAAGCCAACCCCAACTACTACAGCATCAATATCGAGGGTCCCCCCGGTTCCACCGTGGCCGACATGCACGGCATCGTCGATCGCCTCGACGCCCTGCTCAAGCGCCAGCCGGAAACCATCTCGGTGTTCGCCGCCGTGGGCGGCACGGATGTGCGCTCGGGGCCGGGGGGCCTGACGAGCAGCGCCGGGGTCAGCAGCGGTTCGGTGGTGGCGGTGCTCGATCCGAAGCGCAAGACCAAGGTCAATGAGATCCGAGACCGCATCCGGCCGCTGCTGCGCGCGGTTCCGGACGCGCGCCTGTCGTTCGACACCTCGGGCTTCGGCTCGGCCGGGGTTCAGGTGATCCTGACCAGCGAGAGCGGGGTCGGGCTGGACGCCAGCGCGCTGGCCCTCCAGAGCCAGATGCGCGGGGTCGAAGGCATCGCCGACCCCCGGCCCGCCACCGCCCCCAGCGGTCCCGAACTGGTCGTCCGGCCTCGGATGGATGAGGCGGCTAGGCTCGGAGTATCGTCCGCCGCCATCGCTTCGGCGACGCGCGTGGCCACCGCCGGCGACATCGACGCCAACGTTCCCAAGCTCGACGAAGGTGAGCGGCGCATTCCCATACGTGTGCGCCTGCCGAGGGAGGATCGCTCCGACCTGTCGGTCATCAAGAACCTGCGGCTGCCCACCGCCGCCGGCGGAGTCACCACTTTGGACTCGGTGGCGGACGTCTCGTTCCAGGCCGGGCCGGCGGAGATCAACCGCTTCGATCGCAAGCGCGACATCACGATGATCGCCGATACGACCGGCGACACCCAGATCGGCGACGCCCAGGCCAAGGTGAACGCCCTGCCGATCATGCGCGCCCTGCCGCCCGGCGTCGGCAAGGCGTCCCAGGGTCAGGAGCGCGCGTCGGCGCAACTGTTCGGCGGGTTCATGATCGCCATCGCCTCGGCCATCGGCCTGGTCTACGGCGTCATGGCCCTGCTGTTCGGCAGCTTCTTCAAGCCCTTCGTGATCCTGGCCGCTCTGCCGACCGCCATCGGCGGAGCCCTCGTGGCCCTGCTGGTCACCGATCTCTCCCTTTCGATTCCCTCTCTGATCGGATTCCTGATGCTGATGGGGCTGGCGGCGAAAAACTCGATCCTGCTGGTTGAATTCGCCATCGAGCGCGAGCGGGACGGCGCCAGCCAGCGCGCCGCCCTGCTCGAGGCCTGTCGCGAACGCGCACGGCCGATCGTAATGACCACCCTGGCCATGGCAGCCGGCATGCTGCCCACGGCTCTCACCCTGGGCAAGGGTTCGGAATTCCGCCAGCCGATGGCCGTGGCCGTTATCGGCGGGTTGATGACCTCGACCGTTCTCTCCCTGGTGCTGATCCCGGTGGTCTACGAGTTCGTTGACGACTTCGAGCGCTGGCTCTCACCCCGCCTCGGCCGCCTCGTAACCCCCCGCCTCGCCCCCGTCGCCGCCGTCCCGGCTGACCGCCTCTAAGGCCGCAGCATCGGCGCGACGTCGGCCAGGTGGCCGTCATTGGGCCGGGGTTTCAGCCCCATGACCTTAGCGAGCAGAGAATAGACATCAATATTGTCGAACGCCGGAGCCTCGTACCCGCGCCGGAACGACGGCCCTTCGGCTAGAAAGAACGCCGCCATGGTCGGCTCGGCCGGATCGTAGCCGTGATTTCCACGCAGTTGCGGAAAGCGGGCCTGCTCGGCCTTGGTGGTGATCGTCCAGCCCAGATCGGCGAGGCAGAATACCGCCGGCACGCGTGGGTTGGCGCCGTAGTGCAGCCGCGCCGGAATGCTGTGTCTGGTCCAGCAGGTCATGTGAGCGCGGGGCGCCAACAGCGCCTTTTCCACCGCCGCCTCGTGTCCGGGCAGCGGGTCGACCCCGCCCTCCGCCCCATAGGTGGTCACGACCACGGTCTTCAGGTCGATCAGGTCGTCGAGCAGGATGGTCTTCTCCGCCGAGATCGGCGCCATGCCGTGGTCCGAGACCACGACGATATTCGCGCCGTCCCATAGGCCCCGCGTCTCGAGCCCCTGCCGCAGGCGCCCCAGGGCCGCGTCGGTCTTTGCGATGGCGTCATTCACGCCGGCGCTGTCGGGGCCGGCGAGATGGCCCATCAGGTCGGTGATATCCAGATGCAGCCGGATCAGGACCGGGCGACGGTCGACCGGCAGATCGAGCCAGGCGAAGACCGCGTCCAGCTGCTTGTCCATCGGAAAAATCAGCGGCCGCGGGCTTGGCGGCGCCTGGCGATAGGTCGGCGCGATCCCCTGCACGATCGCCCCGTCGCCCGGCCAGAACGAGGTGGCGGTCTTCAGGCCGGCGCGCTCGGCCGTCACCCACAGCGGCGTCGCCTGATTCCACCAGCGCGGGTCGTTGTCCGCCCCCTGATCATGCGGGCCGCCAAACGCGATGCCCGGCATGGCCGGATCGACCATGGTATTGTCAACGATGCCGTGATGGTCCGGATAGAGTCCGGTCATAAGCGTGTAGTGGTTGGGTTCCGTGACCGAGGGAAACGACGGCCTCATCGCCTGGGCATGGACCCCCTCACGCGCCATTTGGGCCAAGGTCGGCGTCAGGCCGCGGTCGAAATAATCGGCCCGAAACCCATCCAGCGAGATCACGATCAGGAGCGGGGCCTTGGCCAGGACCGTGGACGTCCCCAGAACGGCCATCGCCAGAGCGGCAAAAGCCGCCAATATCCTCGCACCGGACATCTCCGGATCCCTCCCCGTTCCCAGGTTTGCGCCACGCTAGCGCGAGTCAGGCGATCTGGTCCATGCGGCACTGGCCGGGCGCCTTGTCGGGCCGGAAGCGGAGCAGGCGCGTCCCATGTCGAAAACGGCCAGCCGAGACGTGGTCGAACGAGACTTCCACCACCAGCTCAGGCCTCAGCGGCGTCCAGGCGGACGAGCGCTCCGTCGCCCAGCGGCTCGGTCCGCCCGGCGCGTCGCCGGTGAACCCAACGCCCCCCGCCAACGCCTCGAGCCGCGCGGTGAGAGCCTCGACATCGACCCCAGCGAAGCCCGAGGTGAACCCCACATGGTCCAGCAGTCCGTCCTCGTCATAAAGCCCCAACAGCAACGAGCCGACCACCTTCTTCGCTGTCGCGTAGCGAAACCCGCCGACCACGCAGTCAGCGGTTCGCTGGCGCTTGACCTTGATCATCGCCCGCTCGCCGCTGAGGTAGGGTCCGTCCCAGCGCTTGGCGACCACGCCCTCCAGCCGACCCTCGTCGAGCCAGGCCTGGGCCAGGGCCCGGTCTCCCGTGCCGGGCGTCAGCGAGATGTCCGGCCGGCCGGCGGCCGCCACGAATGCCTCCAGCGCCCCCCGCCGCTCGCTCAGCGGCCGGGCGCGCAGATCACGGTCCGGCGGCCCAAGCAGCAGGTCGAACAGGGTCAGCTGGGCCGGCGTCTCCCCCGCGAGCCGCCGGATCCGGCTTTCGGCCGGGTGCAGGCGCGCCTGCAACGCCTCGAACGAGAACGCGCCGCCCGTCTCGATCAAGAGCTCGCCGTCGAGAACGAAGGGACCCGGCCCCAGAGCCGCGACGCTCGCCGTCATCTCAGGGAAATAGCGTCCCAGAGACTTGCCCGACTTGGCCTGCAGGCGCGTCTCGCCGTCGTCCTTGATCGCCAGGCACCGGAACCCATCCCACTTGGGCTCGAACCACCAGCCGTCGCCTGCCGGAAGGCCCTCCGCCGCTCGCGCTTCCATCGGGGCGACGGCGGCCTGCGAGAGCAGGTTCAATCGCGCGCCAGGCGCGGGTTGCGCCGCCAGAGCTCCTCGGAGAGGAATGTGGCGAAGGCGAGCCAAGCCACTAACGGCGCGCTCATGGCCGCCGCCGGCAGATCCACCTTGCGCGCCTCCATCACGAGTGCTCCGGCGCTTCCCAGCATCGCCGCCGAGGCGGCCGCGCTGGAGGCTAGGCGCTTCTCGCCGAAGAAGAGATAGGGATAGCCGGCCAGGCCCGCGAGGTTGAGGCCCCAGGCGCGCAGCGAAGCGGTGCGCTCGTGCGAACCGCGGGCGCGCAGCAGGCGGTACCCGGCCCCGATCAGCAGCAGCTCTAATACGCCCCATGCCGCCCCGACGACCGGCCCGGGCGGATTGAGCGGCGGCTTTCGCAGGATCGCATACCATAGGGCGGTGGACGGCCGTTGCGGCCCATTCGCCGCTCCCGCCAGCCCGGCTGCGGCGACCAGGGCGACGGCTGTTGCGGCTGCGGCGGTGCGATTCATCGGAGGCTCGAAAGGATCTGAGTGCGGACCCTTCTAACCGCGCCGCAATGACGCGGTTCCGCTCCGCGCTCTATGTTTGCCCTTGCGCCGGTCCCGTCGCGCGTTTCAAGGCGAGCGCGTTGTCCGCCGCGGCGCCGGACGCCGTGTTGTCGAACACACACCATCGCCGCGCCGAACCGCAGCGCGACATCTCGCCCGCCAGCGCCGTCAGGGCCTCGTCCGGATAGGCCGACCAGTAGATCCGGGGCGACCCGTGCAGTCGCCAGTAGCTCAGGCCGCACCATCCTCCAGGCTCGCCCGCTCCCGGATGCCGGGCCGGATCGGCGGCCACGCGGGCCACGCGGCGCTCGGCGAGCCAGCCGTCCACCTCCGGCGTAAACCAGCTGGCGTGCCGCGGTTCGCAGGCCAGCGGCGCGTCCGTGAGGTCGCGCAAGCGGCGCAGAAAACCGCCAAATAGGGCCGCATCGAACGCGAAGCTGGGCGGAAACTGCAGCAGTATCGGCCCGCGCTTGTCGCCCAGGGCGCCGCTGGCGGTCACGAACGCCGCCATGGTCGCATCGGCGCCCGCCAGCCTCGCCTCGTGCGTGACCGCCTTGGGCGCCTTAAGTGAGAATCGGAAATCCCCGGGCGTCGCATCGGCCCATCGCGCATAGGTGGCGGCCCGGTGCGGGCGATGGAAGCTGGAGTTGATTTCCACCGCATTCAACACCCGGCCATAGCGCGCAAGCCCCGCCCCCTCGGCGGGAAATCGGTCCGCGACGGCGCGTGGGATCGCCCAGCCGGCCGTGCCGATCCTCACCGCCTGGACGCCTCGATCTCCAGCAGTCCTTTTCGCGCCAGACCGTCGGCCCGTTCGTTCAGCGCGTGCCCGGCGTGGCCCTTCACCCAGCGCCAATCGACCTGGTGCCGCTCACGCGCCGTATCGAGGCGGCGCCACAGATCTTCGTTCTTCACGGCCCCCTTGCTCATGGTCCGCCAGCCGCGGGCTTTCCAAAGCTGCAGCCACTGGGTGATACCGTTCCGCACATACTCGCTGTCGGTATGCAGCTCGACGCGACACGGCCGCTTGAGCGCCTCCAAGGCCTCGATCGCGGCGGTCAGCTCCATTCGGTTGTTGGTTGTGGCGCCCTCCCCGCCCCAGATCTCACGCTCCTGGTCACCGAACATCAGGATCGCGCCCCAGCCGCCCGGCCCTGGATTGCCGCGGCACGAGCCATCGGTGAAGATCACCACTTCCGGCGCGCTCATACATCACCGAAGAGGGCGAGGCCCCGCGGCGCGGCGGCGCGATGCACGGCAAGCTTTCGCTCGTATTCGAGAGGGTCCTTGGGCTTGACCAGGGCCCCGGTCGGCGTCGATCCCCAATCGGCCAGGCGCGTGAGAAAGAACCGCATCGCCGCGCCCCACGCCAGCAGGGGCAACGCTGCTTTCTCGTCCGCGCGGAGCGACCGTCGGCGCTGGTACCCGTCCACGAAGGCGCGCCCGGCCGTGACATTGAAAGCCCCGTCGGGCTCGAAGCACCAGGCGTTCAGCGCCACGCCGATGTCATAGGCCAGCGCATCCCGGGCCGCGAAATAGAAGTCGATCGTGCCGGCGAACCGGCCGCCGGCAAAAAATACGTTGTCCGGGAAGTAGTCGGCATGGACAACGCCCTCCGGCAGGTCCCGCGGCCACACCCGGCTCAGATGCGCCAGATCCCCCTCGATGACCGTCGCCAGCCCAGGCTTCAGCGCCTCCGCCGCCGGCCCCAGCGAGGCGAACAACGGCGCCCAGGACGCCTGGCCCAGGTCGTTCGGCCGCCCGGCGTCGAATCCCTCCGCCGCCACATGCAGCCAACCCAGCCCCTCTCCCGCCTGCCGGCAATGGGCCACGCTCGGCCGGCGGACCGACAGGCCCGGCAGAAACGCGACCAGCGCCGCCGGCTTGTCGCGCAGGCGCTGCAGCGCCTTCCCGCTGCGATCCAGCACCGGCGCCGCGCTGGGATAGCCGCGGGCCGCCAGCCAGCGCATCAGGCCAAGAAAGAACGGCAGTTGGTCGGCCCGCACCCGCCGCTCGTAGACGGTCAGGATATAGCGTCCGGCGGTGGTCTCGAGCAGGAAGTTGGAGTTCTCGACCCCTTCGGCGATACCCTTGAAGCTGACCGCGCCGCCGATGTCGTAGTGGGCCAGCAGGGCCTCCAGCTCGGCGTCGGTGATGTCCGTATAGACAGCCATGCCTGCCCCTATACCGCCTTCGTTGCGATCCCGCGCGCATGCGACTATCACCCCGCCATGCCTCGCTTTCGCGCCACCCTGTTCGCGGCCGCCACGCTCCTGAGCCTGGCCGTGGCCGCGCCCGGCCATGCCCAGTACGGGGGTCATGCCGGCCGCGGCGGCGGCGACGATCAGCAGGCGCAGGATGACGCCAAGCGCAAGAAGCGCGACGCCGAGTTCGGCAACGCCGCCGCCCCCCTGCCGTCGCTGAAGAACGCCGGCCCGTGTCCGTTCGTGAAGGTGCTTTACGACGCGGCCCGCTACGTCGAGTTCAAGGACAACGCCGAGGCCTCCGCCAACGCCGTCTTCACCGGCGAGATCGAAAACGTCGCCTCGGCCTGCGCCTACAAGACCAGCGACCCGATCCATCTGCGCGTTCAGGTGTTGTTCGAGTTCGGACGCGGACCTCAGGCGACTTCCAACCGCAAGGTCTATCGCTATTGGGTCGCGGTGACCGACCGCAACAACGCCGTGCTCGACAAGGCCTTCTTCGACCTGCCTGTCACCTTCCCCGGCGGCCAGGATCGCGTCACCCAGAGCGAGCTGGTCGACGGCATCACCATCCCGCGCGCCGACGCCAAGGTGAGCGGGGCCAATTTCGAGGTTCTGGTCGGTTTCGAGGTGACGCCGCAGATGGCCGCCTTCAACCGCGACGGCAAGCGCTTCCGCGCCAACGCCGGCCAGGTTCCGCTCAAGGCCGCGCCGCCCCCGTCTCAATGAGCGACCTTCGATCGGGCCTGAGCGAAGCGGCCGGCGCCGTCTTCGCCGCCCTGGGCCTGCCTGTCGATCTGGGCCGGGTGACGCCGTCGGACCGGCCCGACCTGGCCGATTTCCAGTGCAACGGGGCCCTGGCCGCCGCCAAGGCGTTGAAGCGAAACCCGCGCGAGATCGCCGCCGAGGTGGCGCGAGCCCTGTCGGCCGACGCCCGGGTCGAGACCGCCGAGACGGCCGGGCCCGGCTTCGTCAACCTGCGGGTGACCGCAGATGCGCTCTCGGCGCGCGCGCGCGCCCTGGCCGCCGGTCCCCGCGCCGGAGCGCCCCTCGTCGGCGCACCACGCAAGGTTCTGGTCGACTACGCCGGACCCAACGTCGCCAAGGAGATGCACGTCGGCCACCTGCGCGCCTCCATCATCGGCGAGGCGATCAAGCGGCTCTACCGCTTCTTGGGCGACGAGGTCTTGGGCGACGCCCACTTCGGCGACTGGGGCTTCCAGATGGGTCTCCTGATCGTCGCCTGCGCCGACGCGGATCCGGCCATCGCCGCCCTGCTGGAGCGGCTGGCGGCGAAACCCGAAGGGTTCTCAGATGAGGACGCCGGGAGGGTGCGCCAGCAGCTATCGGAAAACATCGGCCTGGAGGATCTCGACCGGCTCTATCCCGCGGCTGCCGCGAGGGCCAAGAGCGATCCGGCCTATCGCGAGCGCGCCAAACGCGCCACGGCGGAACTGCAGGCCGGCCGCTTCGGCCACCGTCTGATCTGGCGCCACTTCGCCGACATCACGCGCGTCGCCCTGGAGCGCGATTTCCACGCCCTGGGCGTTGATTTCGACCTCTGGCGCGGCGAGAGCGACGTCGACCCTCTGATCGAACCCATGGTCGCCGAGCTGGCGGCGAAGGGGCTTCTGGTCGAGGACCAGGGCGCCCGGATCGTGCGAGTGGCCAGGGCCGACGACCGGGTGGACACGCCGCCGCTCCTGGTGGTCTCCTCCGAAGGCTCGGCCATGTACGGCACGACCGACTTAGCCACGATCCTCGATCGGCGGCGCTTCTTCGATCCCGACCTGGTGCTCTATGTGGTCGACCAGCGCCAGGCCGGCCATTTCGAAACCGTGTTTCGCGCCGCCCTACTGGCCGACTATGCGACGGAGGGCGAGCTTCGCCACATCGGCTTTGGCACCATGAACGGCGCCGACGGCAAGCCATTCAAGACCCGCGAGGGCGGCGTGCTCAAGCTGCGCGACCTGATCGACATGGCCGGCGAAAAGGCGCGCGAGCGGCTGCGCGCGGCCGGCCTGGGGGCCGAACTCTCGCCCGAGGCGTTCGAGGAGACGGCGCTGCAGGTCGGCGTAGCGGCGCTCAAGTTCGCCGACCTGATCAACTTTCGCGGCACGTCCTACGTCTTCGACCTCGACCGCTTTTCCAGCTTCGAGGGCAAGACCGGACCCTATCTGCTCTACCAGGCGGTGCGGGTGAAATCACTTCTGCGACGGGCCGGCGCCGAGGGCGTGGCCGAGGGCCCGATCGCCATCGCCCAGCCGGCCGAGCGCGAGCTCGCCCTGCTGCTCGACGCCTTCGGCCATACCCTGGGCGAAGCCTATGACAAGCTCGCCCCCAACCTGATCGCCGACCACGCCTTTCGCCTGGGCCAGGCCTTTGCCCGCTTCTACGCCGCCTGCCCGGTCCTCGCCGCCCCCGACGCCGAAATCCGCGCGTCACGCCTCGCCCTCGCCGCCCTGACCCTGAAACAGCTGGAACTGGCGCTCGACCTTCTCGGCATAACCACGCCCGAACGGATGTAATGGGCCGCCCGGGTCGCGGCCCGCTTGACTCGCTCACCTGGCTCCCCCACCCTCGAATTCGGCTCTCGCGGGAGAGACCGAGTCCCGGCGTAGGTCGAGGCTCGGGGCCGAAGGCGCAACCGCCCCGGAAACGCTCAGGCAAAAGGACCGCGAAGGCTCGATAAAACGCTGGAAAGAGGCGCATCGGTCCAGGAGGGGCGGCGTGTCTCGCCGAAGGAGCAAGGGCCCCGCGGTCCGGAATCTCTCAGGCCCAAGGGACAGCGGGGGCGCGCATGAGGGCGGAGACTGCCGCCCGTATCTTGCCGCCCCATGGAGTCCTGCGCCCTCGTGCCCGACGAAGCCTTGAAATCCACTGTGCTCGCGCCCGACCACAGAGAGCGTGGCGGCCGCATGGTCGCGTTCGCCGGCTATGAGATGCCGGTGCAATATGCCGACGGCATCCTGAAGGAGCACCTCTGGACCAGGGCCAGCGCCGGCGCCTTCGATGTCTCGCACATGGGCCCGGCGTTCCTGGACGTGATCGCTCGCACCCACGACGGCGACGCCAACCATGCCTCCGTCGCCTCGGTGGTCGATCCCCTGGTCAGCGGCGACATCCTAGGCTTGAAGCCCGGCCAGCTGCGCTACACTACTCTGCTCGATCGCTCGGGCGGCATCCTCGACGACCTGATGATCGGCCGGCCGATCAAGCCGGAATCACAGGGCCGCCTCTACATCGTCGTCAACGCCGGGGCCAAGGAGGCGGACTTCGCCCTCTTGACCGCCGCCGCCGGCGACCGCGCCCGCCTGACCCGAGCCGATGATCGCGCCCTGATCGCCCTGCAGGGGCCTAAGGCGGCCGAGGTGCTGGGCGCGATCTTGCCCGAGGCCCTGAGCCTCTCGTTCATGACCTACCGGCGGGCGGAGTTCGAGGGCCACATCCTGCGTGTCTCGCGCAGCGGCTACACCGGCGAGGACGGTTTCGAGATCCTCGTCCCGGCCATGATCGCCCTGCGCTTCTGGCGCCGCCTGATGGCCGACGAGCGCGTGCGGCCGATCGGTCTGGGGGCCCGCGACAGCCTGCGCCTCGAAGCCGGTCTTCCCCTCTACGGCCACGATATGGACCAGACGGTCTCGCCGATCGAGGCTGGGCTGGGCTTCGCCGTCTCGCGCCGGCGCCTGAAGGCCGGCCAGATGCGCGGCGCCGAGCGCATCGCCTCGGAACTCGCCAAGGGGCCGAGCCGCGTGCGCGTGGGCCTGCGCGTGTTGGAAGGCCCTCCGGCGCGGGAGGGCGCCGGCATACTCGATACCGCCGGCGCGTCGGTCGGGGTCGTCACCAGCGGCGGCTTCTCGCCGACCTTGAGCGGCCCGATCGCGATGGGCTTCGTGCCGCCGGCCATGGCCGCCGCGGGCACGCGCCTCGCGGTCGAGGTGCGCGGCAAGGCCCAGGCGGCGGAAGTGACGGCCCTGCCCTTCGTTCCCCATCGCTATCACCGCGCCCCCGCCGGCGCCCGAGTCTGAGGATCACCGAATGCGTTTCACAAAGGACCACGAGTGGGTCGACCTGGTCGGCGACACGGCCACCATCGGCATCACCGCCTACGCGGCCGAACAGCTGGGAGACGTGGTGTTCGTCGACCTTCCGGCGGCCGGCAAGACGGTGAAGGCCGGCGAGGCCCTCGCCGTGGTCGAGAGCGTCAAGGCCGCCTCGGACGTGTTCGCGCCGATTTCCGGCGAGGTCTGCGCCGCCAACGCCGCCCTGGCCGACAATCCCGAAACGGTCAACGACACGCCGGAGGCTGGCGGCTGGTTCGTCAAGCTCAAGGTCGCCGACGCCGCCGAGGTGGAAGCCCTGATGGACCGCGCCGCCTACGAACAGTTCCTGGGCGCCCTGTAGCCGCATGCGCTACCTGCCCCTCTCCGATCGCGACCGCGCCGGCATGCTGGCGGTGATCGGCGCCGCCGACATCGACGCCCTGTTCGCCGACGTGCCCGCCGCCGCCCGCCTCGCCGGCCCCGTCGACCTGCCGCTCGCAGCCGGCGAGCTGGAGGTCGAGCGCGCCCTCTCCGCCCTGGCGGCGCAGAATCGCGCAGCCGGCGCGGGCCCGTTCTTCTGCGGCGCCGGCGCCTATCGCCACCACGTGCCGGCCAGCGTCGATCACCTGATCCAGCGATCGGAGTTCCTGACCAGCTACACGCCCTATCAGCCGGAGATCGCCCAGGGCACGCTGCAGGTGCTGTTCGAGTTCCAGACCCAGGTCGGCGCCCTGCTGGGCCTGCCGGTGGCGAACGCCTCGATGTACGACGGCTCCACCGCCTGCGCCGAGGCGGTGATGATGGCCGCGCGCGTCACCCGCCGGGGCAAGGCGATCCTCTCCGGCGGCCTGCATCCGCAATATGCCGCCGCCACCCACACTCTGGCCCATTCGGCCGGCGTCGAGACCTGCCGCCTCGCCACCGCCATCGACGCGGAGGACGCGGTCGTCGCCGCCATCGACGCCGACACCGCCTGCGTGGTGGTCCAGACACCCAACGTGTTCGGCTCGGCGACCGACGTCTCATTCATCGCCCAGGCGGCGCATGCCGCCGGCGCCCTTCTGATCGTCGTGGTCACCGAGGCGGTGTCCCTGGGCCTGCTCAAATCGCCCGGTGAGATGGGGGCCGACATCGCCGTCGCCGAGGGCCAGTCGATCGGCAACGGCCTCAACTTCGGCGGCCCCTACGTCGGCCTGTTCGCCTGCCGCGAGGCCCTGGTGCGCCAGGCCCCGGGGCGCCTGTGCGGCGAAACGGTGGACGCCGAGGGTCGGCGCGGCTTTGTGCTCACCCTCTCCACCCGCGAGCAGCATATCCGGCGCGACAAGGCCACGTCGAACATCTGCACCAACTCCGGCCTGTGCGCCCTGGCCTTCAGCATTCACCTCTCGCTGCTGGGCGGCGTGGGGCTGGCGCGGCTCGCGAGATTGAACCACGCCCGCGCCCGGGCGCTGCGCGCGGCCCTGACCGCCATCCCGGGCGTCGAGGCCCTGACGCCGCGCATGTTCAACGAATTCGCCGTACGCCTTCCGACGTCGGCCGCGCCGCTGGTCGAGGCCCTGGCCGGGCGCGGAGTCATCGCCGGCGTGCCGATCTCCCGGCTCGACCCGGGCGGCGGGCTGGACGACGTCCTGCTGGTCTGCGCCACCGAGACCACCACGGCGGCCGATATCGACGCTCTCGCCGGCGCCCTGGCCGAGGAGCTCGCCCGATGAGCGTCGTCTCGATAGGCCGCGCCACCCGGCCCCATACCGAACCGGCCGTCGCCGATCCGCACCCGGGTCGCGGCCTGCTGCAGGACGAGCCGCTGATCTTCGAGCTCGACGCCTGGGAAAAGACCGGCGTCGACTTCCCGCCCGAGGAACTGGGCGAGGCGCCCGACGGCTCGGACCTGGCTGGCCTCACCCGCGCCGAGCCCCTGGCCCTGCCCGGACTTTCGGAGCCCGAGGTCATGCGCCACTATGTGCGCCTGTCGCAGAAGAACCACGCCATCGACCTGGCCCTCTATCCGCTGGGCTCGTGCACCATGAAGCACAACCCGCGGCTGAACGAGAAGCTGGCCCGCCTGCCCGGCTTCGCCGACCTGCATCCGCTGCAGCCTGTCTCCACCGCCCAGGGGGCCCTGGCCCTGATGGACACCCTGGCGCACTGGCTGAAGACCTTGACCGGCATGCCCGCGGTGGCGCTCTCGCCCAAGGCCGGGGCGCATGGCGAGCTCTGCGGCCTGCTGGCCATTCGCGCCGCGCACGAGGCGCGCGGGGATGCCCGGCGCACGGTTCTGGTTCCCACCAGCGCCCACGGCACCAACCCGGCCACGGCCACCCACGTCGGCTATCAGGTCGAGGAGATCGCCCAGACGGCCGACGGCCATGTCGACATCGCCGACCTCGCCGCCAGGCTGAACGAGGACGTGGCGGCGGTGATGGTCACCAACCCCAACACCTGCGGTCTTTTCGAACGCGACGTGATCGAGATCGCCCGCCTGACCCACGCCGCCGGGGCCTATTTCTATTGCGACGGGGCCAATTTCAACGCCATCGTCGGGCGCGTCCGGCCAGGCGACCTGGGCGTCGACGCCATGCACATCAATCTGCACAAGACCTTTTCCACGCCGCATGGCGGCGGCGGACCGGGCGCCGGCCCGGTGGTGTTCAGCGCCGCCCTGGCGCCACACGCCCCGGTGCCCTGGATCACCCACGGCGAGGGGGGCTTTGCCCTCGTCGAACATGCCGAGGGCGAGGCGGCCGGCGCGCTTGGCCGCAGGTGCGCGTTTCACGGTCAGATGGGCATGTATGTCCGCGCCCTGGCCTACATGATGAGCCACGGCGCCGACGGCCTGCGGCAGGTGGCGGAGGACGCCGTGCTCAACGCCAACTACGTCAAGGCGAGGCTGTCGGGCGTCATGACCGCCGCCTATCCCGACGGGCCGTGCATGCACGAGGCCCTGTTCGACGATCGCTGGCTGGAAGGCAGCGGCGTCACCACGCTCGATTTCGCCAAGGCCATGATCGACGCCGGCTTCCACCCGATGACGATGTACTTCCCCCTGGTGGTGCATGGCGCGATGCTGATCGAGCCGACCGAGACCGAATCGCGGCGCGAGCTCGACCGCTTCTGCGACACCCTGCTGGAGCTGGCCGCCGCCGTCCGCGCCGGCGATACCGAGCGCTTCACCGGCGCTCCGTTCCACGCCCCCCTACGCCGCCTCGACGAGACCGCCGCCGCCCGCAAGCCGCGCCTGCGCTGGACCGGATAGCCGGGGGCGCCTGTTTTAGGCCCGCGCAGGGGCCATATGGGGAGCGCAGCCGAACCCGGCGCCAGGACGGTGATGTCGCTCAGCCTCTCTCCTCGCCACCGGCGCGCACCGCTCTCGCCGCTCGAGCGCGTCGGCCGGGCGGTGCTGATTGGGCTCGCCTGGCTGTTGATCGTGGTGGGCGCGGTTGGGTCGGTCCTGCCTGGCCACTTGGGCCTGCCGGTCCTGATCCTGGGCCTGATCATTCTGCTGCGCTCGTCTCGTGGGGCGCGCAAGCGCTTCATCGACCTGCAGCGCCGCCACCCGAGGTTCGTCTTCCCCCTGCGCCGCCTGCTGCGCCGCCGGCCCGAGATCCTCCCCGTCGCCTGGCAGCAGGCCCTGCGCCTAGAGCGTCTGCTGGTTCCGCGCCGCTGGCGCCGCGCCCGCTCCCTGCGCCGCCGCCTGTTCCGGCGCCGGCCCCGCCCTAGCTAAGCTAGGCGAACCGCTTGCCGAGGGTGGCCAGGCTGGCGTCGATCAGCGGGTCGGACGCAGCGCCGGCGATGCGGGCGGTCAGCACGGTCTCGGCCGCGGCAGCGGCGAGGTCGGCGGCGGCGGCCTTGACCTCGCTGGCCGCCTGGGCCTCGGCGATGGCGATCTTGCGCAGGGCCAGATCCCCCCGGCGCTTGATGTCTTCCTCCAGCTTAACGGCCGCATCGGCCCGCAGGCGTTCCGCGTCGGCCTCGGCGATGCGCAGCATCTCGGCGCCGGCGCGCTCGGTCTCCTGGCGCTGGCCCTGGATCTGAGCCAGCAGCGCCTGGGCCTCCTCGCGCAGCCGCACGGCCTCGTCGAGCTGGGCCTGGACCCTGGCCCCGGCGTCGTCGAGCGCCTTGAACGCCAGGTTGTGCACCTTGGCCCGCCACAGCACGACGCCGAACACGATCAGGGCAATGAAGATCCAGAAGTGCGCGTCGGCCGGATTGGTGAAGGTGGACATCAGTTCGGACATGGCGCCGCGCTCCTAGGCCTGGGCCGCGAGGGCGCGATCGACGTCGTCGCCGCTGGCCGGCGCGCCGGTCAGGCGCTCGATCATGGCGGCGGCGGTGGTCGCGGCGATGGCGCGGACATGGCTCATGGCCTCGCTGCGCGCGCCGGCGATGCGCGCTTCGGCCGTGGCCAGCACCTCGCCCAGCTTGATGTCTTCCTCGGCCTGACGAGCCTGGGCGGCGGCCTTGGCGGCGGCCTTGGCGTCGAGCGCCACGCGCTGCGCCCGCGCCCGGGCCTGCACCATCTCTTCGGCCGCCTTGGCGGCCTCGGCCTGGGCCTCGTCGCGGAGCCGCCGGGCCGCGCCGATATCGGCGGCGATCCGGTCCTCGCGTGCGTCGATCGCGCCGCCGACCCCGGGCACGAACACCCGGGACACCAGCAGGTAGAGCAGGCCGAAGATGAGCAGCGCCCACACCATCTGCCCCGGCCACAGGGGCAGGTCGAATTGAGGCAAACCGCCGTGGTGGACGGCGGCGGCGGATGCGGCGGGTTCGGCCACGGAGCGCCTAGCTGAACAGGATCAGCAGGCCCATGGCGAAGCCGAACAGGCCCATGGTCTCGGCCAGGGCCATGCCGAGAAACAGGTAGGTGCGCTCTCCGGCGGCGGCGGCCGGGTTGCGGATGGCGGCCTGCAGGTAGTTGCCGAACAGGATGCCGAGGCCAGCGCCGGCGCCGATCAGGCCGGTCATGGCCAGGCCCGCGCCGACGTATTTGGCTGCTTGAGGGTCCATGGTGAAGTGATCCTTGTGGAAGCGTTTGAAGGGGGTCGGAAACTAGTGGCCGTGCTCGAGGTTCACGACCTCGTTGAGGTAGACGCAGGTGAGGGCCGACCAGACGAAGGCCTGGATGATGGCGATCACGAAATCCAGCGCCAGCAGCGCCACCACCATCATGAACGACACCACCGAGCCCAGCAGGCCCAGGGTGTTGAGGCCAAAGCCGTGCAGGCCGAACACGCCCAGGCCGATGACGAAGGTGGCGAAGATGTAGATCACGACGTGGCCGCCCAGCATGTTGCCGAACAGTCGCAGCGCCAGGGTGATCGGCCGCACGAGGAACGACATCACCTCGATCAGCATCAGAAAGGCGCTCATGGCCGGGTGCATGCCCGACGGCCAGAACAGCTTGAAGAAGCCCAGGCCGTTGCGCATCAGGCCGACGGCGACGACGATGGCGAAGGTGGTCAGGGCCAGGGTCGCCGTCACCGCAAGCTGCGAGGTGACGGTGAAGCCGCCGGGCGCCAGGCCGATCAGATTGAGGGTGGCGATCAGCAGAAACAGGGTGAACACCAGCGGCAGGAACGGGCGGCCCTTGTCGCCGATGATGCCGCCGGTCAGGGTGCCGTCGACCAGGCCGTAGAGCATCTCGGCCAGGGCCTGCATCCGGCCCGGCACGATGGCCCGCTTGGCGGAGGCGAAGAAGAACAGCGCGATCAGCCCCGCCGCGATCAGCATGAACATCACCGAATTGGTGATCGACAGGTCGAGCGGGCCCAGCCCCGGAATCGGGATCGGCGGCAGGTGCACGACCTCGTGCACCATGAACTGGTCCATCGGCTGGATAGCGGCCATCAGGTCCAAGCGTCCATCAGGTTGAACTCGAACTCCTTCAGTCGTCGTCGTCGTCGTCACCGGCCGGCGCGGAGGGCGCCGCGGAACTCGGTCCGCGCGCGCTCATCGCCTGGCCGGCGCGGACGGTCGCCAAGATCGACAGCCCGCTTCCGATCACCAATCCGCCCACCGTCGCCCAGGGGCTGGTGTGGGCCAGACGGTCGACCAGCCAGCCAAGGCCGATGCCGCCCAGAACCCCGCCCAGCATGGCTCCAAGGAGGCGATAGCCATCGCTCGCTGAAGCGCCCATTCCCAAGATCGGGGGCTTGGCGGTGCGCGAGGCCTCGAACGCTTCCAGCTTCTGATCCAGGCGCCCCAGGGCGCCGTCGCTGGTTTCGTCCGGCTCTGGCATGAGGGCTCGAGGTTCGTGCGGACGCCAACCCCGAGACCAAGCCTCGGCCCGGCCAAGTCAGCGCGCTTCCTACAGACCCCCCGCGCGCGCGTCAACGGGCTCGGGCGCCCTTCACTCGACCGTGGCGGCCAGGGCTTCGGCCTGGCGCAGGTCGACGGAGACCAGTTGCGAGACGCCGCGTTCGCGCATGGTGACGCCGTAGAGCCTATCCATGCGCGACATCGTGAGCGGGTTGTGGGTGATGGTGATGAACCGGGTCGGGGCGCGCCGGCGCATCTCGGCCAGAAGGTCGCAGAAGCGCTCGACATTGGCGTCGTCCAGCGGCGCGTCGACCTCGTCGAGCACGCACACCGGGGCCGGATTGGCCAGGAAGACGGCGAAGATCAGGGCCACGGCGGTCAGGGCCTGCTCGCCGCCGCTCATCAGGCTCATCACCGCCATGCGCTTGCCGGGCGGGCAGGCCAGGATCTCCAGCCCCGCCTCTAGAGGATCCTCCGATTCCACCAGGCGCAGCTCGGCCTGGCCGCCCTGGAACAGGGTGGTGAAAAGGGCGCGGAAGTGGCCGTCGATCACCTCGAAGGCGGCCGACAGGCGCGTCCGGCCTTCGGCGTTGAGCTCGCCGATCGCCTGGGCCAGGCGCGTCAGTGCCCCGGCCAGATCGGCCCGCTCCGCCGCCAGGGTCTCCAGCCGGCCGGCCAGCTCGGTCGCCTCCTCCTCGGCGCGCAGATTGACCGGCCCCAGCAGGTCGCGCTCGCGCTCCAGGGCGGCGAGGCGGGTCTCGGCGGCGGCGGCCTCCGGCGCGGGCTCAGGGTCCTCGGCCGCCTGCTGTTCGGCCAGGGCCTCGGGCGAGAGGCCGGTGGCCTCGGCCAGATGGGCGGCCTGTTCGGCGAGGCGTTCGCGCGCCGCTTCCAGCCGGGCGGCCAGGGTGGCGCGGGCTTCGCGGGCGTCGGCGGCCCGGGCGTCCGCGTCGCGCTGAGCGCGGTCGGCGGCCGCGCGGGCGGCCTCGGCGGCGGCCAGGGCGTCGCTGGATCTGGCCTTGCGCGTCTCGGCGGCGGTCAGTTCGTCCAACAGGCGCAGGCGCCGCTCATTGGCCGCCGCCGGGGCTTCGCGCGCCGCCGCCAATGCCGAAACGGCGGCGGCGCGATCGGCGGCCAGTTCGCCCCGTCGTGCCTCAGCGCGGCGCGCCCGGGCGCTCCAGTCGGCGCGCTCGCCCTGGGCGAGGGCGAGGCGCCGGCCGCGGCCGTCGCGCTCGCGCGTCTCGGCGTCGCGGGCCGCGCGGGCGACGGCGGCGGCTTCACGCAGGGCGCCGGCGTCGTGACGCGCCTGGCTCAGGCGCGCCGCCGCGGCTTCG
>JBBRQK010000028.1:0-23394 GCA_038226475.1 Caulobacterales bacterium | reverse complement strand
ATGGGCAATCTGCAGGAGCGCATCACCTCCACCAACAAGGGTTCGATCACCTCGGTCCAGGCCATCTTCGTGCCCGCCGACGACCTTACCGACCCGGCGCCCGCCACCTCCTTCGCCCACCTCGACGCGACCACCGTTCTGAGCCGTGACATCGCCGCCGAGGGCATCTTCCCGGCCATCGACCCGCTCGACTCGACGTCGCGCATTCTCGACCCGTTGGTGATCGGGGAAGAGCACTACCTGGTGGCCAGGCGCGTGCAGGAGATCCTGCAGCAGTACAAGGCGCTGAAGGACATCATCGCGATCCTGGGCATGGATGAGCTTTCCGAGGAAGATAAGCTGACCGTGGCCCGCGCCCGCAAGCTGCGCCGCTTCTTCGCCCAGCCGTTCTTCGTCGCCGAGGCGTTCACCAACCTTCCCGGGGTTTTCGTACCCCTGGCCGACACCATCCGCTCCTTTAAGGCGGTATGCGACGGCGAATACGATCACCTGCCGGAGAGCGCTTTCTACAACGTCGGCACGGTCGAGGACGCCGTGGCCAAGGCCGAGAAGATGGCGGCGGAGGCCTGAGGTCTTGGCCGAGAAACTTCACTTCTCCCTGGTGTCGCCGGTGCGCGAACTCTTCAGCGGCGATGTCGATCGGGTCGACGCGCCTGGCTCCGAGGGCGATTTCGGGGTGTTGGCCGGCCACGCGCCGTTCATGACCACGCTGAAGGAAGGCCGGGTGCACGTCCACGCCGACGGCGCGGAACGCGTGTTCGACGTCCGCGGCGGATTTGCCGACGTCACTCCCGCCGGCCTCACCATCCTGGCCGAACACTCCGAGGAAGTCGCTTAGATCCCGCAGGCGAGGGCGTCATTCGTGATCTGGCGAACCGCTCTCGCGCCTGCCAGTGCGTTTGGCTAGAAAGTTTTTTCGCGTGCGCCGCATCGGCGCGATCGGCCCATTCAAAGGGGACCAAGACCACCATGCGCCTAGCGCTCGCCAGCCTGATTGCCGCCGCCGGCCTCGCGCCTCTGGCTTCCGCCCAGACGGAACCGACCCAGGTTCCCACCGCGCCGCCGCCTGCGCCCTCCGCCCCGGTCGCTCCACCCTCCGCTCTGCTCGCTCCGCCTGCCCCGGTCGCCGGTGCGATGCCGCCGGCAACTGACGCCGCGCCATCCGCCATGGTCGCGCCGGCGCCTGAAGCGCCTCCCGCGCCCCCAACCGATCCGACGGCGATCGAACTCATCGGCGTGCTGGAAACGGTTTGCGTGCCGGCCGTCGATGGCGGCGATTTGGCCAAGCTCGGCAAGCCGCGCGGCTATCGCAAATCAGGCGACAACTATTCGCTCAAGCGGTCCGGGTATCAGTTCACCATCCTCGCCCCTGGCTCCAATCCCAATCAGTGCCATGTCGATATCGTCCATCCGGTGGATCCGGCCGCTCCGGCGGCGCCCCTGGTGGTGGCCCTTCACAACTGGGCGGCCGTCAGCCGCGGTTGGACGCTCTACCGCAACGACAAGAGCACCGCCGGCACCCAGGAGCTCACCACACGCTCATGGGAACATGACGACGGGCCCAAGCACGAGGCCCTGGTGATCACCACCTTCCGCCACGCCGATGGCACGCCTTCGCAGCGCGCGGCCGATACCTCCACCGTGATCTACAGCGCCACCAAAACGGCGGGATGAATCTGTACGATGCCGCGGGCCTCGTTGGCGTCGCCGTGATCCTTGTGGCCTATGCCGGCGCTCAGCTGCGCCGGCTCGATCCTCTCGAGGCCCCGGCGTTGGCGTTGAATTTGGCGGGGGCCTGCCTGATCATGCTTTCGCTCACGCGCCACTTCAACCTCTCCGCCTTCCTGATGGAGGCAGCCTGGGCCCTGGTCGCCGCGCTCGGGCTCGTGCGCCGGGCGCTTTCCCGCGGCGGCGGCGACAGATGAGCGTATTCAGCCACCGAAGATCAGCCGGTGGCGTCGGTCGAGCCGCGCGGCGAGCGCCTGGGCGCCGGGATCCGCTTGGATCCGCGCTTCCTCGGCCTCGCTCAAACTGGGCGCGCTCGAAGGCTTGAAGCGTACCTGCCTCGTCGCCAACACGTCCCTGATGTCAGCGCCGCCGTTGCCGCCGATGAAATGCCCAGGCTTCAATGCATCGAACACCGAAGTGTCGCCGGCCAGGTGAAGGGCGGCCGTGAGACGTTCGAAATGCACAGCTGGGTCGTGCACAAATCGGTCCCAGTTCACCACCATCATGCGCGAAGACGGCGGCGGCGTGCGCAGTATGCTTTCGTAGCTGTGGATCCAGGTGCGTAGCCACGAGTCGACGTCTCCCACGTCGGCGGTGGCGATGACGCCGCGGTCTAACAGCGCGCGCCGCTGACGCGCGAACGATCGGGCCCAGGTGAGCGGAGGCTTATAGAGCACCAGCCGCTCGAAGCGGAACAACGGATCCATGGACCTCAGCCGGCTGGCGACCTTGTCCGAGGTGACGAGGGTCTCCACGCTCAGTCGGACGCCCAGCCTGTCATAGAAACAGATGGGATCCGCGGCGAGGCTGGCGCGGAAAGCCGGTGTCAGCACCTCGCAGGCCTCGCGACAGCACCGGCAGACATTGTAGTGCGCCGGCCCCGGTCGTCCAAAATCGATCGGCACGAGTTCTTGGGCCACACTGTCGAACCGATGGGTCATGCTCTGGGTCTCGCCGGCATAACCCACGCCGGGTAGCGAGCCCAACAGGATGCCCAGAAGGGTCGAACCGACATACGGTGCCCCGAGAATCGCGATGTGACGAACGCCCGGCCGGTCAGCCGTGTTCGCCAGGCGCCGGCGGGTGTCCAAGGCTCGGCGCGATAGGCGCTCCAGTTCGCCGATCTCGGGCCTCGAGCGTCCCATCGCCTCCAGCGCCCGAGTCTCGGCGATGCAGCCTTCGAGGTCTCCGGTGTAGAACAGGTTCGTGGCCAGGATGACGTGCAGCCTGGGCCGATCCACACCCAGTGCGAGCGCCAGGCGCGCCATCCTTATCGCCATCGGCCGGCGAGCGCCGGCGTGCAGAAGAATGGCGAGCTCGAAGGCCGCGAGTGCGTCGGGCGGCTCTTGCCTCAGCGCACGCTTGAACGCGTTCACCGCCGACGCGCCGCGCCCCAGCCGGCACAGAATCTGACCTTTCAGCCGCCACGGGGCCGGACGGCCGGGCGACTGGACCATCGCCTCTTCGCACAGGATGAGCGCGAGGGCGTCTTCGCCGCCCTTGAAAGCGGCGACGGCAGCTTGCCGCGGGTCCGAAAGCACCTTCATGCGGCGTCGCGCACCCCGCGTTCCGCCAGCCAGGCCAGACACGATGCGGCTACCGCTTCCCAGCCGGGCTCTCCCAGCAACCAGTGGCCCATGTCCGCCAACACTCGGGTCTCGCCGCCCAGGCGGGCGGCGGTCGCGCGCACCGTGGCGACGGGATGGATGGCGTCCTTGGCGCCCACCAGAGCCAGGACCGGAACCTTGACGGAGCCAGGGGAGACAAGAGTGGCGGCGAGGGGGTCGAGCCACCAGTTCAGCGTCTGCCAGAGCGCCAGGCCGCTTTCTGCGGTCATTCGCGCGAACGCCGCGCGCCGCTCGGCCGAGGGCAGACGGTCGAACAGATAACGCTTGGCGGCGATGTAGTCGGGGTCCACGGCCTGCAGCCAGTAGGGACCGAGCGCATACAGGCTCACCGACGAGACCGCCTCCTCGAGGCTCGATCCGGCCACCCCCCATGGGGCCGAGGGCGCCAGCAGGATCGCGGCTTGGAGCGGCGCCCGCGCCGCTGCCAGCTGGACAACCAGCCCGCCCAGCGAATGACCGACGAGCACTGGCGGTTGGGCCTGGGCCGCGCACAGGTCGGCGATCGCACCGGCATAGTCGCCCATGGAAAATCCGGCTACCCGCGCCGCGCCGGGCGCGTGGCCGGGCAGATCGGGCGTCAGGACCGCATAGCCGGCGGCCTCGAACGGCGCCTTGAACGCATCGAACACCCACCCGGCGCAGAAGGCCCCATGCACCATCACGATCGGCGCGCGCGCAGTGCTCAAGGTCGCTCCCAGGCGTGAAGGCGACTCGTCCGAACGCCCGAACCGTGCACCCTACACGGCTTGGCGCTGGGAGGGTAACGGCTGTCGGGAGCGAGCGCCCCACACCTTGAATTGGGTGTGTTCAGCCTGCGCGGCATCGAGCGTGTCGCCGGCTGTGATCCGGATATCCTCGAAGTCCGCGGGCGCGAAGAGACCCGCCGCCTGGGCTTGGGAATACCAGCGCACGGCGGGAAAGCGACGGTGCAGTTCACTTGCGACGACCGTGTCGCCCCTCAGAAGCTCGTAGCGGTTCTCCTCGTACTGGAGCTGCGCGACGTGATCGAAGCGCGCACGGATCCAGCGCCGGATCATCTGGCCATCCTCGGGCCGCACCGCCTCGGCCAGCCTGAACCAGTCCGACCACTCCAGCTGTTCGGGTGTCCGGCGGCCCGGCCATAGCTTCGACTGGAACGACACTACCAGCAGCCCGCCCGGCGCCAGGTGATCGTGCATGAGCGACATCGCCCGGGCGGCTCTGGCCGGGTCGGTGAGTAGCTGGAACGAGAGCGACGGCACCAAGATCACCGCGTATCGACGCGACAGCCGAAGCGTCTCCATCGCGCCCTCGAACAGTCGCCCGGCAACGTCGACGCCAGCCTCGGCGGCCTTGGCTCGACAAAGCGCCAGCATCTCCGGCGAATTATCGACCCCGTCCACGTCCAAGCCCGCGGCCAGGAACGGCAGAAGCAGGCGCCCCGTGCCGCAGCCCACATCCAGCGCTGGCCCGCCCCGGGCCTCGATGATCGCGCGCCAGAACGGGCCGTCCGGCCAGCGCGAGGTATCGCCGCGCAGCAGGTCCCACGCATGCGCCATCAGGCCGCGATATTCGAACTGATCGGGCCCGGTCTCGACCGTGGTTTCGCTTCGACTCAATAGGGCGGCGCCTGTCGCGCGCGCTGAGCGCTGGCGGCCGCGGTCCACCAGGCCAGGTCGTCGGCGAACCGAGGGAAGGCGCGCTCCAGCGCCGCTCCGCCGTCTCCGATCGGCTGATTGTGCTCGTCCAGCGCCTCGACCACCGGACCCACCGTAAGGACGCTCGATATCACCACCATACCCATTTCGCTCAACGTCCCGTGCCAGACCAGGTTCGACCGCGCGCCGCCGATGCGTCCCTTGGAGTAGCTGGCGATTGCCGCCGGCCGCCAGAACCACTCCTCGAGATAGTGGTCGGTGAGGTTCTTGAGGCCCGGTTGCATGCCCCAATTGTATTCGCCGGTCACGAACACGAACGCGTCGGCGGAGCGGATCTTGCCGGCCAGAGCCTCCATGGCCGGCGGCGCCGCGCCCTTGGCGTGCTCCTTGTACATCCGGTCCAGCATTGGCAGGCCGATCGCCTGAGCGTCGATCAACTCCACGTCGGCGCCGCGCGCCGCGAGCCCGGAGACAATGAATCTGGCCAGCCGAATGCCCATCCGGTCGACGCGATAGGAGCCGTAAAACACCAAGATCCGATCGGTCATCGAGTTGTCCTCACCGTGGAAAGCGCCGCCCCACCCTAGACTGGCCAAACCTGGTTTGCAGCGCCTTGCGCCAGTCGATCGGCGGTTCGATCGATGGCGGCATGCGCTCGACTTCGTTCGCCCCTGCGTCCAAAGCTGGGTTGCAAAGCTGTATGATCAGGAATTGTTGACGATGGGCGAAACGGGTAGGGCGCTGGCCCTGATCACGGGAGCTTCGGGCGGTATCGGCGAGGCGATGGCGGAGGCGTTCTCCGATGCAGGCTACGACGTGGCCCTGGTGGCGCGCTCGACCGACAAGCTTGAGACCGTGGCGGCCGGGCTCAGGGTCAGGGGCCGCCAAGCCCATGTCATTGCCGCCGACCTTGGTGTCTCCAGCGCCGGCGCGGACCTCGAGGCCGCCATTATCGAGCGCGGGCTCAAGGCCGATGTCCTGGTCAACAACGCCGGGTTCGGCGCCCTTGGACCCTTTCTCGATGGCAACGACGATGCCGAACAGCTGGGCATGGTCGACCTCAACATCCGGGTGCTTACCGATCTCACCTGGCGCTTCCTGCGGCCGATGCGCGATGGCCGATTTGGCGAGGGGGTAATGAATGTGGCCTCGGTTGCGGCCTTCCAGCCTGGACCACAGATGGCGGTGTACTACGCGTCTAAGGCATACGTGTTGTCCTTCACCGAAGCGCTGAATCAGGAGCTGAAGGGCTCACATCTGCACGCCATGGCATTGTGCCCCGGACCGGTCTCGACCGGATTTCAGGCCAGAGCCGAATTCGACGACAGCGTGCGGCTGATGAAGCTGATGAAGCCGCGCTCGCCTCGGGACGTCGCCGCTGTCGCCCTGCGCGGATTCAAGGCCAAGCGCGCGGTGGTGATCCCCGGGCTCATGGAGCAGGTGATGGCCAAAAGCGCCGCCTTCACCCCCCGCGCCATCCTGCTGCCCATGGTCGAGGCGATCCAGCGCCGCGGTCATTGAGGACGACGCCCGCAAGAAGCGGGCGGCGCGCGAGCGCGAACTTAGCTAATTCGTTGCGCCTTCCAGGGGGCCGGACATGGACGAGACCACTGCGACCTTGAGCCGGGCCCTGGGCCATGCGACGGAATTCCTGCAGGGCCTGAGCGCTCGGCCGGTGGCGAATACCGTGGACGCGGCCGCGTTGCGCAAGCGCCTCGATGTCGGTCTGCGCGCGGCCGGAACACCGCCGGGCGAGGTGATCGACGATTTGGTGGCGGCGACGGAGGGCGGCCACCTCGGCTCGGCCGGGGGCCGTTTCTTCGGCTGGGTGATCGGCGGCGGCCTTCCCGCCGCCCTAGCCGCCGACTGGCTGGTCTCCGCCTGGGACAACAATGCCGGCGTGCACGCCTCGGCCCCCGCCGCCACGGTGGTCGAAGAGATCGCCGGCGCCTGGCTGCTTGAGATCTTGGATCTGCCGCGCGAAGCCTCTTTCGCCTTCACCACCGGCTGTCAGATGGCGCATGTCACTTGCCTCGCCGCCGCCCGCAACGCCCTGCTGGGTCAGCGCGGCTGGGACGTCGAGCGGCGGGGCCTCGGCGGCGCCCCGGCCATCCGCGTCCTCGCCAACGCCCATCGTCACGGCACGCTCGATCGCGCGATCCGGCTGCTCGGCCTTGGAACCGACGCCGTCGCGCCGCTCGCCACCGGTGACGACGCAAAGGTCACGCCCGCGGTCCTGAGCGCCGCCCTCGAGGCGAGCGGCGCCCCGACCATCGTCGCCCTCGATGCCGCCGATCTCAACATCGGGGCGATGGATCCGTTCGCCGAGCTGATCCCTCTCGCCAGGGACGCCGGCGCCTGGGTCCATGTGGATGGAGCTTTTGGCCTCTGGGCCCGGGCCAGCGCGACGCATCGCGCCAAGACCGCCGGCGTCGAGGGCGCCCACTCCTGGGCCACCGATGCGCACAAGTGGCTGAACACACCCAAGGACATCGGTGTCGCCATCGTCACCGACCGGGTCGCCCACCGCGCCGCCATGAGCGCCGCCGCCGCCTACATCCCGGCTGCCGCCGACGCCCGCGATCCGTTAGACTGGACCCCGGAGTGGACCCGCCGGGCGCGCGGCTTTCCAGTCTACGCGGCCCTGCGGGAGTTGGGCCGCGACGGCGTCGAAGCCCTGATCGACCGGTGTTGCGCCCATGCTGAGGCGCTCACCCGCGAACTCGGCGCCCTACCGTGGGTGGAACTGGTCGCTCCAGCCACCCTCAACCAGGGGCTTGTTCGGTTTCGCGACCCCACGCCAGGCGCCGCCGAGGAAGATCATGATCGCTTCACTCTGGGCGCGATCGCCGCCATCAACGCCGAGGGCACGGCCTTCTTCAGCGCCGGCGCCTGGCAAGGTCGCCGCGTCATGCGAATCAGCGTGGTCAACTGGCGCACGACGGAAGAAGACATCCGGCTCACCGTGGAAGCGGTCGCCCGGACGCTTCCCCATGTTCGGGCGCGCTTTCGCTGAACACTCCCGCCGCCAGAGCGCCGGCGCTCGGGGCGATGGCCGTCGCCATGATCTCGGTGCAGGTGGGCGCGTCCCTGGCCAAGGGTCTTTTTCCGGCCGTCGGCGCCATGGGCGCGACGACGCTTCGCGTGGTCATCGCGGCCCTCATCTTGGTCGCCTTGCTTCGTCCGTGGCGACGCCGCGTGGCCCGCGCCGACTGGCCGGTGCTCCTGGCCTACGGCGCTTCGCTGGGTTTGATGAACCTCTGCTTCTATTCCGCCCTGCGTACGATACCACTCGGGGTCGCCGTGGCCATCGAGTTCGCAGGCCCGCTCACCGTCGCCGTCGTCTTCTCGCGCCGGCTCAGTCACTTCCTTTGGATAGGGCTCGCCGCTGCGGCCCTGCTGGCTCTGGCGCCAATCTGGCGCGAACGCCACCCGCTCAACCCGGCCGGCGTCGCCCTGGCTCTGGCCGCAGGGGCCTGCTGGGGCGCTTACATCGTGTTCGGCGAAAAGTCTGGGCGGGCCGCCGGCTCGTCCGCGACCGCCATCGGCATGGTGGTCGCCGCCCTCGTCGTCCTGGCCCCAGGCGTGATTCAGGCGGGGCCGGCGCTGCTCGCGGCGCCGATTCTCCTCACTGCTTCGGGCGTCGCCTTGCTCTCGAGCGTTCTGCCGTACAGTTTCGAGATGTTCGCCCTGACACGAATACCCGTGCGCGTGTTCGGAACCCTGATGAGCGTCGAGCCCGCCGTCGCCGCCCTGATCGGTTGGCTGCTCCTGCACGAAGCCCTAAGCCCCCGCCAGGCCCTGGCCATCGCTGCGATCATGGCCGCCTCCCTCGGCGCCACCCTCACCATGGGAGCCGGCAAAGCGGATCCGCCGCCGTTGCTGGATTGACCCGCGCCCATTGACGCATACAGGCCATGGCCTGGAGCAGCGGGGCGGAAGGTGGGATAGGCGCGGCGAGACAGCCGGGAGACTCGCTATGTTAACGCCCTTCACGCTCACCGCCGCCGACGGCGCGGCTGTCGCGGCCTATCGCGCGACGCCGGACGGTCCGGCCAGGGGCGCTGTGCAGATCGCGCATGGAATGGCCGAGCATGTAGGGCGCTATGCCGAACTGGCCGATCGGCTCGGCGCCTCCGGCTACGCCGTCTACGCCGCTGACCACCGCGGTCACGGGGCATCGGCCGCCGTGCACGGCCAAGGTGAGTTCGGGTCCGGTGGTTTCCAGACCGTGGTCGACGACATGTGGGCCTTGACCCAGGTAGCCAGGGCCGGGACGCCCGGCGTTCCGCTGGTCCTGCTGGGCCACAGCATGGGCTCTTTCGCCGCGCAGCTCTATCTGTTGGATCACTCCGCGGCGCTCGCGGGGTTGGTGCTCTCCGGCACGGCGGCGCTGGACAAGACGCTGGAGGCCATGCTCGCCGCCGGTGGCCACATCGGACTCGAAGCGCTCAACGTTGGTTTCGAGCCGGCGCGTACGCCCTTCGACTGGCTGTCCCGCGACGAAACGCAGGTGGACGCCTACATCGCCGATCCGATATGCGGCTTCGATCTGGCCGAGGCGTCGCTGGCCTCGGTGTTCTTGCTTGGCTCGTCGGCCCGGACCGATCCACGCCTCGTTAAGGTGCGGCGCGATCTGCCGATCTACGTGATCTCCGGCGAGTTCGATCCGGTCACCGGGCCGGGGCAGGCTTTCGCAAACGCCCTGATCGACAGCTGGCGGGCCGAAGGTCTGACCGCCATCGAGCATCGGGTGTGGCCGGGCGGGCGGCACGAGATGTTCAACGAAACCTGCCGCGGCCAGGTCGTGGACGAGTTGATCGCTTGGCTGGACAAGACGGTCGCGGCGGCTCGGCCAGCGCCGTGATCCCGATCCGCCGGCTGCTCGCGGCTGACGCCGCCGCCTTTCGCGCCATCAGGCTGCGCGCTCTGAAGGATCATCCGGAGGCGTTTGCCGCCGCCTGGGAAGACGAAGTTCAAAAGCCGTTAGCCTGGTTCGAGACCATTCTCGATCAGGGCTTTCTGGTCGGCGCCGAGGGTGGCGCGGGCGCTTTGCTCGGCATGGCCGGCCTCGACATCCCAACGGGAGCCAAGAAGCGGCACAAGGGGACCCTCTGGAGTATGTATGTCGCGCCGGAGGCAAGACGCGCCGGACTCGGCGAGAGGCTGATCGCCGCCGTGATCATGGAAGCGACGGGCCGGGTTGAACAGCTCGACCTCGCCGCCGCCAGTGGCAATGATGCCGCCATGGCGCTCTACCGGCGGATGGGCTTCGAGGTGCATGGCGTCGATCCACGCGCGCTCAAGATCGGTGAGGGCTATATCGACGATATCCTCATGAGCCGGAGGCTCGATCGATGAAACCTCACCGCTTCACCGCGCCGCTCTGCGTCGCGCTCCTCGCCTCGCCGTGGATGGCTGGCGCGGCATCCGTTTTCCCGACGCCCGCGCGGCCGGTGGCCGACATCGTCAGCCCCACCTGGGGCGATGCCTCCCGGCGCGACGCGGCCCGCGAGGCCGAGCAGATCGCGGCCCGCCTTTCGCTGCGACCAGGGATGATCCTCGCCGACATCGGGGCCGGCAGCGGCTACGACACCCTGCGGTTGGCCAAGGTGGTCGCTCCGTCGGGGCAGGTGATCGCCGAGGACGTCATGCCCCGCTATCTCGAGAGCCTTAAGGGCGCGGTCGCCGCCGGCCATATTGCGAACGTGCGCACGGTCGTAGGAACGCCGGCCGACCCGAAGCTCGCGCCAGGCTCGATCGACGCGGCGATCATGGTACACATGTATCACGAGATACAGCAGCCCTATGCCCTGCTTTACAACCTCGCCCCGGCCTTTCGTCCCGGCGGCCAGCTCGGCATCGAGGAGGCGGCCCGCCCGACCGCCCTGCATGGCACACCGCCAGCTCTGCTCGTCTGCGAACTGGCGGCCGTGGGCTACCGCCGCCTCAGTCTCGCGCCGATGACCGGCGGCATGGGCTATTTTGCCGTCTTCGCACCGCCAGCGGCGGCCAGACGGCCGAAGCCGGAGGCGATCAGGGCGTGCCGGGGGTGAGGCCCTGGCCGTTGCCGATCTCGCTCACCAACCGGACGATCGCCGCCGCCGCCGCCTCTTGATCAGCCTCACTCAAGCCCGCCATCTCCACCATCGCGGCCGGCGCGCCCCCGGCCTTGCGACTGCAGCGGGCGTAGGCAGGATCGTAGTGGCTCCCGATCAGGTCGGCGGCCAATCCCACCAGGTCGCCCGCGTCCGCCAAATTGCTCCAGGCTGAGAGCGCCTTGCGTCCGGGGTAGACCGGCAGACGCGCGAGGGTGGCGTCGAAAAGCACCCGGTCGGTGACCACGTCGGCGTAGTGACGGGCGAGGTAGCGGGCGCGTTCCTGGGGCGGGACGGCGAGGAGGATGCGCGGGGCGCTCGCCATCGCCGTCCACACCGCCGGCGGCACCATGCGGTCGCCGACCTTGCTTGATTCGGCCTCGATCACGATCGGTCGCGAGATGTCGAGCGCCTCCAGACCGCTCAGCAGCCGGCTCTCGAACATCTTCTGGCTCGGCTGACCGCGTCCGGCGACGCCGCCGAACAGCGAGCCGCGATGCTCAGCCAGGGCCTCGAGGTCCAGGGTCTGGACGCCCCGCGCCGCTAGCCGGCCCAGGATCTCGGTCTTGCCGGATCCGGTCGGCCCGTCCAGCAGCAACAGGCCGAGCGCCGGCGTCTCGTCGTACAGCCTCCGTCGCACGTGGGCGCGATAGGTCTTGTAGCCGCCGGCCAGGACCGCCGTGCGCCAGCCGACCTGGGCCAGCACCGTGGCCATGGCCCCCGAGCGCTGGCCCCCGCGCCAACAGTAGACCAGCGGCTTGAAGTCGGCGGACTTGCCAGCCAGGGCGCCTTCGAGGTGGCGGGCGATGTTGCGCGCCACCAGCGCCGCGCCGACGCGCCGGGCGCGGAAGCGAGAATCTTGCACATAGATCGTGCCCACCTCCGCGCGTTCGGTGTCGTCCAGCACCGGCAGATTGATAGCGCCTGGCGTATGATCCAGCGCGAACTCCGCGGGGCTGCGCACGTCGATGACGGCATCGAAAAGCGCCAGGGAGGCGGAGTCCGCGGCATGGATGACGTGAGTGTCGGGCACGATGGCGCGGCGCAGCCTCCGGCTCTGCTATGGTTGGGCGCAGCCTAAGCGCGAGGAGCGCCCCCCATGCAAGACGTCGCCGATTCGCCCCCGTCCAGCCTAACGTCGCTGGCCCACGGCGGCGGCTGCGGCTGCAAGCTTTCGCCAGGCGTGCTGAAAGAAGTCCTGGCCGGCGTGCCGGCGGTGGGCGTCTTCGCGAACCTGATGGTCGGGACCGAGACAAGTGACGACGCCGCCGTATGGCGGTTGAACGACGATCAGGCCTTGGTCGCCACGACCGATTTCTTCATGCCGATGGTCGACGATCCGTTCGACTTCGGCCGCATCGCCGCAGCCAATGCCCTTTCCGACGTCTACGCCATGGGCGCCGCGCCGATTCTCGCCCTGGCCATCGTCGGCATGCCGGTGGACCGCCTGCCCGTGGAGACCATCGCGCGCGTGCTGGCCGGGGGCGCTTCGATGTGCGCCGTCGCGGGCGTTCCGGTGGCCGGGGGCCATTCCATCGACAGCGTCGAGCCGATCTATGGCTTGGTGGCCCTGGGACTCGTGCACCCGGAAAAGGTGCTGACCAATCGCGGCGCAAAGGCCGGTGATGCGCTCATTCTCACCAAGGCGCTGGGCGTTGGCGTGCTGAGCGCCGCATTCAAGCAAGGCGTCCTGAGCTCGGAGGGTTACGCCGCTCTGGTCGCCACCACGACGCAACTCAATAGCCTGGGTGCGGAGCTGGCCGGCCACGCCGGCGTGCACGCCGTGACCGATGTCACCGGTTTTGGCCTGTTGGGCCATGCCCTGGAGATGAGCCGGGGCGCCCGCCTGAGGGTGGAGATCGATGTTGCGGCGCCTGCGCTGTTGGCAGGCGTCGAGGCGCTCGCTCGCGCTGGCATGCGCACCGGCGCATCGGCACGCAACTGGCAGAGCTACGGCGCGTCAGTGCGCGTTGAAGGCGATCTTCCCACGTGGCGCCGCGACCTCCTCACAGACCCGCAGACCAGCGGTGGCCTTCTCATCGCTGTGGCGGCGGAGCAGGCCGCAAGCGTATTGGCGCTGGCGATGGAGCGAGGTTTTTGCGCCAGTCGGATCGTGGGGCGGATGGTGGAAGGGGAGCCTGGGGCAAGCGTGCGGGGTGGTCGATGACGTGCGAGCTAACCGTGTTCCCAAAGGCTCCGACAAGCGCCTCCGCCAAACCAAGTCGATAGTACCGGATCTGTTAGCTCTTCGAGAGTTGCGGGTGGTTCGCCGATGTTCCGCCGCGCGAAATTGCGGACTGCAAATGGTCTAATACCGCAATTGCGGGGCATAGTTCAAACACATCGCCTCGCGCGCGGCATGTGTCGGATCTTTGGCGGCTCGGCGTCGAATGCGCTTGATTTGAGGCGCGTCATGTCGACTTATCGGCTTTTAGGTGGCGTGCGTCACGGATCGGCCGCCGTCGGATCGCGGAGGGCTGCCGTGGTTTGGTTTTGTGATGGGGTTGGACATGCGTAACGACGAGAACGGCGCCCACGGCCGCCGAGCGGGCCTTCCCTTACTGATCGGTGTGGGGCCGGTGCGTTCTGGCACGACTTGGGCGCATGAGATGCTGTTTGGCCATAGTCAGGTGGCGACGACCGCGATCAAGGAGGTCAACTACTTCAACCGTGCTTTCGACAAGGGCGACGACTGGTATCGCGCGCAGTTCGCTCCGATCGGCGAAAAGACGCGCCTGCGAGCCGACCTATCGCCGCTTTACATGCTCGATCCAGAGGTGCCCGGCCGTATCGAGGCGACCGTCGCCGACCCGATCATCATGATCAATCTGCGAAGTCCCTATGCTCGCACCATGTCGTGGTGGCACCGGTTCGGACAGGTGCGGTTCCCCAACGCCCAGATTGAAACGGATCCCGTGGTTCACGAATTCATGGATCGTGTCGGCCTGCTTACAGCGCGCATGCGGCCGTATCTGGAGCGCTTTGGGCGCGATCGGGTCGTGTTGGCCGACTACGACCTCTTACAGAAAGACCCGCAAGCCCTGGCGCGTGAGTTGCAGACGCGTTTGGGTTTGGATCTGGAGATGCCTGCCACCGTCGATCGGGCGGTCAATACCGCGGTCGACTATCGCAGCACGGCCTTGCGCCGACTAGTGAAGCGAATCACGCCGGCGGCCCGTAAACTTTCACCGCACTTATTTTACAAGATAAAGTACAGCTTCGTGCACGAGATGTTGTTGCGCCGGCGGCCGTCGGTAAGCCTTACCAAAGATCAAACGGCAATCTTGTTCGACAAGCTCAAGGCTCGCTTCGAACCGGACATCGATGAGCTTGAGAAGCTGCTCGAGCGCAACCTTTCGGCTTGGCGGATCGATCGGCAACTGGCCGCGCACCACGAGCGTCGAGGCGCGGCCCCTCGCCGCGCCGGGCCTTCACGGCCCGGTCAACTTTACAATCTTGTGAGCGAACCCAACGCCTCGATCACCTTGCGATAGGCCTCGCGCTTGAAGGGCACGACGAGGTCCGGCGTCTCCGCCAAGTCGGCCCAGCGCCAGGCGTCGAACTCTATCTGGTGGTGCGAGGCGAGGTCGATCTCGGACTCGTCGCCCAGGAACCGAAACGCGAACCAGAGCTGCTTCTGACCGATCCAGCCCCGCATTCGCTTCCAGCGCACGTGTTCGGGCGGAAACGCATAGGCGATCCAGTCGTGTGTCTGGCCCAGCAGGCTGATGCTCGAGACGCCGGTCTCCTCGCGAAGTTCGCGGCGCGCGGCCTCAAGCGGGCTCTCACCGTCGTCCATACCGCCTTGCGGAAACTGCCAGTTGTGCGGACCGCCCACCCCGGCGCGCCGTCCGAGCCACACCTTGCCGTCGGTCCGTAGCAGCAGAACCCCGACGTTGGGCCGATAGCGCGCCAGATCCGGCTTCGCCTGGGCGACGAAGCTGTTCATATTTAGTTGGGCTTGGGGGCCACCGTCGTCGTCGTAGCGGCGCCCGGTTTCACCGACGCCCCGTGAGCACCGCGCAGCAGATTGGCCTCGGCGAGCGTGGCGGCCGGTTTGGGCAATTTGGGCGTAGCTTCGACCGAGCCATATTTGAGCACCTCCAGAGCGCGCGAAAGCTGGAAGTCGCCCTTCTTCTCATCGAACAGGGTCGGCGGCGCCTCGGCAGGCTTGTGAGCGCCAACCCGGGATTTGCCCTCGTCGGCGTTGAGCGCGTTGTGAAAGCTTGCCTCGCTGAACTGGAACGCCTGATTGGCCACCTGCTGCGCTTCCTCGCGCGTCTCGGCCACTTCGAGGTCCGGCTCGATGCCCGTCTTCTGGATCGAGCGGCCCGAGGGGGTGTAATAGCGCGCGGTGGTGATCTTGACGGCGCCGTCCAGACCTCCCCGTAGCGGGATCACCGTCTGAACTGAACCCTTGCCGAAGCTGGTCAGGCCCACGAGCTGGGCCCGGTGGCGATCCTGCAAGGCGCCGGCGACGATTTCCGCAGCGGAGGCGGTGCCCGAATTGATCAGCACCACCACCGGCAAGCCGCCCAACTTGGCGCCCGGCTTGGCGTTGTAGCGCTCGATATCGTGCGGATCTCGACCGCGTTGGGAGACGACCTCGCCGCCGCTGAGAAAGATGTCGGCCACCCCGACAGCCTGGTCCAGCAGGCCACCTGGGTTGTTGCGCATGTCGAGCACCAGGCCCTTCATGTGCGGGTTCTTGGCCTTGAGATCATCGATAGCCGCCTTGGTCTCGTCGGTGGCCTTCTCGTTGAAGCTGGCCAGTCGCAGATAGCCGTAGTCGCCCTCTGCGTGATAAGTCACCGATTTGGGCTGGATGATCTCCCGCACCATCTTGACGTCAAATGGGTCGGTCTTTTCGCGGGCGATTGTCAGGGTGACGGTTTCTCCGGGCTTGCCGCGCATCTGCTTGACCGCGTCGTTGACCGAGAGACCGAGCACCGTCTCGCCATTGACCGCGGTGATGTAATCGCCGGCCTTGATTCCCGCCTTCGCCGCGGGAGTACCGTCGATGGGCGAAATCACCTTCACCACGCCGTCCTCACTGGTGATCTCCAGGCCCAAACCGCCATATTCGCCGCGCGTCTGGTCCTGCATCTCGCCGTAGGCTTCCGGGGTGAGATAGTCGGAGTGGGGATCGAGCGATGTCAGCATGCCGTTCAGGGCCGCTTCGATCAGCTTTTTATCGTCCACCGGCGTCACATACTGGCGTTCTACTGTATCAAGCACATTCCCGAACAGCTCGAGCATATGATAGGTCTCGGCCTTGGGCTCCGGCGTGGCGCTGGCGGTCTGGCTGAAATAGGCCATCGACCCGGCCCCGAGCACGAAGGCCGAAGCGCCGATCAGAAAGTATTTTCTCATGCGTCGAGCCTGGAGCACCATTGTTGTCCGAATATTTCACAGATGAGGCATCGCCCCCCCCTGCGCAAGCCGCGCCATGACCGCTCAATCGCGATGATAAGGGCTACCGGCCAAAATAGTGGTGGCCCGGTAGATCTGCTCGGCCAGCATGGCCCGGGCCAAGGCGTGCGGCCAAGTCTGTGGGCCGAACGCCAGCCGCCCGCTCGCCGTCGTCAGCACCGCTTCGTCCAGGCCGTCGGCGCCGCCGATCGCAAATGCCACCGCCCGCGCGCCGTCGTCGCGCAGACGGGCCATCCAGGCGCAGAAGTCACGCGAGCCGCGCGCCGCGCCCCGCTCGTCGCAGGCGATCAGGTTCGCACCGTCTAGCCGTTCAAGCAGGGCGGCCCCCTCGGCCGCCTTGCCGGCCTTTCTCGCTTCGACCTCGACGATTTCAACCGGCCCCAGTCCAAAGGCCCGGCCGGTGAGCGTGGCGCGGCGGGCCCAGTCGAGCGCCAAAACCGCCTCAGGCGCGGCGCCGAGCCGGCCGACGGTGAGGATCGCGACCCTCACGCGAGTCCGGCGTCAGTGCGCCGCGGCAATCGCGGGCGTGTCCACCGACCAGATCTTCTCGATATTGTAGAAACTGCGCACCTCTGGCCGGAACAGGTGCACGATCACATCGCCGGCGTCGATCAACACCCAATCGCAGGCCGGCAAGCCCTCGATCTTGGCGCGCCCGTGGCCGGCGTCCTTAAGGGCCCGCACAAGGTGGTCGGCGATGGCCCCCACGTGGCGGTGCGAACGACCAGAAGCAATCACCAAGCTGTCGGCCACCGAACTGCGATCCTTCAGATCGATGAAAATCACATCCTGCGCCTTTTCGCTGTCGAGGCGGGTCAAGAGCAGAGTCTCGAGCGGCGTGCGGCCGAGGGTGGACGCGGGTTCGGAATCCAGAGGGGCGCTCCTGGCAGGGCGGGATGGGCGCATACCCATAGCACGACCGAGGGCCGTCGGTCAGGGTGAATTGCGCAGGGCGGTCGAGGCGCTGAAGTCCCAACGTCCGGTCAAATAGAGCCAGGCCGGAGGCCGGGCGACGGCGAGGCGTCGGGCGGCGCTCTCGGGCAGCCGGGCGTCAGCGAATCGTCGCGCCGCCGGGGAGTTGAGGGAGGTTAGAGTGAATCTTGGCCGCGCCACGATGGCCAGGGGAAGCGCCCGTATCAGCCCGCGCCAGTCGCGCCAGAAGTGCAGGGAGGCGAGGCTGTCGGCGCCCATGATCCACACGAAGCGAACGCCCGGAAAGCGCGCTTTGAGCCGCCTGACGGTATCGACGCTGTAGCGCGCGCCCATGCGAGATTCGGCGTCCGAAACGATCATCGCCGCGCCTCGCGCGCGCCGCGCCGCGCCCGCCAGACGGAGTGCTAGCGGCGCGGTCTCAGACACCCCTTTGAGAGGGTTCTGAGGCGACACCAGCCAGATCACCCGATCGAGCCCAAGCCGCGCGAGGGCTGTCTCCGCGACATGGGCGTGGCCGCCGTGGGCCGGGTTGAACGAGCCTCCGTAGAGCCCTACCCGCATCCGCGGCGCAAGGTGGAAGTCCAAGCGCGGCGCCCCGCGCGGGGCGCTCAGGCCACCCTCTCCGCTGCGGTCGCCAACGCCAGATCGTCGGCGTGGATCAAAGGCCCCGCGGTATCGCCGAGCAGGGCTTCGATGGCGTCGGATCTGAGGCCGAGGATCCGCCGCGCGTCGTCGGCGTCATAGCGGGCCAGGCCCCGGCCCAGATCGCGGCCAGCCAGATCGCGCACTACCACCGCGTCGCCCTTGCCAAAGCGGCCCTCGGCACGCCTCACGCCAGCGGCCAGCAGGCTCTTGCCGCCCCGCAGCGCCGCGGCCGCTCCATCGTCCACGGTCACTACGCCTTGCGGCGCCAGGGAGCCGGCGATCCAGGCCTTGTAGGCCGCCCCTGGTGTCGATCGTGGCGCGAACCAGGTCGCCGGCTCGCCCGCCTCGACGGCGCTTAGCGGCGAGGCTCGGCGGCCCAGGGTGATCAGTGTCGCGCAGCCAGCGGCGGCGGCGATCTTGACGGCCGCGAGCTTGGTGGCCATCCCGCCGCTGCCCACGCCCGCCGCGGCGTTGGCCCCACCGGCCATGGCTTCGATATCGGCGTCGATCTCCTCTACCTGATCGAGCCGGCGGGCTGACGCATCCCGGCGCGGATCGGCGGTGTAGAGGCCGTCGACGTCGGAGAGCAGCACCAACAGGTCCGCGCTCACCATCTGGGCCAAGCGGGCGGCCAGTCGGTCGTTGTCGCCGTAGCGCAGCTCTTCGGTGGCCACGGTGTCGTTTTCGTTGACTACCGGTACGACGCCCAACCCGAGCAGGGTTTCGAGAGTGGCGCGGGCATTTAGGAAACGACGGCGGATCTCGGTATCGTCAGGCGTCAACAACACCTGAGCAGTGAGCAGGCCGGCGGGCTCCAGCGCCTGTTCCCAGGCGCGCATCAGCGCCGACTGGCCCGCTGCGGCGGCCGCCTGTTTCTCGGCCAGACTCAGGCCGCGTCGCCCCATTCCAAGACGAATGCGGCCTAGGGCCACCGCTCCCGAGGACACCACGAGCAGGCTCTGTCCTCGCGCGGCCATTCTCGCCAGGTCCTTGGCTATGCCCGCCAGCCAGGCCACGTCGGCCGCGCCGGTTTTGCCAACCAGGAGCGCGGAGCCGACCTTGACCACCACCCGCCGCGCGCCGGCGACCGGGGTCATGGCGTCCAGGCCGGCGCCGGCGCGTTCGCGGCTGGCGCCTGGGCCCGTTCGAGGACTTTGCCGTGGGCGGTGCGCAGCAGATCGCGCACGCCTTCGCCCGAGACGGCGGAAATTTCGTGCGGCGCCGAGCCTATTGCGTTGGCGAGCGCCCGAGCGACCGTCGTTCGCGAAGACGCGTCGAGGGCGTCGATCTTGCTTAGAGCGACGATCTCGGCCTTGCTCTCCAGGCCCGCGCCATAGGACTCGAGCTCGCCTCGGATCGCTCGCCAGGCGCCGACCGGATCGTCGCCGGTGGCGTCGACCAGATGGATAAGCACGGCGGTTCGCTCGAGGTGTCCGAGGAACCGCACACCGAGCCCCGCGCCCTCGGACGCCCCCTCGATCAGACCGGGCACATCGGCGACCACAAACCGCTCGTTGGCTGATAGATCGACTACGCCGAGGTTAGGCGTCAGCGTTGTGAAGGGATAGTCGGCGATCTTGGGCCGGGCCGCCGAGATGGCCGCCAGCAGGGTGGATTTGCCGGCGTTCGGCAGGCCCACGACGCCAACGTCGGCGATCAGCTTCAGCCGCAGCCATATCTCCTTCTCGATCCCCGGCAAGCCGGAATTGGCGCGCCGGGGCGCCTGGTTCACCGGTCCTTTGAAATGGGTATTGCCAAAGCCGCCGTTGCCGCCCGCCGCCAACAGCACCCGCGCTCCGACGTCGGAAAGATCGGCGATCAGGGTCTCCCGATCGTCCTCCAGCACCTCGGTCCCTACGGGCACGCGCAGGATGGCGTCGGCGCCGTTGGCGCCGTGGCGGTTGCGGCCCATTCCGTGCACGCCGGTCTTGGCCTTGAAGTGCTGGTGGTACCGGAAGTCGATCAGGGTGTTCAGGCCCTCCACCGCCTCCACCCAGACATCGCCGCCGCGGCCGCCGTCGCCGCCGTCGGGTCCGCCGTATTCGATGAATTTCTCGCGCCGGAACGAGACGGCCCCACCGCCGCCGTCACCAGAGCGGATGAAGATCTTGCACTGGTCGAGAAACTTCATGGTCAGGTCTTTTGACCCGTATCGCGCGCGAAATCGAGCCACACCGGCGCGCGGTCGCCGAGCCGCTTGGCCTCGTAGCGGGTCGCCAAGTGATCCGCGGGCGCCAGGCGCCAGTCGTCGGCCCGCTCGGCGGTCCAGACGAGGCCCGCCATTCGCGGGGCGATCTCCAGCACCTGGTCTGCATAGTCGGCCCAGTCGGTGGCGAAGCGCAGGAGGCCTCCCGGCGCCAGCAGCCGCGCGGCCTCGGTAAGGAACGCCTCGTTCACCAGCCGCCGCTTGTGGTGCCGGGCCTTGGGCCATGGATCCGGAAACAGAATGAAAATCCGCGCGAGGCAGGCGTCCGGCAGGTTGGCCATCACGTCGCGGGCGTCGCTGTCGTGTACTCGTATGTTGGGGATGTCACGCTCGGCCACGTGACGCAGCAGGCTCGCGACTCCGTTGAGATAGGGCTCGGCGCCCAGGAAGAGGACGTCCGGGCGCCGCTCAGCCTGGGCGGCCAGGTGTTCGCCACCGCCAAAGCCTATCTCCAGCCAGACCTCGGTCGCGCCGCGCATCAGGTCTAGCGGATTAAACGGGCCGTCCGGCACGGCGATGGACGGCAAGAGAGACTCCATCAACGCTCCCTGAGTCGGCTTGATCGGTCGCGATCGAATGCGTCCGAACGAACGGATCGGCGGCCTCATCGCACCACTCGCGCCCCGAAGCGTGGGATCCGCGCGCCGACCAGCGATACGACGAGCATGATCGCGAACGTCGCATCGCCCCAGCGAACGAACGGCGTGGATGCGAGCGCAGGGGGGAGCGAAGCGTCGATCACGCCGAAGGCGCCCTGACCCAGAGCCTGGCCCGGCGCGACGCGTCCGAAAGCGTCGATCACGGCCGACACGCCGGTCGGCGTCGCCCGGACCATAGGCAGACCCTCCTCGATGGCGCGGTAGCTGGCCATGTTGAGGTGCTGCCACGGTCCGCTGGTGGTCCCGAACCAGGCGTCGTTCGAGATGTTGACGATCCACTTCGGTCTGAAACCGGCGGCCCGGGCGCCCTGGCGCGTGAAGCCAGAATAAAGGCTCTCGTAGCAGATCAACGGCTGCACCGGTTGTAGCCCGGCCAGCCGCATGGGAAGCGGCCGGGGGCCAGCCGTGAACCCGTCGCCCACGTGTACGAACGTCTTGATGCCCAGGCGCCCGGCGAGACGATCGAAGGGGATGAACTCGCCGAACGGGACCAAGCGGAACTTGTCGTAAACGCCGATCACCCTGGCGTCGTCCGCATCGCGGCGAAGGGCCACCAGGCTGTTGAAAATCACCGGCGGGTCGGCGGCGCCGCCAGCGGCTCGATAACCGCCCAGGATCAGGGTCTGGCCAGGCGTCAGCGCCCCAACAACCACCGCCCGGGTCCATGTGCCGGGGGCGAGATAGTCTTCCAGAGCGGCCGGAATGGCGCCTTCCGGCCAGACCACGATGTCGGCGCGCCGGGCGCCCGGGCGGCTGGTCAGGGCCACGTATCGGTTGACGATGCTCTGAAAAAGGGCGGGATCATATTTGGATTCCTGGCGCACGTCGGCCTGAACGATCCGGAGGAACGGCGCCGCGCTATCCGGCCGCGGCGCCGCAACCAATCTTTCCGCGCCGAAGCCGTAAAGCCCAATCAGCGCCGCCGCGGCGATACCGAAGGCGAGGCGCCCCGGCCAGCCATCGCGCATCACAGCCGGAGCGGCGGCGATCGCCACGGTGATCCAGGTCAGGCCATAGGCGCCGACGACCGCCGCCGCCTGGGAAGGCGCCGAGCCTGCGCGCCATGTCTCTCCCGGAAGGTCCCAAGGAAAGCCGGTCAGGATGTGGCCACTCAACCATTCGGAGGCCGCCAGCAGGCCAGAGAAAAGCAACAAGCGCGCCACGCTTCGCCCGGCGAGCAAGCGATAGGCGTAGCCGGCCCCCGCCCAGAACAGCGCCATGCCCATGGCGACGATGGCGACGGCGAAGGGCGCCATCCAGGCTTGATGGGCGGCGTCGACCTGAAACGGTTCAGCCAACCACCAGATCGAGACCGCGAAGAAGCCGCACCCCGTGAGCCAGCCGCGCAACAGCGCCGAGCGCAAGGGCCGCGCCGGGTTGGCACGGTCCAGCAGCCACAGCATCAGGGCGTATCCCAGCAGGCCGGGAAGGATTCCCCAAGGCGGATGGGCCAGAGCCGCCATTGCGCCGGCGGCGACGCACAGCGCACGGGATCCCCAGGTCCGTCGCCGATCCGCTTTCGCTTCAGCCATGCGGTGCGGCGGGCCGCACGCGCAGGCGTTTGACCCGGCGCGGATCGGCGTCGGTGACCTCGAACTCCAGACCTTCCGGGTGAGCTATCACCTCCCCGCGTTGCGGCACCCTCCCGGCGATCGCGGTGATCAACCCCGCGGCCGTGTCGATATCCTCATCGTCCATATCGTCGGTGACCAGGGTGCGACCCAGCGCGCGCTCGAGATCCTCAAGCGGCACGCGCGCGTCGACCTCGAATATTCCGCCGGCTCGGGCGACGATCTGGACGATCGCGGCCTCGTCGTGTTCGTCGTCGATCTCGCCTACGACGGCTTCGATCACGTCTTCGAGCGTCACCAAGCCGTCGACGCCGCCGAACTCGTCGATCACCATCGCCATGTGGATCCGGCTGGCCTGCATCCGCACCAGCAAGTCGGCGGCGCGCATCGAGGGCGGTACATAGAGCGTCTCACGCTTGAGCCGCCGGGGCGCCGCCCCGCCCAGGCTCGCGCGCGCCACAGGGTCGGCCAGCAATTTGAAAACATCCTTGAGGTGGATCACGCCGACCGGGTCGTCGAGGCTGTCGCGATAGACCGGCAGGCGGGAATGCTCGCTTTCGGCGAAGGCGCCGACCACGGCCTCGAACGAGGCGGAAAACTCAACCGCCATGATGTCGGCGCGGGGCGTCATCACATCGGCGACAGAAAGGGTCTGGAACGCCTGGGCCTGATCCATCAGATCGGCGCCGGCGCTCGGCCCGGCCACGGTCTCGCCTTCGCCAACGGCGTCCGGCGCCGGCTTGCGTCCAAGGCCGAGCCTGGAAAGAAAACCGCTCAAAGCTGGCTCTCTCTGGCCGCCGGTTCGGCATAAGGGTCGGGTATCCGCATCCGGGCCAACAGCTCGCGCTCGATCGTT
>JBBRQK010000027.1:0-26515 GCA_038226475.1 Caulobacterales bacterium | reverse complement strand
TGTCGTTGCGATTTTCCTTGCCGGCGAGGTGGTGGTGGCCGCTATCAGTCTCGCCTTGGGTCTGGGGGTTGTGGGAGCGGAGGCCGGCGGCCTGGCCAGGCTGCCCGCCTTCTTCCAGCGACCCCCCCGGGATATTCTGGCCAGCCTCTCGCCGATGCTGGCCGTTCTCGCCCTAGTCTGGATTCCGGCCGCCGGGGCCGGTCTGGCCCTGCTGGGGGCGCCGCTGGCGCGGGCCTACCGCGACCTGAGCGGCCCGGACCTCGCGGCGACCTTCTCCTGACCGGCGCCCTGGCGGAGGCCTGGCGCTTTCTCGGCCCCGCCTGGCGCGGCGCCTGGGCGGCGATGATCCTGGCCGGGGCCGCCCTGGCGCTGATGGCCTGGTCGAACGACCACGGCGCCGGCGGCGGATCGCGCATCGCCCTGGCCGTGACCCTCGCGGCCCTGTTCCTGGCCGCCAAGGGCGCCCTCTTGCGCCTCGCCACCGGCGTCGGCCGGCCGGGGCGGGGCGGGCTGCAATGGGGTCGGACGGAGGCGCGGCTGCTGGCGGTCTGGGCCCTGACCGCGCTCTTCCTGGGCGTTCTGGCCCTGCTGTTCTTCGTCATCGTGTTGTGTTTCGCTTACGCCGCCGCCTCCGCGGGCCACGGCTTCGTCGCCTCCGATATCTCCACCTGGGCGCCCGCTGTCGAGCGCGGGGGCCGCTGGCTGGTGACCGCCGTAGGCCTGGGCGCCGCCGGCCTGCTGGTCTGGGCGGCCCTGCGCGTCAGCCTGGCGGCGCCGGCCACCGTCGCTTCCGGAAGGGTGCGGATGCTCGAGACATGGCCCCTGACGCGAGGGCGGGTGCTGGCCCTGGCGGCCGCATTCACCCTCGTCGGCGCCCCGCCCCTGGCCCTCGCCTCGCTCTGCCTTCGCCTCGCCCGCGCCGGCCAGGCCGGCGGCATTCCGCTCTACGGCGTCGCCGGCGCCCTGGTCGCCGGACTGTGGCTTCCCATGACCCTTGGACTCATGGCCTGTTTCCTGGCCGAGGCGCCCGAAGTTACGATCCCATGACCACGCTCTCGCCCTTACCGGCCGCTCTCGAAGGCTTTCGCCTCATGCGCCGCGAGCCCGGAGCCGTGCTGGCCTGGATGGGGCTGTGGCTGGCGGCCTTGTCGCTGGCCGCTTGGGCGGTGGCGCTCGGCAAGCCGGTCCAAATCCCCTCCCACGCACCGGCCCGCAGCCTGGCCGACATCGCCCATTTGTTCGGCCCGTTCGGGGTGGTGTTCATCGGCCTCTTCCTGCTGCTCTGGGCCGTGACCACCGTCGCCGCCTATCGCGCCGTGTTGCGCCCGGCCGACCGGCGCTGGTTCTTTCTGCGCGTGGGGGCCGACGAGCTGCGGGTGGCCGTGATGACCGCCGCCGCCTTCGGCCTCGCCCTCGTGTTCGGCAGCGCGCCGGCTTATCTGCTCTATGTCCTGTTCAGCCCGATCATGCGCGCCCTGCCGGATCTGGCGCGCGACGTCGCCGGCGTCGGGGCCCTTATCACCGTCTGCCTGGAGGTCTGGCTGGGCGTGCGCCTGTCGCTGATCGCGGTGGAGGCGTTTTCGGAGCGGCGCTTCCATCTTAGCGCCTACTGGCCCGTGACGCGCGGCCGGTTCTGGTATCTGCTCGCCTGCTACTTCCTGTTTTTCCTGGTCGTCTTCGGCCTGTCGCTGGTGATCTTCAGCGTCAACGGCTTCCTGTTCGAGACCGCCGTGGCCAAGGTCGCCCCTGGCGACTTCGTCAGGCGGCTGATCATCCTGGCCATGGCCGGCGCCCTGGCGGTGCTCGACGTCAGCTTCTGGGTCATCTCCTCGACCCTCTTCTGCGCCTGCCAGGCCTACGCCTTCCGCGCCATCGTCGGCCGCGGCAAGGCCGGCGTCGCGCCGGCTTAAGGGAGGGGATCGTCCCTTAATGGGCGCGCAAGACCGACTGTATCAGCAATTCGCAGACCGGTTCGAGGCGGACGGAGACGGCTATATCTTTCGCAACAATCTCCAGGCTGCAGGCATGAGAACCACGACTGCCGAACGAGATCAGTTCGTCGTCGAATACAAACGTAGCCTTAGATGGCTGACGTGGGGAAGCGCCGCACTTATCCTGCCGCCTTTGCTCGGAGTCCTGGTCGCGGCCAGCATGATGGGGATAAATCTGCCCAGCTGGATAGGCTTCCTCGTAAGCGCTCCCGTCCTCGCGGCCTTCGTGATTTCGTCGCGTTGGATCTGGAATGCGCCTGTTAGGGCCCTGCGCGGACGATTGCCCGTCACTCAGGAGCGGTCGAAGGAGGACGCGCGCCGGTTGGCGTTTCGACGCATGACCTTGGGCCAGCTGGGATCGGCGGTTCTTCTGGAGGCGATTGTTTTCTGGCGCCTCGCGGCTACTCACAATCTTCTGGCGGGTTGGAATTGGCTCTGGCTCGCCGCCGCGGTCGCGTTCCTGGTTCTGATCGCCGTTCAAGCGGTGCGAAAATGGCGAGCAGGATGACGGAGAGTCGGTATGAGCGCCGTCCCGCTAAAGATCTATACGATCCCCCTCGCCGGGCCCAAGGCGCCGGATGAAGTCGCGAGCGATCATCGCTGTTTTTTCGCCGGCCCACTGGCGTTGTCGACGTTTGGCCCTGTTGTCGCAGGTCCCGCCTGAGGTGTTCAGACAGCGAGTCCCCGCCGTTAAGCCCTGACCTTCACCTTGGCCTTCGCCCGAACCGCCTTCGCCGGCGACCCCGCCCGCTCCCTGTGCCGCTTCAGCACCTCGGCGAGATAGCGCCCGGTCCAGCTGGCCCCATCGGCGGCCACCTGCTCGGGCGAGCCGGTGGCCACGATCCGGCCGCCGCCGTCGCCGCCCTCGGGCCCGAAATCGACGATCCAGTCGGCCGTTTTGACCACGTCGAGGTTGTGCTCGATGACCACTACCGTATTGCCGTGCTCCACCAGTTCGTGCAGCACTTCCAATAGCTTGCGCACATCTTCGAAGTGCAGGCCGGTGGTCGGCTCGTCCAGAATGTAGAGGGTGCGGCCGGTGGCCCGGCGCGAGAGCTCCTTCGACAGCTTCACCCGCTGCGCCTCGCCGCCAGAGAGTGTGGTCGCCTGCTGGCCCACCTTGATATAGCCCAGCCCCACGCGCTTGAGCGTCTCCATCTTGTCGCGGATCGGCGGTACGGCCTTGAACATCTCCGCCGCCTCCACCACCGTCATGTCCAGAATGTCGGCGATGCTCCTGCCCCGGAACAGGATCTCCAGGGTCTCGCGGTTGTAGCGCTTGCCCCGGCAGACGTCGCAGGTGACGTAGACGTCGGGCAGGAAGTGCATCTCGATCTTGATCAGGCCGTCGCCCTGGCAGGCCTCGCATCGCCCGCCCTTGACGTTGAAGCTGAACCGGCCGGGGCCATAGCCGCGCGCCTTGGCCTCCGGCAGGCCGGCGAACCAGTCGCGGATCGAGGTGAAGGCGCCGGTATAGGTGGCCGGGTTCGACCGCGGCGTGCGCCCGATCGGGCTCTGGTCGATGTCGATCACCTTGTCGAAGTTCTCCAGCCCCTCGATGCGCTCGTGCGGGGCCGGATTGTCGGAGGCGTTGTTCAGACGCCTCGCCGCCGCCTTGTACAGCGTCTCGATGGTGAAGGTGCTCTTGCCGCCGCCCGATACACCGGTGACGCAGGTGAAGCATCCCACCGGAATTTCGGCCGTGACCTGCTTGAGGTTGTTGCCGCTGGCCCCCACCACCCGCACCACGCGCTTGGACGAGAACGGCCGGCGCCGCTCCGGCACAGCGATCTGGCGCGCGCCGCTCAGATACTGGCCGGTCAGGCTGGCCGGGGCGGCCATGATGTCAGCGGCCGAGCCCTCGGCCACCACCTCGCCGCCCAGCACGCCGGCGGCCGGGCCCATGTCGATTACATGGTCGGCGGCCAGGATCGCCTCCTCGTCGTGCTCAACCACCAGCACCGAATTGCCCAGGTCGCGCAGGCCCTTGAGGCTGACCAGCAGGCGGGCGTTGTCGCGCTGGTGCAGGCCGATCGAGGGCTCGTCGAGCACGTAGAGCACACCGGTCAGGCCGGATCCGATCTGGCTGGCCAGGCGGATGCGCTGGCTCTCGCCGCCCGAGAGCGTGCCGGACCCGCGCGAGAGATTGAGATATTCCAGCCCGACGTCGACCAGAAACCGCAGCCGGTCGTTGATCTCCTTCAGGATCCGCTTGGCGATCTCCATCTGCTTGTCGGTCAGCTGGCCCTCGAGCGAGGCGAACCAGTCGCGCGCCGGGCGGATCGCCAGGGCCGAGACATGGGCGATGTCCATGCCGGCGATCTTCACCGCCAGGGCCTCTGGCTTCAGCCGCGCGCCGTGGCAGACGGGGCAGGGGGTCTCGGCCTGATAGCGGCCCAGCTCCTCGCGCACCCAGGCTGAATCGGTCTCGCGCCAGCGCCGCTCGAGGTTGGGCAGCACGCCCTCGAAGGTCTTGTTGACCTCGTATTTGCGCGCGTTGTCGTCGTAGACGAACTTGACCTTCTCGCCCTTTGAGCCGCCCAGCACGATCTGGCGCGCGCTCTCGGGCAGCTTCCACCACGGCGCGTCCATCGAGAAGCCGTAGTGCCTGGCCAGCGCCTGCAGGGTCTGGGTGTAGAGCGGCGAGGGGCCCTTGGCCCAGGGCGAGATGGCGCCCTTGTGCAGCGTGCGGTCCTTGTCTGGCACGACAAGGTCGGCATCGAACGCCAGCTTCATGCCCAGGCCGTCGCAGGCCGGGCAGGCCCCGGCCGGATTGTTGAAGGAGAACAGCCGAGGCTCGATCTCGGCGATCGAGAAGCCCGACACCGGGCAGGCGAACTTCTCGGAGAAGATCAGCCGGCGCGGCTCGCTCTCGCCGGCCGCCGGCTCGGCCCATTCAGCCACCGCTATGCCGTCCGCCAGGCGCAGCGCCGCCTCGAGACTGTCGGCATAGCGCGTCTCCAGGCCGCGCTTGGTCACCAGCCGATCGACCACAACGTCGATGTCGTGCTTGAACGTCTTCTCCAGCGCCGGCGCATCCTCGATGGCGTAGAAGGCGCCGTCGATCTTCAGCCGCTGATAGCCGGCCTTCTGCCACTCGGCGATCTCCTTGCGGTATTCGCCCTTGCGCGCCCGCACCACCGGGGCCAGCAGCAAGACCCTCTCCCCCTCCGGCAGGGCGGTCAGCTTGTCGACCATCTGGCTGACCGTCTGGCTCTCGATCGGGAGGCCCGTGGCCGGCGAATAGGGCACGCCCACCCGAGCCCACAGCAGGCGCATATAGTCGTGGATCTCGGTCACCGTGCCAACGGTGGAGCGGGGGTTGCGGCTGGTGGTCTTCTGCTCGATCGAGATGGCCGGCGAGAGGCCCTCGATCAGATCCACGTCGGGCTTGCTCATCAGCTCCAGGAACTGGCGCGCATAGGCCGACAGGCTCTCGACATAGCGCCTCTGGCCCTCGGCATAGATGGTGTCGAAGGCCAGACTGCTCTTGCCCGAACCCGAAAGTCCGGTCAGCACCACCAGCTCGCCGCGCGGAATATCGACGCTGACGTTCTTCAGATTATGCTCGCGCGCGCCGCGCACGCGGATGAACCGGCTCTGTTCGAACATGACGTCTTTTGGGGCATCAACGGCCGTGCGGCCAAGCTCCTGCATGTAATAATTCGAGTCGCCGATTCAGCAAGAACGAAACCGGAACGCCCAGGACTCCTCAGGCCAGATGGGCGAGCCTGTGCGCGGCGATCAGGGTCGGCGCAGCGTGCGAGTGCTCCGCGATCAGGTGCGAGCGCGCGGCACCTTGTGCGCCGAGGGCGGCCATGGCCGAGACGAGGCGCGGATGCGCCGCCGGGCCCACCACCGCATGCGCCAGGGCGGTGACGCCAGTGAAGTCGGCCGTGCTCAGGGCAAGGTGATTTCCGGAGAGGAAGATGCGGCCGTCGACCACGGTGTCGGCGTTCGAATAGAGGTCGACCTGGGTGCGGTTGTGGACCGCGTCGTAGGTCACCTTCACGTCGCCGGTGTGGCCCTTGGTGACGCCAAGGTGGAAGCTCTGGTGACCGGCCGTGACGGTGTCGGCGTCGATGACGGCGAGGTCGATCTTGTCGCCGGTGTGGAAGTCGGTGATCAGATCGGGCGCGGCGGTCGTCGTTTCGGCGAGCGCCTTGAACCAGAACCGCACGTTCCCTGACCCGCCGGTGAGTATGTCCTTGCCGAGGCCGCCGACAAGGGTGTCGTTGCCGCCGCCGCCGACCAGGGTGTCGACGCCGGCGCCCCCTGTCAGCACATTGGGTGGATGTCACCCTTCAGCGTGTCGTTGAACGCCGACCCAGTGAGGTTCTGGATCCGGACCAGGGTGTCCATGCCCGCGCCGCCGGTATTCTGCTTCGTGGCGACGATCGAGACGGTGACCGCTGTGGTGGCGGTGGCGTAGCTGGCGGTGTTGACCCCCTTGCCGCCGTCCAGCGTGTCGTTGCCTAGGCCGCCGATAAGGATGTCCCCGGCTGCTCCACCGACGAGCACATCGTCGTGCACCGAGCCGGTTAGCGAAACCCCGCTGTCGAACAGGTCGCTGAACAGGGCGGTCCGGCTACCGCGGTCGGCGTAGATTTTCGACAGATCCAGATTGAGGTGCGAGCCGGTGAGGATCGAGTGGCTGGCGGCGTCCTTCAAGGCCGCGCCCGTGACCGTGCCCGAAGGCCCGATTGGATTGAAGTTCTGGCCGGTGATGACGGCGGTGTCGCCGGCGGCGTCCGCAATGTCCACTTCGGTGGTCGAAAAACCGGTGACGAATCCACCAGTATATTTCGAGACGTCAAGGCTATTCATATCGACCTGAGCGCCGAACACATAGGTAAACATTTGTTATCTCCCCAACCCTGGGCCGAGCCAAACGCCCGATACCATGCGACCGGCTACAGTGTTTGACACCGGGCGCCTAGGGCCCTTCCAGAATGTGCGGCGTCTGGCCGCGGCGGAGCGCGCGTCCGATCGCGTGGAGATTGCAAAGTGCAGCTCTCAATATGAGCGTTTAGCGATCGCGGGTCAGGGCTCAGCGACGCTGGGAGGAGATGTGTCGGGGTTCAGACATACTTCGCGAGTCCTCAACAAATCGTGGCCAAAATGCAGCCTTGTCTAATCGTATTTTAGCAATTTTTAGCAGCGCCGGCTGTGGAAAAACAGCCTATTTTCAAGTGTATATTGCAATACGATAGGCTTGTCGTCAAGCGTTTCCGCGCCTAAGGGACGGATCTCGTGCCCAGCCCCGCGACTGCCCCAACTCCCGTCGCCTCGGCGCCGCGCGCGGCCTCCGGCTCGCGCGCCGCGGCCGGCGCGGGCCGCATTGCCCCGGCGTTTTCTTTTGCTATAAGCGCGGCGCCTCGGCCCACGATCGGGTCGAGGGGGGCAGGGTGTGAGGCGTCGATGCAAGCGTCTTCGGTGGAGTTGACGGAGGCCGATTACCGTCCTTCGGACGACGAGCCTTTCATGAGCGACCGACAGCGGGCCTATTTCCGCAAGAAGCTGCTCGACTGGAAGGACGAGATCCTGCGCGAGGCGCGGGCGATGATCGAGCAGCTCCAGTCCGACACCGAGAACCATCCAGACCTGGCCGATCGCGCCTCCTCCGAGACCGACAAGGCGCTGGAGCTTCGCACGCGGGATCGTCAGCGCAAGCTGATCGCCAAGATCGACGCCGCCCTGCGCCGGATCGACGAGCGCGAATACGGCTATTGCGAAGAGACCGGCGAGCCGATCGGCCTCGCCCGCCTGGAGGCGCGCCCGGTGGCCACCCTCGGCCTGGAGGCCCAGGAACGACACGAACGCCGCGAGCGCGTCCATCGCGACGACTAGGCCGGCCGTGGCCGCACCAGACCGCTTCGTCGTGGCCAGCGTCCAGGCCAATCCCAAGGTGGGAGACGTCGCCGGCAACGAGGCGCTCGCGCGATCCCTGATGGCCCGGGCCACGGCCCTGGGCGCGGACGTGGCCGTTTTTCCCGAACTCTTCCTGATCGGCTATCCGCCGGAGGATCTGGCCCTGAAGCCCGCGGCCTCCCGCGCCTGCGTCCGGGCCCTGGAGCGTCTGGCGGCGGATACGGCGGCCGGCGGCGCGGCCTTGATGACACTGCCGTGGCCGGGCGAGGATGGTCGCCCGCGCAACGCCGTGGCCCTGATCGCCCGCGGCAAGGTCCAGGGCGTGGCGTTCAAGATAGACCTGCCCAACTATGGCGTGTTCGACGAGAAGCGCATCTTCGCTTCGGGCGCGGAGCCTGGCCTGTTCGAGGTCGCGGGGGTGAGGATCGGCGCCCCGGTTTGCGAGGATATCTGGGCCGAGGCGCCCTGCGCGCGGCTCAAGGCGCTGGGCGCGGAGATGCTGCTCGTACCCAACGGCTCGCCGTTCCGGGTCACCTCCGATGACGAGCGCTTCGCCGTCTCGCGCGCCCGGGTGGCCGAGACCGGCCTGCCGCTGATCTATGTCAACCAGGTGGGCGGCCAGGACGAGCTGGTGTTCGACGGCGGCTCCTTCGCCCTCCAGTCCGACGGGGCCCTGGCCATGACCCTGCCCAAGTTCGAGACCGCCCTGGCCTGTTCGACCTGGGAGCGTGGCGCCGGCGGTTGGCGCTGCATCGACGCCCCCCGCGCGGACTGGCCGCGCGGTCCCGAGGCGACCTGGCGGGCCACGGTCATGGCCCTGCGCGACTATGTGGGCAAGTCGGGTTTCTCGGGCGTGCTCCTGGGCCTCTCGGGCGGGGTCGATTCGGCCCTGACCCTGGCGGTGGCCCGCGACGCCCTGGGCCCGGAGGCAGTGCGCGCCGTCATGCTCCCGTCGCGCTACACCAGCGCCGAGAGCCTCGCCGACGCCGCCGAGTGCGCCCGGCGGGTGGGCGTGGCGCTGGAAGAGATCGCCATCGCCCCGGCCGTAGCCGCCTTCGACGCCATGCTGGCGCCCGCCTTCGCCGGCCGCGCGCCCGACATCACCGAGGAGAACATCCAGGCCCGCATCCGCGGCGTGAGCCTAATGGCGCTCTCCAACAAGCTCGGCCTCATGCTCCTGACCACCGGCAACAAGTCGGAGATGGCGGTCGGCTACGCCACCCTCTACGGCGACATGTGCGGCGGCTACAATGTGCTGAAGGACCTCTACAAGGTGGAGGTCTACGAGCTCTGCCGCTGGCGCAACGCCAACGCCTTCGCCGGCGGCCCGGCCGAGCCGATCCCCGAGCGCATCCTGACCAAGGCCCCGTCGGCTGAACTGCGCGACGACCAGACCGACCAGGACAGCCTACCGCCCTACGAAGAGCTCGACGCCATCCTGCACGGCCTCGTGGAGGAGGAGGCGACGCTGGACGAGATCGTCGCGCGCGGCCACGACGGGGCCACGGTCGAGCGGGTGCAGAACCTGCTCTATGCCTCCGAATACAAGCGCCGGCAGGCGGCTCCAGGCCTCAAGATCGGGGCCAAGGCGTTCGGCCGCGACCGGCGCTATCCGCTGGTCAACGGCTTTCGCGACAAGGTCGGCGGCGAGGGGGCGTGAGCGTCTGCGTCATCGGTTCGCTGAACCTCGATTTCGTCTGCCGCGTCGACCTTCTGCCCAGGCCCGGCGAGACCGTGGCCGCGCTCGGCCTCGATCGCTTGCCGGGCGGCAAGGGCGCCAATCAGGCGGTGGCGGCGGCGCGCTGCGGGGCCGAGGTCACGCTGATCGGCGCGGTCGGCCAGGACGACGCCGGCGACGCCCTGCTGGCCTCGCTGACTGACGCGGGGGTCGATGTGCTCAATGTGGCACGCGTGGGCCGAGCGCCCACCGGCCAGGCTTTCGTCTGGGTCTCGGCGGCCGGAGAGAACAGCATCGTCGTGGTCGGCGGCGCCAACCTCGAGGTCGGTGTGCCGGGGGCGGCCCTTAAGGGGCACACGGTGTTCCTGGCGCAGCTTGAGACACCGGCGGCGGCGATCGAGACCGCCTTCGCCTCCGACGCCGCCAAAGCCGGGATCCGGATCCTCAACGCCGCTCCGGCGACAGAGGCCGGCCGGGGCCTGCTGCCGCTCACCGACATCCTGATCGTCAACCAGACCGAACTTTCCCTCTGGGCCGGCGGCGGCGCCGACGAGGAGGCTGCCCTTCGCCTGCTCTGCCGGCCGGGCCAGACGGTGATCGTAACCCTGGGCGCGGCGGGCGCTCTGGCGGTATCCGCCGACTGCGTCCTGCGGGTACAGGGCCGGCCGGCGCGAGTGTTCGACACCACCGGCGCGGGCGATTGCTTCTGTGGCGTCCTCGCCGCCAGGCTCGCGACCGGCGCGCCCCTGGGCGAAGCCCTGGCCTGGGCCAACGCGGCGGCGTCGCTCTCGACCGAGCGACCTGGGGCCGCTCCGGCCATGCCGAATCTGGCGGAGATCGAAGCTGCCCTACGGTAGAGCCCCGCTATCTGGCCGGGAAGATCGCCCGCGGGATGCGGGCGTGCACGCCCTGGCGGCCGTCGACCACCTGGGTGACGGCGAAATCGGCGGCCACGCTCATCAGCGAATAAGCGTCGTCGCGCGAAAGGCCGATATGTTCGGTCAGGAGGCCCAGCATCTCCAGGGCGGCGGCGCGCATGGCCACGTTCAGGTCCTCGTCGAAGCCGTGCGTGACCCAGAAGTTGGGCGTCTCGAGAAGCGGGCTGGGGATTGTGAAATCCCGGCGCAGCACGATCTGGAACAGCACGTCCAGCGAGGCCTCGATGGCCGTGCCGGACAGCTCGCCGTCGCCCTGGCTGACGTGCGGATCGCCGATCGAGAACAGGCCCCCCGGGACCTGCGCGGGATAGTACATCGTCGCTCCCGCGCCGATGCGCCAGTTGTCGATGTTGCCGCCGTGCGCGCCGGGCGGGATGGTGCTGACCCGGCCGGGGACGTCTGGCGCCACGCCGGCCGTCCCCAGGTGCGGCCGGGCCGGCACCCGCACCCCCTGCAGAGCCGGCTGCCGGTCGCAGGCCGGGCAGTGGGTGATGGTGCCCGGCACGAGGTATTTTCCTGGGAAGTCGTAGGCATAGAGCGCCTCGGCGGTCTGGGCGGCCTCGTCCAGGCGATAGATCGTCACCCGCTCCTTCTCGCCGAACTCCTTGTACAGATAGCCCCAGTTGGCGGCGAGGTTGGAGCCGTAGGCGCAGCGCGGGCTCATGCGCAGATAGCGCACCTCGAGGATGTCGCCGGGCGCCGCCCCCTCCACGAACACCGGTCCGGTCATGATGTGCACCCCGGGATTCCGGTCGGCCTCCGGCACTTCGCGGAAGATGGCGCTGACCGTCTCGTCCATCATCAGCTCGGGCGCGTCGCCGGCATGATGGGTAATCGCCTCGGCGCGGATCAGATCGCCGCTCTTCACCGTCAGCGCCGGGGCCAGTGCAGCGTCGAAATAGCCCCAATGCACGTGGGCCGGAGTGGCCGGCAGATGGTGCAGGGCGCCGGGCGCCCTCTCGGGCCGGGTCTCTCCTGCGGCGCGGATCAATGCCATCGAACCTCCTCAGGCCTCGCCCAGAACCAGGCTCATCATGCTGAGCGACCGGTGCTCGAAATGATCGGTCTCAAACCTCGCCGCCTCGCCCGGCGCGCGCGCGCCCAGGACGTAGAGCAGGGGCCAGAAATGATCCGGATCGGCCACCGCCAGCCGCGCATCCTCGCCGAAGGCGGCGTAGTCGATCACAGCGCCGGGCTCGTCGCGGGCGATCGCCCCGCGCATTGCGTCGTGGAACCGCACGGCCCAATCGTAGGGCGGGGCATCGCGCCCGGCCCAGTCCATCACGGCCAGGTTGTGTACAATGTTGCCGCTGCCCATGATCAGTACGTTCTCGTCGCGCAGGGGCGCCAGGCGACGGCCGATCTCGAAGTGCCAGGCCGGCGGCCGAGATGCGTCCATGGAGAGTTGCGCCACCGGCACGTCCGCGCCCGGCCAGGCCTTGGAGAGCACCGACCATGTCCCGTGATCCAGGCCCCATTCGCCCTGGTCGAGGTGGACGGGCAGGGGCGCAAGCAGGTCCCGGACCCGCGCCGCGAGGGCCGGAGCGCCAGGGGCCGGGTACTGGATGTCGAACAGAGGCGCGGGCAGGCCGCGGCCGAAATCGTGCAGAGTGCGGGGCCGCGCCATGGCAGTCACCGCGACGCCGTTCGTCAGCCAATGGGCGGAGACGGCCAGGATCGCGCTGGGCCGGCCGATCTGCTCGGCGATGCGCGCCCACGCCCGGGTCGTATCGTTGGTCTCGAGCGCCAGGGTCGGGCTGCCGTGGCCGAAGAAGACGGCGGGAAGGCGGGCCACTCAGGCCGCGCCGCGCGAACGACGCCAACACGCCTGGTAGCGTGGCGCCAGCCAGCCGTTGAACGCCCGCTGAGCGCCCTCCTGCCAGCTGTACCGCCCGCGTGGGGCGAAGCGGGAGCGCAGGCCCACCTGAACCAGGGCGTCCACATGCAGGTCCTGGGCGATGATCTCGTTGGCGGCGGCCATGTTCATGTTCAGCCGGTGCTCGAAGCCGGCTTCGGCCATGGCCCCGGGCGCCACCAGCAGGCCGGTATCCATCTCATGGCTCTGAGGCCCGTCGGCGCGGACGATCAGATAGATAACCATGTCGGTGGTCACCACCAGCGACAAGGTCGGGGGGATGTTGGCGAACAGCATCCGGTTGCGCTCCGCCTCGCCCAGGCCCGGAAAAATTGGCAGCAGCGCCTTCTGGGTGGCGTTGAAGCTGGCGTCCCTGTGGGTGGTGCCGTTGAACCGGAAATAGCCCGCCGTGTCCTCGGGCAGGGGCGGAAACACGGCCAGATGGCTGGGCACGAAATCGTGCAACGGGCCATGGTGCAGGCGGTTGGCGTGGTAGCCGTCGTTGTTGTTCTCGAACATCACCTTCCAGTTCCAGGCGAACTTGCCCGCCGGCCCGGGTCGCGGTCCTTCGGCCGCAGCCAGATCGTAGGGCGCCAGGGCGTCGGCCACGGCGCTCAGGCGCGGCGCCAGCGGCGCTGCATCCGGATCGAAGTTGACGAACACGAAGCCCAGCCACACCTCGACCTTAAGGCGGGGCAGGGCGACGCTGCGCTTGTCGAAGCCACAGGTCCGCTCCATGGCCGGCGCGTTCACCAGCCGGCCGTCCAGGCCGTAGGTCCAGTGGTGGTAGGGGCATACGAAGCCGCGCGTATTGCCGGACCCCTCGGCCACCAGCATGCCCCGGTGCTGGCATACCGCCGACATCGCCGCGATCTCGCCGCCGCGCGTGCGAGCGACGACGATCGGCTCGTCGATGATGTGGCAGGTGAAGAAGTCGCCCGGCGCCCTCACCCAGTCCTCGCGCCCGACGCACAGCCACTCGTGGTCGAACACCGCCTGCTTCTCGAACGCGTAAAAGGCGGCGTCGGTATAGCATGCTGGCGGCAGGCTCTCGGCCTCGGCCACGTCGAGCACCGAACTCGACAGGCTGTCGAAGAAGGCGTCGGTAAAGAGTTCGACGGTCATGCGGGGCGCTCGTTCGAAGAGTTGACCATAGGCCCGATCCGGCGGGGTCCACCCACACGGAAGGGGCGGAGAGCGGTTTTGTTTTGCCTAGCTGAAATTTCAGGCGTTCGTAAGCGAGCCGGCCGGGTTGAGGCGACCGGGGCGGACGGCGCGGCCGGCCGTCGCTAGATATCCTTTCTGGACAAGCGCCCCTAGGAGAGCCCGTTGAGCACCGACACCCTCCCACGCACCCGAGAGTTGAAGCCCGGATTCGGGGCCGAGATCCTGGATGTCGATCTTGCCCGCGCCGACGCCCCGGCGATCGACGGCGTGGTCGCCGCTTTCCACCGGCACGGGGCCATTCTGCTACGCGGCCAGACGCTGACGCCAGGAGAGCTGGTGCGGTTCATCTCGCGCTTCGGCCCGCCCGAGGAGCATACCCTGAAGCAGAACACCCTGCCCGGTGAGCCGCTGGTCTATGTGCTCTCAAACCGCATCGTCGACGGCAAGCCGATCGGCGCGCACAACGACGGCATCGGCTGGCACACCGACTACAGCTACAAGGCCGAGCCGGTGATGGCGACGATGCTCTATGCCGTCGAGGTCCCGCCCGAAGGGTCCGACACCCTGCTGGCCGACATGTGCGCCGCCTGGAACGCACTGCCGCCGGATCGCCAGCGCGCCCTCGACGGCCTCCAGCTGCACCACAGTTACCAGCACTTCATGCGCACCCGCGACTACAACCGTCAGGAGCTGAGCGATGAGCTGAAGGCCGAGAATCCGGACGTGATCCATCCCCTGGTCCGGCGCCATCCCGCCGACGGGCGCAAGGCCCTGTGGGTCAGCACCGGCACGGTCAAGGAAGTCGTCGGCATGCCGGTCGCCGAAGGCCTGGCCCTGGTCGACGAACTGGTCGACTTCGTGACCCAGGACCGGTTCGTGTTCCGGCACAAGTGGCGCGTGGGCGACGTCCTGATGTGGGACAACCGGTGCACGCTGCACACCGGCACGCTCTACGACGACACCCGCTATGTGCGCGAGATGCACCGGCTGTGGGTCAAGGGCGACCGGCCGGCCTGATGGCGCGCCGCTGGCTCATCACCGGCGTCAGCGGCGGCCTCGGGCGGGCCGTGGCGCTGGCCGCGTTGGCGGTGGGCGACGAGGTCGCCGGAACCGTGCGTCGCGCCGAGGATCGCGACGCGTTCGAGGCCCTCGCCCCTGGCCGGGCCTCCGGCGTGATCCTGGACCTGCGAGACGCGACCCAGGCGGCGGCGGCGGTCACCGCGGCCGAAGCGCGGCTGGGCGGGATCGACATCCTGCTCGGCAACGCCGGCTATGGTCTGGTGGGGGCGCTCGAGGAGGTCAGCCTGGCCGAGATGCGCGCGCAGTTCGAGGTCAATCTGTTCGGCGCCCTGGCGGTGATCCAGGCGGTGTTGCCCGGCATGCGCGCCCGCCGGTCGGGCCGGATCCTCACCGTCACCTCCGTCAGCGGCTTGGCCGCGTGGGGCGGAACGGGCGTCTATTGCGCCAGCAAGTTCGCGTTGGAGGGCGCGACCCAGGCGCTGGCCCAGGAGGTGGCGGAACTGGGGATCAAGGTCACCAACATCGCGCCGGGCGGCCTGCGCACCGACTACGCCGGAAGGTCCCTGGCGCTGAGCGCGCGGACGATCGACGATTACGACCGCGCGGCCCGGTTCGCCCGCCGGGCGCTGGTGGAGCATGCCGGCCAGGAAGCCGGCGACCCGGCCAGGGCGGCCGCGGCGATCCTGGCGGTGGCGGCGGCGGAGGATCCGCCGCTGCATCTGCTTCTGGGTGCGGACGCAGTCCACTACGCGACCCGCGCCGCCGCCCAGCTTCAGACCGATCTGGGCGAATGGATCTCGCTCAGCCTCTCGACCGCCTTCAGTACGGGCGGTCGCCCGCTACAGTGACGCGGAAGCCCGACCGGGTCTGGGGGAAGTAGTCCCACACCGCCAGATGCTGGGTGCAGCGATTGTCCCAGAACGCCACCGAATGGGGCCGCCAGGCGAAGCGCACATGGAAGTTGGGGTTGGCGCAGTGCTGGTAGAGAAAGGCCAGGATGGCGTCGCTCTCCTCCTTGGGAACCTCGACGATGCGCGTGGTGTAGGAGGCGTTGACGAACAGCGACTTGCGGCCCGTGACCGGGTGGGTGCGCACGACCGGATGGGTGTTGCACGGGTAGCGCCGGTCGAGATCCGGAAACAGGGGCCGGTAGACGTGGTCGCCATCGTGGATCGCGGTCAGGCCGTCCAGGTAGGTCTTCATGCGCGCCGACAGGCTGTCGTATGCGGCGTACATGCTGGCGAACATCGTATCGCCGCCCACCGGCGGCACGGTGTGCAGATACAGAATGCTGCCCAGCGGCGGCTCGGCGTTGCAGGTCAGGTCCGAGTGCCAGTTCTCTCCAGCCACGTATTTCGACTCAGCGTCGGCGTGGATGGCGACGATCTCGGGATGGTCGGGCAGGCCGGCCACGCCCGAATGGATCGCCAGTTCGCCAAAGGCGCGCCCGAACGCCTTGTGGCTCTCATGATCCAGGCGCTGATCGCGAAAGAAGATCACCTGATGTTCGGCCAGGGCCTGGGCGATCTCATCGAGCTGTCGATTGGACGGCGAGGTTAGGTCGACGCCGTGGATCTCCGCCCCGATGCGCAAGGTGAGGGGCCGCACGTCCAGAGAGTCATAGGGCATTGTCGTCTCCCTCCGGCGCCGCCGGCCGGCCAAACGGATTGTCGCCATAGACAGGCGCGGGCCTGGACGCCGCGGTTGCGGTCTCGGCCCGGCCGCACACGGCCAGGGCGGTCAGGGCATAGATCAGGGCGCTGTCGGCCAGATCCCGCGGCGTCGGGCGCCAGCGCTTGAAGCCGGTGGTGATGGCGGGAATCCGCTGCATGTTGAAGACGTTGTGATCGCGCCACATACTGGAATAGACCGGCGCGGCGCGCTCGACGGGGCGCCCGAGCGTCAGCCGGGTGGCGGCGTCCACGGCCCCCACGAGGGGGGCGACGGCCCGGCCGTCGGCCTCGAACCCGTTGCGCACCACCACCGGTTCGACCTCGATCTCGCCGAGACCCTCCACGCGCACCAGCGCCTCCAGCGAATGCAGGATGTCGGCGGCCGTCTGGCGCGGAGTCATGCCGACCTCGAGATAGAGGTTGACCACTTCGGAGCCGGCCCCGAAGGCGTGCGGCACGCCGCCGCGAACGGCCGCGATCTGGGCTTTCGGAACGGCGACGCCGCCGGCCGATTCATAGCGATGGGCCATCTCGTGGTCGCGGCCCCAGCGGTTCAACGCGGCGATCAGTCCTCCCAGGCGGTAGATCGGATTGGGATGATCGGCGGGATCTTCCGGGTGGGTCAGGAGCGGGGTGAACACGCCCTCGCCCAACAGCCTGATGCGGAACACCGCGTAGCCGCACCCGACCCAGGTCAGGCCGAAATCGCACCCCTCCGCCGCGATGGCGAAATCCGGCGCCACGCCACCGTGATGAAAGAGATAGTGGGCCCCGATATCCTTGCCCAGATAGGCGACGCCGCGATGCTCCTCGATCGGTTCGGGTCCGATCTCACCGGGGCAGGCGGTCAGATACAGTTTGCCCGAAAGCTCGATCCCGGCCGATTTCAGCGCCTTGGCGGCGATCAGGAAACAGCTCATCGGCCCGCGATCGTTGGCGATCGGGTAGCCGTACAGCACGCCGTCCTCGAGCCAGCACGCGTTCCACTCAGGATTGTCCAGGGTGGCCGGACGATATTTGTAGGCGTCCTGATCGGCGTCCCAGGTCGGGCTCTCGGTGTCGAGGTGGGCGGTGAAGAGGAGGTTCGCGCCGGGTCCCTTGCCGCCGTAGGTCCCGACGATGTTGTTGCGTTCCGGTGTCGCGCCGACCTTGCGCGGACAGAAGCCTTCCTTCGCCATCCAGTCGTGGACGAAGTTCCCGGCCGCCAGTTCGTGGCCGGCAGGGCTGGGAATATTGCCGAGCTCGAGCGCCAGGGTCACCAGTTCATCGGCATCGATGGCGGCGGCCAGGGCCGCGCGATCGGCCTCGCTCACGGCGTGCGGCGCGGCGGCGGAAAAGGGCGAGGATCCATCAGCCATCGCTTGAGCCCCGCCACGCCTCCGTCGCCTCGTCGGTCCCGATCAGGATCGCGCAGTTCAGCGCCAGGGCCTTGAGCGCGCCAGCGTGAAGATCCGGCTCATAGGCGGCGCAGGCGTCGGCGGCGAGGAACACGTGGTAATCGAGGTGGAAGGCGTCGCGCACTGTGCAATCCACGCAGCATTCGGTCGTCAGCCCGGCGACCACCAGGGTGTCGACCTCGAGCGCTCTCAGGGAGGCGTCCAGGCTCGCGCCGAAGAAGCCGCTGTAGCGCAGCTTGTGCACGACCAGATCGCCGGGCAGGGGCCGGGGACCGAAAAACTCGGCGCCCGCCTCGCCCGCGCGGCACAGGGCGGCGTCGGCGTCAGGCGCTCCGCCGAGCCGCCGAGACCGCTCGCTCCAGGCTGGAGAATCCAGCCGCGCGCGGGTCTGGAGGCCGACGAAGACGACCGGGACACCCGCGGCCCTGGCTCCGGCCGCGAGCCGCTCGGCGTTGGCGAGAGCCGCAGGAACGCTGGAGAGATCGACGCCCGCGTGGCCGAGGGCGCCGTGCGGCGCGGCGAAATCGACCTGCATATCAATGATCAGCAGGGCGGTGCGCGCCGGATCGATCCATTCGGCGAGCTCGCTTGGCAGGCTCCCCGCCTTGGCTGTCGCGGCGGCGTTCAAGACACCCGCTCCCGCAGCCCCGGCAGGATATCCGCGCCGAACATCGCCAGGCCCTGCACGTAGTCGGGGAAGATCAGCATCAGGCCATCGAGTTCGCAGTAATCGAGGAATTCCCAGACTTTCTCGGCGCAGGTGGCCGGCGAACCGACCGCGGTCTGGGTCATGAACGGACCCTGAGCCTCGGCGGCGGCGGATAGCTTGTCCGTGGGCACGCCCCAGCTTTTCAGCATCGAGACGATGGCCGCCATGTCCTGACCGGCCGCGTACCGCTCCACCAGCGCCTCAGCCTTGGCGTCGGTCTCGGCATGGATCAGGGTGCACATGGCGTAGGTCTTGATCGTGGCGCCGGACTCGGCGGCCACCGCCTTGGCGCGGCGGCTCGCGTCGCGGCGCTCGTCGGCGGTGCGCCCGCCAATGAAGCAGGCGTCGCACTCGCGCACGGCGAATCGGAAGCCGCGCTCCGACATGCCGGCGCAGACCAGATCGGGCCGCGGCCGGGAGATCGGCTTGGGATCCGAAACGCAGTCCTTAAGGTGAAAGAACCGGCCCTCGAAATCCACGCTTGGCTCCGACCACAGGCGTTTGATTATCGTCGTCCACTCCTCCGTGAGGGTGTAGCGGTCGTCGTGATCCAGGCTGTCGTCCCACGCCCCCATCTGGGCGAATTCGTCCTTGAACGCGCCGGCGACGATGTTCAGGCCCGCGCGACCGCCGCTGATGTGATCGAGGGTAGTGATCATCTTGGCGGTGACGGCCGGGTTGTGAAGGATGGCGTGCACCGTCGCCCAGACCTTCACCCGCGAGGTAGCCTGGGCGATGCCGGCCATCAGCATCAGGGATTCCATTGAGGTTCCCCAATGATTGGTCACGCCGCCGAAGCCGCGCCACTTGCCCATAGACATGACGAAATCCAGGCCGGCGTTCTCGGCCGCGACGGCGGCGGCGAGGTTCTGCTTCCACAGGCCGTCGAGGGGCGGGGTGGTGTCGGAAATGATCCAGCCACCGTTGGCGACCGGCAGGAAGACGCCGAACTCGTGTCGCTTGGCCGGGCCGTCGTACATGTCGCCTCGCCTCAGGCCGCGCCCTCGGCCAAGCCGGGGCTCCGCGTCTCGCTTGCCGCCGTGATCGCATTGCGCTTGCGCGGCGGACGCATGAACAGGGCCGCCAGGAAGACCACGAAGATGATTGCCGCGTATAACTGAAATGTCAGAGCGAAGCCACCCAAAGCGTCGCGCATCACACCGCCGATAACTGGCCCCAGCGCCGAGACCGCGCCCACGAGGGCGGTGAGGGAGAAGATCTCCAGGTTGTGGCCACGGCCATAGTAGTTGATCAACAGGACGGTCACGGCCAGCACGGTGATGCCGAACCCAAGGCCCGTGCCGACGGCGTAGACAATCATCAACGGATAGGTATGGGCCACGCTGAGCGCCGCGGCGCCGACGACCTGGGCCCCAAGAGCGAAGACCAGCAGGAAGCGCGGATCGATCCGATCGCCCACCAGGCCGCCGCCGATCCGGCCAGCCATCTGCATCAGGGATTCGAAGCTCAGCATGGCTCCGGCCACCCCGGCGGCGACGCCCAGTTCGGTCAGGTGAGCGACCGACAGGCTGGCGACCGTGACCCCGCAGAGCAGGTGGCTGAAATAGGCCGCTACAAGAATGTAGAACTGTGGCGTCGCCAGCGCCTGCTTGACCGACCAGTCCTCGGTCGTCCGATAGATCCGTGAACCGCGCGCGGCGCTGGTCTCGACGGCCAGTTCAGCGTCGGTCTGGGCGCCCGCCGCCGCCAGCCAGGTTGCGCGTCCGACGACGGCGGCGCACAGGCCGCCGGTCAGCGCCGCCGCGGCCGCCATGGCGATCCAGAACAGCCGCCACTGGCCCGGAAACGCGTCCAGCACGCCGAACACCATCCACGGTCCCGCCACCCCGCCCAGGGCGCCGAAGGTGAAATAGATGCCGAACGCCCGCGCCCGGCGCTTGAAGACTGCGCCCAGCACATGGGTGCCTGGGATCAGGGCCATCATCTGATAGCCCACGCCGCACAGCGCGGCGCCGACCCAATAGAGCGTCAAGCCCCGGGTCGCCCACAGGCACAGGAACCCGCCCACCATCACCCCGCCGCCGAGCAGTACGGTGGCGGCCACACCGATCCGGCGGATCAACCAGGCGGGGACCATCGACGAGCCGCCCGTGAACGCGCCCAGCAGAGTGAAACCGAGGCCCGCCTGGGTCCAGTTCCAGCCCTCGTCCTTGACCATCAGCGGCAGGACGACGCCTAGTGACGAATAGGTCGCGGCGGTGATCAGAAACAGCACCAGGCTGAACGCCGCCAGCAGCAGCCAGGGGCGCCAGGCCGGCAGGCTCACTAGAACCTGGCCTTCAGCGTCGCGCGGAAGGTGCGGCCGATGCTGGGCAGGACACCGACGTTCGCATAGGTGTCCTGGTCGGGCGTGAAGTAGAGTTCGTCAAACACGTTATCGATGTTGACGTCGACCTCGATCGGTCCCCGCGCATAGAGCACCGAGGCGTTGACCACCGTGTAGGCGGGATAGGTGACCGCATCCTGCACCAGGTCAGACGTCTTCGAGGCGTGGGTGAACCCGGCCGTAGCGCCCAGCCGTCCCCACGAATAGTCGTTCGTGGTGTAGTTGGCGTAGAAGCTAACGACCGAATGCGGGATGAGGGCGTAGTTGTAGTTGCCTGACCGGCCCGGCAAGGTCGAGAAATCGAAGGTGACGAAGGCGCCGCCATAGCCGCTGACGCCCGCCGTCTGGGCCGTGGAAGGGGGAATGTAGACGAACGAATGATCCGGCCCGATGATCTCCGTGTGCTGTGAATTGCCGGCCAGGGTGAAGCTCAGGTTGTTGGTGGCGAGGTAGCGGATCTCGTATTCGAAGCCCTTGCCCTCGGTATGCTGGGTGATGCTCGTGATGCCGCTAAGCTGGGTGCGTTCCTGCTCATAGTAGGCGAGGGAGCCGACCAGGGTCTTGTTCAGAAGCTGGAATTTCAGCCCGCCTTCGGTGAGGGTCGAATCGGTCAGCCAGGCTCCGCTGGCGATGTTGGCCGGCTTGATGTTGCCCGCCTGCTCGACCTCCAGGGTCGGGGCCTTGGCGTAGGTTATGTAGGGCATCAGGCCCCAGCCCAGCTTGTAGGTCCCGCTCACGGTGTAGGTGAACTTGCCCTTGCTCGCCGTCTGCCGGAGCGGCGTCTCGAACGAATAAATGCCGGTGTCGATCGACGAGACGCCATAGTCGTCGTAGCGGCCGCCGGCGATGATGTCGAAGCGGCTGGCGATGGCGATATCGGTGGTGGCGAACACGCCCGTGTCGTGCCAGCGGCTGAGAATGTTGGTTTCCCAGCCGATGCCGCTACCTGCGTCGAAAGGCGAGGCGATGATGTCGGTTGGGGTGGCCCCAAAGGCTATGTCGCGCCGGTCCAGAGCGATCAGGCCGCTGTCGTAGGTCTCTCGCTGCTGGCCTCGGTAGTAGCGGTAGGAGGCGCCTACGAACGACTTGGCCACCACCATCTGGTCTGCCGTGGCGAGCTTGAAGTTGTAGGTCAGCCGCCCTTCGGTCGCCCAGGCGTTATAGTCCGCCGGAAAGCCATAACTGACAAAACGCTTGTTGGTCAGTTTGTCGTAAAACAACTCCAGCTTCACGGCGCTGTCCTCGGTGAGTTGCTTGGCCAGGTCGTAGAACACGGTCGTGGTGCTGGTGCGCGAGAAGTCCGCTGCGCTGATATAGATATCGTGCCGGTCGAGCTTGGTGGTTCCCACGCCAGTGTCGAGCGGGAAACGCGCGTCGGTGGTCGGCGGGAAGCCGAAGTAGGGTTTATAGAGCGCCACCGTGTAGGGGTACTGGCAGTAACCGGGCAGCTGGACTTCGCACGGATCCAGGCGGCCGTTGCCGTTAGTATCGTGGAGCGCCGTGTCCCGGCCGGTGATGTAGGTCTGGTGGTCGATCAAATCCTGGGTGACGCGGTTCCATCCGGGCGTCTGCACATCGCCGGTGGAATGGTATTCCATCGCCGCCAGGGAGGTCGTCCAGCCCGAGCCGAGATCGAAATCGATGGATATCTCACCGACCTGATGATTGGGGTGGATGCCCCTATAGTAGCTGTCGGAGTCCTCGATCTCGCCGTAGGCGTAGATGCCGCCCTTCACGCCGCCGAAATCGAGCGGCAGCCCGCCCTCGGCCGTGCCCATGCGCTTGCCATAGTCGCCACCGGTAAAGGTGACTTCGGCCGTGGGCTTCGCCAGATAGGCGCCGGAGTCTTTCGAGGTCTTGGGCACGAAGTTCAGAAGGCCGCCGATCTTGCCTGGTCCGTAGATCGGGGCGGGCGGACCCCGCACGATCTCGATCTGGGCCGCATCCCCGATCGGTGTCGAATAGGTGCCGCGGTTCTCGATGCGTTTGAAGCCAAGGAAGTAGTTCTCCGCAAGGGTGCCGCGGATGTTCAGCGAGCCCGGCACTCCGTAGTAGCTGGCGGTATATGAGCCGGGCGAGACGGCGGTGAGCTTGTCGATGGTGAGGATGCCATAGCGCTCGAGTGTCGTGGCGCTGACGAAGCTGGCCGATCTCGGCGTCTCGATCAGCGGTTTGTCGAGGCCGAACACTGTGCTGCTCGGCCGCTGCTCGAGCAGGCCGGCCTTGTCGGCGGTGACGATCAGTTCGCCCACGGTCGCGCCTTTGTCGGCGTCGGCGGCAGCGTGCGCGGCGCCCACGAAGAGCAGAGCCATACCCGAGGCGCCCATCAGACAGATCTGTTTATTGGTCATTCAGCCCCCGCTCGGATGGCGGCCCCGAGGTCCGCCGGTGCGCGACGGCCATTGGATTCGGGACCTTGGTTCATGGTGTCGCCGGCGCTTCGGCGACGTCAAAGGAGCGATCTGAAATTTTACGGAAAATTGCCAGCAGGTGCGGAATTGCCCATTCGCTCAGCGGCGGCGCCCAATGGCGCGTCATGCCCGGCGCCGCTCCTCGTCCGGCCGACCGGCCACCGAGCGCTTCACGCTCTCGGAGAACACCCCGAGAATCGCCATCATCGCCGCCTGCGCGCCCGCGGCATCCTTGTCTGCGATGCAATCGACGACCGTGAGATGGCGGGCGATTTCGGCCATCCGCTCCGCCTCGGTGTCCTCGACCATCGAGTAGACCCAGAATCGAGCCGCCTTGTGCTGCAGGGGGATGACGATCTGGGCCAGGGTCGGATTGCGACTCGCCTGAGCTATGGCGGCGTGGAAGCGTTGATCCATGCCGACCAGGGCGCGAGAGTCCCGGGAGCGGGCCGCCTCTTCCCCACCGGCGAAGGCGTCGCGCAACGCGGCGATGTCTCGGGCGGTGGCGTGCGTGGCCGCCAGGGCGGCGCAATGCGGTTCGATCAGACGCCGCGCCTCGAAGGCTTGGCGAACCTCGACCAGATCGAGCGCGGCCACGGTCGTGCCCGCGCGCGGCTTGCGCACGACAAGGCCCTCCAGGGCCAGTCGGCCCAGGGCGTCGCGTACGCCGGCGAGGCCCGCGTCGTACCGCCTTGCGAGGTCCTGCTCGTCGAGACGCCCGCCGGGAGGCAGTTCGCCCAGGATCACGTCGAGCAGGATCTGCTCATAGACCCGGGCTTTCTGCAGCTCCGGCGCCCAGCCGCCGTGTGGCCCGTGTTGAGCTTTCTGCACCAAGCAACGTCTCTCCAAGCCAGAGGTGCCCGCTGAAATGTTAGTAAGCTTTTTATTTCAGCAGTATTTGCATGAGCTTAGAGGGGCAAATTGAGACACGCAATAACCCGCTCGCGCGGGTGGTCTCATTCGGTCGTGAAGCCTTCGGGCGCGGCGCCCCCGGGTCCAGTCTTTACCCAAAGCACGATCTCGTTGCCCCACGGGTCGGCAAAGGCGTGATTGAGGCCATTGAACGTCGACCAGTGGTGGTCGCGCCAAAGAATGCGCGCACCCCGCGCAACCGCGCGTTCCAGAATCGCGTCCACCGGTTCGTCGTCGCTGACGAGAATCCAGACCCGCGGCTTGCGGCCGTCCTGGCTCAGCCCGCGCGGCTCGACGCCCGAGGGCTCTGGGTGAGGCCGGGCGTTGGCGGCCTTGAAGATGCCCAGATGAAGGTTGCCAACCTGACTCTCGCTTCCGTCCGGATTGGGAGAATTCCCACCCGGAACCAGGCGATGGTAGAGGCCCAGGGGACGGTCGTCGTCGCGCCATCCGAATACCTCTGAATAGAACCTCCCCGCGGCTGCGGGGTCGTCCGACGCCAGATCGACGAAGATCAAGGTGTGGGGCGTTGCCATGACGGACTCCAGGCGGTCTGGTTCAGGGGGCGTATTCGGCGCGTTTGGGCGTGAAGACGTCGAGGTTGAGCACCACAGCGTCGCCGACCACCACGCCGAAGTGGCGCGCGCCAGGTGGCACCACCAGCAGGCCTCCGGCGCCTAGTCGCGTCACGGTGTCCCCGATATGGAAATCGATCTCGCCCGCCAGGATGTAGACGATCTGCTCGTGCGGATGAGCGTGCGGGCGCGGCTCGTGCCCGGGCTGAAGGCGATTGAGTGACACCGTCGCCCCGTCGCCGGAAAAGGCCTTGCGCTCGACACCCTCGCGCACCCGTTCCCACGGAGTCTCGTTCCAGTCGATCGTCAGGATATCCATCGCTTCTTCCGCCGTTTCAGGCCGCACCGTAGCCGCCGCCGCCCGGCGTCTCCAACAGCACGGTGTCGCCCGCCGCCATGGTGATCTTCTTCGCCTCCGACACGGCGACACCGTTGATCAGGAACCGCCCGGCCATGCCCGGCTCACCGCCGTCGAGGCCATCGGGGCCACGATCGAGCCGGCTGGGCACGGCGTTCAACAGCCACGGGGCCTCCGTGAGCATGTGAAATTCGATCACTTGGCCGTCGCCGCCGCGCGAGCGGCCCGCGCCGCCGGAGCCTGGGCGAAGTTCGCGCCGGTCGAACACGATGGGCATCGCGGCTTCGAGAATCTCCACCGGCACCGCGGCCACACCGGTCGGATAACACGTCGCGCTGGGACCAGGCTTGGTCTTGCGGGCGCCCATGCCGCCGGAATAGTTGAACATCGAGGAGGTGAAGGCTTCGCCGTCGGCGCGGCGCCCCTGGATCTGCACCGTCCATACGGCGCCGGACCCTTCGGCCAGAACCCGGTCGGGCATCACCTGATGCAAGGCCTTCAGGATCGGCATGGGCACGAACATACCCACGACGTGGCGCGCGTTCAGCGGCGAGGGATAGGCGGCGTTGACGATGCAGCCTTCGGGCGCCCGCACCTTGATCGGCGCCAGGGAGCCGTGATTGTTGGGCTGTTCCGGGTTGAGGCAGCTGCGCACGGCAAAGGTGGCGTAGGCGTGGGTGTAGTTCATCACCACATTTATCCCGAGCGGGCTCGCGCCCGAACTGCCGGCGAAATCGACGACCACCTCGCCTATATCCGCGTCGATGGTGACGGCCGCCTTCAGATCGATCAGGTCGCCGCCTGGAACATCGAACCGGGTTTCGCCGTGCCAAGTTCCGGCGGGCAGGGCGCGGATCGCGCGGCGCGTGGCCATTTCGGAGCGCTCGATGATCTCGTCGGCGACCGCCTCGATGTCCTGCAACCCCTGGCGCCGGCAAAGCGCGATCATCCGCTCGCCGCCCGCCCGGCCGCTCGAGACCTGGGCCGAGAGGTCGCCGAACACGTGATCGGGCGTCCGAACGTTCGCGCCGATGATGTCGTGAAGAAGGGCATTGGGGGCGCCGGCCTCGTACAGTTTAGCGGGCGGGATCCACAGGCCCTCCTCGTGTATGTCCCGCGCGCCGGCGCCGATGCCGTAGCCGCCTATGTCGGTGTGATGGATGGTCGAGCCGATGTAGCCGATGAGGCGCTCGTGCCGGAAGGTGGGGCTGAGCACCGTGATGTCGAAGAAATGGCCCGCCGACATCCACGGATCATTGGTGATGATGACATCGCCGGGCCCGAGCCTGCCTTGGAACAGGCCGTGCAGGGTGAGGCCCGCCGCGGCCAGTGAATTGATATGCCCGGGCGTGCCAGTGTTTGCCTGTGCGACCATGCGGCCCCGGGCGTCAAACAGGCCGCTCGCCAGGTCCCCCGCCTCGCGCACGATCGGGCTGAAGGCAATGCGTTGCAGGGCCTTGGCCTGCTCGCTGACGATGCCGATCAGGTTCGACCACAGGATTTCAAGCTCGATCCCGTCCATGTTCAGCTCCCCGGCCTGGCCACGACGCAGCCTATGACGTCCACTGTCGCGTTCCAGCCAGGCGGAATGACCAGGGTAGTCTCGCGCTCCT
>JBBRQK010000026.1:0-30416 GCA_038226475.1 Caulobacterales bacterium | reverse complement strand
TGGAAGCGCGTCAACCACCCCAGCCAAGTGCTGGCGGTCGGCGACACGGTCAAGGTTCAGATCATCAAGATCAATCCCGACACCCAGCGCATCTCGCTCGGCATGAAGCAGCTGCAGTCCGATCCCTGGGACGGGGTCGAGGCCAAATATCCCCCCGGCGCCAAGTTCACGGGCCGCATCACCAATATCACCGACTACGGCGCGTTCGTGGAGCTGGAGGCCGGCGTCGAAGGCCTGGTCCACGTCTCGGAAATGAGCTGGACCAAGAAGAACGTTCATCCGGGCAAGATCGTCTCCACCTCGCAGGAGGTGGACGTGGTGGTGCTGGACGTGGACGCCTCCAAGCGCCGCGTCAGCCTGGGCCTCAAGCAGGCGATGCAGAACCCCTGGGAGCAGTTCGTCGAGGAGCATCCGATCGGCTCGACGGTCGAGGGCGAGGTCAAGAACGCCACGGAATTCGGGCTGTTCATCGGCCTGGACAACGACATCGACGGCATGGTGCACCTCAGCGACATCGATTGGAACGTCGCCGGCGAGGAGGCCATGGCCCGCTACAAGAAGGGCGATACGGTCAAGGCCCAGGTGCTAGATGTGGAGGTCGAGAAGGAACGTGTCAGTCTCGGCATCAAGCAGCTGGCCGGCGATCCGATGGTCGGGGACACCTGGCGCAAGGGCCAGACCGTCACCACCACCGTGACCGAGGTCACCAGCGGCGGCATCGAGGTCAAGTTCGGCGACGACACCGCCCCGATGAGCGCCTTCATCCGCAAGGCCGATCTGTCGCGCGACCGCTCTGAGCAACGCCCCGAGCGCTATGCCGTCGGTGATCGCCTAGACGCCCAGATCACCAACTTCGACAAGTCGGCCCGAAAGGTCTCCCTGTCGGTGAAAGCTCTGGAGATGGCCGAGGACAAGGTTACGGTCGAAAAGTTCGGCTCAGCCGACAGCGGCGCGTCTCTTGGCGACATCCTGGGCGCCGCGCTGCGCGAGAAGGCCGCGAAGGACTAGGGGCCGGAGCGACCGCTAGACCAGCTTGGCCTTGCGCAGGGTCTTGAAGGCCTTGATCACGCGCTGCAGCTTGTGCTCGGCCGAGCGGTCGCCGCCGTTCGCGTCGGGGTGGCAGCGCTTGACCAGCTCGGTGTAGCGCAAGCGGATCGCGGGCCCGAGGGCCGTGGCGTCCAGGTCGAGATCGGCAAGGGCCCCGCGCTCCAGGCGGCCCAGCTTGCGGTCGTAGGCGGCCTGCTCGTCCTTGGCCTTGGCGGCGCCGAAGATGCCGAACGGGTCGCGGAACCGGCCGCGTCCGCCGGCCGCCTCGCGATTGCGCGCGCCGGTCTTGAGCGACCAGGTCGGCCGCCCGCCGGTGGTGAGGTCTTCGGTAATGCGGTTGCGCACCTCGTCTTCGGTCATGCCGGCGAAGAAGTTCCAGGTGCGGTTGTAGGCGGCCGCGTGCGGCTGGCAGAACCAGTAGTGCTCGGCCAACAGGTCGCGGGACTTCGGCGCTCGCGTCGCCGCGGCCGCCCGACAGCCCTGGTGGTCGCAGGCCCGCTCGCCCGGGGCGAGGGCGTTGACGTCGTCGGCCAGCGCCTCCTCCTCCTCCGCCTTGGGCGGGCGGACGCGGATATCCACGAAGCGCGGCCGGTATTGGAAGGCGGTTGTCATGACCTGCGACTATGGCCGTGAAATGCTACAGTTCAAGAATTGACAGCCGACAATCGGAGCCGCCACCATGGGCGCCGTCGCCACGGACATCGAACGGGCCTTGAGCGCCGGCCTGGCGCCCACGAAGCTGGAGGTGGTCGACGATTCGGCTCGCCACGCCGGCCATGCTGGGGCGGGCGTTGGCGGCGAAAGCCATTTCAACGTCGTGGTGGAGAGCGCCGCCTTCGTCGGGCTGAGCCGCGTGGCGCGCCAGCGGCTGGTGATGCGCCTGCTGTCGGCCGAGCTGGCCGGCCCGGTGCACGCCCTGTCGATCCGCGCCACCGCGCCGGGCGAGGCCTGACGCCTCCGGCCTCAGGCCTCCAGGCCCAGGGCGCGATAGAGCGCCGAGGTGAGATCGCCGGCGCGGAACGGTTTCTGCAGCACCGGCGCGCCGAGGTCCGAGTCGCGCAGGCCGCCTTCGCCATAGCCGGTGGAGAAGATCATCGGCGCCTGACGCGCGCGCAGGGCGTCGGCCACGGCGAACACCGGCTTGCCACCCAGATTGACGTCGAGCACCGCCACATCGATCACGGCGCCGTTGTTGGCGAACTCGAGCGCGCTCTCGACCGTATAGGCGGGGCCCACCACGGTGCAGCCGAGATCGGCGAGCATGTCTTCGAGCAGCAGGGCGATCATGGCCTCGTCCTCCACCACCAGGACACGGCGGCCTTTCAGGGCAAGGTTGTCACTCATCGATTGGGTTTTCCCACCCGCGTACTGGGGTCTATCGCGTGACTTTAGGCTTGACCGTGGCGACCGGCAATGGGGCCCCCTGATCCTAGCTATCCGCCGCCTCGATCGTCGGGCCGACCCTGATCGCGGTGATCTGATTGCGCTGCCGGCGCAGGATCTGGAATCGGTGGCGATGAAACAGGAACTTCTGGCCGGGCTCCGGAATGGCGCGCGCCTCATGGATCACCAGGCCGGCGACGGTCACCGCGTGGTCGTCCGGCAGGGCCCAATCCATGGCCCTGTTGAGGTCGCGCACGGTAACGTCGCCGTCCACATGCACGCTGCCGTCGGCTTGGCGCCGGACTCCCTGCACCGCCTCGTCGTGTTCGTCATCGATCTCGCCGACGATCTCCTCCAGGATGTCCTCGAGCGTCACCAGGCCCTGCAGAGCGCCGTATTCGTCGACCACCATGGCGAAATGGCTGCGCCGCTTGAGGAAGGCGTTGAGCTGGTCCTTGAGGTTGGTGGTCTCGGGGATGAACCAGGGCTCTCGCATGATGGCGGCGATATCCAGGCCCTCGCCCTTGGCGCTCCCCTTGCCGCCGGCGCCGCTGGCCATGGCCCGCAGCAGATCCTTGGCGTGCAGTACGCCGACGATATTCTCCGGCTCATGGCGATAGAGCGGCAGGCGCGTGTGTTCCGACTCCAGCGCCTTGGCCACCACCTCCTGCGGGGTGAGGCCCGCATCGATCATCGACATCGACTTGCGGTGGACCATGATCTCCGAGACGTCCATGTCCGACAGATCGAGCACCCCGCCCAGCATCCGCCGATCGCCGCTCTCCACGGCGCCTTCGGAATGGTGGAATTCCACGGCCCCCCGGATCTCCTCGTGCGCCGCCAGCACGTCGGTCTCCATGTCGAGGTCGATGCCGAACAGGCGCAGGGTGTGGCGCACCACCCACTGGATGGCGAAGATCACCGGCCCCAGGGCGCGAACGACCAGCAGCATCGGCGCGGAGAGGCCGCGCGCCACCTCGTCAGCGCGGACGATGGCCAGGGTCTTGGGCAGCACCTCGACGAACACCACGACCAGCACGGTCATGATGGTCGTCGCCAGGGCCACGCCCCAGGCGCCGGGCAGCACCTGGGTGATGAATTCCGTCGCCAGGGCGGAGCTCAGGATGTTGATCACATTGTAGCCGATCAGCACCGCGCCGATCATGGTCTCGCGATCGGACAGCAGCAGATTGACGCGCTTCGCGGCCCGGTCGCCTTCGCGCTCCAGCTGATGCATGCGCCCGCGGCTGGCCCCGGTCAGCGCCGTCTCGGCGGCCGAGAACACCGCCGAGACGGCCAGCAGCGCCAGCACCGCCAGGGAAATCACGCCCAGAGCCGCCATCAGCCCGCCGCCCCTTGCTCGATCAGAAAAGCCCGCAGGCCGTGACGCTCGACGTCGTGCGCGACGAAGGCTTCGCCTATGCCGCGCGCCAGCACCAGGGTCAGGCCGCCGTCGCGCGCCTTCTTATCCTGGCCCATGCGCTCGATGAGTGCGTCGGCGGCGAAACCGGGGCCCGCCAGATCGGCCAGGCGCGCGGGCAATCCCGCGACCGCGACCGCCCGTTCAACCCGCTCTGCCTCGGCCGGGGCGCACAGGCCGAGGCGCGCGGAAAAGTGGAACGCCAGGGCGCAGCCCACGGCCACCGCCTCGCCGTGCTTCAAGGCGTCGCCGAAGCCGCAGTCTGCCTCCAGGGCGTGGCCGAAGGTGTGGCCCAGGTTGAGCAGGGCCCGCTCGCCCGCCTCGCGCTCGTCGCGCGCCACGATCGCCGCCTTCATTTCGACCGAGCGGACGACGGCGTGCGCCAAGGCCTCTGGCTCACGCGCCAGCACCCCCTCGCCCTCGAGCTCCAGCCAGGCGAAGAAGGCCGCATCGCCCAGCAGGCCGTACTTCAGCACCTCGGCATAGCCGCAGCGCAGCTCGCGAGGTGGCAGGGTGTCGAGCACGGCGAGATCGGCCAACACCAGGCGCGGTTGGTGAAAGGCGCCGACCAGGTTCTTGCCGCGCGGGGTGTCGATCGCCGTCTTGCCGCCGACCGAAGAATCCACCTGGGCCAGAAGGGTGGTCGGGATCTGGACGAAATCCACGCCTCGCAGGCAGATGGCGGCCGCGAAGCCGGCCAGGTCGCCCACCACCCCACCGCCGAAGGCGATGATCAGATCGCCGCGCTCGAGGCCCAGCGCCAGCAGCCGATCGCACAGTTCGGCCAGGCCCGTGAAGCTCTTGGCCGCCTCGCCGGGATCGATGACGATAGCATTGGCTTCGATGCCGGCCGCCTCCAGGGCGCCGATCAGGCGGGGTCCGTGCAACGCCTGCACGACCTCGTCCATGACGATGGCGGCGGTGGGCCGCCTGAGAAAGGGTGCGATCAGGCCGGCTGCCTCGTCGAGCAGGCCGTAGCCGACGATCACTTCATACGTGCGACCGGACAGGGCGACAGCGACGGCGCGCCTCACGACGCGGCCCGCGCGGGGGCCGGCATGGCGGCCAGGGCCTGGACCAGGGCGTCCACCGTCACCTGATGCGCCGTCTCGCCAGTCTCGAGCACCAGATGGGCCTCGCCATAGCAGTCATAGCGCGCCAGGGCCTGGGCCTGCAGCACCGCCAGCGGATCCTTGCCCGCCAGCAGCGGCCGGGTGTCGCGCCGGGCCAAGCGGCGCGCCAGCACCGCCAGATCGGACTTCAGCCATACCGAGACGGCCCGCTCGTTGATCAGACGACGGGTGGCGGGATCGACGAAGGCCCCGCCGCCGGTGGCCAGCACATGCGGCGGCTCCTCCAGCAGCCGCGCGATCACCCGGCGCTCGCCGTCCCTGAACGCCGCCTCGCCATAGTGGTCAAAGATCTCGGCGATCGAGCGGCCGGCGGCGGCCTCGACCTCGGCGTCGGCGTCGCGGAATGGCATGTCCAGTGCCTGGGCCAGGCGACGGCCTATGCTGCTCTTGCCCACCCCCATCAGACCGACGAGGGCGATGGTCTTGCGTTCCGGGGGCGGGGCGGGAGACATGACGACATGCGGGGTTTACACGAGGGCGCGCGTGCGCGCCAAGTTTCGCCATGATCGCGCCGCGGGCGGCGCCATGAGCGGCGCGAACTGGGCCGAGGCCTTCCTGGAGATGATGGCCGCCGAGCGCGGCGCGGCGGCCAATACCCTTAGCGCCTATGGCCGCGATCTCGCCGACGCGACCGCCTTCCTGGCGCGGCGCGGCCGCGACCTCGCCAGCGCCACGCAGGAGGACATCGAGGCCTGGTTCGAAAGCCTGGGCCGCCGCGGGTTGGCGGCCTCCACCGCCGCGAGGCGTCGGGCGGCCGTGCGCCAGTTCTATGGCTTCGTGCTGGGGGAGGCCTGGCGCACCGACGATCCGTCGCGACGGGTGCGCGCGCCGCGGCAGGGCCGGCCCTTGCCGCGGGTGCTGACCCGGGAGGAGATGGAGCGCTTAATCGGGGCGGCGGAGGCGAGGGACGGGGCGGCCGGCGCGCGCCTGGCGGCAATGGTCGAGATCATCTACGCCTCGGGCCTCAGGATCTCGGAGCTGACCGCCCTGCCGCTCGCGGCCCTGGCGCACGATCCGGCCTATCTGATCGTGCGCGGCAAGGGCGGCAAGGAGCGGCTGGCCCCGCTCAACGACGCCGCGCGCCGGGCGATCAGGGCGTGGCTGCCTCTTCGCGCGTCCCTGGCGCCCAAGGGCGGGCGGGAGAACCCGTGGCTGTTCCCGTCGCGCGGGCGGGCCGGGCGGCTGACGCCCCGGCGCTTCGCCCAGCTTCTGGGCGAGGCGGCCGCGCAGGCCGGCATCGATCCGGCGAGGGTCAGCCCGCACGTGCTGCGCCACGCCTTCGCCACCCACCTTTTGGAGGGCGGGGCCGATCTGCGCGTCGTGCAGACCCTGCTGGGCCACTCGGACATCGCCACCACCCAGATCTACACCCACGTGACCCAGGAGCGCCTGCGCCAGGTGGTCGAGAGCAAGCACCCGCTGTCCCGCACCCGAGAGCCATCATGAGCAAGCCGCCCCGCGCCTTCTTCGAGCCCCTGGCCCGGGGCGCGCCGGCGCCGTTGCGCGACCTGCCGGTGCGGCTGGAGCGGGTGATTCACTTCCTGCCGCCGCAGATCGAGAAGCTGCGCGTCCGCGCCGCCGAGACGGCCGCCGAGGTCGATGTGCTGTGCGGCAACCTGGAGGACGCGATCCCGGCGGACGCGAAGACGGCGGCGCGCGAAGGCTTCATCGAGATGGCCAATCGGGTCGACTTCGCCGCGCTGGGGACGGGTCTCTGGGTGCGCATCAACGGCATGGACGCGCCCTGGCACTTCGACGACGTCACCCGCCTGGTCGAAGGCTGCGGTGATCGACTCGACGTGATCATGGCCCCCAAGATCGAAGGGCCGTGGGATATCCACTATCTGGATCAGATGCTGGCGACGCTCGAGGCGCGGCACGGCCTGAAGAAACCGATCCTGCTGCACGCCATCCTGGAGACCGCCCGCGGGGTCACTAATGTCGAAGCCATCGCCGTGGCCAGCCCGCGCCTGCAGGGGATCAGCCTCGGCCCCGCCGATCTGGCCGCCAGCCGGGGCATGAAGACCACCCGGGTCGGCGGCGGCCACCCGGCCTACCGCGTCCTGGCCGATCCGGCGGAAGGCGGCGGCGAGCGCGCCTCGGCGCAGCAGGACGTCTGGCACTACACCCTCGCGCGGCTGGTCGACGCCTGCGCGGCGGCCGGCATCAAGGCGTTCTATGGCCCGTTCGGGGCGATCGACGATCCGGCCGCCTGCGAGCAGCAGTTCCGCAACGCCTTCCTCCTGGGTTGCGCCGGCGCCTGGAGCCTGCACCCCAGCCAGATCGCGATCGCCCGGCGCGTGTTCTCGCCCGACCCGGCGGAGGTCGCCTTCGCCCGCCGTATCGTCGACGCCATGCCGGACGGCGCGGGCGTCGCCATGATCGACGGCAAGATGCAGGACGACGCGACCTTCAAGCAGGCGCAGGTGATGCTCGACCTCGCCCGCCAGGTGGCGGCCAAGGACCCGGCCATGGCGGCGTCGTACGGGTTCTGAGGCGGGGTCGCCGTTCCGCCCTGAACTTGCCGCTAACGGTCATCGCGCCTAGGGTCCGCCGCTTTGACGAGCCGGGCGGATCGCAAGCACTTCATGGCCGCGCACTATCTGGAGTTCGAGCGGCCGATCGCCGAGCTCGACACCAAGATCGACGAACTCTCGAGGCTCTCCGAAACCGCGGGCCACGGCGCGTTCGACGCCGAGATCGCAGCCCTGCGCGTGCGCGTCGACGAACTGCGCGCGGAGACCTACGCCCATCTGGACGCCTGGCAGAAGACACAGATCGCCCGCCATCCGGCCCGGCCGCACTTCGTGGACTATATCGGCGGCCTGATCGAGGAGTTCGTCGAGCTGCGCGGCGATCGCGCCTTCGCCGACGACCAGGCGATCCTGGGTGGGCTGGGAAGATTCCGCGGCCAGCCGGTGGTGGTGATCGGTCAGGAAAAGGGCCACGACACCACCACCCGCATCAAGCACAACTTCGGCGCCGCCCGGCCGGAGGGCTATCGCAAGGCCGTGCGGCTGATGGATCTGGCCGAGCGCTTCGGCCTGCCGGTGCTCTCGTTCGTCGACACCGGCGGGGCGTATCCCGGCATCGGCAGCGAGGAGCGCGGCGTCGCCGAGGCCATCGCCCGGGGCACCGAGCGCTGCCTGACCCTGGGCGTCCCGATGATCGCCACCATCACCGGCGAGGGCATGAGCGGCGGGGCCATCGGCATCGCCGCCGCCAACCGGGTGCTGATCCTGGAGCACTCGATCTATGCAGTGATCTCGCCCGAGGGATGCGCCTCGATCCTGCTGCGCGACCGGGCCCTGGCCGAAGGCGCGGCCAAGGCGATGAAGATCACGGCCCAGGATCTGATCGCGCTCAAGGTGGTCGACCGGATCATCGAGGAGCCGATCGGCGGGGCCCATGCCGATGCGGCGCTGGCCATCAGCCGCGTCGGGGACGCCGTGGAGGCGGAACTGAAGACCCTCAGCCTCCTCGGGCCTGACGCGCTGCGCGACCAACGCGCCGAACGGTTCTACGCCATCGGCCGGCCCTGAGACCGGTCACGCCTCCAGGTCTCAGTGCTGGCTTTCGGGCATGCGGACCACGAGGCCGTCTAGGTCGTCGGTGACCTTGATCTGACAGGAGAGGCGGGAGTTGGGCTCGACGTTCTCGGCGAAGTCCAGCATCGATTCCTCCATCGCCGAGGGCGTCCCGGTCTTGCCGCGCCAGGCCTCGTCCACATAGACGTGGCAGGTGGCGCAGGCGCAGGCGCCGCCGCAGTCGGCGTCGATGCCGGGGATGTTGTTCTTCACCGCGCCCTCCATCACCGAAAGACCGCTCTTCACATCGAGGACGTGCTCGGCGCCGCTGTGTTCGATGTAGGTGATCTTCGGCATGGACTCCCCGCGCGACCGTTTTCAGGCCGCGACCTCTTTCATGGAAACGGCGCTATCCGCAAGTCTCGCGGGCGAGATCGGCCGCCTTTGGCCGATGAGCTGGCGGCCGCCCATGAACTCGGCCGGGGCGTTCACCGCCTCCACCGCCTGCACGAGATCGCCGGCCAGGTGAAACACCGCGAACCTCGCGCTGGCCGGGTCGCCGCGCACGATGGTCGAGGTGACGTCGAAGGGCAAGCCGGCGAACTGGTATTTGAGATCGTACTGGTCCGACCAGTTCCAGGTCACCTCGCCGGCGGGCGCGGGGCGGCCGGTGATCAGGCACGCCGCCTGGCGCGCCTGCTCCAGGGCGTTGGCGACGCTCTCCAGCCGGAACATGCGGTCGTAGAGCGGCAAGGGGCGGTGGGTGACGTCGCCGATGGCCAGGATCGCTGGATCGAGCGTGCGGGCGTGCTCGTCCACCACCACGCCGCCGGCGCAGTCGAGGCCGGCGTCCCGCGCCAGATCGTCGTTGGCCGGCGCGCCGACGCCGATCAGGACCGTGTCGCAGCCGATCACCCGGCCGCCGGCGAGCCGCACGCCGCTCACGCGTCCGCCGGCGCCTTCCAGCGCCTCGACGACGGCGCTCAGTTCGAACGCCACGCCCCGGGCCTTGTGATAGGCGGTGAAGAAGTCGGACAGCACCGGGCAGGCCACGCGGGCCAGGATGCGCGGTTCGCGCTCGATCACCACCGCCTCGCCGCCCAGCGCCCGGGCCGAGGCGGCGACCTCCAGGCCGATGTAGCCGCCGCCGATCACCGCGATGCGGCGGCCCGGGCCGAGCGACGCCTTCAGCGCCTCAGCGTCGGCGGCGGAACGCAGGGTGAGCACGCCGGCGAGGTCGGCGCCCGGGATCGGCAGGGAACGCGCGCTGGCGCCCGTGGCGATGATCAGGGTGTCGTAGGCGATGCGCCGGCCGTCGGCCAACTCGACCGCCTTGTCGCCGCGCCGGATGGCGGTGACGCGGGCGTCGAGCAACAGATCGATCCCGGCCTGCGCGTAGAATTCCGGCGGCTTGAGCGCCAGGCTGTCGGCGTCGGCCTCGCCCTTGAGCCATGCCTTGGAGAGCGGAGGCCGCTGGTAGGGCGCGATTGGCTCGTCGCCGATCAGGGTTATGGGCTGGGCGTAGCCGTACTGGCGCAGGAGGGCCGCCGCCGTGCCCCCGGCGTGCCCGGCCCCCACGATCACCACGCCCGCCGCCGTCATGGCGCGTGGATGCTCCCGAACCGGCGGCCCCGTCAATCCGCCGACAGGGCCGCCAGGGTGGCGTCGTCCGCCTCCCCCGAAGCCGTCAGGCCCTTGTCGGTCTGGAACCGGCGCAGGGCGGCGCGGGTGGCCGGCCCCAGCACCCCGTCGACGCCGCCGGTGGCGATGCCCTGGTAGGAGAGCAGGATCTGCGCCGCCCGGACGCCCAGCACCGGCATGCCGTTGAGCCGATAGTTGGCGTAGAACTGACTCAAGTGGGCGTCGTAGTGGTTGGCGACGAAATCCGGGCCGTTGTAGAGCCGGGCGAACCTCGCCCAGTCGCGCGCCTGCAGGGCGGCCTTCAGGGTCGAGGCGGCGACGAACGAGGCCAGGCCCACGAGCTGGGCGTCTTCCGAGCCGACGAACGCCTGGGTCATGGCTTCGACGGTATCGTAGCCGGCCGCCTGATGGTTCTCGCCCATGATCTGACCCAGGCCCCACGAGGCGCTCTTCAGCGCGGCGTCCGGATCGAGCTGCATCGCCGCGGCCAGGCGCAGGTACTGGTGATCGCCGCCCGGTCCATAGCCGCCCCTCGTGGGCGCGCTGACGTCCGGATCGTCGCCGTCGAAGCGGCCGTGCGTCAGGCGACTGAACACATGGCGTTCGAACAGGATCTTGGGCCGCCGATCGCTCTGGAACCCGCAGCCCGAGGTCTCCACCGCCAGCACCGCCCAGAGCGCCTCGGCCTGGGCGCCCAGCAGGCCGGTCGCCTTGTCGAAGCCGGTGGCGCTGATCGGCGTTCCCTGCCCCACGAACTCAGGCATGACCCGCGTCCGTGCTGCCGGACTCAGAACTCGCCGCCTCCGCACTCACGGCATCGGAGGCGCTTGCGTCGGAACTGGAGTCGGAACTGACCGGGTCGGAACTGGAGGAATCAGAGCTGCCGGAACTGGAGCTCGACGAGTCGGAACCGGGCGTGTCCGAACTGGAGGAGTCGGGGCTGGTCGAAGCGCTGCTCGCCGATGAAGCCGGGGCCGGATCGGGCGTGGGCGGCGAGGGCGGGGCCGGCGGCGCCGGGGGAGGGGCCGGGGGCGGTGGGTCGACGGGCGGCAGGACGGGCAGGGCGGCGCACAGCAGCGCGACCACCTGCATGCCTTCGTGCGCATAGGTCACGGTGACGCCGTCCGACTGCGTCGTCGGGACCGCGCCGAACAGGGAGAGGGGCCCCAGCGTGCCGCCCGGCGATCCGAGGGCCGCGGCCGCCGCGCCCGACCACTGGCCGGAGAGTCGCAGGTTGCGCACCACCACCAGGGCCATCGGCAGTCCGTAGGTCACGCCCTGACCGTCGGGCGACGAAGCGTCCAGCGGCGGCGGGGCCGGCAGCAGTCCGCCGCGCATGATGCCCGGGATGAACCATCCGCCGCCGGCGAGGAACGCGCTGTTCCACCACGGCTGGCCGGCGATGTAGCGGCCCAGCGTCACGCACTGGTGCTCCAGATGGATGGTCACCGTCGAGGCGCCGGTGGTGGGCTGGGTGACCGGCTGGGCGTGCTCGAACAGAAGCGTCGAATCCAGATGCGTCGGCATGGACGTGCGCACCGCCGTCCCGCGCCAGATCTGCAGAGGCGGCGTGGCGGCGACGGCGGTCTCGCTCAGGGCGGCCGGCGCGATGGCCGCCTGCATGGGAGCGATGTTCAGCCGCCGGGACAGCATGCTCGCGCCGACGTTCAGGGCCAGGCCGCCGAAGCGTTGGAACCGCGAGGGGCCAGCCTCCATCGCCATCGGCCGCATCGGCATGGCCTCGATCCTCTGGGGCGGCGGCTCCAGGTGGATCGGTTGCTCGGAGAGCGAGCGGATCATCCAGAACTGGGGGATCACCCTGGGCAGGGTCGGGCCGCTCGGGGCCGTGACGGTGTCGGACTGGACCGAATCGAAGTTGGTCCAATAGCCGGCCTTGATGTCGACCATCCAGTCGTCCGGCTCGCACACGATCGGCTTGGCGACCTCGGTCGAGCCGAGCGCCCGCTGGGCCGAGGCGATCTCGCCGGCCATCCTCTGCCAGGCGTCGTCCGCCGGATCGCCCAGCGGCCGCGCGTTCTCGACCGCCAGGGCGTAGATCTGGCTGGCCGAGCCGTGCGACGGGTCCTTCTGCATCACCGCCCCGCCCGTGCCGCCGGAGAGCACGAACGGGTCGTCGAAGCTCATCGAGAGCCAGGTCTGGACCTGGGTCGGATTGACCATGCCCGCCTGCACCAGATCGTCCGGCACGGCCACGCCGCCGGGCAGGAACACCAGCTGGGCCCCCGGCGCGGTCACGCCGTAGGCGGCGCTCAGGGCGGCGGCGAGCTCCTGGCCGATGGCCTGGAGCTGGGCGACGTCGGACACCCCCGCCCCCTCAGGCCGAGGCGCTGGACGAACTGCTGGACGAGTCGCCCGACGAGCTGCTGGACGACGAGGGGATGTCCGGCGCGTCGACGCTGGGCGAGGGTGGCTGGATCTCGCCGATCCAGCCGATGATCTGCGAGCCCATCAGCTTCAGCGTGCCGCCGTTGCCGTCGCGGGTGAACGAGAAGCCGGAGTTGCTGCTGGCGGTCTGGCCGAACGCGCCGCTGGCCTGCTGGTCGTTGTGCTGCATCGAGGCGCTGTAGAAAAGGTAGCTGGCCGAAACGGCCACCGAGTTGGAGCTCGACTGGCCCGAACCGCTGGCGTTGGCCTGGGCGGTGTCGAACGAACTTCCCGCATCGCCCCAGTCGTCGGCGGTGATGGTGACGTTGCGCATGATCACGAAGGCCTTCGGAATCATCGGCAGCAGCTTCTTGTGGTCGCCGATCTGAGTCAGGATCTTGCCGTCGCTGATGCTGTTCTTCGGCTGGCCGACCAGATACCAGCCCTCGATATTGAACAGATCGCCCAGCAGCCACGGGCGGTCGATCGTGGCCACGAAATATTCGAAGCTCACCGTTGCGCTGCTGGCCTTCTCCTGGTGGTTGTTCCACTGGAAGTTGCCGGAATGGTTGGCGAAGGCGTTGGAAGCGTCTGCGTGGCTGGCGCTGACGCTGGCGCTGGCGAAGCCGACGTTCACCCCGCCGCTGCCGCTGGTGGAGGAGGATTGCTCGTTCCACCAGTTGTTGGCGAAGCTGGAGGCGCCCGCGCCGCCGCCGGCCTCGTAGGAGGTCGAGCTGGCCGTCAGCTGCTGGATGCCGAACGAATTGTCCGTGTGATCCCACCAGGAGATCGGGTCGATGTACGACCACGGAATATCGGCGCTGATCGCGCCGCCGAGCTGGATGTTATAGGCGCCGTATAGCTGCCGGGCCAGGGCGGCCAGGGCCGTCACCGCGTTCTGGCCGACGGTGGCGATGGTGTTGATCGCGTTCTCCACCTCGCGCCGGCCCATGCTGTTGAAATCGTCGAGCGCCTGAGTGACCGCGTCGGCGTAGGTCTCGGCCTGCACCGGCCACGACTGCCCCGCCACCGGGTCGCTCATCGCCCGGGCATAGGCGGCCGCCTGGTCGCCGATGGCCTTGGTCCAGGCCGTGCGGTTGCGCCTATACTGGGCGTAGATCTGAGTATAGCCGACGGCGTTGCCCTTGTCGTCGTGCAGATAGAGCAGGTCCTTGGCGGCGTTGACCGCATCCAGCACCGACTGGTCGGGCTGGGTGATCTGCAGCGGCTGGATGCCCTCCAGAACCGTATAGTATTCGATGCTGACGCGGCGCTCCGGCCAGGCCACGGCCACGCCCTTGGACGTCACCTCCAGCATGTTGTCGACCAGGAATGAGGTGAACATCGCCGCCTGGATCGACTCCTCCAGCTGCTGGTCGGGCTTGGGCATCGGCGGCGGGTAGACCGCGCCCGGAGGGCCCTTGCCGTCGTTGGCGGTGGCGCCCGGCTGGGCCGGCGCGGGGGCCGCCTTCACGAACGAGCCGTCGTCGCTGAAGCTGGAGGCCGAGTCCCCGCCCCCCGGGGTCCAGGCGTTGGCGTACATCTTCGGATCGATCGGATGGCCCATGGGCATGTGCATGTAGATGGCGCTGCCCGACGGCTTGCCGTCCGGCCCGATCTGCGAGGCGGCGCAGTATTGCTGGATCTGGTCCAGGGCGTTGAGCAGCGCCTTGGTGATGCCGCCGGCGTTGTTGAGGGAAGACTGCATATCGGGCATGCGTGGGCTCCGGGTATGGGGGATGAGGGATGGCGGCGGTCAGGGCGAGGCTGAGCGGCGGCACGCGGCGCGCGGAGGATCGGCCCCGCTCTCACTCCGTACACGCACCGGCATCGCACGCCCTCGAAACAACGCTCACGCTCTAGAGCGCCGAACGAAGCCCCCTTCAGGACCCGAGTCAATCGCCCCCCGCGGCGAATTGACGCTCAAATGACGCACCTGTGATCGCCGGGGCGGGGCGTGCCGGTGGAGGCGGGCACGGCTTGGAGATTTTCTAACGCCAAGGCCGGACAACGGGCGGACATTTCCGGACATTCCAGGACATTTCCGGACAGAACGGACTCGAAAACAGACATTCGCGGGCAGTTTTCGGACAGCTGGAGAACAGAAACGGACACGGACGGACAGCCGCGGACAAGCCAAGGAGCCTCAAACCCTTGATCGGCAAGGAGATTGTCATTTCCGAGCATGGATGTGTCGCGATTTGCACGGGCAGGTGGACTTTTTGCGGACTCTGTCGTTAGTTTCCTTGCATATTTTGCAATGTTCCGAGGCGCAGGTCAAGCGCCTCGCGCTAGGCGATCGCCGCGTGTGTCGCCAGGACGAGCATCGGGTGATCGGGGCCGCGCGTCGGGGCGGCCGCGGTCGCCGCGCCCAGGGCGGAGGCGCCGAAGGCGGCCATCGCTGCGGTGAGTCTGGTCGGATCGACCACCGTGGTCCCGCCGTGGCCGTCGCTGGAGACGACAAAGGCGGAGGCGAGGTAGTTGCCCAGCAGCTTGAAGTTCGCCGTGTGCGTCCCGTCCGTGACGGTGAGGACGCCCGAGGCCGTCGTCCCGCTGTAGCTGGCCGTGGTCGCGGCCCCGAAGGCGATGTCGTCCAGGTCGAGCGCCGTGGTTCCGGTCTTGGAGAAGCCGGTGATCTCGCCGCCGTAGGCCTGGGACTGGGCCAGCTCGAGCACGCCGATCGCCGAGGGATTGACCCCGAACGACACGTCCTCGCCGAAGCCGGCGGCGAAGTCGGCGCGGGCGGCGTTGATCCGCACCGTGCCCGCTCCCGTCACCGCGCCCTCGACCGTCAAGTCGCCTAACGCCGCCGTTAGCGTGCCGGTGTTGTCGACCGCGCTCTTGATCACCATACGGCCCGGACCGACGGCCGCGATCTGGCCGGCGTTGACGATGGTGTTGGCCCCGGTGTCGATGATCAGGCCGACCGTGCTGTTATCATTGATGATCCCGCCGGCCCCGTTGACGAAGGTGAGGTTGGCGTTCCCGATCACTCCAGCGCCGGTGATCTTGTTGTCGGCATTGGTCAGGGTGGCCGCCGTGGCGGCGTCGATGACGTTCGAGGCGCCGTTTCCCAGGATCCATCGTCCGCCACCGCTCAGGGTGGCGCCAGCGGCGCCGATGAGCAGCTCGCTCGCCGTGCCGGCGCCGCCGACATAAGCGGTCGCCCCGCTGACGATCGCGCCCTGGAGAACCAGGGCCCCGCCGTTGGCCACTCGGACATTGCCGCTCAGCGTGACCGCCTGACCGGAGGCGCCATCGAGCGTGTTGCCTGTGCCCAGGACGACGATCGCGCCGGAGCCCGAGGTCGCCAGAGTTCCGCCGACGATGTCGCCGCCCCGCAGCAGTACCGCGCCGCCCGCCGCCGTGATCGCGCCGGTGTTGGCGATGGTTCCCTCCAGGGTCAGGGAAGCGCCCGTGAGGGCGTCCAAGGCGCCCTGATTGGCGACGTTGGAGGCGCGACCGTCGATGGTGCTGGCGCTCGTCTGGGCCTGGACCGCGAAACCGCCGGTCGACCGCAGCGTACCGCCGACGATGTCCGCCGCCCGGAGTTCCACATAGCCGCCGGCCGCCGCGATCACCCCGCCGCCGGCGCCCTTCACCGTGGTGTTGTGGATCACCAGGCCCCCCGTCCCGGTGGCCTCGATAAGGCCCGCGTTCTTGAGCGCCTCGCCGGCGGTGTCGATGACCAGGGCGGTCGAGGCGTTCGCGTCGATGGTGGCGTCGATCGCGTTGACGAGGGTCAGGCTGCCGCCGCCGAGCGAGCCGCCGCCGGAAATGGTGTTGTCGACATTGGTCAGGACCGCGGTGGCGGAGACGCCGATGATCTGATCGCTCGAACCCCCGCCCAGGACCAGCGCCCCTCGGCCGACCAGATAGGCCCCCACGGCGCCGATACGCAGAGTGGTCGCGCCGCCGGATTTCGCGAGCGTCAGGGACCCAAAATTGATCGCCGTGCCGGCGAGGTCGACCACGCTGCCGCTTTTGATGGTGATGGAGCCGAGCAGGGTGACCGAGGCGTGCGTCCCGTCCAGCGTGAGAACGCCGCCGCCCTTCGTCTGCAACATCCCTCCGATGATCGTTTCGTTGGCGATGTCGTAAACGCCGCCGTCAGCCAGGATGGTGCCGCCGGCGACGTCATTGGCGGTCCTATTCGACAGGGTGACGGTCGCGCCGCCAGTAACCTCGACCAATCCCGCGTTGTTGAACGCGAGGCCCTGCCCCACCACGGTCGGGTCGCCAAACAACATCGCATTATTAATTGTACCAAAATTGTTCAGGGCAATTAATATAGAACCGCCTGATACGTCGCCGTAATTCAGTAAACCGTAAATTGTAGACGTCGATATGGTGCCGTAGTTCGTATTATGTATAGTCTTGTCCCTCGGATCGTTGCCAAGCCCAGACGAACTTATTGTACCATAGTTGTCGACGTTAAATCCTGCAAAGGCGTTATTGAGGGTGCCGTCTTTCCCGTTTACCAGGTTCACTTCTACAAATGCAGAGATGGTGTTGTCGATGTTTGTCAAGACGGCCTTACGGCCATACAGGCTATCAAACGGGACAATAAAACCTCCAGATACATTGCCCCCGCCAGAAAGAGTCAACGTTTTGATCGCTAGAGTTCCTCCATTTTCTGCAATAGTAATACTGCCAGAGTTGCTAATATCTCCGCCGATTTGCAACAAACCTGAGACAATATTTATATGTCCGGCGTTCTGCCCTGTGCCAGTGCCATCGTAGGAAACGAAATATTTTCTGTATTCATCGCCAATAGTTAGTGTGGTGTTGACGGCGGTCTGGATGCTGTTGACGGTCTGGTTCTTTGTCGATGTGACTGTGTAGGGCGTTGTCCCCATCGCATCGAGAATGGCGTCGTCCGACTTTCCAGGCACGACGCCGCCCGTCCAGTCTGTCGCGGTGTTGAAGGCGCCACTGATATCATTCGCCCAATGAATCTGCGCCAAGTCAGCCTCCAGTGGCCCGTGGGCCCGCGACCGCTTCGGGGATCGAACGGACCATGTTCCAATACACCATCCGCTGCCGGCAAGCTCGTTCGAGTCAGACGTCTATAGCTGGTGAAATAGGTCTTAGAAGAGCGGTCTTCGGTCGACGAACGGAGGAATCCGAGCCGCCGCGGGGGCCAGGCTCTGGGGCCGAGCCCCAGACGCTATCCCCTAGGTCACGCGCTCCACCAGCATCGCCTTCACCTCGGCGATGGCTTCGGCCGGGTTCAGGCCCTTGGGGCATACCTGGGCGCAGTTCATGATCGTGTGGCAGCGGTAGAGCTTGAACGGGTCTTCCAGGGCGTCGAGGCGCTCTCCGGTGGCTTCGTCGCGGCTGTCGGCCAGCCAGCGGCGGGCCTGCAGCAGGGTGGCGGGGCCGAGGTATTTCTCGGGGTTCCACCAGTAGCTGGGGCAGGAGGTGCTGCAGCACGCGCACAGTATGCATTCATAGAGGCCGTCGAGCTTGGCCCGGTCGGTCTCCGACTGGCGCCATTCGCCCTGGGGCTCCGGCGTGGTGGTGTGCAGCCAGGGCTCGATCGAGGCGTACTGGGCGTAGAACAAGGAGAGATCTACCACCAGGTCCTTGATCACCGGCTGGCTCGGGAGAGGCGAGATCTGGACCTCCTTGCCCGGAACCTCGGCCCAGCCGTGGGTGCAGGCCAGGGTGTTGCGCCCGCCGATGTTCATGGCGCAGGAACCGCACACCCCCTCGCGGCAGGAGCGGCGAAAGGTGAGCGTCGGATCCATGGTGTTCTTGATGTGGATCAGGGCGTCCAGCACCATCGGCCCGCAGGCGCCGACGTCCACCTGATAGGTATCCCAGGTCGGATTGCCCTGGCCCTCGGGGTCGTAGCGATAGACGCGGAAGGACTTGATCTTCGTCGCCCCCGCCGGGGCGGGGTGGCGCCGGCCCGGGCCGACCCTGGAGTTGCGGGGGAGAGTGAGTTGAACCATCAGTACACCCGCGCCTTGGGGGGACTGTAGGCGACGTCGTTGGTCATGGTGTAGGAATGCACCGGCCGATAGTCGATCCTGACCGCGCCGGTGGCGTCGTCGAACCAGGTCAGGGTGTGCTTCATCCAGTTCTCGTCATCGCGGGTGGAGAAATCCTCGCGGGCGTGGGCGCCCCGGCTCTCCGAGCGATTGACGGCGCCGGCGACGGTGACAATGGCTTGGCCGATCAGATTGTCGAATTCCAGGGTCTCGACCAGGTCGGTGTTCCAGATCATGCCGCGGTCGGTGACGCGGATTTCGGCGCGCCTGGCCTGCACCTCGGCCAGCCGCCGGGCGCCGGAGGCCAGGGTCTCGCCGGTGCGGAAGACGGCCGCATCCTCCTGCGTCGCCATCTGCATTTCGAGGCGAAGCTCGGCCGTGGAGACGGACCCGCCGGCATGGCGCAGGCGGTCGAACCTGGCCAGGTGCGGGGCGGTCCAGGCATCCTGGAGCTCGCGCTGCGTCGCGCCCGCCTTCAGCGTCTCGCCGCAATGCAGGCCGACGGCGCGGCCGAACACGACGAGGTCGATCAGGGAGTTGGAGCCCAGGCGGTTGGCCCCGTGCACCGAGACGCAGGCGGCCTCGCCCACGGCCATCAGCCCGGGAACCACCGTATCGGGATCGTCGCCGGCCAGGGTCACCACCTCGCCGTGGAAGTTGGTCGGTATGCCGCCCATGTTGTAGTGCACGGTGGGCAGCACCGGGATCGGGGCCTTGGTCACGTCCACCCCGGCGAAGACCCGCGCGGTGTCGGAGATGCCGGGCAGGCGCTCGTGCAGCACCTTGGGATCCAGATGGTCGAGGTGCAGGAAGATGTGGTCCTTCTTCGGCCCTACGCCCCGGCCCTCGCGGATCTCGATGGTCATGGCCCGGCTGACCATGTCGCGCGGGGCGAGATCCTTCACCGACGGGGCATAGCGCTCCATGAACCGCTCGCCCTCGGAATTGGTGAGGTAGCCGCCCTCGCCGCGCGCGCCCTCGGTGATCAGGCAGCCGGCGCCGTAGATGCCGGTGGGGTGGAACTGTACGAATTCCATGTCCTGCAGCGGCAGGCCGGCGCGAAGCGCCATGCCGCCGCCGTCGCCGGTGCAGGTGTGGGCCGAGGTGCAGGAGAAATAGGCGCGGCCATAGCCGCCGGTGGCGAGCACCACGGTCTGGGCCGAAAAGCGGTGCAGGGAGCCGTCGTCGAGCTTCCAGGCGGTCACGCCGCGGCACACGCCCTCGTCCATGATCAGGTCGAGGGCGAAATACTCGATGAAGAACTCGACGCTCTTCGACAGCGCCTGGCCGTACATGGTGTGCAGCATGGCGTGGCCGGTGCGGTCGGCGGCGGCGCAGGTGCGCTGGATCGGGGCCTCGCCGAAGTTGCGCGTCATGCCGCCGAAGGCGCGCTGATAGATCTTGCCCTCCGCCGTGCGCGAGAACGGCACGCCCCAGTGCTCCAGCTCGTAGACGGCGGCCGGCGCGTTGCGCACCAGATATTCGATCGCGTCCTGGTCGCCCAGCCAGTCGGACCCTTTGACCGTGTCGTACATGTGCCAGCGCCAGTCGTCCTCGCCCATGTTCCCGAGGCTGGCCGAGATGCCGCCCTGCGCCGCCACGGTGTGCGAGCGGGTGGGGAAGACCTTGGTCACGCAGGCGGTCTTCAGGCCCGCCGCGGCGCAGCCCAGGGCCGCGCGCAGGCCCGAGCCGCCGGCCCCGACCACGACCACGTCGAACTGGTGGTCGATGAACGGGTAGGCGCTCATGCCGGAGCGCCGGCGCCCAGCGCCACCTTCATCAGGCAGATCACCGTCAGGGCCGCCGCGCCCCAGCCGACGAAGGTGTTGGCGATCAGCAGGGCGGCCTTGGTCGCCGGCCTGTGGATATAGTCCTCGACGATCGTCCGCATGCCCAGCTGGGCGTGATAGAAGCCGGTCACCGCGAGCAGGGCCAGCAGGGCGGCGTCCACCGGCGAATAGAGCCACGCCCGGGCGCCGTCATAGCCGCCTCTGGCCACCGTCAGCACCGACCACACGGCCCACAGGCCCAGCAGCAGCAGGGCGACGGCCGAGACCCGTTGGCCGATGAAGTGACCGACCCCGTGCTTGGCCGATCCGAGGCCGCGGGCGCGGCCGAGCGCCGTCCGATAGTCCGCCATGGCTCTACAGCGCTCCGCCGAACGCCAGGGCCAGCCACAGCCCCACCGCCGCCACGGCGGCAAAGGCGAAGCTGAGCCAGGCGGTGGCGTCGGCAGTGGCGGGCGCGAAGCCGTGGCCGCTGTCCCAGGCCAGGTGGCGCACGCCGTTGGCCATGTGGAAGAACAGCGACACGGTGACGCCGAACAGGATCAGGCGCCCGGGAATCGAGGCCAGCAGGCCGCCGTAGGCGCCGTACGCGTCGGGCCCCGAGGCCAGGGCGAGCGCCCAGCCGGCCAGGATCAGCAGGCCGGCATAGAGGGCCACGCCGGTGGCCCGGTGCAGGATCGAGGCGGCCAGCGTCACGTGCCAGCGCCAGACCTGCAGATGCGGCGACAACGGCCGCGCCCGCGGGGCGGGCAAACTCTCGACCATCGCTAACCGTTTGTCCTCTTGGCCCGCAGCGCGCGGACTTTTAGGCCGACCATCCGGAGTGTCAACGCGCTCCCTCGAGCCAGGCGGCTGAGCGCATTTCCATCAGACGTGAGGCGGTGCGCTGGAACTCGAACGCCTGATCGCCGGCGGGATAGAGAGCGCCGGGCTCGGCGGCGGCCAGGACCACCAGGCGCGCGCGGGCCTCGTAGAGGGTGTCGACCAGGGTGGCCAGGCGGCGGGCCTCGTCGCGCTTCTCGGGTCCGAGCCTGGGGATGGCCTCGATGAACACGGTGTGGAAGCGCTCGGCGATGGCGATGTAGTCGGCGGGACCCAGAGCCTGGACGCACAGGCTGGCGAAATGGCCGCGCAGCAGGCCGCCGGCGGCGCGCGGAAAGGTCAGGTCGCGACCGAGCACGGTGAGGGTCGCGCCGACCTCGGCGTCCCCGCCCAGCATCTGGCCCCACAAGGCGTCGAAGGCGCGGCGGTTGTCCGGATCGATGGGCGAGAACCAGGCCCCCGCCGCGCGCAGGCGGTCGAGGCGGTAGTCGCGGCCGCCGTCCACGGCCACGACCTCGGTTCGGTCCTTCAGCAGGGCGATGAAGGGCAGGAAGAGCTGGCGGTTGATGCCGCCGGCGTAGAGATCGTCCGGGGCCCGGTTGGAGGTGGCCACGAGAGTCACGCCCCGCGCGAACAGGGCCTCGAACAGCCGGCCCAGGATCATGGCGTCGGCGATGTCGGTCACCGTCAGTTCGTCGAAGCACAGCAGGCGCGCGTCCCTGGCGATGCGCGCCGCCACCGGGGCGATCGGATCGTCGCCCCGGGCCTGTCCGAACGCCACGCGCCGCGCCGCAGCGTCCCCCGCCCGCCACAGGCCGACCAGGCGGTGGACCTCGGCCATGAACACATGGAAGTGCACGCGCCGCCTGGGCGTGACGGTCGCCCCCTCGAAGAACAGGTCCATCAGCATGGACTTGCCCCGTCCCACGGGCCCGAACAGATAGACCCCGCGCACCCCCTCCGCGCGCCGGAACAGGCCAGGGGCCCGGGCCTCGGCGAGGTCACCCTCGAGCCTAGCCAGCGCCGCCACCGCCGCGGCCTGGCCCGCGTCCGGCGTCAGGGCGCCGGCGGCGAGGCGCTCGTCGTAGGCCGCGCGAAGGAGGATCGCTCAGCCCTTCAGGTCGCGCTCGATGGCGCCATAGCTGGGCGGCTTCAGCTCGGCGCGGGCGCGCATGGCCCCGGCCCTGGTCCACCAGATCATCACCGGATAGCTGAGCTCGACGCCGTTGCGGCGCAGCAGGGGCGCCAGATCGGCCATCGAAGCTCGCCCCGCCCCGATCACCGCCGTGCGCGCCACGTCGCCGTCGGCCGGAGGAAGGCCGGGCGCGGTCCAGGCCCCTGGCGCCGCCGCGATCCAGCGCTGGAAGAGGCCCCAGTCCCGGTTCAGCCACAGCGCCGCCACCGTGGTCCGCTCGGCCGGGGTGGATTGGGCCAGGCCGTTGCGGTCGGGCCGGGCGATCATGATCACCCGAGTGTCGGCCCCGTCGGCCTGGAGCCTGGCCAGCTCGGTGGTCTGCAGCCCCGCGCAGTCCGGGCAGCCGGCATAGGCGATCAGATAGACCGGCGCTCCGCCGGCGTGGGGCGAGACCCAGCCGGCCTTCTGCAGGATCGCCGCGATCGCGGGCTGGTCGCGGGTCAGGGTCTTGGGCCGCCAGCGAAGATCGACGCTCCACCACAACCACAGCCCGCCGGCGATCACGGCGACGAGAAGGATCAGCGTGGTCCACAGGCGCAGGCGGTTCATGGCGGATTCCTCGGGCCGGCCGATGCTTCGCGCGCGAAGGGGGCGCGGTCAACCGGGGGGCGGGCCGGGCCGGGACGCCGCCCCTTGCCCCCGCCTTCGTGGGCCGGGCATTGTCGTCGCGATGACCGCCGAATCCCTCTCAGTCTCCGCCGCGCCCGGACGCCGCGACGCACGCGACCACATCATCGACCGGCTGATCGCCGAGCGGGCGCCGGGATTGGCCGCGAGCGGGGCGTGGCCGCTACTGCGGCCGGCGCTGTACGGGGTGCTGCGCTATGGCGAGGCCCGCCGCATGGCCGACGCCATCGCCCCATTGGGCGGCCGGGCGGCGATGGCTCATATCTCCAGCCTGCTGCGGCTGAAGGTCGAGACGCGCTTCGCCGAGCGGCTGCCGGCGACAGGCCGGCTGGTGATCGTGTGCAACCATCCCACCGGCATCGCCGACGGCGTCGCGGTGCTGGACGGCCTGAAATCGCGCCGGCCCGAGATGGTGTTCTATGCCAACGCCGACGCCCGCCGGGTCGCGCCCGGGCTCGACGACGTGCTGATCCCGGTCGAATGGGTGGCGGCCAAGCGCACCCGCGAGGGCGCGCGCCGGACCCTGGAGCTCACGCGCCGGGCGATGGAGGCGGGCCGGGCGCTGGTCGTGTTTCCCTCCGGCAAGCTGGCGCGCCAGGTGCGGCCGGGCGTGGCGGTCGATCCGCCGTGGTCGGGCGGGGCCTTCTCGGTGGCGCGAAAGTATGACGCGCCGATCGTGCCGATCCATGTCGCGGGGCCGTGGCCGACGCTGTTCCATCTGTTCGACCGCGTGTCCGGCGAGCTGCGCGACGTGACCCTGTTCCATGAATTGCTCAACAAGCGCGGCCGGACGTTCCACCTGACCGTCGGAGCGCCGGTTTCGCCGCGCGCCCTGCCGGCCAATCCGATCGACGCGGCGGCGATGAAGGCCTATGTCGAGACCATCCTGCCCGCCGAGCGTCCGGCGGCGCGGCCGTGATCGTTCCGGCGACGGGGGACTTTCGACTGGATGCGGAGACCGACACCGCGCGCCTGGGCGCGGCCGTCGCCGACGCCCTGCAACCGGGGGAGGCGATCTGCCTCTATGGCGTGCTGGGGGCCGGCAAATCGGTGCTGGCGCGGGGCCTCGTCCGCCGCCTCGCCCCGGCCGAGCGCGATGTGCCCAGCCCGACCTTCACCCTGGTGCAGTTCTATCCAGGCCCGCGCTTCGCCGTCGCCCATTTCGACCTCTACCGCCTGACGCGGCCCGAGGAGGCCTATGAGATCGGGCTGGACGAGGCCCTGAGGGAGGGCGCCGCGGTCATCGAATGGGCCGAGCGGCTGGGCCATCACCTGCCCGCCGACCGGCTGGACATCGAGCTCACCGTGGAGGGCGACGCCCGGCGGGCGCGGCTGACGCCGCACGGCGCCTGGGAGGAGCGGGCGCTTGACCTCTGAGCGCGAGGACGCGCGCCTGACCTTCCTCGCCGGCGCGGGCCTGGCCGACGCCGCGCGCGAGATGCTGGCCGGAGACGCCTCGACCCGGCGCTACGAGCGTCTCCATCCGCCGTCCGGGCCGAGCCTGATCCTGATGGACCAGCCGCCGGCGGCGGAGACGAAGCCGTGTCCGCCCGACGCCACGCCGAAGGAACGGGCCGCGCTGGGCTACAACGCCCTGGCCAGGCTGGCCGCCGGCCGGGTGGACGCCTTCGTCGCTTGCGCCGGCCATCTGCGCGGCCTGGGCCTCTCGGCGCCCGAGGTGCTCGCCGCCGATCCCGCGGCCGGCCTGGCGGTGCTGGAAGATCTGGGTGACGACCTCTACGCCCGCCTGATCGAGGCCGGCGCCGCCGAGGCGCCGCTGTACGACGCGGCCGTCGACGCCCTGGCGATCCTGCACGCCGCGCCGGCGCCGCCGGCGGTGCTGGAGGCGGAGACGGGCGGCTGGCCGCTGCTCAGCTACGACGACCTCGCCTTGCGGACCGCGGGGGATCTGTTCCTCGAATGGCTGCCGCGTTTCTCGCCCGGCCTGGCGTTCGACCAGACGGCGCGGGACGAGTGGGAGGCGATCTGGGCCCCGGTGCGAGTCCGGGGAGAAGCCGGCGCGAGCGTCTTCTGCCACCGCGACTATCACGCCGAGAACCTGATCTGGCTGCCGGCGCGGGCCGGCGGGGCCCGGGTGGGGATGCTCGACTTCCAGGACGCGGTGCGGGCGCATCCGGCGTGGGATCTTTCGATGCTGCTGCACGACGCCCGCCGCGACGTCTCGGCCGAGCGCGAGGCGGCGTCGCTCGCCCGCTATTTCGGCCTGCGACCGGAGGTGGACGCCGAGGCGTTCACGGCCGACTTCCATGCCCTGGGGGCGCTCAATATCGTGCGCATACTGGGCCTGTTCGCCCGGCTGGCGGCGCGCGACGGCAAGCCGCGCTACGGCGCGATGATGCCGAGGCTGTGGGGCTATCTCGGCCGCTGCGTGGCGGACGGCCCCGCCGGTCTGGAGGGCTGGTTGGCGCGTCACGTGGGGCCGCAGCGGCGATGAGCGCCGTGCCCCAGACCGCCATGGTGCTGGCCGCCGGCCTGGGCACGCGCCTGCGTCCTCTCACCGCCGACCGGCCCAAGGCGCTGGTGGAGGTGGCGGGCCGGGCTCTGATCGACCATCTGCTGGACCGGCTGGCCGCGGCGGGGGTGCGGCGGGTGGTGGTCAATGTGCACGCCTTCGCCGATCGGCTGGAAGCCCACCTCGCCGCGCGCGGCGACCTGGAGGTGCTGATCTCCGACGAGCGCGGCGCGCTCCTGGAGACCGGCGGGGGCCTGAAGAAGGCCAGGCCCTTCTTGGGCGACGCCCCGATCCTGGCCTGCAACATCGATTCGATCTGGACCGCGCCGGACACCCTGGCGCGGCTGGCCGGGGCGTGGGATCCGGCCCGGATGGACGATCTGCTGCTGACCATTCCGGTCGAGAGCACCCTGGGGTTCGACGGCCCGGGCGACTTCTTCATCGGCGCCGACGGGCGCCTGACGCACCGGCGCGGCGAGGCGGCGGCGCCCCTGGCCTATATGGGCGTGCACCTGCTCGATCCGCGCCTCATCGACGCCTGGCCGGCCGGACGGCACGGCGTGTTTCCGCACTGGATGGAGATGGCGGAGCGGGGCCGGCTGCACGGGGTGGTGGCGGAGGGGCTGTGGATGCACGTGGGCGATCCGGCGGCGCGAGAGGCGGCCGAGGCGCATCTGGCGGGGGCGGCGGAGGCGGCGGGGGCGGCGACATGACGAGCTTCCTCGACGCGCCCGCGCCGCGCTGGTTCACGATCCCGGCTCACCGGCCGTTCCTCGAGGATCTCGCCGCCGGCGTGTGGAGCGCGCTCGCACCGAACGGCCCCGAGGCCTTGGCCGAGGCGACCGTTCTCGTGCCGACCCGCCGCGCGGCGCGATCGCTGGCCGAAGCGTTCCTGAAGGCTTCGGCCGCCAAGGCCGTGCTGCTGCCCCAGATCCGCACCCTGGGCGACCTGGACGAGGACGAGGCCCCGTTCGAGACCACCGGCGCGGCCCTGGACCTGCCGCCGGCCATCGGCGCCGCGCGACGGCGGTTCGAACTGGCCGGGCTGGTGGTGGAGCACCAGCATCTGCTGGAGCGAATTCTGGGCGCCGGCGGGGCCCTGGAGCTGGCCGACGCCCTGGCCGGATTCCTGGACAGCTGGCAGATCGAGGAGGCCGGCGACGCGGCGGCGGTGGAGACGCTGGTCGAGGGCGATCTGGCCCAGCATTGGCGGGTGTCGGCGGATTTCCTGAACATCGCCCTGCAGGTCTGGCCGGCGCGGCTGGCTGAGCTTGGGATGATGGATCTCGCCGCGCGGCGGGTGGCCCTGTTGCGCCGCCTGGCCGAGCGGTGGCGCGAGGCGCCCCCCGCCCAGGTGATGATCGCCGCCGGCTCGACCGGCTCGGCCCCGGCGTCGGCCGACCTTCTGACCGCCCTCGCCGGCGCGCCGTGCGGCTGCGTCGTGCTGCCGGGCCTGGACGCCTCCCTGGCCGACGACGCGTGGGCGGAGGTCGGCGAACAACACCCGCAGGGGGCCATGAAGCGGCTCCTGGAGCGGGCCGGCATGGCGCGGGGCGACGTCCGCGCCTGGGATCCGGCCGCCGAGACCGGTGCCGCCGGTCGCTGGCGCCGGCGTCTGATCAACGAGGCGCTGCGGCCGCCGGAGAGGACAGCGGACTGGCTGCGCGTCATCGCCGATCTGCGCGCCGAGGCGCCGGGCGCCGATCCGGTGGCCGAGGGGCTGGACGGGCTGTCGATCATCACCGCCCGCACCGAGGAGGAGGCCGCCGCGGCGGCCGCCCTGTTGCTGCGCGAGGCGCTGGAGACGCCCGGCCGGACCGCCGCCCTCGTGACGCCCGACGCGGCCTTGGCCCGCCGGGTCAGCGCGCGCCTGACCCGCTGGGGCGTCAGCGCCGATTCCTCCGCCGGACAGCCCCTGGCGAGCGCTCCGGCCGCCGTGCTGGCCAGCCTCGCAGCGCGGCTGATCGCCGATCCGGCTGATCCGGTGGCGCTGCTGGGGATCGTCAAGCACCCGCTCACGCGTCTGGGCCTCGCCGACGACGAGATCGCGACGGCGCGTCGGCCTCTGGAGCAATGGGGCCTGCGCGGCGCGCGCCCGGGCGGGTGGGACGGGCTGAACGCCCGGCTGCAGCAGGCGCTCGAGGACGCGCGATCAGCCGCACCGCCTTCGGAGAGACGCATCGCCGGGCTGGCCAAGGCCATCGAACTGGCGACGGCCGCGCGCGAGGCGCTGTGCCTCGCGGAGGCGCCGTACACCGGCGAGACCTCGACGCCCGGCGAGGCCGCGCGCGCCCTGGTCCAGGCGCTGGAGGCCTTGGCCGCGCCCACATCGGGCGCGGGGCCGGGCGAACTCTGGGCCGGACAGGGCGGCGAGGCCCTGGGGGCTCTGCTGGCCAGCCTGATCGACGACGGCGAGGCGCTGCCGGAGGTGACGCGAGCCGCCTTCGCCGAACTGCTGGACGACCTCCTGGCGCGAGAGCTGGTGCGGCCGGGCGGGGCCAGCCATCCGCGCCTGCGCATCCTGGGCGTGCTCGAGGCGCGGCTGGTGCGAGCCGATGTCCTGGTCCTGGCCGGACTGGAGGAGGGCGTCTGGCCCGCCCCGGCGCCGACCGATCCGTTTCTGTCGCGGCCGATGCGCGAGCGGCTGGGGCTGCCGGCGCCCGAACGGCGCATCGGACTTTCGGCGCACGATTTCGCGCAAGCCGCCTGCGCGCCCCGGGTGACCCTGATCCATTCCGAGCGCCGGGGCGGCGCGCCGGCGGTCGCCTCCCGCTGGCTGTGGCGGCTGCGAACGCTGGCAAGCGGCGCCGGTGTCGAGCCGCCGGACCGGCCGGAGATCCTCGCCTGGGCCCGGGCCCTGGACGCGCCCCTGGCCGATCCGCCCGAGGCTCTGAAGACCGCGCCTCGCCCACGTCCGGCGCCGCCCGTGGCCGCCAGGCCGCGCACCTTGCCGGTGACCTCGGTGGAGCAGTGGGTGCGGGACCCCTACGGCCTCTATGCCCGCAGGATCCTGAAGCTGCGGCCGCTGGCTCGGCCCGACGAGCCGGTGGAGGCCCTGGCGCGCGGGACCGCGATCCACAAGGCGTTCGAGACCTTCGCCCGCGACCATCCGGAGGCTTTACCCGATGGGGCTCACGACCTCTTCGCCGCCCTGCTGATGCAGGAACTGCGCAAGGCGGGCATGCCCGACGCGCGCCTCGCCCGCGAGCACGCCCTGGCGACCAACGTCGCGCCCTGGGTGATGGATTTCGAGCGTCGCCGGCGGCCCGGCGCCCGGTTGGTCGTGGAGACCGAGGGGGCGTTGTCGTTCGACGCGCCCGGCGGCCGCTTCACCCTGACCGCGCGGCCCGATCGCATCGAGGCGCGCACGGGCGGGGCGGACGTGATCGATTTCAAGACCGGGACGCCGCCCAGCAAGAAGATGGTCCAGGCGGGCCTCGCGCCCCAGCTCACCCTCACCGGGGCGATCCTGGCCGAAGGCGGGTTCGCGGACCTGGGCGTCATGAGTCCGGGCGAGCTGCTCTATGTGCGGGTCAGCGGCGGGCGCGTGCCAGGACGCGAGGACTCGCGCGGCGGCCCCGACGCCCCCGGCTTGGCGGCCGACGCCCTGGCGGGCCTCAAGCGCCGCGTCGCCGCTTTCGACGATCCGGCCACGGCCTATGTCTCCTGGGCCGTGCCGCAGTTCATCGGCCGCCGAGGCGGCGACTACGATCACCTCGCCCGGCTGTGGGAATGGCATGTGATCGGCGAAGGCGAGGCGGAGGCGGAGGCATGAGCGGCGTGCGGGATCCTCAGGTGACGGCGGCCGATCCCCGGGCCTCGGTATTCGTGGCCGCCAACGCCGGCTCCGGCAAGACCTCGACCCTCGTCACGCGGGTGGCCCGGCTATTGCTGGCCGGGGCGAAGCCCGAGGCGATCCTCTGTGTCACCTACACCAAGGCTGGGGCGGCGGAGATGCAACGGCGCCTGTTCAGCCGGCTGGGTGAGTGGGCGGTTATGGACGATGCGGCGCTGGGCGAGGCGCTCATGGCCATCGAGGAGGGCGACCGCGACCTCTCCGACGCCCGGGCCCTGTTCGCCCGCGCCCTGGAGACCCCCGGCGGTCTGAAGATCCAGACCATCCATGCGTTCTGTGAAAAACTGTTGCGCCGTTTCCCGCTCGAGGCCGGCGTCTCGCCGGGGTTCACGGTGCTGGAGGACGAGGCGGCCGCGGCGATCTCCACCCGGGCCAGGGATGACGTAGCGGCGGCGGCGATGGCCAATCCCGAAGGGCCGATCGGCCGGGCCTATGCCCATTTTTCGGTCGAACTGGACTGGGCGTCGTTCAATGCCATGTTCGCCGCGTTCGAGAGCCGGCGCGACGCCCTGGCTGCCTACCGGGAAACCTGCCCCGAATGGGTCGCCAACGTCTGGGCCCGCTGCGGGTTCGACGCCCCGACCTCCTGCGCGGCGATCGAGGCCGAGGCGCTTGGTCGCATGCGCTGGGCGCTCTGGAAGCGCGCCGCCCAGGCCCTGGGCCGCGGGAGCGGCAAGACCGACGCCGACCTGAGCGCCGCCATGCTGGCGCTGGAGGACGGCGCCCCCTTCGCCCGGATCTGGGCGATCTTTTCCACGTCCCAGGGCAAGGCCAAGGTGAGGCTCGGCACCAAGTCGGTCGACGCGGCCACGCTCGCCTGGCTGAGCGACGAGCAGGCCCGGCACGCCGAGACCGCGAGCCGCCTCGCCGCCGGGGCGATCGCCGAAGACACCGTGCACGCCCTGGTCCTGGCGACCGCCTACGACGAGCTTTACGAGGGCGCCAAAGACGCGCGCGGCGGACTGGATTTCGGCGACCTGATCGCCCGCGCCCACGAGCTGCTCACCCGCCGGGCGAGCGCCGCCTGGGTGCTCTACAAGCTCGACGGTGGGCTGGAGCATGTGCTGCTCGACGAGGCTCAGGACACAGCCCCCGAGCAGTGGGAAATACTGCGCGCCCTC
>JBBRQK010000025.1:0-31056 GCA_038226475.1 Caulobacterales bacterium | reverse complement strand
CTTCGCCACCCGCTCACCGGGGGTCGTCTTCAAGGGCAAGGGTTTTGGTCTCATCTTCGTTCCTACGTCACTGCGATGAGACCAAAACCCTCCGTTAGCTGGAACCCTGAATCTGTCTCATTGGTGCTGACGGCGGACACTCAAAGCGCAGCTTTTCTACGACGGCTCGCTCCCTCATAGTGCTAGACGCGGCCTTGTAGGGGAGGGAGGCAGGCTCAGAAGTCGGCGCCGATTCCTAGTCTCGCGGGGTGCGAGTCGAGTCTTCGACCCCTCAAGCTTTCCGCTGGAACGGAACGACCTCGCCAGCGGCGCGCAAACCGTCCAAGTGGTCGCTCCACCATTGAGCCATCTTGGCGCGTTCCTGCCAATGCGCGCCACGGTGATAGGCAGCGCGAACGCTGTCGGCGTCGCCATGAGCTAGGGCGCGCTCGATGGCGTCGACGCTCCACTTGCCCGACTCATTCAGCAAGGTGCTAGCCGTTGAACGAAAGCCGTGACTGGTCATCTCATCGCTGGTGTAGCCCATGCGCCGCAAAGCGGCGTTCAGGGTGTTTTCTGACATGGTCCGCTTGTTGGTGCGCACGGACGGAAAGACAAAACGCCCGCCGCCAGTGATCGCTTTGGCTTCCTCCAGGATGGCGCACGATTGTCTGGATAGGGGGACGACATGCTCGCGTCCCATCTTCATTCGGCTCGCCGGTATCCGCCACACGGCGGCTTCCAAGTCGATCTCCGACCATTCGGCCTGACGCAGCTCGCCGGGGCGCACGAAGACGTGAGGGGCGAGCCGCAGCGCCCAGTGGGTGGCGGGGTGGCCGTCGAAGCCGTCTATCGCCCGCAGCAGGGCGCCAACGCCCGCCGGGTCGATGATCGCCGAATAGTGTTTGACCTTAGGCGCAATCAGCGCGCCTTGCAGGTCCGCCGCTACATTGCGGGGCGCGCGGGTGGTAGCCACGCCGTAGCGAAAGACCCGGCTGGTAAAAGCCAAGAGGCGTTTGGCCGTTTCGTGACGCCCTGACTGTTCAACCTTCTTCAGGGCGTCTAGCAATTCATAGGGCTCAATTTCCGCGATGGGGCGCTTACCCAGAGCGGGCGCCAGAAGCATCAGCAGCCAGCGCGCCTTGGTGTTCGTGACCTCCTTAAGTCCCTCTCGCTCGCGCTTTTCGATCAGTTCTTCGGCGACGGCTGAAAAGGTGTTCGCCGCGCCAATCTTAGTGAGCGCGGCGGCTCGCTTTTTCTCGAAGCCGGGATTGCCGCCGCTGGCGACCACCTTACGGGCTTTGTCCCGCAGGCCGCGCGCGTCTTTCAGGCCAACATCCGGATAGACGCCGACTGAAAGCTGCTGCTCCTTGCCCATGTGGCGATATTTCAGCCGCCAGAGCTTCCCGCCGGACGGCCTCACGATCAGGAACAGGCCGCCCTCATCGAACATCTTGAATTGCTTGTCGCGCGGCTTTGCGGCGCGGATCGCGGCATCTGATAAGGCCATTGGGGGTCACTCCGATTGGCATGTCGCGGATGCCCCCCAAAGTAACCCCCAAACCACCCCGACAATGGGCGATCATGGGCGCACGCTGGCGAACCAACCGTGCCCTAAACTATCAGAATCGGGACGTTTTCCCAATCATTCCCGCACGTTGGCGCGCATAATGATGGTGCCCAGGAAAGGACTCGAACCTTCACGGCCGTTAAGCCACTGGCACCTGAAGCCAGCGCGTCTACCAATTCCGCCACCTGGGCCCGCCCGGCCTTGCGGGTTCGCGCGAGGGCCGGACGCATAGGGCGCCGGCCCGTGAGCGTCAATGGAGCGGCGTTGCGCGGCGTCGGGGCCTCGTCTATCGCAGGCGCTCGCGTGGCGCGGGGGCCCCAAGAGGAGCTGGCATGAAGGGCCTGGTCACGGTGTTCGGCGGCTCCGGCTTTGTGGGCAGCCAGATCGTGCGCGCCCTGGCCCGGCGCGGCGCGCGCATCCGCGTCGCCGTGCGCCAGCCGGGCAGGGCCTATCGGCTGCCGATGTTGGGCGATGTGGGCCAGATCGAGATCGTCCAGGCCAATATCCGCGACGATGCCTCGGTGGCGCGCGCCCTTGAAGGGGCCGAGGTCTGCGTCAACGCCGTGGCCGTGCTCTATGAAAGCGGCCGCCAGACGTTCGCCGGCCTGCATGTGGCCGGCGCGAGGCGCGTGGCGGAGGCGGCCAGAACCGCGGGCGTGAACCGATTCGTCCAGATCTCGGCCATCGGCGCCGACGCCGCGAGCGGCGCGCACTACGCACGCACCAAGGCGGCCGGCGAGCAGGTGGTGCGCGAGGTGATCCCCATGGCGGTGGTGGTGCGGCCCTCGGTCGTGTTCGGGCCTGAAGACGCCTTCTTCAATCGCTTCGCCGCCATGGCCATGACCTCGCCCGCCCTGCCGTTGATCGGCGGCGGTGAGACGCGCTTTCAACCGGTCTATGTCGCCGACGTGGCCGCCGCGGTGGCGCAAGCGGCGTATGATCCGGCGGCCGCCGGCCACACCTACGAGCTGGGCGGCCCCACGGTCTACAGTTTCAAGGCCCTGATGCAGCGCCTGCTGGAGGTGATCGGCCGCTCGCGCCTGCTGATCCCAGTCCCCTTCCCCATCGCCGGCCTGCTGGGCATGGCGGGCGACGCCGTCGCCGCCACCGGCCTGCTGGCCCCGCCGATCACCTCCGATCAGGTCGAGATGCTGAAGAGCGATAACGTCGTCGCGCCCAGGGCCCTGGGCCTGGCCGATTTGGGCGTCGCCGCCAGCGCCCTCGAGCCGATCATCCCCACCTATCTCTATCGCTACCGCAAGGGCGGCCAATACGCCGAGGCCACCCTGGCGGCGGCGGCCCTCCCGCCGAGGTAGCGCCCGATGGCCGCGCCGCCCTCCCCGCCGCCGAAAAGGCGCGGCCGGTTCTGGCTCAATGTCGGCGAGGCGGCGGCGGTGATCGCCGTGCTGATCGCCGGGCTCAACTATTGGGATTCGCGGCGGGATCGGGGCCAGGCGGCGCACGAGGCGGCCAAGGCAGCCCAGGCGCACGCCGCCATCGTCCTCCGCGGCGAGGCCGAGGCCGGCGGCCGGCGCATCATGCTGGCGGCGGTCAGTCCCGGCCAAGTGATCCAGTCACAACGCTACTATTTCCCGCGCGCCGTGCTGGATCACGCCATGGAAGTCAGCGCCGCCAGGCCGCAGATCGATCTGGCCTGGATCGAAGGCGGCCTCGGCCACGCGCTCGAGGTCGCCCATGCCAAGGGAGATGGCGAGGCGGGCGTGCCGGTGGCCATCGTCACCACCTTCGTCGAAGACGGCGACACCCGGACGGACCGCTCGCTCTATCGCATCGGCTACGCCTGGCGCGGCCGGCTTCTGCTCGGCCGGCGTCTGGTGCTTCAGGGGATCGCCTTGGAGCATCGCGGGGTTTCGGGCGATCTGGCGGCCTTGGCCGACCGGCATTGGACCGCGCCTCAAGGTTCCGGCGCCGGTCCCACATAGCGGGCGCGCGGCCTGATCAGGGCGCCCGTCGCGGCCTGCTCCATGGCATGGGCGATCCAGCCGGCGGCGCGGGCCACGGCGAACAGGGCGAACGGCGCATCCGCGGGCAGACTGAGGCTGCGGGACAGGGCGACAAGGGCGAAATCGACGTTGTCGCGCGCCCCGGTGGCCGCCTCCACGGCCGCGCGCAGAGCTTCGAGCGGCGCCGGCGTCTCGAACGCGCCCAGCAGGGCGCGGGCGCGCGGATCGCCATCCGGATACAGCGGATGGCCAAAACCCGGCGCCGGCCTGCGGTGGGCCAGGCGCGCGGCCACCGCCTCGGTCGGACCCGCCCGCTCCGCCTCGTCGGCCAAGCGGCCGACGCGCGCCGCCATGCCGCCATGCAGCGGCCCTGACAGCGCGGCGAGCCCCGCCAGCACGCAGGCCGACAGGGAAGCGCCGGTCGACGCTGTCACCCGGGCGGCGAAGGTCGACGCGTTGAGCTCGTGATCGGCGAGCAGCACCAAGGCCCGGCGGATCCGGTCCGCGCCCCGGGCGCCGGCCCCCCAGGCCCGGCCAAGGCGGTCGTGAATCGGCCCGCCGCCGATCTCGCCGGTGACGGCGTCGGCGACGATATCCAGCAGGGTAGCGGCTTCGATGCCCAGGGCGGCGGGGGCGAGGCCGCGCATCGAAGCGGCGGTGGCGGCGCGCGCGGCCAGGGCGGCGAACGCGCGGCCTCGCATCGTCGGAACGTTCGGCGGCGCGGGGCGCAAGGTCCGCCGCACCGGCGCCCCTTCCCCGCCGCGAAGCAGCCGCGCCACGCTCTCCAGGGTCTCGGTCTCGGCCAGCCGAACGGCGTCGCGTCCGCGATAATAGAGTCGGCCGTCGGCCACGGTGGTGATGGCCGAGGCCAGCACCGGCTCGCCCCAGGCGATAGCGTCGGCGGCCACGTCGGCGGCCTTGCGCCCGCGCGCCTTGCGGTGGGCCAGGGCGGCGATGTCGCTGGCGCGATAGCGGCTGCGGCGCGGATCGCGTGGATCGGGCTCGGCGTGCACCGCGCCCCGGCTGACATAGGCATAGAGCGTCTGCGGTCGCACGCCCAGCCGCGCCAACGCCTCGCCGGCCTTCAACCAATCGCTCATGCGCTCGCATTGATCCGATCGATCAATCTTGATCAACGGCGGCGAGGCTCGCATGGGCGAAGGGGTGGATCAAGGAGCCCTGGCGATGATGGTGTCGGATGGACTGGAAGGCGTGGTCGCGGCGCGCACCGTGCTCTCGGACGTCGACGGCGAGGGAGGCCGGCTGATCGTGCGCGGCCACGCTGTGGAAGCGCTCGCCGCCAGCTGGACGTTCGAGGAAGTGATCGCCCTGCTGTGGGACGGTTTCTTCGAGGCGCCGCCGGCCGATCTCAGCTCCGCCCTGGGCGCCGCGCGCGCCGAGGTGTTCGACGCGGTGGTTGCCGAGGGAGACATAATGGCCGAGCGCCCGCCGATCGAAGCCATGCGCGCGCTAACGGCCCGGCTTGACGACGGCGATGGCCTGGATCTCGCCCTGCGTCTGACCGCGGCCCCCGCGGTGTTCACCGCTGCCATCCTCCGCGCCCGCGCCGGAGAGGCGCCGCTGAGACCAGACCCAGCGCTCGGCCACGCGGCCGATATCCTGCGCATGACGAGGGGCATGCCCGCGCCGGCGGCCGAGGCGGCGGCAATGGACGCGTATCTCGTCACGGTGGCGGATCACGGCTTCAACGCCTCGACCTTCGCCGCCCGGGTCGTGGCGTCGACCCGTGCCGGCCTGACCTCGGCGGTGCTCGCCGGGATCAGCGCCTTGAAGGGGCCGCTGCACGGGGGCGCGCCCGGCCCGGTGATCGAGATGCTGGACGGTGTCGCGGACGCCAGCCAGGCGCGCGCGTGGCTGGAGGCGGCGCTCGATCGCGGGGATCGGCTGATGGGATTCGGCCATCGGGTCTACCGCGTGCGCGACCCACGCGCCGATGCCCTCAAGCGCGCCGTGCGCCTGCTGGGCGAAGGCTCCAACCGCCTTCCCGGCCGGCTCGCCCTGGCCGAGGCGGTCGAGGCGGCGGCCCTGGAGGTGCTGCGCGAGCGCAAGCCCGAACGATCCTTGCAGACCAATGTCGAACTCTACACCGCCCTGTTGCTCGAAGCCCTGGCCTTCCCGGCCGACGCCTTCACCAACGTCTTCGCCATGGGACGGGTAGCCGGGTGGATCGCCCATGCGCGCGAGCAGGTGACCCAGGGCCGCCTGATCCGTCCGGCCTCGCTGTATGTCGGCCCGCTGCCCAAGCAGGCGGCATGAAGCGGTAGACTTAAGAGTCGTTCGCGCTACGGCCCGACCGCCTCAGGCCTTATGGCTCCCGGCCATGGACGCCGAAGCCGACGCCCCCAGCCTGGATGGCCCCGCTCTCACGCGGAGAGTGACCCTGCTGTCGGTGGGCGTCGCCCTCTCGCTGGTGATCCTGAAGGCGCTGGTCTGGGCGGTCAGCGGCTCGGTGGCCCTGCTGGCCTCGATGGCCGATTCGGGCCTCGACCTGGTGGCCTCCAGCACCACGTTCTTCGCCGTGCGCTACGCGGCGACGCCGCCGGATGCCGAGCACCGCTTCGGCCATGGCAAGGCCGAGGCGTTCGCGAGCCTGATCCAGGCCGGCTTGGTGTTCGCCTCTGCCGCCCTTATCGCGGAGGAGGCCGTTCGCAGCCTGATCCTGCGCCATCCAGTCACGCAGGAGGGCTGGGCCATGGCGGTGATGGCCGTCTCGATCGTCTTCACCGGCGGCCTCGTCGCGGCCCAGACCCGGCTGCTGCGCCAGACCGCATCGGTAGCCGTGTCGGCCGACCGCGTGCACTACGCCGCCGATCTGGCGTCCAATGTCATCGCCCTGGCCGGCATTGCCCTGGTGGCGGCGTTCGGCTGGGTGGGCTTCGATGCGCTGGGCGGGCTGGCCGTGGGCGCCATCCTGCTCTGGGGCGCCGTGGCGGTGTTCCGTGAAGCCTCGAGCCAGCTGATGGATCGCGAGCTGCCCGCGGCCGACCGCGCGCGCATCGTCGAATTGATGAAGCGCGACCGGCGCATCACCGATGTGCATCAGTTGCGCACGCGCGCGTCCGGGCCGGTGATCCACATGCAGATGCACGCCGACCTGGATCCCGCCCTCTCGCTGGAGGCGGCGCACAAGGTGGTTGTTGCGGCCGAGAAGCGGGTGCTGGAAGCCTTTCCCGCCGCCGACATCATCATCCACCCCGATCCTCGGGGACGCGCGGAGCCGCACGGCGGGGCGTTCGCCGAGTTCCACGAAGGCGAGGATGATTCGACGTAAACACCGCCTTAACGCGGATGGGCGCCTTGGTGGCGGCGCCCCGTTCTGGCTATAGCTCCCGCGCCCCATGAGCCTCGTACGCACTCTTCACCATTTCCCGCTCGACCCAGCCTCGCGCGAGGTGCGTCTGTCGCTGGCGGAAAAGCGCCTGCCGTTCGTCGAGGAGGTGGTGCGCTATTGGGAACAGCCCAAGGAGTTCCTGCTGCTCAACCCTTCGGGCCTGACGCCGGTGCTGGTTGAGCAGCCGGCCAGCGGCGCGGCGGTGGTCATCTGCGAGGCCCGCGCGATCCTCGAGCACCTCGAACAGGAAGCGCCGGCCCACGACCTCCTGGGCGCCAAGCCGGCCGACCGGGCCGAGGCCCGGCGGCTGATGCAATGGTTCGACCGCAAGTTCGACAACGAGGTCAACGCCTACCTGCTGCACGAGAAGCTGGAGAAGCGGCTCCTGAAGATGGGCGCGCCCGATCTCTACCACATGAGGCAAGGCCGCGACGCCCTGCGCGTGCACCTGATCTATATGGAAAAGCTGCTGCAGGCGCGCGACTGGCTGGCCGGAAAACGCCTGAGCCTGGCCGACTTCGCCGGCGCCGCGCACATTTCGGTGCTCGACTATTTCGGCGACATTCCGTGGCGCGAGTTCCCGGCGGTCAAGACCTGGTACATGAAGGTCAAGTCCCGCCCGGCGTTCCGCCCCATCCTGCAGGATCGCTGGCCGGGACTCGCTCCTTCCAGCCACTATGACGACCTCGACTTCTGAGGAGCCGCGGACCATCATCGCCGCGGCGGCGCGCGCCGCCGGCTTCGACGTCTGTGGCGTCGCCCGGATCCCCCAGACCTGGCCCGCCTCCGAGCGCCTCGAGCGCTTCGTCGCCGAGGGCCGGCACGGGACCATGGCCTGGATCGAGACCACCCTGCCGCGCCGCCGCCACCCGGCGGGCATGTGGCCCGACGCGCGCTCGGCCATTGTTCTGGGGCTCAACTATGGCCCCGACACCGACCCGCTGGAGGCGCTGAAGGCGCGCTCGCGCGGCGCGATCTCGGTCTACGCCCAGGGCCGCGACTATCACGCCCTGATCAAGGGCCGCCTCAAGACGCTGGCCGGCGCGGTCCAGCGGCGCCTGGGCGGCGAGGTCAAGGTGTTCGTCGACACCGCGCCCCTGATGGAAAAGCCTCTGGCCGCCTTGGCCGGGGTCGGCTGGCAGGGAAAGCACACCAACCTCGTCTCGCGCGAGTTCGGCTCGTGGCTGTTCCTGGGCGCCATTCTCAGCACCCTCGAGTTGTCACCGGACGCGCCGGCCCCGGACGCCTGCGGCTCTTGCAGGGCCTGCCTCAACGTCTGCCCGACCGACGCCCTGGCCACGCCCTACAAGCTCGACGCCCGCGCCTGCCTTTCCTATCTCACCATCGAACACGCCGGTCCGATGCCATTGCGCTATCGCGAGGCGCTGGGAAACCGCATCTATGGCTGCGACGATTGCTTGGCGGTCTGCCCGTGGAACCGCTTCGCACAGGTTGCGCGGGAGACGGCGATGCATGCCCGGGACGCCTTGCGCGCGCCCGACCTGGCCGACCTCGCCGCTCTCGACGACGCGGCTTTCCGCGCCCTCTTCACCGCCAGCCCGGTCAAGCGCATCGGCCGCGACCGCTTCGTGCGCAACGTGCTCTACGCCATCGGCAACTCCGCCGATCCGGCCCTTGCCGAAGCCGCCCGAATGCGGTTGAACGACGCGTGCGAGACCGTGCGAGACGCCGCAGCGTGGGCGCTCGGGCGGCTAGAGGCTTACCCCTTGCCGACCGAGCTGGCGTCCGGCGCGACGCCAATCAGCTCGAGGCGGAACATCAACACCGAGCCCGGCGGGATCGGGCCAGCGGGCTTGTCGCCATAGGCGAGCGCCGCGGGCACCCAGATCAACCACTCGTCGCCCGGGCGCATCAGTTGCAGCGCTTCCTGCCATCCGGGGATCAGGTCGCGCACGGTCATCACCGCCGGAACACCCCGGTCGTACGACGAATCGAACACCGTGCCGGCGATGAGCTTGCCTTCGTAGTTGACCTTGACCTCGTCGGCCGGCTTGGGGCGCAGGCCATCGGCCGGTCCGGCGTGGATCACCCGGTACTGGAGGCCGGACTTTGTGGTGACCACGCCGGGCTGGGTTCCGTTCTTGGCCAGGAACGCCTTGCCGGCCGCCTCGGCGTCGGCGCTGGCGGCGGCCGTCTCGCCGGGCTTGGCGCAGGCGCCCAGGGCGAGGGCCCCGATCAGGGCCAGGCACAGCGCGCGTCGGCTCATTCTCATACAACCCGGGGCGGATAGCCCCGCTCCCTCAAGGCGTCCATGATCTCCTGGGTGTGCTGAGCGTCGCGCGTCTCGATCATCAGGTCGAACTCCGCCCCCTTGGCAGGCACGTCGAGCGCCAGGCGGTTGTGCGCGACCTCCAGGATGTTGCCACCCAGATCGCCGATGGTGGCCGACACCGTGGCCAGCAGGCCCGGCCGATCGTCGCCGATGATGCGCAGCGAGACCAGCCTCTGCGCGCGCACCAGCTCGCGCGTCAGCACCGAGGCCAGCAGGCGCGGATCGATATTGCCGCCGGTGATAATCAGGCCGCACTTCCTGCCGCGAAATCGCTCGGGGTAAGCGAGCAGCGCCGCCAGGGCGGCCGCGCCCGCGCCTTCCGTGACCGTCTTTTCGACGTTGCAATAGAGCGCCACCGCACGCTCGAAGAACGGCTCCTCCAGCAGCAGCACATCGTCGATCAGCGGTCGGGCGACGCCATAGGTCAGGTTACCGACCGCCTTGACCGCTATGCCCTCGGCAATGGTCTGGCCGCCGCTGGGGGCGTTGAGGCCGCGCATGCGGGCGGTGAACGAGGGATACATGGCCGGCTCGACGCCGATCACATGGATGTCGGGCTTGAGGCTCTTGGCCGCGGTGGCGACACCACTGATCAGGCCGCCGCCGCCGATCGGCACGGGCAGGATCTCCAGATCGGGCGCGTCTTCCAGCATCTCCAGGGCGACGGTGCCCTGGCCGGCCATGACGTCCAGATCGTCGAACGCCGGCACGAACACCAGGCCGCGCTCGTCGCGCAGCGCCAGGGCGCGTTCGAAGGCGGTGTCGTAGCCCTCGCCGTCGATCACCACCGTGGCCCCGAAGTCGCGTGTCTGCTGCACCTTCACGTGGGGGGTGCCGCGCGGCATGACGATGGTCACCGGCACACCCAGCCGCTCACCGTGATAGGCGAGGCCCTGGGCATGATTGCCGGCCGAGGCGGTGACCACCCCGCGCGTGCGCTCCTCGTCGGTCAGGCGCGAGAGCCGGTTCAGGGCCCCGCGCTCCTTGTAGGAAGCGGTGAACTGCAGGTTCTCGAACTTCACCCACACCTCGGCCCCGGTGATCTGCGACAGCGTGCGCGAGAAACGGCAGGGCGTGCGCTCCACATGCCCCGCGATCCGGTCGGCGGCGTCCCTGATATCGGCGAGGCAGAGCGTCATCGGCGCCTCCCCTAACGACAAAACCGCCTGGCCGCCAGCATCAGGCCTCGTCGAACTCGCTGACCAGGCGGCCAGGCTCGATCTCGCGCAGAGCGGGGATATAGCCCGCCACCTCCAGCTTGGAGGGAAGGAAGCGCAGGGCCGAGCGGGGGTCGAGCGGACTGGGGGGCTCGCCCGTCAGCCGCACGCGCACCCTCGCCCGCTCGCGCGCCGGATCGGGGGTCGGGGCCGCGGCCAGCAGGGCGCGGGTATAGGGGTGGAGAGGCGAGGCGTAGAGCGCCGGCGCGTCGGCCAGCTCCATCACCCGGCCAAGATAGAGCACCATCACCCGATGGCTGATCTCGCGCACGACGGCCAGATCGTGGCTGATGAACATCATGGCCAAGTTCATCTGGCCCTGCAACTCGATCAGAAGATCGATGATCTGGGCGCGGATGGTGACGTCGAGCGCCGAGACCGCCTCGTCGCAGATCACCAGGCGCGGGCGCAGTATCATGGCTCGGGCGATGCCGACTCTCTGGTTCTGTCCGCCGGAGAGTTCGTGCGGATAGCGGTTGATCAGATCACCGGAGAGGCCGCACGCCCGCATGATCGTCGCGACCTTGGCCTCGCGCTCGGCCCTGGGCATGCCGGGGTGGAACACGCGCAGAGGTTCGGCCACCGAGCCGCCGATGGTGACGCGCGGATCGAGGCTGGCGAGCGGGTCTTGAAACACGATCTGCAGGTCCTTGCGCGCCTTGCGCAGGCTGGCCTGGTCGGCGGTGGTGATGTCCCGTCCCAGAACACTGACCGCGCCGCCGGTCGGCTCGACCAGTCGCAGTACCGCTCGCGCCAGAGTCGACTTGCCGCACCCGCTCTCGCCGACCACGCCCAGCGTCTCGCCGGCGCGGATCTCGAAGCTGACGCCGTCGACCGCGCGCAGGCGCTGGCGGGGCCCCAGCATCGGCCCGGCGACCGGGAACCAGACCTTGAGGTCCCTGGCCTCGACGACCACCGGCGCGCCGTCCTCTACCGGCTTCAGCGTCGGCCGGCCGCCGCGGCCCTCCCGGTCCAGTCGCGGGATGGCGTCGAGCAGGGCGCGAGTATAGGCGGTGCGCGGCGCGGCGAAGATCTCGTCCACCCCGCCCGCCTCGACATAGGCGCCGTCCTTCATCACGCACACGCGCTGGGCCAGTCGGGCGATGACGCCCATGTCGTGCGTGATCAGCACCATAGCCGCTCCCGTGTCGTTCTTGAGCTCGGCCATCAGATCGAGGATCTCGGCCTGGACAGTGACGTCCAGCGCGGTGGTCGGCTCGTCGGCGATCAGCAGGTCGGGATCGCAGGCCATGGCGGCGGCGATCATCACCCGCTGGCGCATGCCGCCGGAAAGCTCGTGCGGATACTGCCGCATCCGCCGGCCGGCCTCGGGGATACGGACGCGCTGGAGCCAGTGCAAAGCCCTATCGTCCGCCTCGGCGCGGCCCAGCCTCAGGTGCAGGCGCAGCGGCTCGGCGATCTGCTCGCCGATGCGCACATGCGGCGTCAGGGCGGTGAGAGGATCCTGGAAGATCATGGTCATCTTGGAGCCGCGCACGCGGTTGAGTTCGCGCGGCGCCAAGCCCAGCACCTCCTGCCCACGATAGCGGGCGGAGCCGGTGGCGCGGCCGTTCGCGGCCAGCAGGCCCATCACGGCCATGAAGGTCTGGCTCTTGCCCGAGCCGCTTTCGCCCACTACGCCCAGGCACTCGCCGGCAGCGATGCTGAGCGAGACGCCGCGCACCGCCTCGACCACGGCGTCCTGGGTGTCGAAGCGGACGGTCAGCTCTTGCAGGGCGAGGATGGGATCGGCGGCGTGCGTCAAGGCGGTGGGGATCCCCTGAGATGAAGGTCCTGGTGACCGGCGGCGCCGGCTATATCGGCAGCCACGCCTGCAAAACGCTGGCGGCGGCCGGCCACGAGCCGGTCGCCTACGACGATCTTTCGCACGGCCACCGCTGGGCGGTGAAATGGGGTCCGCTGGAGGTGGGCGACACGGTCGACGAGGCGCGGCTGGCCGAGGTGATGGCCCGTCATCGGCCCGACGCGGTGATGCATTTCGCGGCGCTCACCAGCGTAGCCGAGTCGATCGCCCACCCGGCGCGGTACTACGAGGTCAACACGGTGGGCTCTATCTGCCTGCTGCGCGCCATGCAGGGGGCCGGGGTGAACCGTATCGTCTTTTCCAGCACCGCGGCGGTCTATGGCGTCCCCGCCTCCACGCCGATCGTCGAAGAGGCCGAGCCGGCGCCGATCAACCCCTATGGCCGCTCCAAGCAGATGGTCGAGCGCATCCTGGCCGACACCGCGGCGGCGATCGGCCTGCGCGCCACGGCGCTGCGCTATTTCAACGCCGCCGGGGCCGATCCGGCCGGAGAGCTGGGCGAGGCGCACGATCCGGAGACGCATCTGGTTCCCCTGGTGCTGGAGGCCGCGCGGACGGGGAGCACGGTCACGGTGTTCGGCCACGACTATCCGACACCAGACGGCACCTGCGTGCGCGACTATATCCACGTCACCGACCTGGCGCGGGCCCATGTGCTGGCGCTCGAGGCGCTGGGCGGCGCCGGCGCCCTCGCCACCTACAATCTGGGGACCGGCGCGGGGCTCAGCGTGCGCTCGATCATCGCGCTTGCCGCCGACGTTACCGGCCGCGAGATCGCCGTGACGACCGGACCGCGCCGGCCGGGCGATCCCCCGGTGCTGGTGGCCGACCCGGCCAAGGCGCGCGCCGAGCTGGGCTGGACGCCGGTCCACTCCTCGGCCCGGGAGATCGTCGAGACCGCCTGGGCCTGGATGGGGCTCCGTCAGGCGGAAGCCGCGGGCGCCAGCACGCAACCCTCGTAGCCGCCCGCCGCGACTTGGTCGCACTTGTCGCGGTAGGCGGGAAAGCCGCCGATGTAAGGCATGAACACGCGCGGCTTACCGGGCACGTTGGCGCCGATGTACCAGCTGTTGGCCTGGGGATAGAGGGTGCCGGCGGCGACCTCGTTGACGTGCGCCACCCAGTCGGCCTGGGCCTTGGCGGTCGCCTCGATCGTGCGCACTTGGCGCTCGCCCAGCCAGGCGATGCAGTCGCTGATCCACTCCACATGCTGCTCGATCGCCACGGCCATGTTGCACAGCACCGAGGGGCTGCCAGGCCCGGTGACGATGAACAGATTGGGAAAGCCGGTCATCATCAGGCCAAGGTAGGTGTGCGGTCCGGCGGCCCACTCGTCCTTCAGGGCCAGACCGCCTCGGCCCCGGATGTCGATCTTGCCGAGCGCGCCGGTCATGGCGTCGAAGCCGATGGCGTAGACGATCGCATCGACCTCGACGACGCCCTCGCCGGTGCGGGGACCCTTCGGCGTGATCGCCTCGATCGGTGTGGTGCGCAGATCGACCAGGGTGACGTTGTCGCGGTTGAAGGTGGCGAAATAGCCGGTGTCGACGCACAGCCGCTTGGTGAACAGAGGAAAGTCGCGCGGCTCCAGCTTGGCGGCCACGTCCGGGTCCTTGACGATGCCGCGGATCTTGGCGCGCACGAACTCGGAGGCGGTGTCGTTGGCCGCCCGGTCGATGATGATGTCGGCGAAGGCGCCGCCGAAACTGAACCCGCCCCTGGCCCAGCGGTCTTCGTAGACCGCGGTGCGCGTCTCTTCGTCGACGTCGAAGGTGAGGGTGGTCGATTCGTCGAGCTGGCGCACACCGAAGCCCATCGCCTGGGCCTCGCGCCGGCGCTGCACCCGCTCGGCTTTCCACGCTTCGATCTGGTCGGGCGTCATCGGGCCGTTGTGGGCCGGGACGCTGAAATTGGCCGTGCGCTGGAACACCGTGACGTGGGCCGCTTGGGCCGCGATCTGGGGAATGGTCTGGATCGCCGAGGAGCCGGTCCCGATCACCGCCACCTTCTGACCGGTGAAATCAACCGGCTCGCGCGGCCAGCGGGCGGTGTGGAAGGTAGGGCCCTCGAAGGTCGCCGCGCCCGGAAAGTCCGGCTCCTTGGGCACCGACAGGCAGCCAGTGGCCATGATGCAGAAGCGGGAAGAAACGGTCTCGCCGCCGTCCGTGGTGACATCCCAGCGACCCTCGTCCTCGTCGAACACCGCGGCGGCGATCCGGGTCTCGAGGCGGATGTCGCGCTTCAGGTCGAAGCGCTCGGCGACATGTTCGAAATAGGCGAGGAGTTCGGGCTGGCCGGCATAGCGCTCGCTCCAGCGCCACGTCTCGTCCAGTTCGTCGGAGAAGGAGTAGGCGTATTCCAGGCTCTCGATATCGACCCTCGCGCCCGGATAGCGGTTCCAGAACCAGGTGCCGCCGACGCCGCTGCCGGCCTCATAGACCCGCGCGCTCAGCCCCTGGCCCCTCAACCGGTGCAGCATGTAGAGGCCCGAAAAGCCGGCCCCCACGATCACCGCGTCGATCCGCTCCGCTCCCATGCCGCTCTCCCTCGAGGTTCTTGTTTTGCGCCGATGATAGCGCACCCGCCGGCGAGGGGTGAGATTGTTTGGCCTATTCGGCCGCCTGAAGCATCGGCGCCCTGGGCGACGCCGCCGCGGCCGGCCTGGCCTTGGCGAAAAGCAGCACCCCGTCTTCCAGGGCGCCTTGGCGGATCATCTTCTTGTCGCGGGCATAGTCCTGCGGGTTTACCCAGGGTTCACGATCACCCTGGCGCGGCAGGCGGTGCATCACCCGCGCCATGTAGCCGCTGGAGAAATCTCCAATCCACGACTTTCCGGGCATGGCCTCGTCGCCGGGGCGCAGGGTGGGCGTCACCTGGGCGGTTCCGGTCGCGTCGAGGTGCTTGAGCAGGCGGCAGACGAACTCGCAGGTCAGGTCGGCGCGCAGGGTCCAGGAGGCGTTGATGTAGCCGAAGGTGGAGACGAGATTGGGCACGCCCGAATACATCATCCCCTTGTACGTCCAGGTCTTGGAGACATCGACCGGCGCCCCGTCGACGCTGAGGGCCATGCCGCCCAGCACCACCATGTTGAGCCCCGTGGCGGTGACGATGATGTCGGCCTCCAGCCTCCGGCCCGATTTCAGGGTGATCCCGGTCTCGGTGAAGGCCTCGATATGGTCGGTGACCACCTCGGCCTTGCCTGAGCGGATCGCCTGAAAGAGGTCGCTGTTGGGCACCAGGCACAGGCGCTGGTCCCAGGGATTGTAGCTCGGGGTGAAGTGGGTCTCGACGTCGTAGTCGGGGCCCAACTCCTTGCGCACGGCGCCCAGCAGCAAGGCCTTGATCTTGGCCGGCTTGGTGCGCGTCTGGCGGTACATGTAGGCCTGCAGGCCGACGTTCTTCCAGCGGGTCACGCCATAGGCGGTCTTCTCCGGCAGGAACTTGCGCAGGGTGTTGGCCACCTTGTCGTGGTCGGGCCGGGAGACGACATAGGTTGGCGAGCGCTGCAGCAGGGTGATGTGCCCGGCCTTGGCCGCCATGGCCGGGGCGAGAGTCATAGCCGTGGCCCCAGAGCCGATGATCACTACTCGCTTGCCCGCGTAGTCGAGGTCGGTCGGCCACTTCTGCGGATGGACGATACGGCCCTTGAAGCGGTCGGCCCCCGGAAAGTCCGGCGTGTGGCCGGCGTCATAACTGTAGTAGCCGGAGTTCATAAACAAGAAGCCGCAGGTGAAGCGCGCCACCTCGCCGTCAGCGCCGCGAACCGCCTCGACGGTCCAGCGCGCGGTCTCGTTCGACCAGGCGGCGGCGGTGACGCGGTGCTGGAAGCGGATGTGTTGATCCACGCCGTACTCCGCCGCCGTCTCCCGCACATAGTCCAGGATCGAGGGGCCGTCGGCGATCGACTTGGCCGCGCGCCACGGCTTGAAGCTGTAGCCCAGGGTGTGCATGTCGCTGTCGGAGCGGATGCCGGGATAGCGGAATTCGTCCCAGGTGCCGCCGATAGCCTCGCGGCCCTCGAGCACGACATAGGTCTTGGACGGGCACTCCCGTTTGAGGTGCGCGCCGGCGCCGACGCCGGAGAGTCCGGCTCCCACGATCACCACATCGAAATGTTCCGCGGCCATGCGTGTCGTCTCCTGGCGGTTCATGCTGTCGCGGCGCCGCGCCTGTTATACACAGATCGCTCCCGCCACCGAATGCCACGAAGGACGCCCCCATGAGCGACGCCGTTACACCCTTCACCCTGGCCGTCCCGCAGAGCGAGCTCGACGATCTGAACCGGCGGCTGGACCAGACGCGCTGGCCGGAGGCGCAAACGGTGGACGATTGGAGCCAGGGCTCGCCGCTGGCCAAGGTCCAGGCCCTGTGCGCCCATTGGCGGAGCGGGTACGACTGGCGCGCCTGCGAGGCGCGGCTCAACGCCCTGGGCCAGTTCAAGACCGAGATCGACGGCCTGGGCATCCATTTCCTGCACGTGCGCTCGAAGGTCGAGGGGGCCATGCCGCTCCTGATCACCCACGGCTGGCCGGGCTCGGTGATGGAATTCATGAAGGTTATCGGGCCCCTGACCGACCCTGAGACGCACGGTGGCGATCCGGCCGACGCCTTCCACGTGATCGCTCCGTCCCTGCCGGGCTACGGCTTTTCGGACCGGCCGACGGCGACCGGTTGGGGTGTGCCCAGAATTGCCGGGGCCTGGATCCAGCTGATGGCGAGGCTGGGCTACGAGCGCTGGGTGGCGCAGGGCGGCGACTGGGGCGCTGGCGTCACCACAGCGATCGGGGTCGCCCGCCCGCCGGCGGTGGCGGCGATCCACGTCAACATGCCGCTGGTGTTTCCGGACGCGGAGGACATGAAGAGCCTCACGCCGGCCGAACAGGCCTCGGTCGCGTCGCTGGCCTATTACCAAGACAAGGACTCCGGCTATTCCAAGCAGCAGGCCACCCGGCCACAGTCGCTGGGCTATGGCCTGGTGGATTCGCCCGCCGGCCAGGCGGCCTGGATCTACGAGAAGATGTGGGCCTGGACCGACAACCATGGCGCGCCGGAGGATGCGCTGACGAAGGACGAGATGCTCGACAACATCATGCTCTACTGGCTGCCGGGCACGGGCGCGTCTTCGGCCCGGCTCTACTGGGAGAGCTTCGGCGCCTTCGGCTCGACGAGGCTGGAGCTGCCGGTGGGGGTCAGCATCTATCCCAAGGAGATCTTCCGCGCCTCGCGCCGCTGGGCGGAGAAGCACATGTCGAACATCATCCACTGGAACGAGCTTCCCAAGGGCGGTCACTTCGCCGCCTGGGAGCAGCCGGAACTCTACGTCACCGAGATCCGCGACTGCTTTCGCAAGGTGCGCTGAGGCGCGGCGCCTCAGGCGATCCCGGCGCGCAGGAAGTCGTGCATGCCGACGGCCCCGACCAGCCGCCCAGCCTCGCAGGCGAACATCAGCTGGATCGGCCGCTCGCGCTCGTTCATCACCCGCAGGGCCTCGGTGGCCAGCAGCCGGGGCGTGACGAAGGCCGGCTCGCGGCTCATGTGCAGAGCGACGCAGGCCGAAAGGTCCGCCGCCGGCAGGGCCCGGCGCAGGTCGCCGTCGGTAAAGGCCCCCACCAGGGTGCCGGCCGCATCCACAACGGCGACGCCGCCGTAGCGCGTGCGGGTGATCTCGACGATCGCATCGGAGAGGCTGGCGGTCTCGCTCACCCGAGGCACGTCCGGGCCGTGGGCCATCAGGTCGGCCACCGTCACCAGGCGCGAGCCCAGGCGCCCGCCCGGATGGAAGTTGCGAAAATCGTCGGCCGAGAAGCCGCGCGCTTCCAGCAGGGCGATGGCCAGGGCGTCGCCGAACGCCATCTGCATGGTGGTCGAGGTGGTCGGCGCGCCGGTGTTCTGGCAGGCCTCCTCCGCCCGGGGCAGGATCAGGGCGATGTCGGCCGCTCCGGCAAGGGCGCTGGCCCGCTCCGAGGAGAGGGCGATCAGCGGTACGGCGAAGCGCTTGCAGTAGTGGATCACGGCCTTGAGCTCCGGCGTCTCGCCCGACCAGGACAGCGCCAGCACCACGTCTCCGGCGGCGATCATGCCCAGATCCCCGTGGCTCGCCTCGGCGGAGTGGAGGTAGACCGCCGGGGCGCCGGTGGAGGCCAGGGTGGCGGCGATCTTGCGCGCCACATGGCCGCTCTTGCCCATGCCCGTAACGACCACCCGGCCCTCCGCCGCGGCGATAGCGGCGATGGCGGCCTCGAACGGGGCCTTCAGGCCGTTCTGCAGCGCACCGGTGAGCGCCTGCAGTCCGGCGATCTCCGCCGCCACCGTGCGCACCGCCGAGGCGATGTGATCGACATCGGGCAAGGGCGTGGGCGGCAGGCGTTTTGGCGATGCGGGCAAGCGGCGCTACCTTGCTGTCCGGGGTCTGATCATCCCCCAGTCTAGGCAATGGGAGAGCGCGCTGAAAGCGGCGACTGTGGGGCGGGCCGCCGTGATCCTCGACCGCGACGGCGTCCTCAACCTCGACCACGGCTATGTCGGCGACGCGTCGCGCCTGGAATGGGTGACCGGAGCGAAGGCGGCGGTGGCGGCGATGAACGCCGCCGGCCTGCTCGTGATCGTGGTCACCAATCAGTCGGGCGTGGCGCGCGGCCTGTTCGATCTGGCGGCGGTGGAGCGGCTGCACGACGCGATGCGGGCCGAGCTGGCGGCAGCCGGCGCGCGCATCGACGCCATCTACCTCTGCCCGTTCCTGCCCGACGCGCCGGTGGCGGCCTTCGCCCATCCGGATCATCCCGACCGCAAGCCCAATCCGGGCATGATCCTGCGCGCGATGATCGACTGGCGGATCGACCCCGAGCGAGCGCTTGTGATCGGCGACAAGGCGAGCGACATGGAGGCGGCGCGGCGGGCCGGCGTGGCCGGGGCGCTGTTTCCGGGCGGCGACTTGGCGGCCTTCGTCGCCGGCCTCGACCTGCCGAAATGATCCGATACAGGGATTGTGTCGCCGCCCCGTGGGCGGGCGGCTACCGGGGCGCGCCATGATCCCCTTCATCGATCTGGCGGCGCAGCAGGCGCGCATCCGCCCCGCGCTGGACGCCGCCATCGCCCGGGTCCTGGCCCATGGGGCCTATGTCATGGGCCCCGAGGTGGCCGAGCTGGAAGCCGCCCTGGCGGCGGTCTGCGGCGCGCCGCTGGCCCTCTCCTGCGCCAACGGCACCGACGCCCTGGCCCTGCCGCTGATGGCCTGGGAGATCGGCCCTGGCGACACGGTGTTTTGCCCCTCGTTCACCTTCGCCGCCACGCCGGAGGTGATCCCCTGGACCGGGGCGACGCCGGTGTTCGTGGATATCCTGCCGGATACCTACAACCTCGATCCGGCCAGCCTCGAGGCGGCCATCGCGGCGGTAAAGGCCGAGGGGCGGCTCCGGCCCGCGGCGGTGATCGCGGTCGACCTTTTCGGCCAGACGGCGGACTATCCGAGCCTCGCGCGGATCTGCCGCCGGCATGGCCTCAAGCTGATCGCCGATTCGGCCCAGGCGTTCGGGGCGACGCTCGGCGGGCGCCATCCGATCCACTGGGCGGACGCCCAGACCACCAGCTTCTTTCCAGCCAAGCCGCTCGGGTGTTACGGCGACGGCGGCGCGGTGATCGTCAAGGACGCGGCGCTGTGGGAGCGGATGGATTCGCTGCGCATCCACGGCAAGGCGACGAGCGCCGATGGGGCGGGCGCGGCCTCGGCGCACGACGCCAGATACCTCAACGCCCGGGTCGGCATGAACTCGCGCCTCGACACCCTGCAGGCGGCGATCCTGCTGCAGAAGCTGGCGATCTTCGATGGCGAGATCCAGGCGCGCCAGGCGGTGGCGGAGCGCTATCACGCCGGGCTCGTCGACGCCTGCCGCGCGGTTCCGGCCGTGATCGAGGGCGGCGTCTCGACCTGGGCGCAGTATGTGATCGAGCACGCCGATCGTGACGGCTTGGCCGCGCACCTGAAGGGCGCCGGTGTGCCGACCGCCGTCTACTATCCCGTGCCGATGCACCTCCAGGCGCCCTACCTGGAGAGCCCGCGCGCGCCGGGCGGCCTGCCGGTGACCGAGGAAAAAGCCGACTTGGTGCTGGCGCTGCCTATGCACCCCTATCTCGCCCCGGACACCCAGGACGGGATCATCGCCGCGGTGCGCGGCTTCAACGGCTGAGGCGCGGCTCACGCGCTCATCGCCTCCAGCAGGCGCTCGAGCGTATCGAGGTCGTCGGCGTCGCGGGAGGGCTTGTCCCAGCGGATGCGGTGGATGCGGGGAAAGCGCATGGCGAGGCCGCTCTTGTGGCGGGTGGAGCGCTGCAGGCCCTCGAACGCCACCTCAAGCACGAGGCCGAACTCCAGGTCGGCGCGCACCGCGCGAACCGGGCCGAACCGCTCGGTGGTGTTCTCGCGCACGAAGGCGTCCAGCTGTTTCAGCTCCTCGTCGGTGAAGCCGAAATAGGCCTTGCCCACCGGGGTCAACGAGCGGTGGCCCTCGGCGTCCTCGCGCCAGACGCCGAAGGTGTAGTCGGAGTAGAAGCTGGAGCGCTTGCCGTGCCCGCGTTGGGCGTACATCAGCACGGCGTCTACTAGCCGCGGGTCGCGCTTCCACTTGAACCACGGGCCCTTGGGCCGGCCGGCCTGGTAGATCGAATCCCAGCGCTTGAGCATCAGCCCCTCGGCGCGCGCCGGATCACCCGGCGGAGGGGCGGCGCGCAGGGCGGCCAGGGCCTCCCAGCTCTCGAACGGCTGCAGCGGCGAAAGATCGACGCCGGGCGCTGCGATGGCGGCGACGAAGGCCTCCAGCCGCCCGCGCCGCTGGGCGAACGGCAGGGCGCGCAGGTCCTCCTCGCCCTCCAGCAGGAGGTCGTAGGCGCGGATGCCGGCCGGGTGCGAGGCGATCAGCCTGGCGTCGGCGGTCTTGCGGTTGAGCCTCTGCTGCAGGTCGCCGAACGGGGCGGCCGAGCCGTCACGCATGACCAGCAGCTCCCCGTCGATCACGCCCTCGAAGGCCAGGGCGTCCAGCACATCGGGGAAGGCGGCCGAGATGTCGTCGCCGGTGCGACTGTAGAGCCGGCGCTCTCCGCGCTCGTTGACCGCCTGGACGCGGATGCCGTCCCACTTCCACTCGGCGGCGTAGTCGGCCGGATCGAACCTGGCGAAGTCGGCGGCCTCGTCGATCGCCTGGGCCAGCATCACCGGCCGGAAGCGGCCCGGAGCGTCGGCCGTGGGCCGCTCGCTGCGTCCTTCCAGCCAGGCGAACAGATCCTCGTAGGGCGGGCGCAGGGCGTGCCAGATCTCCTCCACCTCGGCCACGGCGACGCCGCCGATGTCGGCCGCCGCCTGCTTTGCCAGGCGGGCCGAGAGACCGACGCGCAGGGCGCCGGTGACCAGCTTGATCAGGGCCCAGCGGCCATCGGCGTCGAGAGCGTCCAGCCAGCCTTCGATCAGGGCCTGGGCTTCCACGCGGCCGGCGCGGGCCAGGGCGTCGACCACCTCTGAGAGCTCCGGCTCGCGGTTTGCGCCGTGTCTCGCGGGCCAGACCAGGGCCACGGTCTCGGCCAGGTCGCCGACATAGTCGTAGCTCCAGCGGAACAGGGTGGCGTCCATGCGCGCCTCCACCGCGGCGCGGATGGCCCCCGGCTTGGCGGCGTGGAAGCTCAGCTCTCCGGTCAGGGACGCGAGCGCCCAGCCGCGCTCCGGATCGGGCGTCTCGCGCAGGAAATCGCGCACCAGGGTCAGCTTGGCGTTGCGCGACGAGGTCAGCGACAGCCGGTCCAGCAGGTGGGCGAAGGCGCGCATGGCCTATGAACATCCCCGCCCGGCGCGCGTTGCGGCAAGGATTGTTTGTGGCGCGCGAAGGATGGCCCGTTGGCGGAAGGATCCAAGCGCGTCGTCTATGTGGCCCTGGCCGGCAACATCGCGATCGCCGCCATCAAACTGGTCGCCTTCCTGTTCACGCGGTCCAGCGCCATGCTGACCGAGGCGGTGCATTCCCTGGTCGACAGCCTCGACCAGGTGTTCCTGCTGGTGGGCATGAAGCGCGCGGCCCGGCCGGCCAATCCGGAGCATCCGTTCGGCTATGGGCTGGAGACCTATTTCTGGAGCTTCGCCGTCGCCCTGCTGATCTTCGCCCTGGGGGGCGCGGCCTCGATCGTCCAGGGCGTGCAGCGCGTCCTGCATCCGGAGGCGCTGAGCCGCCCGTGGATCAACTATCTCGTGCTCGCCGTCTCGGCGGTGTTCGAGACCATCTCGTTCGTGGTCGGCTACCGCGAGTATCGCCGCATGGTGCACGGCCGGCGGGTGAACCTCTGGCGGTTCCTGCGGGCCAGCAAGGACCCGAGCCTGATCGCCACCCTGCTGGAGGACGGCGCGGCCCTGATCGGCCTGGGCATCGCGGCGGTGGGCGTGGCCGCGACCGCGGAGCTGCATCTGGCCTGGGCCGACGGCGCCGCCTCGATCGCCATCGGCCTGCTGCTGGCGATGGTGGCGATGTTCCTCTCCAACGAAGTGCGCAGCCTGATGGCCGGCGAGGCGGCGACGCCTTTTGTGGTGGCCGAGGTGCGCGCGATCCTGGACCGCGACCCGGACGTGGCCGTGGTCGAGGAGGTCCTGACCCTGCACCTGGGGCCGGACTCCATCCTGGTCGGCGTCACCCTCGAATGGCGCGAGGGCCTCAGCGGCGACGAACTGCAGTCGCGCGCCCAGACGCTCAGCGACGCGGTCCAGGCCTCCGACCCCCGCATCGGCCGCATCTTCCTGCGCCCGATGAAACAGCGGCCCTATTCCTCTTCCTCCTCGTAGCCGACCAGGGCGAGGGCGCGGGCCGGGATGCCCTGGAGCTCGCACCAGCGGGCGAGGGCCTCCTCGCGGCCATGGGTGATCCACACTTCGCTGGGATGCAGTTCGGCGATGGTGGCGGTGAGTTCGTCCCAGTCGGCGTGGTCGGAGAGGATCAGGGGCAGTTCGCCGCCGCGCTGGCGGGCGCGGGCGCGGATGCGCATCCAGCCCGAGGCGAACGCATCCACCGGATCTGGGAAGCGGCGCGCCCAGGGGGTGGCGAGGGCCGAGGGCGGGGCGATGACGATGGCCCCGGCGAAGCTCTTGCGCGCCGCCGTGGTCGCCGCCTCCACGGGGCCGAGCTCGACGCCGAACGCGGCATAGACGGCGTTGAGCCGCTCCAGGGCGCCGTGGATCGGGATCGGCCGCTCCCAGCCGGCCTCGCGCAGCAGGCGGATGACGCGCTGGGCCTTGCCGAGCGCATAGGCGCCGATCACGTGGCTGCGCTCGGGGAACTGGGCCACCGAATGCAGCAGCTTCTCGATCTCCTCGTTTTCGGGCGGGTGGCGGAACACCGGCAGGCCGAAGGTCGCCTCGGTGACGAAGACGTCGCAGGCGATCGGCTCGAAGGCGGCGCAGGTGGGGTCGCGGCGGCGCTTGTAGTCGCCGGAGACGACGATCGTCAGGCCCTTGCAGCGCACCACCGCCTGGGCCGAACCCAGCACATGGCCGGCCGGCACGAGGGTCACCTCCGCCCCGCCGATCGCGGTGGTCTCGCCATAGGCCGCGGCCTGGCGGACGCCGGCGAAGTCCTCGCCGTAGCGGGCGGCCATGATCGCCAGGGTGGCCGGGGTGGCGAGCACGGCGCCGTGGCCGGCGCGGGCGTGGTCGGCGTGGCCGTGGGTGATCACCGCCCGCTCCACCGGCCGCGTCGGGTCGATGTAGAAATCGCCCGGCGCGCAGTAGAGGCCGGCGGGCTTGGGACAGAGCAGGGCGTGCGGCTTGATCACGCCCGTGGATATAGGCGCTGGCGCCGAACCGTGCCTATGAACGCGGCGATGGACGATACACCGCACGCCCTGGCGCTGGGGATACGCCTCGTCGCCGGCACGCCGGGCGATGCGACCATGGCCGTGCCCTGGCGCGCCGACCTGGTCGGCGATCCCCAGACCGGCGTGCTGGCCGGCGGGGTGATCACCTCCCTGCTCGATCACGCCTGCGGCCGGGCGGTGGGCTCTGCGGTCGATCAGTCGCACGCCATCGCCACCCTGGATCTCCGTATCGACTACATGCGGCCCGCCGAACCGGGCCGCGAGGTGTTCGCCCGCGCACGCTGCTACAAGGTCACGCGCGCGATCGCCTTCGTCCGCGCCGCGGCGTTCGAGACCAGCGAGGATGATCCGATCGCCACCGCCCAGGCGGCCTTCGCCCTGGCCGGCGCCCCGGCCGCGCCCAGGCCCGCCGAATGAGCGAGCGGCGGGCCCAGCGCCTGGCGGCCATGGTCGAGGCCGTACCCTATCTGAGCTTCCTGGGCATGACGGCCGAGCTGGCCGGCGACGAGATGACCGCCATCCTGCCGTTCCGGCCCGATCTGGTAGGCAACCAGGTGCTGCCGGCCCTGCACGGCGGGGTGCTGGGGGCGTTCATGGAGATGGCCGCCCTGATCCAGCTTTCGGTGCGCGAGCCGATGCGCCGCCAGCCGCGGACCATCGATGTGACGATCGAATATCTGCGCCCCGGTCGCGCCCTGACCACCTTCGCCCGAGCCGACGTGCGCAAGATCGGCCGCCGCATCGCCAATGTTCATGTCGAGGCCTGGCAGGAAACCCGCGCCTCCCCCGTCGCCGCCCTGCGCGGCCACTTCATGCTGAGCCCGGCGGCGTAGCCCGCCGCCGTCGCGGGACTTCAGCACGGGACCACAGCGATGTGACCCCGCGCAGCGTAGGCGATGATCGCAGCGTCGCGTGTGACGATAGGCATGCCGAGTTCGCGGGCCGTCGCGATCAGCATCCGGTCCGCGGGGTCTCCGTGCAGGGGCTCGGGAAGCGTGGAGGCGGCGATCGCCATGCGTGCGTTGAAGGCCGCCGGTCGGATACCCGGTCCGGTCATGGCGCGTGCAAACCACGCGCCCGGATCGGGCAGAAAAATGAGCGCGCGACCGGCTTTCGGACGGCTGAGCAACCCGATCTCCCAGGCGGAGATCGGCGAAACAAATGCGCCGCCGTTCAGGCCGGCGTGAACGATCGCCTCTTCCGCTCCGTCGTCGATGGGCTCTCCGTTGACCAGCCAGATCAGCGCGCAGGTGTCGAGCAGGACCGCGGGCGATAGGGAGGTCGAGGTCAACGGTGCAAGACGCCTTCGTCCGCCAGGAAAGGCTCATCGAGGACGGGGGCGGTGAGATCCAAATCGGCTGGCGCGATGACCGAGCCTCGCATGAACCCGTGAAGGCTGCGAACGGCGGCGTCGGCGGGCTCCGGCGGTGTGAGGACAGCCACCACCTTGCCGCGCTTCGTCACGGTGACCCGGGTGAACTCATGGGAGGCCAGCCGATCGAGAATCTCGAGACATCGAGCCTTGAAGTCGGTGGCGGTGAAGGACAGGGCTGAAGTCATCGTGGTCATCTCGTTCGGACTGGTCATATCTAGATGACCGCGTTAGCGATTGCAAGCCTCATGGCGAAGCGCAAATTGATGCGTCCCTCATTTTTTGGTTGCGGCATCGGGTCTTTAGCCCTGCGCGCCGTTTGTATTGGGGCGCGCATCTCTCGCTCTGGAGGGGTGGTCGGATTGGGGGGCTTTTTGCTGGACATGGGGAGCATGGTATTGCAATATGTGATTGTTCGCAAGAGGAAATTGCGGCTTTGGCGTAGATCGGGAAGCGGACAAAACCGGACATTTTGGGACAAAAACGGACAAACGGGCTGAAAAAACGAACAAGAACGGACCGCGGGGAAACAGGCGCGGACAGTGGCGGCCAGTTTCCGAACAGACTAGGACAAACCGCGACAATGCTGACCGGCCTCTCCTCTTCCGCCCGCGAGGCGCGCGCGTGGCCGTTCGAACAGGCGCGCAATCTGCTGGCGCGGCTTCTGCGGGTGCGCCTGGCCAGCGACGCGGAGCGGGACCTGGCCTCGGCCCTGATCACCGGCGGCCGTATCGGCGAGGCCTTGAGCGCCCTGCCGGCCCTGGCCGCGCCGGTGGTGCTGCAGACCGGCTATGGCGCCTCCGGCCTGCCGCACATCGGCACCTTCAACGAGGTGGCGCGCACGACCATGGTGCGAAACGCCTTTCGCGCCCTGACCGAGGACGCGGTGCACACCCGGCTGATCTCGTTTTCCGACGACATGGACGGCCTGCGCAAGGTTCCGGACAATGTGCCGAACCGCGAGGCCCTGGCGCTGGATCTGGGCAAGCCGCTCACCCAGGTGCGCGACCCGTTCGGCGAACACGACAGTTTCGGCGCGCACAACAACGCCCGCATGCGTGCGTTCCTGGACGAGCACGGCTTCGACTACGAGTTCCTCTCCTCCACCGACTGCTATCGCTCCGGCCGGTTCGACGCGACGCTGCGCCTGGCGCTGGAGCGGTTCGACGCCATCCAGGCGGTGATGCTGCCGACCCTGGGGCCGGAGCGGCGGGCGAGCTATTCGCCGTTCCTGCCGATCAGCCCGACCACGGGGCGGGTGCTGCAGGTTCCGACCCTGGAGCGGCATCCGGACCGAGGCACGATCGTCTTCGCCGACGAGGACGGCGCGCTGACCGAAACGCCGGTGACCGGCGGGGCGGTCAAGCTGCAATGGAAGCCGGACTGGGCCTGCCGGTGGGCGGCGCTCGGGGTCGACTACGAGATGGCCGGCAAGGACCTGATCGATTCGGTGAAGGTGTCGTCGCGCCTGTGCACGATCCTGGGCGGCACGCCGCCGGAGGGGTTCAACTTCGAGCTCTTCCTCGACCAGGACAACCAGAAGATCTCCAAATCCAAGGGCAACGGCCTGACCCTGGAGGAGTGGCAGCGCTATGGCACGCCGGAGAGCCTGGTCTATTATCTGTTCCAGTCGCCACGCTCGGCCAAGAAGCTCTCGTTCGAGGTGATCCCCCGGGCCAGCGACGACTATCTGCAGCAGCTGGACGCCTATCACCGCCCGCCGGTGCCGCCGGCCGAGGACACGAACAGCAAGCCCGGCAACCCGCTGGATAATCCGGTGTGGAGCGTGCACGGCGGGGCGCCGCCGCAGCGAGGATCGCCGGTCTCGTTTGGCCTGCTGATCAACCTCGTCTCGGCCAGCAACGCCTCGGACCGCGAGCTTCTGTGGGGGTTCATCGGGCGGCACATGCCGGGGGCGACGCCGGCGAGCGAGCCGCTGCTGGACCGCCTGGTAGAGCGGGCCATCCACTATTACGAGGACTTCGTGCGGCCGGCGAAGCAGTTTCGCCCCGCCGACGCGCGCGAGCGGACCGCCTTCGCCGATCTGGCGGCGCGGCTGCGCGCCCTGCCGGCCGAGACGCATGACGCCGAGACGGTGCAGGCCGAGGTCTACGCCGCCGGCAAGGCGGCCGGGTTCGAGCCTCTGCGCGGCTGGTTTTCCGCCCTCTATGAGGTGCTGCTGGGCCAGAGCCAGGGGCCGCGGTTCGGCTCGTTCGTCGTCATCTTCGGCATCCCCGAGACCCTGCGCCTGATCGAGCGGGCCCTGGCCGGCGAAGACCTGGCCGCGCCGGCGCCGGCGCCGGCTCTGGCGCTATAGCGGCGCCAGTCGCGCCGCATCGCCCTCACCCACCGCCCCGCCCTCCTCGACATGCACATAGACGCCGCACAGCAGGTGGCCGTAGAGGCGGAAGAGATCGCCGGTGACATCCATATCCTTCCGGGCCGTGACCGGATCGACATTGGGGGCGGCGCAGCGGGTGATGGGCTCGAACACACGCACCCGCGCCGGGCCGAGCGCGATCTGGCGTCCCTTCCAGTCGTTTTCCACCCAGGCCGGCCAGCCCTCGACCAGGATGTTGGCGCGGAACCGCAGGGGATCGACCGGACGGCCCAGCCTCTCCTCCAGATCGCGCACGCTGGCGAGATTGAGGATCGAGACGTGGCCCAGGGGATGATCCATGAACCGGTGGCCGGGACCCTCGACCACGCGCAGGGGGCCACGCGCCTCCTCGCCCAGCAGGTCGGTCAGCCAGGCCTCGAACATCGCGCGACCGTCCGGCTCCGCGAGGCAGACGGCGAGGCCCGGCGCGCCGGGGGCGGAGGCGGTGAGGCGGCCGGACGCCTCGTCATACCAGGTGCGGGCCTTGGCCACCTCGGCGATCTTGGCGAGCACCGTGAAGCGCTGTTTCGAGATCCAGGCCGGATGGGCCGGATCGAAGCCGCTGGGGCCATCTTCCACCGCGAACAGGCGATCGCCCGGGAAGGCCTGGCCGGCCTCCAGCACGGCGGCCCTCATCTTTTGCGGCGTGAACCCCTTGATCGGGTGGCCGAAAAGTGCGGCGATGGAGCCCTGCATGGCGCGTTCCTGCCAAGGGTTGCGCCGGAGGTGCGGCGAGAGTTTCACTGTGGACGGGCTCAACGATGAGCGATCCGCCGACGGCGAGCGACACGCCGCCCGGGAACGGCCGCGAAGTCAAGGCTCTGGCCGCCCTCCCCGTGCGCCTCGCGCCGTGGCTGGCGGTGCTGGCCATGGGAGCGATGTGGGCCCGGCGGACCCTGACCGGCGCGGGCGGGGCGGCGGCCAAGGCCAAGGAGCCCAGGCCCTGTGTCACGCCGGCGGAATTCGACGCGGCCGAGCCCTATCGCGGGCGGGGGGCTGAGTTCCCCTGGCGGATCCCGCCGCGCGGCTGGAAGGACATCGCCTGGCGCACCTATCGCGAATTCGGCCGCGCCCGCCTGCCGGCGCTCTCGGGGGGAGTGACCTTCTATCTGCTGCTGGCGACGTTTCCCGCGGTGGCCGCCTTCGTCTCGCTCTATGGGCTGTGGTCCAATGTCGAGACGGTGGAACGGCAGTTCGAGCAGCTTTCGGCGGTCTTCCCGCGCGACGCGGTGGAGCTGATCGGCCAGCAGATGATGCGCCTGGCCGCGCAGCGGCACGGCACCCTGGGGGCGGCCTTCGCGGTGAGCGCGCTCGTCTCGATCTGGAGCGCCAACGCCGGGATGAAGGCGCTCTTCGACGCCGTCAACGTGGCCTATAACGAGACCGAGAAGCGGCCCTATCTGCAGCGCACGCTGGTCACCTATGGCGCGACCCTGGCGGCCCTGGCCTTCCTGGTCTCGGTGACGGCGGTGGGGGTGATCGTGCCTGCCTTCTTCCATCGGTTGGGTGTGCGCCGGGCGGCGCTCTGGTGGGTGCCGCTGCGCTGGATCGTGATCTATCTGATGGCGGCCCTGGCCTTCACCCTGGTCTATCGCCATGGCGCCAGCCGCGCGCCACCGCGCTGGCGTTGGGTGCTGGTGGGCGGCCTGGGGGCGGCGCTGATCTGGATGGCCGGATCGCTCGGCTTCTCCTGGTATCTCAACACCTTCACCCACCTGGGCGTGACCTATGGCTCCCTCGGCGCGATGATCGGCCTGATGCTCTGGGTGTGGTTCTCGGTGATGGTGGTTCTGGCCGGGGCAGAATTCAACGCCGAGGTGGAGCACCAGACCGCCTGTGACACCACCGCCGGCGCCGCCCGCCCCCTGGGCGCCCGCGGCGCGGTGATGGCCGACACGGTGGGCAAGGCGTTCACCGTCTCCCCGGCGGAGGCCTGGGCGATCTCGGTGGCGTTTCTGGGCCGGCAGGTGGGGTATGTGGCGGGGTGGTGCCGGAGGGTGGTGGGGGTTTAGGGGGAGGCTGCTTCGGCTGCTGACTCCAAGCGGAAGTTGGGAGCGTCGGGTTGCGGGAGGAAAAGGCAGTTTGGCCCCAACGTCCGCTTCAGGGATGAAGGGCAACGGGGAGGTCCGACCCAACTCAGCCCCCAACATGTCCGCAAGCTGGAGCGCGGAGACGGGGTCATCGTCCACGGCAACTCCTAGCCCTGGAGCCGCCGCTCTATCTCTGGCACCCGGCGGTCAGGGCTACCCGAACGTGGGTTGATAGAAGAATCCGGGAACGAGCCAATGCCAGAACGAGGGTTCCTGCCCGGCCAACAGAACATAAATCGCCCAAGGCCAAAGCAGAATTTTAAAAACAGCGCCGAGAAATCCGCCCATGAAAAACATGCTGAAGCCAGCCACAGCCAACTGTGGCAGAGGCGCCCCGTGGGTGAATAACTTCCACTCCAAAAACGGCGTCGCGATCCAATAACTCAGCAGAACTGGAAAGCCCAGAACTGTTCCTATGATGATATATATGCTCCAAATTTGCTGCAGTATAAACTTTGCGCTTGACGACTTGCGTTTCGGCACCTGCGTTTGCTGGCCCATCAATCGGTTTCCTGCGACCTCGATAGGACCGGATCTTATGGTACGCACAAAACTTCGCCATAGACACGACACCGTAGCCCCGCGCCGCCGGCCTTAAGATCGGCGACGCATTCGTGTGTGCCGGTTTCCACCCCGAGCGGCGGTTGGCAGCGTCCGGTTGTCGGCCAAATCGGGCGAGAGTCCGCTTCCGGCCAGGAGGCCAATTCCCCGGTTCGACCCGACTTGGACCTGCGCTCTTGCCGGACAACGAACTGGCGCGGAATGCCTACAGCAGTTATCGGGCCATAAATGCTTGCGAGAATTTCATTTCGACCGACCGTACACGGCCTCCAATTGGATTCTCAGACCCGCTGCTCCCATTGGAACGGCCCGCTCGACATCGTCGCGATAAAGATGCGGTGCTGCGCGACGTATTTTGCCTGCCGCGCGTGCCACGACGCGTCGTCGGTGCACTCTGTTCACGTCTGGCCGCGTGAAGAATGGAATGAAAGCGCCGTCCTCTGTGGAGCTTGCCGGCTTGAGCTCACCGTGAACGCCTATCTGTCTTGTGGAAGCCATTGCCCCCGATGTGGCGCGGGTTTCAATCCCGGTTGCCAAAAGCACCACCACCTCTACTTCGCCGCAAACTAAGGCCGCCTGTAGTTGAGCTCCCGGCGTGCGCCGTCGGTCGAGCGG
>JBBRQK010000024.1:0-31910 GCA_038226475.1 Caulobacterales bacterium | reverse complement strand
CCTGACGTTCGAGGCGATCATGGTGTGGCGCGAGGAACTCGGCCAGGGCCGTATCCTGCTGCGCGAGGTGATCGATCTAGAACAGACCTACGGCGGCCAGGTCGCCCAGGCTCTTGCCGACGCCGCGGACGCGGCCGTGGCCGCCGAGGCGCTGGAAACCGAAACGCCGCCGCCGGCGCCCGAGGAGGAAGACGAGGGCGCCCGGATCGCCCGGGCCGAAGCCGACGAGGACGATTTCGACGACGGCGCGGGTCCGACCATAAGCGCCATGGAAGGCGAATTGCGCGAGGGCGTGATGGCCACCCTCGACGCCATCGCCGGCGAGTTCGAGGCCTTTCGCCGCCTGCAGGAACGGCTGGTCGAAAACAGGCTCAAGGGCGCCGATCTCGCTACGGCCGAGCGCAAGGCCTACGAGGCCGCGACGACCACGATCGTCAACCATCTCAAGACGCTGAAGCTCAACAACAACCGCATCGAAGCCTTGGTCGAGCAGCTCTATGCGATCAACAAGCGGCTGATGGGGCTGGAAGGGCGCCTGCTGCGCGTGGCCGACAGCTACGGCATCTCGCGGGCCGAGTTCGTGAAGGCCTATTTCGGCTCCGAGATGGACCCCAGCTGGCGCGAACAGGTGATGCAGCTGGGTGTGCGCTGGACCAAGTTCGCCGAAAACGACGCCAACCAGATCGGCCTGATCCGCAAGGAGATCGCCTCGCTGGCTACCGAATCCGGCGTGCCGATCGACGACTATCGCCGCATCGTCCACACGGTGCAGAAGGGCGAGCGCGAGGCGCGCCAGGCCAAGAAGGAAATGGTCGAGGCCAACCTGCGTCTGGTGATCTCGATCGCTAAGAAATACACCAACCGCGGCCTGCAGTTCCTGGACCTGATCCAGGAAGGCAACATCGGCCTGATGAAGGCGGTGGACAAGTTCGAGTACCGCCGGGGCTACAAGTTCTCCACCTACGCCACTTGGTGGATCCGCCAGGCGATCACCCGCTCGATCGCCGATCAGGCGCGCACCATCCGCATCCCGGTGCACATGATCGAGACGATCAACAAGATCGTCCGGACCAGCCGCCAAATGCTGCACGAGATCGGCCGCGAACCCACGCCGGAGGAGCTGGCCGAGAAGCTGGCCATGCCGCTGGAGAAGGTGCGCAAGGTGTTGAAGATCGCCAAGGAGCCGATCAGCCTCGAGACCCCGATCGGCGACGAGGAAGACAGCCACCTGGGCGACTTCATCGAAGACAAGAACGCGATCCTGCCGATCGACGCCGCCATTCAGTCCAATCTGCGCGAGACCACCACCCGGGTGCTGGCCTCACTGACGCCGCGCGAAGAGCGTGTGCTGCGCATGCGCTTCGGCATCGGCATGAACACCGATCACACCCTCGAAGAGGTCGGCCAGCAGTTCAGCGTCACCCGAGAGCGTATCCGCCAGATCGAGGCCAAGGCCCTGCGCAAGCTGAAGCACCCCAGCCGCAGCCGCAAACTGCGCAGCTTCCTGGACGGCTGAGCGCTACTTCCCCAGGGCGGCGTAGACGGCTTTCTGGAACATGGGGAGGGCCAGGCGGGCGCCTAGGCGCTGGCCGGTGGCCAGCTGGGCGGCGGCCTCGGGGCCGAGCGGCATCGAGTTCTGGATCAGATAGAGGATGACAAGGTCCTCGGCCGGATCGGCCTGCCACCAGGTTCCGAAGGCGCCCGGCCAGCCGAACGCGCCCTCCGTGCCGGCGCCCATCCAGGCGTTCTTCTCCGCGTCCGTGATCACCGAAAGCCCAAAGCCGAACCCCTGGCCGAGCCAGAACGGCAGGCCCATGAACGGAATTGCGCGCTGGGCCTCGGTGAGCCGGTTGGCCCGCAACAGGGCGACGGTGTCGGCCGCGAGCAGACGCGTTCCTTCCAGCTCTCCGCCGTTCAGCAGCATTCGAGCGAACTTCAGATAGTCGTCCGCGGTCGACACCAGCCCGCCCCCGCCGCCACAGAACGCCGGCGGCGAATCGTGCCGGGCAAAGGCGACCGGTGAGAGGGCGCCCGTGTCGTCGTCCTGTCGGTAGACCACCGCGGCGCGGTCGCGCTTCTCGGGCGGGATATAGAAATCGGTGTCGCTCATGCCCAGCGGCGCGAACACACGCTCCATCAGGAAGGAGCGGAAATCCATGCCGGCGATGCGCCCGACGATGAAGCCCAGCACGTCGGTGGCGTGGCTATAGTGAAACCGCTCGCCGGGCGGATAGGAGAGCGGCAGCGCGCCCAGCGCCTTCATCCAGGCGTCGGGCGACAGGCTCGCATTGAGCACGTCGCCCAGCGCCGCCTCATGGGCGTGGGCGATCGGCCCCATGGAGGTGAAGCCATAGGCAAGACCCGCCCGATGGGTCAGCAGATCGTCGATGGTGATGTCGCGCGCCGCCGCGTAGGTCTCATCCAGCGGCCCGGTCGCTGATTTCAGCACCCGCATGTCGGCGAACTCCGGCGCCCAGCGGGTGATCGGATCGTCGAGCGCCAGCTTGCCCTCCTGCATCAGCATAAGGGCGGCGACCGAGGTGACCGGCTTGGTCATCGATGCGATGCGAAAAAGGGTATCGCGCCGCATCGGCCTGGCCGCCTCGAGGTCCGCCATGCCCTGCGCCGCGACCTGCGCCACCTTGCCCTTGCACCATACCAGAGTCACCGCGCCGGCGAGATCGCCGGCGTCGATCGCGGTCTTCACGGCGCCGGGCGCGCGGGCCAGGGCTTCGGAATCGAAGTCGCCGGGGGTGGAAAGCGTGGCATCCATGATCGACTGAATCCTAGTGGCGGTTGGGCGCGGCAAAGGCGCCGACGAGTTCGGCGGTCGCCAGCACGTGACCTTTCATCGCCGCATCCAAGGCGACCCGCGTCGCACCGGATGCGAGGTCGAGCGGGCGATCCAGGGCATACAGGCGGAAGTGATAGTGGTGCACGCCGCTGGGCGGCATGGGGCCGAAATAGCCCAATCCGCCGGCGCCGTTGCGACCCTGCCTCGCTCCCGCCGGACTCTTCAGGTCGCCATCCCTCGGAAGACCGGGGTCCAGACCGCTCGATCGGCCAGGAATGTTCCAGATCAGCCAGTGCACGAACGGGCTCGCCCCCGCATCCGGATCGTCGAGGATGACCGCCCAGGCCTCGGCGGAGCGCACGGGCGGCCACGCGAGCGCCGGCGAAAGGTTGGCGCCATAGGCGCTGGCGCGGGCGTCGATGGCGCCGTCGGCCGCGACGGACGGCGAGGATAGGGCCAGCGGCGCGCTCGCAGCAGTCGCGGGCCCGCCTCCCAGCAATGACAGCACGGCGATGGCGAAACACGCAGCAGCGCGCATCGTGAACTCCCTATGCCAGCGGCGAGTGTAGGGTGGCCCCCGCGCTTGTCGAGCCGGAAGCGATCATATAACGAAACCCTTATATCCAATTTCCGCGACTTCGGACCCTTCAGTATGAACCCTTCGCGCGCCAGTTACCTGTTCACCAGCGAGAGCGTATCGGAGGGCCACCCGGACAAGGTGGCCGATCGCATCTCCGATGTTGTGGTCGACGCCTTTCTGTCGGCCGATCCGGTCGCCCGCGTCGCCTGCGAGACGATGGTCACCACCAACCGCGTGATCCTGGCCGGCGAGGTGCGTGGCCCCGAGAGCGTGATCGAGGGTCTCGAGGCCAAGGTCCGGGCGGCGGTCAAGGACATTGGCTACGAACAGGAAGGCTTCCACTGGGACCGAGCTGACTTCGCCTGTCACCTGCACGCCCAGTCGGACGACATCGCCATGGGCGTGGACGCCGCGGGCAACAAGGACGAAGGCGCCGGCGACCAGGGGATCATGTTCGGCTACGCCACCAATGAGACCCCCGAGCTGATGCCGGCCACGCTACAGTATTCGCACAACATCCTGCGGGTGTTGGCCAAGGCGCGGCACGCCGACCGCTCCATCGGCCTCGAGCCGGACGCCAAGAGCCAGGTGACACTGGTGTATGAAAACGCCAAGCCGGTGCGCGCCGCCTCGATCGTGCTTTCCACCCAGCACCGCGACGGCCTGACGCCGGCGGACGTGAGCGAGATCGTGCGGCCCTATATTCTCGGGGTCCTGCCTGAGGGGTTCGTCGACGACCAGACGGCGTGGCACATCAATCCGACCGGCAACTTCGTGATCGGCGGACCGGACGGCGACTGCGGCCTGACGGGGCGCAAGATCATCGTCGACACCTATGGCGGCGCAGCTCCGCACGGCGGCGGCGCGTTTTCGGGCAAGGATCCGACCAAGGTCGATCGCTCCGCCGCCTACGCTTGCCGCTACCTGGCCAAGAACGTGGTGGCTGCCGGACTGGCCGACCGCTGCACGATCCAGATCGGCTACGCCATCGGCGTCTCACACCCTCTGAGCTTCTATGTCGATCTGCACGGCGCCGACACAATCGACCCGGCGCGGCTGGAAGAGATGCTGCCGGCCATGATCGGCGGGGCCACGCCGCGCGCCATCCGCGAACACCTCAAGCTCAACCGCCCGATCTACGCCCGCACCGCCGCCTACGGCCACTTCGGCCGCACGCCCGAGGATGACGGGGGTTTCTCGTGGGAAAAGACCGACCTGGTCGACGAGCTGCGCGGAGCTTTCTAGGGCGCGGCTGCGGCGACGCTGGCCGGCGCCACGAGATCGGGCGGAGGGGGCTCCTTGAGCAGGGGGATCAATATCTCGTTCAGCTCGTCCAGGGTGAAGGCGCCGGCGGCGGCGTAGCGCACGATGCCGGCGCGATCGATGACATAGTTGGTCGGCACGGCCTTCGGATCGCCGTAGCCGCCGGAAAACCGGCGCGCCATCTGGAACGAGACGATCGTCGAAAGCGGCTTGAGCGCCGACATGGGGGCCGAATCCTCGGTTGTCACGGCCAGGACGCGCAGGCCGAAGCGTTTCTGGATGCGGTAGTAGACGTCCAGCAGCGGCAGCTCTTCACGGCAGGGCGCACACCAGGTGGCCCAGAAGTTCAGGACCAGCACCTGACCGCGATAGTCGGCCAGGGCCACCTTGGTCCCGTCGAACGCCGTGGCGTGAAAGTCGGGCGCCGGCCGGCCCACGACGATGCGCGCCGCCCTGGCGGCGATCGGGCCGAGGGCGAGGCACAGCACCGATCCCAGCAGCGCCAGCCGCCTCATCGGGCGAGCGCCATGGCCTGCTGGCGCATTCGCGTGCGCACCGTGTAGACGCCGTCGCCCGTAAGGACGCCGCCGCGGGCGAACAAGCGGCCGTGCTGCCAGTTGGAAAGGCCCAGTTCCGGCCGGTCGAAGGCGTACTGGCCGTCGACCCAACGCGTGAACCCATCGCCCACGAAGGCGGCGTCGATCGTCGCGTAGAAGCTGTCGTGCGCGGCGGCGTCGGTCGCAATCAGCGAGGCGATAAAGCGGGGCGCGTGGCGGTTGAAAAGGGCGACGGCCTCGGCCAAGCCGGCCACGATCACCAGCGAAAGTTCCGGCGTTTCATCCCACTCCCATTCGCGGCGCAGGTCGGCGGCAACCATCGGCTCGACGGCGAGCCCGGCGACAGGCTCCGCCGGAGGATCGACCCAGTGCAGGCGCGTGGTCCGGCCTCGTCGGGCGCCGGCCCGCCTGGCAGCGTCCAGGAAAACCGGCAGAAGGTCGAAGGCGCGGGAAGCGGGGATGCAACATACGTTCAAGGTGTTGCACACCTTGCGGTCGAGGGAATGGAGCACCGCGTGGCCGAAGCGCTCCGCTTCGGCGCTGTCGTCCGCGATCAGCCAGGCCCCGCCGGTCCCGTGCAGGCTGGCCGGGGTACCGGTCTGGCGGGCCACGGCCCCCAGTTGCGCTACCGCGGCGCCGGAGCCGCGCGCCACCGCCAGGGCCAAGCGCTGGTCGGCGAACAGCGCCCAGCCGGCGGCCCGGTCGGCGCTGGCGACCAGGCTGGCGGCGCCGGCAGGCAGCCCGGCGACGGCCAGCGCCGGGGCCAGGGCATGCGTCGCGATCGCTCGGGCGGTGGCAAGCGCGTCGCCGCCGATACGGAAGACCACCGTGTTGCCGCCCCGGATGACGCCGGCCGCATCGGCGAACACGTTGGGTCTGCCCTCGAACACGAAGCCGACGACGCCCAAGGGGGCAATTACCTGCTCGACGCTCCAGCCGTCATGCTCCACCAGCTCCACCTGCCGGTCCCGGCCCGAAGGCGCGTCGCGCCAGGCGCGCAGTCCGGCGATCATGTCCTGGCGCATAATGGCGTCGGCCGCCAGGCGGGTGGTGGGGCGGTCGCGCGCTCGGGCTCGGGCGAGATCCTCTCCGTTGGCGGCCGCCACCGGCGACCATGTGTCGTCGTCGGCGAGCCGGTCCGCGAAGGCGGCGAAGAAGTCGCTGATCTGGACGTCGGTCACTCCCGCCATGCAGTCGAAGGCGTCGGCAGCGGCGCTCACTGCCGCCGATGCGATAGCGTGTGCGCCAGCCGGCACGTGCAGCAGATCGCCGGTTTCCTGGACCACGATCAGGCGGTCGCCGGCCACGAACCTCGAGGCGAGTTCGGCGTCGACGTGGGTCACGCGATCTCCGCCGAACACGATCGGCATGCCGGCGGCAAGATGGTCCAGAGCCTGGGTCACCGCCCACGCGTAACCCAGATTGCCTCTCGCGCCGAGCCGCTTTAAGCCCGGCCGACCCTTGCCGGAGAGCCCCCACGATGCAGACCCGAGCCGCCGTCGCCTGGAAGGCGGGCGCACCGCTGACCATCGAGACCGTCGATCTGGAAGGCCCCCGGGCGGGCGAGGTGCTGGTGGAGATCAAGGCCACCGGGATCTGCCATACCGACGAGTTCACGCGCTCCGGCGGCGATCCGGAGGGGCTGTTTCCCGCCATTCTGGGCCACGAGGGGGCCGGCGTGGTGTTGGACGTGGGCCCCGGCGTGACCAGCGTGAAGAAGGGTGACCACGTCATCCCGCTCTACACGCCCGAATGCCGGCAGTGTAAATCGTGCCTCTCCCGGCGCACCAACCTGTGCACCTCGATCCGCGCCACCCAAGGCCAGGGGCTGATGCCAGACGGCACCAGCCGGTTCTCGATCGGCGGCCAGAAACTGTTTCACTACATGGGCTGCTCGACCTTCGCCAACCACACGGTGCTGCCGGAAATCGCCCTGGCCAAGGTGCGCGCGGACGCCCCGTTCGAGACGATCTGCTACATCGGCTGCGGTGTGACCACCGGGGTCGGGGCGGCGATCTGGACCGCCAAGGTCTGGCCGGGAGCCAATGTGGCCGTGTTCGGTCTGGGTGGCATTGGCCTCAACGTGCTGCAGGGCGCGCGCATGGCTGGGGCGGACCGGATCATCGGGGTCGATCTCAATCCGGCCCGGGTCGACATGGCGCGCAGGTTCGGCATGACCGATTTTGTCAATCCGGACGAAGTGGGCCGGGACAAGGTCGTGCAGGCGATCGTCGATCTGACTGGCGGCGGCGCCGATTTCTCGTTCGAGTGCATCGGCAACGTCGCCACCATGCGCCAGGCGCTGGAGTGCTGCCATCGGGGCTGGGGCGAAAGCGTGATCATCGGCGTCGCCGGAGCGGGCCAGGAGATCGCGACCCGCCCGTTCCAGTTGGTCACTGGACGCGTGTGGAGGGGCACGGCCTTCGGCGGAGCGCGGGGCCGCACCGACGTGCCAAAGATCGTCGACTGGTACATGGAGGGCAAGATCGCCATCGACCCGCTGATCACGCATCGCCTGGCGCTGGAGGATATCAACAAGGGCTTCGATCTGATGCACGCTGGCGAAAGCATCCGGTCGGTGGTGGTGTTCTAGAGCGCCGACAGGCTTGACATTTATAGGTCGCGGTCCAACTCAAGGTCCAAGAAGGCGTCAGCGCCCGTCTGTTCCGCGGAGTGTTCGTGACGTCGCCAAGACCCTCTTGTTACTCCCTGTTGGCTATCGCCGCCGCGTTGGCGCTCGGCGCCTGCGCCAAGCATGCCAAGGCCCCGCCGCCGCAGGGGCCGGTCGAGGTAGGGGTGGTGACGATGAGCGCGGAGCCGGTCGACCTGAGCGTCGACCTTCCCGGCCGCACGACACCCTACGAGATCTCCGACGTCCGGCCGCAGGTCGGCGGTATCGTGACCCAGCGGCTGTTTCAGGAAGGCGGCAATGTACGCGCCGGCCAGGTGCTCTACCGGATCGATCCGGCGACCTATCAGGCCGCCTATGACCAGGCCGTCGCGCTTTTGGCCAGCGCCCAGGCCAGTCTGGCCACAACAAAGGTGAAGGCGCAGCGCTACGCCGATCTGGTCAAGATCAACGCCGTCAGCAAGCAGGACGCCGACGACGCCACCGCCGCCGCCAAACAGGCCGCCGCCAGTGTCCAGCAGCAGCGCGCCGCCGTAGAGACCGCTCGCATCAACCTGGGCTACACCCGAGTACTCGCGCCCATCACCGGACGGGCCGGCCGCTCGAGCGTGACGCGCGGCGCGCTCGTCACCCCCAGCCAGACCGACGCCCTGACCACGGTGCAGCGACTGGACCCGATCTATGTAGATCTGACGCAATCGGCCGACCAGGTGGTGCGCCTGCGCCAACGCATGGCGTCCGGCCAGGTGGGCGGCGGCGATGTCGCGGTGCGGCTGCGCCTGCCCGACGGCTCGGACTATCCCCTGCAGGGGCGGCTGCAGTTCACCGACGTGACCGTCGACCAGGCCACCGGCGCGGTCACGCTGCGCGCGGTGTTCCCCAACCCGCGCGGCCTGCTGCTGCCGGGCCTCTATGTCCGGGCGATGGTCGTCGAGGGCGTGGAGCGAAGCGGCATCCTGGCGCCACAGGCCGGTGTCGGGCGCGACGAGAAGGGCCAGCCGACCGCCTTGATCGTGGACGCCTCCGGCCACGTGCAGTCGAGGGTGCTGACCACCGGCCGCGCGGTGGGCGACAAATGGCTGGTTACCTCCGGCCTCGCGGCGGGCGACCGCCTGATCGTCGAGGGGACCCAGGCGGCCAAGCCCGGCGCCGCGGTCCACGTCGTAGCGGCAGGTTCCCCGCCGCCCGCCGCGCCAGCCGGCCCGCCGCACTAGGCCGCTTCAGTGTCCAAATTCTTCGTCCAGCGTCCGATCTTCGCGATCGTCATCGCCATCGTGATCATGCTGGCCGGCATCCTGGGCATCAGCATCCTGCCGATCGCGCAGTATCCCAACATCGCGCCGCCGGCGGTGTCGATCGAGGCGATCTATCCCGGCGCTTCGGCCGCGACGGTGCAGAGCTCGGTCACCCAGGTCATCGAGCAGCAACTCAAGGGTCTCGACCATCTGATCTATTTTTCGTCCACCAGCAGCTCGAACGGCCAGGTGCAGATCCTGGCCACCTTCGCCGCCGGCACCAATCCGGACATCGCCCAGGTGCAGGTGCAGAACAAGCTGCAGCAGGCGACCCCGCTGCTGCCGCAGCAGGTCCAGGCCCAGGGTCTGACGGTGGCCAAATCCCAGACTAGTTTTCTGCTGGTGGTGGGCCTCTACGACACCGACGGACGCCACACCAACCTCGACATCTCCGACTATATCAACAGCACCTTGGTCGACCCCCTGTCGCGGATCAACGGCGTCGGCGATCTACAGGTGTTCGGGGCCGAGTATGCCATGCGGGTCTGGCTCGACCCCTACAAGCTCAACAACTACAAGCTGATGCCGTCCGACGTCCGGGCCGCGATTCTGGCCCAGAACGTACAGATCTCGGCCGGCGAGATCGGCGGCCAGCCAGCGGCGCCGCAGCAGGCCCTGAACGCCACGGTCACCGCCCAATCGTTCCTGCAAACGCCCGACCAGTTCAAGGCCATCATCCTCAAGACCCAGACCGACGGCTCGCTCGTGCGGCTGGGCGACGTGGCTCGGGTGGAGCTGGGCGGCGAGAACTACAGCGTCATCAGCCGATATAACGGCCATCCGGCGGCGGGCGTGGCGATCAAGCTCGCGCCCGGCGCCAACGCCCTCAGCACCGCGGACGCGGTCAAAAAGCGGGCGACCGAGCTTTCAGCGGCCTTCCCCCCGGGGATCAAGCTCGTGTTTCCGGTCGACAACACCACCTTCGTCCGCCTCTCGATCAAGGATGTGATCACCACCCTGATCGAGGCCATCGGCCTGGTGATCCTGGTGATGTACGTTTTTCTGCAGAACTGGCGCGTCACCCTGGTGCCGGCCCTGGCCGTCCCCGTGGTGCTGCTGGGCACCTTCGGCGTGCTGGCCGCCGTCGGCTATTCGATAAACACCCTGACGATGTTTGCCATGGTGCTCGCCATCGGCCTTCTGGTCGATGACGCCATCGTCGTGGTGGAGAACGTCGAGCGGATCATGGAGGAAGAGGGACTCTCGCCGAAGGAGGCGACCCTCAAGTCGATGGACGAGATCACGACGGCCCTGGTGGGGATCGCCCTGGTGCTGTCGGCGGTGTTCCTGCCCATGGCCTTCTTCGGCGGCTCGACCGGCGTGATCTACCGCCAGTTCTCGATCACCATCGTCTCGGCCATGGCGCTCTCGGTGGTCGTCGCCCTGGTGCTCACGCCGGCCCTCTGCGCCCTCCTGCTGAAGCCGGCGAAGAAAGGCGGCAGGGCGAAGGGACGCAGTCCGTTCGGCTGGTTCAACCGCACCTTCGACGGCGCACTGCGCCGCTACGACAACCTGCTGGGCAAGATCCTGGCGACGCCGCTGCCGATGATCATTGTCTATGTGGTGATCGTGGCGGCGATGGCCCTTCTGTTCCTGCGCCTGCCGAGCGCCTTTCTGCCCGACGAGGATCAGGGGGTGATGATCGCTCTCTACAATCTCCCCACCGGCGCCATGCAGCCCCGCACGGTCGCGGTGGGCGATCAGGTCCGCAACCACTTCCTGAACAACGAGACCGGGAATGTGGACGGCGTCTTCAACGTCGCGGGCTTCAATTTCGCCGGCGCGGGGCAGAACCTTGGCCAGGCCTTCGTGCACCTGAAGAACTGGAAGGACCGCTCGGGGGCCAAGAACCACGCCGCGGCCATCGCCCACCGCGCGATGGGGGCTTTCTCCAGCATACGGGACGCCCAGGTCTATGTCATTGTGCCGCCGGCCGTGCAGGAACTGGGCAATTCCTCGGGGTTCGAGCTTGAGCTGGAGGACAAGGCGGGCCTGGGCCACGACCGCCTGCTCGCGGCGCGCAACCAGCTGCTGGGCATGGCGGCCAAGGACAAGTTGCTGGCTGGCGTGCGGCCCAACGGCCAGGAAGATACGCCCCAATTGCACCTGGCGGTCGATCAGGAGCGGGTGGGGGCGCTCGGCCTCGCCCAGGGCGACGTCAGCGACACCCTGACCACCGCCTCTGGGGGCATTTTCGTCAACAACTTCATCGATCGGGGTCGGGTCAAGAAGGTGTTCATTCAGGGCGATGCGCCGTTCCGCACCAGCGCCGAGAATCTGGGCCTGTGGTACGTGCGAGGCGCCAGCGGCGCGATGGCCCCGTTCTCCGCCTTCTCCACGTCAAGCTGGACGGTCGGGCCGGCCCAGCTGCAGCGCTACAACGGCCTCTCCTCGATGGAGATTCAGGGTGGGGCCGCCCCTGGAAAGAGCTCCGGCGCGGCGATCAAGGAGATCGAGGTTCTGCTCAAGAAGCTGCCGCCGGGCATCGGCTACGAATGGACCGGGCTATCCTATCAGGAGCTTCAGTCCGGCTCCCAGGCTCCGGCCCTGTTGGGCATCTCGATGCTGGTGGTGTTCCTGTGCCTCGCCGCCCTCTATGAGAGCTGGTCGATCCCCGTGGCGGTGATGCTGGTGGTGCCGCTGGGCGTGTTCGGCGCCGTGTTGGCGGCCACGCTGCGGGGGTTCTACAACGACATCTACTTCCAGGTCGGGCTGCTGACGACCATTGGGCTGTCGGCCAAGAACGCCATCCTGATCGTCCAGTTCGCCGATGAGGCCGAGGAAGCTGGCGCCAAATCAGCCGACGCCGCGCGCGAGGCGGCGCGCCAGCGCCTGCGCCCGATTCTGATGACCTCCCTGGCGTTCATCGCCGGGGTTTTCCCCCTTGCCATCTCGAAGGGGGCCGGCGCGGGCAGCCAGAACGACATCGGAACCGGCGTGGTCGGTGGTGTGCTGGCGGCGACCAGCCTGGCGATCTTCTTCGTGCCGCTGTTCTTCGTCGGCGTCCGGCGCGCCTTCCACGGCCGACGCAAGGATCCGCCGCCCGCCCCGACCGACCCCGCGGCCGAGCCCCAGGCGGCGACGTGATCCACCGGCTCCTCCCCGCGCTCGGTGTCGCTGGCCTGCTGGCGGGCTGCATCGATCTTGCGCCACGCTACCGCCAGTCCGCCCTGCCGACCCCGGCCGCCTTTCCCACGGGTGCGCCCTATCCCGCGCCGACGGTGGCGACGCCGGTGGTCGGCTGGCGCGACTACTTCATTGATCCCAGGCTCCAAGCGGTGATCGCCCAGGCCTTGGCCAACAACCGCGATCTGCGCGTCGCCGTAGCCAATATCGCCGCCGCCCGGGCGCAATATGTCGTGCAACGCTCCAACCTGTTTCCCAAGCTCGACGCCCAACTCGGCGCCACCTATGGCCAGTTTCCGGCCGGCGTGAGCGGCGTCGGCGGCTCCGGTGGCACGGGTGGCGGAACGACCGGGGCCGGCAGGTCGGGAGTCTACAACGAACGCCTCTACCGGGCCGAAGGCGTGGTCAGCGCCTATCAGCTCGACCTTTTCGGCAAGATACGCGACATGACCCGCGCGTCGTTCGACCAGTATCTCTCCACCAGAGCCGGCCGTGACGCGGCCCAGATCACCCTCGTCGCCCAGGTGGCCACCGACTATCTGACGGTGGGGTCGGACACGGCCCTGCTGGCCATCGCCCGCGATACGCAGAAGAGCACCAAGGCCACCTTCGACCTTACCCAGGCCAGGTTCACCGGCGGTGTCGCCTCGCAGCTCGACGTGGCCCAGGCAGACACTCTGGTGCAGCAGGCGAGATTCGATATCGCCAGGCTGACGACCCTGATCGCCCAGGACCGGAATGCGCTCGATCTGCTCGTGGGTGCGCCGGTCTCGCCCGACCTTCTACCCAGCGACGTCGAGGCCCCCGGCGTGGAGGTGGCGCGCGTCCCCTCAGGCCTGCCGGCCAGCGTTCTGCTGACGCGGCTGGACGTGGTGCGGGCGGAAGATCAGCTGCGTGGGGCCAACGCTAATATCGGCGCCGCGCGCGCCGCGTTCTTCCCGGACATCTCGCTGACCGCGTCGGGCGGGGTGACGAGCCTGGCGCTCTCGACCCTGTTCAGGAGCGCCGCGGAAACTTGGAGCTTCGCACCGACCATCACCCAGCCAATCTTCGACGCCGGCGCCAATCGCGGCAATCTGGCCTACGCCAAGGCCCAGCGCGATGTCGACCTGGCGACCTATGAGAAGGCGATCCAGACAGCCTTTCGCGAGGCCTCGGACGCTCTGGCCGATCTCGGCACGATCGACGAACGCCTTGCCGCCCAACGAGCGCTCACCGACGCTTCGGCCCTGTCGCTGCGCCTCTCCAACGCGCGCTACGAGCGCGGCGCCGACACCTATCTGAATGCCCTGATCGCGCAGCGGACGCTCTACGCCTCCCGCCAGACGCTGGTGACGGCGCAGCTTGCCCGGGCGGTCAGCTTCGTGACCCTCTACACCGCCTTGGGCGGCGGCGCGCAGTAGCACTCGGCCCAGAGACGCTCGTCACCGGTCGATCTTGGTCGACAGCACGATCGAGGAGGTCGTGCGCTCGACGCCGGGCAGGGCGCCCAGGGCATCGATCAGGACATCCATTTCGGCCACGCTCGGGGCGACGATCTCCGCGATCAGGTCGAAGGGGCCGCTGACCGATTGCAGGAGGCGGATTTGACGCAGCCGCCGCGCCGCGGCGATCACGGCGGCCGCCTGTTTGTGCGACACGGTCATCATCACATAGGCATGGATCTGGCCCCGCTCGTGAGCGTCGGACAGGCGCACCGTATAGCCGGTGACGACTCCGCTGCGCTCGAGCCGCTCGAGTCGGCTCTGGACCGTCGTGCGCGAAAGGCCCAGTTGCCTCGCCAATCGGGCGGTCGGGGCGCGAGCGTCGGCGCGCAGGGCCTCGATCAGCTGGCGGTCAAGTTCGTCCATCTGTCAGCTACTTTCGGCGATCTGCCCAGGTTGTCTTGGCGTATCGTCGCTTATGCCATGGGAATCGACGCTCGCGTCGCTCACCCTGTGGTCGCACTAGGCGCGGAGCACCCCCATGAAAGACGTTGTCGTGATCGGCGCGGGCCATATCGGCTCGACCATCGCCACCCTGTTGAGCGAAACCGGCGACTACCACGTCACCGTCGCCGACCAATCGGCGGCCCAGCTTGCGGGCCTCGGTGCTCAGCCTCGCGTCGAGCATCGCGTGCTGGAGGTGACCGACGCGCCGGCCCTGAAGGCCCTGCTGATCGGCAAGTTCGCGGTGCTGAGCGCGGCGCCCTATCATCTGACCTTCCATGTCGCCGAGGCGGCCAAGGCCGCCGGCGCTCACTATCTGGATCTGACCGAGGACGTCGCCTCGACCCGCAAGGTCAAAGCCCTGGCGGCTGACGCGGTCACCGCCTTCATCCCGCAGTGCGGCTTGGCGCCCGGCTTCATCTCCATCGTTGCAGCCGACCTGGCGCGCCACTTCGACACTCTGCACGATGTGCGTCTGCGCGTCGGCGCCCTGCCGAAATACCCGTCCAACGCCCTCAATTACAACCTGACCTGGTCCACGGACGGAGTGATCAACGAATATTGCGAGCCGTGCGAGGCGATCGTCGATGGTCTGCCACGCCAGACCCGAGCGCTCGAGGAGTGTGAGGCCTTCTCGCTCGATGGCGTGACCTATGAGGCGTTCAACACCTCCGGCGGCCTGGGCACCCTGTGCGAGACGCTGGACGGCAAGGTGCGCAACCTCAACTACCGCACGATCCGCTATCCCGGCCACGCGGCGATCATGAAAGCGCTCCTCAACGACCTGCGCCTGCGCGACCGGCGCGAGCTCTTGAAGGACATCCTCGAGAACTCCGTGCCGGCGACCCTGCAGGACGTGGTGATCGTGTTCGTCACCGTCTCGGGCCTGAGGAACGGAGCGCTGGTGCAGGAGACCTACGCCAACAAGATCTACGCCCGCCTGATCGGCGGACGCACGACGAGCGCGATCCAGATCACCACCGCGTCCGCCATCTGCGCGGTGCTGGACATGCTAGCGGACGGGGGCCTTCGCACAGCGGGCTTCGTGCGCCAGGAAGAAATCGCGCTGGATGACTTCCTCGCCAATCGCTTCGGCGGCGCCTATGCGATGAGCGAGACGGCGCCGGTCCGTGCGCCGGCTCTGGCGCCCGCGGCGTGAGCGAGCTTGCACGGCAGACTGCCGATGTACTGAGCCGCCTGGGCGTCGACCCGGCGGCTATCACCGGCGGCGGGCGTGAGGTCAGCTCTCCGATCACCGGCGAAGTGGTGGCCCGGGTTCATGACGCCTCGGCGGCCGACACGGTCGCCGCGATCGAGGCGGCCCAGCGCGCCTTCCTCGCCTGGCGAGACGTCCCGGCGCCGCGCCGGGGCGAATTGGTGCGCCTGCTGGGCGAAGAGTTGCGCGCGGCGAAGACCGATCTCGGCCTGCTGGTGACGATCGACGCCGGCAAGACCCTGTCCGAAGGGCTGGGCGAGGTGCAGGAGATGATCGACATCTGCGACTACGCTGTGGGCCTGTCGCGACAGCTCTTCGGCCTGACCCTGGCGACCGAGCGGCCTGACCACCGGATGATGGAGACCTGGCAGCCGCTGGGCGTGGTCGGCGTGATAAGCGCCTTCAACTTTCCCGTCGCCGTTTGGTCGTGGAACGCCGCCCTGGCCCTGGTGTGCGGCGATCCGGTGGTCTGGAAGCCGTCGGAGAAGACGCCGCTCACCGCGCTGGCGGTCCAGGCCCTGTTCGAGCGCGCGGCGGCGAAGTTCGACGGCGCCCCCCCGGGATTGTGCGCCGTGCTGATCGGAGATCGGGCCGTGGGCGAGGCCCTGGTGTCCCATCCGAACGTGCGGCTCGTCTCGGCCACCGGATCCACCGCCATGGGCCGCGCGGTCGGTCCCGCGTTGGCCCAGCGCTTCGCTCGCGCGCTGCTGGAGTTGGGTGGCAACAACGCGGCCATCGTCTGCCCGTCGGCGGATCTGGACCTCACCTTGCGCGGGGTCGCCTTCGCCGCCATGGGTACGGCCGGCCAGCGCTGCACCACGCTTCGGCGGCTATTCGTGCATGAGAGCGTCTATGAGGCCTTCCTGCCGCGGCTGAAGGGGGCCTACGCATCCGTCAGCATCGGCGATCCGCGCGAGTCCGCTACCCTGGTCGGGCCGCTGATCGATCCGGCCTCCGCGGCCGCAATGGAGCGGGCGCTCGGCGACGCGCGCGCCGAGGGCGGCACGATCACCGGCGGCGATCGGGTGAAGGGTCCGGGCGACGGCGTCTACGTCAGCCCGGCCCTGGTGGAGATGGAGCGGCAGGGCGAGGTCGTGCGACGTGAGACCTTCTCGCCGATCCTCTATGTGATGAGATATCGCGACCTGGCCGAGGCTATTGCGCTCAACAACGATGTGCCGCAGGGCCTGTCGTCGGCCATCTTCACCACCGATGTGCGCGAAGCCGAGCGTTTCTGTTCGGCTCAGGGCTCCGACTGCGGCATCGCCAACGTCAACATCGGCCCTTCGGGGGCCGAGATCGGCGGGGCGTTCGGCGGCGAGAAGGAAACGGGCGGCGGCCGCGAGGCAGGCTCCGATTCCTGGAAGGCCTACATGCGCCGGGCTACCAACACGGTGAACTACGGCGCGACGCTGCCGCTGGCGCAGGGCGTTCGCTTCGATCTCTGAGCATCAGACCACGAAAAAAGGGCGGGACCGAAGTCCCGCCCCCTGATCTTGGCGTATCCGTCGGCCCTTACGGGTTGGACGGGGTCTGCGGGATGCCCGCTTTGCCGTAGGCGTCCAGACCGAACAGCTTGCGCACGTCGGGCGTGCCGTTGCCGTTGATATAGTTGTAGTTCTGGCTGGGATAGGTATCGGCCCAGGCACCGTCGTAGCCTGGGATGTTGCGGTGGTAGTACTGCTTGTTCGGCGGCGCGGCGACGCCTCCGGCCGCAGTCTGAGCCGCCCCCGCCCGGTAGAGGTAGGTGTTCACATTGCCCTGACGGTGAGCGGTCTGCTCGTAGAGAGCCAAGGCGCCGACGAACTCCGGCGACGACACCGAGGTGCCGATCGTGCGGTAGAAGCCGCCGCCCAGGCCCACGCCGTAGGCCGTGCGCGCCGAACTGTCATCCACGCTGCAGGTTATAGCGTCGGGGCTGCAATACGCGCCGTTGTAGCTGAAGCCGAGGCCGCCGACCTGCATGCCCACGTCCGGGATGGTGCGATAGTTCGAACCCGTGATGACCTGGTTCTGGTAAGCCGGACGCTTGAAAACCACACTTCGACCGCCGCCGGGGCCCCAGTAGCCGCCCGAGACGTTCGCGCCCAAGCCGTAGATATCGTAAGGATAGCGCGGGTCGCCGTAAGCGCTTTCGCGCACATAGGTCGAGTCGAGCGTGACGCCATCATGAACGGTGACGAGGTTGCCGCCGCCCACACCGGTCACCGCCGGGTCGTCCGAAGGGAACTCGACCGACGGCACGAAGTGGGCGCTGGTTCCACCGTAGAAATAGTCCACGGAGGGGCAGGAGACGCCGCCTTGGTCGCCACTACTAGCGACGAAGGTTATGCCTTGTGCATTACCCTGCGCGAAGATGTCGTGATACATCTGCAGGATCCAGGTGTAGTCCACCCCGCCGTTATAGGCTGCTGTGTAGGCGAGTTCGCAACCGCCGAACGACGAATTGACGATGTCATAGGCATTCGTGTCGACGATGTAGGAATAACCGTCCATGATTGCGGTGTCGGATAGGTCAGGCAGGCTGACAAGCGTCACCTTCGCGCCCGGCGCCCCGCCCAGCACCTGCTGAACATCGAGACTGGCTTCGAATGAGCCGTAGCCATTGTAAACGCCACCGCCGTCGATCAGGACCGTGTGCACCACGGGCGACGGCCGGCCGGTGAGCGGTGTGAATTGCTCGTGGATGAAAAGCTGGTTCACGTCGTCGGGGAACACCAGATCTGCCATAAGCACCGCCACCGTGACGCCGGTTCCGTCAGTCGGCCGAGTATTGGGCAGCTTGTAGGCCGGATAATCATAAGCCTGCTTCAGATCGGTGAAATAGTAGGAGCCGGTCGTGCCCTGGCGGTTGTCGGGCTGGGCGTCCGGCTTCTTGACCGACATCGGTTGGGCGTGCGGGATGCCGGTGAAGGCCACGATATGAGCGCCTTCACGTTGAAGCGCCAGCGGCAGCACCGGCCGGCTGGCGGCGACCATGCGCGTCGCCCCAGAAGGGGACCTTACCGTGCGCAACTCGGTCCCTAGCAGGCGAGAGACTTGGCCGGCGTTGCCCGCGACATGGAACGTGCGCGAATGGGTGGCCGCGACCTGCAGTCCCGCGCCACGCAGGGCCGACTGGACCCGGGCCATCGAGTCGGGCGACGGGCCGAACCGCGCTTGGAATTGGTCAGGCGTCAGCCAGTGATGAAACTCGGGCGCGCCCGGCGTGTGCTGCGCCTGCAGCATTCGCTCCAGATCGGCACGATTGCGCAACGGCAGATAGACATCGAAGCCCGCCGGCGCGGAAGGCGCCGCAATGCGAACGTCGACGCCTTTTTGCACGGGCGCGGCGAAGGCCTGGGCGCCGATGGCCGCGGTCGCGGTCAAAGCGGTCCAGAACAGAAGATCGGATTTTTTCACGGATAACCCCTTGGTGGTTTTTGCCAAACACGCCCCGGGTCTGCTGTTCCGCCCCGAGCCTGCGCGGACGCTACACGTCTGGCGGGTTTCGTCCAGAAGAAAACGTTTTTTGGTCATTTAGACCCTAATAAAGGCTAGGGCCGCGAAGCTTTGCCAGCCCCATAATCACCAAAGGTCTCGTCGCGGGCGTCCAGCGCCGCCTTCACCCCGGCCCGCATCTTGGCCATGTAGGCTCGTGACGCGCCGGTGTGCCAGCCGAGGGCATGCAGGTCGGTCCCCGCGCGCAGCCCGGCGCGCAGGCCCATGGCCTCCATCTGCCGGTGCACCAGGCGCTTGTTGAGCTGGGCGAGGTCCGGATCGACCTTGGCGATGCGTTCAGCCATGGCCAGGGTCGCAGCCTCCAGAACCTCCGGCGGAAAGGCGCGATTGGCGAAGCCGAGACGCACCGCCTCGAGCCCGCTGATCGAATCGCCAGTCAGCATCAGCTCCATGGCCGCGCGCATGCCGACGATCCAGGCGTGGAACTGGTTGTCGGGCGGCGACATGGTGCGCACGGCCGGATAGCCGATCTGCGCGTCCTCGGCGACATAGACGAGGTCGCAGGCGAAGGCGAGTTCGCTGCCGCCCGCCAGGCACCAGCCGTGCACCTGGGCGATAACCGGCTTGGCCAGATCCCAGATCCGAAAGCAGCCCTCGACTACGTGGCGCGCCCACTGGCCCTGGCCGCCCGCCGTGTGGAACGGCAGCTCGCCCAGCCCGGCCAGATCATAGCCGGAAGAAAAGCAGGACCCCGCCCCGCGCAACACCATGACCCGTACGCCAGGGTCCCTGTCGCCCGCCTCGAGCGCCGCGAACAGCTCCCCGCGCAGGGCATTGGACAGGGCGTTGCGCTTGGCCGGGCGATTGAGCGTCAGCCGGCGGATGCCCGGCGCCGCCTCGTCGACGATCAGGATCGCTGCTTCGCTCATGGTTCGCTTCCTGTAAGCCGGCCTCACGCGTCGGAACCCCGCGCGCGGTCATTGCGTTTCCCTGGCTCTTATACACATCCCAAGGAGATCACCGTGAGCGAGAACCGTGTAGAAGGCGCCGGCAAGAAGGCCGTGGGCGCCGTAAAGGAAGCCACCGGCAAGCTGGTGGGTAACGACCGTCTGGCAGCCGAGGGCGCCGCCGAGAAGGCCGAAGGCACGATCCAGAACAAGGCCGGCAAGGCGCAGGACAGGATCGGCGACGCCATTAAGCGCTGAGGCGTTTCGCCTTCGAAGAACACACGGCGTCGCCCCGATGGAGCGGCGCCGTTTTTCGTGCGCGTCACCTTGGCGGCTTGACGCTGATCGCCAGGCGGTCGAACAGCAGCGGCGCCGCCGACGTACGCGCCCCCTCGATCGAGAGCATCCTGGCCTTGGTCATGACCCCGCCGGAGGCGGAAAAGCCCCCGGCCGCCCCCGCCGCCGCCAGGACGCGGTGGCACGGGACGATGATCGGGAAGGGATTTCGGCCAAGAGCCCGGCCCACGGCCCGGGCGGCGCCCGGCAAACCCATCCGCGCCGCGATCTCCCCGTAGGTGAGGGTGGAACCGGCGGGAATCGAACGCGCCACGGCGTAGACCCTGCGCTCGAAGTCGTCGATGCCGTCCTGGTCCAGCGGCGTCGCCGACAGATCGATCCTTTCGCCTTGGAGCAGCCTGACGACCTCGCCCAGCGTGAACGCCACGCTCGGCGGCGGAACACCCTCCGCCGCGTCCGGAAATCGTCGCGCCATACGGGCTCGGGTCGCGGCGGCGGATCGTTCCGGCAATTGCACGCCCACGATCCCCGCCTCGCTCCAGGCGGCGCCGCAATTTCCGATGGCCGTCTCGAACACGGCGAACCCCACGGCGCGCATCGCGATCGGCGCTCCTCACGCCCCCGCGGCGGTCAATGCCTGGTCGAGATCGGCCAGGATGTCGTCGATGTGCTCGAGGCCGACCGAGAGGCGGACGTAGCCGTCGGTGACGCCGGTGGCGATCCGCTCGTCCGCCGAGAGTTGCGAGTGGGTGGTGCTGGCCGGGTGGATCGCCAAGCTGCGCGCGTCGCCGATATTGGCCACGTGGTAGAACAGCTCCAGCGCGTCGATGAACGCCCGCCCGGCGTCACGCCCGCCGGCCAGTTCGAAACCGACGAGGCCGCCCTCGCCGCCGGAAAGATAGCGGTCGGCGCGAGCCTTCGCGTCGCCGGATTGTGCGGAGGGATGGATCACTTGGCTGACGCCGGCGCGGGTCTTCAGGAAGTCGGCCACCTTCCGGGTGTTTTCGCAATGTCGGGCCATGCGCAGCGGCAGGGTCTCCAGCCCCTGCAGAAACTGGAAGGCGTTGAACGGCGACATGGCGGCGCCCAGGTCGCGAAGAAGCACCACGCGGGCGCGAATGACATACGCCACCGGCCCCATCGCCTTGACCGCCTGGGTCCACACCGCGCCGTGATAGCTTGGGTCGGGCGTGTTGAGCAGCGGCTGGCGCTCGGCATGCGCTTCCCAATCGAAGCCGCCGCCGTCGACGATCAGCCCGCCGATCGAGGTGCCGTGGCCGCCGATATACTTGGTGGTCGAATAGACCACGATCGCCGCGCCGTGCTCCAGCGGTCGGCACAGGATCGGCGCGGCGGTATTGTCCATGATCAGCGGGATGCCGAGCGGCCGGCCGATGTCCGCCACCTCGGCGATCGGAAACACCGTGAGCTTGGGATTGGGCAGGGTCTCTGCGTAGTAGGCGCGGGTCCTGGCGTCGGTGGCCCTGGCGAACGCGCCGGGATCGGCCGGATCCGCGAAGCGCACTTCGATGCCCTGGTCCTTCAGAGTGTTGGCGAACAGGTTCCAGGTGCCGCCATAGAGGTCGGTGGAGCTGACGATGTTGTCGCCGGCCCGGGCGAGGGTCTGGATCGAGATCGCGCTGGCCGCCTGGCCGGAGGCGAGCGCCAGGGCCGCCACACCCCCTTCCAAAGCCGCGACCCGCGCCTCCAGTATCGCCGTCGTCGGGTTGCCGATGCGGGTGTAGATGTTGCCCAGTTCCTCGAGGGCGAACAGCTTGGAGGCGTGCTCGGCGCTCTCGAACTGGAACGAGGTGGTCTGATAGATCGGCGGCGCCACGGCGCCGGTGGCCGGGTCGGCGCGCCAGCCGGCGTGCAGCACGATCGTCTCGGGGTGGCGGGTCGGTCGGGTCATGGCGGGGCCTTGATGGACGGAAGATAGCGGTCGCGCAGGTCGAGGTCGCGGCTGCGCAGGGGTTGTTCGATCCCTCGGATCAGGATCCTCGTGGGCGCGCTGAGTGGCTCCAGCGGGTCGCCGCTCCAGACCACCAGGTCGGCATCCTTGCCCGCCTCCAGCGAGCCGATCCGATCGCTCACACCCCAGATGCGGGCCGGATTGATGGTGATCGCCGCCAGCGCCGCGCCGAACGGCAGGCCATGCGCCGCGGCGCGGCCGGCCTCGATGCGCGGCGTCCGTCCGCCCTCGTAGATCGGCGGGTTCTCGATCCCCACCAGCACGCCGGCGGCGGTGAGCCTGGCGGCGTTGTTCAGGCTGGATCCGATCATGTCGAAGCTGGCCGGCAGGTCCGCCTCGGCGTCGAGCAGCACCGGAACCCTCGCCGCGGCGATCTCCGGCGCAAGGCTCCAGCCTTCCTCGGCGCCTTCCAGGATCACTTTCAGGCCCTGCTCGCGCGCAAGGCTCAGCACCTGGCGGATGTCGGCGGCGCGGTGGACACTGACCATCAGGGGCTCGCGCCCTTCCACCACCGGGATCAGGGCCTCCAGGTCCTCGCGCGACAACTCGTAGCGGCGGCTGCGGCCGAGATCGTAGTCGGCCCGGCCCTTGGCGTAGGCGCGCACGTCGTCCAGCATGGCCCGCAGCATCACCAGCTGAGCCGCGCGCGAACCGCCGGCGATGCGCGCGCCGTCCTCGCCCATCACCAGCACCATGCCGATGCTCGGCTTGCGGATCAGGTCCGTCCCCTGGCCGAGGTGGATCGCGGCCGCCTGACCGGCGAAGAACAGGTTCTTGTCGCGGTCCTTCGCCTCGCGCAGGCTGGGGGTCACGATGGCGTCGGTGATGCCGCCCAGCCGCGCGATCGGGATCAGCACCGAATTGGGATTGACCGCGTAACTGACGTCGAACGCGGCGCTCAGCCGGTCGCTGGCGGTGGCGTTGTCGTTGGTCTCCTCGACCCCTTCGGCGATCTCCACCGTCGAGAGCGGGGTGTTGGTCGAGAGCAGCCCCGGCGTGACTACGGCGCCCTGCGCATCGATCACCCGCGCGCCCGCGGGAACGGCGCCGTCTGGCCCGACCGACACGATCCTGTCGCCAGAGACGATCACCGTGCCCGAGGCGATGTCTCCGGCCGGGCCCATGGAATAGATGTGGGCGTGAGTGATGGCGATCGTCTGCCCCCAGGCTGCGCCGCACAGGGCGACGAGCAGCGAGCCGATCCCGAGGAGACGCATCAGCGGTCTCCCGCCAAGGCCGGCTGGCCGACCAGGAAATCCGACTTCGGCTGGTGGGCCGCATCGTGCGCGTCCCAGGCCAGGGCGCCGTCGATGAACACCTGGTCGGCCACCGAGTAGACGCTGAACGGATCGCCACTCCAGATCACCACGTCGGCCATCTTGCCGGGCAGGAGGGAACCGGTCTTGGAGTCGATGCCCAGCGCTCTGGCAGGGGCCAGGGTGATCCAGCCGATCGCCTCCGGCCGGGTGATGGCGAGGCCGGCGCGGTTCCCCGCCGCCATGGCCAGGGCGGCTTCGACGTTCAAATGCTGGATCAGATTGGCGTTGTCGGAGGAGAGGGTGACGCAGGCCCCGGCGCGCTGGAGCATGGCGGCGTTTTCCTCGATGCCGTCGAACGCCTCCATCTTGAAGCCCCACCACTCGGCCCAGGTCACCGAACAGATGCCCTCGCGCCTCAGCAGGTCGGCGATCTTGTAGCTCTCCGAGGCGTGATGGAAGGCGGCGATGTGGAAGCCGAACTCGTGGCTGATGTCGATCATCTGCGCCATCTCGTCGGCGCGATAGCAGTGGTTCTGGATGCGGATCTCGCCGCGCAGCACGCCGGCCAGGGTATCGAGTTGCAGGTCTCGGTCGGGCGGGTCCGCCTTCTCGCCCTTGGCCACCTTGGCGTGATAGTCGTCCCACTTGCGCAGATAGTCGCGCGCCTTGATCCAGGCGGCGCGATAGCCGGCGACATTGCCCATGCGCGTGGACGGGAAGCGATCCTTGCCGCCATAGACCCGCTTGGGGTTTTCGCCGCAGGCCATCTTGAGGTCGTACGGCGCGCCTGGGAACTTCATCGCCTGCACGGTGGTCGCGGCGACGTTGCGGAGCACCACCGAGCGGCCGCCGAACAGATTGGCCGAGCCCGGCAGGATCTCCAGAGTGGTGACGCCGCCGGCCAGGGCTCGGGCGAAGCCGGGGTCTTGCGGCCACACCGAATGCTCGGCCCATACCTCGGCGGTGTCGGGGTCGGTGGCCTCGTTGCCGTCGGACATCGCGGCCACCGCCGGTGTGGCGTAGACACCCAGGTGAGAGTGCGGATCGATGATGCCGGGCGTCACCGTGCGGCCGTGGGCGTCGATCACCACCGCGTCGGGCGGCGGAACGACGTCGGCGCCGACAGCGACGATCCTGCCGCCGCTCATCACCAGCGCGCCGCTCGGAATTTCCGGACCATCCGCGGTGAGAATATCGGCGTTGACGATCGCCGTGGTGGCCGATGGAGCGGGCCGGTAGGTGGAGGGGAACGGGTCCAGATTGGCGAACGGATCGAGGCCGGGCGGCAGGGCCTTGGCATCGACCTTGGCGCGGCTTGTCGGACCGTCCGAGGCGCCTGGGACGGTGGCGCACGCGGAAAGGCCGAGAAGCCCTATAATCGACGCGAGGCGCCAAAGGCTCATGCGCAAATCCGACGCTCCAGAAAGCTCACTCCGGCGGCGCCGCGCGCCCGCGCCGGCTTTTGCCGCGCCCCCCGTGGCGAGTAAAGGCTTCGCGGCATGACCTCGATCATGGCACCTCGACTGCCTCGCTTGAGGGACGAGTGGTTTCTGGGCGTGAGCTTGGCGACCACGGCGATCTTCCTCGTCGCCGGCGAAGCTCTTCATGCCGAGCTTTCCAACCCAGTCTGGCTTTTCGTCGAGTTCGGCTGGCTGTTCGGCGTGGTTTTGGGATCGGCGCTGTCGGTGGTGCGTCATGCCGACCATCTCTCGGCGCGACTGGGCGAGCCCTTCGGCACCCTGATCCTGACGCTGTCGGTCACCGCCATCGAGGTTGTCAGCGTCTCGGCGGTAATGCTCCACGGCGAGAACAACCCCACCTTGGCGCGGGGCACGCTGTTCTCGGTGGTGATGATCATCCTTAACGGCATGGTAGGCCTTTCGCTGCTCATCGGCGCCTGGAGACATCGCGAACAGCACTACAATCTGCAGGGCGCGAACACCTATCTGGGACTGATCATCCCCTTGGCCGTGCTCAGCCTCATTCTGCCCAACTACACCCTGTCGACGCTGGGGCCGACCCTCTCGACCGGGCAGTCGATCTTCTTGATGGCGATCTCCGTGGGGCTCTACGGCGCCTTCCTGATCGTCCAGACCGGGCGCCATCGAGGCTATTTCGCGGCCGACGGGGAAGGCGAAAGCGGCGGCCGGGGTCGCGCTACGCCGGCGATCTCGCGGCCGCTCCTCATCCACGCCGCTCTGCTCGGCGCCTACATGCTGCCGGTGGTATTCCTGGCCGAACAGTTGGCCCGGCCGGTCGACTATCTGATCGAGACCCTGAACGCCCCGATCGGCCTGGGCGGCCTCATCATGGCTCTACTGGTGGCGACGCCCGAAGGCATCGGCGCCGTACGCGCGGCGCTGCACAATCATCTGCAGCGCGCGGTCAACATCTTCCTGGGCTCGGTGCTCTCGACCATCGGCCTGACCGTGCCCGCTATACTGGCGATCAGTTTCGCGACCGGCCACTCCCTGATCCTGGGCCTGCAGCACAGCGACTTCGTCATGCTGCTGCTGACCCTGGCGGTCAGCGTCGTGACCTTCGCCAGCGGGCGCACCAACGTGCTTCAAGGAATCGTGCACTTGGTGCTGTTCGCCGCCTATCTTTTGCTGATCTTCCAAGGATGAGTGGTTGGGCGACAACCAGGAACGACGGATCGGGTCGCAAAATCGGAGTACAAGAGGCAAATTCAACGATCGAATTGGAAATAGTGAAAGAGCCTCAAGCCTATCGTCTCTGCATCGCCCCGATGATGGACTGGACCGACCGACATTGCCGCGTCCTGCATCGGGGGCTCACGGCCCGGGCGCGGCTGTATACAGAGATGCTCACCACCGGCGCGGTGCTGCATGGCGATCGCGCGCGGTTGCTAGCGTTTTCGCCGGCGGAGCATCCCGTGGCGCTTCAGCTGGGCGGATCCGATCCCGCCGCCCTGGCCGAGGCGGCCAGGATCGGTGCGGCTCTGGGCTACGACGAGATCAACCTGAATGTCGGCTGCCCGTCGGACCGGGTCCAGAGCGGCGCGTTCGGGGCCTGCCTGATGCGTGAGCCGGCCCTGGTGGCGCGCTGTATGGCGGCTATCGGCGCGGCGGTGGCGGTTCCGGCCACGGTCAAGTGCCGCATCGGAGTCGACGAGCAGGCGCCCGAGCTGGCTCTGTTCGAGCTGGTCGATCGCTGCGCCGATGCCGGCGTCATCACCTTCATCGTCCACGCGCGCAAGGCGTGGCTGGAGGGCCTTTCGCCGAAGGACAACCGCGAAATCCCGCCGCTCGACTATCCCCTTGTCCACCGCCTGAAGCGCGAGCGGCCGGATTTAACGATCGTGATCAACGGCGGCGTCGCCTCGCTGATTGAGGCGGCGACCCATCTGGCGCATGTGGATGGGGTTATGCTCGGCCGCGCCGCCTATCACGATCCGGCCATGCTGGGCGGGGCCGATGCCGCCCTGTTCGGTGATCCGGGGCCGCGGGTGACGGCGGGCCAAGCAGTGGCGCGCTATCTGCCGCACGTGCACGCCGAGTTGGCGGCTGGCGCGCGGCTCGCGCCGATGATCCGGCCGATGCTGGGGCTGTTCCACGGCCAGGCCGGGGCGCGCGCATGGCGGCGCACCCTGACCGTGGAAGGCGCGCGCGCCGGCGCCGGCGCGGAGGTGATCGAGCGGGCGCTGGCGGCAGTGTATGAGGCAAGCGCGCCGGGCCGGCGCGTGGCCGCCTAACGCGCGGCCAAACCCAATTTCTCCGGCCGTATGCGCTCCGCCCTGGCCGGGAGCTCGGCCATGACGGCGGCGCGCGCTACGTCGTCCAGGCGCGCCCAACCGGCCACTTCGCCCAGGGTTCGAAAGCAGCCCAGGCAAAGGCCGCTCTCACCGTCGACGATGCACACCTGCACGCAGGGAGTGACGATCGGGCGGGGCGGCGCGCTCATGCCCCCGCATGCCGCGACGCGCGCGCCGACGCAAGCCTTGGTTACCGAAAATTCACGTGAACACTGTTCGGATTACGCTGAATTCATGTAACACTTGCGTTACACTAAACATTTACTCGATTTAATTTGAACACAAAGGCCGAGCGGAAGAAGAGTCTCGTCATCGTCAACCCAAGAGGAACGGGATCATGTCCTTCATAAAAGCCTTCGCCATCGCCGCCGGCGCCGTGGCCACATCGTCCGTCGCCTTCGCCGGGCCCACCCATCTGAGCGACGCGCAGTACATGGCCGCCGCCCGCTGCCAGGGCCTGATGGCCTCGTCGGCCCTGGGCAAGACCGACACCTCCGCGATCGACGCCGTGATCAAGTCCGAGGGAGCCTCGCGCCTGCCGGAAGTGGCCGAGCGGGCCGCCGAGGCGCGCTCCGACGCCAAGCGCGTGGCCTCCCACGCCGGGGTGCAGGGCCGCGCAGCGCTCGCCGCCGAGCGCGACGGCGTCTGCCAGGCGTGGGTGCACGCTCCGGCCGACACCGCCTCGATGGCCGCGCGCTCCAGCGGCGCCAACTAGGATCGCCCAAAGACCCCTCGCCTCTGGGACGGATCAGAGCTCGATCTCGAAGTCCATCACCAGGGGCAGGTGGTCGGAAGCGCGGCGCGCGAGGGCCGAGGCCGCGGCGCGCACGCCCTTGACCGTCACCTGCGGGCTGACGAAGGCGTGGTCCAGGCTCAGCATCGGCATGGCCGACGGGAACGTCGCAACCCTCCGTCCGCCGGGCCGGCGACCGCCCTGGGCGTCGCGCAGGCGCGTGGCCAAGGTTCGGTGCACCGCCGTTCCCTGGGTGGCGTTGAGGTCTCCCACCAGGATCAGTGGCCCCTGCCGCTCCGCCGCGCCGAGCCACGCCTCCCCCGCCAGGGCGGCGGCCTGCAACCGCTGCTCGCGCGGCACCAGCCCCAAGTGAGTCGTTATCACCTGAACCTCCACGCCGGGCGCTATCTCGATCGCCACCCATAGGGCGCCGCGCGGCTCCAACTGGGGGATGGGTGCATAGCCCGGCAGGGCGTCGGCCTTGATCAAGCGTTCGGGCAGGGCGGTCAGTATGGCGTCGCCGTAGAGTTCCTCCTCCACCTTCATGGCGGCGTTGAAGCGAGAGACCATGCCCAGGCGCCTGGCCAGATCGTGCGCCTGATCGACGCCGCCACTTCGGGCTCTGCCCACGTCCACCTCCTGCAGGGCGACGATGTCGGGGGCCAGCGCGGCGATCACGGCGGCCACCCGGCCAACGTCGATGCGCCGGTCCGCGCCCTGGCAGCGATGCACGTTATAGCTGAGGATGCGTGTCATCGTGTTCCTTGATAGGGAAAGGCGGCCCCCGTATGGTCGGGCCACGCCGACAAGGGAAGAACGTCATGGACCTCGATTTTTCGCCGGAGGATCGCGCCTTTCGCGAGGAAGCCCGCGCCTTCATCGCCGAGAATTATCCCCAGGCCCTGCGCGACAAGCGCGGCGGCGACGAGGCGATGACCAAGGACGACTATGTCTCGTGGCACCGCATTCTGGCGAAGAAGGGTTGGGCGGTTCCTTCCTGGCCCAAGGAGTGGGGGGGCACCGGCTGGACCCCGACCCAGAAATACATCTGGTCCGAAGAACAGGTCAAGGCCGACACGATCGGCATCCTGCCGTTCGGCGTGGTGATGCTGGCGCCGGTGATCTACACTTTCGGGACCGAAGAGCAGAAAGCGCGCTTCCTGCCCGACATCCGCGACGGCAAGGCTTGGTGGTGCCAGGGCTATTCGGAGCCCGGCGCCGGCTCCGACCTCGCTTCACTCAAGACCAAGGCCGAGCGGATTCAGGCCGACGACGGCAAGGAATACTACCTCGTCAACGGTCAGAAGACCTGGACCACCCTGGCGCAGTTCGCCGACTGGGGCTTCTTTCTGGTGCGCACAGACGCCAACGTGAAACCCCAGGCCGGGATCAGCTTCCTGCTGATCGATATGAAATCGCCTGGCATTACCGTGCGGCCGTTGATCACCCTGGAGGGCGGGCACGAGGTCAATGAAGTCTATCTCGACAACGTCAAGGTGCCGGTTGAAAACCGCATCTTCCACGAAAACCAGGGCTGGACCTGCGCTAAGGCGCTCCTGCAGCATGAGCGCTCCGGCATCGCGGGCGTGGCCCGCTCCAAGCGGGGACTGGAGCGCCTCCGCGACCTTGCGCGAAGCGAGCTTTCCGACGCCGCCGGCCCGTTGCTCGCCGATCCGTTTTTCAAGCGAAAGGTGGCCGATCTGGAGATCGACCTGACGGCCCTCGAATATACCGAGCTACGCACCCTGGCCGGCGAAAGCTCAGGCGAGGGCCCGGGGCCGGAATCCTCGATCCTAAAGATCAAGGGCACCGAGATCCAGCAGCGCCTGACCGAACTGGCGCTGGAGGCGGCCGGGCACTACGGCGCGCCCTATCTGCGCGATCTGCCGCACAATGCGGGCGCGATCGGGCCGGACGCCGTGCACGGCGTCGCCGGGGCCTACTTCAACACCCGCAAGACCTCGATCTACGGCGGCTCGAACGAGATCCAGCGCAACATCATCGGCAAACTGGTGCTGGGCCTCTAGGCGATGGATTTCAGCTTCACCGAAGAGCAGACCCTGCTCCGCGACACTGTCGCGAGCTATCTGGCCGACCACTACGACTTCGACAAGCGCCGCGCTGCGATCGGCGCCGGGGCCGGCTGGCGCCCGGAAGTGTGGCAGGCGTTCGCCCAGGAGCTCGGCATACTCGGGGCGTCGTTCCCGGAGGACCAGGGCGGTCTGGGCGGCGGCGCCACCGAGGTGATGGTGGTGATGGAGGAGTTCGGCAAGGCGTTGGTGGTCGAGCCCTACCTTGGCACGGTCGTCATCGCCGGCGGGTTCCTGAAGCACGCCGCCCCGCAGGGCGCGGCGGCGATGATCGGCCAGATCATCGAGGGCAAGGCCACCTTCGCCTTCGCCTGGGCCGAGCCGCAGGGCCGCTACACCCTGAGCGACCTGAAGACGACCGCACGCAAGGAGGGCGCCGGCTATGTGCTCAACGGGCACAAGGCGGTGGTGATCGGCGCGCCCTGGGCCAGCCACCTCATCGTCACCGCCCGCACCGGTGGCGGCCAGCGTGACGCCGGCGGTGTGTCGGTGTTCATCGTTCCTAAGGACGCTGACGGGGTGGTCACGCGCGACTATCCCACGGTGGACGGCTCGCGCGCCTCAGAAGTGTTCCTGGAAAACGTTTCGGTGGGCCCTGAAGCGCTGGTTGGGCACGAGGGCGGCGCGTTGCCTCTGGTCGAGCAGGTGGTCGACGAGGCCATCGCCGCGACCTGCGCCGAGGCCTGCGGCGTCTTGCGAAAGCTGCACGAGGGTACCTTGGACTACACCAAGCAGCGCAAACAGTTCGGCGTGCCGATCGCCTCGTTCCAGGTGCTTCAGCACCGCATGGTCGACATGTTCATCCAGCTCGAACAGGCCATCTCCATGACCTACATGGTGCACATCAAGCTGGGCGAAGAGCCGACGGAACGGGCCAAGGCGGTATCGGCCGCCAAGGTTCAGATCGGCCGGGCGTGCCGATTCGTGGGCCAAAACGCCATCCAGCTGCACGGCGGAATGGGCATGACCGACGAGATGGCCATCGGCCACTATTTCAAGCGGGCGACTCTGATCGAGGGCGCGTTCGGCTCGGTCGACCACCATCTGCGCCGCTACGAGAGCCTGTCGATGGGCGAGGCCGCCTGACGGCGATCGAGGCCGCCTCGCCAAACTTCGACGCGCGGGTTCGCCCGCCGGACATGCTGGTGCTGCACTACACAGGCATGCCGAGCGGCGAGGCCGCCCTGGCGCGACTGCGCGACCCGGCCGCCAAGGTCTCGGCCCACTATCTGATCGAGGAGGATGGCCGGCTGTTCGCCCTTGTCCCCGAAGAGCGGCGCGCCTGGCACGCGGGGGCGGCGTACTGGGCCGGCGAGTGCGACATCAACGGCGCCTCGATCGGGATCGAACTGGTCAATCCGGGTCACGAGTTCGGATACCGCGACTTCCCGCCGGCCCAGATCGCCGTGCTGACCGATCTTCTAAGCGAGATCCGCGAACGTTGGACCATTCCGAACGTCCGCATCCTCGGTCACTCGGACGTTGCCCCCGCGCGCAAGGACGACCCTGGCGAACGCTTCCCATGGCGTGCGCTTGCGGCCGCCGGCCACGGCCTTTGGGTCGAACCCACGCCGGCGCCCGGCGCGGCGCTCGCCCTTGGCGACGAGGGCCCAGGCGTGAGCGTCCTCAAGGGCGCCCTTGCACGGCTTGGCTACGGGCTGGCGCCGGGCGGCGTCTTCGACGCCGAGACGGCCTCGATCGTGCGAGCGTTCCAGCGCCATTGGCGTCCGACCCTGGTGGACGGCGCGGCCGACGGCGACACGCGCGCCCGTCTGATGGTTCTGCTGCGGCTTACCGGCGGGGATTGACGGGCGGCTCGCGCGCCCCCACCCTCGAGTTGGATCAGACGGCCGGGCGGTCGCCCTTTGACCCCAAAAGGGTCGGGGGGAGGAAAGTCCGGGCTCCACGACGACGAGGCGGCGGGTAACGCCCGCCGGGGGCGACCCCAGGGATAGCGCCACAGAAAGCAAACCGCTCGCGTCTTCGGCCGCGGGCAAGGGTGAAAGGG
>JBBRQK010000023.1:0-35434 GCA_038226475.1 Caulobacterales bacterium | reverse complement strand
TTGTTCCGAACCAAAGGGCACGTTCCCACGTGTTACTCACCCGTCCGCCACTAATCCCGAAGGATCCGTTCGACTTGCATGTATTAGGCCTGCCGCCAGCGTTCGCTCTGAGCCAGGATCAAACTCTCAGGTTGAGTTGACATCTGACTTCCGTTTCCATCGGCCTTGGGAGGCCGATGGGCGTAGTCTGCGTAGTATCAATTGACGAGTTCCCAGAACCACCGGACCCGAGGCTTACGCTCCGAACCCAATGGTCATGGTATGTCTTCAAGAGACCGCAAACCAGTCAGCGTCGATGATGGTCACGGTATGACCATCGCCAGGACGCCGCCGCCTGCGTTTCTCTTTCCAAATTAACAATGTCAAAGACCGGAACGACTTGCGCCGCACCCACCGATTACGCCCGGCGGCGGCGAGGAGCGGGGTCTCTAAACGGAGGCCCCCGGAGTGTCAACAACCTTGCGCCTGACCAGAGCTAACCCTCGTACGCGCGCAACAGTCACCTGGGGGCCGCCGGGGCATCCCCCATCAGTCCTTGATGATTCGATTGAAGGAGCGGAAACTATGCCGAACCCGCCGGAAAATCAAGCGTTAATCTGACCGCCGAATTGGCTTCCTAGGCGGCCGCGATATAGGCGCGCAGACCCTCCGCTTCGGCCTCGGTTTCGGCGATCCGCGTCTTGACCAGATCGCCGATAGAGACAATGCCCACCAGCTTTCCTTCGGCGCACACCGGAAAGTGACGCACGCGCCGATCTGTCATCCGGGCCAGGATATCATCGACCGTATCGGTGGGCGCGGCAAACATCACCTCGCGGGTCATGCAGTGCGAGACCGGCAGGTCGAGCCCGCCCGCGCCTTGTTCGGCCACCACGCGCACGATGTCGCGCTCGGAAACGACGCCCACGACACGGCGATCGGCCTCGGTGACGACCAGGGCGCCGACCCGCCTGGCATGCAGCATGGCCGCCACCGCGCCGACGGTTTCGACAGGCGGTATGGTGAACACCATGTCGCCCTTGTCTCCCACCACCTGGGAAATCATCATGCTCGTTTCCTCCCGGCCCGTTTTGGCTCGGTCGTCATGGTCGCGGAGCGTCCTCCCAAACGGCGCGGGAATCAAGGCGTGCCCATCTCATCTCTTCGTGACCGCCCCTTGTGCCGGCACGCCGGCGACCCGAGCAAAGAGGCCGATCAGGAGAGCGCCGGCGAAATAGCCCAGGATGTGCGCCTGCCAGGCGACCGGCGCGCCCGCCGTGCCGGGCGTCAGTCCCGTGGCGCCCAGCAGAAGATTGACCACGATCCAGCCGCCGGTCATGGCGAGCGTCGTGCGCCCGGTCAGTGACCCGACCCGGCCGCGCCCCTGGATCAGGCGGGCGCTGGCGCCCATGAGGCCGGACGCCGCGCCCGAAGCGCCGATCAGGGCCCACTCCCGCGCGCGGCCGGCGGGGAGCAACCCGAGCATGCCGGCGTAGCCCAGCGCCGCCAGCACGCCACAGGCGATGAAAAACACGCCAAAAGCGGCCGCGCCGCGGCCACCGGACCCCAGGAACCGCGCCACCGGCGTGCCGAAAGCCAGGATGAAAACGCTGTTGAGCAGCACATGCGCCCAGTTGGCGTGAACCAACAAGTAGGTGATGAGACCCGCCCACCGGTGAGCCGCCAGATCAGCCCGGGTCAGCGCGAATCGCTCGGCGTCAATTCCCAGCATGACGCGCGCCACATGTGCGGCCACCAGAACGCCGACCAGGACCACCACGGGCCATGGCGCCCGAATCGCCGGCTCGGGCTTGGCCCGCATCGCCGCCGAGCTGCTTTCGATCGCCTCAGGCAGCGACACGCTCCTCGCCGAACACCGGAACCTCGATCCCCGCCGGAGGCGCGCGGCCCAGGATCATGTCGGCCGCCTTCTCGGCGATCATGATGGTTGGCGCGTTGGTGTTGCCGCCAATCAGCGTCGGCATGATCGAGGCGTCCACCACGCGGAGGCCCGCAAGGCCGAGCACCTTCAGCGACGCGTCCACCACGGCCATCGGGTCGCCAGACACGCCCATGCGGCAGGTGCCGACCGGATGATAGATGGTCTCGGCGGCGCGGCGGATCCAGGCGTCGATATCGGCCTCGCTCGTGACCGATTCGCCCGGCTCGACCTCGGCGCCTCGGATCGCGCGCAGCGCTGGCTGGTCGGCCAGGCCACGCGCGATGGCGATGCCGACGCGAAGGGCGCGGCGATCCTCCTCCGCGGCGAAATAGTTGGGGAAGATCGCCGGATCATCGTCCGGATCGGCCGATCGCAAGGCGACCCTGCCCAGGCTCTCCGGCCGAAGCTGGCAGACGTGAATGGTGAAGCCATCCTTAGCCACCGGATCCTTCCCATGATTGCGCATGATGGCCATCACGCAGTGCAGCTGCAGATCGGGCCGATCCAGATCGGGACGAGACTTGAGAAAGGCGCCGGCCTCCAGGAAGTTCTGTCGTCCGTGGCCCTGGCCGAACAGCATATAATTGAGGCCCAGCGCCAGGCGTCCCAGCCCCTTGCTATGCGACCACACGGTCTTCACCCCCGGCGTCTCCCACGAGAGCGCCATGTCCAGGTGGTCGCGCAGATTGGCGCCGACGCCCGGTAGGGCGTGAACCGGCGCTACCCCCGCCGTCCGCAAGGCTTCCGGATCGCCGATCCCCGACAGCTGCAGTATATGAGGCGACTGCACCGCCCCGGCGCACAGCAGCACCTCCCCCGCCGCGTGTGCTGAGCGCTTCTGGCCGCCTTGGATATAGTCGACGGCCACGGCGCGGCCGCCTTCGATGACGATCCGGCTCGTGCGCGCGCCGACCTCGGTCTTCAGATTGGGCCGCCCGAGAACTGGGCGCAGGAACGCCGTCGACGCGCTCCAGCGCCGACCGTCCTTGATGGTGAGCTGATAGGGGCCAAATCCTTCCTGCTGGAAGCCGTTGAAATCGCGCGTCGTGGCGTATCCGGCTTCGCGCCCGGCGGCGAGAAAGCGGGCGTAGATCTCGCTCTTCGAGGCGGCCTTGGAGACATGCAGGGGCCCGCCGCCGCCATGATAGTCATCACCGCCGCCCTCCAGATCCTCGGAGCGTTTGAAATAGGGCAGCACATCGGCGTAGCCCCACCCAGCCAGGCCCATCTGTCGCCACTGGTCGTAGTCGCGAGCGTGGCCGCGGATATAGACCATGCCGTTGATCGACGACGAACCTCCCCAACCCCGGCCTCTGGGCCACCACAGCTTGCGGCCGTTCAGGTGCGGCTCCGGCTCGGTCCAGAATCCCCAGTTGTGCTCGCCCTTTTCGGTCAGCAGGGCGCCGACGCCGGCCGGCATGCGCACCAGCATGGAATCGTCCTTGCCGCCCGCCTCGAGCAGCAGCACCCGCGTGGCTGGGTCTTCGGAGAGGCGGTTGGCCAGCACGCAGCCCGCCGAGCCGGCGCCGATGATCACATAGTCCCACCGCTCGTCGGCCATGCGCATCTCCGTGACGTGTCGGGCGTCGGGGTCACCTTATCGCGACGAAGGCGGCGCTACGATAGGCCCGGCAACCGCCGGCGCACCATGCCCCAGGCCTCGGCGCTCTCGCCCAGCCGCAGCAGGCGCGCGACGCCGAAATAGAGGGGCAGGCTGACGGCAATGCCGCCGCCAAGGCCAAGAGCACGCACCAGCCGGCTTGGCGTCGCAAGCTCCACCAGGTGGTTGGCCCCCCACGCTGCGCCGCCGCACGCCGCGGCCGCCAGCGCGCAACGCAGAAGAAAAGAACTCCACTGGCGCGCACTGCCCAGATCGACGCGTTTCCCGAGGGCGCGCATCAGTTGGAAGAAGTTGACCAGGGCGACAGCCGAAGTCGTCAGCGCCAGGCCGGCGTGTCCGAAATGGAGCACGCGCGCGCTGAGCAGATTGAGCCCCAGGTTCACCCCGATGCCAATGAGGCTGATGCGCAGCGGCGTGCGCGGCAGGCCCAGGGCATAGAAGCAGGGCGTCAGGATCTTGATCGCGGCATAGGCCGCCAGGCCGACGGCGTAGGCCTGCAGGGCCACGGCCGTCTGGCTCGTGTCACGGGCGCTGAAACGGCCATGCTGATAGATCAGCTCGATGATCGGTCGGGCCAGGAAGGCGAGGCCCGCCGCGGCCGGCAGGGCCAGGAACCAGGCGAGGCGCAGGGAGTCGCGCGCGGTGCGGCCGAACGCTTCCAGATCGCCGCGCGCAAACGCCCGGGTAACCGCCGGCAGGGTGGCGGTGGCCAGCGAGACGCCAAACAAGCCGATCGGAAACTGCATCAGGCGAAAGGCGCAGAACAGCCAGGAGCGACCGCCGTTGATCTCGGAAGCGAAGTTGCCGTTGACGAGCACGTTCACCTGCACCGCCGCGCCGGCCACCACGCTAGGCCACATCAGGCTCCAGAGCCTGGCGAGCCTGGGGTCGCGCAGGTTCAGCCGCCAGCGAAACCGAAACCCCAGCCGATTCAGCGACGGCAGCTGGATCGCCAGTTGCGCTACCCCGCCCAAAAGCACGCCCAGACTCACGCCATAGAGGGCGCGTTGACTGAACAGGGGGTGTAGCCAGTCGGCGCGGGCCCCCGGATCAAAGGCGTAAGCGAGGCTGACGCCGGCGCCGATCGAGACGATATTGAACACCGTCGACGCCGAAGCCGGCACGCCGAACACGAACCTCGCGTTCAGCATCCCCATTACCGCCGCCGCGAGCGACACGAACAGGATGAATGGAAAAAGAATCCGGGTCAGCTGGACAGTGAGCTCGAACTTGCCCGGCACCGCGTGATAGCCATGGTTGGTGAACTCGACCAGCACCGGCGCGGCGGCGACGGCGACGAGGCACAGGGCGCCCATCAGAAAGATCATGGCCGTCAGGATGACGTTGGCCAGCTCCCACGCTGGCCTCTCGCCCTCCTGGTCCCAGGCTCGGGTGAAAAGGGTCGTGAAGGAGATCGACAGGGCGCCCTCGGCGAAGAGGTCCCGCAGCAGGTTGGGAATCTGGAACGACGCCAGATAGACGTCGAGCAGCTTGCCGGCCCCGAACATGGCGGCGAACACCTGCTCGCGCGCCAGGCCGAACAGGCGCGACGCGATCACCGCCAGGCCGACGATACCGGCGGCGCGACGGGTGCTGGGTTCGGTGGCGGCGGTCAGCGGCCCTTCCAATTTGGCGCGCGCTTCTCGGCGAAGGCGCGGGGGCCCTCGATCAGGTCCTCGGACTTGAACAGGGCGGCGACGGCGGGATAACGACCCTGACCGCGGATCGCGGCCTCCAGGGTCGGCTCGTCGAGCCCTTTCAGCACCGCCTGCTTGGAGGCGCGGATCGACATCGGACTGCACTGACCGATCAGTTCGGCCAAGCGACGCGCCGCCGGCATCAGTTCGGCGGGCGCGACCACCTCGTTGACGAAGCCCAGCTCGAGGCCCTCCGCGGCCGGCACGCGCCGGGCGGTTAAGATCATGCCCATGGCGCGCTTGAGACCTATGGCCCGGGGCAGGCGGTGCAGGCCGCCGGCCAGGGCGGCCAGACCCACGCGCGGCTCCGGCAGAGCAAAAACGGCGGACTCCGACGCCACGATCAGGTCACAGGCCAGAGCGATCTCGAAGCCGCCGCCCATGGCGACGCCGTTGACCGCCGCGATCAACGGTTTGTCCAGATCAAACCGTAGCGCGAGGCCCGCGAAGCCACTCGCGGGAGATTTCATCTCGCCGCCCGTCGCCTGCCATTTGAGGTCGTTGCCAGCCGAGAACGCCCGATCGCCGGCTCCGGTGATGATTCCGACCCACTGCTCAGGATCTGCGGCAAACGCGTTCAGCGCATCGTCCATCTCGAAATGCATGGGCGAGTGGAGCGCATTCATCACCTCGGGGCGATTGAGGGTGATGACCGTGACTGGACCGTCCCGCTCGACGGCGATGAACTGATAGGCCATCGCTTATTGTCCTCCTTCAGAGCGCCTGCAGACCAACCGCGAAACGCTTCCAGTTTTCGATGTAGTGCATCGTCCCGGCGGCGATGCCGGCGACCTGCTCGGGCGTCACCTCGCGCACGATCCGACCGGGCGCCCCCACGACCATGGAATTATCGGGTATCACCTTGCCCTCGGTGATGAGGGCGCCGGCGCCAATCAGGCAGTTGCGGCCTATACGGGCGCCATTCAGCACGATCGCGCCAATCCCGATCAGGCTTCCCTCGCCGATCTCGCAGCCGTGCAGCATGACCATGTGGCCGATGGTCACGTTGTCCCCAATGGTCAATGGCTGGCCGGCGTCGGTGTGCAGGACACTGTTGTCCTGAACATTGGAGTTTTCGCCGATGGTGATGGGATCGTTGTCGCCCCGAGCCACGGCCCCGAACCATACACTGGCATTCTTCTTCAGGATGACATGTCCCGCGACCACCGCGGTCGGCGCTATCCAGTATTCGCCGATGGGCGGCAGGGTCGGGATACGGTCGCCCAATCTATAGGCTGTCATCCGAACACCCCCTATTCTTGTAAAACACCACTTGATTAACCCTTTCGAAACCGGGTTAGGCTCTCTTATGTGAGGCGATTCGGAGGGTGATAGTCCTTCGCGTCCCGCCGCGAGCTTCCCGCCCGCGGCCTCCAGGATGAATGGAGAACCGGGTGTCGCTCAGTGACGCATAGCGGTCAACACCGCCGCCTTCCGACTGGCCGCTCATCGCTTCGCGGTGATCGCGCCGCGCACCCTCTCCTCCCGTGTTCGTGTCCATCTCGTCTTCCCCAGCAGGAGATATTCGATGACCAAGCGAGCCCTGAAGCGTTTTGTGCGTGAAGGCTCCGTCGACGAGCGGCAGTTCGACGACGACGCCAAGATCCGCCGCCTGCCGTTGGCGCGCGGCTGGACTCCCATGCCGCACAACGACGACCGCGAACAGGGCTATCTGAAGACAATCAAGGCCAAGTCGGCCGGCCAAGAGCGGCTGATGGAGGCCATAGACGCCCGCAACCTCGTTCTCGCTCTCGGCCCCGCGGGCAGCGGCAAGACCTATCTTTCGATCGCCAAGGCGGTGGAGGCGCTGGAGGGCGGCAAGGTGGGGCGGATCGTGCTTTCTCGCCCGGCCGTGGAGGCCGGCGAATCCCTCGGGTTCCTGCCCGGCGAACTTGAAGACAAGCTCGCGCCCTATCTGCGGCCGCTCTACGACGCCCTCTCCGACCGCATGTCGATGAAGCGGGTCCGCTCTCTGATCACCGAGGGCGCCATCGAGATCGCCCCGGTGGGCTTCATGCGCGGGCGCACCTTGAACAACGCGTTTGTTGTCATCGACGAAGCCCAGAACTGCACGTACGGCCAACTCAAGATGCTGCTGACGCGGCTGGGCTGGAACTCGACTATGGTTGTTACTGGTGATCCCAACCAGTCCGACCTCCTGCCCGAGCTTTCCGGCCTCGCGAACGTAGCCGACCGGCTGGAAACCCTGGCCAACGTCGCCGTGGTCCGACTCGCCGACCGCGACATCGTCCGGCACCCCCTGGTCGCCGACATGCTGAGCGTGCTCTGACGCTTCGGATTGCTTGGAGCGGGGCATCGGGCGTAGACGGCCGCTCATGATCTTCCGCGCCGCCGTCTTTCTGGTCTGTGCCGCCGGGCTCGCAGGCTGCGCGGCCGGCGCGCGACAGGAGAACGCGGCCTGGCGCGCGCCATGGCCGGAGACTCCAAACCCTGTCCTGGAGGCGTACGCTCGTCCGGCGCAGGGATATCCTTCGGTCGGCGGCAATATCCTGAAAGGGACGTCGCCCGCAGATCAGGCTGCCGCTCGAGCCGCAGCGGTTCTGCCGCTGACGGACCCACCGAAGGCCAGAACACCGTAAATGCTGCCGTTTGTGATCGTTGCAAATATGCCGCGCCGCTCGGTTCGAGTTGATATCCTACCTTTCTGATATGGATACGCAGCCCCGCGTCGTGTAACGCTTCGGTGGCGTCACCATCGGCGCTTTTCATCAAACTGTCACAAAACCAAACTATGGCTGGCCCCGCTCCGAGAGCTCGGATAGGGCCCTCTAGAGGGGATATCCAATGACCTTGAAGGGTTCACTGTTCGGCGGCGCCGCCGTGGCCGTCGTACTTTGTCTTGGAGCTAGCGAGACCGCCGAAGCAAGGACGAGCCGTCATCGCGCCCCGGCCGGCGCCGATCAGGCAGCCCTGAAGGCTCAGGTCGAGGCGCTAAGGGCGCAGGTTCAGGCGCTGGAGAGTCGCCTCGACGCTCAGGCGCAGACCCAGCAACAAACCCAGGCGCAAGCCCAGAACGCGCAGAGCCAGGCCCAGGCCGCCCAAACGACCGCCCAGGCCGCTCAGACCCAGGCGGCCGCCGCACAGAGCCAGATCCAGACCATCCCGACCGAGGTGGCCACGGCGGTCAAGAAGGCCACGCCAAAGCCTGGCTGGGAAGCCAACACGACAGTCGGCGCAACCATGTTCGCCGACTTCAGCCACATCGACAACAGTATAGATGGGGTACGCAATGCACAGAGCGGCACCGACTACGACATCAAGCGCTTCTACATAATCATCGATCACAAGTTCAACGACGTCTTTTCGGCTAATCTGACCACCGACTTCCAGATCAACAACGGCCTGACTTCGATCAAGGTCAATCCTGCCAATCCCGGTGGCCCGTTCTTGGTCTCTTCCCAGAACAACACGCAGCTGATCATCAAGAAGGCATGGCTGCAGGCCAAGCTGTCCGACGCTTTTATCATTCGAGCCGGAGCGAGCGACCTGCCCTGGGTGCCGTTCATCGAAAAGCTCTACGGATACCGCTACGTCGAAAACACGTTCATCGACCGCACCAAGTTCGGAACCTCCACCGATTGGGGCCTGCACGTGTTCGGTACGTTCGCCGACAACATCATCAGCTATCAGGTCTCGGTCGTCGACGGCTCCGGCTTCAAGAGTCCGGCGGTGGGCACCGCCAACCGAACCGAAACCGTGGACGTCGAAGGCCGGCTGAGCGCCACCTACAAGCACTTCACCGCCGGTGTCGGCGGTTACGACGGCCGGCTCGGCAAGGACGTGGTGGGTACGCCGGTCTACCACGCCGCTCAGCGTCTCGACGCGGTGCTGGCCTACACCGACGACCGTATCAGGATCGGCGGAGAATATTTCTGGGCCAAGCACTGGAGCGACGTGCTGCAGCCTGTCGATAGCAAGACGAACACGTCCGACGGCTATTCGATCTTTGGGTCGTACAACTTCACTAAACAGATAGCGGTGTTCGGCCGTTATGACTGGGTCAAACCACAGAAGGATACGGCGCCTTCGTTCGTGGATCATTATTTCAATGTCGGGGTGTCATATAGTCCGATCAAGCCGCTGGATCTGGCCCTCGTGTACAAGCGCGAGGCGGTGGACGACGGCCTGTTCTCGAGCTCGAATGGCGTAGTCGGGGGGCTCGTGCATGGAACCTATGATGAAATCGGCCTGTTCAGCCAGGTGAAATTCTAGGCCTCGCGGACGGCGGAAGTGGCGTGAGGGCGGCGTTCTCGTACTGTCACCAAACTGACAACCGACGCGCCTAGATGTGGCGCCTGAACTTTGGAGATTGCGATGCTGAAGAGATTCGCCGCCACGATAGTCTCGCTGGCCCTTGTCGGCGGGGGTGCGGCGGTCGCTGGCAACCTTTCCGGCGCGGGCGCGACCTTTCCCGCTCCGGTCTACGCGAAGTGGGCCGAGACCTATAAGGCCCAGACCGGCGCCGCCCTGAATTATCAGGCGATCGGGTCTGGCGGCGGCATCAAGCAGATCAACGCCAACACGGTCGATTTCGGCGCCTCCGACAAACCGCTGAAGCCCGACGCCCTGGCGGCGGGCGGGCTACAGCAGTTCCCGACGGTGATCGGCGGTGTGGTGCCGGTGATGAACCTGCCCGGAGTGCAGCCCGGCCAGATCAAGCTGACCGGGCCGTTGCTGGCCGACATCTATCGCGGCGTGCTGAAGAAGTGGAACGATCCGGTGATCGTCTCCTACAACAAGGGCGTGGCGCTGCCGAACCTCCCGATCACGGTCGTGCACCGCTCGGACGGTTCGGGCACCACCTTCCTGTTCACCAGCTATCTGTCGCTGCAGGCCGCCCATTGGGCCTCCGGCCCCGGCGCCAGCGACTCGGTCAACTGGCCGGTCGGCATTGGCGGCAAGGGCAACGATGGCGTCGCCGCCTTCGTCAAACAGACGCCTGGCGCGATCGGCTATGTGGAATACGCCTACGCCAAGCAAAACCACATGACCTTCGCGGTGATGAAGAACAAGGCAGGACATTGGGTCTCTCCCGACGCCCCGGCGTTCGCCGCCGCAGCCGCGGGGGCCAAGTGGAACGCCGCTCCGGGCTTCTACCTGCTCCTGCTGGACCAGCCGGCGGCCGGCGCCTGGCCGATCACCGGGGCCACGTTCATCCTCGTCCACTCCAAGCAGACCAATGCCCAGACGGGCCATGACGTGCTGGCGTTCTTCGACTGGGCCTACAAGAACGGTGACGCGGCCGCGGCCTCGCTCGACTACGTACCATTGCCCGAGCCAGTGAAAGCATTGGTCCGCAAATCGTGGGCCAAGGTCGTGGGTCCGGACGGCAAGCCCGTCTACAAATAGTCACCCCCGGCGCGGGAGTTCACGAGAACCTCCGCGCCGCGTAACGCAATCCGACAGGCGCCATGTCGACCGCCGAACTCACCGCCGCCAAGCCGGCGCCCGTGCGCCGCGCCTCCCCGGCCGGCGCCAACCTAGAGCGGCTGTTCGAAGGCGTCTGCTTCGCTGCCGCCACCGCGCTGTTGGCGGCGTTGGGCGGGGTTCTGGTGTCCCTGGCGATCGGCGGTTGGCCGGCGCTCGCCAAATTCGGCCTGGGCTTCGTCACCAATGTCACCTGGGACCCCGTCAAGGACGTCTATGGGGCTGCAGGCCCGATTGCCGGGACGCTGATAACCTCGGCCCTGGCCCTTTTGATGGCCTTGCCGGTGGCGGGGGGGGTCGCCTTTTTCCTGGTGGAGCTGTGCCCGCCGATTCTGCGCCGGCCGATCGGCACCGCGGTCGAGCTGCTGGCCGGCATTCCATCGATCGTCTACGGCATGTGGGGCCTGTTCGTCTTCGCCCCATTCTTCGCCAAATGGGTGGAGATACCCACCATGGGCGCGGCGCCGCCGGGCAGCTTCTGGGAAACTCTGACGCAGGGCATTCCCAATGGCTCGGGCATCTTGGCCGCCTCGATCATATTGGCGATCATGATCCTGCCATTCATGGCCGCGACCCTGCGGGAGCTGCTTCTGACCGTGCCGGCCCAAGTTCGCGAGAGCGCCTATGGCCTGGGGGCGACGACCGGAGAGGTCGTGATGAGCGTGACCCTGCCCTACGTGCGTCGCGGGGCGATCGGCGCGGTGATGCTCGGCCTTGGTCGCGCCCTCGGCGAGACGATGGCGGTAACCTTCATCATCGGCAACTCGCACGGATTTCCCAAGGGCATCTTCGATGCTGGCTCGACCATCGCCTCCACAATAGCCAACGAGTTCAACGAGGCTAGCGGCCTGCAGTCGTCGGCGTTGATCGCTCTGGGTCTGGTGTTGTTCCTCATCACCTTCACCGTGCTCGCTTTGGCCAGGCTCCTGCTTCGCGACCAGGTAAAGGGCTGACATGGCCGTCTCCGCCACCCGCATCGCGTCGCGCCGCGTAGCCAACCTGGCGTTCGTGGCATTCTGTTTCCTGGTCACAGCTGTAGCCCTGGCGGCCCTCTCCCTGATCCTGATTTCACTCGTCGCCCAGGGGCTGGCCGGGATCAATCTGGACCTGTTCACGCGGTCAACACCGGCTGCCGGAAGCCCCGGCGGGCTGATCAACGCCATCGTCGGCTCGGTCATGATGTCGGTGCTGGGCATGATATTGGCGCTGACGATCGGCGTTTTCGCCGGAACCTGGCTGTCTGAGTATGCCGGCCGCAGCGCCTATGGCAGCGTGGTCCGGTTCCTGAACGACGTACTGCTCTCGGCGCCGTCGATCCTGGTCGGCCTGTTTGTCTACGAAATCCTGGTGGCGCCGTTCAAGGGCTTCTCCGGCCTCGCCGGGGCGGTCGCGCTGGCTCTGCTGGCGGCGCCCGTCATAACCCGCACCACCGAGGATGTACTTAAGCTCCAGCCGACCTCGCTGCGAGAATCGGGCGTCGCGCTGGGCTCTCCCGTGTGGCACGTCATCCGCACGGTCCTGTGGCGTTCGGCGTCCAGCGGCATTCTGACTGGCGGCCTGCTGGCGTTCGCGCGGATCAGCGGCGAAACCGCGCCACTGCTGTTCACCGCCCTCAACAATCAATTCTTCAGCTGGAACATGACCAAACCCATGGCCAATCTGCCAGTGGTGATTTTCCAGTTCGCGCTCACACCCTATCCGGATCTGAACCGGCTGGCCTGGGCCGGCGCGCTGCTCATTGCGGCGACGGTTCTGGCTGTCACCATCCTCGCCCGCGCCCTCTCGAGAGAGTCTCGCCGCTCATGACGCTGCTCGCGCCCGACGCCCCGGCTCCGCCATCCGACACCTCGATCATCGCGATCGATCGCGAAGACGTGAAGCTCGACATCCAGAATCTGGATTTCTTCTACGGCAAGACCCGGGCGCTAAAGAGCATTTCGATGTCGGTGGCGCGGAACGCGGTCACGGCGCTGATCGGCCCCTCGGGCTGCGGCAAGTCGACGCTCCTACGCACCCTCAACCGCATGTACGGCCTCTATCCGGGGCAGAAGGCCACCGGCAAGATCATGCTCGACGACGAGGATATCCTGCGCCCCGGCGTCAATCTCTCCATGCTGCGCGCCCGCATCGGCATGGTGTTTCAGAAGCCTACCCCGTTTCCGATGTCGATTCACGACAATGTCGCATTCGGCGTGCGCCTCTACGAGACCCTGTCGAGGAGCGAGATGAGCGCTCGGGTGGAAGATTCTCTGCGCCGCGCGGCCCTCTGGGAGGAGGTCAAGGACAAGCTTGGTACTTCGGGGCTTGGCCTCTCCGGCGGCCAGCAACAGCGCCTCTGCGTCGCTCGCTGCATAGCGGTGAGGCCCGAAATCCTGCTGCTCGACGAGCCGACCTCGGCCCTCGACCCGATTTCGAGCGCCAAACTCGAAGAAACCGTCACCCAGCTCAAGGCCGACTATACGATCGTAATCGTCACTCACAATCTGGGCCAGGCGGCGCGCCTCTCGGACTACACCGGTTTCATGTACCTGGGCGAACTGGTGGAGTTCGGCGAAACCGCGGGGATGTTCACAAAGCCCGTGACCAACCGGGCGTCGGATTACATCACCGGACGCTTCGGCTAGCAGGGCGTCCGCCAAGCGCACTGTCACACTCCTCGCACAGACTCACACTACAAGCCGTCAACAACTGGGCGAACGCGTAAAAAACCATGGAACATACCGTCAGAGCCTACGACGATGACCTCGACGCCATCACCGCCGAGCTCGCTCGAATGGGTGGTTTGGCGGAAGCCGAGGTGACCGACTGCATCCGCGCCATCGCCAAACGCGATTTGGCCCTGGCCGAGGCGGTGATCGCTCGCGACGCCAGGCTAGATGCCATGGAAGCCGACATCGAGCGCAAGGCCATACGCCTCATTGCCCTGCGCCAGCCAGTGGCCGACGATCTGCGCCGCACCGTCGCCGCCATCAAGATCAGCGCCAATCTGGAGCGCTGTGGGGATCTGGCCAAGAATATCGCCAAGAGGGCCCTGGTGATCGCTGAATCGGAGCCGGTCACGCCGCTCACGAGTTCCATCGAGCGAATGGGCGAGCTGGTGTCGACTCGCCTCAAGGAGGTGCTCGACGCTCTGGCCTCGCGGGAAGTCGACCGGGCCATAGCGGTGTGGATGAACGACCATGAGGTCGACGAGCACTATGACGCCATCTTCCGCGAATTGCTGACTTACATGATGGGCGACCCGCGAACGATCGCCTCGTGCGCGCACTTGCTGTTCGTGGCGAAGAATCTGGAGCGCATCGGCGACCACGCCACCAATATCGCCGAGGTGCTTCATTTTGAGATAACGGGCTCAGCCCTGACGGAGCAGCGGCGCAAGTCCGACGCGCTCGAGCCGCATGAACGCTGAGCTGCAACGCCCCCTCACCCCGATGATCCTCGTCGTCGAGGACGAGGACTCGCTCGCCACCTTGCTTCAGTACAACCTGGAGAAGGAGGGCTATGGCGTGGGTGTCTGCGCCGATGGCGAGGAGGCCCTGCTGCGGATAGACGAAAAGCAGCCGGATCTGGTGGTTCTCGACTGGATGCTGCCGACCGTGTCGGGAATCGAGGTTTGTCGCAGGCTGCGGCAGCGCGCCGAAACCCGCAACTTGCCGATTGTGATGCTGACCGCGAGGGGCGAGGAAAGTGATCGCATCCGCGGGCTCGACACCGGGGCGGACGACTATGTGGTCAAGCCCTTCTCCATGACCGAATTATGCGCCCGCATCCGCGCCGTACTGCGCCGGATTCGCCCGGGGCTGGCCGACGATCTCGTGCGCCAGGGCGACATAACCATCGACCGCGTGGCCCACCGCGTGCGCCGCGCCGGAGAAGAGGTGCACCTGGGGCCGACCGAGTTCCGCCTGCTGGACTATCTGATGCAACATCCCGGCCGGGTCTTTTCTCGCGAGCAGTTGCTGAACGCGGTGTGGGGCTCTGACGTCTATGTAGAGACGCGCACGGTCGATGTGCACATCGGACGCCTCCGCAGGGCCCTCGGCCGCGCCACCGAGCCCGACCCGATCCGGACCGTACGCTCGGCGGGCTATTCCCTGGATGTCTGAGCCGGGTTGAGCGCGCTGGCGAGGCTCGTGCGGTCGAGGATGGACGACACCTCGTCTCGGACCGTTCCCAGGATGCGGCGAAGCACACACCCGGCCTCGTCCGGGCAATCGTCGCAGCGGCTGTAAAAGGTGCGGCTGGCGCAGGAAATAAGCGCCAGGGGGCCACTCGTGAGCCGAAGGATCTCGCCGAATGTGATCTCCTCCGGCGCCCTGGCCAAGCGGTAACCGCCCAGCTTTCCGCGCGTGCTCTCCACGAGCCCGGCCCGGCGCAGGTCGGACATGATCGCTTCGAGAAACTTGCGCGGAATGGCCTCCGCGGCGCTTATGTCGCCGACATCTCGCGTGGCGCCATCGGCGCGGGCGAGGCTCAACAAGGCCTTGAGCGCGTAGCGGGCCCGTTGGGGAAGCATGGCCGATCTATTAGGCCGGGCGAGGGAGGCGGCGCAACCGCCAGGCCTTGACCTGACTGGCCCGCTGGGCTGCAACACCCGACAACACGCGGAGGCGCCTTGGGTTTGCACCCACCATCGATCGAGGAGGCGCGCGACCTCAGGGCCGCGACGGAGGCCGCATGGCGATCCCTGGTCGAAAAGACGCTCAAGGGGGCGGCCCTGGAGACCCTCGACAGCGCGGGCCAGGACGGACTTGTGCTGCATCCGCTCTATGCGGCGGGCGAGCCGGGTGAGCGGCTGAGGCTTGGGCCGCTCGCCGCATCGGACTCGAGCGCCTGGGATATCCGTGTCGACATTCGTTGGCCCGACCCGGCCGGTGCGCGCGATTTGCTGCTGGCCGGACTCGCCGCCGGCGCTGCCTCGGGCATCCTTCGCATCGATCCGACCGGAGCTACCGGCGTGGTTCTGAGCGGGCCAGAGGCGCTCGCCGCCGTGCTCGACGGCGTGATGCTCGACCTTGCCCCCGTCGCGCTGGACGCGGGCTTCCTTGGGCCGCCGGCCGCCGAATGGCTGAGCGCCGCCGCCAAGGCCTCGCCCAACGCTCCGCTGGCCGCGCACCTCGACCCGCTCTCGGCTTTCGCCGTCACCGGGTTCAGCCCCGGGCCGATCGAGGCGCATGTGCTCGCCGCCGCTCACACGGCCGCGCGCCTCGCGCCGGTCCATCCCCGCGCGAGTCTCTTTCTCGCTTCCGGCCGCTGCGTGCACGAGGCTGGCGGCGGACCGGCTGCAGAGCTGGCTTTCGCGATCGCCGCCGCCCTGACCTACGCCAAGGCCATGACCCAGGCTGGAATGACCGCGCCAGAGGCTTTCGGCGGCATCGTCCTTGGTCTCGCGATCGACGCCGACCCCCTCGTCACCATCGCCAAGCTTCGCGCCGCCCGGCGGCTCTGGGCGCGGCTTTCGTCGGCGTGCGAGGCGCCGAGCGCGGCCTCGATCGAAGCGCGATCCTCGGCGCGGATGCTGACGCGGGCCGATCCCTGGAGCAACCTGGCACGATTGACGGCCGCGGGTTTTGCCGGCGCGGTCGGGGCCGCCGACGCGATCCAGCTGGGCGCCTTCACCGACGCGATCGGCGCGCCGACGCCCTCGGCCCGCCGCATTGCGCGCAACACTCAGCTCATCCTCATGCAGGAAGGGCGCCTCGGAGCGGTGCGCGATCCGGCCGCGGGATCAGGGGCGTTCGAGACCCTCACTGACGATATCGCCCGCGCTGCCTGGGTCCGGTTCAACCGTATCGAGCAGGCGGGCGGGCTCGTCGGCGCCTTGCGCGACGGCGCCCCACAACGAGACGCGGCCGCCTCGCGCCACGCCCTTGCCGAGGGTTTGGCAAGCCAGAGGATCCGGGTTCTCGGGGTGACCGATTTTCGTCACCCGGAGGTGCGCCCTGCGTCCGTGGAGACGCCGCCGCCGGTCGGCCTCGCTTCCGCCCCGGATCCGCGCCTCCCCGGACCGGATAGCCACTGCCTGCCGCTGACGCCCGTGCGGCTGGAGGAGCTCGCCCCATGAGCGGATATCCGGACTTCGCCACCATGAGCTTCGATCAGGCGGTGGTCGCCGAAGGTGAATCCCCGCCGGTTCCGACGGGCGGCGGCCCTTGGCTCACGGCCGAAGGCGTCACCGTGAAGCCTCGATACGATCAGGGCGACGTGGTCGGCCTGGACTTCGTCGATGCGTGGCCGGGCGTGGCGCCGTTTCTGCGCGGGCCGTATCCTACCATGTACCGCACCAACCCCTGGACCATCCGGCAATACGCCGGATTCTCCACCGCGGAGGATTCCAACGCCTTCTACCGGCGAAACCTTGCCGCCGGTCAGATGGGCCTTTCGGTCGCATTCGATCTGGCCACGCACCGCGGCTACGATTCGGATCACCCGCGGGTGCGCGGCGATGTTGGCATGGCGGGCGTGGCCATCGATTCGATCCTCGACATGCGCACCCTGTTCAGCGGCATCCCGCTCGACAGGATGAGCGTCTCGATGACCATGAACGGCGCTGTGCTGCCGATCCTGGCTCTCTATATCGTCGCCGCCGAAGAGCAGGGCGTCGCCCACGAGGCGCTGTCAGGCACTATCCAGAACGATATTCTTAAAGAATTCATGGTGAGAAACACCTATATCTATCCCCCACTGGTGTCGATCCGCATCATTTCAGACATCTTCGCCTACACGGCGCGCGAGATGCCGAAATTCAACAGCATCTCGATCAGTGGCTATCACATGCAGGAAGCCGGCGCGTCGCTCGACCTCGAGCTGGCCTACACCCTCGCGGACGGCATCGACTATGTGCGCGCGGGCGTTGCCGCCGGCATGAGCGTCGATGCGTTCGCGCCCAGGCTGTCGTTCTTTTGGTGCGCTGGAATGAACTACTTCATGGAGGTTGCCAAGCAACGCGCCGGCCGTCTCCTTTGGGCGCGGTTGATGCGCGAGCATTTCAACCCGAAGGATCCCCGCTCGCTCTCCCTGCGCGCGCACACCCAGACCAGCGGCTGGAGTCTGGCGGCGCAGGATGTGTTCAACAATGTCCCGCGCACCGTCGTCGAAGCGATGGCTGCGGTGGCCGGCCAGACCCAGAGCCTGCACACCAACTCGCTCGATGAGGCCTTGGCCCTGCCCACCGACTTCTCTGCCCGCATCGCCCGCGACACCCAGTTGTTCCTTCAGGTCGAGAGCGGCCTGACGCGGGTGATCGATCCCTGGGGCGGGAGTTACTATGTCGAACGCCTGACCCACGATCTGGCGGTTCGGGCGATGGCTCACATTGATGAGGTCGAGGCGGTGGGCGGTATGACCCGGGCGATCGCCGATGGACTGCCCAAGCGCCGGATCGAGGAGGCCGCGGCACGCACGCAGGGCCGCATCGACAGCGGCCGTCAGGTTCTTGTCGGCGTCAACCAATACTTGCCGACGCAGGCCGACGACATCCCGATACTGGCGGTGGACAACAGCGCCGTGCTCGCCAGCCAGATGGAAAAGCTGGACCGGCTGAAGGCCGAGCGCGACTCTGGCCGCGTGACTTCCGCCCTAGAGGCGCTGGAGGCCGGCGCCCGAGGCGGCGCCAACCTGCTCGAACTCAGCGTCGAGGCGGCCCGCGCCCACGCCACGGTGGGGGAGATCAGTCTGGCGCTCGAGCGCGCTTTTGGTCGCCATCAGGCCAAGCCTGAAGTCGTCAAGGGCGTTTATGCGGCCGAGGCTGGTTCAGGGCCGGGCATCACCCGCGCGCGCGAAATGGTGGCCGCCTTCGCCGAGGCCGACGGCCGGCCGCCGACCATCCTGGTCGCCAAGATGGGCCAGGACGGCCATGATCGCGGGCAAAAGGTGATCGCCACCGGCTTCGACGACCTGGGCTTTGGCGTCGAAGTCGGCCCGCTGTTCGCCACCCCCGCCGAGACGGCGCTAAAGGCGGTGGAGGATGGGGTCCATGTGGTGGGCGCCAGTTCCTTGGCGGCTGGACACCTGACCCTGATCCCTGAGCTGCGCGACGAACTGGCCAGGCTCGGCCGGCCCGACATCATGATCGTCGTCGGCGGCGTCATTCCGAGTGGCGATTTTCCAGCTCTCAAGGCGGCTGGAGCGCGTTTGATCTTCCCGCCCGGCGCGGTCATCGCGGATACGGCGACGGCGATCCTCGAAGAGCTCAATCGCGATCGCGGCTACACGCAGGAGATCTGACCATGGCCGCCGCCTCGGCGCCCGGTTTCATGACGGGATTTGGGGCTCACTTCGCTACCGAAGCCCTCACCGGCGCTTTGCCGCACGGACAGAACAGCCCCCAGCATGTCGCCTTCGGCCTCTACGCCGAACAGCTCTCGGGCACGGCCTTCACCGCGCCCAGGGCGGAGAACCGGCGCTCTTGGCTCTATCGCATCCGGCCGAGCGCGATACACCGACCGTTCGTACCCTATGGTCCACCGAGCCTCGTTCGCTCCGGGCCGTTCGACGAGGCGGCCACTTCGCCCAATCGCCTGCGCTGGGATCCGTTTCCCTTACCTTCACGCCCGACCGATTTCATCGATGGCCTGTTCACCCTGGCCGGGGCAGGCGCGCCTGCCATTGGCGCCGGCGTCTCGATCCACCTTTACGGCGTCAATCGACCGATGATCGATCGGGTGTTTTTCAGCGCCGATGGCGAATGGCTGATCGTGCCGAGGGCCGGCCGACTCGCCCTCTTCTCGGAGATGGGGCGCCTCGAGATCGGCCCAGGTCAGATAGGGGTGATACCGCGCGGGGTGCGGTTCAGAGTGGAGCCCACCGACGAGGCAGCCACCGGCTATGTGTGCGAGAACCACGGTGCCCTACTTCGCCTGCCGGAGCTCGGACCTATCGGCGCCAACGGGCTGGCCAACCCGCGCGACTTCCTAACTCCGTCGGCGGCCTACGAGAACCTCGATCGGTCGACTGAGCTAGTGCAGAAATTCCAGGGCCGGCTATGGACCACTACCCTCGGGCACAGTCCGCTCGACGTGGTCGCTTGGCACGGAAACCTCGCGCCCTACCAATATGATCTTGGTCTTTTCAACACCATCAACACCGTCAGCTTCGATCATCCCGACCCTTCGATCTTCACCGTCCTGACCTCGCCCAGCGAGACGCCGGGCACGGCCAACCTGGATTTCGTGATCTTCCCGCCACGCTGGATGGTGGCCGAGCACAGCTTTCGACCCCCCTGGTTTCATCGCAACGTCATGAGCGAGTTCATGGGCCTGGTCAGCGGCGCCTATGACGCCAAGGCTGGCGGCTTCGCCCCGGGAGGCGCCTCGCTTCACAACGGCTTCAGCGCCCACGGGCCGGATCGCGCGAGCTATGACGCCGCCCTCGCCGCCGATCTGTCGCCGCATAAGCTGGACGGCGGCCTGGCGTTCATGTTCGAGAGTCGTTGGGTGCTGCATCCCACCCGCTTTGGCTTGGAAGCGCCGCAGCTGCAGGCTGACTACGACGCCTGCTGGGCCGGCTTCGAAAAAGGCGCCCGCTGGCGCGGCGCCGACCCCACCTAGACGGGGCAGACGAAGCGGCCCGCCAGCGCGCCGTCGCGAAGATATATCTGGATTTCGGCCGGCAGACCGTTCTCGGCCAGCCGCTCGCCCAGGCGCAGCGCGGCGTCTTCGGCCTTGGCCCCGCTGGCGAACAGCTGGGCATTGTCCACCTCGGGCTGGCGCACCGCCCAGCCTTGCGCGAACGGTTCGACGACGATCAAACGGATCATGTCTCGTCTCCCTCCCGCCCCGAACACCGCGCCACCCGCCCTTGCTGAAGCGGTATGGAGAAACGTCGGTTTGGCGCAGTATCGTGACAGTCGTTTGGCGGCCGGGCTCGCAAGTCCTTCTTGCCTCGTCACGCCTGCGTGATCGCGCTGTAACCGGCCACGCGCCGCGCTCGAATGACGGGTCATGAAACCGACAGCCCCCCTCCCCGCCCTGATCGCCGCTGCCGCCGCCTTGATGGCGGCGCCGAGCCTCGCAGCCGACGCCGCCCACCCGACCGTGGTCGAACTCTTTCAGAGCCAGGGTTGCTCGTCTTGCCCGCCGGCCAACGCCAATCTCACCGCCATCGCCGGTCGGCCTGACATATTGGCGCTCAGCTTCGCCGTAACCTATTGGGATCAACTGGGCTGGAAGGACACGTTCGCTACCCCGGCTTACACCGCGCGCCAATGGGACTATGCCAAGGGGCTACGGCACGACAATGTATTCACGCCCCAGGTGGTTGTGGACGGGCGCAGGGACGGCGTGGGCGCCGACACCGGCCAGTTCCGCGCCCTGGTTGCTTCGGCCGATCGCGGCGGGAGCGGGCCTGCGCTCACCCTCGCCTCGGACGCGGTGGTGATCGGACCAGGCGGAGCGCCGCGCGGAGGGGCCGACGTCTGGTTGGTGCGCTACGATCCACGCGTCGTGCAGGTGCCGATCAAGCGCGGTGAAAATGGCGGCCGAACCCTGCCGCATCGAAACATCGTGCGCCAGCTGGCGCACCTCGGTCGCTGGACCGGCTCGGCCGAGAGGCTGTCGTTGCCCGGCGCCGCCGATCCGGCGCTCAAGACGGCTGTCCTGGTGCAGACCCAGGGCGGCGGCCCGATCCTGGCTGCCGCGCGTTGACAACAGGGCCGGCGCGGCCTTCCGTTGCTAAGCAACCGTGCCCGCCACTTTCGGAGCCTGAGCCGACATGACCACGCCAACGGCCGTCGACGCCGCTCCCGCCGGCGCGAGGCCCGCGAGCCGGCCGGGACGGGAGACCATCTATCGCCACACCCTGGCCGTGCGCGTTACCCATTGGATCAATGTGCTTGTGATCAGTCTTCTCTTGATGAGCGGGCTCAATATCCTGAACGCCCACCCCAGCCTCTATTGGGGCCAGTTCGGGGCTGACTTCGACAAGCCCTGGCTACAGATCGCCTCAATGGGCGGCCCCAAGGGCCCGGTGGGCGTGCTGCGCGTGGCGGGCGCACAGATCCCGACCACGGGCGTGCTCGGGGTCTCCAAGGACGCGCACGGCGCCACCATCCAGCAGGGTTTCCCGACCTGGGCCACGCTGCCAAGCCAGCGCGATCTCGCCACCGCACGGCGCTGGCACTTCTTCCTGGCCTGGATGTTCGTGATCAACGGCGCGGTCTATTTCCTTATCGGCTTGATCAACGGCCACCTGCGGCGCGACCTGGCGCCCACAGGCGACGACATCCGCCCGAGCAACATCGGGCGCAGTATCGTCGATCATATCCGCCTCAAGCACCCGGTGGGCGAGGAGGCCAAGCGATACAACATCCTGCAGAAGTTCGCCTATCTGGCTGTGACCTTCGGCCTGCTGCCGGCGATGGTGCTGAGCGGCCTGACGATGTCTCCAGGCGTCAACGCCGCCGCGCCCTGGCTGGTGGACCTGTTCGGTGGGCGGCCATCGGCCCGCTCGATCCATTTCATCACCGCGAACCTCATCGTTCTCTTCGTGATCGTTCATGTGGTCGAAGTGTTCCTGGCCGGAGTGTGGAACGAGGTCCGCTCGATGATAACCGGCCGCTACGAGATTAAGACGGGACACGGCGCGTGAGGGGCCTTCGTGTCTCGCGCCGCGGCCTGATCGGCGGCGCCGCCGCCGGGGCTGGCGGTCTGTTGCTGGCCGGCTGCGACAAGCTCTCCGCCTCGCCGCCGTTCCAAAAATTCATTGGCCATGGAGAGGACCTGAGCTTCAACGCCCAGCGCGCCCTGCTGTACCGCCAGCCCCTGGCGCGGGAGTTTAAGGCCTCCGACATCTCGCCTATCTTCAAGTCCAACGGCACCAGCAACCCGGACACCGACGAATACGATGCGCTCGTGAAGGATGGCTTCCAAAGCTGGAGGCTGGCGGTCGAGGGGCTGGTGGTGCGACCTATGAGCTTCAGCCTCGCCGACCTGAAAGCCATGCCCTCACGCACCCAGATCACTCGCCACGACTGCGTCGAAGGCTGGAGCGCCATCGGCGGCTGGACCGGCGTACCGCTGGAGCATGTTTTGCGCACCGTCGGCATTCACCAGAACGCCCGCTTCGTGGTGTTCCGCTGCGCCGACGACCTGGAAAATTCGCTGGACGGCTCAGGGCAATACTATGAGAGCATCGACCTCTTCGACGCTGTCCACCCGCAAACCATTCTCGCCTACGCCATGAACGGCGCTCCCCTTGCGGTTCCCCACGGCGCCCCGCTGCGCCTGCGGGTGGAACGGCAGCTGGGCTACAAGCAGGCCAAGTACGTGATGCGCATTCAGCTCGTGGAAAGCCTTGCCAAGATTCAGGGCGGCAAGGGCGGCTATTGGGAAGACCGCGGCTACGAGTGGTACGCTGGAATCTAGGGTTGGGGCGTGGCCCAATCGCGAACGGGCGCGAGCGATGACGCTCACGAGTTCGGCGGAGGAAGTTAGACCGCCGTGTCGCGAGCCGCAGGGTTTATAGAGCTCTGACGATCTCTTCGATCTGACCCTCGACCGACTGGTCTACGTCGACGACTATCGCGTGTTCTTCCGCGGTCGGCGCCTCGAGCGTTCTGAATTGGCTGTCGAGCAGGGCCAGCGGCATGAAGTGACCGTGACGGCGCGCGACGCGCTCGGCGATCAACGGCTCGGCGCCTTGCAGATAGACGAAGCGAACGGTCGGCCGGCCGGTGCGCAGAGTGTCGCGATAGGCGCGCTTGAGCGCCGAGCAGGTGACGAGCCCTGGCTCGCGGGCCGCGGCGCGGGCGTCGATCCAGCTTCCGATCGCCGCCAGCCAAGGCACGCGGTCGGCGTCGGTCAACGCCTCGCCCGCTTTCATCTTCGCGATGTTGGCCGCGGGGTGCAGATCGTCGCCCTCTTGGAACGCCCAACCGAGGCGTGCCGCCAGAGGGACGGCCACCGTCGACTTGCCCGATCCGGAAACGCCCATCACCACCAGGACGGGCGGCGCCGCGGTCATGAAGGCAAGGGTCGCCACCGGCGTACGTCGCGGGCCATCAGCTCGGCGGCCGATTTGGGACCTTCGGTTCCAGCTGCATAGAGCTGGGGCTCGCCGCCCCGCGCCCAGGCGTCGAGGAACGGCATGACGGCGGCCCAGCCCCATTCGATGTCTTCAGCGCGCTTGAACAGGGTCTGGTCGCCGATCATGCAGTCGTAGATCAGGGTTTCGTAGCCCGTTGCCGGCGCCTGCTTGAAGTAGTCGTCATAACGGAAATCCATCCTCACCTCGGCGAGGTCGACCTCCGGACCCGGAACCTTCGCGTCGAACAGCAATGATATGCCTTCGCCGGGCTGCACGCGCAGCAGCAGCACATTAGGGGTAGAGGCGCCGGCGGCCGTCGCCTGAAAGAGCGTGCCGGGCGCCGGCTTGAAGTTGATCGCCACCTGGGTCTGGCGCGCTTTTAGCGCCTTGCCGGTGCGCAGGTAGAACGGCGTGCCGGCCCAGCGCCAGTTGTCGATCTCCAGTTTCAGCGCGACATAGGTCTCGGTGCGACTCTTGCGATCGACGTTGTCGGAGGCGCGATAGGCGGCCATCTTGCGGCCGCCCACAGAACCCGCGCCGTATTGTCCACGGACGGATTGCACCGCCGCCTCGGCCGGCGTCAGGCGGCGGATGGCCTCGACCACCTTGCCCTTCTCCGCCCGCACTGCTTCCGCGTCGAAGGAATTGGGCGGTTCCATCGCTACCATGGCCAGCACCTGGAAAAGGTGGTTGGGGACCATGTCGCGCAGCGCGCCGGCGTGGTCGTAGTACGAGCCGCGCTCCTCCACCCCCACCGTCTCGGCCGCTGTTATCTCGATGCTGTCGATGTGCTGACGATTCCACAACGGCTCGAACACACCGTTTCCAAACCGCGTCACCATTATGTTGCGCACCGTCTCCTTACCGAGAAAGTGGTCGATCCGATAGATTCGCGGCTCGTCGAGCACTTTCAGGATGCGCTGGTTCAGGTCGCGAGCGGTCGCCAGATCGTCGCCGAACGGCTTTTCGATCACCACCCGGCGAAAGGTGCTCTTGACCTCCTTCGTCAAACCCGCCTTGCCGAGTTGATCCACCACCTCGCCGAAGAACCGGGGCGCCGTGGCGAGGTAGAACAGAGCGCTGCCGCCGCCCTTGCCCGCGAGGTCTTCCAGCCGGGCGCTCAGGCCAACATAGGAGGCTGGATCCTCGAAGTCGCCGATCTGGTAGAACAGGCGGCTCTGCAGCCAGGCCCATGCCTTGGCGTCCAGCTTGGCGGCTCCGAACTCGCTGTCCTTGCTGGACGCAAGCTCATGCAGGAACGCCCCGAGGTCGTTGCGGAAGCCCGCGTCGTCGCATTCGCCGTGATCCACGCCGACGACCTTGAAGCCGTCGGCCAGCAGGCCCGCCACAGCCAAGTTGTAGAGCGCCGGCACCAGGAGCCGTTTTGTGAGGTCGCCGCGAGCGCCGAAGATCACCAGGGTGCACGGCGGCGCGGTGCGCGCCTTGGCTCGCGCCGCCACCGGTCAGGCCTTCGGCTCGACGTGGCCACCGAAGCCGTAGCGCATGGCCGAGAGCAACTTTTCGCCGAAGCTGTGGGTCTCGCGCGAGCGGAAGCGGGCGAACAGGGCCGCGGTGAGCACATTGGCCGGCACCGCCTCCTCCACCGCCGCGTCAATGGTCCAGCGGCCCTCGCCACTGTCTGCGACCACCCCGGTGAATGCCTCGAGGCCTGAGTCGGCGGCCAGGGCTTGAGCCGACAGATCGAGCAACCAGGAGGACACCACGCTACCGCGACGCCAGACCTCGGCGATGTCGGGCAGGTTGAGATCAAACCGATCGGCGGGGGCGAGTTCCTCGCCGCCCTTGCCCTTGAGGATATCGAAGCCCTCGGCGTAGGCCTGCATCAGGCCATATTCGATGCCGTTGTGCACCATTTTGACGAAGTGGCCCGCGCCCACCGGCCCGGCGTGGATATAGCCGCGCTCGGCGCGGTCGTCGGCGCCTTCGGCGCGATTGGTGCGCGGGATGTCGCCAAGCCCTGGGGCGAGAGTGGCGAAGATCGGGTCCAGGCGCGTCACCGCGTCCGCATCGCCGCCGATCATCATGCAATAGCCCCGCTCCAAGCCCCACACGCCGCCGGAGGTGCCGACATCGACGTAGTTCAGCCCCTTGGTTCGCAGACCCGCGGCCCGGCGCATGTCGTCGCGATAGAAGGTGTTGCCGCCGTCGATGATGGTGTCCCCGCTCTGCATGATGCCAGCAAGAGCGGCGACCGTCTCTTCAGTCGGGCCGCCGGCGGGCAGCATGACCCACACGGCGCGCGGCGCCGTGAGCCTGCCCACCATGTCCTCCAGAGACGCAGCCGCCGTGGCCCCTTCCTCAGCCAGAGCCTCGCAGGCTCGGGTGTCTCGGTCCCAGACCACACAGCTATGGCCGCCCTCCATAAGCCGGCGGGCGATATTGGCCCCCATCCGACCCAGTCCGACGACACCCAGCTGCATGGAAACCGCTCCTCGTGACATGTTCAGCCCAGCGCGCGGTCGACGGCCTCGGCCAAACGTTTCAGGCCGGCACCGACGTCGGCGCCCAGATCGACGCGCAATAGCCGTCGGCCCCGTTCGGCAAGCACTTCCAGGTCGCCGCGCGCCTGGGCGGCCTGGACTTGGCCGAAGGTGATCTTCCGACCTGGAATAGCCAGATCTCTCGCCGGCCGGCCGGTGATCTGCAGGAAGACGCCGCTGTTGGGCCCGCCCTTGTAGGCCTGACCGGTGGAATGGAGAAAACGCGGGCCAAAGCCGACCACCGTGGCAACCTTGTAGTGATCACGCAGGCGCCGGCGGATGGCGGTGAGGACCGCGCCGTGCGCGGCATCGCGCTCCAGATAGGCCAGCAACCCAGCGTAGTCCCCCGCCCCGAGCCTCGCGAAATGTGCGCCTAGCCAGGCTTCCAGGCTAGGGGTGGCGATGCTCTGGCTGAGCGCCGCGGCATTGGCGGGATCGGCGAAGATGGAAATGCCACCATCTTCGAAGAGCGGGGTTTCGGCAGGCGCCTGGCCGCTGGCTTCGATCGCGTCTGTCAGCGCGCGCGTCTTGATCTTGCTGGCTTCGACGTCGGGCTGGTCGAACGGGTCGATGCCGATTACGGCGCCGGCGACGGCGACGGCTATTTCCCAGCGGAAGAATTCCTGCACCAGGCTCTCCCGGCTAGCCAGGCTGATGCGAACCACCGGATGGCCAGCCGCCTCCAGCGCGCGGACCGCGCCGTCGCGAATCGGTTCGTCCTGGCCGTCCAGGCGCAAATGGACGAACAGGCGATCCTCTCCGTAGCTCTCGGCCCCCCCTACGGGTTCAGAATCGACCGGGACGAGGCCCTTGCCCAGCTTGCCCGTCGACTCGGCCAAGAGTTGTTCGAGCCACGCACCAACTCCGGCAATGCCATCGGAGGCGATCAGCGTCACCTTGTCGCGACCGGCCCTGGCGGCCACGCCCAACGCCACGCCCAGCGCGATGCCTGGACTGGCAGCCGGCGGCGCGTTCGGTCCGCAGGCGCGGACCATGAAGCCGGCCGTTTCGAACATCGCCCTGACGTCCAGGCCCATCGCGGCGGCGGGCGCCATGCCGAAGTTGGACAGCACCGAATACCGCCCACCGATCGCCGGATCCCCGGGAAACACCTCGGCGAAGCCGTTGTCCTTCGCCGTCCCTTCAAGCTTCGAGCCCGGGTCGGTCACAGCGACGAAGCGCGACCCGGCCTCGCCGGCGCCGAGCGCCTTTTCCACCACGGCAAAGAAGTAGCGGTGGAGAATGTCGGGCTCCAGCGTCGAGCCGGACTTGCTGGAGACGATGAACAGGGTTCGCGCCGGATCGATCGCCGCCTCGATTCGGGCGATCTGATCAGGGCTGGTGGAATCCAGCATGAGCAGCGTGGGGTGGCCCGTCTGGGGGCCGAAGGTCGTCGCCAGTACGTCGGGACCCAGGCTGGAACCGCCCATGCCGAGCAGCAAGGCGTGGTCATAGCCGGCGGCCGCGATCCGAGCGCCAAATGCGCTGAGGATGGCAGCGTCAACTGCCCCGCCGGACCCCGCGCCGAGCCAGCCCAGCCATTTGGCCTCGTCCGCGCCGGTCCACAGGGTGGGGTCGCCCGCCCACAGACGGCGGCTCCAGCCCTCTTTTGCGGCGCGTTCCATCGTCTCGTCGAAGGCCGGCTTCAGACCATCAGGCAGATGTAGCAATTGGGGATTGAGCCGGTTGCCCAGGACGGTCGCTCGTTTGGTCGCGACGGCCCCCAGCAACTTGTCGAAGGCGCCGGCAAACTTGGCCACGCCGTCTACAACGAGCTGATCGGTGACAGCCCCCAGGCCAAGACCGAGTCGATCGCACTGGGCCAGGATGTCGCGCGCGCTGGCCACATCGTGGATAAGACTCTCGCTTGCCCGGCCGTGATCGCGAAAGGCGTCCATCGTCTTGGGCGGCATGGTGTCAACGGTATTGGGCCCGATCAGGCTCTCGACATACAGGACGTCCGGATAGGCTGGGTCCTTGGCCCCGGTCGAAGCCCAGAGCAATCGTTGCGGGGCCGCGCCGGCGGCGGCGAGCGCTCGCCAGCGCGGAGTGGCGATCATCTGGAGGTAGTGTTGGTAGGCCACCTTGGCGTTGGCGATCGCGACCTTCCCGCGCAACGCCTGGAGCTCCGCGGCTTGGTCCGGTGTCTCGGAACCGCCATCGCATCGCGCGTCGATTTTGCCGTCGATTTCCGTATCGATTCGGCTGACGAAGAAACCGGCGACCCCGTGGACTCGGGCGACATCGCCGCCGGCCGCTTTGAAAGTCTCGAGGCCAGCCATGTGCGCCTCGGCGACGTCCAGATAGGCGTCGACCGCGAACAGCAGGGTGACATTTATGTTGATGCCTTCCCCAATAAGAGTGCGAATCGCCGGCACGCCCGCCTTCGTCCCGGGGACCTTGACCATCAGGTTGGGGCGATCGACCGCCCGCCACAGACGACGCGCCTCGGCGACCGTGCTCTGGGTGTCGTTGGCCAGATAGGGCGAAACCTCCAGGCTCACGTAACCGTCGGCGCCCTCTAGCCGGTCGTACAGCGGACGGAACACGTCGGCCGCGCCCTGGATGTCGGCTATGGCCAGAGACTCATACAGCGTCATCACATCGGTATCGCCATGCGTGAGGCGTTCACGGATCGCGCTGTCGTAGGCATCGCCGCCGCCGATGGCCGCTTCGAAAATCGAAGGATTGGAGGTCAGGCCCTTCACGCCGTCAGCCTCGATCAGGCGCGCCAATTCTCCGTCCTCGAGAATGTGGCGGTGCAGATAGTCCAGCCAGACGGCCTGACCCGCCTCGCCCAAAGCCAGCAAGCGGTCGGCCATCAGGCGGCTCGGCCGAGCTGCCTGAGCGCCGCCGAGTATATAGCGTCGGCGGTGAAGCCAAATTCCTCCATCAGGTCGTCGATGGGGGCCGAGGCCCCGAAACCGCGCATAGCGATGATTTCTCCGGTGGTTCCCGCATAGCGATCCCAGCCCAGCGGCGCAGCGGCCTCGACGGTCACCCTCGCCGTGACGCATGGCGGCAGGACAGCGTCTCGATACGCTCTGTCCTGGGCTTCGAACACCTCCCAACACGGTAGCGAGACCACGCGCGCTTGCACCCCTTCAGCCACGAGCCGCTCGCGCGCTTCCATGCAAAGGTGAACTTCGCTTCCGGTCGCGATCAGGATCACCTCTGGCGCCGCCTCGCTGTCGGCGAGGACGTAGCCGCCGCGGGCCACGCCGTCGGCCACACCGAAGACGCTTCTGTCAACTGTCGGCAAGGCCTGGCGCGAGAGCACGAGACAGGCGGGCCCGGCTCTGTCGGCCAGGATGACGCGCCACGCGTGCGCCGTCTCGTTGGCGTCTGCTGGGCGGAAGGTTTTCAGCTCTGGAATCGCGCGCAGCCCAGCCAACTGTTCGATCGGCTGGTGGGTCGGCCCATCCTGACCCAAGCCGATGGAATCGTGACTGAAGATGAATACCACGGGCAGGCGCATCAGGGCGGCCAGGCGGATCGTCGGACGCATGTAGTCGCTGAAGATCAGGAAAGTGCCGGTGAAGGGGCGCAACCCGGAAACAGCCAATCCGTTCGCGATCGAGCCCATCGCATGTTCGCGCACGCCGAAGTGAAGGTTACGGCCGCCGAAGGCGCCAGGCTCTAGATCGCCGGCGCCGTCGAACTCCAGCCGCGTCTTGGTCGAAGGCGAAAGATCGGCCGAGCCGCCCATCAGCCAGGGATAGTGCGGCGCGATGGCGTTCAACACCTTGCCGGATGCTTCTCGCGTGGCGATGCCCTTGGCGTTAGCGGGGAAGACCGGGATGGCGGCATCCCAGCCGGCCGGCAGTTCGCCCGCTGCCATGGTCCTCAATTCGGCGGCGAGGTCCGGGAATTCCACGCCATAGGCTCCTAGGCGCGCGTCCCACTCGGTGCGGGCCTTGCCACCGCGGGCCGAGAGGATGGCTGCAAAACGTTCGCGGACTCCGTCGGGCACCAGGAATTGGGCCGCCGCCGGCCATCCATAGGCCTCCTTGGTCAGGCGGACCTCGTCGACGCCGAGAGGATCGCTGTGCGCCTTGGAAGTGCCCTGCTTGTGCGGCGAGCCGTAGCCGATCACGCTCTTCACCACGATCAGTGTGGGCCCGTCGTCCGCGGCCTTGAAGCTGTCAACCGCCCGGGCGAAGGCATCGCAGTCGTTGGCGTCGTCAACCTCGTGTGTCGCCCAGCCGTAGGCGCGGAAGCGCCGCGCCACATCCTCCGTAAAGGCGAGTTGGGTGTGGCCCTCAATCGTCACCGTATTGTCGTCCCAGATCCAGCACAGGTTGGTGAGCCGAAGGTGACCGGCCAACGACGCCGCTTCGCTGGCGACGCCTTCCATAAGGTCACCGTCGCTGCACATCGCATAGACATCGAAGTCGAACAGGATCCAGCCGGGCTTGTTGTAGCGCGCCGCCAGCCAGCGCTGGGCCAGTGCGATCCCCACGCTATTGGCCACGCCCTGGCCTAGAGGCCCGGTGGTGGTCTCGACTCCCGAGGTGTGACGATATTCGGGGTGGCCGGGCGTCGGGCTGTGCAGTTCGCGGAAGGCCTCGATGTCGCCGAGGCTGACCGCCGGGCGGTTCACAACCCTGCCGTCTTTGTCGGCCGCACGAACGCCGGCGAGATGTAGCAGTCCATAGAGCAGCATGGAGCCGTGCCCGGCCGAGAGCACGAACCTGTCTCGGTTTGGCCACATTGGATCCAGCGGATCGGTGTTGAGAAATCGGTTCCATAGGGTGTAGGCGACGGGCGCCATCGCCATCGGCGCGCCGGCATGCCCCGAACCGGCCTTTTGCACCGCGTCGATCGCCAGGGTCCGAAGCGTGTTTATTGCGATCAGGTCCAGCTCGTTTTCAAACGCGGGGGCGTCGGCTACACTGGCCTCAGACGATGGCATGGCGGGACGCTCCATGAGAGCGCCGCCGACCCCCGGGCGATCTCCCAGGCCGAACGGCTGTGCGTGGCTCGGGGTTCCCATCGCGCGGCATAGAGCCTTCGGCCGCGTCAGCTCTCCGGCGATCCCGGCTCCTTCGGCGGCGTGCTCTTGGCGGCCATGAAAGTCATCAGGTTCCAGGCGTTGCAGATCGAAACGAGCGGGAGGGCGAGCAGCAGCGCCGCCGTGGCGTTGACCGCTCGCGCGGACTGGAGCCGGAGAGCGACAGCGCAGGCAGAAAACCCGAGATAGACGGCAAACAGACCTTCGTGTCGTTCTACTGGGGCGGGGGCTACACGCCGGTTTCACGGGCGCAACCACCGAGCAGTGGGACCTGACTCGGGGCGGCGAGACCCTTTCGTTCCTGGCCCACGGCGCCCCGGATGGAGTACCGTCGTTCTCGGTTCTAGACAGGATTTACGTCTCGGGCAGCGAACCGAAACCGGCCGCCTTGGCGCCCATCTGTTCGGCATCGTCGGTCTGGGCGCGGCCACGCGCGCCCGGCGCCGCGGCGCAATCGCCCGAGCGGATAGACGCCTCCTCAGGGCGCGTTCTCGGCGTTCATGTGGGCGGTAACGCCGCCGCCGAGGCGGAAGTTCTGGGTGAGCGAAGGGAATTCCTGAGGCGAGGCGGCGGCCTGCTTCATCTTCGCGGATAGAGCCCTGTTCATATCGAAGGCGAAGGCGCCCTCCTGCTTGCCATCGGCCCCGGTGATCGTGACCACGAAAGCGCACCGGTCGAGCGCCGGATGGGCCTCGTAGATCGAGGCGATCAGAAACGGCTGCAACTTCAGGGCCATCGCCGAAGCGGTCGTCCAGGCGTGAGCCGCGACGTGGGCGGGGCTTTTGCTGGGCGCTATCACGCCCCTCGCCTGCAACTCCGGGGCCTTGGAGATCATCACCGCGAGATCGATGTTCGCGCCGACGAAGCAGTTGGCCGGATCGAGCACGCCGAGAGCCGAATAGCCGTCGGCGTCGAACGCGGTGGCGATGGGCGCGGGCCCAGGGGTCGCGCCGGCACCGAGCATCAGAACGACCGCCGACAGCGTGACGAGGCGCGATGCATTTATGCAGGCTCGTCGAGCCATGAACCTCTCCTCCTACAGCCCTCGGCCCAGCCGACCACTTGGGGCGTCGCCAGACCCACGCTCGAGCGCTCCGGCTCTGGACCTAGGGCGTCAATCGTGTCGATTAGCGGCTCGAGTGCGAAAAAGGACCCCTTCTCATGCTCAAGACCCTCCCCCTCCTCGCTGCGGCTGCGTCCCTGGGCCTCGCGGCTCACGCGCAGGCCGAGGCAGCGAAGTCAGGCGCCTACAAGCTGGAACCGCAGCACACCCAGGTCATGTTCGGCGTCTCCCACATGGGCTTCACCACTTACTATGGACAGTTCGGGAACGCCTCGGGCGCGATGGTGCTGGACGCCGCCAATCCATCAGCGAGCAAGCTCGATGTGACCGTGCCGGTAGGCGATGTCTGGACACCGAGCGCCAAGCTGGTCGACGAGCTGAAGAGTTCCGCCTGGCTCGACGCCGCCAAATTTCCGACCATGACCTTCCACGCGACGTCGATCACGCCGACCGGCCCGACCACGGCCGACGTGGCCGGGACACTGACGCTGCACGGGGTCACCAAGCCGCTTACCTTGAAGGCCAAGTTCAACACCGCCGGCGTCAACATGCTCAACCACGCCTATACCGCCGGTTTCCAGGTGACCGGCACGGTCAAGCGTAGCGACTTCGGCGTCTCGCAATATGTGCCGGTGATCGGCGACAACGTCGACCTGATGATCAGCGCCGCCTTCGAGCGCTCACCTTCCTAGCATGGACCTCGGCATAGCGGGGCGCGCGGCGCTCGTCTGCGGCGGCAGCGCCGGGTTGGGTCGGGGCGTCGCCACGGCCTTGGCGGCCGACGGGGTCAAGGTGGTGATCGCGGCGCGGGACCCGGAGCGCCTGCAACGCGCGGCGGCTGAGATCAGCGAAGCGGTGAGCGGCTCGGTGGGGTTCGTGGCGGCGGACATAACCACGGATGACGGCCGTGCTGCGGCGCTGGAAGCCTGCCCGGCGCCGGATATACTGATCAATAACGCTGGCGGGCCGCCGCCAGGCGACTTTCGCGATTGGACCCGCGACGACTGGATCAGGGCGCTTGACGCTAACATGCTTTCGGCAATCTTCCTGACCAAGGCGGTGATCGACGGCATGATCGGCCGCCGGTTCGGCCGCATCATTAACATCACGAGCCACATGGTGAAGCAGCCGCTGGCCATCCTGGGCCTCTCCAATGGCGCCCGGGCGGGCCTGACCGGATTCATGGGGGGACTGGCGCGCGACGTGGCTCAGCACGGAGTCACCATCAACAATGTGTTGCCCGGCCAGTTCGATACCGATCGCCTTAGGTCCAACCACCAGCGCTTCGCGGACGCGACCAAGCGCGAACTGGCCGCGGTGCAGGAGGGCGCGCGCCGATCGATCCCGGCCCAGCGATTTGGCGAGCCGGACGAGTTCGGGGCCGCCTGCGCCTTCCTGTGCTCAGCCAAGGCGGGATTCATTACCGGCCAGAACGTGCTGCTGGACGGCGGCCAGTTTCCGGGCCTGCTGTGAGCGCGGAGCCCACTCGGCCCATGAACGGTGCGGAAAGCCTGGTGCGCACCCTGGCGGACGCGGGGGTCGAGGTCTGCTTCGCCAACCCCGGCACCTCGGAGATGCATTTCGTGGCGGCGCTAGACGGCGTGCCGGAGATACGCCCGATCCTCGGGTTGTTCGAAGGCGCGGTGACGGGCATGGCCGACGGCTATGGCCGCATGGCTGGCAAGCCGGCGGTCACTCTGCTGCACCTGGGACCGGGCCTCGCCAACGGCCTGGCCAATCTTCACAATGCGCGGCGAGCGGCGACCCCTATCGTCAATATCGTCGGCGATCATGCCACCTATCATGCGCAGTATGACGCGCCGCTGACGTCCGACGTAGCTGGCTTTGCAAGACCCGTGTCCGCCTGGGTGCATTCCTCCACCAGCGCTCTTACCGTTGCTGCGGATGGTGCGCGCGCCGTAGCGCAGGCGCGTCAAGCGCCGGGCCAGATCGCCACGCTGATTCTGCCGGCAGACACAGCCTGGAACGACGCCGAGGGTGCTGCGACGCCCCTGCCTCTAACAGGGCCTGCCAGAGTGGCGGGCGAGGCGGTGGAGCGCTCGGCCAAGGCGTTGGCGAACGGCAAGCGCTCGGCGATCCTGATCCGGGGCGGGGCTCTCACCGAAGCGGGCCTGAAGGCGGCCGGCCGGATCGCGGCGGCGAGTGGCGCGCGCATACTGTGCGACACGTTCACCCCTCGCCTTCCCCGGGGTGCCGGGCGTGTCGTGCTGGAGCGCATCCCATATTTCGCCGAACAGATTGTGGAGTTCTTGGCCCCGGTGGAACAGCTGATCCTGGTGGGCGCCAAGCCGCCGGTGTCCTTCTTCGCCTATCCGGGAAAGCCCAGCTGGGGCCTGCCGCCGGGCGCCGAGATCCTGCACCTCGCGCACGCGCATGAGGATGGGCTTCAGGCGCTCGAGGACCTGGCGACGGCGATCGGCGCCTCGGCCAAGCCATCTCACCTTGCCGCCTTCTCACGGCCCGATGCTCCCGCAGGGCCCCTCAATCAATATACCGTTGGCCAGGTCATCGCCCGCCACCTGCCGGAAGGCGCCATCCTCTCCGACGAAGGGGCGACCAATTCAGGCGGGACCATGCTGGCGACGGCCACTGCCGCTCCGCACGACCATTTGGCGCTCACCGGCGGCTCGATAGGCCAGGGCGTGCCAGTGGCAACGGGGGCGGCCGTGGCATCGCCGGGCCGCAAGGTAGTGTGCCTCCAAGGCGATGGCGGTGCGGTGTATACGCTCCAGGCGCTGTGGACCCAGGCGCGCGAGACGCTGGACGTGGTAACCGTGATCTGCGCCAATCGGTCCTATGCGATCCTGAATGTCGAGCTGCACCGGGTAGGCGCGCTTAACGCCGGGCCAAAGGCGCTCTCGATGCTGGACCTACGTCGCCCCGATCTCGACTTCGTCAGCCTGGCGAGGGGCTTGGGCGTAGAAGCGAGCCGGGCCGAGACGATCGAGGCGTTCGAGGTCCAGTTTGAAGCCGCCATGCTGGTGCATGGCCCGCGACTGATCGAGGTGGCGCTTTAGATAACGATGGAACGTTGGCGCCCCGAGCCATTTGACAACGCGGCAGCGCGCTATCATCTCATGACTGAGGGACATATCGGGAGGACTATGATGAGCCTGCGTTCCAAC
>JBBRQK010000022.1:0-36979 GCA_038226475.1 Caulobacterales bacterium | reverse complement strand
GCTTCGATCCCAACGAGAGCATCATCGTCATCGCCTCGACCAACCGGCCCGACGTGCTCGATCCGGCGCTGCTGCGACCCGGCCGCTTCGACCGGCAGGTGGTGGTGCCCAATCCCGACGTGGGCGGGCGCGAAAAGATCCTGCGAGTGCACATGCGCAACGTTCCCCTGGCCTCCGATGTCGACGTGCGCGTGATCGCGCGCGGCACGCCGGGGTTCTCGGGCGCCGACCTCGCCAACCTCGTCAACGAGGCGGCGCTGATGGCCGCCAGGCGAAACCGACGCATGGTCCTGCAGCGCGACTTCGAGGACGCCAAGGACAAGGTGATGATGGGCGCCGAGCGCAAATCCATGGTCATGAGCGACGAGGAAAAGCGCACCACGGCCTATCATGAGGGCGGCCACGCCCTGGTGGCGCTGTCGGTGCCCTCGGCCGATCCGGTGCACAAGGCGACGATCATCCCGCGCGGGTTGGCGCTCGGCATGGTCATGCAGCTGCCCGAGGGCGACCGGTTATCGATGAACTTCGAGCAGATGACCTCGCGTCTGGCGATCATGATGGGCGGCCGCACGGCGGAGGAGCTGATCTTCGGCAAGGAGAAGATCACCTCCGGGGCTTCCAGCGATATCTCCGCCGCCACGGGCCTGGCCCGCAACATGGTCACGCGCTGGGGATTTTCCGACGCGCTGGGCACCGTTTCCTACGGCGACAACCAGGAGGAAGTGTTTCTGGGCCACTCGGTGGCGCGCACCCAGAACGTCTCGGAAGACACCGCCCAGAAGATCGATTTCGAGGTCCGCCGCCTGGTTCAGGCCGGCCACGACGAGGCTCGCCGCATCCTGACAGAACGCCTCGACGACCTGCACACCGTGGCCAAATCCCTGCTCGAGTTCGAGACCCTCTCGGGCGAGGAGATCATGAACGCGATCAAGGGCGTGAAACCCAATCGCGACGAGCCGGAGGCGCGCGCCGCCGCCGGCCCGCGGGTCTCGGTGCCGCTGGCCCCCAGGCCGGATCCGGAGCTGGCCTGACCACCGGCTCCGGCCGCACCCTGGTCATGGGCGTCGTCAATGCGACGCCCGACAGCTTTTCGGATGGAGGCCAGGGAGAGCCCCTGGAGCGGGCCCGCGACCTGATCTCCGCGGGCGCCGACTGGCTGGACATCGGCGGCGAGTCGACCCGGCCCGGGGCGGCGCCCGTCGACGAGGCCGAGGAATTGGCCCGGGTCATTCCCCTGATCCGGGAGGTGCGCGCGGCTAGCGCGATCCCGATCTCCATCGACACCATGAAACCCGTTGTCGCCAGCGCCGCCGTCGGGGCCGGGGCGACAATGTGGAACGACGTCTCGGCGCTGAGCGGGGGCGGCGAGAGCGTGGCGGCGGCGGCAAAGCTGGGCTGCCAGGTGGTCCTCATGCACATGCGCGGAGAGCCCGCGACCATGCAGGACGATCCCCGCTACGACGACGTCGTGGGGGAGGTCATGGATTTCCTCGCGGCGCGCGCGGCGGCCGTCGAGGCCGCCGGCGTGGCGCGAGGCGCGATCTGGCTCGACCCTGGCCTCGGCTTCGGCAAGACCGCCGCCCACAGCCTGGCTCTCATCGGCGCCCTGCCACGCCTCGTCGCTCTGGGCTATCCGGTGCTGCTGGGCGCGAGCCGCAAGGGCTTCATCCGCGTCGTCGACACGTCCGCTACCGACCCGCTCGACCGGCTGGGAGGATCGCTCGCCGCCGCCCTCGCCGGCGCGCGGGCGGGCGTCGCCATGGTGCGCGCGCACGACGTTCGCCAGACCGTGCAGGCCCTGGCCATGGCGCGCTCGATCGGCGAGGCTACCCGGCATGGCTGAGCCGCTGGGCCGGGTGCTGATAGTCGCCGGCTCCGACAGCGGCGGCGGCGCCGGCGTCCAGGGCGACATCAAGACCTGCGCCGCGCTGGGCGCCTATGCGGCCACGGCGATCACCGCGATTACGGCCCAGAACTCACTCGGGGTCCAGGCGATACACCCCGTCCCAGCCGCGATGGTGGAGGCTCAGGCGCGCTCGGTCCTGGACGATATCGGCGCCGATGCGATCAAGGTCGGCATGCTCGGCAGGGCGGCGGTGGTGGAGGTCGTGGCCCGGCTGCTGGACGGCGCAGCCGGCCTTCCGGCGGTGATCGACCCGGTGATGACGGCCAAGGGCGGCGCGAGGCTGACAGGCGCTCACGCGGCTTCGGCCCTGCGCGCCCTGCTGATACCGCGCGCGTCGCTCCTGACGCCCAACGCTCCGGAGGCGGCGTGGCTGACGGGCCGTGCGGTCGAGACGACCGACGATCTGCGCCGTGCCGCCGAGGTCTTGCTGCGTCTGGGCGCTGGCGCGGTCCTGATGAAGGGCGGCCATATCGCCGGCCAGCGGGTGATCGACCTACTGATCAGCGAGAAGGGCGAGACGATCCTCGAAGGTCCCCGCAGCGACAGCCGGCACACCCATGGCACCGGCTGCGCCCTGGCCAGCGCCTGCGCCGCCGGCCTCGCCCAGGGCCTGGCCCTCGACGCCGCGGTGGCGCGCGCCTGGGCCTGGGTCGCCGAGGCCATCCGCCACGCCCCAGGCTTCGGCGCCGGCACGGGACCGTTGGGGCACGGGTGGCAAACGGGCAACACGCGACCGGGGTCCACGTGACCCATCCCGTCGACGGGCCGGCGGTGGTAAGGCTGGCCTCTCGCAAAAAAGCGATGGAGTTCGCATGCGGCAATGGTTGATCGACGCCTTTGCGGCCGCGCCGTTCAAGGGCAATGGCGCCTGTGTGGTCGAGCCGTTCCAGGCCTGGCCAGAAACGGGCTGGATGCAGGCGCTGGCGGGTGAGAACAACCAGGCCGAGACCGCCTTCCTGATCCAGACGGGTGAACCGGGCCGCTTTGGTCTGCGCTGGTTCACCCCGGCGGTGGAGGTGCCGCTTTGCGGCCACGCCACCCTGGCCGCCGGCCATGCCCTATTCGCTGAACTGGGGCAGACCGGCGAGAAGGTGACCTTCGAGACCCTATCGGGCGATCTTGGCGTCTCGCGGGGGGCAGGCGGTTACGAGACGGACCTGCCTGCCGATCCGGCGCGGCGGATCTCGCCGCCGGAGGGCTTGGCCGAGGCCTTGGGCGCGGTGCCGACGGAGGTGTGGGCCGGCCAGTACCTGATCGCGGTGCTGGAGAGCGAAGCGTTGGTGCGCGGCCTGTCGCCCGACCTCGGGGCCCTGGGCGCCGTGGCCAGCGATGCGGCGCGCGGCAAGGGGAATATCGGGGTGACCGCTCTGGCGGCGGCGGGGGCGCCCTACGATGTGGTCAGCCGCTTTTTCGCGCCGGGCTCGGGGATTCCCGAGGACCCGACGACCGGGTCACTGCACTGCTGCCTCTCGCCGATGTTCTTCGCCAAGCTCGGGCGGCCGATCCTGCGCTTTCACCAGGCCTATCCCGGCCGGGGCGGGGACCTGGAGTGCGAGACGAGGGGCGGGCGCGTCCTGCTGCGGGGCTCGGCCGTGACGGTGCTGGAAAGTCGCCTCCGGCCTCAGGCCGCCGCGGCCGGATAGCCGATGATGGTAGAGAGCGCTGGGGCGCCGCTGACCGCATAAGACGCGAGCTTGCCGCTCATCACCGTGCCTTCGACGCTGCCGACGTTCAGGCCGGTGTAAATCCAGTCGCCCGCGACCACGAGGTTCGCGAAGCCGCTCTCCCAGGCTTTCAGCCGATGGGCGGTGCTGCCCGGTGGCGAGGTCACATAGCGCTCGCTGGGATCGATGTTGGCGCGCAGGAACTGGCTGTCGATCCGCGCCACGCCCATGTTCATCATCGGCGCCGCCAGCGCCGCGGCCGGCCTGGTATCGACGAGCAGGCCGAAGTCGAACCCCACCGGGTCGCCCGGCGGGTTCTGGGCGTTGGTCGTGGCGTTCGGCAGAAGCGGTCCCATGCCGGCCTGGAGATACTGGATCGACTGGAAGCGCACGCGCTCCATCTGCCGGGTCGGATAGGTCGGGTCGCTGAACGGCGCGGGCGGGTGGTGATCCGACATGAGCCCGCAGAAGTACCACAGGGACTTGGGCTGCTGGTCGACAGGCCAGTTCTCCCATTTCAGCAGATGGCGAAACTCGGCCTGGCCGTCGCCTGGATTGAGATAGGTGGCGCTGACCACGGTGTCGCCGGGGGCGAGCGGGATGTCCCACCCGAGGGTCTGGAAATCCTGCGATAGCCACAGCTGCATGGCCTGGGTCTGCACCGTCGGTATGGCGGCCACCATCGCCGCCCACGCCGGCCGCGCGGCGATCAGCTCGGCGCAGAGGTGAGGGATCGCGCCGATGGAAATGGCGAACACGATCTCGTCGTAGTCGACGCCGGCTCGCAGCGTCAGATGTCCGACCGCCGGCCACGGCGCCCACCAGGATTCGAGATCGATGTCCTGGTCGCGGATGGCGTCGCCCTCGATCAGCTGTTCGAACCTGGGGGCCGAGGGCCAGGAGGGCAGGCCGTTCACGTCGATCAGCGGATCATACGGCGTTGCATCGTTCTTCAGCGTCGCCTGCACCGCGATCTCCACCGCGGCGATGGCGGCCCCATCGGCGGTCAGCCGCAGGGCCTCGACCTTGTGGAAGAATTCGAACTTCACGCCGCGCTTCGCGAGCACCAGATAGAGCGGGGCGATCATGGTCTCGCCGGCGCCGGCGGCGAACATGTAGATGAAGGCGCCCAGATAGGCGAACGAGCGCAGGGTCCAGTGCACATAGGCGCCGGCGGCCATCAGCGGCGAGAACGTCGTGTCGCCGGTGGGGTATTGGTATGAGAGATTGATCGTGTTCAGCGCCAGGGGCGACGAGACCGTGATCGCATGGGCGCCGTGGGCGGACAGCCAGTCGCTCCAGTTCTGGTCGTCGATGCTGTCGAAGCCCCGGGCGACGAGATCGTCGGCGATAACGCCCCGGACCATGGCGAACAGGAAATCGGCGAAGATGAACAGGCGGCGCAGTTCGTCGTTGGCTTCGACGAGATCCAGAATCAGGCCGGTCAGGAGTTTCCAGGCCTCGCCCAGGATATCGAGCACGACATGCGCCGGGCCGACCGGCGCGCCGGCCCCGAGCGAGCGGGCGGCCCGAGCGGTGAGAGCCTTGGCCTGGCCGATGAGCGCGCTTTCGGCGCTGAAATCCGGTTTGTGCCCCTCGAGGACACGGCTCAGTGTTTCGAGCACGCCCGCGAGGATCGCCTCGACGCCGTCGTAGGCGTGGACATCGGTGTTCGAAAATCCGTTGGTGGGAAACGTCAGCGGCCAGCGGCGCAGGGCGCGCTCGCGCCACTCCCACATCAACACGAAACTTTCCGGCAGGAAGGCCTCCTCGAAGGTGGCGAGCGGCTCGCCGGCCGTCCGTCCGAGTTCGGCGTAACAGTCGGCCATCAGGGGCAAGGCGTTGTAGTAGCTGCCGAGGAAGGCATGGATGCCGTGTTCCTCGATCCGGTCGTGCAGGCCGCGCGAGGACGCGCACTTTCCGCCCAAACGCCAGCCCAGCTGGTGCACGGTGATATCGTAACGGTCCTGCCATCCAGCCTGGCTGGTCAGCTCGAACGCGGTGGTGAGCGCGGCGATACCGCCCCCCAGGATCACGATCTTCTTGGGCCCGCGCGTGGCGCTCGTTGCGTCGGTCATCACACGCTCGCTTGCATGACTTCGGGCGCCGCACACTCGTCCCAGCCGGCGGCCCGCAGGGCGGCGAGATAGCGCTCGAACACCGCCGAGTCCGCGAAGGGGTGGGTCGCGCGCAGGGCCGCGAGAGAATGGTGCGGCATGGTCTGACGCGCCTCCGACAGGGCGGCCCGAGCCTGGTCCTCGTCTCCGCCGGCCATGGCGCAGGCCGCGAGCAGCTCGTGCAGGAAATAATAGTCCGGCCGCCGGGCGCAGGCGCGAGCCGCCTGGACCATGGCTTCCTGGTATCGCGCGGCGACGAACAGGGCATGGGCCTTGGCGCGGTACCAGAGCCAGACATGGGGATCGTTCGGACTGGCGCCGATCGCCGTTTCCGCAAGATCGATCGCCTCGTCCACGCGCCCGGCGAAGGCGGCGAGGCGGGCCAACTCACCCGAGGCCGCGGCGAGGCACGGATTGAGCTCGATGGCGCGGTGCTGTTCGGCCACCGCCTCGCCGACGCGCCCGGTCATCGACAGGACGACGCCCAGGGTGAAATGGGCGAAGGCGTCGTCGCCATCGAGGCTGACAGCGTCGCGGGCCAGACGATGAGCCTCGCCGATGGCGCGGCGCGGATCCTTCTCGGCCCCCATCCACACATCGTGCATCCAGCAATAGGCGAGCAGCGAAAGGGTAGGCGCGTCGGCCGGCCCCATGGTCAGGGCCTTCTCCAGGCATCCGCGCGCCAGTTGGGCGTCATGGCGCCGGCCACGCCAGAAATACCAACGGCCGCGCAGAAACAGGTCCCAGCGGCCGAGATGTTCCACCGGTGTGCGAAACGCCTGTTCCTCTTCATGCGCCAGCAGGGCCGGTTCGAGGCCGGCGACGATGGCCCCGACGATCTCGTCCTGAAGCGCGAGCATCTCCGGGGTCGGCCGATCCTCGCGCACGGTCCAGACGACCTTGTCGGCCGCGCCGTGGGTTAGCTGGGCCGAGACCCGCGTCTGAGCTCCGTTCAGTCGCACCTGGCCCTGGACGATGTAGTCCGCGCCCAGTTCGGCGCACAGCCGGCCTGTGGCGAGCCCGCGTCCGGTGAAGGTGAGAGACGTCTGGCTCGGCAGCACGCGCACGAGGCTGGAGCGTGAGAGGCCGACGATCACTTCCTCGGCCAGGCCTTGCGCGAAATAGGCGAGGGCGGAATCGCCAGGCGGCGCGCCGAAAGGCAGCACCGCGACCACCGGGTTTTGCGAACGGTCCGCCTCCGCGGGAGCGCCTGACTCCGGAGACCGGATCGTTAATGGCGCGTGGTCCTGGGCGAGCATGGCGCGGACCGCCTTGAGTACGGCGGCGAAGGCGCCATCGCGCCGGTCCTTCCATCCCCAGAGGGGAAACATCTGCACCTGGCCAAAGCCGAGCGGCGGGATCACGTCGTCCAGGGCGACGGGCAGGTAGAGGCCCCGCACCTTGGCCCAACTCGCCTCGTCCTGGACGAATTCGCCATCCCGACCGATCGATCGCTCGCTCCAGGCGACGAGCACGCACCGCGCGGCCTGCAACTCCGTCTGGATGCTGCGGCGCCAGGCCGCGCCGCCCTCTATGGCTACATCCCACCAGACGGTCAGGCCTTCCGCGGCGAAGGCGTCGACCAGCGGCCTCAGGCGTGGTCGATCCTCACGCTTGTAGGAGATGAAGACGTCGGCCATGACTCCGCCATACAGGCTTGAGCGGAGATGAAAAAGGTCCGGCCTTGTCGCAAAGTCGTTTCAATCGGGCTTTGACCGCCCTATATCCCGAAGCTTACCCGCCCGGCCGCAAGGTCGGGCGCCTCTGTATCTGGAGATAGCCGTGAACGACATCCTCATGCCCAAGGCGACCGCCGTCTGGCTGGTGGACAATTCCTCGATGACCTTCGAGCAGATCGCCGACTTCTGTGGCCTACACCCGCTGGAAGTGAAGGGCATCGCCGACGGTGAAGTGGCGCGGGACATCCGCGGCGCCGATCCGATATCCAATGGCCAGTTGACGCGCGAAGAGCTCGATGCCGCCCAGGCGGACCCGAACTACCGCATGAAGGCGCAGAAGAGCCGGCATGCCGAACTGCTGAACCCGCCGCGCAAGGCCTCGAAATACACGCCGACCTCGCGCCGCCAGGACCGGCCGGACGCCATCGCGTGGTTCGTGCGCAACCACCCGGAAATCACCGACGCCCAGATCGCCAAGACCCTCGGCACGACCAAGGCGACCATCGATCAGGTGCGCAACCGCACCCATTGGAATGCGGTCAACGTCAAACCGGTAGATCCCGTGTCACTCGGCCTGATGGGCCAGCTCGAGCTGGACGCCCTGGTCAAGAAGGCGGCGGAGAAGAAGGCGAAGGACGATGCAAAGCGCCGTATCGACGAGCCCGATGGCGCCACGCTGCGCCCGGCCTCGGAGGCCGGGGCCGAGCGCGTAGTGGCGATGGCCGAGGACTAGGCCCTCGCCCGCCCGCCTGTCAGTGCACGCGGGTCTTGAGGCCCTCGAGCTCCTCCTTCAGACGAAGCTTGCGGCGTTTGAGTTCGGTGAGGCGGGTGGCGTCGGCGGCCGGGCGATTGATCTCGTCTTCGATAGCGCGCTCCAGCGTCTTGTGACGCACGCCGAGTTCCCGAATTCGAGCTTCGATGGCCATGACCGGTGATCTCCTCTTGTCCAGCCCCCGCGGCTAGTGAACGCCCGCGCAGCCCGTCTGTCAGATCACATCTCGGTGTGCGGCGAAGGGCGAGGGGAAGGCGCCTTCCAAACAAGCGCGTGGCCCGCTTTCTGCGCGCATAGAGCTCTGCTAGCGTGAAGGGCGATGGACGAGGGGTCCGAGGAAGACGATCTTGAGGCCGAACTCCGCCGCCGGCTGGCGTCGCTGCGGCTGGCGCATCAGGATCTGGACGCGGCGGTCAGGGCCCTCGAAGCGATGCCCAGGCCCGATCAGCTGCGCATCGCCCGCCTCAAGAAACAGAAGCTTACTCTCCGCGACCGGATCGCCCAGCTGGTCAACGAGCTGACTCCGGACATCATCGCCTAGGGCCGACGGCATAAAAAAAAGCATCTTCGGTTGTTTCCGACACGGCTGTTAAGGCGGTGCGGCATCACCTATGGTCGGCGTGACGCCGGACAGGCGAGGGGAGGATCATGAGCGCCGCCGAGGCCCGATGCGCGGACAAGACCGTGCTGATCAGTGGTGGCGCGAGCGGCATCGGAGCTGCCGCCGCGCGCGCCTTCGTGCGAGGCGGGGCGCGTGTCGTCGTGGCGGACATTCAGGACACGAAGGCCGAGGCGCTGGCGCGAGAGCTGGGCGAGACGGCCCTGGGGATCCGCCTCGATGTGACCGATGAGGCCAGCTGGCGCTCCGCCGTGGCGGCCGCGGCGCGGCTTGGCCCCCTGACCACCCTGGTCAACTCCGCCGGAATATCGGTCCCGGCGAGCATCGAGGACGAAAGCCTGGCGGGTTTTCGCCATACCCTGGCGATCAATCTGGAGGGGACTTTCCTCGGCTGCAAGGTGGGTGTCGAAGCGCTCAAGGCAGGCAGGGGCGGGGCCATCATCAACGTCGCCTCGACGCTGGGCGCCCGGTCCGGAGCGATTTTCCCGGCCTATTCGGCGTCCAAGGGGGGCGTCCGCATGCTGACCCGCGCGGTCGCGCTGCATTGCGCCGAGCAGGGCTACGATATCCGGGTCAACGCCCTGCTTCCGGGCGCCATCCACACCGAGATGGTCGAGGGCTATATCGCGGCCGGAGAGGCGGCGGGGGCCTCGCGCGAGCAGGTGATCGCCGGCTTCGCCCAGTCTCATCCCTTGAAACGTTTAGGCCGACCGGAAGAGCCTGCGGCGGCGATCGTGTTTCTGGCCTCGGACGAGGCGAGTTTCATCACCGGCGCCGACCTGCCGGTGGACGGCGGCTTCCTGGCGTGACGCCCGGCGCCGACAAGGAGAGAGATCATGGCCCCTGATGACGCCCCCTCGCCCGAAAGCCTGGAGATCGCCACCCGGCCGCTGGGCGAGATCAATCCGTTCGATCCGGCCCTGCTGGCCGATCCGTACGCCTACTACCGCCGGCTGCGCCAGGAAGCGCCGGTGTTTCGCGACCCGCACACGGGTATCGTTTCGGTGGCGACCTATGAGCTGGTGATGGAGGTCAATCGTCAGCCGCTGGTGTTCTCCAACAACTTCGGCGAGCAGCTGCGTTCCGGCGCGGCCGGCCAGACCGATCCGGAGGAAGTTGCGATCCTCAGCCAGGGGGTGCTGGTCGCCAACACCATGCTGACTGCCGATCCGCCGGCGCACACGCGCTATCGCAAGCTCAGCATGAAGGCGTTCACGCACAAGCGGGTCGAAGCGATGGGGGCCTATGTGGCCAAGGTCGCCAACGAGCTGATCGACGGCTTCGCGCAGGCCGGCGCGTGCGAGTTCAAATCGGCGTTCGCCAATCATCTGCCGATGATCGTGATCGCCGACGCCCTGGGCGTGCCGCGCAAGCACATGGACCGCTTCCATCGCTGGAGCGACGCGTTCGTGGTTCAATTGGGCGGGGTGTCGGATCGCGATACCCGGCTGGAGGCGTCGCGCCGGATCGTCGAAAGCCACAAATATTTCATCGAGGTGATCGAGGAGAAGCGCGCGCGGCCCACCGAGGATGTGATCTCCGATCTGGTGCACGCGACCCTGGCCGAAGAAGGCGATCCCAGGGCGATGGACTATTCGGAGCTGCTGTCGATCATCCAGCAGCTGCTGGTCGCCGGCAACGAGACCACGGCGCACACCCTGACGGCGGGCCTCTACTATCTGATCTCAGATCCGGCGCTGATGGCGCGCGTCACCGCCGACGCCGAGCTCATCCCTGGCTTCGTCGAGGAAACCCTCCGTCTGCTCTCGCCGACCAACAACATGTGGCGCGTGGCTGCCCGCGACGCCGAGATCGGCGGCTTTCCGGTCAGGAAGGGCGAGATGATCCTCGTGCGCTACGGCTCGGCCAACCGCGACGAGGCGCAGTTTCCGCATCCGGACGCGTTCGATCCGGCCCGGCCGGAGGCCAGGGCGCACCTCGCCTTCGGGGCCGGAATTCACACCTGCATCGGCGCTCAGCTGGCGCGCAAGGAGATGGTGACGGCCTTCGGCGTGATCCTCGAGCGGCTGAAGGGCCTGCGGTTCGCCCCCGGCCGCAACGCCTTCCGCTACAGCCCCAATATCCTGCTGCGCGGCGTCCTGGAGCTCAACATCGAGTTCGATCGATGAACGGGGAGGGCGGCATGAACATCGCTCTGAGCGCCGACGATCTGGCCTTCCGCGACGAGGTGCGCGGCTTTCTGGATGAGGCGTTCACGCCGGAAATGCGCAAGGAGGCGCGGCGCCAGTCCGGCGTGTTCGCCGAAGCCTCGCTGGCCAGGCGCTGGCACGGCCTTCTCTACAGACAAGGGTGGATCGCGCCGTCGTGGCCGAAGGAGCATGGTGGCACGGGCTGGTCGCCGGTGAGGAAATACATCTTCGACACCGAATGCGCGGAGGCCGGCACGCCGGTGCTGCCGGCCATGGGCCTGCAGATGTGCGGCCCGGTGTTGATCGGCCACGGCACGCAGGCGCAGAAGGATTTCCACCTGCCGCGCATCCTCTCCGGGGAAAGCTATTGGTGCCAGGGCTATTCGGAGCCGCAGTCCGGCTCCGACCTGGCCTCCCTGCAGTGCCGCGCGGTCGCCGACGGCGACGACTATGTGATCGACGGCTCCAAGATCTGGACCACGCACGCCCAGAACGCCAACTGGATGTTCGTGCTGGTGCGCACGAAGTTCGAGGGTAAGCCCCAGGCGGGGATCACCTTCCTGCTGGTCGACATGGCGACGCTGGGGCTCTCGATCCGGCCGATCATCTCGATGAGCGGCGAGCACGAGGTCAACCAGGTGTTCTTCGACGCCGTGCGCGTGCCGCAGGCCAACCGGGTGGGGGAGGAGAACGCCGGCTGGACGGTCGCCAAATATCTGCTGGAATTCGAACGCGGCGGCTCCTACGCCGCGCGCATCCGCGGCCTGATGCGCCGGGTGCGGAGCATCGCGGCGGAAACCTGGAGCGACGGCGGCCGGCTGATCGACGACGCCGATTTCCGCGGCAAGCTCGCGCAGCTGGACGTCGAACTCACAGCGGTGGACTTCACCGAGCGCCGGGTGATCTCGAGCCTCGGCGTCGGGCGCAATGTGGGCGATATGACCGCTTCCATGCTCAAGCTGCGCGGCAGCGAGACGATGCAGAAGGCGACCGAGCTGGCGCTCGAGGCGCTGGGCGACTACGCGGCCCCCTACCAGCGCGAGGCGCTGGCGAGCCAGGGCGGGGCGATCGGCCCCGATCACGCCGCGGCGCCCACGGCGCAATATCTGAATGCTCGCGCGTCGACCATTTTCGGTGGTTCGAGCGAGATCCAGCACAACATCCTGTCGCGCGCGATCCTGGGGGCCTAGGGTCGGCGGATGGCTGATCTTGGGCGTCTGCTGGCGCAATTCGAGCCGCAGGGATTGGGCGCCGAAGGCCCCGGATGGCAGCAACGCAAGAGCGCCCAGACTCGGGTCGGCATCCTCGAGGCCGCGATCGACTGCCTCGCCAAGCACGGCTACGCCCGCACCACCACCCAATTGATCGCCGAGACCGCCGAGATTTCGCGCGGGGCCATGCTGCACCACTATCCCACCAAGGGCGCCCTGATCGAGGCGATCATCGCCTATTCGGTCTACAAGCGCATGGAACGGCTGAGCGAGGGCGTGCGCAACATCAGCGAGATGCAGCGTGTGCAGGAGTTCGCCGGTCTGGAGATCCTGTGGCGCGACTTCGATTCGCGTGAATACCGGGCCTATCTGGAACTGAACATCGCCTCGCGCACCGACGCCGAGGTACGCGAAAGCTTCATCCCCCAGGCGCGGCGCTTTTCCAGGCTGTGGCGGGAGGAGGGCGTGCGCATCTTTCCGGAATGGGCCGCCGACCCGGAGCGGCTCGCGTGCGCCAGCGACTTCGCCGAGGCGATCCTGGAAGGCCTGGCGCTCAATATCGACACGTGGAATTCGCCTGAGCGGGTGGAGCGCATGCGCGCGTTTCTGCGCCAGACGATCGGCATGATCTATTCGGGCGAGCTGAGCTTCGCCGATCCTGGCGCCCCGGAATGATCGAGGTATTCTTCGACTGCTCCAGCCCGTGGACCTACCTCGCTTTCCACAACCTGATCCCGCTGGCGGATGAACTCGGCGAGGCGATCGCCTGGCGGCCGATCCTGGTCGGCGGCGTGTTCAATACGGTCAACCCCAGCGTCTATGAGAGCCGCGCCGCCCCCGTCCCGGCGAAGGCGCGCTACATGCTCAAGGATCTGCGGGACTGGGCGCGCGAGGCGGGCCTCACGATCAAGACGCCGCCCTCCGTGTTCCCGGTGAACAGCGTCAAGGCCATGCGCGCCTGCCTCGTGCTGGCGCCCGAACGCCGGCTGGTTGCCTTCGCGCGGGCGGTGTTCGAGGCCTATTGGTCCCATGACGAGGACATCTCTCGCGACGAGGTGCTGCTGGCGATCTGCGAGCGCCTGGGCATGGACGGCCCCGCGCTGCTGGCCCAGGCCGGCGATCCGGCGATCAAGGCGGCGCTAAAGGCCAATACCGACGAACTCATGGTCCGGGGCGGCTTCGGTTCGCCGACCCTATTCGTGGGCGGCGACGACATGTATTTCGGCAACGATCGCCTTGCCCTGGTGCGGGCCGCGATCCTGCGACGCCAGAGCGCCGGTTGACGGGCGTCCTCGCGGCCCTCGGCCGGCCCAAGGTGGCGCTCATGCTGGCGCTGGGCTTCTCCAGCGGCCTGCCGTTCATGCTGATCGGCAACACCCTCGGCTTCTGGCTGGCCGAGGACGGCGTGAAGCTGGCCACCATCGGCTTCCTGTCCTGGATCACGCTCACCTATTCGGTCAAATTCCTGTTCGGCGCGGTGGTGGATCGGACGGCCGCTCCGCTGGCGGGCTTCCTCGGCCGGCGCCGCGGCTGGATGGTCGTCACCCAGGTGTGCGTCGGGGCCGGACTGATCGGCATGTCGCTGTGCGACCCGCGCTCGCAGCTGGGCTGGCTCGTGGCGGCCGGCCTTTTCACCGGCGTGGCGGCGGCGTCCCAGGACACGGTGATCGACGCCTGGCGGATCGAGTCGGCGGCCGACGCCGACGAGCTCGGCCTGCTCACCGCCGCCTATTCGCTCGGCTTTCGCGCCGCCCTGATCGGGACGGAGGCGGTGATCCTGGTGGTGGCCAAGGGCGTGGGCTGGCCGCGCGCCTATGCCATCTACGGGGGCCTGATGGCGATTGGTCTGGCCGCCGCCCTGCTGGCGCGAGAGCCCCTCCGGGCCGACGAGGCGATGGAGGCCAAGGCGGGGGAAGGGCGTCGCCGGCCCCTGGGCGCCGTCCTCGACGCCGTGGTGGGGCCCTTCGTCGCCTTCTTCCGCGCCAACGGCCCGGCGCTGGCCCTGCTGATGCTGGCCATGATCACCACCTATCACCTGTGCGACTACATGCGCGGCCCGATGAGCAACCCGTTCTACAAAGCGCTCGGGATCGACAATGTGGTGATCGCCGGCGTGCGGGCGAGCGTCGGACTGGTCGGGTCACTGGTGGGTATCGCCCTGGGCGGCCTGGCGTCTCTGCGGCTGGGCAACGGTCCGACCCTGGTGCTGGGGGCCATACTCCAGCCGATCGGCATCGCGGCCTTCGCCCTGCTGGCCTTGCGCGGCGGCGACTGGACGCTGATGTCAATCGGCGGTCTGAACGTGACCGCCTTCGCCGCCATCATGGCCTTCGACGCCTTCGCCATCGGCTTATCCGGCGTGGCTCTGGTCGCCTATATGTCGACCCTCACCAGCCTTGGCTACACGGCCACGCAATACGCCCTGCTCACCTCGGCCCTGACGTGGAGCGGCAAGACGCTGAAGGGCTTCTCCGGCGTGATCGTCGAGCAGCTGCAGCACGGCCGCAGCCTGTTGGGCGCCTATGGCCTGTTCTACCTGCTGTGCGGCCTTCTCGGCCTGCCCGCCATCGCCCTGGCTGTGGTCCTGGCGCGCGGAGCGGCTGCGCGCCTCACGCCGTCACCGTCCGCCGGGCGCTGGCCCTGATCTTCTCGCTCTGGCTGCGCAGCTGGCCGCAGGCGGCGAGGATGTCGCGACCGCGCGGGGTGCGGATGGGCGAGGCGTAGCCGGCGCGGTTGACGATATCGGCGAACGTGCGGATCACCTCCGGGCTGGAGCACTCGTAGGGGCTGCCGGGCCAGGGATTGAACGGGATCAGATTGATCTTGGCCGGGATGCCGGCCAGCAAACGGACCAGGGCCCGGGCCTCGGCCGGCGTATCGTTGACGCCCTTGAGCATCACATATTCGAACGTCACCCGCCGGGCATTGGAGAGGCCTGGATAGGCGCGGATCCCGGCCAGGAGTTCGGCGATCGGATAGGCCTTGTTGAGCGGCACCAGCATATCGCGCAGTTCATCGTTGGTGGCGTGCAGGGAGATGGCGAGCATGGCCCCCGTCCGCTCGCCCAGCTCGACCAGTCTGGGAACCACGCCGGAGGTGGAGACGGTGACCCGCCGCCGCGATATCGCCGCGCCCTGATCGTCGGCGACGATGTCGAGCCCGCCCGCGACTCCATCCAGATTGTAGAGCGGCTCGCCCATGCCCATGAAGACGAGATTGGTCAGCCGCCGCTCGCCGGGCTGGGCGGTCCATTCGCCCAGGTCATCGCGGGCGATCTGCACCTGGGCCACGATCTCGGCGGCGGAGAGGTTGCGCACCAGGGCCTGGGTCCCGGTGTGGCAGAAGGTGCAGTTGAGCGTGCAGCCGACCTGGCTGGAGACGCACAGGGCTCCCGAGCGGCCGACGTCCGGGATGAACACCGTCTCGGCCTCGATGCCGGGCGAAAAGCGGATCAGCCACTTGATGACGCCATCCACGCTCTGCTGCCGCTCGACGATCTGGGGCCGGGCCAGAGTGAAGCGTTCGGCGAGAACGGCGCGCGTCTCCTTGGCGATGTTGGTCATGACCTCGAAGGACGTGGCGCCATGGGCGTGGACCCAGCTCCAGATCTGGCTGGCGCGCATGCGCGCCGCCGCCGGCGCCGCCGCGCCGCTCTCCACCAGCGCCTCCGAGAGCCGGGGGCGCGTCAAGCCGGAAAGATTGAGGGGGGATGACAGGGTCTTCGTTCCTAGACGGCGAGCCGGGCGGCGTGCCAACGCAGGTGGCCCTCGATGAAGCTCTGGATGAACCAGTAGCTGTGATCGTAGCCCTCATGGCGGCGAAGCTCCAGCAGCTGGCCCGCGCGCGCGCAGGCCGCCTCCAGCAACTCCGGCTTGAGCTGCTCCACCAGCCATGGGTCGTCCGTCCCCTGTTCGACCAGTATCATCGGCAGTCGCGCGCCGTCGTCGATCAGGGCGCAGGCGTCGTATTCCCGCCAGGCGGCGCGGCCCGGGCCCAGATAGGCGGTCAGCGCCTTTTCGCCCCAGGGGCAGTTCAACGGCGAGACGATGGGAGCGAAAGCGGAGACCGCGGCGAAACGCGCCGGATCGCGCAGAGCGATCGTCAGGGCCCCATGGCCGCCCATCGAGTGGCCGACGATGCTCTGGCGCGCCATGTCGGCGGCGAAGCTTTCGCCGATGATCGGCGGCAGTTCGCGTTCCAGCCAGCTTCGCATGCGAAAGTGCGGCGCCCACGGCGCCTGGGTGGCGTCGAGATAGAAGCCTGCGCCTTGTCCGAGGTCGTAGGCCGGATCGTCGGCCACGCCCTCGCCGCGCGGACTGGTGTCGGGCGAAACCAGCATCAGACCGAGCGCCGCCGCGGCCGCCTGCGGCGCGGCTTTCAAGGGAAAGTTCTCCTCGGTGCAGGTCAGGCCGGCGAGGCACCAGACCACGGGGTGCGGGCCTCTCCCCGGCGGGGTGAACACCGAAAAGCGCATCGGCGTGCCGGTCTCGCCGCTGGCGTGGCGATGAAAGCTCTGCACGCCGCCGTGGCAACGATGGGCGCTCAGGGTCTCTATCGTCATGAGTTTCTGGGTCCGCAGCGAATGTTGTCTGCTATCTCAACGCGACGAACGCCGCCATGACGGGCCGGTCAAAGCGCGGGCGCCGGAAAGTTATATGGGGAGAGGCGCGACAATGGACGACTGGAATCTGCCCTGGGAAGGCGGTTGCCGCTGCGGGCGTGTGCGGTTCAGCGTAAGCGCCGCGCCGCTGATCACCATGGCCTGCCACTGCAAGGGCTGCCAGCGCATGACCGCTAGCGCCTTTTCGCTGAGCATGGCCATTCCCGGCCTCGGTTTCACGGTGACCCGGGGCGAGACGGCGATCGGCGCCCTGCACGGGCCCACCCGCCACTGTTATTGTCACTGGTGCATGAGCTGGCTGTTCAGCCGCTGGTCGCGCACGGACGCCTTCGTCAATGTGCGCGCGACGATGCTGGACGACGCATCCTGGTTCACCCCTTTTATCGAGACGGGCGCCGCGGAGAAGCTGGCCTGGGCGGTCACGCCGGCGACTCACAGCTTCGAAGGGTTTCCGGCCGACGCGGCGTTTCCTGGCTTGATCGAGGCCTATGCGGCGCAGGTGGCGGCCGCGCGAGCTCGGTGAGCCTCCCGGCTCAGAGCGCGGCCGCGGCGGCGAGGAATAGGGCCCTGTCGGCGTCACGCGGGATCCGGGCCGCCAGGCGCCGTGAGACCTCGGTCAGCGCTCCCCCGACGCGGATCTCCTCCTCGACGAGGTGCGAAGCGATCGGGCCCATATAGGCTGTGAGGAGCGTCGACAGGCGGGCGGCGATCTCCGGGGGCAGGCGAGTGGACTCGCGCGGCGGGGAAGACTGTCGGATCGATCCGGGATCGGCGAGCGTCCTAGTGGGCGCCGTCACGGCTTGGCGGCAGCGGGCGACGGCGCCCTCGTAATCGGCGGCGGCGTCGATGAACTGGTTGCGCGCCAGGCGAAGAGGCGCGCGGCACGGCTCCATCAACACCGGGATGACCGGCTTGCCGGCGTCCAGCGCCACGGTCACCTCGTCGAGCACATTGTCCGAAGCCGCCGAGCGCGGCGACAGGACGAGCACCAGTCCCAGGCACTCGCGCACGGCCGCTTCCACCGCGCGGTCCCATCGGTCGCTCGGTCGGATATCGACCTGATCGACCCAGAGCAGCACGCCAACCGCCTTCAGATCGCGTGCGAGGCGCAGCGCGAAATCCTGATCGGCGCGCGCATAGCTGAGAAAATAGTGGTCGCTCACGGCGCGCGCGGCGCTCCCAGCAGACGCAGCGCCTGCTCGAGGCTGCGGCGCATGCGCGTGAAGGCCTTAGCGAGCCGGGCGATCTCGTCGGCCCCGGAGGCCTGGAACTCCTGCGCGTCGGCATTGCCCAGGCTGACATCCTCGGCGATGCGCGACATGGCCCCGACCGGCCCGGTGACCATTAGGCCCAGACCGAGGTTGAGTACGACCGCCAAAACCGCGAACACTCCCAGATAGATGGCCAGAAACAGCCAGCGGATCGAGGCGGCGCGGTCGAACGCCAGGCGCATGGGCGCCGAGACCACCTGGGCGCCGATGATCTCGCCGACCTTCCAGCCGAAGCCGTGGTCCGGACCATAAACCGCGAGCATAGACGCCGGCGCCGCGGTGGCGGCGCCATGGCAGACCAGGCAGGCCGCCTGCGCCCGGATCGGCCGTGAGAAATCCAGCACCGGTCCCGCCGGCGTCGCGCGGGTGGTGATGATCTCCCGCGTCGACGGCTGCGCGCGGAACTGCTGCACGATATCGGATTCCCAGTCGGTGGCCCGGTCGTTGAGATTGGTGGGGTTGAGCGCCGGCTCGCGGTAGGAATAGTCGGCGAACTGGGCGTGCAGCACCTCGAACGACCGGACCGCCGCATAGGCCGACACCGCCTGAGGATAGAAGCGCTCTCCCATGCGCCCCTCGAGCAATGGAGCGATTTCCTCCGAGGTGTATTTGCGGGCTCCGGCGGCGCTGGCCATCATCACCCGCGCATTCTGCACCACCTCGCCCTTCGCGAGATCGCCGAGGAAGGGGCCGGAAATCAGGGCGAACAGGCCAGCGCCCAACTGGCCGACGAGGAGCAACAACGCCGTGAGCTTGGTCCTCAATCCCATCCAGGAACGCCCTTCGCTGGCGAAACAGCCTTCGCCGTCATATCAGGCTTCCGCCGCCCGGGACCATCGGCTAGCGTCACCGGCGTACACAAGAAGACCCGCGGAGGATCGTGCATGAAGGCCCTGCTGAGCGTCGTGGTGGGCGGACCGGAGAGCCTGGTGATCCAGGAGATGCCCAGCCCCGAGGCTAAGCCGGGCATGGCCGTGGTGTCCGTCAAGGCCTGCGGGGTCAATTATCCCGACGTGCTGATCATCGAAGACAAATACCAATTCAAGCCGTCCAGGCCATTTTCGCCCGGCGGAGAAATCTCCGGCGTGGTCAAGGCGGTCGGGGCGGGGGTCGCCCACATCAAGGCCGGCGATCGCGTGATCGGCAGCACCGGCAACGGCGGCATGGCCGAGGAAGTGGCGCTGGACGCGTCTCGTCTGACGTCGATCCCTGACGGCATGCCGTTCGACGAGGCGGCAGCCTTCCTGATGACCTACGGCACCTCTTACTACGCCCTCAAGGATCGCGGACGGCTGAAGGCTGGCGAGACCCTGCTTGTGCTGGGCGCCGCGGGCGGCGTCGGCCTGGCGGCGGTGGAGCTGGGCGCGTCGATGGGCGCGCGGGTGATCGCGGCCGCCTCGTCCCAGGCCAAGGTCGACATCTGCCTGGCGCGTGGCGCGGAGGCGGGCGTCGTTTACCCCCTTGGGCCGTTCGATCGGGACGGCCAGAAGGCGCTGGCCGACCAGTTCAAGCAGGCGTGCGGCGCGAACGGCGCCGATGTGATCTATGACGGCGTGGGCGGCGACTATGCCGAGGCGGCCCTTCGCTGCATGGCCTGGGAGGGTCGCTTCCTGGTGATCGGCTTTCCCGCCGGCATCCCACGCATTCCGCTCAACCTGGCCCTGCTCAAGAGCTGCGATATCGTGGGCGTATTCTGGGGCGCGGCCGTGGCCCGCGATCCGGCCGCCCACGCGCGCAATGTGCAGGACCTGCTGGGCCTGTACGCGGCCGGCAAGATCCGCCCCTACGTCTCGGAGCGCTTCCCGTTGGCGCGCGCCGGTGACGCCATCGCCCACCTCGCCGCCCGCAAGGCGCTCGGCAAGGTGGTGGTGACGATCGACTGATCCACGGCACCAGGAAGAGGCGCGCACATGGCGGGACGACTGTACGGCAAGGTGGCTCTGATCACCGGGGGATGTTCCGGGATCGGGCTTGGGACGGTGGAGCTGTTCGTCGCCGAAGGCGCCCGGGTGGTCGCGGCCGACGTACAGGATGCGAAGGGCGCCATCCTGGCGCAACGCTTCCCCGATCAGGTCCGCTACAGCCACTGCGACGTGACCGTGGAGGCCGATATCGCCGCCGCCTGCAGCCTAGCCCAGGAGGCTTTCGGCGGTCTCGACGTGTTGTTCAACAACGCCGGCCACGCCGGTCAGCCGGGCGGCGCCGAGGCCATGACCGCCGAGGGCTGGGACGCGGTGTTCGCCCTGCTAGTGCGCGGGCCGGCTCTAGGCATGAAGCACGCGGCGCCGCTGATGCGCGCGCGTGGCGGCGGTTCGATCATTAATACCGCCTCGATCGCGGGGCTGCAGGCGGGCTGGGGCCCCCTGGCCTATTCAACGGCCAAGGCGGCGGTGATCCACATGAGCCGCTGCGCCGCCGCCGAGCTTTCGCCGCACAAGATCCGGGTCAACGCCATCTGTCCCGGCCTGATCGCCACCTCAATCTTCGGCACCGCTCTTGGCATGCCGCGCGAGGCCGCCGATCAGATGGCCGCGATGGTCGCCGAACGGGCCGCGATCGCCCAGCCGATCCCCAAGCCGGGTCTGCCGGCGGACATCGCCGCGGCGGCGCTCTATCTGGCGTGCGATGATTCGCTGTTCGTGACCGGCACCGATCTGGTGGTCGACGGCGGCATCACCATCGGTTCGCGCCACGCCTGGGACCAGGCCGCGCCGTCGCCGTTCGCGCACATCATGGGCGTGAGCGAAGAGCAGGTTCAGTCGATCGTGCAGGGCCGGCCTTAGCGGCCGCCCGCCGATGTGCTAGGCTGTCGCCATGGCCGTCGCCACGCGCGTCAATCCACGGGATATCTTCACCGACGCCGAATGGGCGCCGCTCTCCGCGCGCTCGTCGTGGAAGGGTCTCGCCCTGGTGGCGCATTGCTGGCTGGTGATCGGCGCCGCCATGGCTATGGCGATCGTCTGGCCGATCACGATCCCGCTGGCGGTGATGATCATCGGCGCCCGGCAACTGGGCCTGGCGATCCTGCTGCACGACGCGGCGCACGGGGCGCTGCATCCCAACCTGACGTTCGCCGACTGGGTGGCCGAGTGGCTGTGTGGGGGCGGACTGGCGGGCTACCGCGCCTATCACCTGCAGCACCACAAGTTCGCCCAGCAGGCGGAGGATCCCGATCTGGTGTTGTCGGCGCCGTTTCCGATCACCCGTCGGTCGCTGCGGCGCAAGGTCGTGCGCGACCTCACCGGCCAGACCTGGTTCAAGCAGCGCTTCGGCCGTCTGGCGGCGAGACTGAAAGCCCGCCGCGCTGGAGAGCCGCTGCTGCCCATTCTCGGAGACGAAATCGTGCGCCAGCGGCGCTGGCTGATCTTCAACGGCCTGGCGATCGCGGCGTTCTGGGCGGCCGGGGTGTGGTGGGCGTGGTTCGCCCTGTGGCTGCTGCCGAGGGCCACATGGTTCCAGCTGGTCACCCGCCTGCGCAACATCGCCGAACACGCCCTGGTGGCCAAGGACGAGCCCGATCCGTGGCGCCACGCCCGCACCACCCGCGCCAATCTCCTTGAGCGGGCGCTGATCGCTCCCTACTATGTCAACTACCATGGCGAGCATCACCTGTTCATGCACCTGCCGTGCTGGAGCCTGCCGCGCGCCGGCCGGCTGCTGGCCGCCAAGGGCCGCATGCCGTCGATGAACCGCGCTGGGGGCTATCTCGAGGTTCTCGGGGCCGTCGCGCCGGCTTAGGCTTTATCGGCGCAGACCGGGCAGGCCGGGTCGGCGCGAAGTCTCACGGTGCGCGTCTCGGCGGCCAGGGCGTCATAGATGAGCAGGCGGCCGGTGAGCGGCTCGCCGGCGTGAGTGATCAGCTTGATCGCCTCCAGCGCCATCATCGAGCCGATCACCCCGGCTAGGGCGCCGACCACGCCGACGGCGGCGCAGGTCTCGACGTCGGGGGGCGCCTCAGGGACCAGGCATCGATAGCAGGGCCGCCCGCCCGCGAACACGGCCACCTGGCCGGTCCAGCGCCCGATTGCGCCGCTCACCAGGGCCATGCCCAGGAGGGTGGCGGCCGCGTTGACCGCGAAACGGGTGGCGAAATCGTCGGTCCCATCGAGCACCACGTCCCAGTCGCCGAGCAGTCCGGCGGCGTTCTCGGCGGTTAGCGCCGCCGGCGTAGTGTCGATCACAACATACGGGTTGAGGGCCGCCAGCCGCCGCGCCGCCGCCGCGACCTTGAGCATGCCGATATCATCCTCGCCGTACAGCACCTGGCGCTGCAGGTTCGAGAGCGCCACCGTGTCGGGGTCGACCAACCCCAGGCGGCCGACGCCGGCCGCGGCGAGATAGAGGGCGGCCGGGGCGCCCAGGCCTCCGGCGCCGACGATCAGAACCCGCGCGGCCTTCAACGCCTGTTGCCCCGGCCCGCCGACCTCGCGCAGGACGAGGTGCCGAGCATAGCGCTCGACCTCCTTTTCGGAGAAGGCGCGATCTTGCGCCGGCCCGCCCGGACCGCTCATCGGGCTTGATCCGACGCTCGCGCGCCGCCACATGCGCGGGCATGCACACAACGAGCGGGCTTCCCGACTGGCACGGCACCACCATCCTCGCCGTGCGCAAGGCTGGAGCGACGGTGATCGCCGGCGACGGCCAAGTGTCCATGGGCCAGACCATCGCCAAGGGCAACGCCCGCAAGGTGCGCCGCCTGGCCGGCGGCCGGGTGGTGGCCGGGTTCGCCGGCGCCACCGCCGACGCCTTCACCTTGATCGAGCGGCTGGAAGCGAAGCTGGAGCAGTATCCTGCCCAGCTGGCCCGGGCGTGCGTGGATCTGGCCAAGGACTGGCGCACCGATCGCTACCTGCGCCGGCTCGAAGCGATGCTGATCGCAGCCGACGCCTCGGCGATCTTCACTCTCTCGGGCGCCGGCGACGTGCTGGAGCCTGAGCACGGGGTCGCGGCGATCGGATCGGGCGGGGTCTATGCCCTGGCCGCCGCCCGCGCCCTGATGGAGTTCGACCTTTCGGCGGAGGAGATCGCCCGCCGAGCCATGGGCATAGCGGCCGACATATGCGTCTACACCAACCGTGAACTGACCGTGGAAGCGGTCTGAGGAGTCATGAGCGAGTTTTCGCCCCGGGAGATCGTTTCCGAGCTGGACCGCTTCGTGGTCGGCCATCAGGACGCCAAGCGCGCCGTGGCCGTGGCCCTGCGCAATAGCTGGCGCAGACGGCGTCTGGCCCCCGATCTGATCGACGAGGTCACGCCCAAGAACATCCTGATGATCGGGCCTACCGGCGTGGGCAAGACCGAGATCGCGCGGCGCCTGGCCCGCCTGGCCCAATCGCCCTTCCTGAAGGTCGAGGCGACCAAGTTCACCGAGGTGGGCTATGTCGGTCGCGACGTCGACCAGATCGTGCGCGACCTGGTGGAAAGCGCCATGGCCATGGTGCGTGAAAAACGCCGCGGCGCCGTCAAGGCCAATGCCGAACAGGCCGCCGAGGAGCGGATCATCGACGCTCTGGTGGGCGTGGGCGCCCAGGCGGCCACGCGCGAGGTGTTCCGCAAGAAGCTGCGCGCCGGCGAGCTCGACGACAAGGAGGTGGAGCTGAACCTGCCCGACGCGACACCTGCCATGCAGGGCTTCGAGCTTCCCGGCCAGCCGGGCGCATCGATGAGCATGCTCAACATCTCCGAGATGATGGGCAAGGCGTTCGGCGGCCGGCGCAAGGCGCACAAGACGCCGGTTTCAGGGGCCTGGGCGCCGTTGATCGCGGAGGAGAGCGACAAGCTGCTGGACGATGAAGCGGTGACGGCCGAGGCGCTCGATCTGGCGCAGAACGCCGGCATCGTGTTCATCGACGAGATCGACAAGGTGGCGTCGAAATCGGAGCGCACCGGGGCCGACGTTTCGCGCGAAGGCGTGCAACGCGATCTGCTGCCCCTGATCGAAGGGACCACGGTCTCGACCAAATACGGTCCGGTGAAGACCGATCACATCCTGTTCATCGCGTCGGGGGCGTTCCACGTGGCCAAACCCTCGGACCTGCTGCCCGAGCTGCAGGGCCGACTGCCGATCCGGGTCGAATTGCAGGCGCTGACGCGCGACGATCTGCGCCGCATCCTGACCGAACCCGAAGCCAACCTCATCCGGCAGCATCAGGCCCTCCTGGCGACCGAAGGCGTGACGCTCAGCTTCACCGACGACGCGCTCGACGCGCTGGCCGACGCCGCCTGGAACGTCAACGCGGCGGTGGAGAATATCGGCGCCCGGCGGCTTCAGACGGTGCTGGAAAAAGTGGTGGAGGAGATCAGCTTCACCGCCTCCGACCGCGAGGGCGAAAGCGTCGTGATCGACGCCGCCGACGTGGCCGCGCGCGTCGGCGAACTGGCCCGGAACGCCGACCTGTCTCGCTTCATCCTTTAGAGCGGCGGCAATGCCGTGCCGAAGGCGCGCTTGAGCTCGTGCGCCATGAATATCTCGGCGGCCAAGGCGTCCTTGACCACCAGACCCAGGCCGAAGAAGTCGTGGGTGACGCCATGAAATGTCTTGTGCCGCACCTCGACGCCCTGCTCGCTCAGGCGCCGCGCGAGGGTCTCGCCCTCCGAGCACAGCGGATCGATCTGTGCTGTGATCACGGTGGCGGCCGGCAGGCCGGCAAGGTCGGCGGCGACGAGGTTGATGCGGGGATCGGCTCGGGCCTGCTCCGGGCTTTCGAACGCGTGGCCGACGAACCATTGCATCGTCGCCCGGCTCAGCGGCAGGGCGGCGGCGTTGGCTTCGTAGGACGGGGTCGCCATGTCCACGCCTGCGAGCGGATACACCAGGCCCATGTGCACCGGACCACGCTCCCCCGAATCTCGCGCCATCATGGCCACGGCGGCGGCGAGATTGCCGCCCGCGCTCTCCCCCAGAACCGCCACCCTATGCGGATCGCCTCCGAACGTCAGGCTGTGCGCCACAACCCAACGCCAGGCGGCGAAGGCGTCGTCGTGAGCCGCCGGGAAACGGTGCTCCGGGGCCTGGCGATAGTGGCACGACACGACGATGCAGTCGGCGAACTTGGCGATCGCGCGCGGCGTGGCGTCGTAGTCGTCGAGATCGGCGATCACGAACCCGCCGCCATGGAAATAGACCACCACGGGCTTGGCCTCGCCCGCGGCGCCGCCGTTGTAGATACGCGCCGGCAGCGGTCCTGTCGCTCCCTCCAGGGTGATGTCGCGGCTCTCGATGCCGAGATCGGCGCGGCGATCCACGCCCCGGCGGCGCAAAATGACCATGGCCGCGTCCGCCACGGTCGGCTGCACGCGAGCGGCCTCCGGCGTGAGGGTCTGCAGCGGCTGGGGGTTCATCTCCAGGAAAGTCTCGAGCACCTCGCGCATGTCATTGTCCGCGGGGGCGGCGCCCTGACTTGGATCGGATCGCGGCGGCTGGAAGAGTCGTTCGAGGACGGACATGAAAGCTCTCGCGACGCAGCGCCACGGCTTTCCAATCCGCGGCTCCGCCCCGAGGTTCCCTGGCGACCAATCCGTTTCAGGTCACCCAGGCGACTGGGCGGCGCGGCGCCATCATCGCCTGGCGGACCGGCCAACCGAGCCGCAGGGCGAAGATCGGACGCCAGTCCGGATCGGGGATGATGGCCTGGGAACTGCTCGAGCGAAATTCACTCACGGCCATCACCGAAACCGGGCGCGAGGAACTGGGCCTCAGGGTCATGATCGCGGTCTTCGCCGACGACGCGGCCAAGGACAGACTGCAGGAGATGACAGCGCTGTTTTCCGCCGCGGTGATCTATCTCGTGCTGCGCCGGCGCAAGATCCGGCGCTTCAACGGCCTGGATCTGACCGACGAGGTTGATTGGGCGCGTATCATGGCCGGTGTGGCGACAATGGCCGCGACCCTGAGCAGCTAGCCCGCTCCCTGAGCGAAGCGGCGGGCGCCGGCGACCGGCGTCACCCATGCGGCGGCGTGATCGGCATAGACCTCGACCCCCGGAGTGAGGCCGGAAAAATCATCGAGTGTGCCAGCCTTGAGCATGACCACGCCCGGCATGATGGTGGTCCTGGAGAGAATGGGCGAGCCGCAGTCGCCACAGAAGTGGCGCCAGACGGCGCCGCCACTGTCCCCGCTATCCTCGAACACCTTGGTCTCTCCGGTCTGTCGGTAGGCCGTCTCCGGAACCACCAGATTGGTCGAGAACATACCGCCGCTCTGTCTTTGGCAGTGGGTGCAATGGCAGACAGCAACCACGGCCGGTTCGACGTCGATCTCGAAGCGCACCTTGGCGCAAAGACACCCGCCTCGTCGCATACGCCGACCTCCGCCTTCGAACCGGCCGAACGGGCCGCCTTCGGCCGACTATGAGAGGCGGCGGCTGGCGCCACAAGGGCCGCGTGCGACCTTGCTTTGCCATGAGATCGGAAAGGGCGCATGATGTTCCTGCCCGCCGATCCTTCGGCGGTGGAGCATCCGATGGCAGCCCTTATTTTCAGAATTGTGAAGCACGACGGCGCTTGGGCCGTGGAACATGAGGGCCGTTTCAGCAACCGCGCCCGAGACAAGGCAGAGGTCGTCGCCTCGGCCACGAAACTGGCGCGCGCCGCGGTCGGTCAGGGCCGCGTCGTCCAGGTCCGCGTGGAAGGCGAGACGGGATATTTCTGATGGCCAACAAGGAACAGAAGCGCGGGGCCAAGGAAATCCGAAAACCGAAGAAGGCGAAGACCGCTCCGGCGGCTCAGGCGTCATCGTTCATCGTCACGCCGGGCAGCAAGAAGTCCTGAGCCGAGGCGCCGATCAGGCGGTCGCCAGACCGCCCCGGGAGGTCCATGACCGCCCGCCCGGCGCGAGCTCGCCGCCAGCGGCGGCGATGCGCCGATCGATGGCGCGCATGATCAGCCGCGCGGACAGCCCGTGCAGAGCCAATACATCGGCGGCGGCGGGACCGGCAAAGGGCAGGGCCGTGATCAGGGTTCGTCCGCCCATCAGACCGGCGGCCACGGCCAGTGTGCCCACTGGCACTCGAGCTCGTGCGCCCTGAACGATCAGGAACACGGCCGCGGCGCCGCTGTAGATCTCTCCGACGACGGGAATCCAGCTCAAGGCGGCGTCGACGCCCAGGCGAAAGGGACCGATGCGGATGAGGCCATCCGAGAGCTTGCCGATAGCCGCGACGCTCTTTCGTACGGCGTGCAGATCAGGTGTCGAGACAGACATGGCGCAACTCCAACCCATCAGCCCACCCCGAACCGGCCACAAGTGGCCCTGCTCTCCCGGTTTCGCTAGTGTCGGGTTTCAACTTCCAAGAAAAGCGCGCCCGTCCCGTTGAAACTTCCGGACCTCGATGTGAGCCCCCATACCGACACGCTTGTGGCCGTGCTGCTGGGCGCATTCCTGGCCACGGTCAGTGGGGTGATCGCAAATTGGTTCGAGACCTTTTTCCATCGCCGCCACAAGGAACGCTCGGCCGCGCTGTTGTTCGGGGAGATCTTTTCCAGCCTGCGCATCATCCTCCAGGGCGCGGCCGAAACCCGCACCCGTGGCGATCCCTACGGCCCGGTCACCCGCCGCATGCTTTATGGAGGTCGTCGCGAACTCGATCTCTATGATCGCAACCGCGAGGCCCTACTTGACCTGCCTGACCCCGCCCTCAGAGCCGAAATGCACGGCCTGATGGTCCGCATCGCCATGCCGCTGGACGGTATCATCGACACCTTCAGGGCTGGTGAGGCGACGGATCCGGAAGCGCGCGGGCGCGGCTTTGATTTCATGATGTCCAATGTGGAAAAGCTGCCGGCGATCGTCGAACGGCTGGGGCGGATCGCCCACCATCGGTTCGACCAATACGGCGATGTGTTGGGGGCCGCGGCCAATACACCCACGCCGACGCCCTGAGCGACTCAGCCAGAAGGGTCGGCGATCAAAAAACCGCCCATAAGCAAATTCTCGCTCAAAAATGCATCAGGGAGCATTGAAACAATCACCCGCGGCGCTCAAATTGGGAGTCGCCGCGGGCTCATCCCCCCCGTTCTCGCGGCCCGACTTGGCCCGGCGGAGTGACTGTTTCGCCGGGCCACCTTTTTCCAAGCCGCCGCCAGGGGCAAGTGGGCTTGGACGTCGTTCCCATCATTGATCCGGTAACGTGTCAAAAACGACACATATCGCTCGCTTGTTGATGTGGCGCTGACTTGGCGTGCTGTCTCACGAGCGCTATCCGTCCCGAGCAACCGCACGGAGACGTCATGCCCCGCATTCAGGCCAATGGACTGACTCTCGAATACGACATCACAGGGGAAGCATCCGCCGAGCCGATCCTGCTGATCATGGGCCTGGGCGGACAGATGACTCGATGGAGCCCAGCCTTCACCGAAAAGCTCGCTGCGCGGGGCTACAGGGTGATCCGGTTCGACAACCGCGATGTGGGTCTCTCGGAAAAGATGGAGGTCGCCGGGTCGCCTGACCTACCGGAGGTGTTCGCCGCGCTCGGCCGGGGCGAGCGACCGCACGTCGCCTATGACCTGAACGACATGGCCGCCGATGCCGCCGCTCTGCTGCAAGCGATCGGCATCGAGCGCGCCCACATCGTGGGCGCCTCGATGGGCGGAATGATCGCTCAACTGGTGGCGGCGGATTTCTCCGAACGCACTCTCTCGCTCACCTCGATCATGTCCACCACCGGCAATCCGGAGCTGCCGCGCGCCACGCCCGAGGCGATGGAGCGCCTCAACGCCCCGGCCCCGGACCCGCGCGCTGATATGGAGGCCTATCTCGCCCATTCCGTCGCCAGCGCCCGGGTGATGGGTTCGCCAGCCTACCCCGTGCCGGAGGCGGAGCTGCGCCGCCAAGCCTCGGAGCTGGTCGAGCGCAGCTACTATCCGCTGGGGTTTCTGCGTCAGTACGCGGCCATTCTCGCCTCGCCGGACCGCCGGCCCAAACTGGCCAGGATCACCGCGCCGACGGTGGTGATCCACGGCGACTCCGACCCCCTCGTGCCCGTCGAAGGCGGGCGCGACACCGCCGCCAGCATTCCGGGGGCGGAACTCCGTGTCATCCTCGGCATGGGCCACGACCTGCCGGCGCAGCTCCACGAAACGGTCATCGACGGGATCGTCGCGGCGGCGCGCCGCGCCCGCGTCGCGGCCTAGGCTGACACCTTGGGCTTGAACGGCTGGGGCACGCGGGCGCCGCCCTGCATGTTGAACATCCAGGCGGGGTACTCCAGCGGCAGCTCGCTCACCTTGTCGAGCCGAGACATCTCGTCGGGCGTGAGGGAGAGGTCGGCGGCGGCCAGGTTGTCATCCAGCTGCTCCACCGTCTTGGCGCCGATGATGATGCTCATCACGTGCGGTTTGGCGAGCAGCCAAGCCAGGGCGACGCGGGCCACCGAGGCGCCCTTGGCGTCGCCGATCTCGCGCATGGCGGCGATGCAGGCCCAGGCGCGATCCTTGTCCACCGGTGGAAAGTCGAACGTCGTACGGCGCGAATCGTTGGGCGTTGCGGCCTCGGGTCCATACTTGCCCGACAGCAGGCCGCCGGCCAGCGGCGACCAGACCATCAATCCGACCTTCTCCGAGACCATCATCGGCACGAGCTCGCGCTCCAGGTCGCGCCCGGCAATCGAATAGTAGGCCTGCAGGGTCTCGAAGCGCGCGTAGCCCTTGGCTTCGCTCAGCGTCAGCGCCTTGGCGATCTTCCAGGCCGCCCAGTTGGAGACGCCGACATACCGCACCACGCCTTCGCGGGTGAGATCGTCCAGGGCGCGCAGCGTCTCTGCGATCGGGGTGACCGAATCGTTGCCGTGGATCTGGTAGAGGTCGATGTGGTCGGTCTGGAGGCGCTCGCAGCTGGCGTGGACGCTGTCCATGATGTGCCCGCGAGAAGCGCTCCGATCATTGGGCCCCGCCCCCATGGAGCCATAAACCTTGGTGGCGATGACCACGTCCTTGCGTGCGACGCCGAGATTCTTGAACGCCGCCCCCAGGCGCCGCTCGCTTTCGCCGAAGGAATAGACGTCGGCGGTGTCGAAGAAGTTCACACCCGCGGCGATCGCCTTGCCGACGATCTCGTCTACCACCGGTTGCTCCAGCGCCCCGATCGCCTTCCACATGCCCGCATCGGCATTGCCGCCAAAGGTCATCGCCCCCAGGCAGATCTCGGAAACATAGAGGCCGGTACGGCCGAGCTGATTGTACTTCATGGGGCGGGAGGTCCTTGGCGTGGTGGTGGAGAGGGGTAACGGCGGCGGGTATCAGCAAGACAGAAGAAGAGGACCTTAGCCCCGCGTCACTTCCAGCCCATCCAATGTTCCCGCCGCGCGCCAGTCTTCCAGCACCTTGACGAAGGCCACCGGGCCTGCGCCGTAGGGGCCGTTCTGGACGGCGATGGGGTTGGGCTTGCCTTCGTTGTTGTAGTAGCCGGGCGTGCATTCGGCGGCGAACTTCTCGCGCTGGATGGCGAGCGTCAGGATGGTGTCGACCCATTCGCCCTGCGCCGCTTCGGTCACCTCCACCGCGCGGATCTGGCTCTTCAGGGCGTGGCTCACCAGCCACGCGAGATGCTTGGACTGCTCGTTCAGCATGTGCGGAAAGTTGACCGTGAAGCCCGACTGGGCGTGGCTGACGATGAAGCAATTGGGAAAACCTCGGGTGTGGAAGCCGTGCAGGGTCTTGACGCCGTCGGCCCACGCTTCGGTGAGCGTCAACCCATCCCGGCCATGCAATTCGTAGCCCGAACGCCGGGTGTATTCGGTCCCGACCTCGAAGCCCGTGGCATAGATCAAGCAGTCGACCGCATAGTCGCGGCCGTTGGCGCGCACGGCGTGCTCGGTGATGCGCTCCACGCCCGCGCCGCCGGTATCGACGAGTGTGACGTTGGGCCGGTTGAAGGCGGCCAGGTATTCGTCGTGGAAGCAGGGGCGCTTGCAGAACTGCCGATACCAGGGCTTGAGCGCCTCGGCCGTGGCCGGATCTTCCACCATTGCCGCCACCCGCCCGCGAATCTGCTCCATCTTCTGGAAGTCAGCCATCTCCAGGATGTCGCCGGCGCCCGCTCCGGTGGGGGCGCCTTCTGGCTTGCGCACCAGGATCAGAAGATTGCGAATGATGTCGGTCCAGCCGTCGTTGACCAGATCCTCCTCCTGGAAACCGCCGGACACGAGGATGTTGAAATTGTCCATGCGCTGCTGCTGCCAGCCAGGCGCCAGGCCCGCGGCCCAGTCCGGATCGGTTGGACGGTTCGCGCGCACGTCGATCGACGAAGGCGTGCGCTGGAACACGATGAGTTCCTTGGCCGCCGCCGCCAGATGCGGCACGCACTGCACCGCCGTCGCGCCGGTGCCGATAATGCCCACGCGCTTGCCGACGAGCCCCGTGAGGCCGCCGGTGGAATCGCCGCCCGTGTAGTCGTAGTCCCAGCGGCTGGTGTGGAACGAATGGCCGGCGAAGGTCTCGACGCCTGGAATGCCCGGCAGCTTGGGCCGGTGCAGGGGCCCGTTGGCCATGATCACGAACCGGGCGCGCAGGGCGTCGCCTCGGTTGGTCTCCACGATCCAGCGATGGTCGGCTTCGTCCCATCGCATGGCCGTGACCTCGGTCTGGAAACAGGCCCCACGATAGAGGTCGAAATGCTCGCCGATGGCGCGGCTGTGCTTGAGAATTTCCGGCGCGCGCGAATACTTCTCGACCGGCACATAGCCGATCTCTTCGAGCAACGGCAGGTAGATATAGGATTCCACATCGCAGGCCGCGCCTGGATAGCGGTTCCAATACCAGGTGCCCCCGAAGTCGCCGCCCTTCTCTATGATACGGATGTCGGCCACGCCGGCCTCGCGCAGGCGAGCGCCCGCCAGAAGGCCGCCGAAGCCGCCTCCAACCACCACCACGTCGACTTCGTCCGTCATCGGAGCACGGTTGAATCCGGGCTCGACATAGGGGTCGTCAAGATAGTGGGCGTAACCGCCGACGATCTCCTGATATTGCTGGTTGCCGTCTACCCGCAGTCGCTTGTCGCGCTCGGCGCGATATCTCTCGCGCAGGGCGTCCGGGTCGAATCCCAGGGCGTCGCCGTCGTGCGCCATCCGTCGTCCTCCTGGAGCTGGGGCACCAGAGCCCCGAACGCCTGTTTGAAAGGCGCTATTCAACACGGCGCCGGGTCCGCCCGCAAGCGCGGCGCGAAACTTCTGGCGCACGCCTTGGGGCGCTCCTAGGCTTAAGCGAAACACGTCTGAACGAAACCGAAGGGAGACGCGCCATGGGACTGATGTCGCCCGCGCAATATGTCGAGAGCCTGCGGGACGGCCGCGTCACCTATTGGGACGGCGAGCGCATAGACGACATCACCCGCCACCCCCGCTTCCGGGTGCCGATCGAGGTCGCCGCGCGCGACTACGACTATGCCGATCCGGCCCGCGCCGATGTGATGAGCTATGAGACCGAGGAGGGCGCGCGCGCCCACCGCGTGTTCCAGATTCCGCGCGGCGAAGCGGATCTGGCAAGGCGCGTCGAGCTGATGGGCCAGATGTCGATCGTGGGTGGAGTCACCGGGGTGATGATGGCCCTGATGAGCGTCAAGGACGCGGTGGCCGAGGTCGAGCCGCGTTACGCCGCCAATATCGAGCGCCTCTATCGCCACGTGCGCGACAATGACCTGCGCGCCGCCGAGGTGATCACGGACCCCAAGGGCGACCGTTCCCGCCGGGCGCACGAGCAGGACGACCCGGACCTTTATGTGCGCATCGTGCGCCGAACCGACGAGGGTATTGTGGTGCGCGGAGCCAAGCTGCACATCACCGCCGCCTCCCTGGTGCACGAACTGGTGGTGATGCCGACCAAGGGCATGCGCCAGGACGAGACCGACTATGCGGTCTCGTTCTCGGTGCCGGTGGCCACCAAGGGCGTGGCGATCATCAACCGCGGCTTCGCGCCGGCAGAGCTGAATGCGTTCGATTATCCGGCCAGCGCGCACCATTCGATGCCGGAAGGGTTCGTGGTCTTCGATGACGTGCTGGTGCCGTGGGACCGGGTGTTCCTGGCCGGAGAGACGCCGCTGGCTTCGCGCCTGGCCCAGTCGCTCGGCCTTTGGGAGCGGACGGGCGGCTTGGTGGCGGCGGTGGGGGAGTCGCGCCTGTTCGTCGGCCTCGCGGCCCTGGTCAGCGACATGCAGGGCAAGGACCGCGACCCGCATGTGCAGAGCACCCTGGCCGAACTGATCTGCTACGCCGAGATGCTGCGCATGAGCCTCGACTATGCCTGCGCCCATTTCGATGCCACGCCCTCGGGCATGGTGCACCCCAACGCCCTGGCGGTGAACGCAGCCAAATACTACTACGCCGCCAACTATCACACGGCGGTCAAGTATCTGCAGGATCTGAGCGGCGGTTTGGTGATCACCCTGCCCACCGAGGCGGATCTGCGCAACGAGGAGAGCGGCCGCTATCTGCGAAAATACTTGAGCACCAAGGCCGGCGTCGACGTCGAAAGCCGCATGCGCGTCTACAACCTGATCCGGGACATCACCGCCGACGCCTATGGCGGCTGGCGCCTGGTGGTGGCGCTGCAGGCCGGCGGCGGCCTCGCGGCGCAACGCACGATGATGAACCGCATCTATGACCTCGCCGGGGCAAAGGCGGCGGCTCTGGAGGCGGCCGGCGCCGTCTGACGGCGGCGTGGTCGGCCGTGCCGAGACGCTCAGTCGGTCTCGCCGGTCCACTCCCAGTGCCAGGGTTCGAACGGGTAGGGCGCGAAGCCGAAGCGGGCGGCGTTGTCCACCATCCAGCGGTAGGGCGCTCCGCGGGTGATGGCGAGACGGTTGGCGTCGTCGGCCGAGGCCGGATCGAAACCGGGCGCGGCGCCCAGATCGAAGTCGATGGCGAGGCCGCTCTGGTGCGCCGAACAGCTGGCGCGCGTCACGCCGCCGCAGCCGCCCGCCGCCGCGCAGCGCGCCGCCCCTTCGGCCGGGCTGCGGTAGCCTGAGACGATGCTGAATAGGCGCGGATCGCGGCGGGTCTCCGCCACCTCGGCGCGGGCGGCGGCTGCCAGCCGCTCATACGCGTCCAGCGCCTCCGGCCGAAGCCACAGGGCTTTGCCACCGTAGGCCTGGGCTGGCGGGACGGCGGCGAGGCTGGTCTCCGGCGGGGCGGGTGGGCACCCGCGGCGGCTCTCGATCACGAACGGGCGGCGCGCCATCCACAGCGCCTGAAGGGCGGCGAAGGTGGCTTCGTCGGCGACGCCGCTTGCAGTCAGACCGTGCGCCGTCTGCCAGGCGGCCAGGCGGCGGGCGAAGGCCGGGACGCCGGCGTCGCAACGGGTGCCGATCTCCCGGCCGACCAGCGGCGCGTAGGCCCGCCAACCGACCTCGAGACGCCGGAACGGCGTGAGGGGGAGGCTCGCCAGGCCCTCCTGGTTGGCCCGCGCGGCGGCGGCCCAGGCGTCGTCGTCCGCACCGCCGGCGCAATCGAGGTCGATCGGCCGGGGCGGCTCCGGCGCGACGACGGCCGATCGGGCAGAGCGGGCGGCGTTCGGAATTGCGCGCGCCGGCGGGCGAGGAGATCGATGTGGCCCGCACGAGCGCGTGGCGATCGCCAGCGCCAGCACGATAACCACAAGGGAGATCAGCCGTTGGAACCAGACCCCTCCCCATGGCTTGCGCATGGGAAGCGAACGTGGAGACACCCTTGAAGTTGCGAGACGGATCGAGACTGGCCACCACCGCGGCCGCCCTGTTGTGCCTGACGGCGTGCGACGACTTCAGCGCGCCATCGAATGCCGCCGCCGGCGCCCCAGCGGTGGCCAAGGCTCCGCCGCCTCACCCGGCCGCTGCGGCCGTAGCGACCGCGACTCCGCCCGCAGAGCCGTCCGCGCCCGCGACGCCGGCCGCTCCCGCCGCGCCCGCGCCCCCGGTGAGCGCCATCGACACCGCCGATTTCTCGGCCACCGCGAAGGGCGCCGCGGCCCGGGACATGCTGATCCGGGCGCAGGTGATCCTGGACCGGGCGCATTTTTCTCCCGGCGTGATCGACGGCAGGGACGGGACCAATTTCCGCAGAGCCCTGGCCGCCTTCGCCGCTGCGCGGCGCCTGGCCGGGGCCGCGCCCTCCGGGACCGCGCCACTCGACGCCGAGGCCTGGCGCGCCCTGGTGGCGGCCGACGCCGCGCCGGTGACGCAGGAGCACGTGATCGGCGCCGACGAGGTCAAGGGCCCGTTTTCCGGGCCACTGCCGCACGATATGGCGGCGCTGGCGAAGCTGCCTGCCCTGGGCTATGCGACGCCCGCCGAGGCCCTGGCCGAAACCTTCCACATGGACGAAGCGCTGCTGCTGGCGCTCAACCCCGGAGTAGATTTCAGTGTGGCCGGAACCCGCATCCTGGTCGCCGCGCCTGGCGACGCCGCCCTGCCGGCGGTGAGCCGGCTGGAAGTGGACAAGACCGCCGACCAGGTGCGCGCCTACGACGGCGCCGGCGGGGTGGTGGCGGTGTTCCCGGCCACGGTCGGCAGCACCGAGCGACCCGCGCCCGCCGGGACGTTCGCGGTCAACGCCGTCGCGCCGAAACCGAACTACACCTACGACCCCAGCCGGCTGACGTTCGGCGACCGCTCCAAAGGCAAGCTTACAATCGCGCCCGGACCGAACAATCCGGTCGGCTCGACCTGGATCGCGCTGACCATCCCGACCTACGGCATCCACGGCACGCCCGACCCCAGCACGGTCGGCAAGGCTGCCTCGCACGGCTGCGTGCGCCTGACCAACTGGGACGCCGTCGCCTTGGGCAAGGCTGTGAAGAAGGGTGTGCCGGTGCTGTTCCTGGGCTCGGCCCCGGCGAAGGCCGCCGCCAAGGCCGCCTAGGCCAAAGTGGCGCCGCCTGCGTGACTCGAACACGCGACCCCCGCATTACGAATAATGTGCTACCTACCCTACTGCGACGACCGAATCCCGTAAAACGGCGTAGTTTCAACATGATACGATATTGAAGGTACCGGTATGTCGTCGCCGGTAGTTTTCTGTCACCGTAGGTTGCTTACTATTGGCTTGCTGGCTACGGTTCATGTAGTGTGGATTTGATAGCTGCTGGGTCCAATGGGGGTGTGCATGGCGAAAGCCCACCTGATCAAAACGGTGGTCGAGCAAGCGCCGGTAGGCCTCATCGACAGCTTTTTGTGGGACAATATGTTGCCCGGGTTTGGGGTCAAAATCACCCCCGCCGGCGGCAAAGTTTACCTCGTTCAGTACCGACCGAAATCTGGCAGGACCACTAGGCGCTACACGATCGGCCGTCACGGTGCGCCATGGACAACAGCTAAGGCGCGTGAAGCCGCTGAACTCCTTTTGGCTAGGGTCAAGCTTGGGGAGGATCCTTTTCTTGCGGACAGCACTAAGCGGATCGCCGAAAACGCGTCCGTGGCAGCGACTTTGCAGGCGAAGGCCGCTGCCAATCATGCCATCATCGAGGCGGACCTAGCGGCCGAGGCGGCTAGGGTGAGGGCCGAGGCCGAAGCCTTCCGCACCGTGATTTCGCAGTTTGTGAAATTGTACGCAGAGCCCCGCAATCGCTGCTGGCGCGATGCCGAACGGGTTCTCGGGGCAGCATCGGCTCGTGGCTGGGAACGGCGACCGGTGAGCAAGATAACGAAGCAAGACGTCTTAGATCTCACCGACCAAGTGGCGGAGAGGTCCCAAGCTTCGGCACGAGTCATGTTCGCGCACCTTCGCAAGTTTTTTAGCTGGTGCGTCGAGCGTGGTTATCTGGATGTGTCGCCCTGCGCAGGAATTAGCACGCCCGGCACCAACGTCATACGAGATCGATGGCTATCTGACGACGAACTCGAATTGGTCTGGGCGGCATCGGACAAGTGTCCGCCGTCAGCACCAATGAGACAGATTCAGGGTTCCAGCTAACGGAGGGTTTTGGTCTCATCGCAGTGACGTAGGAACGAAGATGAGACCAAAACCCTTGCCCTTGAAGACGACCCCCGGTGAGCGGGTGGCGAAG
>JBBRQK010000021.1:0-41663 GCA_038226475.1 Caulobacterales bacterium | reverse complement strand
CCCACGTCGGGATTGGGCACAACCACCTGCCGGTCGAATCGGCCGGGTCGCAGCAGCGCCGGATCGAGCACGTCGGGCCGGTTGGTCGAGGAGATGACGATGATGCTCTCGATGGGATCGATGCCGTCCATCTCCACCAGCAACTGGTTCAGCGTCTGTTCGCGCTCGTCGTTGCCGCCGCCCAGGCCCGCGCCGCGATGACGGCCCACGGCGTCGATCTCGTCGATGAAGATGATGCACGGCGCATTCTTCTTCGCCTGTTCGAACATGTCGCGCACGCGGCTGGCGCCGACGCCGACGAACATCTCGACGAAGTCCGAGCCGGAAATATAGAAGAACGGCACGCCCGCCTCGCCCGCCACGGCGCGGCCCAGCAGGGTCTTGCCCGTACCAGGAGGGCCGATCATCAGGGCGCCCTTGGGGATCTTGCCCCCCAGGCGCTGGAACTTGGCCGGGTCCTTCAGGAAATCGACGATCTCGCTCAGGTCGTCCTTGGCCTCGTCGACGCCGGCGACGTCGTCGAAAGTGACGCGGTTCTTGTTCTCGGTCAGCAGCCTGGCCTTGGACTTGCCAAAGCCCATCGCCCCGCGCGCGCCACCCTGCATCTGGCGCATGAAGAACACCCACACCCCGATGAGCAACAGGATCGGCAGGGTGTTGATCAGGATCGTGGGACTGAGGCCCTGGCCCGGCTGCTCGAAATCATAGGCTGCGCCATGCGTTTCCAAGCGCTTCTGCAGGTCGGAGGTGTCCTGCGGGCCGGTGGCGGTGAGCGTGGCGCCCTGCTTGTCCTTGGCCTCGATCGTCTGGCCATGGATCTTGGCCGACTTCACCTCGCCGGAATCCACGCGGGTCAGCAGCTCCGAATAGGTGACCTGATGCGCGTTGCCGCCGTGTGCGCTGTTGGTCATCACGCTGTAGACGGCGACAAGGGCAACGACGAGCACGCCCCAAATCGCCAGGTTACGCAGGTTCATCGAACTTCGGCCTCATGGGTTGACAGCCTCATTTAGGATGTCTCGACGGATTTCGCCACGCGCCAAATGGCCGCCTCGTCCGCAATCACCCCCAACGCCCCGGCCAATCGCCCCTCGACAAGGCAGCGCACCGTCGACGCATCGCCGCTGGCGATGGCCGCCGAGCCGTGACGGCCCATGCCCACGGTCGCGCCGTGGGCGCCGGCGCCGATCTCGAAGCGGCCGTCCCAGACCGCCGTCTCGTGGGGCCACAGCACGAGCGGCGCGGGGCCCGAGCGGCGATGATCCGCCGTCTCGCGCTCCAGGCGGACCGTATCGCCGCGGGCCGAGAGCCGGGCCCCGCCTAAGGTGGCGGCAAAGGTCTCGTCCGTTTCCAGCCGGCGCCGCAGGCGGGCGAGCCGCGACCCGCGCGCCGGCACGTGACCACCGCCGACGCACAGGACCGCGGCGCCCAGGGCCGCGCGAGCCCCCGCCCGGGTCAGGGTCACCGCGCCCGCGGCGTTCACTTCGAACGAAGGGGGCGCCCGGTCGCAGGCCGAAGGCGTTCGGCAGGCGGCCGCGCCGGCGGCGAGAGCCTTTCGGGCCTGCGCCCTGGCCGAACGGGGGTCATCGTTGGCCGGATCGTCAATCCAGGTCTCTTCGGCGAGTCTCAAGCGCTCGCGCAGCGCCGCGCGACGGGCACCCAGCAGCGGGCGCAGGATGAAGACGCCCCGGCCTTCCGGCCACGCCGGCGACGGGGCCCACTCTCTGGGCGAGGAAAGCCGTAGGCCCGCGGCCCGCATCGCCGCCGCCTCGAGCAGATCGTCGGCGGTGTGGCCCATCAGGATCACGCGCGCTCCGACCCTGCGGGCCGCCTCGGCCAGCAGGCGGTGGCGCGCCGTCCGCGCGGCGGCGGCCAGTCCGCCGGCGGGCTTGGCGCCCGTCCAGGCCAGCGCCACATGCTCATGCCCAAGTCGGGCGGCGCGATCGGCGCACCAGTCTTGCCACGTCGCTCCGGCTATCTGCAGGCCGTGGTCGACGGTGGCCGCGATCAGCCGGCGGCCAGCGCCCCTTGCCCAATGGCTGGCGGCGAGCAGCAGGGCCAGGGAGTCACCGCCGCCGGAGAACGCGACCAGGATCGGCGCCGGCGTGTCGCGCTCCAGTCGGCGGTCCAGCGCTGCGATCTCATCCACACTTCGCCTGTCCGCGCATGGCCGCGGCGCCCGCCTTCACGCCGGGGGTCGCTTTTGGATAGCGCCGGTCCAGTTCGTCGAGCGCCTGACAGGCGTCCGACGCCTTACCCAGGCCGACCAGGGCTCGGGAAAGGTCTAGCACCGCGTCCGGCGCCCAGCGCGTCTGCGGCCAGCCTCGGATGGCGCCGATGTCGGCCGTGGCGGCGTCCGACCAGGCCCGGCGCGCAAGCAAGGTCTTGGCCAGGTAGTAGCGGCCCTCCGGCCCGCGCGGCGTGTCGCCGAACTGGTCGGTGAAATCGTGGAAGGCGGTCTCAGCCCCGGACGTGTCGCCCGAAAGGAACCGGGTGCGGGCGACGGCGAAGGCCGCGGCGGCGTCTGATGGGGCCACGGGCGGCGGTTCCAGCGCGGCGGCCGGCGGCGGCGGCGGCGGCGCGCTCTGCCCCTGCAACTTCTGGTCCAGCCCGGTCATTTCCTGCTTGAGGGCCGCGACCTGGGCGCGCAGATCATTAGCCTCCTGGCGCGACTGATCCAGATCGTGCCGCATCACCTCCATCTCGCCGTTCATCTTGGTCAGGCCGCGATCGAGCTCGGTCAGGCGGTCGGACAGGGCGCCTATCTGGCCCTGGGTGTCGGCCGGCTGCACCACTATCGGGACCCCGGTCTCGCGCCCCTGAAAGACGATCGCGCGCAGTTCGCGCAGCACCTTCTCCATGCGATCCAGGCGCTTGGCCGAGTGGTCGTCCAGTGGATCGTCCAGGGTGGTCTGGGCGAGCGCGTGGCCGCTCAGCGCCAAGGCGCAGGCCCCGCCCGCCAGCGCCGCCGGCCACCGTCGATGGGCCCGCTTGGTCAAGGCCTCAGCGCGCTCCCTCGGTGATCGCGGTGTGGGCGTTGCGGTTCTTGGCGTCCGCCGCCTCGCCGCCGGCGGTGTCGATCGGGTGCTCCTTGCCGAACGAGACGGTCTCGATCCGCCCGGTCGCCACCCCGTGGGCGACGAGGTAGTCCCGCACGGAGCTGGCCCGCCGCGCCCCTAGGGCGAAATTGTAGTCCCGCGTGCCGAGCTCGTCGCAATTGCCCTCGATGCGCACGCGCACCGCCGGCCAGCGCGCCAGCCATGCCGCCTGGGCGTCGAGAATGGGCTTGGCGTCTTCCCGCGGCGTGTAGCTGTCGAAGTCGAAATAGACCCGGTCGCCGGCATTGATCACGAAATCGCGCATCGACCCGGGAGGGGCGAGATCCGAGGCCGGGCTCTGTGACACCGCGCCGGGCGGTGGGTAGGCGGCGCGCGGCGGCGACGGGGGCGCAGGCGGGGGTGGCGTCGACTCGGTCGCCGCGGGGCCCATCGGCTTTGGCCGTGAAGCGCAGGCGGCGATCGACGCGGCCGCGAGGGCGACTAGCGCGAGCCGCGCGGCGCGCCGGTGGCTGGGGGTCATGGTCGGCTCCTCGATCGTCAATTCAAACCGGAACACACCATACGCCCGGCCCGTCGCGTCCGCCAGGATCGCGGCCCGCCCGTCACGGCAGCAACGCCGACCAGGCCGGATCCGAGGCCGCCAGCGGATAGGGCGCGGGCATCGCCGGGCGACCGGAAATATCCACCATCCACAAGTGCGCGCCGGCGCCCGCGATCTGGCGGGAGAACAGGATCAGCCGGCTGTTAGGCGCCCAGGTCGGCCCCTCGTCCAGATAGCTGGTGGTCAAGAGCCTCTCGCCGCTGCCGTCCGGCTTCATCACCCCGATGTGGAACGCGCCGCCGTCCTGTTTGGTGAACGCGATCAGCTTGCCGTCGGGGCTCCAGACCGGCGTGGTGTAGCGGCCGGCGCCGAAACTGATGCGGTGCGCGCCGGACCCGCTCGCGTTCATCACATAGAGCTGCGGCGTGCCGCCGCGATCCGAATTGAAAGCCAGCTGCGTCCCATCCGGCGAGAACGAGGGTGAGGTGTCGATCGACGGTTCGGCTGTCAGGCGGCGCGTGGCGTGGCTGCCGAGATCCATCAGAAAGATGTCGGTATTGCCGGCCTGCTCCACGGAAAAGGCGACCCGTCCGCCGTCCGGCGAGAAACGCGGCGCAAACACCATGCCCGGGAAGTGGCCCAGCGCCTCCTGCCGCCCGGTCTGGATGTTCAGCAGATAGATCGTGGAGCCCGTCGGCCGCAGGGCCATGTAGGTGATTTCCTGGCTGTTGGCCGAGAACCTCGGGGTGAAGGCCAGGAACTCGCCATCGGTCAGGTAGCTCGGGTTCGCGCCGTCCTGGTCCATGATGCCCAGGCGCCGCACGGGGGCCGCCCGGGAGCCGCTCTCAGCCACGAACACCACGCGGGTGTCGAAATACCCAGGTGTCCCGGTCAGCTTCTCATAGACGGCGTCGGAGATCTTGTGCGCCACCCGCCGCCAGTTTTCCGGCGTCGAGGTGAACGTCAGGCCCAGCAGTTGGTCGCCCGCATATACATCCCAAAGGCGGAAATCGACCTTGATCCGACCATCGCTCGCCGCTTCGACCTGACCGGTGAGGAGCGCCTGAGCCGCGATTGCCTTCCAGCGATCGAAGTCGGGCTGGAGGTTCAGATCGGACGCCGCCCCCGAGACCCTGGTCGCGTCGAGCGGCCGGAACAGGCCCGAGCGCTCCAGATTGGCGCGGATCACCGAGGCGATCCTTTCGCCCACCGGCGCGCCCGCGAAGGCCGGGATCGCGATCGGCAGGGGCTGGGTCGCGCCCTGATCGACGTTAACCACGATGTCCGCTCGCGCCGGCGTCGGGGCGTGCAGCGCCGCGAGGGCGACGCCAAGGGCGATTACCAGGCTCCAGATCCGCATGCCGAGAGCTCCTTCAGTGATCCGCACAGGCCTTCCTCGCATCGAAGTTCACCGTGAAGCTCTTGCCACGATAGGCGGCGGCATAGGGCGCCGCCTGGTGCACCGCGTCGATCGCTCGCCTGGCCGCGGCGAACACCACCGGGTCCGCCGACGTCTCGCGCCCGCCTTCCGTAACCCGGCCGACCACATGGCCGTCGGCGTCGATGGCGAAGCGGACCGGGACAATCACCGTATCGCCGCCCTCGACGCCGCAGTTCGGGTTCCAGAGCCGCTCCAGCAGTTGCGAGAGCCCGGCCACATCGCTCTGCGAGACGCCCTGGCCCGCATCCACCCGCGCGACCAGCGCTGTCTCGGCGCGAGCCGGGCCCCGGCGGGCGAAACCGGGTCGCGCCGGGGCTGGATGCGAGGCGGCCAGGCTGGCCTGGAGCGCATCGAGATTGAGGCTGGGTTTGACGGGCGCGGGCCTGACCGGCGCGGCCGCCTTCACCGGCCGCGGCGCCGGTTCCGGCGGGGCGGCGGGGGCGACGACCTTGGGCGCCGCGGTGGCGCGCGGCGGGTCGGGCGGAGGCGCTGGCGCGGGCGCGTCGGGCACGGGGGCCGGCGTTGCCGCCTCCTGCGCCACGGGTGCGGCTTCGGCGGGGCGGGAATCGGTTGTAGGCACCTCGTTCACCAAAGTGATCGGGACGGCGGCGCCGAGGCTCGGCAGGGGCGCCGCGCGGGCCAGCCACAGCAGGGCGGCGAAGACGGCCAGGTGCAACAGCCCGGCGGCGAGCAGGGCCGCCCCGCGGCCCTCGCCGAGCCGATCGACGACGGCGTTCATCCCCGCCTGCGCCTGTCCGCGCCCGACGATGGGCCGCCCGTATCGGTGATCAGGTTGATGCTGGAGAAGCCGGAGGCCGACAGGCTGGCCATCACCCGGGCGACGATCTCATAGGGCGCCCTGCCGTCGGCCCGGACGTAGATCGGCCTCGTAGCCCCCTCCCCCGCCCCGGCGCGCAGAGCGCCAGCCAGATCGGCGAACGCCACCTCGTGCTCGCCCAGGAACACCGCGCCGTCGGCGCGCACCGAGACCGTTAGCGGCTCGGCCTGATCGCGCAGGGCGCCAGCCTCTGTCCGGGGCAGCTCCAGCGGCACGCCCACCGTCAGGAGGGGCGCGGAGATCATGAAGATGATCAGCAGCACCAGCATCACGTCCACCAGCGGCGTGACATTGATCTCCGACAGCGCCGCGCGTCGGCCACGCCGGCCGCGCCGCCGCCGGCCGGCGGCGAAGGCGTCATGGGTGGAAAGCGCCATCGCTAGCGGCGCTCCGCCAGCCGCCGCTGGATCGCCGTCACCAGGTCGTCGGCGAAACCTTCGAGGCGGGCTGAGTACTTCGCCGCGTCGGTGGAGAACTTGTTGTAGGCGATATAGGCCGGGATGGCGGCCGCCAGACCCACGGCGGTGGCGAACAGGGCCTGGGCGATCGACGGCGCGACCACCGAGAGGTTGGTGTTCTTCTGCACGGCGATGGCCTGGAATGCGTTCATGATCCCCCACACCGTGCCGAAAAGGCCCACGAACGGCGAGGCGGTGGCGACGATGGCCAGGGTGCCCAGTCCGTCCTCCACCCTCTGGCTCTCCCGGGCGACCACCGAATCCAGCACCCGGTCGATGCGCTGCACCAGGAAGGCGGTCTGCGCGTCGGCCTGACCCGGCGCCAGCAGGCCCTTGGTTCTGGCCTCCTTCCATTCCCGAAGGGCGGTCTGCAGCATGCGCGGCAGGGCGTGGCGAGGCGCGGCTCCGGCCTCGGCGGCCACTTCCTCCAGCGAGCGCCCCGAATCGACCTCCGCCTCGAACCTCGCCGCGGCGCGGTTGAGCGCGCCGATGCGCAGCAGCTTGTCGATGATCACCGCCCAGGAGCCGAGCGACGCCAGCGCAAGGGCGAGAAGGACGCCCTTCACCACCCAGTCCGCGTGCACGAACTGATGAACGAGGGAAAAACTCTCGGGCGTGATCGGGCCGGCGGGGTCCATGACTGCCTATCGGATTTGCGCGCGGCGGTGGTGAAACTAAGGCTTGCGCTATAGCCTCACGCCTCGTCGTCGAACAGGAGGGGCTGGGCGGCGGGCGGAGCGGGCGGTGGCGTCAGTCCCAGGTGGCGATAGGCCTTGGCGCAGGCGAGGCGACCGCGCGGCGTGCGCTGGATGAAGCCCTGCTGCATCAAGAAGGGCTCGATCACATCCTCGACCGAGTCGCGCGCCTCGGCGATGGCGTAGCTGAGGGTCTCCAGGCCCGCCGGACCCCCGCCGTAGTGCTCGATCAGGCAGGCCAGATAGCGGCGGTCGAGCGCGTCGAGGCCGGCCGCGTCCACCTCCAGCCGGGCGAGGCCGCGCGCGGCGCAGGCGCGATCGATGGCGGTGGCGCCCTCGGCGGCGGCGAAGTCGCGCACCCGGCGCAGCAGGCGGCCGGCGACGCGCGGCGTCCCCCGCGCCCGCTCGGCGATCTCCGCGGCCCCGTCGGCGGCGAGGTTCAGCCCCATCTTGCGTCCGGCCTGGGTCAGCACGCGCCGCAGTTCCTCGGGCGTGTAGAAGTTCAGCCGGATCGGGATGCCGAAACGATCGCGCAGGGGCGTCGCCAGCAGGCCAGCACGGGTCGTGGCGCCGACCAGGGTGAACGGTGAAAGATCGATTCGGATCGACCGCGCCGAGGGTCCCTCACCGATGACCAGGTCGAGCGCGTGGTCCTCCATGGCCGGATAAAGGATCTCCTCCACCGGCGCCGCCAGACGGTGGATCTCGTCGATGAACAGCACGTCGCGCGGTTCGAGGTTGGTGAGTATGGCGGCCAGATCCCCCGCCTTGGCCAGCACCGGGCCGGAGGTGGCGCGGAAGTTGACCCCCAGCTCGCGGGCCACGATCTGGGCCAGGGTGGTCTTGCCCAGCCCCGGCGGGCCGAACAGCAGCACATGATCCAGCGCCTCGCCCCGGCCCCGGGCGGCGTCGATGAACACCCGCAGATTGGCCTTGGACGCTTCCTGGCCCACGAATTCGTCCAGGGTCTGGGGCCGCAGCGCCTTGTCGGACGCCTCGAGGGGGGCGGGCTCGCCTGACACCAGCCGGCTCATCGGCCGAGCTCGCGCAGGGCGGCGGTGATCAGGGCTTTCTCATCGGCGCCCTCGCCCAGGCGCAGGGCGGCCTGATCCACCAGCCGGCGGGCGGCGATCTCGGCCACGTCCAGGCTCATGAGGGCGGCCACCGCCTCGCCGACCGGCGTCGGCGCGGCGGACGCGGACGTGGCCCCGGCGTGGAAGGCGGCGACCATACCGGCGGCGATCGGCTTGTCCTTGAGTTCGGTAACGATGCGCAGGGCCAGCTTGGGCCCGACGCCGTTGGCGCGCCCGACGGCGGCCTTGTCCTCACGGGCCACGGCGGCCGCGAGCTCGGCCGGACCCAGCACGTCGAGTACCCCCAGCGCCGCCTTGGGCCCGACGCCCTGGATCGCCTGCAACAGCACAAACGCGTGACGCTCCTCGCGTGTCAGGAACCCATGCAGGCGCGGGCCCTGCGCTTCGGTCCAATGGGTCTCGACATGCAGGGTTATCTCGTCGCCCGGGGCCGGGAGGCGCGCGAGGGTTCGGCTGCCGCATCGAACCACATAGCCGACGCCGGCCACGTCGATCAGCGCGTCCTCCTCGCCGACTTCGGCCACCACCCCGCGCAACCGGCCGATCACGCGGCCGCCTCCAGCCTCCGCCTCGCCGTGCGCGCGTGAGCGTGAGCGATGGCCACGGCCAGGGCGTCGGCGGCGTCGGCGGTAGGCGCGCCGGCGGCCGGCAGCAGGCGGGCGATCATGAAAGCCACCTGGGCCTTGTCGGCCCCGCCCGTCCCGACCACGGCCTTCTTGACCACCTTGGCGGCGTACTCGGCGACCAGCAGGCCGGCGCGGGCCGGGGCGATCATCACGGCGGCGCGGGCATGGCCGAGCTTGAGCGTGGATGCGCCGTTGGCGGTCATGAATGTCTCCTCCACCGCCGCCTCGTGCGGCGCGTGCAAGGCGATGATCTCGCTCACCGCCTCGAACAGGGCCAGCAGCCGGTGGGCGAGGGCCAGGGTTTCCAACGGCGCTATTACCCCGTGGGCGACGTGGACGAGGCGCGATCCCTCCACCGACACCACGCCCCAGCCGGTGCGGCGAAGGCCCGGATCCAGGCCCAGGATGCGAATCGCGGCGCCCATCGTGACGCCACTGTCGCCGATGGGCGGCACAAGGGAAAGGGCGGGGGCGCGGGGGCCTAGCCGCCTTTGGAACCATCGCGGCGCCGCTGGATTCATACTCCAAGGCCACCAGGAGGAACACATGTCCAAACGCGAGGAGATCGCCCCCAACGGCGACAAGCGCTACATCCGGCGCGACGACAACGGGAGGGTCAAGACGTCGGTAGAGGAAGGCGCGTCGCTGTCCGCGGACGCCCGGCACAAGGCCAAGACGAAGTCGGAGCCGGGCCAGGGCGACCGCGGTGACCACAACACCAAATAGTCTGTGGCGTCGAAGCGTTGCCGGGGATGCGCCGACGCGCATAGGTTACGGCGGGGCGGAGCGGCTAGGCGGCGAGATCGGAGTCGGCGTCGAACACTTCGAGGGCATTTGGCTTGGGCAGGGAGGTGTCGCCTGCCGAGCAAGCCAAGAGATAGGTCACCGCCAGCACCATGTCGGCAGCGTCGTAGGGCTTGGGCAGGGAGGCGATCGCGACCGTGCGGGCCGACGAGGCGCGGCTGGTCTGCCCGCTGATCAACAACACCGGGACACCAAGGGCCTTCAGCTGCTCGGCCAGTTCGATGCCGTCGTCGCGGCCGGCGAGCCTGATATTGACGAGCGCAAGATCGGGCTTGCACGCCCTGGCGACCTCCAACGCCTCGGCGCGACGGTCGGTCAGGTCGAGGACGTGGTAGCCGGCGTCCTCCAGCTCGTCCCGAAGGGTCATAGCGACGAGCGCTTCGTCCTCGACGATCATCAGGGTTTTGCCGTTTCCGCCTGTTGGGTGGGACGTCATGGTGTTGCTCCGGTCAATAGCCGCTGCGCGCATCGACGCCGGGTAGGGTCGCCGCCAACGGCGCGGCGGGCGTCCGGGGCCCCTCCACCACCAAGGCGATTTGAGCATGGTGAACGGAAACCTTGGTGCCCGGGTATTCGGGAATAACCTCGACGAGCGCGTTCAACTGCGCAGCGAGGGCCTGGACGATGGTCGTGCCTAGGCCCGTCCGGACGGCGGCTCCGGCCGGAGGCATACCTACGCCGTCGTCACGCACGCACAGGATCCAGTTGGGCCCAAGGAGATTGTAATCGACGGTGATTCGTCCGGGCCGCTCGTCCGGAAAAGCGTACTTGACGGCGTTCATCACCAGCTCGGTCACGATCAGGCCCAGGCTCACGGCTACCCTAGCGTCGACCACCCCGTCCCCGCCCGCGACGGTCAGGGAGATTCGGCCAGGGTCGTCAATCATAGAGGCGGCGATGCTTTCGCACAGGCTTCCGAAGTACGCGTGAACCTCGATGTCGCCCTCCTTCGAGGTGGACAAAAGGCGCTCGAGAGCCGCGACCGACATGACCCTGTGGTGGGCGTCCTTCAGATGCGCGCGGGTCTCGTCGGATCCGGTATTGCGCGCGTTCCGCATCAGCACGCTGGCGATGATCTGGAGGCTGTTGGCGACGCGGTGGCGGACCTCCTGCAAGAGCACGCCGTTCTGGAGCAAGGCGGCCTCATTCGCCGCCGCGTCGGCTCTGGCATCGGTGACGTCGGTCACTGCGACCAGCACGCGGGGCTGCGCGAGGTCCAGATAGGCCAGGCGCCTGGCTTGAACGATCAGGCGGCGGATGGCGCCGCCCGGCGGTGCGAGGTCCATTTCGCCTGCGCTCGCCGTCGCGTCGCCGGAGGTAGCGGCCGCCAACAGGGCCCGTAGTCGGGGTGTGTCCCACTGGCCGCCGCCCAACTCGTAGAGCGACCGGCCGGCGAGCTCGCCTGAGCCGACTTCGAACGCCTCGAGAAAAGACTGGCTGGCCGCGATGACGCCGAGTTCGCCGTCGAGCAAGAGCAGCGGCGCTGGCGACGATGAGACGACCGCCAGCGTCAGGCTAAGCGCCACATCTTCGGGAGCGGGCTTTTGGGCAAGCATGACCGGCCTTCGGAAAACCGGAGGCGCTTAGGGGAAGGCCAAGCCGGGAAATCGCCACCGCCAAAAGGCGTCACACCACGCTTCGGTCTGACGGCGCTCCCTTGAATCGCCGCGCGAGCGGCGAGGTTGCGCACGGATAACTCCAACGCAGGCGGCGGACCACCCACCCGCCCAGGATCGTGGCAACGTCACGCGCCTCGGCTGGCGGAGCGATCAAAGCTGCAAGGCAGGCGAATACTGTGGCGAAGGGCGGCCAAGGCGCGCTACGCTAGCCTCGGGGCGGCGACGCGGAGGCATCGCGATGCAGATCAAGGCGCTTGGGCTCTATGCGCTCCTGGCCGGTGCGCCCTGCTTGTCCGCGGCGGCCGACGCCGCGCCAGGGGCCAACGCTCTCATCCACACCGTCGTGCGCTTCAGCTGCGACGCCAAGGCCGTCGCTCTCGGGCTGCCGTCCGGGCCGTTCACCGTCAGCTACCATGGTGTCCCGGATAAGCCCGGTATCGTGATCCTGCCCGTGCGCGGCAAGGATGTAGGCCTGCCGAGCGCCGTCTCCGCCGACGGCGCCAAATACGCCGACGCAAACCTGGTCTGGTGGAACCGTGGCAAGACCGCCATGGCCTACGCCAGCGAAGCCACTCGCGAGACCGGCACGTCCAACTGCCATCAGATCGACTAGGGCCTGCTCCTACGCCGGATCCTCGCCCCAGATCGTGATCCCCGGCGGCAGCCGGGCCCACGCGTGCCGGCGGTGGTTGTAGACCGAATCCTCCGGCGGCGGAAAGCCAGGGTCGGCGAAGGCGCCCACCGCGACGCTCACGAAGCCGTTATCCCGGCCTTCCTCAGTATGAAACACGGTCGACCCGCAGACGGGGCAGAATCGAAACCTGAACCGAGCCCCGCGATCGCCGACCCGCACGTGCTCCGTCGCCACGCCCGAGACCTCCCAAGGCGCGGCGAAGGCGGCCAGGGCGGCGAAGACGCTCCCCGTCCGGCGCTGGCAGGCGAGGCAATGGCAGACGCCCACGCCGCGCGGCTCGCCATGCACCGCGATGCTCAGCTGCCCGCAGCCGCAGGAGGCCGTACGGGATGACGCGGGCGCCGACATCCCTCCATGGAGGGTCGCCGCCGCGCCGAGGTCAAGCCAGGATCACTCGCTCGGCTGTCGTTGACGTGTTGGTGACCCTTGATCACATTATGCAATACCGCGTCGTCAGCGTCGGTCGTTGCTCGGCGGAAATCTTTGGCGGTGGCCGGAATTGATGGGGTCGAACAGCGGGGATTATCGCAGTTCCGACGACGAAGGAGGGGCGAAGCACGGTGCCGAATCGGATTTTCACGATAATTCGTAGGTTTTCATAGGTGTCTCGCCGGCGCCGGCGCGGCCTCATTTCCTCAGTTTTCCCAACGATTTATTGCAAAAAATAAGACTACGACTCAGTGAAATCGCCCCGGTCTCGCCCACGCGGCAAACCGACGCTTGTGGAGACGCGCGGCGTCGTTAGGAGTCTCGCGACGCCGCTGGATTTGCTTCGGCGTCTGAGGAACGAGCCCCCCTGTCGATCGTCGCCGCCCCTCGTCATGCCGCCGCCGCCGCCCTCTGCGCCGCCCTGGTCGCCTGCGCCACCGCCCAGCCGGGGCTCGATGACGCTTCGGCCGTGCTGCGGGATCCAACGCGCGCGGAGCTCGCCGCCCTGGCCGCGCGTCTGAGCCACCCTCGGCTGGCGCCGCTTTCGATCGACTTTTCCCGGCCGCTGACGCCGCGCGAACTGGCCGTGATCGCCGTGGTGGCCAACCCCGAGCTCAAGGCGGCCAGAGCCAAGGCGAAGGTGGCCGACGCCCAGGTGTTCGGCGCGGGCCTCCTTCCGGACCCGCAGGTCAATCTCTCCTATGCCTATCGGCTGTCGGGACCGGACCCGTACAGCGGCGTGGCCGGCGCGCTGATCTACGAACTGATGGCCCTGCGCGAGCGCGGGACGGTGCTGGAGGGTCAGCGCGCCCTTGCCCGGCAGGTGCGGCTGGATCTGGCGTGGCAGGAACTTCAGGTCGCCGCACAGGCCGAGCTGCTCGCCGCCCGGATAGCTGGCCTCGGCGCCGCTCTGGAGCTCAACGAGGCGACGGCGCGCAACACGGCCTTCGCGCTCACCCGCGCCCTCACCGCCCAGGCCCGCGGCGACATTCGCGCCGACGAGGTGGAGACCCGGCGCCTTGCCATGATCGACGCCGCCTCTGCCCTTCGCGTCACGCAGATCGCCCTGGGGGCGGCGAGGGGCGATCTGAACAAGCTGCTGGGGCTTGCGCCCGCGACGGCGCTCGACATCGCGCCGGCCCCGGTCGCGTCGCCCCCGGCCGTCGACCCCGAAGCGCTGTTCGCCCAGGCCCGGGCCCAGCGGATCGACCTGCAGGCCCTGGAAGCCGGCTATGCCAGCCAGAATGCGGCGGTGCGCAAGGCGATGATGGATGCGTTTCCGAGCCTGCAACTGACCGTCGCCCGCACCCAGGACACGGCCAAGAACCAGACCCTCGATCCGTCTGTGAACTTCACCCTGCCGCTATGGAACCGCAACCAGGGCGGGATCGCCGTCGCCCGGGCTACCCGGGCGCAGCTGAAGGCGGAGTATGGCGCGCGGCTGTTCGCGACCCGCGCCGAGATCGGCGCCCTGGTTGGCCAGCTCCAGTTGCAGGCGCGCCAGCGCGCCGAGATCGAGCGCCAGATCGTCCCGGTCCGGGCGATTGTCCGAGCCACCGAGGCCGCCGCCGCCCGGGGCGACATCGCCAGGGCCGCCGCCGAGACGGCGCGCCAGAGCCTGTCCGACAAGACCCTGGCGCTGGCGGCCTTGGATCAGGCGATGGCCGAGCAACAGGTCACCCTTGCTCTGGCTGTCGGCGGACCTCTGGTGGATTGAGGCCGCGCCCGCCATGCCCAGATCTCGAGTCTCCGCCATGACCCATCGCTCGCTCGCCTCGGCCTGCGCCGGCTTGCTGCTGTTGCTCGCCGCCTGCGCCAAGACCGCCTCGGAGGCCGACGCCGCAAAGCCCACGGCCGAAGTGACGACGGCGGTGCTCGTCGCCGGCGCCCTGGACCAGACCCTCACGGCCTATGGCGCGGTGGAGTTCGCGCCCGGCGCCGAGCGGTCGCTATCCGCGCCGATCGAGGCCCGGGTGGCCCAGGTGACGGCGGGCGCCGGCTCGCCGGTCGCCGCCGGTCAGACCCTGGTCGTGCTGACACCCAGCCCACAATCCCAGATCGACCTCGCCAAGGCGACCGAGGACGCGCGCACGGCGAGGCAGGCGTTCGAGCGCGCGACGCGGCTGCAGGCCAGCGGCCTGGACAGCAACGCCGACCTCGAGACCGCGCGGGCGACCAACGTCGCGGCGCAGGCCACCCTGCGCAGCCTTGCGGCGCGGGCCGCCGGCCTGGTGGTGAAGAGCCCGGTGGGGGGAGTCGTCGAGACCCTGACCGCCGCGCCGGGCGATCTGGTGGCGGCGGGCGCGAGCCTGGGCAAGGTCGGCCAGCTTTCGGCCGTGCGCCTGAGGCTGGGCGTCGACCCCGCGACGGCGGCGCGCCTGCGCGTCGGCTTGGCCGTGCGGCTTCAGGCCGCGGCGGGCGGGCCCGTCAGGCTGGGCGCGATCCGCGGCGTCAACCCGCAGCTCGATCCTCAAACACGGATGGCGGCGGTGTTCATCGATGCGCCGGGGGCCGCCTTCGCCCCCGGCCAGCCAGTGCGCGGCGACATCGTGTTGGGTGTGGCCGGCGGCCCCTTGGCGCCGCGCGCGGCGGTCTACTACGACCAGGATCAGGCTTATGTTTTGGTGGTGACCGCGGGCACGGCCCATCGGCGCGACGTGACTCTCGGCGGGGGCGCGGGCGAGCAGGTGGTGATCGCAAAGGGCGCGGCGGCCGGCGAGCGGATCGTCGTCGAGGGCGGCGCCTCGCTGGATGACGGCACGGCGGTCAGGGAGGCGGCCCCGGCCGCTCCAGAGGCCGCCCGGCCATGACCGGCTGGCTGGCAGGCCACGCCCGCTCGGTGATCTTCGCCTTCGTGCTTCTGGTGCTGGGAGGGTTGGGTGCGGCGCTAAACCTGCCGGTGGCCCTGTTTCCGCAGATCGCGTTTCCGCGTGTGGTGGTCTCGGTCGATGCCGGCGAGCGGGCCGCCGACCAGACCGAGCTTCAGGTCACCCGGCCGTTGGAGCAGGCACTGCGCGGCGTCCAGGGCGTAAGCGACATCCGCTCCACCACCAGCCGCGGGGCGGCCGACGTGGCCCTCAATTTCCGCTGGGGCCAGGACATGTCGGCTGCGACTCTGCAGACCCAGGCGGCCGTCAACGCCGTCCAGCCCGACCTGCCGGCCGGCGTGCGCATCGCCGTGCGACGCATGGACCCGACCGTGTTCCCGATCTTCGGCCTCGCCCTCACCTCCGCCACGCGCGATCCGGCGGCGCTGCGCCAGTTCGCCGATCACCAGTTGCGTCCGTTGATCCTGGCGACCCCAGGCGTCGCGGCCGTGGACGTACAGGGCGGGGCCGTGGCGGAATATCGTGTGAGCCTCGATCCGGCCCGCCTCCAGGCCTATGGCCTGTCGCTCGACGACGTCGCCAAATCCCTCGCCGCCGCCAATGTGGTGGCCGCCACCGGTCGCCTGGAAGATCGGCACAAGCTCTACCTGACGCTCATCGATCACCGGCTCCGGAACGCCGACGACATCCGAGGCGTGGTGCTGAAAGGCGGCCAGAGCGCCGCCGCCGGACTGGTGACGCTGGGCCAGGTGGCCGATGTATCGCTATCCGCGGCGCCCCAGTTCGTGCGCGTCACCGCGCAGGGCCGCGAGGCGGTTCTGATCAACGTGCGCGAGACCCGCGACGCCGACAGCGTGGCCCTGGTCAAGGCCATCAAGGCCAAGCTGGCGAGTTATGCGGCCCAGACGCCCAGGGATATTCGCACCACGGTGTTCTACGACCAGTCGGAACTGGTGGCCGGGGCCGCGGCGGGTGTGCGCGACGCAATCCTGATCGGGGCTCTGCTGGCCGGCGGGGTGCTGTTTCTGTTTCTGCGCAGCCTGCGCCTCATGGCCATCACCGCTCTCATGCTGCCGGCCGTGCTGGCGACCTCCTGCCTTCTGCTTCTGCTGCTGGGCATGAGCTTCAACATGATGACCCTTGGCGGCATGGCGGCCGCGGTGGGCCTGATCATCGACGACGTGGTGGTTATGCTGGAGCACCTGATGCGGCGCCTGCAGGAGGCGCACGCGCAATCACGCTCGATCGAGCCGGCGGCGGTGCGCGCACGCGTGTTGGCGGCGGCCGGCGAGATGTATCCGGCCCTGATCGGCTCGACCTTCGCCACTCTGGTGGTGTTCGCGCCCCTGGCCTTCCTGGGCGGGGTGACGGGCGGGTTCTTCAAGTCGCTGGCGATCACCATGGCCGCGGCCCTGCTGATCTCCCTGATTTTCGCCCTCCTGATCGCGCCGCTGCTCTCCGAGCGCTGGCTGCGGCTGAAGGACGTGGAGCAGGCGGAGAAATCCCAGGCCATGATGGGCCGACTGACGAGCGGTTATGGCTCGGTCATGGAGCGGATCCTGATCCGCCCGGGCTTGGCGGTGCTGGTCCTGGCTGCGGCGATCTTCGCGGTAGGCGCCCTCGCCTACACCCAGCTGGGCTCCGGCTTCCTGCCCAAGATGGACGAGGGCGGGTTCATTCTCGACTACAAGGCCCATCCCGGATCTTCCCTGACCGACACCGACGCCCTGCTGCGAAAGGTCGAGGCGATCGTGCGCCGCAACCCCAACGTCGACAGCTATTCGCGGCGCACCGGCTTGCAGCTGGGCGGGGCGCTGACCGAAGCTGACGAAGGCGACTTCTTTATCCACCTCAAGCCCGCGCCCCGGGCCCCAATTGAGCGGGTGATGGCCGATGTCCGTCAGGCGGTGGAAGCCCATGTGCCCGGCCTGGCGATCGAGACGGCCCAGCTGATGGAGGATTCGATTGGCGACCTGACAGCCGTGCCTCAGCCGATCGAGATCAAACTGTTCGGTCTCGATCCGGCCGCCGTGCGCCACGCGGCGCGGAGGATCGCCCCGGCGATCGCCAAGGCGCCGGGCGTGGTCGAGGTGGTCGATGGCCTGCGGCCCACCGGCGACGCCATCGTGTTCAAGGTCGACGAGGCGGCGGCCGAGCTGGAAGGTCTCGATCCCGCCGCCATCGGGGCCCAGCTGCAGGCGCAGATCGATGGCGCCGTGGCCACCGAAGTCCAGGCGGGCCAAACCCAGGTGGGGGTGCGTGTGTGGATACCGGCGGCCCTGCGCGACCGGGTCGAGCAGCTCTCCAGCCTGCGGCTGCGGGCGGCCGACGGTCACGAGGTTCCTTTGACGCGGGTCGCCACCCTCTCGATCGCGGGCGGCCAGCAACAGATCACGCGCGAAAACCTTCAGCCGTTCGTGGCCGTGACCGCTCGTCTGGAAAAACGGGACCTGGGCTCTGCCATGGCCGAGGTGAAACATATCGTGGCCGGCCTCGCCTTGCCGGCGGGCGTGCGAGTGGAATACGGCGGCCTCTACGCCGAGCAGCAGGCGTCCTTCGTCGGGCTGGCGGTCGTGTTCGTCTCGGCTCTGCTGCTGGTGGTGGGCCTGCTGCTGTTTCTGTTCGAGCGCCTCAGCATCGTGGCGAGCATTCTGGCGGTTGTGCTGATGGCGGCCGCATCGGTGTTCGTCGGCTTGTGGCTGACCGGCACGGAGCTGAATATCTCGGCCCTGATGGGACTGACGATGGTCGTCGGGATCGTCACCGAACTGGCGATCTTCTATTTCGCTGAGTTGGACTTGGCGACCGTCGGCGCCGAGGCCGGCGCGGCGCGAGGCTCGGTGCTGGCGGCCGGCAAGGCGCGCCTGCGGCCGATCGTGATGTCGGCGGTGATCGCCATTTTGGCGCTCTCGCCCCTGGCCCTGGGCGTCGGCGAAGGCGCTGGCATGCAGAAGCCCCTGGCCATCGCTATCATCTCCGGCCTGATCGCAGGGGCGCCCCTGGTTCTACTCGCTTTGCCGGCGGCCTTCCATGCTCTGGAGCGACGTCGGCGGGCGCCGGCCTAGGCCAGCAGCAGAGCCAGGGTCGCTGGATCGGGCGCCCCGCCGAACCAGCGGCGCAGCGCCTCGTCGAACGGAGCCGGGTCTTTGGCGACCTCGGCGAACAGGGTCATGCACGAGCGGAACTTCAGGTCGTCGGGCTCGCCGAACACCGAGCGGGCCGTACCGTCCGGGATGGCGTTAACCAGGGCGGTCAGGTCGCGCAGGCGCGCCCCCAGCACCTCGTGGGCGAGAAAAGCCTCGGCCTCGGCGCGCGAGCCAATCGCATAGCGGCGCGACATCGGGCTAGACCCCAGACCCGAGATCTGGGGAAATACGAACCACATCCATTGCGAACGCTTGCGCCCGGCGGCAAGTTCAGCGCGGACTGCGGCTAGGACCGGCGCGTGGGCCTCGACGAAGCGCGTCAGCCCGAATGGATCGGCTTCGTCCATTCGGCCCGCCCGGTTTGCATCGCGCCGCTCTACGCGTCGTGGCATACCATCGCCAGTCCCAGCCGCGCTGCCGAGGCCGCCATGCCGCGTCTTCACTCTCCCTGGCCCAGCCTGCCCGTCGGGGCCTGGGCGCCGACGATGGAAACGCTGACGCTGTGGACCCAGATCGTCGGCAAACTGCGTTTGACGCGGACGCCGTGGATCAATCACGCCTGGCACGTCACTCTGAGTGTCTCCGCCCGCGGACTGAAGACGGCCCTGATCCCGCATCCGGCCGGCGCCCTCGAAGCGGAGTTCGATTTCATCAACCAGGCGCTGGTGTTTCGCACCACCGATGGCGGCGTCGCGACGGTGGCGCTGGAGCCTGGCGAGATCGCGGACTTCCACCGCGCCGTGAAGACGGCCCTGGCGGCGCTCGGCCGCCCGATCGCCATCGTCGCCTCGCCCAACGAGATGGCCGCCTCGGTCCCGTTCGCCGAGGACCACGCCGCGCGGATCTTTGATCCGGCCGCCGCGCACGCCTTCTGGAAGGCTCTCGTGGAGTGCGACCGCGTTTTCACCCTGTTCCGCAGCCGGTTCCTGGGCAAGGTCAGCCCGGTGCATTTCTTCTGGGGCGCCGCCGATCTGGCCATGACCCGGTTCTCCGGTCGGCCGGCGCCGCCGCACCCCGGAGGCGTGCCCAATCTGCCGGACGCCGTGGCGCGCGAGGCCTATTCGCACGAAGTGTCGAGCGCCGGGTTCTGGACGGGCGGCGGACCGGTGGAGGGTCCGGCGTTCTATGCCTACGCCTATCCTGAGCCGCCTGGCTTTCGCGATGCGGCCGTGCGGCCCGGGGCCGCCCAGTTCGAATCCGCCCTGGGAGAGTTCGTGCTGCCCTACGCGGCGGTCGTCGGCGCGGCGGATCCGGACGCCGCCCTGCTGGACTTCTTGCAGACCACCTATGAAGCCGCGGCCGACCTGGCGCAGTGGAACCGCGCCGAACTCGAAGCGCCGACCGGCCTTCTGGGCCGCCCTCGCCCGATCCCCTACGCCTAGCTAGCCGGCCAGCCTCGCCATCTCCTCGTCGCTGACGTCGGCGTTGGTCCAGACGCTCTGGACGTCGTCGTCGTCCTCCAGGGCGGAGACGAGCTTGACCAGCGTCGCCGCCTCCTGGCCACTGACCGGTACATCGGACTTCGCCCGCCAGACGATCGCGGTCGTCCGGGCCGGCCCGAGGCTGGCCTCCAGCGCCTCGATCACGCTGGCGAAATCCTCGAACGCGGCGCGGATCAGATGGCCGTCGGCGTCGCTCTCGGCGTCCTCCGCGCCCGCCTCGATCGCGGCCTCGAGGATCGCGTCGGCCGTGCCGGCGCCGGGCGGATAGGCGATCTCGCCTACCCGGTCGAACATGAAGGCCACCGAGCCGGCGTCGCCCATATTGCCGCCGTTCTTGCCGAACAGGGTGCGCACATTGGCCGCCGCGCGATTGCGGTTGTCGGTCAGCACCTCGACGATCAGGCCTACGCCGCCCGGGCCGAAGCCCTCGTAGCGGATCTCCTCATAGGTGTCGGCGTCGCCGCCGATCGCCTTCTTGATCGCCCGGTCGATATTGTCCTTGGGCATGGACTCGGCCTTGGCGTTGGCGATGGCCAGGCGCAGTCGAGAGTTCGCGGCGGGATCAGGCAGGCCCTGTTTGGCGGCCAGGGTGATGTCGCGCGAGAACTTGGAGAACAGCTTGGAGCGCAGCCCGTCCTGCCGATCCTTGCGGAACTGGATGTTCTTGAATTTCGAGTGGCCGGCCATGAGCGTTCGCGGTCTATCATGCGTTCGGGGAGTGGCCGCTTGTTAGCGCCGCGCGGCTGCCGACGCCAGTTTCCACCGTCCAACGAAAAGGACCCCCCGATGTCCGAAGACCTCAGCCCCGAAACACTGCGGCCCGAACTCGATCCCCTCGACATCGCTCCGGCCTCGCCCGATCCGATCGTCTCCTGGCAGCCCGCCAGGCGGACTCGGACGCCGATGGCGCTGGGGGCTGGCGCCGGCGCGGCTGCCGGCTTGACCGTCGCGGTCGGCGCCCTTGCGGTGGGGGCCCTGGCGATCGGGGCCTTGGCCATCGGCGCGGTGGCGATCGGCCGCCTGAGCGTGGGCCGGGTGCGGTTGGGCCGACTGGAGATCGACACGCTGGTGGTGCGCGACCGGATCGGGCCGCTCTAGCTTTGGCGGGGGACGGTCGCCGGCGGCATTGGCACGAGCGACTGATGGCGCTCGCCGACGGGGTGTTCGCCTTCGCCATCACCCTGCTGGCCGCGGAGATCAGCCCGACAGCGCCCGTCGGCGCGAGCCTGGAGCGCCTGTGGCAGGCTCTGGCCCCACAGCTGGACGCCTATGGCCTGAGTTTCGTGGTCATCAGCGTTTACTGGCTGGCGCATCGGCGGTTCATGGCCCTGATCCATTCCGTTGATCCGCCGATCACGGTGATCACCTTGGCCATGCTGGGGCTAGTGGCCCTCCTGCCGGCAACCACCCGGCTGACCCACGCTCAGAACGCCTCCCCAGCGTCGATGCTGGTCTATGGCGGACTGGTCGTGGCGATCGGCGTGTCGCTGGCCGCGCTGTGGGGCTACGCGGCCTTGATCGCCCGCGTGGCGCCGGACGAGATCTCGAATCGGGAGCGCTGGTTCACCTTCTGGTTGGTACTGGTCACCCCGCCGCTGTTCCTGATCCTGACCGTGGCCGTGCCGGCGCCAATCGCCGGCGAAGTGCCTCTGGCCCTGACCGGCCTGTTCCTAATTGGCTGGCGTCTGCGACTGTGGGCCGCCAAACGCATCGGCACCGATGGCTGACCGCGCCTAGGCCGCCGCGACGAGGGATGGCCTGGGCACGCTGGCGGCCAGCCGGCCGCCCACCCGAATCGGCTCGACACGCAGGGCCAGACCCGTCCTGTCGTCGGTCTCGAGATAGACGCCGCACACCGTGGCCGGACCCTCCGCCGGTTTGTAGCTACCGCCAGAAATCCGGGTGGTGAAACGGCGCAGGGGCTCGTCCTTCTGGTTGCCGATCACGCTGTCATAGTCGGCGCAGGCGCCGGCGTCGGTCTGGTAGCCGGTGCCGCCCACCAGGATCTGGGCGTCGGCGGTCGGCACGTGGGTGTGCGTGCCGACCACGAGGCTGGCGCGGCCGTCGCAGAAGTGCCCCATGGCCATCTTCTCGGAGGTGGCCTCGGCGTGCATGTCGATCACCACGGCATCGGCGACCTCGCCCAGGGGACAGGCGGCGAGTTCGCGCTCGACGCTGGCGAAGGGGTCGTCCAGGGCGTCCATGTGGACCCGACCCAGGAGGTTGATGACCAGCACCCGCTTGCCGCGCTCGGTCTCGAACAGCTGCGACCCGCGGCCCGGCGCCTTGGCCATGGCCGGATAGTTGAGCGGCCGGATCAGCCGGGTCTCGCGCACGATATAGGTCAGCGCCTCCTTCTGGTCCCACGAGTGGTTGCCGAGCGTCAGGCAGTCGGCTCCGGCCGCAAAAAGCTCGCGCGCGGTGGCCTCGGTGATGCCGAAGCCGGCGGCGGCGTTCTCGGCGTTGACGATCACGAACTCGAGCCCGAGATCGCGCCTGAGGGCCGGCAAGTGATCGGCAAGCCCCTCGCGGCCGGAGCGGCCGACGATGTCGCCGAAGAAGGCTATGCGCATCGGGAGTCCTCTTTCAGAACTCCCTATAGCCCTTTTCCGTGAGGATGGCGTCCAGCCGCTGATCGTGCGCCTCGGCAGGCGCCTCAGAGATCTCCTGGCCGGCATAGGCCAGGCCAACGACCCAGACCGATTCGCGCGCGCGGAGACACTCCAGAGTGCGGTCATAACAGCCGGCGCCCTGGCCCAGGCGCCCGCCGCGCCCATCGAAGGCGAGGATCGGGGCCAGGATGACGTCCGGATGAAGCTCGGGCAGGTGCGGCGGCGGCGAGAGGATGCCAAAGGCGTCCGGCGTCAGCGCGCCGGCGCCGGCGGCGCGGAACGCCAGCGGCGAATGCCGATCAGGCGCCGACGGCATGGCCACGACGGCGCCCCCCGCTTCGAGGCGGCGCAGGATCGGACCCGGGTCGAACTCGGCCCCCTGGGGCCTGTATCCGCCGACCACGGCGAATTCGGCGAAGCGCTCCAGAGGCAGGCGCTCGGCTGCCTGCGCGGCGGCATCCGGCTGTGCGCGCGCCAGGAGGGCTCGCCGGCACCGCATCTCGGTGCGCAGGCCGATCTTCTCGCAAACGCCGGCGTCTGGGGCCACGACTCCTCCCTAACGGGCGAAAGGGTGGCGGCGCCGCGAGGACCGTGAAGGCGGTTTACATCCCCTCGGACCTGGAAGACCAGGTGGGCGCCGTGTGCCCAAGGCCACGGCCAAGGACAGGGACAGCTCCCGTAGAGGGTGATTAAGGTCCCCGGGATGAGATGCCTTCGACGCGAGCCGCAGCAGACCCGCCACCCTTCAACCTAGGCGCGCCGCACCGCCGGTCAAGAGGGCGTCAGCGCGAGGCCATCGCCTCGATTCGCAGGGCGGCCGCCTCGAGCGCGGCGACGGCCCGCCCCTCGGCCCGCGCCAGTTCGGCGCGCAGGCGTTCCGCCTCGGCCTCGGCGGCCGTCGCCCGTTCGGCCGCGCCGGCGGCCTGGTCGGCCATGATCAGGGCCCCCATCAGCATGAGCCGCGTCTCGCCGAGCTGGCCGCCGCCGGGATCGGCGGCGCGCACCTTGGCGTCCAGATCGGCGGCCAGGGTCATCAACCGCGCCTCCTCCCCGTCGTCGCACCCGACCACATAGGGACGCGCGTTGATGTGGATCGTGACCTGGGGCATGGCTTCAGGTCCCGTTCGCGGCCAGGACGCCGCGGACCTCGGCTATGGCCTCGGCCAGGGCGGCCGAGGCCTGGGCGCCGGCCTCCTCCAGCTGACGCTCACGCGCTCGGGCGGCGTCGAGCTCGGAGGCGAGCTTGGCGCGATCCTGGTCGAACAGGCCGCCGACCTGGGCCCCGGCCTCCGCCAGTCGGTGCGCCAGGCGCTGGTCGAGCACGGCGATAGCCCGCTCCAGACGCCGGATCGCCACCGCCAGCCGACCGCTCTGGCCCGTCTCCGCCGCCATGCTCACGCCTCTTCCACGCCCCCGCGAGGTTTTCTACAGGGCGGGCGGCGCGCCTGCAAAGCGCATTGCTTGACCCTCATTGCGCCTCGTGCGAGGCGTCCGGCCCTTTCGCGCCACCCCTTCACAGTCGAGTCAGCCGCCGCCATGCCCGTCACCCCCCTCGTCATGGCCAATGCGATCCGCGCCCTTTCTATGGACGCCGTGCACCGCGCCAAATCGGGCCACCAGGGCATGCCGTTGGGCATGGCCGACGTGGCCACGGCCCTGTGGACCCGGGTCCTCAAGTATGACGCGCGCCGGCCGCACTGGCCCGATCGCGACCGGTTTGTGCTCTCGGCCGGCCACGGCTCGATGCTGCTCTACAGCCTGCTGCACCTGACCGGGTTCGAGGCCGTGACCATGGGCGAGATTGAGAACTTCCGCCAATGGGGCTCGCTGACCCCGGGCCACCCCGAATATCATCACACGCCCGGCGTCGAGACCACCACCGGGCCGCTGGGACAGGGCCTGGCCACGGCGGTCGGCATGGCCATGGCCGAGCGCGCCCTTGCCGCTCGCCACGGCGCCGATCTGGTGGATCACCGCACCTGGGTGATCGCCGGCGACGGCTGTCTGATGGAAGGGGTCAGCCACGAGGCGATTCATCTCGCCGGCCGGCTGAAACTGGCCAAGCTGACGGTGCTGTTCGACGACAATGACACCACCATAGATGGCCGCGCGACCATCGCCGAGACCGGCGATCAGCAGGCCCGCTTCCGCGCCGCGGGTTGGGCCGTTCGCCAGATCGACGGCCACGACTTCGGCCGCGTCGTCGGCGCCCTGCGCTGGGCCACCACCCAGGACCGACCCACCCTGATCGCCTGCAAGACCCATATCAACCGCGGCGCGGGCGCCATGGAGGGTGATCCGCACGGCCACGGCTACAGCCTGTTCGACAAGGAGATCGCCGCGGCCCGGGTGGCGATGGACTGGTCGAGCCCGCCGTTCGTGATCCCCGACGAGGTGGCCGAGGCCTGGCGCCGCGCCGGCCGCCGCGGGGCCCGCGCCAGGCGGGCCTGGCAGGCGCGGCTGGCGGCCTCTCCCCACGCCGCAGAGTTCATGCGCGCCGACCGCGGGGCCCTGCCCGCCGGCGCCTTCGCCGACCTCGACAAGCACATCGAGCGTTGCCTCGCCGAACCGGCGGCCGGCGCCACCCGCGTCAATTCCGGCGACGCCCTGGCGACCCTGACCCCGGCCATCCCACAGATGATCGGCGGCTCGGCCGACCTCACCGGCTCCAACAACACCTTCATCAAGGGCACGGCGTCGTTCGACGCGCCGGACTACGCCGGCCGCTATGTGCATTATGGTGTGCGCGAGTTCGGCATGGCGGCGGCCATGAACGGCATGGCCCTGCACGGCGGGGTGATCCCGTTTTCCGGCACCTTCCTCGCCTTCGCCGACTACAGCCGTCCGGCGATCCGGCTGGGGGCCCTGATGGGCGTGCGCGTGATCCATGTGATGACCCACGATTCCATCGGCTTGGGGGAGGATGGTCCGACGCACCAGCCGATCGAGCAGCTGGCCTCCCTGCGCGCCATGCCCAACGTGATGGTGTTCCGTCCAGCCGACGCCGTCGAGACCGCCGAATGCTGGAAGGCGGCGCTGCGCGAGACCAAGGCGCCCTCGATCATGGCCCTGTCGCGCCAGAAGACGCCGGCGCTGCGGACCACCGGCGGCAATCTTTCCGCGAGGGGCGCATATCAGCTGGCCCCGGCCGTCGGCCGGGCGCGCGTCAGCCTGTTTGCCTCGGGCACCGAGGTCGCCATCGCCATGGCCGCGCGCGACCTGCTGCAGGCCGAAGGCATCGGCGCGCGCGTGGTCTCGACGCCCTGCTGGGAGCTGTTCGAACGCCAGAGCCAAGCCTATCAGGCGCGTGTGATCGGCGATGCGCCGGCGCGCGTCGCCGTGGAAGCCGGCGTGCGCCAGGGCTGGGACCGGTTCATCGGCGAGCACGGCGGCTTCGTTGGCATGAGCCATTTCGGCGCCTCGGCGCCCTATGAGCGGCTCTATGTCGAGTTCGGCATCACCGCCGAGGCGGTGGCGGCGGCGGCCCGGTCCGCCTTGACTTGAGGCCGCCCGGCCGCAAAACGGGCGGCGTCGGAATAACCAGAGGGGGAGCGCCTAGATGACTGTCCGTGTCGCGATCAACGGCTTTGGCCGCATCGGCCGGCTGGTGCTCCGTTCGATCGTCGAACACGCGCGGCGCGACATCGAGGTGGTAGCGATCAACGATCTGGGGCCGGTGGCCACCAACGCCCACCTGCTCCGTTATGATTCGGTGCACGGACGGTTTCCGGGCGTGGTCGCCGTCGACGGCGACGCCATCGTGGTGGACGGCGCCCGGATCGTCGTCACCGCCATTCGCGATCCGGCCCAGCTGCGCCACGGCGACCTGGGCGTCGACATCGCGCTCGAATGCACCGGCCTGTTCAACAAGCGGGATAAGGCCGCCGCCCATCTTGAGGCCGGGGCTCGCAAGGTGCTGGTGTCGGCGCCGTGCGACGGGGCCGATCGAACCATCGTCTTCGGGGTCAATCACCAGAGCCTGACCTCCGCCGACATCGTCGTCTCCAACGGCTCGTGCACCACCAACTGCCTGGCCCCCGTGGCCAAGGTGCTGCTCGATCTGTGCGGCGTCGAGCGCGGCTACATGACCACGGTGCATTCCTACACCGGCGACCAACCGACCCTCGATACGCTGCACCCCGATCTCTACCGCGGCCGCGCCGCGGCCATGTCGATGATCCCCACCTCCACCGGGGCGGCCAAGGCCCTGGGGCTGGTGTTACCGCAGCTAGCCGGCAAGCTCGATGGTTCGTCGATCCGGGTGCCCACGCCCAATGTCTCGGTGATCGACCTCAAGATCGTGCCCGGCCGCGAGGTGACGCGGGAGGAGATCAACCAGGCCATGAGCGCGGCGGCGTCCGGCGGCCCCTTGGCCGGCATATTGGCCGTCACCGACGATCCCCTGGTCTCGGCCGACCTCAACCACATCGCCGCCTCGGCCACCGTCGCCCTGCCCCAAACCCAGGTGATCGAGGGTCGCCTGGCCCGGGTGCTGGCCTGGTACGACAACGAATGGGGCTTTTCGACCCGCATGGCCGACACCGCCCTGGCCATGGCCGCGCTGGCCTAGAGGCCCCATGGCTGTTCGCACTCTCGAGGGCGTGTCGCTCGCCGGCCGCCGCGCCCTGGTCCGAGTGGATTTCAACGTCCCCATGGCCGACGGCCAGGTGACCGACGATACGCGCCTGCGCGCCGCCCTTCCCACCATCGAGCGGCTGCGCGCCGGCGGGGTGAAGGTGATCCTGCTGGCTCATTTCGATCGGCCCAAGGGCAAGCGCGTGCCCTCCATGAGCCTGGCGCCCGTCGTCGCGCCGCTGGCGGCACTCCTGGGTGCGCCGGTGGCGTTCGCCGATGACTGTGTCGGCGAGACGGCGGCGGCGGCCGTGGCGTCGATGGCGCCAGGCGACGTGTTGTTGCTGCAGAACCTGCGTTTCCACCCCGGCGAGGAAGCCAATGACGATGGCTTCGCCGAGGCCCTGGCCCGGCTGGGTGATCTCTATGTCAATGACGCCTTTTCAGCCGCTCACCGCGCGCATGCCTCCACCGAGGCGGTGGCGCGCGTCCTGCCCGGCCATGCCGGCGAGGCCATGCGGCGCGAGCTGGAGGCCCTGGATCTGGCGCTCGGCCGGCCCACGTCCCCGGTGCTGGGCGTGGTGGGAGGCTCGAAGGTCTCGACCAAGCTCGACCTTCTGCACAACCTGATCCTCAAGCTCGACGCCTTGGCGATCGGCGGGGGCATGGCCAATACCTTTCTGGCCGCAGAGGGCTGGGCCGTCGGCGCCTCCTACTGCGAGCACGATCTGGCCGATACGGCGCGCGGGGTGATGGCGTTCGCAAAGACCAACGGCTGTGACCTCTTGCTTCCGATCGACGTGGTCGTGGCCGAGCGTCCGGCGCCGGGCGTCGCCGCCTTCACCCGGGAGCTCGGCCAGATCGACGCCCACGAACGCATCCTCGACGCTGGGCCGAAGACGGTGGCGAAGCTCAACGCCGCCATGGACGCCGCCGCCACCCTGGTCTGGAATGGCCCCCTGGGCGTGTTCGAGACGCCGCCGTTCGACAAGGCCACCACCGCCGCGGCGCGCCACGCCGGGGCCCTGGCCCGGGCCGGCAAGCTGATCGCCGTGGCCGGCGGCGGCGACACCGTGGCCGCCCTCAACCACGCCGGCGCGACGCAGGATTTCACCTTCGTCTCGACCGCTGGCGGCGCGTTCCTCGAGTGGCTCGAAGGCAAGACCCTCCCCGGCGTCGCCGCCCTGGAACAGTAGCCGCCACTACCGGAACCGCCCGACGCTGCTCTGGTCAGAGAGCCGTTAGCTGAGCTGATTCAAGCCGCGCGCAGGCGTTCTCATGGTGTACAGGTGGCGCCATGGATTTCGACGCGATCCTGCTTTCGCGCCTACAGTTCGCGTTCACGATCGCGTTCCACATCATCTTTCCGAGCTTCACCATCGGCCTGGCCAGCTTCCTGGCCGTGCTGGAAGGCGCCTGGCTGGCGACCCGGCGCGAGGCGTTCAAGACGCTCTATCTCTTCTGGGTCAAGGTGTTCGCCATCTCGTTCGGCATGGGCGTCGTCACCGGAGTGGTGATGAGCTATGAGTTCGGAGCCAACTGGAGCGTTTTTTCCAAGGCCGCGGCGCCGGTTATCGGCCCCCTGCTGGCGTTCGAGGTGCTGACCGCCTTCTTCCTGGAATCCAGTTTTCTCGGGGTGATGCTGCTGGGCTGGAAGCGGGTCGGGCCTGGGCTTCATTTCACCGCCACCTGCCTGGTCGCCGCCGGCACTCTGGTGTCGGCCTTCTGGATCATCTCGGCCAACAGCTGGATGCAATATCCCTCCGGCTTCTCGATCGGCCCCGACGGCCGGATCCTGGCGACCAGCTGGCTGGCGGCGATCATCTCGCCCAGCCTGCCCGAACGCCTCGTCCACATGGTGCTGGGCGCCTATCTGGTGACCGCCCTGGTGGTGGGCGCGGCCAGCGCCTTCGTGCTGCTGCGGGACCCGCGCCAGGTCCACTCCAAGAACGCCCTGCGCATGGCGATCGGCATGTTCGCCCTCGTGGCCCCGCTTCAGCTGGTGGTGGGCGACTATGCCGGCAAGCAGATCCTGCATCGCCAGCCCAGCAAGCTGGCCGCCATCGAGGCGTTCTGGCAAACCCGCACCAACGAGCCGTTCCACATCATCGCCTGGCCCGACCGGGCGATCGCGGGCAACCGCTGGGAGCTCTCGATCCCGCGCATCGGCAGCCTGATCACCGCCGGCAACGAGAACGCCCGCGTCGTCGGGCTCGACGATTTCGCGCCCAAGGACCGGCCGCCGGTGTTCATCGTCTTCTGGGCCTTCCGGATCATGGTCGGCCTGGGCCTGGCGATGATCGCGCTGGGCGCCTGGGGCGCCTGGCTGTGGTGGCGCGGCGGTCCGGAGCGATCGCGCCTGTTCCTGCGCGCGGCGGTCGCCATGGGCCCGGCCGGGTTCGTGGCCGTGATCGCCGGCTGGACGGTGGCCGAGGTCGGCCGCCAGCCCTGGGTCATCTGGCACGTGATGCGCACCGCCGACGCAGTCTCGCCCGTGCGGGCCGACGAGGTGTCCGCCTCCCTGGTGGCGTTCCTGGTGGTCTATGCGCTGATCTTCAGCGCCGGGGCGCTCTTCATCATGCGCCTGCTGGCCGTGGGCCCTCAGGCGGAGGGTGCCGCGCCTGACGCGCCTGGGCGCGCGCCAGGATCACCCCTGGCCGCGGCGCCGCCCGAGCCCGGCGCGGCGCGATGAGCCTCGACCTGCCCCTCATCGCCGCCGGGGTGATCGCCACCGCGGTGTTGCTCTATGTGTTGCTCGACGGGTTCGACCTGGGCGTCGGCATCCTGTTTCCCTTCGCCCGCTCAACCGGCGACCGCGACCTGATGATGAGTTCGATCGCCCCTTATTGGGACGGCAACGAGACCTGGCTGGTGTTGGGCGGCGGCGGGCTGCTGGCCGCCTTTCCGGGCGCCTATGCGATCCTCATGCCGGCCTTCTACCTGCCGGTGATGCTGATGCTGCTGGCGCTGATCCTGCGCGGGGTGGCGTTCGAGTTTCGGCTCAACGGGCGCACGCACGGCAAGCAGGGCTGGACAATCGCCTTCGCGGTCGGATCCTTGGCCGCAGCGTTCGCTCAGGGCCTGGTGCTCGGCGGCTTCATCCAAGGCGTCGCGGTGTCGCGTGGGGCTTTCGTCGGCGGCGAGGTCGACTGGGCCAGCCCCTACAGCCTGCTGGTCGCCATCGGCCTAGTGGCCGGCTACGCCCTCCTGGGCGCCGCCTGGCTGATGCTTCGCACCACCGACGACCTCCATGGTGACGCCCGCCGCTGGGCGAGGCTAGCGGCCGTCGCCACCACCGTGCTGCTGGCGGCGGTCAGCCTGGCGACCCTTCTGGTCCATCCCCAGGTGGGCGAGCGCTGGGGCCTGGCCAAGGACGGCTTCCACCTTGCCGCCCTGGCGCCACGCCTGCCGATTCCGGCACTGGGCGCGATCGGCCTGGGGCTGGTGTGGCTGGGCCTCGCGCGGCGCTCGCACTGGCTGCCGTTCGTGGGCGCGCTGGTGGCGTTCCTTTCGGGATATCTGGGGCTGGCGGCGAGCTTTTTCCCGGACATCGTGCCCTATGGCGTGGGCTTCCGCGCCGCCGCCAACGCCGACAACGCCCTGGCCCTGGTTCTGGTCGGGGTGGCGGCTCTGCTGCCGTTCATCCTGGGCTATACCGCCTTTGTCTACTGGCTGTTCCGAGGCAAGGTGACCGCCGATGCCGGCTATCATTGAAGGCCCTCCCGAGGCCGGCGCGGCCGCCCCGCCCCTGTGGCGGCGGCTCGCGTGGTTTGCCGGACTGGCGCTGCTGAGCGGCGCCGCCACCGGCCTGGTCGCCTATGGCCTCAAGGCCCTGTTGCCCAAGTGAGCCGTCAGCGGGCATGACGGCGCCATGCCCGCACCCTGCCGCCTCTATCTGATCACGCCGCCGGCGATCGACGATCTGGCCCGGTTCACCGAGGCCGCGGCCGCGGCCATCGAGGCCGGCGACGTGGCCGCTCTCCAGATCAGGCTCAAGCACGCGCCGGAGTGGGCCATCGAGGCGGCGGTCGGCGCCCTCAAGCCCCTAGCTCGGGCGCATGACGTGGCCCTGATCCTCAACGACCGCCCGGACCTCGCTGCCCGCCTGCGCTGCGACGGAGTTCACATCGGCCAGTCGGACGGGCCGGTCGCCGTGGCCCGCCGGCTGCTCGGGCCCGAGCGCATCATCGGCGTCACCTGCCACGCCAGCCGGGATCTCGCCATCGACGCCGCCGAGGAGGGGGCCGACTATGTCGCCTTCGGGGCCTTCTTCGCCACCGAGACCAAGGAGACGCATCACCAGCCCGACCCGGAGCTGCTCTCCATCTGGCAGGAGACCACCCTCATCCCCTGCGTCGCCATCGGGGGGATCGTGCCGGCCAACGCCGCAGGTCTGGCGGCGGCGGGGGCCGATTTCCTCGCCGTCTCGGCCGGGGTCTGGCGCCATCCACAGGGGCCGGGGGCGGCAGTGGAGGCGCTGAACGCCCAGATCGCCCGGGGGCTGGAGAATCGCCCTCGCCTTGCCAGGGCGAGGCCGCTCCCCTAAAGGGTCCGGCGCCCTTTTGGCGCCCCCACCCCAACTCAAGAGAGCCCATGCACGTCGGAAGCAACGAAGTACGCGTCGGCAATGTGATCCTGCACCAAGGCAGCATCTGGCGGGCGGTCAAGATCGCCCACGTCAAGCCCGGCAAGGGCGGCGCCTTCAATCAGATCGAGCTGAAGAACCTTCTGAACGGCAGCAAGCTCAACGAGCGCTTCCGCTCCGAAGACAAGGTCGACAAGGTCAGCCTCGAACAGAAGAGCTTTCAATATCTGTATGAACAGGGCGAGGCCCTGGTGTTCATGGACCAGGAGACCTTCGACCAGATCGAACTGCAGAAGGATTTCGTCGGGGCCGATCAGGTCCGATTCCTGCACGACGGCATGCTGGTGACGCTGGAGCTGCACGACGAGCGGCCGATCGGCATCGCCCTGCCCGAAAGCGTGGTGCTCGAGGTTATCGAGACCGAGCCTACCGTGAAAGGCCAGACGGCGTCCTCCTCCTACAAGCCGGCCAAGGCCTCCAACGGCATGCGCATCATGATCCCGCCCTATATGGGCGAGGGCGAACGCATCCTGGTCTCCACCGAAACGGGCGAATACATGCGTCGGGCCGACTAGGCCGGTGGCCGCGCCCACCTCCGCCCTGGTCAAGGTCATGGTCGACGCCGCCCGCAAGGCGGGCCGGGCCCTGGCGCGGGATTTCGGCGAGGTGGCCGAACTGCAGGTGTCGCGCAAGGGGGCCGCCGACTATGTCAGCGCCGCGGACCTGAAGGCCGAGCAGACCATCTTCGAGGCCCTGATCAAGGCCCGCCCTGGCTACGGCTTCCTGGGCGAGGAGCGTGGCATGATCGAGGGCAGCGACAAGACCCATACCTGGATCGTCGATCCCCTGGACGGCACCACCAACTTCCTGCACGCCATGCCTCACTTCGCCATCAACATCGCCCTGAAGCGCGACGGGGTGGTGGTGGCCGGCGTGACCTACAACCCGGCCAGCGCCGACCTGTTCTGGGCCGAGCGCGGGCGCGGCGCCTACCTCAACGACCGCCGCCTGCGGGTGGCGGCCCGCACCCGCTTCGAGGAGGCTGTGTTCGCCACCGGCATTCCGTTCATGGGTCACGGCCAGCACGGCCGGTTCCTGAAGGAACTGCACCAGATCAGCCAGCGGGTCTCGGGCGTGCGCCGTTTCGGGGCCGCGGCGCTGGATCTGGCCTGGGTCGCTGCCGGACGCTTCGACGGCTTCTGGGAGCGGGACCTTAGCCCCTGGGACTTGGCCGCCGGGATTCTGTTGGTGACCGAGGCCGGCGGCACGGTGACCGACGCCGACGGCGGGGACGATCCGCTGGCCACCGGCTCGATCTGCTGCGCCAACGCCGAGCTTCACGCCAGGCTGCTGGAACGCCTCGCCGCCGCCGCCTGAGCCGCCCGCGCATTGCGCCTCGCCAGGACGCGCAGGCGCAGGGCGTTGAGCTTGATGAAGCCGCCGGCGTCGCGCTGGTCATAGGCCACCGCGCCCTCCTCGAAGGTGACCAGATCCTGGTCGTACAGCGACACGGCGCTCGACCGTCCGACCACACTCACGGCCCCCTTGTAGAGCTTCATCCGTACCCGGCCGCTGACCAGGGCCTGTGAATGGTCGATCGCCGCCTGCAGCATCTCGCGCTCGGGCGAGAACCAGAAGCCGTTGTAGATCAGGCCGGCATAGCGCGGCATCAACTCGTCCTTCAGATGCGCCGCACCGCGATCCAGGGTGATCGATTCCATCGCCCGGTGCGCCGCTAGCAGGATCGTGCCGCCCGGCGTCTCGTACACCCCGCGTGACTTCATGCCGACGAAGCGATTCTCCACCAGATCCAGGCGCCCTACGCCGTTGTCGTGGCCGAGCTCGTTCAGCCGGGTCAGGAGCGCGGCGGGCGATAGCGCGGCGCCGTCGATAGCCACCGGATCGCCGGCCTCGAAGTCCATCGTGAACTGGCATGGCGTATCCGGAGCGTCCTCCGGAGCGATCGTCCGCATATGGACGAACTCCGGGGCAGGGGCATCGGGATCCTCCAGCACTTTTCCCTCGGACGACGAGTGCAGCAGGTTGGCGTCGACGCTGAACGGCGCCTCGCCGCGCTTGTCCCTGGCGATCGGGATTTGGTGCGCCTCGGCGAACGCCAGCAAGGCCTCGCGGCTCTTGAAGTCCCATTCCCGCCACGGCGCGATCACCCGGATGTCCGGCGCCAGGGCGTAGTAGGCCAGCTCATAGCGCACCTGATCGTTGCCCTTGCCGGTCGAGCCGTGACAGACCGCGTCGGCGCCGACGGCCCGGGCGATCTCGATCTGCGCCTTGGCGATCAGCGGGCGGGCGATCGAGGTGCCGAGCAGATACTGGCCCTCGTAGACCGTATTGGCCCTGAACATCGGGAACACATAGTCGCGCACAAAGGTCTCGCGCAGATCCTCGATGTGGATGTTCTCCGGCTTGACCCCCAGCAACAGCGCCTTTTCCCGGGCCGGCCCCAGTTCCTCCCCCTGGCCCAGATCGGCCGTGAAAGTCACCACCTCGCAGCCGTGCTCCTGCTGCAGCCATTTGAGAATGATCGAGGTGTCGAGCCCGCCCGAATAGGCCAGCACCACCTTCCTCGCGCGCGCCTCGGCGGTCATGGTGTCTCTCCTGGTCCTGTCAGGGGCACGGCGTCGGAATCAGACCGAAACCTGGGTTCCGAGCTCCACTACCCGGCCAGGCGGGATGTGGAAGAAGTCGGTCGGGTTGGCGGCGTTCTTCATCAGGAAGATGAAGATCTGGTCCTGCCACAGCGGCATGCCGGAGCGCTCGGCCGGCACCACCGAGCGGCGGCCGAGGAAGAAGCTGGTGGCCATAATGTCGAACTTCAGGCCCAGTTTTTTGCACTGCGCCAGGGTGCGCGGCACGTTGGGGCTCTCCATGAAGCCGTAGGTCAGCACCACCCGGGTGAAATCGGCGTTGATCGGCTCGATGCGGATGCGGTCATCGGGTCTGGCGCGCGGGGTCTCGGCGGTCTGGATGGTCAGGATCACATTCTTCTGGTGCAGCACCTTGTTGTGCTTGAGGTTGTGCATCAGGGCCACGGGCGCGAGATCGGGGCTGGAGGTCGGGAAGATCGCGGTGCCGGGCGCCCGGTGCGGCGGTCGGCTGGAGAGCATGCCGATCACGTCGGCCAGGGGTACGCTGTCTTCGCGGGTCTTGGCCGTCAGTATGGCCACGCCGCGCGCCCAGGTGATCATGATCGTCACCAGGGCGGCGCCGAACACCAGGGGCACCCAGGCCCCTTGCGGGATTTTGAGCAGATTGGCGGCCAGGAACACGGTGTCCAGGACGAGGATCGGGGCGAACAGCGCCGCAACCCGCCACAGGCGCCACTTCCACAGCGCCCGGGCCACCACCACCGCCAGGCAGGTGCTAATGAACATGGTGCCGGTCACCGCCACGCCATAGGCCGAGGCCAGCCGGTGCGAGCTCTGGAAGATCAGCAGCAGCACGAGCACCCCGGTCATCATCAGGCCGTTGACCGCCGGCACGAAGATCTGGCCGGTCTGGGTCTCGGAGGTGCGCTTGATCGCGATGCGCGGCAGCAGACCCAGCTGCACCGCCTGCTGGGTCATGGAAAACGCGCCGGTGATCACCGCCTGGCTGGCGATCACCGCCGCCGCCGTCGCCAGCACCAGCACCGGCCAGTAAGCGACGTGCGGGACCATGTCGAAGAACGGACTCAACCGGGCGGCCGGGTGGCGCAGCACCTGCGCCCCCTGGCCCAGATAGTTTAGCGCCAGGCATGGAAACACCAGCATCCAGGCGGCGCGGATCGGCGCCTTGCCGAAGTGGCCCATGTCGGCATAGAGCGCCTCCGCCCCGGTCACGGCCAGGAAAACGCTCCCCAAGATGACGAAGCCGGTAAACTGGTTCTCGGCCAGGAACCGGGCCGCCCAATAGGGGCTGACGGCCGCCAGCACCGACCAGTCCATCGAGAGATTGTAGAGCCCCAGCCCCGCCAGGGTGGCGAACCAAAGGGCGACAACCGGCCCGAACAGCGAGGCCATGCGATGGGTGCCGCGCGCCTGGGCCAAAAACAGCGCCAACAGGATGCCCGCCGCCGCCGGCAGCACATAGGGATTGAAGAGATGGCCCAGGTGCGGGGCCACCTTCAACCCCTCGACCGCCGAAAGCACCGAGAACGCCGGAGTGATCACCCCGTCCCCGAAGAACAGGGAAATGCCGATGATGCCGACCAGAAACAGCAGGTTTGAGCGCCGGCCGAGCGCCCGCTGCGCCAGGGCCATCAGGGCCACCGCCCCGCCCTCGCCCTTGTTGTCAGCGCGCATCAGCACGAGCACATATTTGACCGTGACGATCAGGCTCAGGGTCCAGAGGATCAGCGACACCACGCCCAGCACCGCCGTCTGCGGCGTGCCTACTGGCCGCGAATGGGCTAGGGCCTCGCGCAGGGCGTAGAGCGGGCTGGTCCCGATGTCGCCGAACACCACGCCAACGGCGCCAAGGCTGAGGGCCGCGAACCCGCGCCGGCGCCCGCGCGTCTCGGACGCCTCGGGCGCGACGGGCACGCTCGGTGATCGCGGCGGGCCGGGCTCGGCCAAATCAGGCTCCGATGGGGCTGGCGATCCCGAGGCAGGGCAAGGCCGGCGCGGTACACCCGATCGCGGCCCCGTTCAATCGGCGCCACATTTTCTTTCCCATACCGGGCCGCCGTGACTAGGAAGTCGGCCATGAGCGGACGTCTGGCCTTGATCACCGGCGCTTCGGCGGGCATCGGCGCCGCCTTCGCCAAGGTGTTCGCCGCGCAGGGCTATGATCTGGCTCTGACGGCCCGGCGCGAGGACCGCCTGCGCGCTCTGGCCGACGACGTGCGCCTGAGCCACGGCGTCGAGGTGCTGATCCTGCCGGCCGACCTCGCCGACCCGGCCGCGCCGGCCGCCCTGCTGGCGTCCCTCGCCGCGCACGGCCGCGAGGTCGACGCCCTGGTCAACAACGCGGGCTACGGGCTCGTGGGGTCCTACGCCGACAGCCGCTGGGAAGATCAGGCCGCCTTTCTGCAGGTGATGGTCACCGCCCCCTGCGACCTGACGCACAAGGTCTTGCCGGGGATGATCGCGCGGCGTTTCGGCCGCATCCTCAATGTCGCCTCGGTGGCAGGCCTGGTGGCCGGAAGCCCCGGCGGCAACCTCTACGGCCCGTCCAAGGCGTTGATGCTGCGCCTCTCCCAGACCCTGCACCTGGAGACCGCCGGCATCGGCGTCCACGTCAGCGCCCTGTGCCCCGGCTTCACCTACACCGAATTCCATGACGTCAACCACACCCGCGCCCAGGTCGGCGCCCAGGCCCCGGCCTGGCTCTGGCTGGGGGCCGACGAAGTGGCGGCGGCGGGCTACGAGGCGGTCGAGGCGAACCGGCCGATCTGCGTCCCTGGCGCGCCCAACAAGGCCATCGCCGCCCTGTCCCATCTGCTGCCCGAAGAGTGGGTCATGGCCCTAATGGCCGGGCACGCGCGCCGCGGCGGGCCGCTGTAGGCCCTTCGCCCCATGATACGGCGTCGCCGTGTCGTGCCGCACCACCCCGACGGTCGAGCCGGCGAGGCCCGTCAGTATGAACTGCACCGCCATGGCGCACAGGATTAGGCCCAGCACGCGAACCACGATCACCATGCCGATCTTGCCCAACGCCCGCGAGATCACGCTCGTGAGCCAGAACGCCAGGATGATCAGCAGGCAGACCGCGCCGATCACACCCACGCCGATGGCGACGCCCGTCAGGCCGTACTTTCGCGCCTCCTCGGCATAGATGATCGCCGAGGAGATCGCCCCTGGACCGATCAGCAGGGGCATGCCGAACGGGACGATCAGGACCTCGAACCGCTTGGCCGCATAGGCCCGGGCCGAGAGAGGCTCGAGCTCCTCGCCGGCCTCGGCGAAGGTCTTGTTCAGATCGCCCCGCGTCATGTCCAGGCCCATCAGCAGCAGCACGATTCCGCCGGCGATGCGGAACGCGGGCAGCGAGATGCCGAAGAACTGCAGCAGCCCCAGGCCCGTCAGATAGAAGAACACCAGGAACACGAACGCGAAGGCGGCGATATAGACCGCCGTCAGCCGCCGGCCGGCTGGGCTCGCGCCCACCGTCGCGGCGGCGAACAGCGGCACATTCCCCACCGGATCGATCAGGGCGAACAGGGCGACGAAGAAGTTGAGGGCGAAGGTCGCCGCGTCCATGCCGCTCAAAAGTCTACCGCCACGCCCTTGCGCTCCCAGTCGCCATAGCGCGTGGGCTCCGGCCCCTTGGGACCGCCCTGCTCGCCCGCCGCCGGCGGCTGTGCGGCCGCGCGCCGGGCGGCCGCCTCCTCCAGGGCGCGGCGGGCGGCGGGGCTGAGGGTCTTGCCGGGCGCGGCGTTGGGCGGGTCCATCGTCATGCCACTACCTCAACCGGCGGCGTGGGCGAAGCGCGGCGCTTGCCGGCCCGGCGCGAAACGCGCACGGATCGGCGCGTGAACGTCGCGCCCGATCCCGCCCTCGCCGCCCGCGCGGCCGCCCTGAAGATGCTCCAAGCCGCGCTCGCCGGGCGCGGCGGCCTCGACGAGGCGCTCAGCGCCGGCGGCTCCTCGCGGCTCGGGCCACAGGATCGCGCCTTCGCCCGCGCCCTGGCCATGGCAGCCCTGCGCCATCTGGGGCCGATCGATCGGGCGCTGGATCCGCGCCTCAAGCGCGAACCGCCGGCCCCGATCCGCGACCTGCTGCGGCTGGGGATCGCCCAGGCCTTCTATCTCGACGTGCCCGATTTCGCGGCTGTCGACACCACCGTGGCCGCCGCGCCCGAGCGCCTGCGGGGCCTAGTCAACGCCGTCCTGCGCGGCCAGCTGCGCGACGGGCCGCCCAGCGCCGATCCGGAGGCCCTCGCGCCGGCCTGGCTGTTCGCCCGCTGGCGCGCCGCGTTCGGGGAGGCCGACGCCCGCGCCATCGCCACCCAGATCGCCCTGGAGCCCGCCGCCGATCTCACCCTGCCCGGCGCGACGGACCCGGCGCTCGTCGCCGCCCTCGAAGCGGAGGTCCTGCCCGGCGGGTCACTTCGCACGCGAAAGCGCGGCGACGTGGCCGCGTGGCCGGGCTACGCCGAGGGCGCCTGGTGGGTGCAGGACGCCGCTGCGGCGGTTCCGGCGCGTCTTCTGGGGGCCGGCCCGGGTCGAACAGCACTTGATCTCTGCGCCGCGCCGGGCGGCAAGACCTTCCAGCTCGCCGCCGGCGGGGCCGCCGTCACCGCGCTCGATCGCTCCGCCTCGCGCCTGCGCCGAGTGACGACCGGCCTGGAACGGCTGAGGCTCGCCGCCGAGACGCAGGTCGCCGAAGCCGCCGGCTGGCCGGATCGGCGGACCTTTGACGCCGTGCTGCTCGACGCCCCCTGCTCGGCCACCGGAACCTTCCGCCGCCACCCCGACGTGCTGTGGAACGCGAAGCCGGGCGACATCGCCGCCCTTGCCGCTGTGCAGAACGCACTGCTGTTTTGCGCCGCCACCCGCGTCGCCCCGGGCGGGCGCCTCGTCTACAGCGTCTGCTCGCTCGAGCCGGAGGAGGGCGAGGGCCAGGCGCGCGCGTTCCTGTCGGCGCGCGGCGATTTCGTCCTCGATCCCGTCACCGTTGCGGAGGCGGCGGCCGTCGGCGCCCCCGCCGCGGCGCTCGCCCCGGTCGGCTGGCTGCGCATCCTACCCCACCACGCCGAGGGCGGCCTGGACGGCTTTTTCATCGCCAGGTTCCGGCGCGCGTAACGGCCGACGACGACAGGTCGACGTGAGGCGTGCCCGGGAGTCCGCGCCGCCGCGGACCGCTTGACACCTTCCACCGGCGCATGAACCACTCCGCGCGCGAATCGGCGGGGGGCCACGAGGATGACGACCAAGACGATAACCGGCGCCTATCCGACAGGGTTTACCCTCTCGGCGTCCTATTCCGGCCTGAAAATAAACGCGACGGCGACCGTCGGTGGCACGGGCGTGTTTGTCACCGCCGTCGGCCTTGTCGACAACTTCGGCAAGGTGACGGCCGGTATCTTCGCGGCCAGGAACGGGATTTATCTCAACTTCGGCGGAAGCGTTTTCAACAGCGGGACGATCACGGGCTACGAGGGAATCAAATCGTCGGGCGGGGGCGCGGGCGTAGCCGAGGGGACGGTCAGCAACTACGGTTACATCGGCGGCCAGCTCAATGGCGTCCTTTTGGTCAAGGGCGGGACACTCAGCAACACTGGTACGATCGTCTCGAACATCAGCGATTTCTACGGGGTGTATAGCAACGCCGTTGCCGTGTTCGGCCAGAGCGGGGTGACCACGGTAACCAACTTCGGTCTCATCGAAAGCCCGTTCGGGATCGGCGTGAAACTGGTCCAGGGTAGCGTGGTCAACGGCTCGGGCTACGACGTGCGCATCGAAGCCCCGCGCGGCGTCGTCGCCACCGACGCGGCGACCATCCTCAACCTCGGCGTGATCGAAGGCGCGGCCCAGGATTTCTATGAAGCATTCATCGGCGTCGCCCTCTATGCCGGCGGACGACTCACCAACGGCTCGGCCACGGTCACCGGGGCGAGGATCCAGGCCCAGGAGGGCGTCACCGCCACCAACGCCACGGTGATCAACTTTGGCCGCATTCAGGGCGATTCCGTGTCTGGTTTCGGCGTCCGGGTGGACGGCGGCAGCCTGGCCAACGGCTCGGCCCTCGCTCGCGGAGCACGCATCCAGGCCTATGACGGCGTCATCGGTGTTGGCGCGACCATCTCCAACCTCGGCACGATCATCGGCCTCGGCACGACCAACACCTCCGTTGCGGCCTACCTGTCCGGCGGCGCCATGACCAACGGCGCGGCATCGGTGACGTCCTCCCGGATTCAGGGCTACCGAGGTGTCAAGATGACGGCCGGGGCCACGTTCACCAACTTCGGCACGGTGATCGCCACCGGTGCCAACAGCGGGGACTTCGGCGTCTATCTGCACAGTGGCGGCCGCCTGACAAATGGTTCGGCCGCCAGCACCGCAGCGCTCATCCAGGGGTACGCGGGGGTCGTTACCTACAGCGCCGCCACCACCATCACCAATTTCGGCACGATCTCTGCCCTGGGCGAGGCGAACGTCTGGGGGGTCTATGAGCAGTTCGCCGGCCTGTTGACCAACGGCTCCGTGGACGACCAGACCGCCTTGATCACGGGGCCGGGAGGCGTGCGGGCAGCCGGAACGGTGGCCAACTTCGGCTCGATCAGGGCCGCGGACGGGCCGGCCGTCGAGTTCAGCGGCGCCGGCGTGGTGATCAACGGCGCGGAGACCGATCACGCCGCCTTGATCAGCGGCCACTTCGGCATCGACGGCGGGACGACGGTGATAAACTTCGGCACCATTCTCGGCACGGCGGGAGTCTACGGGGCCATCAATCCGAACATCGGCGGCGATCGCGTCACCAATGGCAGCGCCAACGACCGGGACGCTTTGATCAGGGGCGCCTTGGGGGTCGACATGATCGACGCCGGCACTGTGACCAACTACGCCACGATCGTCGGCCTGAGCGGCGCTGGAGTGACCACCGCCGGCGGCTCGATCAGCAACGGCGGCGGGGCCGATCGCTCGGCGCTGATCCGCGGCGCCGTCGGCGTCAGCGTGATCTCCGCGCCGGGCGCGGTCAGGAATGCCGGCACGATCGAAGCGAGCGGCGGCGCAGGCAGCTATGGCGCCAGCCTGGCGGCGGGCGGCACGCTAAGCAACGGTTCGGCGACCAACAGCGTCGCCCTGATCGTGGGTTATGGCGGGCTGCGATTGCAGGGCGGGGCCGCCGCCGGCAACTTCGGGACGGTCCTTGCCCTGGGCGACGTCGGCGCCGCGGGCGTCTCACTTGCCGGGGGGTCGTTCGTGAACGGCTCGACGACCCATGGCGGCGCGCGCGTCGATGGCTACACCGGCATCATCGCGACAGGGGCCGCTACCGTGACCAACTTCGGCACGATCATCGGCGAGGGCGGCCAGTCAGTGAAGCTGACGGGCGCGACGGGGACTCTGGTCGTCGGAGCGGGGTCCGTGTTCCAGGGCTCGATCGACGGTGGCGGCGGGACGCTGGAGCTGGCCAATGGCGTGGGCACGCTGTCGGGCCTGTTCACCGGCGGGAGCGTGACGGTTTCGGGCAGCATGGCGCCGACAACCTTCGGCGACTTCGCCAGGCTGGTGGTG
>JBBRQK010000020.1:0-42936 GCA_038226475.1 Caulobacterales bacterium | reverse complement strand
GCAGCTGTTCGCCAGCTTCGCCATGCTGATGAACTTTCCCCGCTTCAACAAGATGAAGGGCATGGGCCAGATCGTTTCCTGGAGCGTGCGCGACGAGAGCCTGCACTGCGAGGGCATCATCAAGCTCTACCATGCCTTTAACGCCGAGACCGGGGCCGTCACCAAGGCCGTGGCCGACGACATCGTCGATTGCTGCCGCGAAGTGGTCGGGCTGGAGGACCGGTTCATCGATCTGGCCTTCGAGGCCGGCGAGGTGGAGGGCATGACCCCGGCCGACATCAAGGCCTACATCCGCTTCATCGCCGACTGGCGCCTGCGCCAGCTGCGCCTGCCGCCGATCTATGGCGTGACCGAGCACCCCCTGCCGTGGCTCCAGGCCCTGCTCTCCGGCGTCGAACACGCCAACTTCTTCGAGGCCCGCTCGACCGAATATTCCAAGGCGGCCACGCGCGGCGACTGGCACGGCCAGAGCGGCGTCTGGTCGGCCTTCGACGACCTGATGGCCCGGCGCGACGACAGCGCGGCGACCCACTAGCGGCGATGGATTTCGCTCTCTCCGAGGCGCAGCGGGCGATCGGGGAGGGGGTGGCCAGGCTGTGCGCCGGCTTCGACGACGCCTACTGGTCGGCCTGCGACGAGGAGGCGCGCTTCCCGCACGAATTCCACGCCGCCATGGCCGCCGGCGGCTGGCTGGGCGTCACCATGCCCGCGGATCTGGGCGGCGCGGGCCTGGGCGTCACCGAGGCGGCGATCATGATGCAGGCGGTGGCGGCCGGCGGCGGCGGCCAGGCGGCGGCCTCGGCGATCCACATCAACCTCTTCGGCCCCCACGCCGTGGTGGTGCACGGCAGCGCCGAACAGAAGGCGCGCTGGCTGCCGGCCCTGATCCGGGGCGAGCAGAAGGCCTGCTTCGGCGTCACCGAGCCGGACGCCGGCCTCGACACCACCTCCATCACCACCTTCGCCGCCCGCGCGCCCGGCGGCTATCGCGTCAGCGGCCGCAAGGTCTGGACCTCCACCGCCCAGGTCGCCGACAAGATCCTGCTGCTCACCCGCACCACCGCCAAGGCCGACGCAGCGCGCCCGACCGACGGACTGACCCTGTTCTACACCGATCTCGACCGCGCCAAGGTCGAGGTGCGGCGGATCCACAAGCTCGGCCGCGCGGCGGTCGATTCCAACGCCGTCTATATCGACGATCTCTTCATCCCGGAGGCGGACCGCGTCGGCGAGGAGGGCAAGGGCTTCGGATATATCCTGAGCAGCCTCAACCCCGAGCGAGTCCTGGTGGCCGCCGAAGCCATCGGCCTGGGCCGCGACGCCCTGGACCGCGCCGCCCGCTACGCCCGCGAGCGGGTGGTGTTCGGCCGCCCGATCGGCCAGAACCAGGGCGTCCAGCACCCCCTGGCCGAATGCTGGACCAGGCTGGAGGCGGCCTGGTGGATGACCCTGCGCGCGGCGTGGCTCTACGACGCCGGCCTCTCCTGCGGGGCCGAGGCCAACGCCGCCAAGTTCCTCGCCGCCCAGGCCGGCTTCGAGACCGCCACCCGGGCCGTCCTGACCCACGGCGGCATGGGCTACGCCCGCGAGTTCCAGGTCGAGCGCCTGTTCCGGGAATCGATGCTCGCCCGCATCGCCCCGGTCACCGAACAGCTCATCCTCTCGTTCATCGCCGAAAAGGTGCTGGGACTGCCGAAGTCGTACTGAGCTTCAGTAAGGGCGGATCGGCCCCGCGAGTATCATTGCGCGGCCCTCGTGCCGCGCGGCCGCATCGGCGTAGGCATGGGCGAAGCGGGGCGGGCCGAAGGCGGCGGCGGCGGCGATGAAGGCCACCGGTCCGCCCATCTTCGGCGGATCGACGATCGTGGTTCCCCCGTGCCCGTCGGACGAGACGGTGAAGCTCGAGGCCGTGTAGTCGCCCGAAAGCTTGATCATCGCCGTGTGCGTCCCGTCGGTCACCGTCAGCACGCCGGATGCCGCCGTGCCGCTGAAGGTCGCGGTGGTTGTCCCGGCGCTGTAGGCGATGTCGTCCAGGTCGAGCGCGGTCGTGCTCGTCTTGGAAAAACCGCTGACCACGCCCGAATAGGCGGTCGAATGCGCCAGCTCCAGCGTGCCGCTGGTCCCGAACACTACGTTCTGATTGAACGCTCCGCTGAAATTTGCCGTCGCCCCGTTTATGCGCGCTATTCCCGATCCCGTGACCGCCCCGTTGACGGTGAGGTTTCCGCCGATGGCGCCCAGCGTGCCGGTGTTGGCCACCGCGCTCATCACCACCGTGCCCCCGGCCCCCGTCGCCTCGATCACCCCGGCGTTGGCGATGGTCGCCGCGCCGGTATCGATTATCAGCGCCACGGCGTCGTTGCCGTTGATGATCCCCGCCGCGCCGTTGACCAGGGTGAGCGACCCCGCCCCCAGCTGGCCCGCCCCCAGGATCTTGTCGCTGGTGTTGGTCAGCGTCGCCGAGGCGCTGGCCCCGACCGCCTTGTTGGTCGCCGTGTTGGAGAGGCTCAAGGTTCCGCCGCCGGTCAGCGTCGCCCCGCCGCCGGCGACGATCAGCGCCGGCGTCGTCGCCGTCACCGTGTGCGCCAGGGAGATCATGCCCGAAAGCGTCACCGTGGCCACATTGATCACCGCGCTCGCCACCGAGAGCGTGACACCCGAAAGCGTATCCGAGCCCCCGTGCAACAGCAGGGTTCCAGGTCCGGTCACCGCGCCGGAGAGCGTGTTGCCCGCGCCGGTCAGGGTGAACTGATAGCCGGTGTCGATCATCAGCGTGCCCGCGGTCTGGCTCCAGGTCTTGGCGTAGGCCAGCGTCGTCTCGACATTGATCTGAGTGGCCGCGCCGGCCACATTGATCCGCGCCACGTTCAGCGAAACGCCTGGGTCGAACGTGCTGACGCCGCCGTTCAGGGTCACCGTCCCGGCCCCGACCACCGAGCCGCTGCTCTCCAGCGCGAACACGCTGCTCGTGCCGGCCACGAAATCGATCACTCCGTTCTGGCCGAAGATCAGCCCTTCCACCCGCGAGCCGTCCTCCGCCAGCAGCCGGGAGGTGGCGTCCGTCAGATTGACGGCGATGATCCCGGTGCTCTTCACGTCGCCGAAATTGGTCAGGCTTCCGCCGGCGTACACCGCCGCCCCGACATAGCCGCTGATCAGCGCCGCCTTGTCCGCCGCCGAGCCGTTGGTCAGCGATCCGCCCCCGCTCATCGCCACCCCGACCCCGCCGGAGACGGGCGCCCCCAGGATCGTGCCATAGTTGACCACCGTGGCGCGGGCGACGGTGGTGGAGACCCCGGTGGCCCCGGAGATCAGCGCCGTGGTGTCGGCGGCCGCGCCGTTGCGCACCAAGCCCCCGTTCACGATCAGCACGCCCTTGCCGGCGATCATGCCGCTTCGGATGGTACCATAATTGGCGATCACGGCCGTGGGCCCGGCCGCCCCCGCGCCCAGGAGCGTCCCGGTGATCAGCGCGCTGGTCACGCTGGTGGAACCGTTGGTCACCCGCCCGCCCGCGTTCAGCAGAATGCCGCCCTCGGCGTTGAGGCCCGTTCCGGCGATCGTGCCGAAATTGGTCACCGTCACCGCGGCCTTGACCGCATAGACCCCGCTATCGCCGCGGATGGTGGCCGTCAGGTCCTTCGTGTCGCCGTTGGTGACCACGCCGCCGGCGGCGAAATACGCGCCGAAGGCGTGGGTCAGCGTGCCCGCGCCATGGTCGCCCTGGATGGTGCCGAAGTTGCGCAGCGTCGCCGGCGCCCCCAGACCGGCCACGCCGACGTCGCCCACGATCAGGGCGTGGGTGTCGCTGTCGGAGCCGTTGGTCACCACGCCGCCCGCGCCCATGAAGGCGGCGATCAACGAGCTGGGGCCGCCGACCGTGCCATAGTTGGTCACCACGCCCCTCGCCCCTCCGATCTCGACGCCATAGCGCCCGTCGATCGCGGCGGTGGTGTCGGCGGCGGAGCCGTTGACGATCAGGCCCCCCGCCCGCAGATCGACGCCGCCGGTGGGGTCCGTCTCCTGGCGGCCCTGGATCACGCCGAAGTTGCGCACCGTGGCCGAGGCCAGGGCCTTCACTCCCGAAGGGCCCTCGATCAGGGCGCCCAGGTCGCTGGCCGAGCCGTTGGTCACGCTCCCGCCCAGCTCGAGCAGGACGCCATATTTCGTGTCGGCGCCGCGCACCCGGATGGCCCCGAAATTGCGCACCGTCGCCACGTCCGCTGCATCGACGCCGGTCGCGCCCTCGATCAGGGCCGCCGTGTCGGAGGCGCTCCCGTTGACCACCAGGCCGCCGGACAACAGGCGCACGCCGGCGGACGCTGGGCCCAGGCTCTCGATCAGGCCGTCGTTGGTCAGAGTGCCGGCGGCGCCCTGGAACGAGACCCCGTCGGTCGCCGCCTGGATCGTCCCGCCGTTGGAGACCACCCCGGCCTTGCCCAGACTTTTCACCCCGATCGCGCCGCTGATCAGCGCCCCGGCGCCAGAGTTGGCCACGCTGCCGCCATCGTGCAGATAGACCCCGACGCCGCTCGCCCCGGTCGCGCCGATCTGGCCCGTGTTGGTCACCACCCCGGTCTCCGCCAGGGCGACCCCATAGCCCGCCCCCACGATGCCGCCCGCGTTCGCCACGGTGTAGGCGCCCGGCCCCGTGGCCGTCAGCCCCGCCTCCAGATACCCGCTCGCCGCGATGCTCAGCGTCGTGATCGGCGCGGTGAGGCTGTAGGTCGAGGCATAGACCCCCGTCAGGATCTTGGTTGTCATCTGAATTCCCCGCGTTGGAAGGCCGAGGTTGGTGAAGCGGCGTTCGGCGAGGCGAGTCAACGCGCCGGGGGGGCGCTCGCACGTCGGCGCACGGCTATGCATCAACTTGCAACGGGGGGGTCTAACCCCGGCGCTCGACCCTCGACCACGTCGATCTCATCGACTAACTCTGCGTCCTTGATTGCACGGAAGGCGCTCTTGGCCAGCATGACCATGCGCAACCTGGACAACTCCTTGATATCCCGCCTTCGTATTCGCGCGGCCACTCACGGGCGTTTGAGGGAGGAGGAAGCGCATGACATCCTGCGATCGACCCTGAATCAGTCAACTGACCTCTCCTGCGGCAACCTCGCCGCCGCCATCAGGGCTCGCTTCGCGCCGCTCGGCGGTGCCGAGCTTCCCATCCCAGCCAGAGAGCCCATGCGCGACCCGCCGGATTTCGAGGCGTGATCATCCTCGATACTAACGCCGTTTCGGAGTTCCTCGAGCCGGAGCCCGAACCAGCCGCATGACGAGAATTTACGTAGGCAACACGGACAACAATTGGTTCGACTATTGCTCGTCGCTAGGTATTACCGACGAGGTCAACTTCTGGCAGCCGAGCGCGAAGGCGTTCAACGCGATCGGGGAAGGGGAGAGATTTGCGTTTCGCCTCAAGAGCCCAAGAAACAGGATAGGTGGCTTTGGCACCCTGTCCAACAGCTCGATCCTTCCCATCCAGATCGCCTGGGAGGCCTTCGGTGTCCGAAACGGCGTAGCGAACCTCGACGACCTCGTAAGCGCGATCGCGCGATACCGCACGGGCGAAAACGTCACTCCGGCTACGTTCATTGTTTGTCGTGTCTTGGTTGAACCCGTCTTTCTGCCCGAACCCCTATGGTTCCCGGTGCCGGACTGGTCCAACAGCATTGTGAGCAGCAAGACTTTCTCGGGTGATCATGAAGCGGGGGTTCGACTTTGGAGAGATCTCGAAGTCGCGGCCAGCGCACAGAGCGTATCGGAATCACCGGTTTTCACTGACCACCCGAGCCAAAGGTTCGGCGTCCCTACTCTTGTGACGCCGCGCTTGGGACAGGGCGCGTTCCGAGTCGCCATCACCGAACTCTATGGGCGGCAATGCGCGCTCACGGACGGACGCGTGCTACCGGCCTTGGATGCGGCCCACATAAAGCCCTACGGCGAGGGCGGGCTTCACGTAGGGTCAAACGGCATCTTACTTCGATAAGACATCCACAGCGTATTCGATGCTGGGTACGCTACGATCGACCAAGACTATAGGTTTGTGGTCAGTTCCAAAGTGCAATATATATTTAACAACGGCAGCGAATATCGGCGTTTGCACGGCGCGAGGCTTCGGTTACCCGAGCGAGCGGCACACCAACCGGACAAAGCGGCGCTGCGGTGGCATAACGAGAAGAGATTTGTCGGGTGACCAGCGCGCGCCTGGCCCAAGAGTGCGGGTGGGCGCCGGCGTACACATCTTCAGGCGGGCCGATGTCGAGCCGCTCGTCGACCATTGCTGAGCGGACAAGACCCGCGCGCGAGTCGTCGGCCGGTTCACCTTCGGGAGCCTGTCGCCCCATCGCATCGTGCCGGACGTGGATGTGTAGTCCGTCGCCAACGATCAGATCATCATGCGGATGAAGGCCATCGACGTGTTCGGCCTCGACATCGGCGAGCTCCGCAGCGGTGACGTAAAGTCCATCGCCGCATGGTTCATTCGAAGCTGATCGTGGAAGGCCATCTCCCGGAGCGGCAACTCGCGAACGATCCGGTCCTCGTCGGCGCCTGGATGCCTGATGATGACGCTCCGATTCACCCGGGCGGGATGAAGCCGAAACGCATCTTCATCTGTCCCGATGATGTCCGTCAGCCCTATCTCATCCGGGGCCACCGCTACCTCTTCAAGCAAGCGGAAGGCTTTCGAGCCCAGCAGCTATGGTCCGAAGTGATCGCGTATGAGATCGCTCGCGCCGCGGGGACCGACGTGCCCCCGGCTTCGTCGCGATCGACGAGGTCCGCGGCAAGGCCGGCGTACTGATCGAGTTCTTCTTTGGCAGACTCGATCGCGGTCCGCCTGACCGGTTCATTCACGCCATCGAGTTGATGCACCGAGCGGGGATGACTGTGAACGAGCGCCATGGAAGCCTGCGCGACAATCTGGTTCTCTCACGGCAGGTCGGTGCGCCGAGTTGGCGGCAGTGGTGGGCAGAGACGATCGCTTTCGACTCGCTAATCGGGAACAACGACCGCCACACGGAGAATTGGGGATTTCTGCGCCAGACCTGGGATGAAATGGCCGCCGAGTATCGATTGGCGCCCGTGTTCGACAATGGAACCAGCCTCGGTTTTCAGGTCAGAGAGACCGAACTCGCCCGCTTCACGACTGCCATGGCGATCGAGCAGTTTGTCGCGCGCGGCGCTCACCACTATGGTTGGCTGGCGAACGAACCACCCCAGCCGCCCCACGCCCGCCTATGCCAGACGATGGTGAAGTTCAACCCGTCCACGCAAGCCACCTTCGAACGGCTCGCCCGATTGCGCGACTCGGACATTGAGGACACGTTGCACTGGTGCACGACATTCGACCTTGATGTCCGGTTCACGGCCGAGCGAGCGGCGTTCGTTCGCCAGTTGATCAGAAAGAGGCGCGCGGAGTTGGTCGCGGCGATCGGGGGTTGACGTGACGAACTGGATTCGAAACGCGGTCGAGCCGCATCGCCTGATCTTGTCCTGGCAGGCGCAAAATCTCCAGCACGATCGATTTCGATGGGCTGTTGGTGAGATCACTCGGGCCGGTGCAAACGTCTCCTTTCGGTACTTTGGCGATTCCGAGGAATTCGGGGGTCTCAACCACGCGCGGCCCTATAGGGACCTGTTGGCCGCGGGCTACGCTGGGTATCCCGCATTCAGTGTGGGAACGGCCCGCTTCGAGGCGGATGTCATGTCGGTGTTTGCCAGGCGCCTGCCGTCACATGGGCGTTCGGACTACGCCGAATACCTCGAGCACTTTCGATTGACGCCGGAAGTCTCCGTCTCGGATTTCGCGCTTCTGGGACTCACGGGCGCTACACTCCCGTCGGACGGTTTTTCCATCGTGGATCCATTCGACGAGGTCGCCGTTGGACGAGACCTTCTGATGGAGGTGGTCGGATATCGGCACTACGCGCCCGAGGTCGCGCTCCTACAAGGCGACCGGATCGATTTTGCCCTGGAGCCGACAAATGCGCACGATCCAGATGCCGTAATGCTGCAAGTCGGACGACGGGTGATCGGCTACGTGAATCGCCTGCGGACGCGGGCCTTCCATTGTTGGGTGTCGCAAGACCGATTGCGTGGCGTCATCGAACGATTGAATGGGCGTCCCGATTACCCGCGCGCCTTCGCGTTCGTCCACGTGGAGCCGGAGTCGAGGCGCGCCGCCGCCTGATGGATTTCCGCATCGCCGAGACCTTCGTAGTGCGCTGGCGCGGCGAAACGCCCAACCGCCTGGGCGACCGCGTGGCGATCGGAACCATGCACCCCGGCATGCGTCGCCTGCACCCGCGCGCGAGACCGGTTGCGGGTCAGCGGCGTGAAGCCGGGGTCTGAGTTCCTGGCGGATCTGAGCTCACACCCCCCGCCAACCTCCTGAAAATCGGGCACCGATCCCCATCCGGCTTCGCCTCGCACGCGCCCACAAACTGCGTCAGCTCCCCCCGCTGCGCAGTCAGCGCCGCGATCGCCTCGTCGATCTCCTCCACGCGGCGGCGGGCCGTTTCGCGCACCGCGGCGCAGAAGTTGGGCGAGGCCTCGGCCCTGGCGAGCAGGGCGGTGATCTGCGCCAGGCGCCAGCCCCACCCCTGCGCCACCTTCACATATCGCAGGCGCCAAAGCGCTTCGTCGCCATAGGCGCGGCCGCCGGCCTCTCTGGGCGGCCGCTCGATGATCCCGCGCCGCTCGTAGTAGCGCACGGTCTCGACGCCCACGCCCGCCTCCCGCGCCAGCCTGCCGATGGTTTGCCGCCTTGCCTTCATGTCGCGCCTCCGCCGATCGCCGCTTGACTCCGTACCACGGTACGGCGGCGACAAGGGCTCCGGCGGGCCATTTCGGCCCGATCGGAGAACGCTCACATGCTCAGGATCATCGCTTTCTGCCTCGCCGCCCAGCTCGCGGCGGCCTCGACCCTGGCCGCGGCGCAGGCCCCGGCGGATACAGCCCGAGCCGTCCTCGCGTCCTACATGGAGGCTTGGGCCCATGCCGATGCCCACGCCCTCGGCGCGCGCTTCGCCGCCGATGGCGATTTCATCAGCCCGACCGGCAGTCTGGCCAGCGGCCCGGCCCAGATCGAGGCCTTCTACGCCGCGGCCTTTCAGCGCGGCTACGCCGGCAGCCACGCCGCCTTCACCCCGGTCCAGGTGCGGCTGCTCGCGCCCGGGGTCATCGCCGTCGATGGCGAATGGAGCATCGCCGGCGCCCACGGCCCGGATGGCGCCGCCCTGACCCCCGAAGCCGGCATCGCCACCGCCGTCCTGGTCGAACGCCGCGGCCGCTGGCGCGTCGCCCTCCTGCGCGAACAGGCCAGCGCCCGGCGCATCACGCCGTCCGGGCGCTAACTACTCATCAGCGGACGTAGACTTCCTCGATGACGTGGCTACGGGTCGCGACGCGGACATAGTTGCCGTCGTCGTCGCGATACCAGCGATAGCCGTCCCCCGGATCACGCAGGTGGACCACGCCCCAGTCGCTCACCACATAGTGGTCGCTCCAGTAACGCTCCGGCCAGGCCTGGCCAGCGGCCCAGCGCGCCAGTTCATGGTGGTAGGCGCGTTTCTGATCCTGGTATTGCGCCTGGGTGGCGTCGTATTGAGCCTTCTGGTCTTGATACTGCGCCTGTTTGGCCTGGTAGTCGGCCCGGGCCTGATCGTCGGTCGTCTGAGCCAGGGCCGAAGTTCCCAACAGGGCCGCGGCGGCGCCGAGGGCGAGGATTGTCGTTCGCATGGTCAAATCTCCATCTGTTGGATGGCTGAACGCTCGAGCCCCCGTCGGGTTTCAAGGGGCTGCCCTCTCCGCCCAGCCGCTTTCCCAGCGTCACGACGGGCTGGGTCTCGCGGCCCAGCCGTTGATAGAACCGCAGCGCGGCCTCGTTCCCCTAGCACACCATGAGCTGGCTCCTGGGCGCGCCTAGGCCTCGGCCAGTTCGGGAAACCGGGCGCCCGGCGCGGCGCCGCCGACACGCGAACGACTCGAAAGGGCATGTGTCAGGCGCAAAACCGATACAGAATGGACAGGCGCGGGGGTCAGATGAGCCACATATTCGTCTCCTACAAGAAAGAGGATCGCGCTCGCGTCCAGCGCCTGGTCGACGCCCTGAAGGCCGAGGGCCTGTCGATCTGGTGGGACGTCGATATCGAGGCCGGCGCGGCCTGGCGCGAGGCGATCGAGACAGCGCTCGACGCCGCCGCCTGCGTCGTGGTCGTGTGGAGCTCCGGCTCGATCGGGACAGCGGGCCATTTCGTCCAGGACGAGGCGGCGCGGGCCGAGCGGCGCGGCGTCTATCTCCCGATCGCCATCGACGAGGTCTCGCCGCCGCTCGGCTTTGGCCAGAAGCAGACGATCTCCCTCGTCGGCTGGCGCGGAAACCGGCGCGATCCCCGCTTCGCCGATCTGCGGCGCGCCATCGCCGGCGTCATGGGCGTCGCGCAAACCGCCCCTCGCGCCCCGGCGCGGAGGCTTTGGCCCGGCTTTCCACCGCTCCCCGCCGGCGCCATGGTCGCCATCGGCATCGGTATGGCGGCGGCGGCGATCCTGACGCTCGCCGTCCTCGGTCGGGGGATGAGGACCGCCCGCGCGCCGCCCAACAGCATCGCCGTCAAGCCCTTCACCAACGTCGGCGGCGATCCCGCCCAGGAATATTTCTCCGACGGCCTGTCGGACGAGCTCATCAGCCACCTCGCCCGCACGCCGCGCCTGCAGGTCGCCGCCCGCACCTCGTCGTTCAAGCTCAAGGGTCTGGGCGAGGACAACCGCGCCATGGCGGCCAAGCTGGGCGTGACCTACGTCCTCGAAGGCAGCGTCAGGCGCAACGCCAATCTGGTTCGGGTGAGCGCCCACCTCATCGACGCCAAGACAGGGTTCGAGCGCTGGTCGCACGTCTATGATCGCGACGCCAAGGACGCCCTGACGGTCGAGAGCGGGATCGCCGAGGACGTGGCCGACGCCCTCGATGTCCGACTGGGCGGCGCGGACCGGGCCGAACTCGGCCGGGGCGGCCCGACCAGCCCGGCGGCCTACGACGACTATCTGCGCGGCCAGTTACTCTCCAACGCCGGCGCCGGCGAGCTGAGCCACCGCGACGCCCTGGCCAGTTTCGACGCGGCCCTGGCCATCGACCCGCGGTTCGCGGCCGCTCACGCGGCGCGGGCAAAGACGCTGGTGTTCATCGCCAATCAGTTCGCCCCGGCGCGCGACCTCCGGGCGACCTACGACGAGGCGATCGCCTCCGCCCGGCGCGCGCTCGAACTGGCGCCCAGGCTGGCCGAGGCGCAGGCCGCCCTGGCCGACGCCCTGGTCTATGGCGACCGGGACTTCCGGGCGGCCAAGCTCGTCTATGCGCGCGCCCTGGCCGACGGCGGCGACGGCAACGCCGAGGTGCTTCTGGGCTACGGTCAGCTCGAGTGCGAGCTCGGCGACACCGCCACCGGCTTGGCGGCGCTGCAGCGCGCCGTCACCCTCGATCCGCTCAACGCCCGGGCCTTCAAGTCCTTGGGCCTCGGCCTGATCTACGCCCACCAATACCCCCGGGCGATCGACGCCATGCGCCGCGCCCTGGCGCTCAGCCCGGGCATCAGCGGCGCGCGAGCGGGGATCGGCGAGGCCTTGCTGCTCTCCGACCATGCCGCCGAAGCCCAGAGCGAGTACGAACTGGAGCCGGTCGCCTGGCAACGGCTTACGGGTGAGGCGATCGTCCGCCGGCGCCTCGGCGACATGGCCGGCGCCGCCCAGGCGCGCGACGCCCTGATCGCCGCCGGGCGCGACGAGAGCTCCTACCAGTTGGCCGAGATCGAGGCCCAGTGGCGCGATCCCGATGCCGCCTTCGCCGCGCTCGACAGCGCGTTCAGAGTGGGGGACGCCGGCGTCGAACTGCTGGCGGTCGACCCGCTGCTCACACCCCTTCGTCACGATCGCCGCTACGCCAAGGCGGTGGCCAAGGCCGGCCTGGCGGACTGATCGGGCGGCGAGGCGATTGCGTTTCGCCCCGCTTCGTCTACCCTCGCTGACGGACCCTGGGGAGGGATGCGAAATGCGTTCGACCGAAACCGGCCCGCTCACCGTGGTGCTGGCCTTTGCCGTGGGATTTCTCACGGCCGCGCTCTGGAGTTACTACTGGATCCAACACCATCCCGGAGAGCCGGCGGGCACTTCGTAAGAGGGCGCGGCGGCCTCGTTCCTCTCGCGCTCCGCAGCGCCGCAGGACCGGAAAAGCATATCGGCGGCGATACCGGGTGGGCGTCGGAACAGGGCTCAGTGTGCGGCATGGTTGACTCTCCTTTCACCTTCCGTATTATTGCAATATGAAATTGCCCCTGTCAAGCGGATTTCGCTCCCGGGTTTGTCCTGGTTTGTCCGCCCGTGTCCGTTTCTGTTAGCGTCCTGTCCGCCACTGTTCGATCACTGTTCGATTTCTGGCCGTGGTTGTCCGAAACTATTGTCGTCCTGTCCTGTTTTGTCCGGTTTGTCCGCCCCTCCAGCCGCCGCCAAACCGCAAATCCCTCTGCCGTTCCAATCACATATCGCAATAATCGGCGATTTGCTGGCCCCTGAGACACCAGAAAACGCCCCTCATTCCCGCCCTGGCCCCGTCTCGCAATTGTCGCGCGGGGCGCATATCAGGCGGGCATGACCAGACGCGTGCCCCTTGAGGGGGTGGAGAATTTCCGGGATTTCGGTGGCTATGCGGGGAGGGACGGGCAGCGCCTGCGGCGCGGCCTGCTGTACCGCTCGGCCGCACACGGGGCCGCCACCGATGCCGACCTCGAGGCCATGGAGGCCCTCCAGATCGCCCTGATCGTCGATCTGCGGCGCCGGGCCGAACAGGCGCGCGATCCCTCGCGCCGCCATCCCGCCTTCGCCGGCCAAGTGATCGCCAGCGAGACGGGCGACGACGAGGAGGAGGGCTGGATCGCCCATGTCAGCCGCTCGGACCTCAGCGAGGCGTGGTTCCGCGACTACATGGTCGACTACTACCGCAAGGTCCCGTTCGACGAGCGCATCGTCGAGATCTTCCGGCGCTATTTCGCCGCCCTGGCCGAGACCGAGGGGCCGATCCTGGTCCACTGCGCCGCCGGCAAGGATCGCACCGGCCTGCTGGTCGCCCTGACGCACCATCTGGCCGGGGTGCATCCCGACGACATCCTGGCCGACTACATGCTGACCAACGATCCGGTGCGCATGGAGCGGCGCCTGCCGTTCCTGACCGAGGCGATCGCCAATCTCGCAGGCCGCACGCCCAGCGCCGAGGCGGTGCGGGTGGCGATGAGCGTGGAGGCAGAATATCTGAAGATCGCCCTGGACGCGATCGTCGAGCGCCACGGCGGCCTGGACGCCTATCTCGAGGAGGTCCTGGGCGTCGATGCGGCGCGCCGGGCGGCCCTGGAGCGGCGCCTGCTCGAACCGGACGTCTGAGGCTCAGCGCGGAAAGTTGGGCCGCTCCAGCTGGCGCTCGTCGAACTTCGCCCCGGCCGGCAGGCGCCATTCGCCGTGGAAGGTGAAGGCCAGGGCCGCACAGCGCCGCGCCGGGCCGCCGGCCGGATCGTCTCCCAGCACGAACACCTGCAGGTCGCGATCGCGCCGCGGCCGGCTCATGGCCAGCCAGGCCCGCTTGGAGCCCGGACAGAGCGCCGAGGTCAGGGCGTCGCCCTCGTCGCCCGGCGTGATGGCGTAGAGGTCGCGCTCCTTGGCCTTGGCCCCGATCAGGCGGGCTAGTCCGCCGGCGCCCAGGGCCCGCTCGTCGGCCGGCTTCAGATCGGCGGTCGCCTCGCCTTCGGTCGAGCGCACGTTCATCACCCGCGTCAGGGTCAGGGTCTGATTGAACTGGAACGTGAGGGGCCCGGAAGCCTCCCGCGTCGCCTGGTCGGCCGGATCGTAGGAGTAGAGCCGCACGGACGCGCCCGCCTCGCCGCCGGCCAGGGCGAAGGCGGCCAGGGCGGCCAAGGCCAGGCGGGCGCGCCTCACGCCCTGTCCCCACGGTTGGAATCCAGCGCCCGCTCCAGATCGCGGGCCAGATCCCGCTCGCTCTCCAGGCCCACCGAAAGCCGCACCCAGCCGTCGGTCAGGCCGATCTCCAGCCTCTGCTCCTCGGTCATCGAGCGGTGGGTGGTGGTGGTCGGGTGGGTGGCCATGGATTTGGCGTCGCCCAGGTTGTTGGAGATGTCGATCACCTCCAGGGCGTCGAGGAACGCGAAGGCCGCGGCGCGCGAGCCCAGGTCGAACGCCGCCAGGCTGCCGCCGCCCGTCATCTGGCGCTGCGCCACGGCATGTTGCGGATGGTCGGCCCGGCCGGGATAGCGGATCTGCCTGACGCGGGGATGGGCCGCAAGCCGGTCGGCCAGGGCGGCGGCGGTGTCGCTCTGGCGGCGCACCCGCAGGTCCAGAGTCTCCAGCCCCTTGAGCAACACCCAGGCGTTGAAGGGGGAGAGGGCCGGGCCGGTGTGCCGGGCCATGTCGCGATAGGCCTCCTCCATCAGGGCCGCGTCGCCCAGGATCGCCCCGCCCAGCACCCGGCCCTGGCCGTCGATGTGCTTGGTCGCCGAATAGACCACGATGTCGGCTCCCAGCTTCAGGGGGGCCTGGAAGATCGGGGTGGCGAACACGTTGTCGACCACCACCCTGGCCCCCACCGCCCGGGCCAGCTCGACGATGGCCGCGATGTCGCAGATCTCCAGCAGCGGATTGGCCGGGGTTTCCAGGAACACCACCCGGGTGTTGGGCCGGATCGCGTCGCGCCAGGCGGCCAGGTCGGGCCCGTCCACCAGGGTGGTCTCGATGCCGAAGCGCGGCGCCCAGTTGTTGAGGATCCAGCGGCAGGAGCCGAACAGCGCCTTGCCCGAGACCACGTGATCGCCCGCGCGCAACAGGCCGGTCAGGGCCAGGTGCACCGCCGCCATGCCCGACGCCGTCGCCCGGCACTCCTCCGCCCCCTCCAGCAGGGCCAGGCGCTCCTCGAACATGCGCACGGTGGGATTGCCATAGCGGGCGTAGATGTAGCCCGGGGCCTCGCCGGCGAAGCGGGCGTTGGCGCTCTCGGCGCTGTCGTAGACGAAGCTCTGGGTGAGGTAGAGCGCCTCGGCGACCTCGCCATGGGCCGAGCGCGCCAGGCCCCCGCGCACCAGGCGCGTGGCGACATCCCAGTCGTTCGGGTCTTCGGCCATCTTCGTCGATCGAGCCCTGGCGGCGAAAAGGGGCGCATGAATGGCGCCAAGTCCGCCCGGGTCAAGCCCGCCTTGGCCTGCGCGCTTGCCTTGGGCCCGCGCCTCCGCGAGTGTCCGGCGCGCATGAGCACCCCCGACGGCATCCTCCCCTGCCAGGCGATCGAGGCCTTGATCGAGGCCGGCGGGATCGCCGCGGCGGGCGCCATGGGGGCCGATCAGGTGCAGCCGGCGAGCCTCGATCTGCGGCTCGGCCGTCGGGCGTGGCGGGTGCGGGCGTCGTTCCTGCCCAGGCCAGGGGTCCCGGTGGAAGCGCGGATCGGCGATGTGGCCATGCACGCGATCGATCTCGCCGCCGGGGCGGTACTGGAGCGAGGCTGCGTCTACATCGCCGAGCTGCATGAACGCTTGCGCCTGCCCCCCGGCGTCTCCGGCCGCGCCAACCCCAAGAGCTCGACCGGGCGGCTGGACGTGTTCGTGCGCCTGCTCACCGACGGCCAGCCCGCATTCGACGACATCGCCTCAGGGTATGCCGGGCCGATGTTTCTGGAGATCGCACCCCAGACCTTTTCGGTCCTGGCGAGGGAGGGAACGCGGCTCAGCCAGCTGCGCTTCAAGCAGGGCGCTCCGGCGCGGCTGTCGAGCCGGACCGTGGGCGTGGACCTCGCCGGCGAGATCGCCGGCTTCCGCGCCCGCCGCCACGCCGGCATCGTCGATCTGGATCTGGAGGCCGGCCACGACCCGCGCGACTTCTGGGAGCCGCTCACGGCCCGCCGCGGAGAGCTGCTGCTTGATCCGGGCGAGTTCTACATTCTGGCGTCGAAGGACCGGGTCGAGGTGCCCGCGCCCCAGGCGGCGGAGATGACGCCGATCGATCCGGCGGTGGGCGAGTTTCGTGTCCACTACGCCGGCTTCTTCGATCCGGGCTTCGGCACGGCCGAGGCCGGCGGCGAAGGCTCGCGCGGGGTGCTGGAGGTGCGCAGCCACGAGACGCCGTTCCTGCTCGAAGACGGCCAGACGGTGGGCAGGCTCAGTTTCGAGGCCCTGACCGAGCGGCCGTCACGCCTCTACGGCGCCGGCGGCTCGCACTATCAGCGCCAGGGCCTGCGCCTCTCCAAGCACTTCAGGCCCTGGTGAGGGCCGGCCCTCAGGCGGCTTCCTTGTCGGCCTCCCGCGCCGGCGGATCGCGCAGCACATAGCCCCGGCCCCATACGGTCTCGATGTGGTGGTCGTCGGCGGCGGCCTTCAACTTCTTGCGCAGCTTGCAGATGAACACGTCGATGATCTTCAGCTCCGGTTCGTCCATGCCGCCGTAGAGGTGGTTGAGGAACATCTCCTTGGTCAGGGTCGTGCCCTTGCGCAGGGAGAGCAGCTCCAGCATCTGATATTCCTTGCCGGTCAGATGCACGCGCATGCCGCGCGCCTCCACCGTCTTGCCCTCCAGATTGACGGCGATCTCGCCGGTGCGGATCACCGAATGAGCGTGGCCCTTGGAGCGGCGCACCACGGCGTGGATGCGGGCAACCAGTTCCTCGCGATGGAACGGCTTGGTCATGTAGTCGTCGGCCCCGCCGCCCAGGGTCTTGACCTTGGTGTCGATCTCCGAAGAGCCGGAGAGGATCATGATCGGCGTGTCGATCCGGGCCACGCGCAGGGTGCGAAGTACGTCCATGCCGCTCATGTCGGGCAGGTTCAGATCGAGCAGGATCAGGTCGTAGTCGTAGATCTTGCCAAGATCGATTCCCTCCTCGCCGAGGTCGGTGGTGTAAACGTTGAAGCCTTCCGACGAGAGCATCAGCTCGATGCCCCGGGCGACGGACTTGTCGTCCTCGATCAACAATACGCGCATGGCGACCTCCAATCCCTGAGGCCCATAGTGGCCCGGTGGTGATTGATGAGGCGTTAAAGGTTAACGCCGCGCGCGAATCGGTAGGCTGATTTGCCGGCTGACACCAAGCTGGGCGAGCGGCGGGCTATGCGGAGGGGCCTCGCGCGGCGTCCTCGCGTTCGGCCGCCAGGCGCAGGGCGGCCAGATCGTCGCCGATGCGGAAGATGGCGACATAGAACTCGCAGAACGCGCGCCACAGCAGGCCCGCGGCCGCCACCGCCAGCAGACCGCCGATCAGCACCGGCAGGGCCAGCAGGATCGCCGCCCAGCTGCCCTCGCGCAGGGCGACGCCGATGGCTGCTCCGACCACCGAGAACGCGGCGATGATGATCACCCCGAGGCCCGCCCAGTAGACCAGGTGGATCACCGGCCCGGTGATCAGGCGCTCGAAGGTGAGGACCGACCACAGCCCGCCCCGGCGCGATCGCGCCCTGGAGGTTCCGCCGCCCGCATCTGTCACCGACATTCCCGTCTCGCCCCGCGTCTCGCGCGGCATGGCTACCAGCGCCCGGACCCGCTCGCAATGGCGCGGGCGCCGCCACGTAGGGTGGTGCGTAGCCCGGCCAGGCCGGCCGCGTCGAACGCCGCGCGCCAGGCTTCGAATTCTTCCGTCGTCAACCCATAACGGGCCAGGGCGTCCTCAAGCGAGATCAGGCCGCCGTTCACCGCCGCCACCACCTCGGCCTTGCGCCGGATCACCCACCGCCGGGTGTCGGCCGGCGGCAGGTCGAACAGGGTGATCACCCCGCCGCTGGGTCCCTGCACGCAGGCTTCGCCCCGCTCGTTGATGCGCGTTCGTCCGGCCATGATGCTCGATCCTTCCCCAACCCGATCGCGGGGGCGGACAATGCCGGCCGATTGATAACGGGCCCCTAACGCCCTAGATGGCGGTCCAAGCCGAAAGGGAAGATCATGCCTGCCGCGACCGCTCTGGCCGGCGACGCCGTCCGGGCCGCGCGCGAGGCGGTGGCCCTGCCGGCCGGCGCGCGAGTGGTGGCCGCCATGTCGGGCGGGGTCGATTCCATCGTCACCGCGGCCTTGCTCGCCCAGGCCGGCTATGACGTCGTCGGCGTGACACTGCAGCTCTATGATCAAGGCGCGGCCGCGAAGCGCGTCGGCGCTTGCTGCGCGGGCCAGGACATCGAGGACGCCCGCGCGGCCGCCGACGCGCTCGGCATCCCGCACTATGTGCTCGACTACGAAAGCCGCTTCCGCGCCGAGGTGATGGACGACTTCGCCGACAGCTATGGCCGCGGCGAGACGCCGGTGCCGTGCGTGCGCTGCAACCAGACGGTGAAGTTCCGCGATCTGGCGGGGGTGGCGCGCGACCTGGGCGGCGAAGCTCTGGCCACCGGCCACTATGCGCGGCGGATTCCGGGCGCCCGTGGCCCCAGCCTGCACCGCGCCGCCGATCCGGCGCGCGACCAGAGCTGGTTCCTGTTCGCCACCACCCGCGCGCAACTGGAGTTCGTGCGGTTCCCCCTGGGCGGTCTGGAAAAGACCGAGGTCAGGCATGTGGCCGAGGCCCTGGGTCTGGGCGTCGCCGACAAGCCCGACAGCCAGGACATCTGCTTCGTGCCGGAAGGCCGCTACACCACGATCATCGACCGCCTGCGTCCGGGCGCGGGCCGGAGCGGCGACATCGTCCACCTCGACGGGCGCGTGCTCGGCCGCCACGACGGCGTCACCGGCTTCACGGTCGGCCAGCGCCGGGGCCTAAACGTCGCCGTCGGCGATCCCCTGTTCGTGGTCCGGCTCGACGCCGCGGGCGCGCGGGTGATCGTCGGCCCGCGCGAGGCGCTCCTGGCCCCCGCCCTGGCCCTCAAGGAGACCAACTGGCTGGGCGACGAGGATCGCATCGAGACGGCGGCGCGCACCGAACGGCCGGTCCTGGCCCGCGTCCGCTCCACCCGCCCGCCTACGCCGGCGCGACTGCGTCTGGGCCAGGGCGGTGTCGAGGTCGTGTTCGACGCGCCCGAAGAGGCGGTCGCCCCCGGCCAGGCCTGCGTGCTGCATGACGCCGCCCAGCCCAGCCGGGTTCTGGGCGGCGGCTTCATCGCCGCCATGGCCGACGCCCATCCCGACCCTCGCCTCGTCGCTCAAGGAGCCTGACAATGCCCGCCGATCCCGTCGTCATCGTCGCCTATGCACGCACGCCCATGGGCGGCTTCCAGGGGGCCCTGTCCGGCGCCAGCGCCACCCAGCTGGGCGCGACGGCGGTGCGCGCGGCGGTCGAGAGATCCGGCGTTTCGCCGGACGCGGTCGATCAGATCCTGATGGGCTGCGTGCTCCCGGCGGGCCTCGGCCAGGCGCCCGCGCGTCAGGCGGCGATCGGCGCGGGCCTCCCCGACAAGGTGGCTGCGACGACGGTCAACAAGATGTGCGGCTCGGGCCTTCAGGCGGCGATCCTGGCGCATGACGCCCTCCTGGCCGGCTCTGCCGACATCGTGGTCGCCGGCGGCATGGAGAGTATGACCAACGCCCCCTACCTGCTGGCCAAGCATCGGGCCGGGGCCCGGATCGGTCACGACCGGATCCTCGATTCGATGTACCTCGACGGGCTCGAGGACGCCTACGACCCCGGCAAGCTGATGGGCGCTTTCGCCGAGGAGACCGCCCGCGCCTATCAGTTCACGCGTCAGGACATGGACGCCTATGCGGTGGAGAGTCTCGGCCGCGCTCGAGCGGCGGTGGAGAGCGGCGCGTTCGAGCGCGAGATCGTCGCCGTCGAGGTGACCGGCCGCAAGGGCGTCGAGACCGTCTCCCAGGACGAGCAGCCGCTGAAGGCCGACCCGGCCAAAATCGCCACCCTCAAGCCGGCCTTCGCCAAGGATGGGGCCATCACCGCCGCCAACGCGTCATCCATCTCCGACGGGGCTGCCGCCCTGGTGCTGATGCGCGCCTCGACGGCCGAGCGCGCCGGCCTGACCCCGCTTGCGCGCGTCGCCGGCCACGGCGTCCACGCCCACGCCCCGTCACAGTTCACCACCGCGCCGGTCCCGGCCATGCGCCAGGCGCTGGAGCGGGCCGGGTGGAGCGCGGCGCAGGTCGACCTGTTCGAGGTCAACGAGGCGTTCGCGGTGGTCGCCATGATCGCCATGCGCGACCTGGGCATCGAGCGCGAGCGGCTCAACGTCAACGGCGGCGCCTGCGCGCTCGGCCACCCGATCGGCGCTTCGGGCGCGCGCATCCTGGCGACCCTGCTGGCCGCCCTCGACGCGCGCGGCGAGAAGCGCGGCCTGGCCTCGCTGTGCATCGGCGGCGGCGAGGCCGTCGCCATGGCCGTGGAGCGCTTCTAACCGCCGCCGGAGAGGGCCTTGGCGGCGCCGCGAAGCTTGGCGCCGTTGAACTTCATGCCGTTGCCCAGAACCACATCCCCTGGCGCGACGCCCGCCGGGCAGGGGCCCAGATATTTGCCGTCCATGTCCATGACGTGCTGGCCGTTCATGGCCTCGACGCTGGCGCCCGTCACCGAGCTCTCCAGATGGACATGGTAGGCGGTGGAGAAATCCCCGCGGGCCGTTCCCTTGGAAGTCACAACCCCGCCCGACCCCAGATTGCAGGTCGAGGCGAACGTATAGCTGCCGTCGAGGGCGCGGCTGGTGGAATGCTGGCTGCACATGCTCTCGGCGCCCTTCTGGCCGAACAGCGAGGCCTTGGCGTCGGTGGTGGGATCGGTGCACACCCGCATTTTGCCGAGCGGCATCGGCTTGCCGTCATTGGCCATCGACTGTTCCCACAGGCCGCTTTTTCGTGTCGGCTCGGCGCTCCCGCCGCCGGCAGCGGCGGTGGTCGTGACCGTCGCCGTGGCGGCGGGCGGGGCGGCGGTCTTCGCCGTTTCCGATTTTTGACACGCCGCCAGGGCCAGACTCAGGGACGTTAGCAGGAGCACGGTTCGCACGATCTTTTCCCCCTCATGTGTCGACGCCCCTTCCACCGGACGCGGAGCAAATCTAGACAACCCGCAATGCGCGACAAGCCCTGCCTGAACAATCGGTAACTCGCGCGCCGCGCCTGCCTTGTCTAGCGTCGCCTCGCCTTGCAACCACTGGAACCGCCGCATGAATCGCCGACAACTGCTCGCAGCCTCCGCCGCCACGGGGGCCGTCGGCCTGGCCGGTTCCGCGCTCGCCGCGCCCGCCTCGGCCAAGGATCTGGATGTCCTGTTCGACGCCTTCGTCGCCGAGGGTCTCGACCGCGCGCCCGAGGAGGTGACGTCGCTGGGCCTCGATTCCGGGCCGCGGGCGCACCAGAAATCCGAACTCTCCGACCGCTCTCCTGCGGGCGCAAAGATCAATCAGGCGCTCACGGCCGATCAGCTGGGGCGTCTGGAGGCGTTCGACGCCTCGGCGCTCACGGGGATGGATGCGCTCAACCGCGACGTCGTTCTCTACAGCTTGCGGCAGCAGGTGGAGAACGCCCGGCGGTTCAAGTTCAACGGCGGCGGCGCGGGCTCGCCCTATGTGATCAACCAGTTCGGCGGCTCGGCCTATCACGACCTGCCCGACTTCCTGGATTCGCAGCACGCCATCGAGGTCAAGGCCGATGCGGAGGCCTATCTGGCCCGCCTCGCGGCGTTCGCCACCGCCCTCGATCAGGACGACGAACAGGCCAGGTTCGACCGGTCGCTGGGCGTGGTTCCGCCCGACTTCGTGCTCGACAACACCCTGATCCAGCTTCGGGCCATCCGCACTCCGGCCGAGTCTTCGGTGCTGGTGCAATCGGTCGCCCGCCGCGCCAAGGCCAAGGGCATCGACGGCGACTGGGCCGGTCGCGCCGGCAAGATCTATCAGGATCGCGTCCTGCCCGCGCTCGATCGGCAGATCGCCCTGGTGGAGGAGCTTCGCGCCAAGGCCGGCCACGACGCAGGCGTCTGGCGCCTGCCCGACGGCGACGCCTACTACCAGGCGTCGGTGGCCGTGTGGACCACCACCAGCCTCACTGGCGACGAGATCCACCGCACCGGCCTGGATCTTGTAGCCCAGCTTTCGGCCAAGGCCGACGCGGCGATGAAGGCTCAGGGCCTGACCCAGGGATCGGTCGGGGCGCGCTATCGCGCCATGTACGAGGATCCGCGCTATCGCTACGCCAACACCGACGAGGGCAAGGCCAAGCTGCTGGCCGATCTGAACGTCAAGGTCGCCGCCGTGCAGGCGAGGCTGCCCAAGTATTTCGGCGTGCTGCCCAAGGCCAAGGTCGAGATCCGCCGCATACCGGCCTATACCGAGGCCGGCGCGCCGGGGGGCTACTACCAGCCGCCCGCGCTCGATGGTTCGCGGCCGGGCGCCTACTACATCAATCTGCGCGACACCGCCGAGGTCCCCAGCTGGACCCTGCCGACCCTAACCTATCACGAGTCCATCCCCGGCCATCACCTGCAGGGCTCGATCGCCCAGGAGGCGCCCCTGCCTCTGATCCGCAAGCTGTCGTTCTTCTCCGCCTATCTGGAAGGCTGGGCTCTCTATGCCGAGCAGCTGGCGGGCGAGATGGGGATGTACCACGATGATCCGATCGGCCAGATCGGCTATCTGCACGACGCCCTGTTCCGGGCCGTGCGCCTCGTGGTCGATTCAGGCCTGCACGCCAAGCGCTGGAGCCGCGAACAGGCGATCGCCTACTATGTCGGCGTGATCGGCGACAAGGAGACCGCCGCCGCCACCGAGGTGGAGCGCTACTGCGTCGCGCCCGGCCAGGCATGCGGCTACATGCTGGGTAAGCTCACGTGGCTGCGCCTTCGCGAGGGGGCCAGGACGGCCCTGGGTCCGCGGTTCGACATCCGCGCCTTCCACGACGCCGGCCTCACCTCCGGCGCGGTGCCGCTCGACGTCCTGCCCCGGGTCATCGATCGCTATGTGGCCGCCGCCAAGGCCTGATCGGGAACACCGACGGCCGGTGCGCATTCCAAGCTCGACCTTGGGAGCCCGCTCTTGCCGATAAACCTCGCCGGCGCCGTCTGGCGTGTGGAAACCGCGCCCAGGGCGGCGGTGTTCGTCGATGTCGCCGACTACTATGCGGCCGCGCGCTCAGCGATGGGTCGCGCGCGCCGCTCGATCCACCTGCTGAATTGGGCGTTCGAAGCCCAGACCCCCTTCACGCCTTCCCCAGGCGGAGGCGCCTCCAACGACGAGCGCTTCGGCGACGTGCTCAAGACCCTGGCGGACAACCCGGCGCTCGACGTCCGCATCCTCTGCTGGCAATCGGCCTTGCCGGTGGCCGCGACCCAGAACTTCTTCCCCATCGCGGACCGGAAGTTCTTCCAGGGCTCGGCGGTCAAATTCGTGCTCGATGGCAAGCTCCCGCTGGGCGCCTGCCATCACCAGAAGATGATCGTCATCGACGACCAGGTCGCCTTCTGCGGCGGCGCCGACATCGGACCCGATCGCTGGGATACCCCCGCTCACCTGGACGACGACTCGCGCCGGCGGCCCAAGCCCGACAAGGCCAAGACGTTCGATTCCCGGCACGAGGTCATGGCCCTGGTCGACGGCCCCGCCGCCGCGGCCCTGGGCGCGCTGTTTCGCCAGCGCTGGGAGCGCGCCACGGCCGAGGATCTCGCGCCCGCTTCGCCCACGGACGACGACGCGTGGCCGCCGGAGGTCACGCCGACGTTCCACCAGACGCCGATCGCCGTCTCCCGCACCCCGCCGGCCTGGAAGGAATGGCCGCAGGTGCGCGAGTCGGAGGCCCTGACCCTGGCCTCGATCGCGGCGGCCAAGACGTGCATCTATATGGAAAATCAGTACTTCACCTCGCCGCTGGTTGCCGAGGCGCTGGCCGCCCGCCTGGGTGAGCCCGATGGCCCCGAGGTGGTGCTCGTCTCCACCCAGCACTCGCCAAGCTGGTTCGACCAGATGACGATGGATCGGACTAGGTCCAACTTCATCCGCCGTCTCGTCGACGAAGACCGCTATGGCCGCTTCCGGATCTACAGCCCCGTCACGACACTCGGGCGGATCATCATCGTGCACGCCAAGGTGGCGATCATCGACGACGAGCTGCTGCGCATCGGCTCAGCCAATATGAACAACCGCTCCACCGGTTTCGATACCGAGTGCGATGTCTCTCTGGTGGCGCAGACGGCGGGCGACGGCGAGGCCCGAGCGGCCATCGGCGCCCTGCGCGGCCGGCTGATCGCTCATTGGCTGGGCTGCGGTCCCGAGGAGGTCGAGCAGGCGGTCTCGCGCGAAGGCTCCCTGAGCGGCGCCATCGACGCCCTGCGCTCCGCCGGCCGCTGCCGGCTGCGACCCATCCCGACGACGACCCTGGGCCCGCTCGCCACCTTCATCGCCACCTTCCACCTCGGCGATCCGCTAGGTCCGGGAGACGCATTCCGCCCGTGGAAGCGTCGCCAGCTCCTGAACCGTCGGACGCACGAAAAAGGGCCGTCCCGAGGGACGGCCCTTTCGCCCAATCCGGACGTGTAGCGCAGAGCTACTTCTTGGCGTCGGCGGCCGCCTTGGAAGCATCCGCCGCGGACTCGGATGCGTCGGCGGCCGATTTGGAAGCGTCGGCGGCGGCGTCAGAGGCGGTGGGCGCCATGTTGCCGGCCGGCGCCATGGCGGCGTCGCTGGCCTTAGTTGCGTCGGCGGAGGCCGCGTCGGCCGATTTGGCCGCGTCGGACGCGGCGTCAGCGGCCTTGTCGGCCGGCTTCTGGCAGGCGGCGACGGAGAGGGCGGCGACGGCGGCGCCGGCGACGAGGATCTTGTGGAACACGGTGGTGGTCATGGTGGCGGAGTCCTCCTGCTGAACGGCGGGGGCGCCGCCGTGGTTCGATCAACCAGAAGGCGTGGGTGTGGTTAAGGTTCCCGCCCGCCGGCTTCAGAACAGCTGTCGCAACACGAAATAGATCGTTCCCGCAAGGGCCATGGCGGCTGGCAGGGTCACCACCCAGGCCGAGGCGATGGCCCGCACCGTGCCCCATCGCAGACGAGAACCGTTGGCCGCCATGGTTTCGGCGACACCGCTGGAGAGGATGTGAGTGGTGGCCGGCAGGCCGTAGGCTTCGGCCTCGCCGATGGTGATCGCCACCACAAGTTCGACCGACGCGCCCGCCGATCGCGATGGCTGCGACGAGCGCTACTTGCGGACGTAGACGACCTTCTCGTCCGATCCGCCGCCGAGCATCATCCCGACCATGAGGCCGGCCAGAGCCGCGCCGCCCAGCGCCGTCCAGGGTTGTTTGGCGACCATGTCGCCCAAGCTGTCGATCAGATCGCGCGCCTGATCGAGACCCTTGCCGTAACCATCCTGCACGGCGCCCTTGATCTGGTCGAGCTTGCCGTCGGCCTGCACGCCCAGGTCGCCCGTGGCGCCGCCGTAGGCATCCTTCGCCCGGCCGACGCCTTGCTTGACGACGCCTTCAATGCGGTTCTCGTCCATGTCGCCTGATCTCCGTGAAGTTCGAATGGTGCGTAAGCGACCAGAACGTCGGCCATGCCGCGACGTTCCCTACAGGGCCGCCGGCGTCAGGATCGCTAAGGCTTCGTCGAGCAGCGCGCGGCTTCCGGCGATGGCCACCTGGCCGCCGGCGCGGCCCACCGGCGCGCCGCGCCAGTCGGTGACGATACCGCCGGCGCCGGCGATCACTGGCAGGGCGGCGTCGATGTCCCAGCACTTGAGACCCGACTCGACCACCAGATCCAGGGTTCCGGCCGCCACCATGGCGTAGGCGTAGGCGTCGCACCCCAGTCGCGCGAGCCGGGCCTCGGCTCGCAACCTCCGCCAGGCCGCCATTTCAGCGGCCCCGTAACAGCCGTCGGGGTCGGTGGTGGCGATCAGGGCGGAGCGCAGCGGCGTTCCGGTCCGCGTAGCCAGCGGCCGGCTCCCGCCCCGACTCATCAGCCGCGATCCGGCCGCCGAGCCGATGAAGATTTCGCCGATGAACGGCTGGCCGATCGAGCCCAGCACCGGCTCGCCCCGCCGCCGCAGGCCGATCAGGGTGGTCCATACCGGAAGGCCGGCGATAAACGCCCTCGTCCCGTCGATCGGGTCCAGCACCCAGACGAAGTCCGCCTCCGGGCGATCCTCGCCATACTCCTCGCCGATCACCCCGTGATCAGGATAACGTTCGCCGATCAGGGCGCGGATCGCGGCCTCGGCCCCGCGGTCGGCGGCCGTCACCGGATCGAATTCGCCCGGGCCGGCCTTGTTCTCGAGGCCGTGGTCGGCCCGGAACAGCGGCAGGATCACGCGCGCCGAGGCGCGGTTCAGTTCGACGAGGAAGGCGTGCAGCTCGTCTGGAATGTCCGGCTCGGTCACGGCGCCGCCGGCTCTGGCTCGAGTCAGCCGGGTTTTCGGAACCGGAACACGAACTGGTCGGTCTTGCCCCGGATCGAGGCGTCGAACACCACGGCTGTATGCGGGTCGGCCGGATTGGCGAGGGCGGCGCTCTGGCCGTCAAAGGCGAATCCGGCGCTCTCGATCTCGCTACGCGCCGCCGCCGGATCGATGCGGTGCAGCTTGTCGGCCGTCTCGGCGACGGGTGCGCCGGCCAGGGCCGCATGGTCGATGACCAACAAAGTCCCGCCGGGCTTGAGGTCATGCAGCCACAGCTTGTCGAGCCCAGGCACGTCGGTGTGTACGACGCTGAGGTGCATGTCGTGATAGTTCTGCGACGTCCAGATCAGATCGAGCGGCGGCAGGGCGCCCATGGCCTGGGCGTTGATCTGGATGACGCTGACGTTGGCGTAGGCCGGATCAGCGGCGATGGCCGCCGCGGCCGGCTCGGCGAACTGGCTCTTGGGATCGGGCACGGCGGCGTAGATGTGGCCCTTTGGACCCACGGCCTTGCTCAGCAGGCGAGTGAAATAGCCGCTGCCCGGGAGGATCTCCAGCACCGTGTCGCCGGGCTTGACCCCGGCGAAGGTCAGCATCTCCACCGGTTTGCGCGCCGCGTCGCGCGCGGTGTCGGCCGCCGGTCGGTGACTGTCGGCTACCGCCGCGGCGATCGGCGCGGTCGAGACATCGGCGCCGAGCGCCGGTCCGGCGAGCAGCAGAGCCGCCAAGGCGGCGACCGCGAAAAACGGCTTGGACATCTGGCCCTCCTGATGGCGATTTTGGCCGGACAATCCGCCCGAAGCCGTCAGGGGTCAAGACGGGCGCTCTCGCCTCGCGGTCGCAGCGCGCGGTATGGGGAGCCATGCCCAAACAGCGCATCGCGTTCGCCAAGGCGCTGGCCTGGCGCCTGGAGGCGGCCGGCTTCGACCTCTTCACCGCCGTGGCGCGCGCCCTGCCGATCGACGCCGTCTCGGCCGTCGGCGGGGCTCTGGCAAGGGCCATCGGGCCGCTGACCGGCGCGCATCACACGGCCCGGCGCGGTCTGCGGCTCGCCTTCCCGAACTTGCCCCCCGCGGAGGAGAGCCGCCTGCTCGGAGCGCAGTGGGAGAATTTCGGCCGCTACATCTTCGAATTCCCGGTGCTCGACCGCCTTACCGTGGCCAGCGGCCGGGTGGAGCTGGCCCCCGTCGACGGCTTGGCCGCCATCGCCGCCGCGGGTCGGCCGGTTGTGTTCATCTCCGGCCACTTCGCCAATCTGGAGGTGATGTCCGCCGCCATCGTTCAGGCCAGCATCGACTGCGAGATCACCTATCGCGCCGCCAACAATCCCCACGTCGACGCCCGCATGAGAGCCAGCCGCCGACGCTATGGCGTGCGCCTGTTCGCGCCCAAGGGCGGGGAGGGCGGGCGCGAGCTGTTGCGGGCCATGCGTGCAGGCCGCTCGGTGGCGATGATGAACGACCAGCGCTACGACGCCGGCGTCGCGGCGCCGTTCTTCGGCCACGAGGTGATGACCAACCCGGCCGCCGCTCGTCTGGCGCTTCGCTACGGCGCCGTCATCCAGCCGATGTCGATCCAGCGACTGAAGGGCGCGCGCTTCCGCTGCGTGGTGCACGAGCCGATCGTGCTGGCCGATACGGGCGACCGCACAGGTGACATCGTGGCGGGCGTGGTCCGTATCAACGCCTTCATCGAGGCGCGCGTTCGCGAACGGCCGGGCGAATGGTGGTGGCTGCACAAGCGCTGGCCGCCCAGCGCCTACTCCGACGGGTGAAGCTGCTTCCAGCGTGTCAGGGCTTCGGCGGGCCCGGCATAGGCCTCCTGGGCGATCGGATTCCAATAGCGCAGGGCGTCCAGGGGAATCGGCTTGCCGCTGACCGCGCACAGCACGAAGCGGCCGGGCCTGACCACGGTGAACTCCCCGTCGCCATAGCGCAGCTGCGCCAGATCCTCCGGCCGCCGGGCGAAATCTGTGTCGTGGGCGTTCATGCGCTCACGGTCTTAGCGCGAACGGGGCCTCGCCGTCGATGATCGCTGCGCGATCCCCGTCGAGGAAGCCGAGCGATACCGCTTCTCCCACCGTCAGCGAGGCGGCGCCCCGGGCCAGATGGCCGTCCGCGCGCCGCACGAGGGCGAAGCCGCGGCGCAGTGGCCCATAGGGTTCGAACGACTGGCGCAGCTTCTCGACGCTTGCCAGCCGCTCGGCGGCACGCTCAATCCCGCGCGTCGCGCACGGCGCCAGGCGCGCCGCTACGGCGTCCAGGCGTTGCCGCTTCACCGCAATCGAGCCGGTGAGCAGGCCCGGCTTGAGCGGCGACGCGGCAGCCGAGAGATCGTGGCGGTGCGCATCCACATTGCGTTGCAGGGCGGCGCCAAGCCGACCGGACGCGAGGTCCAGGCTTTGGCTGGCGATGGCCAGCAGTTCCTGCGGCCGGGGCAGTCCGCGCGCGGCGGGGGCGAGGCCGACGCGGCGCTGCTCGATCGCCCGCGCCCCACACTGGATCAGCCGGCGCTCGTGATCGGCCAGTGCGGCGGCCAGTTCGGCGCGCACGGGGGTCGCCATCTCCGCTGCCGCCGTTGGGGTCGGAGCGCGCCGGTCTGAGACGAAGTCGATGAGGGTGGTGTCCGTCTCGTGACCGACCGCCGAGATCAGCGGGATGGGCGAGGCCGCCGCCGCGCGCGCCAGGGCCTCGTCGTTGAACGGCCACAGATCCTCCACCGAGCCGCCGCCGCGGGCGACGATGATCAGCTCCGGCCGCGGGATCGGGCCGGCGGGATCGAGCGCCCCGAACCCTTCGATGGCGCCGCGCACCTGGGCCGCCGCCTGATCGCCCTGAACCACAACCGGCCAGACTATGACGCGGCAGGGCCAGCGCTCAGACAGGCGATGCAGGATGTCGCGGATCACCGCGCCGGTCGGGCTGGTGACGACCCCGATCACTGCGGGCATGGCGGGTAGCCGCCGCTTGCGGGCCGCCTCGAACAGACCCTCGGCAGCCAGTTTCGCCTTCAGGCGCTCGAGTTGCGCCAGGAGGGCGCCGACCCCTGCCGGGGCCATTGTTTCGATGACGATCTGATACTGCGAGCGGCCAGGATAGGTGGTCACCTTACCGGTGACGATCACCTCCAGTCCGGTCTCCGGGCGCACCGCGAGGCCGCGCACCTGGCCCTTCCAGATCACGCCGGAAATGCAGGCGCGTTCGTCCTTGAGATCGAGATAGACATGGCCATTGCCGTGGAAGGTAACCTTGGAGAGCTCTCCCCTCAGCCGAACGTAGCCATAGGCGTCCTCGATCGTTCGCTTGAGGGCGAACGCCAGCTCCGAGACGCTGTAGGGCGGGGCATTGCCGGCCGGCGTGTCGGCAAGGGTGTCGCTCATCACTCCTAGATATAGCGTCGCAGCGACCGCGCCAGCTCGGAGGGGCTGGATTTCTTCTTTGCCTGGCTGGGCTGGTAGGCGAGCCTGGCGTGCTCGATGCAGTAGGGACCCTCGTCGCCCGAACGGCGCCCACAGAAGGTGAACGCGTCGGTCGCCGGATCGCCGATCGGCCATTTGCACATGTGGGCCCCCAGGGTCAGGACCGTGGCCGTGCCGGGCTGTTCCACGCGCGGTAGGGCGCGCGGTTCGGCCCGGATGGCCGCCTCCGGCCCGTGGGCCCTGGGCTCGCTCGGCCGCCGGTGGGTTTGAGGCGCGGCCATCAGCGGCCGGGGCGGCCTAGGCGCCTTGAACACCGTCCGGGTCGGCTGAGACGGCGTCGCCCGACCCGAGAGGCCGAGGCGGTGAACTTTGCCGATCACCGCGTTGCGCGTCACTCCGCCCAGTTGCTTGGCGATCTGACTGGCCGAAAGGCCCTCCAGCCACAGGGTCTTCAGGATCTCCACCCGCTCGTCGGTCCAGCCCATAGCCGCCCTCCAACTCTCTGTGATCGACCGGGCGCCCTAAGGCGCCGATCTAGATGTTGCGTCCCATGTGCCTGCCGCAAACCGACAACCACAACATATCGTAACCAATCCTTAACGACACACAATAGGCGCCATCGATCCCTCCACAGCCATCAACATATTGATTCAGCCCGCGCTCGCCTTGCGCGGGCCGGGGCGCGGGCGCACATGACGTCGCATGAGAGACATGCTCGCCGCAGATGTGGTCCCGCCCGCGCCGCGCGACTATCACGGCGTCAACTGGGTCGGCCTGCGCACGCTCTATCTGCGAGAGGTGCGTCGCTTCTGGAAGGTCGGGGCCCAGACCCTGGCCGCGCCGGTTGTCACGGCCCTTCTCTACATGCTGGTATTCGTGGTCGCTGTTCAGGGCGCACGGCCGCCGATCGAAGGGGTGGTGTTCGCCACCTTCGTCGCCCCCGGCCTCATCATGATGCAGATATTGGGCAACGCCTTTTCCAATTCTTCCTCCAGCCTGCTGCAGGCCAAGATGAACGGGCTGATCGGCGATTTCATCACCCCGCCACTCTCGGCGGCCGAGCAAGTGGCCGGGTTCACCCTGGGCGCGGCGACGCGCGGCGTGGCGGTGGGCGCGGTCACCGCCCTGGCGGTGCTGCCGTTCGCGCACCTTTCCATCGCCCACCTCTGGGCCGTCGTCTATTTCGGCCTCGGCGCCTCGATGATCATGGGCATGCTGGGCATCATGGCAGCCATTTGGTCGGTGAAGTTCGACCACATCGCCGCGGTCGGAAATTTCATCATCATGCCCATGACGTTCCTGTCAGGCACGTTCTATCTCGTGTCCCGCCTTCCAGAGCCGTTTCGCACGGCCTCGCGCTATAATCCGTTCTTCTATCTGATCAGCGGCTTCCGCTACGGCTTCATCGGCCATGCCGACGGGTCGCTGATGATCGGCGTGGCCGTCACGGCGGTGCTGACGGTCGGCCTCGCCCTGATCTGCCTTTGGATGTTCGCCACCGGCTATAAGATGAAGACCTGAGCGCAGCGCCGGCGGGACCGTTGACATCGCCGCGCCTTGCCGCGAGAACGCGGCGCTTTCCAGTCCCCGCGCCGCTCGCGCGGGGATGCGTTGTTTCATGGAAAGCTCGCCATGGCGCCGATGAGCCCGCCCGCCGTCCCCGATGATCACCTGTTGGGCGTCTACGCCCGCGCGCCGCTGGCGTTCGATCGAGGCCTAGGCGCCCGCCTCTACACCGCCGAGGGCGAAGCCTACCTCGATTGCCTGGCCGGCATCGCCACCACGGGCCTGGGTCACGCCCATCCGAAACTCGTCGCCGCCCTCAAGGCGCAGGCGGAAAAGCTGTGGCACGTCTCCAACATCTTCCGCATTCCCGGACAGGAGGCGTTGGCGGGTCGGCTGTGCGCCGCGACCTTCGCCGACGTGGTCTTCTTCACCAATTCAGGCACCGAAGCGATCGAGTGCGCGCTGAAGATGGCGCGCAAATACCACTGGGCCAGGGGGGACGCCGACCGGATCGATATCATCGGCTTCCAGGGCGCCTTCCACGGCCGAAGCTACGCCGCCGTGTTCGCCGCCGGCAATCCGCACTACACCGAGGGTTTCGGCCCTGCTCTGCCGGGCTATCTCTCCCTGCCGTTCGGCGACATGGACGCGCTCGCCGCGGCGCTCGGGCCCACGACCGCGGCGGTGATCGTCGAGCCGGTGCAGGGCGAGGGCGGCGCGCGCGCCTTGCCTGAGGCCGATCTCACGCGCCTGCGCGCCCTTTGCCGCGAGCAGGGCGTGCTGTTGATCTACGACGAGATCCAATGCGGGCTCTCGCGCACCGGCCGGCTGTTCGCCCACGAATGGGCCGATGACGCCGCCCCTGACATCATGTGCGTCGCCAAGGCCCTGGGAGACGGCTTTCCCATTGGCGCCTGCCTTGCGACCGCCGAGGCGGCCAGCGGCATGAGCGTGGGCTCGCACGGCTCGACCTACGGGGGCAATCCTCTCGCCATGGCGGTCGGCCTGGCCGCCTTCGAGGAGCTGAGCGCGCCCGAGACCTTGGACAACGTGCGCCGCATGGCCGGCCATTTCGCACAGGGCTTGGCTCGGCTCAGGCACGAGTTTCCCGATGTGATCGCGGAGGTGCGCGGCAAGGGCCTGCTGATCGGCCTGCAGCTGCTGCCCAACAACCGCGACTTCATGGCTCTGGCGCGCGAGCACCGCCTGCTGATGGCTGGGGGCGGCGACAACTGCGTGCGCCTGTTGCCCTCGCTCCTGATCACCGAGGCGGAGGTGCGCGAGGCGCTCGACAAGCTCGCCGATACCTGCCGCTCGATCCGCGAGCGGATGGCCGCGTGACCGCGCCCAGGCATTTTCTCGATCTGTGGCGCACCGGCGGAGCGGACCTGCGCGCCATCCTGGACGACGCCAAGGCGCGCAAGGCCGCGCGCCGGGGCTGGGGTCAGGCGCGCGTGGATGCGGATGCGCCAGCGGCGGGACGGACCCTGGCGATGATCTTCCAGAAGAATTCCACCCGCACGCGCTTCTCGTTCGACGCGGCCATCCGCCAGCTGGGCGGGGCCAGCATCATCGCCACGGCGACCGACATGCAGCTCGGGCGCGGCGAGACCATCGAGGACACGGCCCGGGTTCTCTCGCGCATGGTCGACGCGGTAATGATCCGCGCCGTCAGCCACGCCGATATCGAAGCCTTCGCCGAGGCCTCCGCCGTGCCGGTGATCAACGGCCTGACCGACAAGAGCCATCCGTGCCAGATCCTCGCTGACCTGATGACGCTGGAGGAGCGGTTCGGCGACGTGTCGGGGCGCACCATCGCCTGGGTGGGCGACGGCAACAACGTCTGCGCCAGCTATATCCACGCCGCCGCGACGTTCGGCTTCCGCTTGGTGATCGCCGGGCCCGCCGCCTATCGACCCGATCCGGCCGACCTCGCCCGCGCGGCGAAGGCGGGTGCAGAGATCTCGGTGACCGACGACATGCGCGCCGCCGCTCGCGGCGCGGACTGCCTGGTGGCCGACGGCTGGGTCTCCATGGGCGATGCCGACTATGCCGAGCGCGTCGCCGCCTTCGAGCCCTACCGCGTCGACGAGGCGCTGATGGCCCTGGCCGCGCCGGGCGCGGTGTTCCTGCACTGCTTGCCGGCGCATCGCGGCGAGGAGGTCACCGCCGGGGTGATCGACGGCCCTCGCTCTTTGGTTTGGGACGAGGCCGAAAACCGGATCCACGCCCAGAAATCCATCCTCGCCTGGTGTCTCGGCGCCTTGGGGTGACTTTCGCGGCGGGCTTCCCATATGCCGCTCGTGCCTGCCTCTCTCGCAACCTTGGACGATCTGGTCGCCCCGTTCCAGATCGAGAACCAGCCTGTCCGTGGCCGCATCGCGAGGCTGGGCCCGGCCGTGGACGAGGTGCTGACCCGGCATGACTACCCGGAGGCCGTCGCCAATCTGCTGGGCGAGGCCTGCTCCCTGGCCGCCCTGGTCGGCGCGAGCCTGAAGTTCGAGGGCCGCCTGATCGTGCAGGCCCAGGGTGACGGGCCGGTGGCCTATGTGGTCGCCGACTACGACACCACCGGCGCTCTGCGCGGCTACTGCCGGTTCGACGCCGAGCGCGTGGCCGCGGCCTCGACCGGTTTCGCGAGGCCCGGCGCCGGCGCCCTCCTGGGCAAGGGGGCCTTCGTAATGACCGTCGATCAGGGCCCTGACATGGATCGCTATCAGGGCGTCACGCCGATCGAGGGCGAGACGCTGGCCCTGTGCGCCGAGACCTATTTCGCCCAGTCCGAACAGACCCCGACGCGCGTGCGCCTCGCGGTCGGACAGGCCGACGCCGGCGAAGGGCCGCACTGGCGCGCCGGCGGGCTCCTGATCCAGAACATCGCCGAAGACGACGCCCGCGGTTCTACCGCCGACGCCTGGCAGACCGCTCAGGCCCTGTTCGAAACCGTCGGCGAAGACGAGCTGATAGATCCGACCCTGCCCGCAGAGACCCTGCTCTGGCGCCTGTTTCACGAGGATGGCGTGCGCCTGTTCCCGGCCACCCCGCTCACCGGGTTTTGCCGCTGTTCGCGCGAACGGATCGTCGCGGTCCTGAGCGCCTTTCCCGCCGAGGAGCGCGCCGACATGGTCGAGGCGGACGGCTTGATCCGTGTGACCTGCGAATACTGCTCGCGAGTCTATGATCTGGCGCCCGAAACGGTGGGTTGACCGGCCCTACCGCCGCAGCTTCAGCATCCCCGCGTCACCGTCGAAGCTGACCAGCCGCCAGACACCGCCCTCGGCGGCGAAGGTGATCAGGCAAGAGCCGCCGCGCCCGCCGCGCGTGGCGCACACCCGGCCGCCGGCCACGGGTTTCAGCGCGGCGGCCAGGGCCAGGGTGTTCGGGATCGGCGTCTGGGGCGTGTAGCCATAATAGTCGGCGACCGCGCGGAACACCTCTGGGCGTATCAGCAGGCCGCCGGCGGCGCGCGACAGAGGCCCCGACAGCAGCAGCCCAAACCCGGTGGCCGTATCGTTCAGGCCGGCTCGCCGGGTCTCATCCACCAGTCGCGCCTGGATCTGGGCCTCGAGGGCGCGGCGGTCTACATGAGCGTCGAACGCGGCGTGGTCGTTGTCACGGATCGCCAGCAACAGACTGTGCACGTCACCGGCGGCCGACAGCCGCTCGCCCGTGGCGCAGGCGCTGAGCAGCAACAGCGCGGCCCCCAGCGTGATTCCTGCAGATGCGGCCTTCATCGTCTCAGCCTCCTTCAGGCCCCGGTCCTCTGTTTGAAAAACGCGATCACCCGCTGTTCGGCCTGTTTGGTGGGTCCGGTGGGATCGTCGTCGTCGAGATGCACCGTCAGCACCGAGTGCGGCGCCATGCCGCCGCCGGGCCTGGCGTCCTTCGGATCCAGCTCGATGGCCTCGAACCTCGGTCCAAAGGCGGTCTTCAGGGCTTCGAACCGCGCGTCGGGGGTGAACGGGTCGCCGCGAAAGCGCAGGCCGATCATCGAGAGGTCCTCCGCCTCGAAGCGGCGCTTCGCGCAGGCGATCTCGGCGACGCCGACGCCGATCCCGGCCGAGCGCCGCGCAGAGCCGGCCGGTAAGGGCAGGGAGGGTTGGGAGAGCACGGGCGCCACGACCGAGGGTTCGGTCATCATTGCCAAGGCGAAGTTGCCAGTGAAGCACATGCCGACGGCCCCGACGCCCTTGCCGCCGCACTCGGCGTGCGCCTTGGCCGCCAGGGCCCGCAACCAGTCGACCACCGGGCTGGAACGCCCCGTCGCCCAGACGCTGAATTCACGCCGCACACAGATGCCGTTCAGCATGCTGGCGACGCCATAGCCGGCGGTGACCGGGCGGCCGGCCTCGCCGAACAGGCTGGGGCAGAAGACGGTCATCCCCGCCGCCGCCACCCGGTCGGCAAAGCGGATCACCAGGGGGTGCAGACCCGGCATCTCGTGGATCACGATCACCGCCGGCCCGGCGCCCCGGCGATAGACCGGCCGTGTCCAGCGGCCGGCCGGATCGGTGAAGTCGAACCGGGCGTAGTCCTTCAGGGCGTCCTCATAGGCCATGACTTGTCTCCCTCTCGCGGCTCACCTCGGGCCCGCCCGCCGGCGCCAGGATTTGGCGAACACCAGATAGATCGGCAGCGGCGCGACGGCGGCCAGAGTCGACCAGAGACCCGCCACCGGGTCGTCCCAGATCACCACCGCGATCAGGCTCGCCTGCGCCAGCACGCCCAGGATGGCGATCCACGGAAACAGGGGCATCTTCCAGGGCCTGGGCAGATCGGGCTCGGCCATGCGCAGCCGGATCGCGGCCAGGCAGACGATCAGGATCGCGGTCATCGACCACGGCGCATAGATGCGCACGATGCTTTCATAGGTGCCAGTGGCCGCGAACACCGCCGAGACCGCCACTGCGGCGGCGACGCTCACGATCGGCGCGCCGGTGCGCGACACCGCCCCGAGGGCCGCCGGCAAGGCCCCGTCCCTCGCCATTCGGAAGGTGATCCGCGGCGCGGCCATGGTCTGCAGGTTGACGATCGCCGCCAGGGAGAACAGGCCGATCGCGGTGATCACCGTGTCGGCCGCCGCCCCCAGCGACACCTTGGCCGCGTCGCCCACCGCCAGGGCCGAGCCGGCGATCGCCGCCGGGCTCAATACATGCAGCACCGCGGCGTTGATCAGCACATAGAGCACCGCCACCGAGCCGATGCCCCAGAAGGTGGCCCGGGCGACGTTGCGGTCCGGCCGCTGCACCTCCTCCGAGAAATAGATCGCCGCGTCCCACCCGGCGTAGGTCTGATAAATTACCCGGACGGCCATCACGACGGCCCCCACCGTCGTCACCCCGGCGAGGGCCAGCGGCGCGGGATGCGCGGCGACGGGCGCGCGCGGCGAGGCGAACAGAATCGCCGCCAGGATCAGGAACGCCGCCCCCTTGACCGCGCTGGCCACGCTCTGCGAGGCGCCGCTGACCCGGGTCCCGATCGCGTTGATCAGGCCCACCGCGACGATCAGGCCCCCGGCCAGCGCCGAGGTCGGTAGCGCGGCGGCGATACCCAGCCGATGGACATATTCGCCGAACACCACAGAGATGAAGGCGCTCGAGGCGGCGTATTGCAGCCAGCTCAGCCAGCCGGTGATGAAACCCGCCGCGCCGCCAAACGCCCGCTCTGCGATCGGATACGGTCCGCCGGCCCTGGGCACCGAGGCGCCAGCCTCCACCAGCGGCATGGCGGTCAGCAGGGCCAGGGCGCCGCCTGCGGCCCAGAACACCAGGATCAGCGCCGGGCTGGTCACGCCCAGCGCCACCACCCCCGGCGCGCGCATGATCCCCGATCCGACCATGCCGCCGACCACCACGGCGAGGCCGAACACCAGCCCCAGGATGCGCAGCAGGCCGCCGGGGGCGCGGGTCGGGTGCATCTCGGCCATCAACCGCTCCGGCGCATCAGCAAACCTCATCCTCGCCGGCCCGCCCCCCAGGCGCAAGGCGCCCGTCTCCGCCGCCGGAAGTAGCGAAAGCCGCATTTGACGGCCGCCGGGATCCGTGACTAGGTTTGCGACCGATCCGCGAGCCAGGGAAGGAGGGCGACGACGATGACTGTGTTCAATCTGCGCCCCCTTCGCCACGCCCGCCGTTAGGATCGCCATCCATCCTCGGTCGGCGCCCCCGTCGTTGCCGATACGAGGACAATCCCGTTGCTAGAATCCCATGGCTGGAGCGAGGCGCTCCGGGTCGAGTTCATTCCCCATGCCGCCGCCGGCCTCGCGCCCGGCCGCGTGATCACCCAACAACGCGGCGCCTATGGCCTGGCTACCGCGGCCGGCGAGTCGCGCGGCGAAATCTCCGGCCGCCTGGCCCGTGACGCGGAGGCCGGCGGATATCCGGCCGTGGGCGATTGGGTGGCGGCCGAGCCTGCCGCCGGCGGCGGCCCGGCGATCATCCAGCATGTGCTACCGCGCCGCACGGCGTTCACCCGAAAGGCGCCGGGCGGCGGCCTGCAGGTGGTGGCGGCCAACGTCGATACCGCCTTCCTGGTCGCCTCGCTCAACGCCGACCTCAACCTCCGCCGGCTGGAGCGCTACCTGGCGGCCGCCTGGGCTAGCGGCGCGACACCGGTGGTGCTTCTCACCAAGGCCGACCTGTGCGCCGACGTCGCCGCCGCCGTGGCCGGTATCGAGGCGATTGCGCCCGGCGCGCCGGTGCACGCGCTCTCGTCTCTCACCGGTGACGGCCTGCGCGCCTTGGACGCCTATCTCGCCCCCGGCCGCACGGCGGTGATGGTCGGCAGTTCCGGGGCCGGGAAGTCCACCCTGGCAAATGCCTTGCTGGGCGCCGAGCGCATGGCCACCGCCGCCATCCGCGAGGACGACGCCCGCGGTCGTCACACCACCTCGCACCGCGAACTGATCCTGCTGCCGGGCGGCGGCCTGCTCCTCGACACCCCGGGCATGCGCGAACTGGCGCTGTGGGACGCCGACGAAGGCGTTTCGGCGGCTTTCGAGGATATCGAGGCCCTGGCCCTGACCTGCCGGTTCGGCGACTGCTCGCATTCCAACGAACCGGGCTGCGCCGTGCGCGCGGCCCTGGAGTCGGGCGGCCTAGATTCCGCCCGCTGGCGCGGGTTCCAGAAGCTCGGCCGCGAACTCGCCCACCTCCAGGCGCGCGAGGATCCCGCCCTGCGCGCCGCCGAACGCCGCAAATGGATTCAGCTCAACAAGGCGGGCAAGGCCCGCGCCAAGGCTAAGGATCGGGATTGACCTACAGGCTGCGCTTCACCTCTTCGACGGTGAAGCATTCGATGAAGTCGCCGGCCTTGATGTCCTGGAAGCCGGCGAAGGCCATGCCGCATTCCTGGCCGGCGGTCACCTCGGGCACTTCGTCCTTGAACCGCTTGAGGGTCTGCAGCGTGCCCAACTCCAGCACCACCACGTCCTGGCGGATGATGCGCACCCGCGCACCTCGGCGCACCACGCCCTCGCGCACGCGGCAACCGGCGATGCGGCCGATCTTGGAGATGTCGAACGCCTGCAGCACCTCGGCGGCGCCCAGGAAGGTCTCGCGCTGGATCGGGGCCAGCATGCCGGAGAGCACGCCTTTGATGTCGTCCAGCAGGTCGTAGATGATGGCGTAGTAGCGGATCTCCACGCCCTCGTGCTCGGCCAGTTCGCGCGCCTGCTTGGAGGCGCGGACGTTGAAGCCCAGGATCGAGGCCCCCGCGCCCTTGGCCAGCATGACGTCGCTCTCGTTGATGCCGCCGGCCCCGGAGAGGATGATCCGGGCCCTGACCTCATCGGTGCCCAGCTTGTCGAGCGAGCCGACGATCGCCTCGGCCGAGCCCTGCACGTCGGCCTTCACCAGCACAGGCAGTTCTGACGCCTTCTTGTCGACCAGCTTGGCCATCATCTCGGCCAGGGAGCCGCCGGCGCCCACCGGCGAGAGGCTGCGCTCGCGCTTCAGGCGGATGCGATAGTCGGTCAGCTCGCGCGCCCTGGCTTCGTTCTCGACCACGGCGAAGGGCTCGCCCGGATCGGGGGCGCCGTCCAGACCCAGGATCTCCACCGGGGCCGAAGGGCCGGCCTCGCTCACCTGTTCGTCGCGCTCGTTGATCAGCGCCCGCACCCGGCCGGCCTGGGCCCCGGTGACGACGATGTCGCCGCGCTTGAGTGTGCCGCGCTTGACCAGCACGGTGGCCACCGCGCCGCGCCCGCGATCGAGCTTACTCTCGATCACCACGCCTTCGGCTGTGCGTTCGGGATTGGCCTTGAGATCCATCACCTGGGCCTGCAGCAGGATCGCCTCGGTCAGATCCTCGAGACCGAGCTTCTCGAGCGCCGAGACCTCCACCGTCTGGGTCTCGCCGCCCAGGCTCTCGGCCACGATCTCGTGCTGCAGCAGTTCGTTGATCACGCGCGTCGGGTCGGCCCCGGCCTTGTCGATCTTGTTGATGGCTACGATGATCGGCGCTCCGGCCGCCTTGGCGTGCTGGATGGCCTCGATCGTCTGGGGCATGACGCCGTCGTCCGCCGCCACCACCAGAATGACGATGTCGGTCACATTGGCGCCCCGGGCGCGCATGGCGCTGAAGGCGGCGTGGCCCGGCGTGTCCAGGAAGGTGATGCGTTCGTCGTCGGCCAGGCGCACCTGGTAGGCGCCGATGTGCTGCGTGATGCCGCCGTGCTCGGCGCTGGCCACGTCGGTCGCGCGCAGGGCGTCGAGCAGCGAGGTCTTGCCGTGATCGACGTGGCCCATCACCGCCACCACCGGCGGGCGGGTGATCAGATGGTCGTCGACATCCTCGTCGGCCAGGAAGCCGGTCTCCACGTCGCTTTCGGAGACGCGGCGGACCGTGTGGCCAAACTCGGTGGCCACCAGTTCGGCGGTGTCTGTGTCGATCACGTCGCTGGCCTTCAGCATCACCCCTTCGCGGGCGAGGAACTTCAGGATCTCCACCGCCCGGGTGGCCATGCGGCCGGCCAGTTCCTGCACCGTGATCACGTCCGGGATCACCACCTCGCGCGCCGCCTTGGCCGCCTCCTGGCCGCCGCCCTTGCGCTTCTCCCGCTCTCGCTCGCGGGCGCGGCGCACCGAGGCGAGAGAACGCATGCGCTCGACCGCGCCCTCGTCGTCGCCGGCCACGGCCTGGATCGTCAGGCGGCCTTCACGGCGCTTGGGCTCGCCCCTCGTGCGGGAAACGGCCTTGCCGCCGCTGCCGGTCTTGGTCTTGCGGCTGTCCTCGTCGTCGAAGTCGGGACGGCGATCCAGATTGAGGCTGCCCGGCCGAGGGGCCTGGCGGGCGGCGCGGGTGACCTCGGGTTCGGCCGGGGCGGCGGCCGGCCGGCCGGCGCCGGGCCGCACCCCGACGGGGCGCGCGCTGTCGCGCGGCGGCCGGGGGGCGAGGGCGGAAAAGCGCACGGTCTCGCCGGGGCGGCTGGGGCGTTCGCGACCCGCCGCCGCCGGCGCGTCGCGCCCGGGCTCGCTCACCCTCTCGCCGCCGGGCCTGGCGACCCGCTGGTTGTAGGCGATGGCCGTCGTCGGCCGTTCGGGCCGATAGGTGGTGGTGCTGACCCGGTCGTCGCGACGCTCGCGGCCGGGCTCATAGGTGCGTGTCTGGCCAGGCGCCGTGGGCCGGGGCGGCTCGGCCGGGCGCGACTCGGCCACGCGCGGCGGCGCCGGCCGTGGCGGCGCGACGGGCGCGGCGGCGATAGGCGGAGCGGGCGCCGGGGCCGGCGCGACAGGCGCGGCTTCGACGGCGGCCGGCGGCGCGGCGGCGATGACCGGCGCTTCCATGGCCGCGGCCGGGGTCGGAGTCGGCGTCGGGGCGACGGTCGGTTCGGGCTGGGGGCTCGGCGGCGCCTCGGCGCGGGCGCGGGCGTCGCGCTCGGCATTGGCCAGCTCCTGCTGGCGGCGCGCTTCCTCGATCACCCGCTGGCGGGCGCGGCGCTCGTCCTCGGAAAGGCCGCCGGCCGGCGCGCGCGGCGCTGCGGCGCCGGGGCCGGGCGCGGGCCGGGGCGGCGGGGCGCCGCGCACGTCCAGGGCGACGGGCCGGGCGGGGCCGGCGGGCGGCGGTCCGTCCATGCGGCGTCGCTTGGTCTCGACCACCACGGTCTTGGATCGGCCGTGGCTGAAGCTCTGCTTCACCAGACCGGCGCTGACCGGCGCGCTGGAACGCGCCTTCAGGGTGAGGGGGGCACGCCCCCCCGAAGCCGGGGAGGATCGGCCGTTGTCATTGTCGTCCGTCATGCGCTCGCTTGGCTACCATCCGCCGGCCGGCCAGAACCGTCCGGACACGTCTTCCAAAGATATTCGTCCCGGCCGGCGCGCGCCTGCGCTCCGCCCTTCGCCCAAGGCGTCACCGCCTCAGGGTTCCTCGCGCCAACTCTCGGGGAAGAGCGGGCGGAAGCCTGATAGACGCTCGACATCCAATGTCCAGCGATCGGCCGCCCGCCCAGCAAGGAAGGCGGTGTGTATCACATTCTCCCCGCCCAAGGCCAAACCCAATTCGGTCGATCCGAACAGTCCGATCAACGTCGGCTGGCGCGGCGCCTTGCGCGCCGCCGACAGCAGCTTGCGTCGCCCGTCGCTCGCGCCGTCGGCGGCCTCGATCAGGAACGCCGCCCGGCCGCCGGCCACCGCCGCCAGCACCTTCTCGAAGCCGGAGATGATCGACCCCGCCTTGCGGGCGAGGCCGAGCCCCGACAGCAGCCGGCGCGCCAGCAGGCTCTCGACCTGATCGGCCAGATCGGCCGGCGCGGTCACCTTGGCCTTGGCGGCCCGGGCGAACAGCCCCTTGCGCGCGGCGGCCTGAACCGCGACCCGGTCCGCCGCCACCCAAAGGCCGCGACCCGGCAGCTTGCGCGCCAGGTCGGGCGTGGCCACTCCCTCCGGTCCGGCGACGAAGCGGATCAGGCGCGCCTCGGCCATCACCTCGCCGGACACCAGGTCGCGTCGTTCGCGCTCAGCCGGCGTGGCGTCCTCCCGCGTCGCCGAACACCACCGAGGCCTCGTCCAGCGGCGCCTCGACCTCAGCCTCCGGCTCCGGCAGGGCCTCCGGCTCGATCCATCCCGCCGCCACCCGGGCGCGCATGATCAGCATCTCGGCGTCCTCGGGACTGAGCGCGAAGGCTTCCAGCACGCCGGTCTCCCGCACGCGCTCGCCGCCCTTGGCCTCGTACCAGCCGCGCAGGTCGTCCGGCACCAGGCCGGCCAGATCCTCGACGGTCTTGACCTCGCCTTCGCCCAGGGCGACGGCGATCGGCAGGGTCACGCCCTCCACCGCGAGCACGCCGTCCTCGACGCCCAGTTCGCGTCGCTTGGCGTCGTATTCGGCCGCCTCGCGGTCGAGGAAGTCGCGCGCCCGGGCCTGGATCTCTTCGGCGGTGTCCTCGTCGAAGCCCTCGATCGCCGCGATCTCGTCTGGCTCGACATAGGCCACGTCCTCGACCGTGGCGAAGCCCTCGGTGACCAGCAGCTGGGCGATCACCTCGTCGACGTCCAGCGCTTCCTGGAACAGGGCCGTGCGCTCGGCGAACTCGCGCTGGCGCCGCTCGCTCTCCTGGCTCTCGGTCATGATGTCGATCTGCCAGCCGGTCAGCTGGCTGGCCAGGCGCACGTTCTGGCCGCGCCGCCCGATGGCCAGGGAGAGCTGCTCGTCGGGCACCACCACCTCCACGCGCTCGTCCT
>JBBRQK010000019.1:0-49421 GCA_038226475.1 Caulobacterales bacterium | reverse complement strand
TCGGCGGTGGCCGCCTCGCCGAGCCGGACGCGGATAGCGTGCGCGGCCATCATCTTGCGGTGATAATTGGGCTGGTGCCGGATCACGTCCATGTTGGGCAGGTGCGGATAGTTACCCGCCCAGTCCATGGCGCCGCCCAGGGTGTTGGACTTTTCCAGCAGCACGACGTCGTGGCCGATCTGGTTGGCGGTGATCGCATATTCCATGCCGCCGGAGCCGCCGCCGACCACCACCACCTTGCGCGGCCGGTTGGTGGCGAAGATGCGATATTCGTCGTCCCGGCCGAAGTTGGGGTTCTGGGCGGAGCCCGCCCAGCCCTTGCCGAAGATGTTGCCCTGAAGCAGCGAGGCGCCGGTGTGGGTCGACAGGCGGATCTCGTCTTCCCGACCGGCCAGCATCTTGTTGGGAAAGTCCGGATCGTCGAGCGAAAGGCGACAGACGCCGGCGAACTCGGCCCCGCCTTCGTCGACCATGGCGCGCAGGTCGCCGGGCGTGATCAGATTGGCCGAGCCGATCAGAGGCATGTCGATACCCTTTTCGATCAGCAGGGCCTTCAGCCTTCGGATGTTGTCGAGGTTGATCACCTTGGGCGAATAGAACGAGGGGCCGATGAATTCGGTCGAATGGATGTCTGTGCGCCGGCTGGGCGCGCCCAGCATCGAGCCGAAGGTGCAGTCCAGCACCGCGATCCCCAAGGCGTGCAGGCGCGGGGCGTAGTGTTCGGCGAAGTATTCGATGTCGAAGCCGCCGGCCAGGTTCTCGTCGCAGCAGAGGCGCGGGATGATCGGGAAGTCTCTGCCGCACAGAGCCTGGGTGCGTTGGATGATCTCTTCGCAAAACAGGAACCGGTCTGCGTATTTGTCGGTGCGGCCCTGGTTCGCCAGGAGCGAAAGGTTGGTATGCGGAAGAGAGCCGTGGCAGAAGTGGAACGAGACGAACTCGAAGCCCGCCTCCCGCGCCCGGCGGGCCGCCTGGGCGTAGTCCTCCACCAGTTCGCCATAGACTTCGGTCGGCACCACGCCGCTCTGGGGGTTGCCGATGACATAGGTGTTGCTGGGGCCCCAGGCGACGGTGCCCGGGATCCAGCCCTGTCCAGGCTTCAACGGCACCGTGGTCCCGAGGCCCGGGATCAGGCCGCCATAGAACAGCTGGATGCCTGCCAGGCTGTCGTTGTTCTTGATCTCGGCGACGGTGTCGCGAAACTCGATGACATAGTCCTCGTCATACAGGCCCAGCATGCGCTCGTTGATGAGGCCGTCCCAGCGCACGCAGGTGGCCCCGACCACGGTGGCGGCATACCCGCCCCTGGCGATGGCGCCATAGGCGGCGGCGAGACGGCGCGTGGCGTAGCCGCGCGGATCCGACATGTTGAGCGTGGTCGGCTCATGGATGATGCGGTTCTTGAAATGCAGGCCCCCCGCGTCGAAGGGCTCGAACAGCCGGCTCATCGTTCCTCCCGGGGGCCTTGACGGCGGCCTGTTAATCCCATTGGATAAGTCCGTTGATTTAATACAAGCCGAAGGGCGGGGGAGTCAACGTGCCAGGAAGTCGAACCGGAACCGCGGCGGTCGATGTCGACGCCCGGGCGATATTGAAGCGGGCGGCGCGGCGGCTGTTCGCCGAGCGCGGCTTTCGTAATGTGACGGTGCGCGATATCGCCGCCGCCGCCGGCCAGAGGAACCACGGGGCGGTCGGCTACTATTTCGCCACCAAGGAGGCCCTGGCCAGGGAGATCCTGATCGACGGCGCCAGGGTGATCGAGGCGCGGCGCCGGCGGCTGCTGGAGGATTTCGACGCGCGCGCATCGCCGCCGACCATGCGCGAGCTGATCGGCGCGATCATCATGCCCTCGGCCGAACTGGCCGCCGACGACGGCGACGACGCGCCGTATTTCAGCCGCTTCCTGCTGGACCTGAGTTCCAACCATCCGGCGATGATCATGGAGGCGCTCGAGGGCCGCTGGAACATAGGCTACCAGCGCTGCCTGCAATTGCTGCGGCCGCTGATGCCGCAACTGACGGCGCCGGAGAGAAACCGCCGCTTCGTGTTCATGAACGCCTTTCACGGAGCGATCCTCGCCCAGCGCGAAACCCTTCTCGCCGATCGCTCGCGCGGCCATCCGATCTGGCAGTCGCCGACCACCCTCGAGGACATCGTCGAGACCACCACCGCCATGCTGAGCGCGCCGCGCCCGGCCAAGTAGAGGAGACCCAGCCCATGTCGCGCTTTCCCAACGAAGATCAGGCGATGCTGCGCGACACGGCGCGGCGCTTTTCGGAAAAAGAGGTGGCGCCGCGCGCCCAAGCGATCGATCGGGACGACGAGGTTCCGCCGGACCTGATCGACCGCTGCCGCGAGCTTGGCTTCTTCGGCCTCTACACCAGTGAGGCGCATGGCGGCATCGGGGCCAACCTCACCAGCGCCTGCATGGTGCTGGAAGAAATCGCCAAGGCCAGTCCGGCCTTCGCCGGCCTGCTGAGCGTCGAGATCGTGCTCTGCCCGGGGTCCATAGAGCTTCTGGGTACGGACGATCAGAAGCGCCGGTTTCTCGAGCCTTCGGCCCGCGGCGAGAAGCTGCTCGCCTGGTCGATGACCGAGCCGGCCGGCGCGGCCAACATCGCAGCCCATCAGACCAGGCTGGTTCCAGACGGCAACGGCTACCGCCTCAACGGGCTCAAGCTGTTCACCACCCAGGGCACGGCCGAGCACTTCATGGTCATGGCGCGCACGGAGCGCGACGGCGTGGCGGGCTATGGGGTGGCCGTGGTCGAGCGCTCCCAGAAGGGGGTCGGCGTCGCGCCCTATGAATCCAAGCTGGGCTGGCGCGGCACCAACACCGGCACGGTCGCCTACGACGACGTGTTCGTGCCCGGCGAAAACATCATCGGCGATCTGCTCACCGGCAACTCGGACCTTGGGCCGGTCAATCAGGCCAGCTTCATCGCCCATTCGGTGGCGGCGCTCGGCGGCGCGGAGGGGCTGTTCGCCAAGACCCTCGACTATGTGCGGGAGCGCAAGCTCTATGGTTCGGACATGAGCCGCCTGCAGCCGATCGGCTATTGGATTGGCGAGGTCAGCGCCAAGATCGAGGCCTGCCGCAGCCTACTGTACGACGCCGCTCGCCTGCACGACGAAGGCCGGCCCGACCCCACCCTGGGCTCGCTGTGCAAGGCGTTCGTCTGCGACACGGTGTTCGACTGCTCCAGCAAGCTGCTGCAGATGTGGGGCGGCAGCGGCATGATGGATTCCACCGGCGTCAACCGCTACCTGCGCGACGCGCGCACCAACATGATCGCCGAGGCCGCCTCGGAGCTGCACTACGACATCGTCAGCGCCCCCCTGCTCGGCCGCGCCCCGGCCTATGCGGGCGGGTAGGGGGGCGGGGGGAGCCTGAGGATCCCGCGACCGGAATCGTGCGCTCGGCGCGAGGCGCCGGGGTTCAGGTCGCTGAGGGGACTATGACCTCGCCATCTTGCTTGGCGAAGGAGTCAGGTCGCTTCTCCAGCAACTCGAGCACGACTTCGGACGGCCGGCACAACCGCGTCCCTTTCGGCGTGACGACGATCGGCCGGTTGACCAGGATCGGATGGGCGACCATGGCGTCGAGTATAGCATCTTCGCTGACGGCTGGACCAAGAAGGCCCAGGGCCGCCGCCGGGGCGCCCTTCTCTCTAAGTAGATCGCGAGGCCTTGCGTCCATCGCCGCCAGCAGCCCTTCGAGTTGCAGCCGACTCCAGCCTGTCTTCAGGTATTCGACCACGGCCGGCGCGTAGTCGGCGGCCCGAATAATCGCCAGGGTATTGCACGAGGTTCCGCAGTCTGGGTTGTGGAACAGGGTGATCGGGAAATCGTCGCTCATGGCGAGAGATGCTCCTGAAAAAGCCATCCAAACAGCAAGCACGCGGTAACGACGCCAATGAGCTGCGCGACGACAAATATCGGCGCCGAGGCCGGCGCAATGCCGGCAAAAGTGTTCGACAGCGACCGGGCTATGGTCACGGCCGGGTTGGCGAACGATGTCGAGGCCGTGAACCAGTAGGCCGCGGTGATATAAAGGCCAACGATCATCGGCGTCGCCTCGGGGCGAAATCGAAGCGATCCCAGGATCGCGGCGATCAGACCGAAGGTGGCGACGAACTCGGCAAACGCCTGGGCCGGCCCGTCGCGCAGCTTGGTAGATACCTGCCAGATCGCCTCGCCGAACATAGCGTGTGCCGCCCAGACGCCGAGAACGCCCCCGACCACCTGCGCGGCCACATAGGCGCCGGCCAGCCGCCAGCCGATCTCGCGGCGAATAGCGAACACCAGGGTGACCGTGGGATTGAAGTGAGCGCCGGACAGCGGCCCAAAGATGGTGATCAGCACCACCAGGCCGGCGCCGGTGGAAAGTGTATTTCCCAGGAGTGCTATCGCCACATTACCGTCGGCCAGACGCTCGCCCATGATCCCCGAGCCGACGACGACGGCCAGCAGCAGCGCCGTTCCCAACGCCTCACCCACCAGCCGGCGGGTCGTGGAAAAGGCGTGCAATGGGGGTTCAAGGCTGGCCTGAGTCATCTCGCCCCATCAGAAGCACGCCGTCGCCGTTCAGCGCTGTCAGCAGTAGGCGGCCCTGCTCGCGATGGCGGCCAGCGGCGCGCAGACTTCCGGCCGCCCCTGGCAGCAGTCATCCATCAGATACACCAGAAGCTCGCTCATGCCGTCGTAGCCGGCGGCGTAGATGATCGAGCGGCCGTCGCGACGGCTGGTGACCAGGCCGGCGTTGGCCAAGATGGTCAGCTGAGCCGACAGGGTGTTGGGAGTGATCTCCAGCGCCCGGGCGATCTCCCCCGCGGCAACACCGCTGCGGCCCAACTTGATCAGCAGGCGGAAGACGGCGAGGCGGTTCTCCTGGGCGAGAGCCGAGAGTCGCTTGACGGCGGTTCTATTTTCCATAATTCCAATGTCGTGGATTTAATGAAAGTGTCAAGCTCGGCGTCTTTAATTGTCACACAATGAGCAAAAAACCCTTTAGAATTTAAGGAGTTACATCAACTCTCGGTAGAGCGAGACATCTATTACAGCCTGCCCCGTAGCGTCCTTGCCACCAAGGGGGCGAGACGCCGTGCGATGATCGCGGCGCCGGCGGGATTGGGATGAATGCCGTCGCGCTGGTTGAGGCGCGGGTCGCGCCCGACGCCGGCAAGGAGGTCGGGGTAGAGCGGCACGCCGCCGGCGGCGCGGGCGGCGGCCGGGAAGGCCGCGTCGAAATCGCGGGCGTAGGCGGCGCCGATGGCCGCCGGCGCGGCGATGCCGGCCAGGATCGCGGCCATGTGGCGGGCCTTCAGCCGCAACAGGATGCGGGTCAGATTGGCCCGTGTCACGCGGGGATCGATGCCCTGCAGCAGGTCGTTGCCGCCCAGGGCCACGAGGCACAGCTCGGTGTCGGGCTGAACGGAGAACTCCAGCCGCGCCAGGCCGCCCGCGGTGGTGTCGCCCGACACCCCGGCGCCGCGCACGGTGGCCGGCGTCCCGAGGGCCGCCAGGGCCCGGGCCAGCTGGGCCGGGAGAGCATCGTCGGCGGCAAGGCCATAGCCGGCGGTGATCGAGTCTCCCAGAATGGTCACCAGCCTGGGCCTCGCCGGCCGGGCGGTGGCGGCGCCGGCGGCGAACAGGCCGGCCAGAAGGGTCCGGCGGCTGGCGTGGGGTGTGGCAGGCATGGCGAGGCCCTATGTAGGCGCGACCCGACCGTCCGCCAAAATCGCCGAGGCCGCATGTACGATTCGACCGCCTCCGGCGCGCCGCTGGCACTCACTGGCGTCGTCCTGACCCTGCCGTCGGCCGCCGGTCCGGTGGAGATCCTGCGCGGGGTGGATTTTTCGGTCGCGCCGGGCGAACGGGTGGCGGTGGTCGGCCCGTCGGGCTGCGGCAAGTCCAGCCTGATCGCGGTGGCGGCCGGCCTCGAACGGCCGACGCGCGGCCGAGTGCGCCTGCTGGGCGAGGATCTGGCCGCACTCGGCGAGGACGGCCGGGCCCGGCTGCGGCGGGGCCGGGTGTCGCTGGTGTTCCAGTCGTTTCACCTGCTGCCCAATATGACGGCGATGGAAAACGTGGCCGCGCCACTGGAGATCGCCGGACGGCGCGACGCGGGCGCGGCGGCGCGCGACTGGCTGGGCCGGGTGGGGCTGACGGGGCGTCTGAGCCACTATCCGCATCAGCTTTCCGGCGGCGAGCAGCAGCGGGTGGCTCTGGCCCGGGCCCTGGCCGCCAGCCCGACCCTGCTGTTCGCCGACGAGCCGACCGGCAATCTCGACGCCGCCAACGCCGCGGCGGTGGCGCAGCTGATGTTCGACCTGGTGGCGCAGAGTGGCGCGGCCCTGGTGCTGGTGACGCATGACGAGGCCCTGGCCGCCCGGGCCGACCGGCGCGCGCGGATGGCCGACGGGCGAATGCTGGACGAGGCGGCGTGATCCTGGCGGCCCGGTTCGCCGGGCGGGAACTGCGCGCGGGGCTGTCGGGCTTTCGCATTTTCCTGGCCTGCCTGGCGCTGGGCGTGGCCGCCATCGCCGCCGCCGGATCGACGGCCGAGGCGTTTCGCCAGGGGCTGAGTTCCCAGGCGAGGGAGATCCTCGGCGGCGACCTGGCCGTCAGCCTGGAGCAGCGCCGCTTCACCGCGCCCGAGCGCGCCAGCCTCGCCCGGGCCGGGCAGTCGGATTTCGCGGTCGCCTCCCAGGCCATGGCCCAGGCGCCCTCGGGCGAGCGGCGGCTGGTCGAGCTGCGCGGCGTGTCGGCCGGCTATCCCCTGGCCGGGCGGGTGGCGCTGATCGGCGCGCGCGACCTTGGCGAAGCGCTGACGCCGGTGGGCGGGGTGGCCGGGGTGGCGGTGGAAAAGCCGCTGCTCGACCGGCTGGGACTGAAGCTGGGCGACCGTTTCCTGGTCGGCAATGTGCCGGTCGTGGCGCGGGCGATCCTGGTGTCGGAGCCGGATCGGCTGTCGCGGGGGTTCGCCCTGGGTCCCCGGGTGCTGGGGCGGCTCGCCATGATCGAGGGCGGCGGCTTCCTGGCGCCCGGCCTGCCGTTCGGCGAGACCGCGCGGGTCGCCCTCGCGCCCGGCCAGACCCTGGCGACGGGCAAGACGGCGCTGCGGCGGGCGCTGGACCACGCCGGCGTCGGCGGTTTTCGCCTGCGCGACCGCAGCGACGCGGCGCCTGGAGCGCGGCGGCTGATCGACGAGCTGGAATATTTCCTGGGCTTCATCGGCCTGGTGTCCCTGGTGGCCGGGGGCCTGGGAGTGCAGGGCGCGGTCTCCGCCTATCTGGCCACCAAGACCGCCTCGATCGCTGTGCTCAAGGCGCTCGGGGCCGAGGGCGCCCTGGCGAGGGACGTGTATCTGATCCAGATCGGCGTTCTGGCGGCGCTGGGGGTGATCCTGGGCCTCGCCGTCGGGGCGGCCGTGCCGCTGATCCTGGGGGCGCTGGTGGGAAACAGCCTGCCGATCCCGGCCCTGTTCGGCGTCTATCCCTGGCCGTTGGCCAAGGCCGGCGCCTTCGGCCTGCTCGCCGCCGCCGCCTTTTCGCTGGGGCCGCTGGCCAGGGCGCGCGCCACGCCGCCGGCCGCGCTGCTGCGCCGCGATATTTCGGCCCGACCCAGCTTCGGCGTGGAGCTCGCCGTGGCCGCTCTCGCCGGCGCTGGTCTCGCCGGCCTGGCCGTGGCGACGGCGCCGACGCCGCTGGCCGCGACGATCATGATAGCCGGCGTGGCGTTCGGCTTTGGTCTGCTCTGGCTGATCGGGCGCGGCGCGGCGGCCGGGGCCGGGCGCCTGCGCGTCGGAGCGCGGGGACCGTGGCGGATCGGCTTGGCCAATCTGGCCGGCCCCGGCTCGGCCGCGCGCACAGCCACGCCGGCGATCGGCCTGGGCATGGCCCTGCTCTCGGCGGTGGTGCTGATCCAGTCCAGCCTGCTCACCCAGGTGACCGAGGTGGCGCCGCGCACGGCCCCGGCGTTGGTGTTCACGGATATTCCCGCGGGCCAGGGCGCGGCCTTCGACGCGTCCCTGGCGCGGGCGTTCGGCCGGCCGTTGACGCCGCGCGACTATCTGCGCGCGCCGTTCGCCACCGGCAGGATAACCGGCGTGCGGGGCCGCGCCGTGGACCGCGCGCGCATCGACCCGGCCGAGCGCTGGGCGTATGACAACGACATCACCCTGAGCGCCCTGGGCCCGGCGCCGCGCGACGCGGGCGTTGTGGCCGGCCGCTGGTGGCCGGCGGACTATGCAGGCCCGGCGCTCGTGGCGCTGTCCACCGACGCGGCCAAGGGCGCGCGGCTGAAGGTGGGCGACGCGATCACCCTCTCCATCCTCGGCCGGCCGATCGAGGCCCATGTCGCCGCCCTGCGCAAGATCGATTTCGGCGGCTTCGGAGCCAGCTTCCCGGTGGTGCTCGATCCCGCGGCCCTGGCCGGGGCCGATCTTTCCGACGTGGCCATCGCCAAGGCGACCCGGGCGGAGGAGAGCCTGGCCACCCGGCGCCTGGGGGCGACGTTTCCGACCGTCAATGTGATCAGCGTGCGCGAGCAGCTGGAGGCGGCCGGCGATCTCTTCAATCGCCTGGCCCTGGCGATTCGCGGGGCGGGCGCCGTGGCCGCCCTGGCCGGGCTGCTGGTGCTGGCCGGGGCCATCGCCGCCGGCGCCCGGGCGCGGGCGCGGGAGGCGGCCATCCTCAAGGTGCTGGGCGCCGATCGCGGCCAGATCCTGGGGGCCTATGCGGTGGAGTATGGCGCGGTCGGCCTGATCGCCGGACTGGCTGGGGCGGCCCTTGGCTACGCCGCGGCATGGCCGGTGGTGGTGAAGGTGTTTCAGGCGCGGTGGAGCGTGGACTGGGCCGGGCTCGCGGCCCTGGTCGGGGCCGCGGCGATGCTGGCGGGCGCGGGGGGATGGATCGCAGCCCAGGTCGCCCTGGCCCGCCGCCCGGCCCGGATCCTGCGCGAGGGATGAAGGTGAAGCGCCGGTAATCCAGGGCCTCCTTGCGCCGAGGCCCGGCAAGGGCGATATCTGGGCCTGAGCGTCCAAGCGGGACGCAATCGAAACAAGGGTTTCTCTCGATGAGTGACTTTGACCGCGGGCTGACGCGACCGGGCACGGTGGCGGCGCCGGACATGGCGGTGGACGTGGGCCTGAGGGCCTTCATGCTGGGGGTCTACAACAAGGTGGCGCTGGGCCTCGTGCTCTCCGCCGCCCTCGCCTGGGTCACCGGCAACTATCCCCCGGCCCGGGCCTTTCTGTTCCGCGTCGATGGCGCGGGGCACATCGGCTACACGATCCTCGGCATGGTAGTGGCGTTCGCGCCGCTGGCCATCCTGCTCTTCCAGGGCTTCGCCCGGCGCCAGAGCGCGCGCAGCGCCAGCTTCACCTACTGGGCGATCGTCTCCCTGATCGGGGCGTCGCTGGGCATGGTGTTCCTGCTCTACACCGGCGTCAGCGTCTTCCAGACCTTCCTGGTAACGGCGGGGGCGTTCGGCGGCCTCTCGCTGGTGGGCTACACCACCAAGCGCGACCTCTCGGGCATGGGCAGCTTCCTGATCATGGGCGTCTGGGGCCTAGTTTTCGCTTCGGTCGCGACCCTGTTCTTCCATTCGCCGGCGCTGGTGTTCGTTATCAACCTGCTGGGCGTGGGCATCTTCGCCGGCCTGATCGCCGCCGACACCCAGCGCCTGAAGATGATGTACTATAAGGTGAGCGCCGACTCCGGGGCCATGAGCTCGGCCACCAGCTGGGGCGCGCTCAGCCTCTACCTCGACTTCGTCAACCTGTTCCGGTTCCTGCTCTTCTTCATGGGCGGCTCGCGCCGCTAGACCCCGGCCTGGTCCGCGCCGCCTCGGCCAGCGCCGGGGCGGTGAGGGATGCGCTTAATCGATTACGCGAAACCGCGTACGGTCGAACACCCGCAGGACGTGGGCGAGTTCGTGTCCGCGCTTCAGCACAAGGCCGCCGGGGGCGATGACCGACCAGGCGCCCTGGCGGCGGGCGAGCGCCGGCCGCTTTTCGATTCGATAGAGCGGCGTTTCGGAAGCTCGGCGAAAGGCCGAGAACACCGCCGCGTGCTTCAGGCCGTCGATGGCGTAGTCGCGCCAATGGCCGGCGGCGACCATGCGACCGTACAGGCTGAGCAATTGGTTCAGCTCGCGCCGGTCGAAGAAGGTCGTCGCCAGGGAGGCTTGCGGAATGGTCGGCGCGGGCGCGTGATCAACAGCCATGTCGGGAAAGACTAATGCGCCTGACGCGCGAACGCACCTAGTTTCGCGGGCCTCGCCGAGCATGACGGCGGGCGCTTCGGAGCGTTTGGCGGCTTGGGGAAAAGATTAAAATCGCGTCATTTGGAGCCGTGAAATGACCTTATTTTGGTCGTTCGGCCGCCCGCTTGGCTGGCGATAACCTTAGTGTCGGCTGATCGGAGCGCCGCTGGTTCCGGACCCTGAACAGCCCCCCCAGCCCCCCAGAATCGACGGGGCTTTGGTCGGCCGACGCACTGCCCCTGAGATTGGGCTTAGAGACATTGACCCCGCGATCGCCGCCCCAGCGATCGCGGGGTTTTTGTTGGGCGATGGCCTTGGCCGCTTCAGAGCCTCGCAGCGGCCAGTATCTTTCCGCCCTTGGCTGCCTGAACCAGCACGACCCCTAAAAGGCCGTCCTCCGGCGCCGCGGGCAGCTTGAACACTGCCATGTGGCCCCGCCAGGCGCCCAGCCGGGCGAGCTGGCGCACGACATCGCGGTGCGCCAGGGTGCGGCCGCGGTTGTCGCCGTTGCGGACATGGACGTCGGTCTGGCGCGGATCGTAGCGCACCAGCCAGACATCGGCGGCTGCCGCCCTGGCGCCGGCGTGGACCCGTCGGCCGGGACCGATGGCGATCGTGCCGTCGGCCCTGGGCGTGAATACCAGAGGGTCGGCCGGCCTCGCGCCCTTGGCGGGCGCCCTGGCTTTGGCCTGGTCGATCAGGGCGTCGACATCGGCGGACTTGTCGCCGCTGGCCTGGGCGGCGCCGCCGACGATCACCTGGGGCGTATAGACGTCGCGTTCGCCGAGGCGTTTGTCGTAGGCCCGCTGTCGATCGGCGAATTCCGGGTGAGCGAAGGTGTCCTTCCAGCCCAGATAGTCCCAATAGTCGACGTTGAAGGTCAGGGCGATCACCCCCGGCCGGTCGGCGAGGCGGGCCAGATAAGCATTGGCCTTGCCGCATGAGCCGCAGCCCTGGGCGGTGAACAGCTCAACCACCGTGGGCGGGTGCGCCGATGCCAGGCTGGCGACCATCCACACGGCCAGTATCGACGGCGGAAGAACGGCCCTCTTCATGCGGCGCCAATTAAGCGGAGTTTGCCCGCCTGGGCGTTCACGAACGTGTGAAGCGACCTGGCTCGCCGCGGCTCAGGCCGCTTCGCGCGCCAGATTGCGTAGCACATAGTTGAGCACGCCGCCGTTCTGGAAATAGGCCAGTTCGGTCGCCGTATCGATGCGGCACCGGACAGGGAAGCGGGCGATCTTGCCGTCGGTGGGGCGATAGAGCTCAACCATCAACTGCCGGCGCGGCTGGATATCGGCCAGGTCGCGAATGGTCACGATCTCCTCGCCGGTCAGACCCAGGCGCTGCCAGCCCTCGGAGAGAAACTGCAGCGGCAGCACGCCCATCCCCACCAGATTGGAGCGATGGATGCGCTCGAAGGTCTCGGCGATCACCGCACGCACGCCCAGCAGGCGCGATCCCTTGGCTGCCCAGTCGCGCGAGGAGCCGGTCCCGTATTCCTTGCCGGCGAAGACCACCACGCCGCGCCCCTCGGCCTTGTAGCGCATGGCCGCGTCGTAGATCGACATCGTCTCGCCAGAGGGGAAATGGCGGGTGACGCCGCCCTCGATGTCGGGCGTCACGCGGTTGCGGATGCGGATGTTGGCGAATGTGCCCCGCATCATTACCTCATGATTGCCGCGCCGGGCGCCATAGGAGTTGAACTCGCTCTGCGGCACCTGATGCTGGGAGAGGTATTCACCGGCCGGAGACGCGGCGCGGATATTGCCGGCCGGGCTTATGTGGTCGGTGGTGATCGAGTCGCCGAAGATGGCCAGGATCCGCGCCTCCAGAATGTCGGTGACCGGCGCAGGCGTCATGGTCAGGCCTTCGAAATACGGCGGGTTCTGCACATAGGTGCTGCCGATCTCCCAGGCGTATGTCTTGCCTTCGGCGACCTTGATCGCCTGCCAGGCCTTGTCTCCGGCGAACACGTCCTTGTAGCGGATGGCGAACATCGAGGACTGCACGACCTTGCGCTGGATATTGGCGATGTCCGCGTTGGAGGGCCAGATATCCTTCAGGAACACGTCCTTGCCGCCCTTGCCCTGGCCCAAGGGTTCGGTGGCCAGGTCGACCAACATCGAGCCGGCCAGGGCGTAGGCCACCACCAGCGGCGGGCTGGCCAGATAGTTGGCGCGTACGTCGGGATTGACCCGGCCCTCGAAGTTGCGGTTGCCCGACAGCACCGAGACGGCGACCAGGTCGCCGTGGGTGATCGCCTGGCTGATCGGCGCCGCCAGGGGCCCGGAATTGCCGATGCAGGTGGTGCAGCCATAGCCCACCAGATTGAAGCCCAGGGCGTCGAGGCTCTTGGTCAGGCCGGCCTTGGCCAGATAGTCGGTCACAACCTGGGAGCCGGGCGCCAGCGAGGTCTTAACCCACGGCTTGACCGAAAGTCCCTTGGCCACCGCGTTCTTGGCCAGCAGGCCGGCGGCGATCAGCACGCTGGGGTTAGACGTGTTGGTGCAGGAGGTGATCGCGGCGATGACCACGTCGCCGTCGCCCAGATCGTGGCTCTCGCCCTGAACGGCGACGCGGGCCGCGCCCGGCCCCTCGCCGCGGCCGAATTCGCCCTGCAGAGCGGCGCGGAAGCTGGCCGCCGAATCGCCCAGCGGCACCCGATCCTGCGGCCGCTTCGGGCCGGCGAGGGACGGGACCACGGACGCCAGGTCGAGCTCCAGGGTATCGGAGAAGATCGGCGCCGCCATGCCGGGCTCTACCCACATCCCCTGGGCCTTGGCGTAGGCTTCGACCAGGGCCACGCGGGCCGGGTCGCGGCCGGTGGCGGCGAGATAGGCGATGGTGGCCCGGGTGACGGGGAAGAAGCCGCAGGTTGCGCCGTATTCGGGGGCCATGTTGGCCAGCGTCGCCTGATCCTCGACTGTGAGGCTCTCGAGGCCTTCGCCATAGTATTCCACGAACTTTCCGACCACGCCCTTGCGGCGAAGCATCTGGGTGACCGTGAGGACCAGGTCGGTGGCGGTCGCGCCTTCCGGCAAGACGCCTGTGAAATGGAAGCCGAGCACCTCGGGAATCAGCATCGGTATCGGCTGGCCCAGCATGGCCGCCTCGGCCTCGATACCGCCGACGCCCCAGCCCAGCACCGAGAGACCGTTGACCATGGTGGTGTGACTATCGGTTCCGACCACCGTGTCGGGATAGGCCAGGGTCTCGCCGCCGGTTTCGCTGGTCCACACGGTCTGGGCCAGGTTCTCCAGATTGACCTGGTGGCAGATGCCGGTGCCGGGGGGCACCACGCGGAAGTTGTCGAACGCCGCGCCGCCCCAGCGCAGGAAGCGATAGCGCTCGATGTTGCGCTCATATTCGCGGGCGACGTTCTCGCCGAAGCTCTTGGAGGTGCCGAAATGGTCGACCATGACCGAGTGGTCGATGACCAGATCGACCGGGTTCTGAGGATTGATACGCTCCGGATCGCCGCCGAGCCTGCCCAGGGCGTCACGCATGGCGGCCAGATCGACCACCGCCGGCACGCCGGTGAAATCCTGCATCAGCACCCGGGCCGGACGAAAGGCGATCTCATGCTGCACGGCGCCGGTGTTCTGGACCCAGGCGGCCAGGGCGGCGATGTCTTCGCGTGTCACCGACTGGCCGTCCTCGCAGCGCAGCAGATTCTCCAGCAGCACCTTGAGGGAGACCGGCAGGCGATCGATACCGGCGAGCCCGGCGTCTGCGGCGGCGGCCAAGCTGTGGTAGGCGTAGGTCTTGTCGCCGACGACGAGTTGCCGACGCGTGTTCAGGCTGTCGAGTGACGGCATGATGTGGGGGATCCTTCTTCCGTTGCTGGCCGTCCGAAAATCGGTTCGGAGGATCGCGCGCTTTTCAGAGCGGACACACAGCGTCCGTTCCGCGCGGCGCTTTCCCCTTGCGGCGAGCCATCTCTTAGACCCAGCGGCCGGCAAAGTCGATGCGGCCGGGACCGGGTGGCGGGGGCGGCGATGATCCGCGGGGTGTGGATCCGGGATCTCGCCGTACGCCGAGGGGAGCGGCTGCTGTTCGAGCACCTGGAGGTGCGAGCGCTGGCCGGGGAGGCGGTGGCCCTGACCGGGCCCAACGGTTCGGGCAAGACCAGCCTGCTGCGCGCGGTGGCCGGTCTGATCGCGCCGGCGGCCGGCGCGATCGTCTTCGAAGGACTTGCCGACGCCGACGAGGCCCGCCGCGGATCACTGCACCTGCTGGGCCATCAGGACGGCTTCAAAGGCGGCCGCACCGCGCGCGAGGAGTTGAGCTTCCAGTGCGCCTGGGCCGGTGGCGACGAGGCGGCGGCGGTGACGGCCGCCGAGCGTTTGGGCCTTGCCCGGCAGCTCGACCTTGAAGTGAGGCGCCTGTCGGCCGGACAACGCCGGCGCCTAGCGCTGGCCCGGTTGCTGGCGGCGCCCCGGTCGCTCTGGCTGTTGGACGAGCCCCTGGCCCCGCTCGACGCCGACGGCCGGCGGCTGGTGGGCGACATCATGGCCGCCCATGTCGCCGGCGGCGGTCTGATTCTGGCGGCCGTGCACGATCCCCTGCCGATCGCGGCGCGCGCGGTGCGGATCGCGTGAGCCCGGCCGGCGCGCTCTTCCGGCGGGAGCTTTCGCTGGCCTGGGGGCGGGGCGGCGGACCGCTGCTGGCGCTGGGGTTCCTGGCGTCGGTCACGACGCTGACACCCCTGGCGCTGGGCCCGGCGCCCCCGCCCCTGGCGGCCGTGGCCGCGGGCGTGACCTGGGTGGCGCTGGCGCTGGCCTCGCTGCTGACGCTCGAGCGATTGTTCGAGAGGGATCTGGAAGATGGGGCCCTGGACCTGCTGGCGCTGGGTCCCCTGCCGCTGGAACTCACGGCGGCGGCCAAGTGCCTGGCCCATTGGCTGGTCAATGGCGCGCCCCTGGCGCTGGCCGCACCTGTGGCGGCGGTGGCCCTGGGGGCCTCGGCGCGGACCGCGCCCCTGATCGTGGCCGTAAGCGGCCTGGGTGGGATCGCCTTCGCGTTCATGGGCGGGACGGGCGCGGCCCTGGCCCTGGCCAGCCGGCGCGGCGGGGTGCTGACGGCGGTGATCGTCCTGCCTTTGCTGATTCCGCCGGTGATCTTCGGCGGCGGCGCGATCGGCGCCTATGAGGCGGGGCTGCCCTGGTTGACGGGCCTTGCCCTGCTCGGCGCCTATGCCCTGGCCGCCGTGGCGCTGACGCCCCTGGCCATGGCGGCCGCCTGCCGCAACGCACTCTCCTGAGGCTAGAGTGACACAGCCGACATCGGCGCGACACAAACGCGGCTCAGCCTGAATGTCTGGATCTGGCGGAGCGCGGCGCGACATGAAACGAATTTTGGCTCTCGGGGCCGGGCTCGCCGGCGCCTGGATGGCGCTGGCGACGCCCGGGCTGGCACAGGAAGGCTTGCCGCCGCCCTCACCCCCTCCCGGAACGGACGGCGGATCGGCGCCGCCCGCGGAGGCGGCCACGCCGGCCGAGCAGTCCGATCGCCTGCGTCGCGCCCTGTCGCTCAGCCCGGCCCAGGAGGGCGCCTTGCAAGCCTTCGTGGCGGCCATGGCGCCGCGCCCAGGCGAAGCGGATCCGCCGCGCCGGGAAAGCGGCCGGCACGGGCCGATGACCACGCCCGAGCGCCTCGATCGCCTGCTGGCTCGCATGGATCAGGTGCGCGCCCGTCTGTCGGACCGGGTGGCCGCGACCAAGACATTCTACGCCCAGCTCACGGCGGACCAGCAACGCGCCTTCGACGCCATGCCCGCCCAACGCGGCGATCCGCGCCGGGGCGCGGGCGGAGGCCGGCGTGGCGGCCGCAGCGGGGCCGATACCGACGGCGACCCCGGCAACTGAAGCGCCACGCCTCTTGCGGTCGGGTTCCGGCGCTTGCCGCGCGGCCGCCGCGGTCCTAAGCAGCGCCATGATCGCGGCCCTGGCCAATCCTCGCCGGTTCATGGCGTTTTCACGCTTGGCGGCCCCGATCCTGGGTCTCGCCGCCACCGGCCTGATCGCCGCCGGCCTGACCCTCGGCCTCTCGGCCCCGCCGGACTACCAGCAGGGCGACAGCGTGCGCATCATGTTCGTTCATGTGCCGGCCGCCTGGGCGGCGATGATGGCCTATGCGGCCCTGGGCGGGGCCAGCTTCACCTCCCTGGTGTTCCGCCATGCCGTCGCCGACGCCGCGGCCAAGGCGGCGGCGCCGCTGGGCGCGGTGTTCACCGGCATGGCCCTGGTGACCGGCTCCCTCTGGGGCCGGCCGATGTGGGGCGCCTGGTGGGCCTGGGGCGATTCGCGCCTGGTCTCGGTGCTGGTACTGTTTCTGCTGTTCCTGGGATACATGGCGCTACGCGCCAGCATCGACGACGAGGCCAAGGCGGCTCGGGCCGGTGAAATCCTGGCGCTGGTCGGGCTGATCAACCTGCCGATCATCAAGTTCTCGGTCGACTGGTGGAACACCCTGCACCAGGGCGAATCGATCTTCCGCGCCGGCGGGCCGCTGCTGGCGCCCGTCTATCTGACGCCCCTGGCGCTGACGGGGCTCGGCTATGCGGCGGCGTTCGGGGCTCTGTGGCTGGCGCGCACCCGCGCCGAGGTGTGGCGCCGGCGCGCCACGAGCCTGACCCTGCGGGCGGCGCTGTGAGATGATCGACGTGGCGCGCCCCGGCGGCGGATACGGGCCCTATGTCTGGCCGGCCTACGGCCTCAGTGCCGCGGCCTTCGTCTGGATGGTGGCCGACACCCTATGGCGTGCCCGCCGGGCGCGCCGGGCCGCGGAGAGGCTTGAACGGAACGAGCCAACGTGAGGCGGCTGGCGGCGCTGGCGCCCCTGGCGGCGCTGGCGCTGGCTGTCGCCCTGTTCGCCGGCTGGTCGCTGCGCCGGACAGCCACCGTCGTTCCCATGGCCCTGGTCGGAAAGCCGCTCCCCGACCTCACGCTCTTGCGCCTGGACGGCGGACCGGCGATGCGCTTGAGGGCGGTGGCGCGCGGCCCGGTGCTGGTCAATTTCTATGCCTCCTGGTGCGCGCCGTGCGCGGAGGAAGCGCCGGCGCTGATGGCGCTGAAGGCGGAGGGTGTGCGGATTGTCGGTGTCGCCTACAAGGACCGGCCCGACGCCGCCGCCGACTTCCTGCGTCGACTGGGCGATCCCTATGACGCCGTGCTCGCGGACGCGGACGGCCGCGCCGCGATCGAGTTTGGCCTCACCGGCGTGCCCGAGACCTATGCGGTGGACGCCGCCGGCGTCATCCGCGCCAAACGCGCCGCGCCCCTGACGGCCGACGACGCCGAAGCCCTGCTCTCGGCCGTCGCTTCGCGCTAGGTCACGACCCTCCCGCTCGCTTTAGGCCATTTCGGCAAGGCTCCTGGCCTTGCGCTCCTTCTTGCGCTTGGGCTTTTTCACGGCCTTGGCGTTCTTTTCGGCCTTGGGCGGTTTGGCCGATTTGATCTTGGGCGGCTTGCTCTGGGCCGGCTTGCGCTTGTCGGCCTTGGGCGCGCGCGGCGAAGGATCGTCGGCGGCGGCGGCCAGGGCGGCCAGGGTCTTGAGGAAGCCGTCGCGCTTCTTGGGCGAGAGATAGCCCAGCAGGCGGGCGTCCGCTCCGGCGGCCGGGCCGGCGCCGGCGTCCAGGGCCGCGCGTCCGGCGTCGGAGAGCCGCACGCTGTTGGCGCGCGCGTCGGTGACGGAGCGCTCGCGGACAAGCAGCCCCTTGGCCAGCATGCGCGCCACCAGATCGGCCAGCGTCGAGCGATCGATGCCGGTGGCGCGGACGAGGTCGTTCTGGGTCAGGCCATCGCCGGCGCCCGCGGCGGTGAGCACGGTGAACTGGCGCTGGGTGATGGCGGCGGGACCGGCCGCCTCGGCATGAAAATCGAGCGCCAGCTGCAGAGTGCGGTGCAGAAGATGGGTGACCGACCCGGTCAGGGTGTCGTCCTGAAGCTTGACCTTGCCCTTGGCCATGGCGCGTCCCCTCTCGCCGACCGATCGTCTCGGCAAAGCCTTATCGCACTTGTGCGTCGGTTTGACGACAGACCATCCGTGCCCGGCGCAAGCCGGCTAGACGCCGAGGTCGGGCGGCGGCGCCGGCTCGACGTTTCCGGGCGGACGATTGTGCTTGAGCAGGAAGGGCGTCTGGGCGACGGCGAAGGCCACCGCAATTCCCAGGGCGACACCACGAAACAGCACCCAGGTGTGATCGCTCTGGGTGCGGCGCACGACCTCGTTGGCTACCGCGCAGATCCACCAGAACACGCCATAGCGCAGCGCCAGGACCGCCCAGGCGCGATCCTCCAGGTTGAAGGTTGCGCCCAGGATCATCTTGAGTGGGTTCTTCTTCAACGCCAGACCGACGAACAACGCGCCGCCCAGCAGGCCGTCGACGATTGTCATCTTCATCTTGAGGATCTCCGGATCGTGCAGCAGCAGGCTGCCGCCGCCGAACACCAGGGCAAATGCTCCGGTGAGCGCCGGCAACGGACGAATCCGGCGTTCCACCGCCAAGCTTACGGTCAGGGCCGCCGCGGAGGCGCCGACCAGCCACCAGGTCGAGAGCCGAAAATCCCGCGTCAGGAGGTATACGCCCAGGAAGGCGACACCCGGGGCGCCGTCCACCGCCCATCCGAACCAAGCCGGCGCGCGGGCTCGCTCAGACATCGGCCCGCGCCCCCAGCCCCACCAGAGATCGGGAGAAGGCGCGGGCGTCGAACGGCTGCAAATCCTCCACCCCCTCGCCGACGCCGATCAGTTTGATCGGCGAATCCGAAGCCGCCGCCACGGGCACCAGCACCCCGCCGCGGGCGGTGCCGTCGAGCTTGGTCATGACGATTCCGGTGACGCCGATGGAGTTGCCGAAGATGTTCTCCTGCGCCAGGGCGTTGCGGCCGACAGTGGCGTCGAGCACCAGCAGCACCTCATGCGGCGCGTCCGGATCGAGCTTGCGCACCACACGGATCATCTTGGTCAATTCATCCATCAGGCCCTGCTTGTTCTGCAGCCGCCCGGCGGTGTCTATCAACAGCACGTCGTAGGTTTCCTTCATGGCACGGTCCAGGGCGTCGAACGCGAGGCCGGCGGCGTCGGCGCCCGCCGGCCGCGAGATGAAATCCGCGCCGGCGCGTTCCGCCCACACCGCCAGCTGCTCCACCGCCGCGGCGCGGAAGGTGTCGCCGGCGGCGATCAACACCCGGGCGCCCTTCGCGGTCAGATCGGCGGCGATCTTCCCCAGAGTGGTCGTCTTTCCCGAGCCGTTGACGCCGATGAACAGGACCACGAAGGGCCGGGGCCCCGCCAGAGGCGCGAACACCCCCTGGCGTGGGATCAACTCCTCCGCTACCGCCTCGGCCAGAGCCTCCTTGACCTGATCTTCCGTGGAAGACCTGCCAAACCGCCGGGCGCCGAACGCCGAGGCGATGCGGGCGGCGGCGGCCGGGCCCAGATCGGCCTCGATCAGCATTTCCTCCAGCGAGTCGAGTCGGGCCTGATCCAGCGGCCGCGCCACCAGAGTTGAGGTGACCTGCTCGCCCATCCGCCGCGAACTGCGTGACAGCCCGTCTCTGAGGCGCCCAAGCCAGCCGCGCGGCGTATCATCCATGCCGAGGGTTTAGCCGAGCGGGGCGGGGCCGGGTAGGGGCGGCTTTTCCACCGACCGCCCTCAGCCGTGGACCTCGGCCAGCCGCCGCTCCAGCCACAGCCGTTCTGCCGCCGCGGGATCTAGGGCCAGGGTCGCGCGGTAGGCTTCCCGCGCCTCGCTCGCCCGCCCGGCCCGCCGCATGAAATCTGCGCGCACGGCGTGATAGGGAGCGAAGCGCGCCATCGCCTTGCCCTCCAGCGCTTCCAGCTCGGCCAGGGCGGCGGCCAGACCCTCCACCTCGGCCAGGGCCACGGCGCGGTTGAGGCGCACGACCCTGTCTTCGCGCTGTTCCAGCAGGGCGTCGTAGAGCGCCAGCACCTCCGGCCACGGCGGCGGCTCCGCCAGGCTGCAGCGCGCGCACCAGAGGCCATGCAGACGGGCCTGGAGCGCGAGCGGGCCGGCCGGCCCCAGGGCCTCGCCCCTCGCCAGATATCGATCGCCGGCGGCGATCAGGTCGCGCCGCCAGAGGCAGGGGTCCTGTTCGGAGAGCGGCGTCATCGCCCCGTGCTCATCCAGCCGCGCCGGGCGGCGCGCCTCGGCGTAGCAGACCAGGGCGGCCAGGGCCTGCACCTCCGCATGGCCGGGCAGGAGCGAGGCGAGCAGGCCCGTCAGGTCGAGCATTTCGCGCGCATAACCGGCGTGAGCGCCGGCGCCAGCGGCGTCTTCGTGCGCCTTGGCGTAGGCGATCTCGAGCGTGGAGAGCACGGCGTCCAGCCGCTCGGGCCAGGCCTCGGGGGCGGGCGTCTCGAACGGAACGCCAGCCTCCGCGATCTTGCGCTTGGCGCGCACGAGGCGCTGAGCCATCGTGGCCTCGGGCACGAGGAACGCCCAGGCGATCTCCGCCGTCGACAGGCCGCATACCAGGCGCAGGGTGAGCGCGGCGCGGGCCTCGGCGGCGACGGCGGGATGGCAGCAGATGAAGATCAAACGCAGGCGGTCGTCGGGAATGATCGCCTCGTCGCTCGCCAGCCGCCGCTCCGCGTCCGTTTCGGCCTCCGGCGCGTCGGGCCGCAAACGCGCCCGCACGGCGCGACGACGCGCCGCGTCCAGCGCACTGGTCAGGGCCGCTCGCCAAAGCCAGGCGGCCGGGTCGCGGGGTTCACCGGCGGCGGGCCAGGCGCGCGCCGCCTTGACGCACGCGTCGGCGAACGCATCCTCGGCTATGTCGAGGTCGCGGAATCGGACGGCAAGGGCGCCGACGATGCGCGCCCCGGCCGTCCGCGCGGCCGCCTCCAGACCGGCTGACCTCATCCGCCGAGCAGAGGGCGGATCTCGACCGCCCCGTCGCCGGCCAGAGGCAGCCGTCGCGCCACGGCGATAGCGGCGTCGAGATCGGGCACATCGATCAGGTAGAAGCCGCCCAGCTGTTCCTTGGTCTCGGCGAACGGACCGTCATGCAGACTCTTGGCGCCGGCGGCGGTGCGCACCGTGGTCGCCGCGGCGGTCGATCTGAGCCCCGAGCCGCCCTTGCGCGCCTCGCCGAGCTCGGCTCCGAAGGCCATGTGGCGGGCGACAATGTCGCGCATCGCGGGGCTATCCTTTTCCGGGCCGTAGATAGCTTCGTCTTCATAGATCAGAAGGGCGTATTGCATAGTCGTCTTCCTTTGCTGTGCAGCCGTTCGCGAAGGCTCGAGGCAGAGACGCGCGGGCCGCGCCGATTTCGACAGCGCGCCAGGGAAAACTACCGCAGCCAAGCCCGACGGCCATCATGGCCGCCGATTTCGCCGACGACGATCTCGCCTGCTTCGGCCGGGCTCACGAGCGCGATTTCGGTGAAATCCTCGGCCCGGGCGCGACCGGGTCGCTCCACCAGAGCCGACACGCGGCGGCCGACCTGCCGGTCCAGGTGTCGAACGAGGGCCGCGTCGCCCGCGGCGCGCAGGCGGCGAGCCCGATCGACGACCACGGCGTCCGACTGCTGAGGCATCCGCGCCGCCGGCGTGCCAGGGCGCGGGCTGTAGGGAAACACGTGCAGGAAGGCGAGCCCAGCGCGCTGCACCAGAGCGAGAGTATTGGCGAACGCCGTCTCCGTCTCGGTCGGGAAGCCGGCGATGAAATCGGCCCCCAGGGCGACGTCCGGACGGGCCGCCCGCACCCCCAGCGCCAGCGCCAGGGCCTGGGCGCTGGAATGACGCCGCTTCATGCGTTTGAGGATCAGATCATCACCAGATTGCAGGGAGAGGTGCAAGTGCGGCATCAGGCGCGGCTCGGCCGCCAACAGCGCCATCAACTCGTCGTCGATCTCGGCGGCGTCGATCGAGGAGAGGCGCAGGCGGCGCAGGCCGGGGACCTCGCGCAGGATGCGAGCGGCCAGGGCGCCCAGAGTGGGCGTCCCGACCAGATCCTGGCCCCAACTGGTCAGGTCGACGCCGGTCAGGACGACCTCGGTGTGAGAGGCGGCCAGGACGCGCGCCCGCTCGACCACCGCGCCGGCCTCCACCGAACGAGCCGCGCCGCGCCCGAAGGGTATGACGCAGAAAGTGCAGCGGTGATCGCAGCCGTTCTGTATCTCCAGATATGCCCTTGTCCGGCCGGGGGCGGCCCTGGCCTGGCGGCTCGGCTCCGGCGGCCTGGCCAGGATGTCGCCGACCCTGACCCGACGCGAGACCTCCAGCAGGGCGCCCGGCGCCACCTTCTCGGCATTGCCCAGCACCAGGTCGACATCCGCCATGGCGGCGAACGCGGCCGGATCGATCTGGGCGGCGCAGCCGGTGACGATGAGCCGCGCCTGGGGCCGCTCGCGACGGGACCGGCGGATCGCCTGGCGCGCCTGGCGTACGGCCTCGGCGGTCACGGCGCAGGTGTTGAAGATGACCGCGTCGGCCAGCCCATCGGCGGCGGCGCGCGCGCGCAAGGCGTCGGATTCGCAGGCGTTCAGGCGACAGCCGAAGGTCACGACTTCGACGTCGCGCATCACGCGAAGGCGTTCAGCGTCGGCAGGCGGCCGGTGAATTCCACCGCCACGGGGCCGGTCATCAGCACGTGATCGTCTGAGGCGCGCCAGTCGATGGCCAGTTCGCCGCCGTCCATCTCCACCGTCACCGCCCGTTCGGTCAGTCCGCGCCGGTGCGCCGCCACCACGGCGGCGCAGGCGCCGGTGCCGCAGGCGAGGGTCAGTCCCGCGCCGCGCTCCCACACGCGCAGGCGGATGCGGTTGCGCGCCTTGACCTGGGCGAAGCCCACATTGGCCCTTTGGGGAAAGCGCTGATGGTGCTCGAGCCACGGGCCGAGCACGGTGACCGGCGTCCCCTCGGCGTCGGCGACGAAGAACACCACATGCGGATTGCCCATGGAGACACAGCCCGGCCCGCCGCGCGCCGCCTCGATGCGCAGATCGAGCTCGACCGTGTCCATCGGCCCCGAAAGGGGAATGTCGCGCCAGTCGAGGCCCGGCGTCCGCATGTCCACCACCACGGCGCCGTCCTCGCCGCGCCACGCGTGAAGCAGGCCGCCGGCGGTGTCGATCCGCACGGTGTCGCGGCCCGAGGCGCGCATCAGCAGCCAGGCGACGCAACGGGCGGCGTTGCCGCAGGCCGCCACCTCGCCACCGTCCGCGTTCCAGATGCGCATGAAGATGTCGGCCCCGCCGCCGGATCGCTCCAGTCCGATCAGCTGATCGCATCCCACGCCATTGAAGCGGTCGGCGATCAGCCGCGCCTCCTGCGCGCTGGGCGCGAAGGGCGCCGACCCGGCCTCGACCACCACAAAGTCGTTGCCGAGTCCGTTCATCTTGATGAAGGGGCGGCTCATGACGGCCCTATAGACTAGTAGGGGCCGCCGAGGGAGGTCGCCTGAACATAGAAGTCGCCGCCCTGGCCGGTGTCGATCGGGCTGAGGGCGAAGGCGGCGTCTTCCACCTGGGCTGCCAGGGCGGCGCGCTCCGGCGCGCTCTCTCGGGGCCATCCGAACAGGCGCAGATCGAAGATGGCGCGGGCGAAGCGGTGCATCGAGCCGATCACCTCTTCCAACTGGACCTCGGTCCAGCCCGAGCCGACGTTGGTGAAGAGCAGGGTGGCGTCGCCGCATCGGTCGGCAGCGAGCAGCCCGGCCGGATAGTTGTCGAGGCGGATCTCGTAGGGATGATCCGGATTGAGCGCCGCCCGCATCGCCTCGGCGGCCAGATAGCGCGGGATATCGGACTCGAAACCCACGCCCTCCACCCCGGCGCGCGCCAAACCGGCGAGTAGTGGGCCAAGCCCGATTCCGGCGTGGAACACCCGACGCTCGTTCTGCAATCGCTGGATCCAGAAGCGCTCGTAGCGCACCAGGCCCTGCCCCCGGCGAACCCGGTAGCTGTAGTAATTCTCCAGGCCACCGCTCGTGGGGCCAAGCGCTTCTTCGCGCGCGGCGATGAAGGCGAGGACCTCGAGGTCCAGCCGGTCCAGATCCTGATCCGTCACACGCGCCACGGGCAGTGCGTCAGGCGCCGCGAAACACGGCCGCCAACAGCCGGCCTTCAGCCGCCCGGGTCGAACCGGCACGCCAGGCGACCACGATCTGGCGGCTGGCATGCTCTGCCTCCAGGGGGCGAACGCTGATGTTTCCGGCCTGGGCCAGGCCGGCCTCGACCGCCATCGCGGGCAGGAAGGAAACCCCCAGCCCGGAACTCACCATCTGCACCAGCGTGGCTAGGGAGGTGGCGGCGAAGCCCTCCTCGCGCGCCCGCCTGCGCGCCCCCGCGCCGCAGGCGATCAGGGCATGGTCGCGCAGGCAATGCCCATCCTCCAGCAGGATCAATTCTTCGGCCAACAGGCTTTGGGGCGCGACGCGGGCGGCCATGTTCAGCGGGTGATCCGCGGGCAGGGCGGCCATCAGTTCGTCGTCGCCCACATGCGCCACGTCCAATCCCGCCATATCGTAGGGCAGGGCCAGCAGGGCGCCGTCAAGGGCGCCGGAACGGACCTCGGCCACCAGACGATGGGTCAGGTCTTCGCGCAGAAAGAGCCGCAACTTCGGGTAGCGCGCGCTAAGGGTCGGCAAGGCGGCCGGCAACATGAAGGGCGCGATGGTTGGTATGACGCCCAGACGGAATCGACCGCCCAGAGGCTCGCCCGCGCCTCGCGCCTCGCGCACCAGGTCTTCAGTCTGAGCCAATATGGCGCCGGCGCGGGTCACGACCTCCTGTCCGGCCGCCGTGAGAATTACGCCGGCGCGACAGCGATCGATCATCGGCGCGCCGAGAATTCGCTCGAGTTCCTGGATCCCGGCCGAAAGGGTGGGCTGGGTCACATGGGCGGCGTCGGCGGCGCGGGTGAACGAGCCGTGCTGCGTCAGGAGCTTGAGATAATGCAGTTGGCGCAGGGTGGGCAGCATGCCGAGGCCAAAGCCCCTCTCATGCCGCTTCGAAACGAAGGGGCGATCCCCAGAAGCGCTCCGCCAGGCCGTTTTGCAAACCCGGCCGACCTGTGGTCAGAAATCGCCGGGCGCCGCTCTCGCCTGGGTCGAACTGAGGATGGCGCTCCAGATAGAGGGCGACGGCGGCGGCCGTGGCGCCCGGCTGATGGATCAGGGGCGCGCCCTGCGGCAGGGCGGCGCGGAACAGATCGGCGATGATCTCGTAGTGTGTGCAGCCCAGTATTGCGCGATCCGGCGGCCGCCCGATCCTCCGCGCCAGCGCATCGACGTGAGCCTCGACGGCTGCGCGCAGTTGGTCTTCCTCGGCCCCCGCCTCGATGTCGCGAGCCAGGTTGGGGCATGGCTCGGAGAACACCGCCACATCGCCCCGACGCTTGTCGATCTCGATCTCATACACGCGCGACGCGGCCGTCGCCGGCGTGGAAAAGATGCCCAGCACATCGACCCCGGCCAGCTTCTCGTCGGTACGCTCCGCTTCGTGCGACCAGGGCACGCCGGTCGCCGCCTCGATGGTCGGGACGATGATGCCCAGCACATTCACAGGCCTGCCCAGGGCCGCGCGCCGCCCAGGCAGCCAGCTCTGCTGAAGCCGGCGCAGCGCCACGGCCGCGGCTGTATTGCAGGCCAGAATGACCAGGTCGCAGCCCGCGGCAAACAGGCGCTCGCATCCGGTCTCGGTCAGGTGCACGATCTCCTCGCCCGCGCGGCCGCCGTAGGGTGTAGAGGCCTGGTCGGCGAGGTAGACGAAATCCGCGCTCGGCAGGCGTCGCACCAGGGCATGGTGCACGCTCAGACCGCCGATCCCAGAATCAAACACGCCGATGGCCATGCTGGCCCTTTACCGGCGGGCCGCATCGGCGTCCATGCGCCCATTCCAAGGGTGACGAGGGCGGTGTCTGACTCTACTATGGGCGGTAAGAAATTCCACCGGAGGCGCTCCAAAGTGCAAAGACGAACCTTCCTGGCGGCTGGCGTCGCCACGACCGCCCTCTCAGGCGCCCGCGTCGCAATCGGCGCCGACAGCGCCGCGGCGGCCCCCGCAGGCCTGCTCGCGCCCTGGACCGGGCCGCACAATGGGGCGCCAGCGTTCGACAAGGTCGTGGTGTCTGACTTCAAACCGGCCCTTCTGGAGGGCATGGCGCGCAACCGCGTCGAGATCGCGGCCATTGCCGCCAACCCGGCCGCGCCGACCTTCGCCAATACCATCGCCGCGCTCGAGAACGCCGGACGGCCGCTGGCCCGGGTCTCCGCTCTGTACGGTGTGTGGACCTCAACGCTCGACGATGCGCCGATGCAGGCCGTGGAGCAGGAGATGGCCCCGATCCTCGCCGCGTTCGAGGACGAAATCGTTCAGAACGCCGCCTTGTTCGCCCGGGTCAAGGCCGTTTACGACGCCCGCGCCACCTCGGGCCTGACGGCGGAGCAGCAGAGGCTGACCTGGGTCGTCTACCGCCAGTTCGCCCGTCACGGCGCCGCGCTCGGGCCTGGGGCCAAGTCGCGGATGGGGGCCATCAACCAGCGCCTCGCGACGTTGTCCACGACATTCAGCCAGAACGAGCTGGCCGACGAGGAAGGCTTCAGCCTCGTTCTCACTCAGGAAGCCGAGACCGCGGGCCTGCCGGCGTCGTTCAAGGACGCGGCTCAGGCGGCGGCGCGTGAAAAGAAGCCCCCGGGCGGTTGGCTGATCAGTAACACCCGCTCGTCGATGGAGCCGTTCCTTACCTATTCGAGCCGCCGCGATCTGCGCGAAAAGGGTTGGCGCATGTGGACCATGCGTGGCGACAACGGCGATGCGCACGACAACAACGCCGTCATCACCGAAATCCTCGCGCTTAGGGCCGAAAAGGCGAAGCTGCTCGGCTTCCCGACCTTCGCCCACTGGATCACCGACGATCAGATGGCCAAGACCCCGGACGCGGCCATGGATCTGATGCTGAGGGTGTGGGCACCGGCCAAGGCCCGCGTCGCTCAGGAAGTGGCGGACATGCAGACGATCGCGGACCAGGACGCGCCAGGTACACACATCGCGCCCTGGGATTACCGCTACTATGCGGAGAAGGTGCGCAAGGCCAAGTACGACCTCGACGAGAGCCAGATCAAACCTTATCTCCAGATGGAGAAGCTTCGCGAAGGCATGTTCTGGGCCGCCGGCCAACTCTACGGCTTTGAGTTCGTGCAGGTCGCCGATCTGCCCGTCGCCCATCCCGACATCAGGGTGTTCGAGGTCCGGCGCGACGGCGCGCAGGTGGGTCTGTGGTATTTCGACCCCTATGCGCGCGCGGGCAAGAACTCCGGCGCCTGGATGAGCGAATACCGGCCGCAGGAGCGGTTCGCGCGCGACATCACCCCGGTCGTTTCCAACAACGCCAATTTCGTCAAGGTCGCGCCGGGCGCGCCGATCCTCGTGTCATGGGACGACGCGGTGACCATGTTCCACGAGTTCGGACATGCGCTGCACGGGCTCAATTCCAATGTCAGCTATCCGACCCTGGCCGGCACCAATGTGGCGCGGGACTTTGTGGAGTTTCCCAGCCAGCTCAATGAACGCTGGCTACCGACGCATGAGGTGCTGACTCGCTTCGCTGTACACTTTGAGACGGGGCGCCCCATGCCCGACGCCCTCGTGGCGAAGATCAAGCAGGCGCACACCTTCAACAAGGGGTTCGACACGGTGGAATATCTCGCCTCGGCCATCGTCGATATGCGCGCTCACCTTGCGGGAGACACGCCGGTCGAGCCGCGCGCGTTCGAGCGCGTGACCCTGGCCGAGATCGGGATGCCCAGCCAGATCGTCATGCGCCACCGGCTCCCGCATTTTGGTCACATCTTCGCTGGCGAAGGCTACGCCGCCGGGTACTATGACTATATCTGGGCCGATGCCCTCACGGCCGACGCCGCCGAGGTGTTCGCCACCGCGCCGGGCGGGTTCTACGACAAGGCCGCCGCCAGGCGTCTGCACGACGATATCATGAGTGTGGGCAACACTGTGGATGCCGGCGACGCCTTCCGTCGCTTCCGGGGACGTGATGTTTCGGTCGACGCCTTGATGCGCGACAGAGGATTTCCCGTCACCGCCTGATGTCGGCGCTAGACCAACGCTAGACCCGAGATACGACGGCGAGATGCGTCGTCGTTTCTTGAAACGAGGGCCGAAGGGCAAAGGGCCCGGCCTTTCGGCCGGGCCCTCGCTTTATCGTGCCGAGGCGTGTGGTCAGAACTGGATATGGACCGTGGCGCGTCGGTTGAGGGGTTCCTTGACGCCATCGCCGGTGGCGACCGCGGGATCGGACTTGCCCTTCCAGCTGACGTCGAGGCTGTCCTGCGCGACGCCCAGGGCGACCAGGCCGTCGGCGGTAGCCTTGGCCCGCCGCTCGGAGAGCCGCAGGTTGTAGGCGACCGAACCGGAGGTGTCGGTGTAGCCGATGACCACTTCCTTGGTCGCGTGACCGTCGGAGGCGTACTTGGCCGCATCCTGAAGGACCGCCTGAGCTTCCGGCGTGATCACGTACTGATCGAACGGGAAGTAGATCACATAGTCACGCGCCGTGAACGACTCCACTTGGGGCGGCGGGGCCGGCGGAGGAGGAGGCGGCGGCGGGGGCGGGGGCGGGGGGGGGGGAGGAGGGGGAGGCGGCGGCGGCGCGGCAAAGCTGTAACGCAGGCCGAGGCTGACCGACTGATCTTCGTAGCGGCCGTGCGTCACACCCGGATCTTGCACGATGGCGAAGTCGGAGCTCGTGATCCGGACCTTTGATCCGCTGAGGTAGCGGTAGGTGAGATCGATGTTCAGCCGATCGGTGGCGCGGTACGAGATGCCGCCGATGCCTTGATAGGCGAACACCGTATCCGAGTCGTTGACCGTGGCCGGAAGCGGGCCGACGGCGCCGGTGCCGGGCACGCCATCGATCGGCTGGCCGTTGAGCCCCGTGCCTACGAGCGCGCCACTGGAGCGCACCTTGACATGCATCACGCCGGCGCCGCCGCCCACGAAGGGGTTCAGGCGGGAGTGCGGCAGCAGGTCGAACAGCACGTTGCCCATCGCGGTCCAGGTGTTGACCGTGCCGCCGGGGTTGCCGCAGTTGTCGCCGCTGGTAGCCGACGCGTTGCAGAAGTCGATGTCGTCGCCGAGTTGGCCGCCACCGGCATCGGGCGTCTTGAAGTCGTGAAACGATTTGATGCCGCCGTGACGATAGCCGCCTTCAACTTCGATCCGGATGTGGGGGGCGATGCGATAGCCGATCCGTGCGAAAGCCGCCCAGTCGACGTCTTCGCCACGGGCGTTGAACCCGTCTGCGTCGCTGCTGGACGCAGGGAAGGCCAGATGCAGGCCGCGCGCGTGATGCCCAGCGCCGTCGATCGCGCCATACCAGCCGGGATGGGTCGCCGACCAGTCGCTGTCGGTGTCCTGGGCCATCGCCGCGGACGTGGCGAAAACCGTCGCCATGGCGGCTCCGGCCAGAAGTTTGACTCTCATTGTCTTCCCCTTCGTTGCCCTCCTCGGTCGCGTGCGCGGCCGAGCGGCGTCATTGAACCCTTGCCCAGCGACGGCGCCACGACTCATCGGCGCGGCGGACCGTCACAATCCCGATCGGAGGCTATACAGGCTTTCGCCCGCCGATCAACTTTGCGCTGAGCGAAAATCGGCCGGCCGGCGCGCTTTCGTGCGTCTTTTTGATCCGTGTGGCGAAAATGCCGAGACTGCGTTCTCCACCCCCACCGCCCGGCGCGATTCCGGCTGATCTCCTGGTTGCCGGCCGCGAAATCCCCTAGGAGTCGGGGAGTCGCCGCGTCAGCGGCGCCGGATTCCGGGCATGAACGAGACGTCGCCGCCGGCCGATCGGCCCGCCACGCGCATCAAGGCGATCGCGGTCGACGGCTGGCCAGCCGTGGCGGCTCGGCTCGGTCAGGCCGATCGCGCGCTGGCGCAGGCAACCGCTTTCACCGGGGCAGCCGGCCAATTGGTCATCGCCCCCGGAGACGAGGGCGCGCCCGGAAGCGTATTCTTCGGCATTGGCGAGGGGCGGGATGCGATGGTGTTTCGCGGACTGGCCGCCCGGGTTCCCAGCGGCGCCTATGCCCTGGAGGAGGTACCTCAGGGTCTCCGCGCAGATGCAATCGCCCTCGCGTGGAGCCTCGGCGGCTACCGTTTCGAACGCTACCGGCGCTTGAAGGCCGATGCGGTCGGAGTTCTTGCCATGCCCCCCGGGGCGGATACCCACGGGGTGGCAGCTGCCGACGCTGCCTGCCATCTCGTACGAGACATGATCAACACGCCGGCAGCCGACATGGGACCTGCCGAGGTGGAGGCGATCGCCCGCGACGTCGCCGCGGCGCACGGCGCCGGATTGGTGGTCACGGGGGCGGAGGATTTAATCTCCGCCGGCTATCCCGCGGTGCACGCCGTCGGACGGGCCGCGATACCGGCGCGCGGTCCACGGATGATCGAGATGACTTGGGGCGAGGCCGAGCGGCCGCACATGGTGATCGTCGGCAAGGGCGTGGTCTTCGATACCGGGGGCCTGGATATCAAACCCTCCGCCTCCATGCGGGCGATGAAAAAGGACATGGGCGGCGCGGCGCATGCCTTGGGCCTGGCTTCCATGATTATGGAAGCATCCCTAGCTGTGCGCCTGTCCGTGCTCATCCCGGTGGTCGAGAACGCCATTTCGGGCGATGCGATGCGGCCGGGCGACGTTCTCGCGTCACGCAAAGGCCTCACCATCGAGGTGGGCAACACCGACGCCGAGGGTCGCCTCATCCTGGCTGACGCCCTGACGCGCGCCGGCGAACTGGCGCCCGACCTCACCCTGGATCTGGCCACTCTGACCGGCGCCGCGCGCGTGGCCTTGGGCCCGGACGTCGTGCCGTTCTACACCGACGACGCGGCTCTGGCCGCGGAGCTTTCGGCGGCCAGCGAGACCGAGGAGGATCCGCTATGGCGCATGCCGTTGTGGAGCGGCTACGAAAGCGCCATCGACAGCGACATCGCCGACGTGTGCAACGACGCCGATCCGTGGGCTCAAGCCGGCTCGGTCACCGCCGCCCTGTTCCTGCGCCGGTTCGCGCCGGCCGGCGCCTGGGCGCATTTCGACATCTTCGCGTGGAATCCGCGCGCGCGACCGGGTTGGCCGCGGGGCGCCGAGGTGCAGGCCATCCGCGCGATCTTCGCCGTCCTGAAGGCCCGCTACGCGTGACGCTCGACCCGCGCGTCACCCTGGCCAGCGACGATCTGGCCGATGCAGCTCTGCAGGGCGTCGTCCGCGCGGGTCGCTTCGCAATCCCGACAGCATCCCGCGTCGTCGTCCCGGCGACCGGCCTTCGCAGGGCGCCCGGCCCAGACGCCGAGCAGATCGATCAACTACTGTTCGGCGAACGCTTCGATTGGCTGGCGGAGGCGGGAGCGTTCAGCTGGGGCCAGGCCCGGCGCGACGGCTATGTCGGCTTCGTCGAGACCGCGGCGCTGGGGGATCTGGGCCCGGCGCCCACCCACTGGGTGCGGGCCTTGCGCACCTTCGCGTTCGCCGAAGCGTCGATCAAGGCGCCGGCGAGGGGTCCTCTCAGCCTCAACGCCCTGGTCAGGGTGACCGATCAGCAGGAGCCGCTGGCGTGCGCGGACGCGATCGGCTGGATCCCTCGCGCCCACTTGGCCCCAATCGGCGCCGGCCTGGACGACATCGCGTCCGTGGCGGAGCTCTATCTGGGAACGCCCTACCTCTGGGGCGGACGCGACAGCCTGGGCCTCGACTGTTCGGGTCTGGTTCAGCAGGCGTTGTATGCCTGCGCCCAGGCCTGCCCACGCGACACCGACCAGCAGGCGGGTCTCGGCTACGCAGTTCCGCCGGACGGTCTGGTGCGCGGCGACCTCGTCTTCTGGCGTGGCCATGTCGGCATGATGCTCGATGGCGAACGCCTCATCCACGCCAATGCCCACCACATGGCTGTCGCCGTCGAGCCTCTCGCAGAGGCTCGCGGGCGGATCGCGGCCAAGGGCGGCGGCGAGCCGACGACGTTCCGGCGCCTGCCGCGTCGATGCGACGCGCTGGACTTGACGGCCTCGGCGCGCGCACTCTGCGGCGCAGAAGATCCTCTACGGAGCCCGTCATGAACGCCATGTCCTTCGACGCCCAGGCCTGGACCGAGGCCGGCGAGGCCGGGCTGGCCCAGGCAGTCGCCCTGCGCCGCGCCATCCATGCCGATCCTGAGCTGGGTCTCGACCTGCCGCGCACCACGGCCAAGGTGAAGGCGGCGCTGGCCGGCCTGCCGCTGGAGATACGCGAGGGGCCATCCACCAGCGGTCTGGTGGCCATTCTGCGCGGCCCCGCCAACGGCCGCACGGTGCTGCTGCGCGGCGACATGGACGCCCTGCCGCTCATCGAGGACACCGGCCTGGACTTCGCCTCGCGCACCACCGGGGCCATGCACGCCTGCGGCCACGACACCCATGTGGCCATGTTGGCCGGGGCCGCGCGGGCCTTGTGTGAGCGCCGGGACCGCTTGGCCGGCACGGTGATGTTCATGTTCCAGCCTGGCGAGGAGGGCTGGCATGGCGCGAGGTTCATGATCGACGATGGCCTGCTCGATCCCGCGCCCGACGCCGCCTTCGCCCTGCACATCTCGCCCAACATGCCCGCCGGCGTGTTCTGCGGTCGAACCGGGCCGTTGCTGGCCGCGTCGGACACCTTGCGCATTAGGGTGGTCGGCGCCGGAGGCCATGCCTCGATGCCCCAGGACGCCCTCGATCCGATCCCGGTGCTGTGCGAGATCGTGACCGCCCTGCAGGCCTTCGTCACCCGCCGGATATCGGTGTTCGCGCCGACGGTGATCACCATCGCCCAGATCCAGGCCGGCACCACCAGCAACATCATTCCCGAGGATGGCCGCCTGCTAGGCACCATCCGGACCTTCTCCGAACAGACCCGCGAGACCGTTCATGCCGGGGCGCGGCGGGTGGCCGAGAACATCGCCGCCGCCCACGGCGCCCGCGCCGAGGTGGAGATCGAGTGGGGGTTCCCGGTGACGGTCTGCGATGGCCGGATCACCGATCTGGCTGAACGCACGGCTAAGGCGCTGTTCGGCGATGAGGCCTGGCACACCATGGCCAATCCGATCATGGGAGCGGAGGATTTCTCTTATGTGTTGCAAAGGTCGCCGGGCGCCATGGCCTTCCTGGGCGCTGCTCCGGAGGGCGGCGACTACCGCACCTGCTGCGCCCTGCATTCCAATCGCATGGTCCTGCGCGAGGAGGTGATGGCCCGGGGGATCGCCATGCACTGCGCCATGGCCGAGGCGGCGTTGTCGAGCGATCTGGACCTCTAGGGGCCCATGGGCAATGTGACGGTGATCGGCGCCCAGTGGGGCGACGAGGGCAAGGGCCGCGTCATCGATTGGCTGGCCGATCGGGCCGACGTAGTGGTGCGCTTTCAGGGCGGCAACAACGCCGGACACACCATCGTCGTCGGCAACGCGACCTACAAGTTCGCCCTGCTTCCGTCAGGCGTAGTCCAAGGCAAACTCTCGATCATCGGCTCGGGGGTGGTGGTCGACCCGTGGGCGCTGCTCGAAGAAATCGAGCGTGTGCGGGGCCAGGGCCTCGCCATCACCCCCGAGGTGCTGGTCGTGGCCGACAACGCGGTCCTCGTCCTGCCCCTGCACCGCGATCTGGACGCCGCCCGCGAAGCCCGCGCCGGCGCCGCCCGGATCGGCACCACCGGACGCGGCATCGGGCCGGCCTATGAAGACAAGGTCGGGCGCCGGGCGATCCGGTTCTGCGATCTGGCCGACCCGGCGGCGCTGGCGGCGAAGCTTGAGCGTCTGCTCGCACACCACCAGCCGCTGCGACGCGGCCTTGATCTGCCCGAGGTCGGGGCGGACGACCTCACCGCCCTGCTAGGCGAGATCACGCCCAGGCTCGCGCCCTACCTGCAGCCAGCTTGGCGTGTGCTTGACCGCTCGATGCGCAATGGCCGCCGCATCCTGTTCGAGGGCGCCCAGGCGACGATGCTCGATGTCGACCACGGCACCTATCCGTACGTCACCTCGTCGAACACGGTCGCGGGTCAGGCGGGGACCGGCTCGGGCGTCGGCCCAGGCGCCGCCGGTTACGTTCTGGGGATCGTCAAGGCCTATACGACCCGCGTGGGCGAGGGCCCTTTCCCGTGCGAACTACATGACGAGCTCGGCGAGCGGCTGGGAGAGCGCGGCCATGAGTTCGGCACCAACACGGGCCGCAAACGTCGCTGCGGCTGGTTCGACGCGGTGCTGGTGCGACAGTCGGTGGCGGTCAGCGGCATTCAGGGCATCGTGCTCACCAAGCTCGACGTCCTCGACGGCTTCGAGACGCTGAAGATCTGCACCGGCTATACGCTGGACAGCCACGCCCTCGATCATCTGCCGGCCGGGCTCACCGCCCAGGCCTCCGTCGCGCCGGTCTACGAGGAGATCGAGGGTTGGGAGGGCACGACGAGAGGCGCGCGTTCGTGGAAGGATCTGCCGGCCGCCGCCGTGAAATACGTGCGCCGTATCGAGGAACTGATCGGCGCTCAGGTGGCCGCCGTGACCACCAGTCCGGAACGCGACGACATCATCATCATGCGCGATCCGTTCAGGGACTGAGGCGAGATCAGGCCGCCGAGAGGCCGTCAGGCGTCGACGAGGTTCTTCTCTATCGCCGCGGCGCGCATAGCCTTCTGCAGCTTTTCGAAGGCCCGCACTTCGATCTGGCGCACTCGCTCGCGGCTGACGCCGTATTCGGCCGCCAGGGTTTCGAGGGTGGTCGGATCGTCGCGCAGACGGCGCTGGGTCAGGATATGCCGCTCGCGATCGGTGAGCTCGTGCATCGCTTCTTCCAGCAGGCCCATGCGCAGCGACTTCTCCTCGCTCTCGGCCAAGTGTGTTTCTTGACTGACCGCGTCCTTGTCCTCCAGCCAGTCCTGCCACTCGTTCTCCGAATCGGCGCGCAACGGCGCGTTGAGCGATGCGTCGGGCCCGGAGAGCCTGCGGTTCATGGAGATCACTTCGGAATCGAGCACGCCCAGCTTGGTGGCGATCTGGCTGACCTGATCGGGGTGCAGGTCGCCTTCCTCGAAGGCGCTAATCTGGCTCTTGGCCTTGCGCAGGTTGAAGAACAGCTTCTTCTGCGCCGCCGTCGTGCCCATCTTCACCAAGCTCCAGGAGCGCAGGATGTATTCCTGGATTGAGGCGCGAATCCACCACATGGCGTAGGTGGCCAGTCGGAAACCCTTGTCGGGCTCGAACTTCTTGACCGCCTGCATCAGGCCGACGTTGCCTTCGCTGATCACTTCGCCGATCGGCAGGCCGTAGCCGCGGTAACCCATGGCGATCTTGGCCACGAGGCGCAGGTGCGAGGTCACCAGGCGGTGGGCGGCGGCCGGGTCCTCATGCTCGCGCCAGCGCTTGGCCAGCATGAATTCCTCGTCCTTGGCGAGCATCGGAAACTTGCGGATCTCGGTGAGATACCGTGACAGGCCGCCATCGGGCGACATGACGGAGAGGGCGTTGACGCCAGCCATGGTCTTGAACAGAATCCCCTTGGAGCTGCTTGGGCGTCGCCGTTCATGCGGCGCGCCTGATCTCCACAATTCCCTAAATATGCATTCGTTGCGGCCTGTTTAAGACGCGCGGGCGCCCAGGCTTTCTGGCGCCCCTTTCAGAGCCCCTTCAGGGCTGCCTCCAAGTCGGCCATATCCGACGGCGGCGCGGTGGCGAAGGAGAGCGACGTTCTGGTGATGGGATGTCGAAAGCCCAGCACCGCGGCGTGCAGCGCCTGGCGCCTGAGGCCCGAGGCGAGGGTCGCAGCCCGCACGCCCGCCGCGGGCGGCCCCGAGCCATAAGCGGGGTCGCCCAGGCAGGGCGCTCCTTTGTGCGCCAGGTGGACGCGGATCTGGTGCGTCCGCCCGGTCTCCAGACGGCAGGTGACGCGTGCCGCCACGGGCTTGGACTCCGGCCCGAAGGCGCGCTCCACGGCATAGTGGGTGATCGCCTCGCGCCCGCCAACGCGCAGCACGGCCATCTTCTTGCGATCGCCCGGGGAGCGGCCCAGGCGCGTCGTCACCGTGCCGCGCGCGGGCGTCGGAGAGCCGCGCGTCAGGGCGATGTAGGCGCGCTCGATGTCGTGGGCGGCGAACAGGGCCGAGAGGCCGCGATGGGCGGCGTCGGTCTTCGCCGCGACCATCACGCCGCTGGTGTTCTTGTCGAGCCGGTGCACGATGCCGGGCCGCGCCACGCCGCCGATGCCCGACAGGCTCGCGCCACAGTGGTGGATCAGGGCGTTGACCAGCGTGCCGCTGTGGCTGCCCGGCGCCGGATGGGCCGACATGCCCGCCGGCTTGTCGATCACGATCAGGTGCTCGTCCTCGAACAGCACCATGAGGCGAAGATCCTCGCCGAGTGGCTCCGGAGGGACGGCGGCCGGCACGATCAGGCGGTAGAGGCCCGGCGACGCCCGGGCCGACGGATCGGTCATTGCCGCCCCGTCGCGGCTGATCGCGCCTTGCAGCATCAGGGCCTGGATGCGCGCGCGCGAAAGCTCCGGCAGGGCGTCGGCGAGCGCCCGATCGAGGCGCGCGGCGACGTCGATCAGTTCGACCAGGTGCTCCCGCGCCATCAGGCGCCAGGCTCGAACGCCAGCCGCAGCCCAAAGCCTATCAGCACCCCGCCGGTGATCCGGTCGAGCCAGCGGATCACCGGGCGCCGGTCCAGCCACCGCCGGAGAGGCGCCGTCGCCCCGATCAGGGCGCCGAACCAGGCGATTCCGAAGGCGGTGTGAATGGCCGCCAGCAACAGCATGAACGGCGCGGGCGCGACCCCCGCCGGCACAAACTGGGGCAGGAACGAGACGTAGAATACCCCGACTTTGGGGTTCAGCGCGTTGGTCATCAGGCCGCGCCCCCAGTCTCCGCCGACCCCGCGTGACGCTGGCGGCCCTACCGATGTCTCGAAACTGTCCCGCGGCCTGGCCGCGAGATTGACGCCAAGCCACACCAGATAGGCGGCGCCGGCCCATCTCAACGCCGCGTACCCCGCTGGCGACGCTGTGATCAGGGCGCCAAGACCAAACGCCGCCAAGACCCCCCAGGCGAGGCAGCCGGTGACTACGCCCAGAGCGACCGCGGCGGCGCGGCGACGCCCGTCGGCGGCGGCGGACCGAAGGACCAGAGCGGTATCCAGCCCGGGCGTCAGGGTAAGCAAGCCAGCGGCAAGCGCGAAACCGACGAGTGACTGAGTGACGGTCATCCGCGGTCGACGAGCTTGTCGTCCTCCACCGTCCGATAGAAACACGATCGCGCGCCGGTGTGGCAGGCGCCCCCGTCGCCGGCCGGCGTGACCTTGAGCCAGACCGCGTCCTGATCGCAGTCGATCCTGATTTCCTCCACCGCCTGGACCTGGCCGCTCGTCTCTCCCTTGCGCCACAGCGTCTGGCGGGAGCGGCTGAAATAGTGCGCCTCACGGGTGGCGAGCGTCAGGCGCAGCGCCTCAGCGTTCATCCACGCCAGCATCAGCACCTCGCCGGTGCGAGCGTGGGTCGCCACCGCCGCGATCAGCCCGGCGGCGTCGTACCGCGGGGACAGCACCGCACCGTGCTCGAGCGCCACGGTGTCCGGCGCGGTTGGAAACGCGGGCTGGCTCATGAGGCCATCGATATGGCGCAATCTCACCCGCTAACGCCAGTCTTTCAAAGTGATGCGAGCACCCAGCCTTGACCCTGAAGGACTGGATCAAGAGCCGGGTCGCCGCCCTGGACGCCCGCGCGCGCCCGTGGGCCGACAGGAGCCCGTGGAACGCTGCGACTTACGAGCTCCTGATGTTCGGCCTCAAACAGGCCTGGGCGAGCCTGTTCGCCGCGGCCATGCTGACGCTGATCCTCGGGACTCACCTCCTGTGGCCTCGCGGCGCGCCACTCGCGCGCTACGATTTCCTGGTCCTGGCGGCGATCGCCATTCAGGCCGCCATGCTGGCCACCCGGCTCGAGCACTGGGACGAGGCCCTGGTCATTATCATCTTTCATGTCGTCGGCACGATCATGGAGGTGTTCAAGACGGCCCACGGCTCTTGGGTCTATCCGGAGCCGAGCGTCCTGCGCATCGGCGGCGTGCCGCTGTTCTCGGGCTTCATGTACGCCTGCATCGGCAGCTACATCGCCCGCAGCATGCGCCTTATGAACATCAGCTACGACCACTATCCGCCGCTCTGGGCGCCATGGGTACTGGCCATTCTCAGCTATGCCAATTTCTTCACCCACCACTACGGGCCCGACATCCGATGGGGATTGTTCGCTTTCTCGGGCCTGATCTGGTGGCGCACGGAGGTGGTGTTCACGCCGGACCTGAAGCCCCGCCGCATGCCGCTCCTGGTGAGCGCCGTTCTGGTCGCCGTCTTTATCTGGGTAGCCGAGAACCTCGGCACCTTCGCCGGCGCCTGGATCTACCCAAGCCAGCGGCACGGATGGGCCGTCGTCCCGCCCGGCAAGATCGGCGCCTGGTATCTCCTGGTGACGCTGAGCTTCGTGCTCGTCACCCTCGTGCACCGGCCGACGCCATCGGCGCGGCGGCTGAGCGTTCAGGCAGCGTGAGTCGGACCCGAAGCCTTGGTTGGCTCACGTCAATCCAGCACATGCGCGGCCGGTTCTGCTTTATCGCGATGCAAGGCGCCGAGCCACGCCCCCTTCAGGCGGCGAGACCGGGGCGGGCCAGAAGGGTCGCGGCACCCCGCCAGGACGCCGCCGAAGCGTGGGACGTCTGGGCATGGGCGGCCGAGGGCATGGCCGCCATCGCGCCGACGAAGGCTTGATGCGAGGCCGGGCCGCGCGCCCCCATCATCGCGGCGGTCTGCCAGCTGACATTAGCCCCACCCACGCCGTCGGCCGAGACGGCGAAGTTGCTCGCCACCAAGCCGCTCGACGCGCCGAAGTTAAGGGTGTCGTTGTGCGTGCCGTCGGAGATGGTGAAAACGCCGGTGCCGGCATCGAAGCCGGTCGTCACTCCAGAGGCCGTGGCGATGTTTCGCAGATCGACGGTAGAGCCGGATGCGAAGTTTGTGATCTTGCCGGTGAAGTTCGAGGGCGTGGTCAGGATCAGCGTCCCCCCTCCGACGAAATAGACGGTCTCGGCCACGGTCCCCGACAAGGTGAGCGAGCTGTCGTAGTTGAATAGTGTTCCTGAGAAGGTCTGGGCGCCGCTCAGGATCGTAGTGCCCAATACAGATACCGATAATGTGCCCGAGATCGAGCCACTGAAGTTTGTCGTACCGAAGAGGTGGACGTCGGCCCCGGCGACGGAGCTCGTGATGACGCCCGCGCCGGTGAGGTTCTGGATACTGCTGTTGGACCCGGTGATCGCGTAGGTCGCCCCGACGTCGATCTTTGTGCTCGCGGCGTTGCCGAACAGGGTGCCCAAGGTGCCGTCGGTCGCGCTGACCAAGCCCGCACGAAGTTCATAGTTCGTATTGGCCGGATCGCTGACCTTGAACGCGCCGTGGTGTGAGACGATTATGCCGCCGTCATTGACCGCATCGCCGAAAAAGATCCGGCCGGCATCGACCGTGAGATCACCGAGGTTAAGGGTCAGGGTCTTGCCGTGGGCGGCGGCCAGCGCGACCGTCCCGGTGGTGTGCAGGCCGTTGGTCAGGGTCATGGTGTTGGCGCCAACCAGTTCACCCCCGGTCATGGTTGTGACGCCCGTTCCGAGCGCGCTGGCGTTGGCGGCGACAAGCACGCCTCTGGCTATGCTCGTACCCCCCGAATAGGTGTTGAGACCGCTCAGGGTCGTGGTTCCGAGGCCGAACTGGGTCACTTGGCCGGCGCCGGAGATCACTCCGGCCACGGTGACGGCCCCGGTCTCGTTGACCGCGAAGCTGCCCTCGTCGTCGATGACCCCGGCGAGGGCGCCGACCGCGCCGCCGGCGCCCAGCCGAAGGGTCGCGCCCCCCGCGATGAAGGTCCCGCCGCTATAGGTGTCGGCGCCGGAGAGGGTGGAGATCCCATCGTCGACCACAACCTGCAGCTTGCCGGTGATCGCGCCTGTGGCGGCGCTCGAGCCGTGCAGGTCAAGGGTCGCCATCGTCCCGGTGGAATTGGTGATCAGGCCGGCGCTGGTGAGATTGGGCGTGTTGGCGCCGTACCCGGCGAGGTCGAGCGTCGTGCCGGCCAGAATGCGCACGTCGGCGGCCGCACCGGCGATCGCATCTAGCGAAGAGCCGCCGCTCTTCAGGGTCCCGTAGGCCAGGCGCAGGTGGATCGGATTGCCGGCCACGATCGAGGTGCTTGCCTGAGCGAGATTCACCGTGCCGGCATGGGCCGCATCACCGAAGGTCAGGGTGACCGCCTTGGCGCTGGAGTCGATCAGCAGGCTGGCGGGATCGGCGAGGGTGAGGGTGGTTCCGTTGGCGGCGGCAAGGCCCGACACGCCGCTGACGGTGAAGCTCTCGCCCAGGGTCAGATTGGCCGAGGCGACCAATTCGCCGCCCTGCAGCAGCACATCCCCCGTGCCGAGCGCCGAGACCTTGCCGACGATCAGTTGACCGGCGGTGACGAAGGTGGCCCCGGAGAAGGTGTTGTTACCGGTCAGGGTCGTGGCGCCCGGTCCGGACTGATGGACCCCGCCGGCGCCTGAGATCACGTTCGCGGCCGTGACCGCCCCGCCCTGCTTGAACACCAGGGCGCCTTCGTCGTCGATCGCCCCGACCACCGATCCGGCCGCTGCGTTCAAACCGAGGTTCAGGGTCGCGCCCGAGTCTATCGTGGTCCCGTGGATATAGGTGTTGGCCCCGCTCAGCGTGGTGACGCCGTCGTGCACCTCGAGGCTCAGATTGCCGGTGACCACCCCGGTCACCTGAGTGGTTTTCTCGGTGAACAGCCGCGAGGCGGAGCCGCTCGTGTTGGTGACTGTTCCGGCTGCGGTCAGGTTCGGCGCGTAGACATCTCGCGGGCCGGTGTCGAGTGTCGCCCCGGCCGCGACCGAGATGTCGGTGGCGACGCTCAGCAGGTCGCCGAGAGTGAAGTCCGACCCCCGCAAGGTCCCAGCGGCGACCTTCACATGGATCGGTCCGCTGTTGTCGATCGTGTCGCCGCCGCCCCCGCCGAGGACTACGGTCCCGGCATTGGCCTTGTCGCCAAATATCGTGGTGTCGGCCGAGCCGCCGCTCTGCAGCGTCAGCGATTTGAGGGTCAGGGTCTGGCCGCCGGCTGCCGCAATGATGGCCGGATTATAGGCGGCGAGGGTAATGGCGTTCAACGCCTGGGTGGTCGTCGCCAGCAATTCGCCGCCGGCGAGCGTGAGCGTGCTTTTTCCAAGCGCGTTGGCGGCGCCCAGAACGAGCTTGCCGCTACTCACGTATGTGGTCCCGGTGAAGTTTGGATCGGCCTGGTCGAGCTCCGTGGTCGCCGCGCTGGTCTGGCGCAACTCTCCGGCCCCCGAAATGACCCCGAGCTTCAAGACCACCCCGGCGGAGTCGTCGTTGTACAGGGCGCCGGAAAGGTTGATCGGGCCGCTGATCGCGCCGGCGCCGACCAGCACCAGCATATCGGTGATGGAAGAACCGCCCGTGTAGGACTGCGGGGTGTAGACATGAACGTTGCCGGCGTAGGTGACGGATATCGCGCCCTTGATGTCGCCCCTCCAGCCGTTCGAACCGCCATCGATGGTCAGCGCGGCGGGCCCGCCGGAGTCGATGATCGAACCGCCTCCGTAGAGGTCGTAAATGGTGAGCGAATGGCCGGCCGCATCGAAGGTCGCGCCTGTGTCGATGGTCATGCCGTTGACGTTTGTCAGCTGCGAGATGTTCGCGTCGCCGGCCTTCAGCGTGCCGCCGGCGACGTGTAGGAACAGACCGACCTTGGAGCCGCTTCCGGCGGGCGAATGCCAGACCACCGTTCCGGTGCGGTTGGACGCCCCGATCTGGAGCGTCGGACGCGAATAGGCGCCGCTCCCCTTCCAGCCGCCCGAACCGACATCGAACGTGGCGCCGGCGCCGGCCGCGATTGTGATCGGATTGCCGGCGGCATTGCCCGAAATATTCACCTGGGCGGCAAGGGTGTTGCTCGCGAGGGCCGAAAGCTCGCCGCCGCTCATCGCCAGGCTGGTCGTGCCGAGCGGCGCGGCCGAAAGCAGCTGCAGTTCACCGCCGGTGAGCTTGGCCGATCCCAGGCTGGACGCGCCGTAAAGCTTGACCGTGCCCGCCTGCAGATTGAAGGCGCCGGCGACGGTCAGGTTTCCAGTCGCGGTCTCGTAGAGCTTGGCGCTGATGCTGTTGAAGGTGAGGCTGTTCGCACTCTGGGCGGTCGTCAGATTGACCTGATAGGCGCCCGTGGCGTCGATGGTGACGTCGTCGGCCGACGTCGGCGTGACGCCGCCGGTCCAGCGGGTCTTGTCCGACCAGTCGCCGGTGAGGCCGAACGCCCACTTGGTGGAAGACATGACGATATTCTCCGTGACCCTCGCGCGCGGCCAGGGATTGCGCCGGCGATAGACCATTGCGCCGCGCCGCGCAGTTGCATCGGCGCGCATCTGGTTGCATCGCGATGCATCGGAGCTCAATCGTGGCTCCAAGCGGCCCTGCCCTGTATAGGCGCGCTGATGATCCTGACGCTGCACGACACCATGGCGCGCGCCAAGCGGCCGTTCGTCCCGATCGATCCGGCCCGGGTGACGATGTATGTGTGCGGACCGACCGTCTACAACTATGCGCATATCGGCAACGCTCGCCCGGCGGTGGTGTTCGACGTGCTGTTCCGCGTGCTTCGCCGGATATACGGCACCGAGTCTGTACTCTACGCCGCCAACATCACCGACGTGGACGACAAGATCAGCGTGAAGGCGGCCGAGGAAGGGGTCCCCGCCGAGACCATCACCGCCCGTTATCTGGCGGCGTACCACGCCGACATGGAAAGCCTGGGCGTCCTCACCCCGACCTTCGAGCCGCGCGCCACTCAGACGATGGCCGCCATCATCACGTTTATCGAGCGGCTCGTCGGCCGCGGCGCCGCCTATGCCGCCGAGGGCCATGTCCTCTTCGACACCCGCGCCTACGCCCGCTACGGCGAGCTGTCCGGCCGGGCGATGGACGAAATGATCGCCGGCGCCCGTGTCGAGGTGGCCCCCTACAAGCGGAATCCGGCCGACTTCGTGTTGTGGAAGCCGTCGAAGGCCGGCGAACCGGTATGGCACAGCGCGTTTGGCCCCGGCCGGCCGGGCTGGCACATCGAGTGCTCCGCCATGATCGATGAAGCCCTGGGCTTGCCGATCGACATCCACGGCGGCGGCGTCGACCTGGTCTTCCCCCATCACGAGAACGAGCGCGCCCAGGGGATGTGCGCGGGCGACGACTCCGCATCCTACGCCAACTACTGGCTGCACAACGGCTTCCTGAACATGGCCGGCGGCAAGATGTCCAAGAGCCTGGGCAATGTCGCCCTGGTGCACGATCTCGTTGGGACGTGGCCGCCCGAAGCCCTGCGCTGGGCCCTGCTCGCCTCCCACTATCGCCAGCCGCTTTCCTGGACCGACGAAGGCGTCGCCGCCGCGAAGAGCGCCCTCGACACGCTCTACGGCGCTCTGGGCCGGGCCGCTGACGTGGAGCCGGAGAACCGCGATCCGCCCCCGGCCTTTCTCGAGGCCCTGTTCGATGATCTGAACACGCCCAAGGCCAACGCCGAGCTGTTCGCCGCCGCCCGCCGCCTCGATGCGGCCACCGGCCCCGAACGCGCCCGCGCCAAGGGCGAACTGCTCGCGGCGGGCGCGCTGATCGGCTGCCTGGAGGCGGACCCCGCCGCCTGGTTTCAGGGCGGCGCCGATCCCGCCCTCACTCATCGAATCGAGGCTCTGATCGCCGCGCGCATCGGCGCCAGAGCCGCGCGCGACTTCGCCCGCGCGGACGCGATCCGGGCCGAGCTGACCGCGCTCGACGTCGAGGTGATGGACAGCGCGGACGGCGCCGCCTGGAAACTCAAGGGGCGAGGCTGATGGCGGCGCTCAAGCTGGAGCACCGGCTCGGCATCCAGGCCCCGGCCGAGGCGATCTGGGCGGTGATCGCCGACATCGAGCGCTGGGCCGAGTGGAACCCGCTCTACCCGCGCGCGGCCGGCGTGATCCGGATCGGCTCGCCGCTGGAGCTGGAGCTGAAGCTCGAGGGCCAGCCCCCCCGGATGATCCGGCCGGTGGTGCTGGACTGGGTGCCGAATGAGCAACTGCTCTGGCGGCTCAGGATGTTCGGCGGCCTGATCCGAACCACACGCTATATCGAGATCGAACGGCTTGCCGACACCGGCAGCATCTTTTCCAACGGCGAACTGTTCGAAGGGCCGATGGGCGGCGCCGTCCCCAAGGCCACGCGCAGGGCGATCCGCGCCGGCTTCGCGGCCATGGGCGAGGCGGTCAAGGCCAGGGTGGAGGCGACGTGGCGCGCCCCGGCCCCGGCGCCTATCTGAGCGTCATGATCGACGCGCTCTATTCGGCCGGCATCCTGGGCCTGGCGGCCAACATGCCCCGGGCCGGTCGTCTTTCGGCGCCGGACGGCTCGGCTGAAAAGGTGGCCAGGCTGTGCGGCAGCCGGGTCGTGGCGGACGTGGCCATGGCGGGCGATACGGTGGTCGATTTCGCCCAGGAGGTGAAAGCCTGCGCCCTGGGCCAGGCGGCGGCGGCGGTGCTGGGACAGAGCGTGGTCGGCGCCCGGCTTGGCGAAATCGAATTGGCCCTGGAGCAGTTCCGCGCTATGTTGAAGAAGGGCGCGGCGCCGCCCACGGGACGCTTTTCAGGCCTTTCGATGCTGCAGCCGGTGAAAGATTATCCGCAACGCCACGCCTCCACGCTGCTCGCGTTCGAGGCGACGGCGCAGGCGTGCCGCTTGGCCATGGCGCGAACTAGTCCCGCCGGCGCGGACTGACCTGCGCTTCTTGCGCGCCCGGTCGCCCCACCCGCCGGCATGAGCCTTTATCAACGCGTCATCCGCCTGGGCCATCTGGCCTATAAGGTGACGCTGTCGCCCTGGCTGGGCGGCCAATGCCGTTTCACGCCGACCTGTTCGGATTATGCGGCGCAGGCCCTCAGCCTGCACGGACCAGTTCGCGGCGCCGCTCTGGCCGCCCGGCGTCTGTGTCGATGCCACCCCTTCGGCGGTTCGGGCCACGATCCCGTCCCGCCGCGCGCGCCAAGGGCGCTGAAAGCGTGAACCGATGATCGATCTGAAGTTTCCCGACGGCCAGGTGCGTCAGTTCGAGGATGGCGTCACGGGCCGCGACGTCGCCGCCTCCATCTCCCGCTCACTGGAGAAGGCGGCGCTGCTGGTACGGCTGGACGGCGCCCTCGTCGACCTCGCCCGCCCGCTCGAGCATGGCGGGGCGATCGAGATCGTTACCCGCCAGAACCCGGCGGCGCTGGAGGTGATCCGGCACGATGCGGCCCATGTTCTGGCCGAGGCGGTCCAGGAACTCTTCCCCGACGCCCAGGTGACCATCGGCCCCAATGTCGAGGATGGGTTCTACTACGACTTCGCCCGGGCCGAGCCGTTTTCCCTCGACGATCTGCCCAGGATCGAGGCGCGCATGCGCCAGATCGTGGATCGCGACGAGCCGATCGCTCGCGAGGAATGGGACCGCGACGCGGCGATCGCCCACTTCGAGGGCATTGGCGAGGCCTACAAGGCGCAGATTATCCGCGACATTCCGCAGGGCCAGGCGATCAGCGTCTATCGCCAGGGGGCGTGGAAGGATCTCTGCCGGGGCCCCCATCTTCCGTCCACGCGCCATGTCGGCAAGGCGTTCAAGCTGACCAAGCTGGCTGGCGCCTACTGGCGCGGCGATCAGGCCAACGCCCAGCTGCAGCGCATCTATGGCACCGCTTGGGCCTCGGAGGCCGACCTCGAGGCCTACCTCAAGCGGGTCGAGGAAGCCGAGAAGCGTGACCACCGCAAGATCGGCTCGGCCATGGATCTCTTCCATATCCAGGAAGAAGGCCGGGGCATGATCTTCTGGCACCCGAAGGGATGGACGCTCTACCGCACGCTGAGAGATTATGTCAGCCGTCGGATCGAAGCCGCGGGCTATGTGGAGGTCAAGACCCCGCAGCTGCTCGACCGCGCGCTGTGGGAGCGATCAGGCCACTGGGAAAAGTTCCACGACGCCATGTTCGTCAGCGAGAGCGAGGACGGCGAAGTGATGGCTCTCAAGCCGATGAACTGCCCGGGCCACGTGCAGATCTTCAACCACGGCCAGAGATCGTACCGCGAGCTGCCGATCCGCATGGCCGAGTTCGACGGCCTGCACCGCGACGAGAGCTCCGGCTCTCTGCACGGCATCCTGCGGGTGCGCGGCCTTGCCCAGGACGACGGCCACATCTTCTGCACAGAGAGCCAGATCGAGGCCGAGGGCCAGGCGTTCGTGGAGCTGCTTCGCCTCGTCTATGCCGAGCTCGACGTCGAGCTGCATTCGGTCAAGCTGGCGCTGCGGCCCGACCAGCGCTTCGGCACGGACGAGCAGTGGACCATCGCCGAAGACACGCTGGAACGCGCCGCCAACGCCGCCGGCGTGGACGTGGAGCGCCTGCCGGGCGAAGGCGCCTTCTACGGTCCCAAGCTCGAGTTCCATCTGCGCGACGCCATCGGCCGCACCTGGCAGTGCGGCACCCTGCAGCTCGACTATGTGCTGCCTGAACGGCTGGACGCGGCCTATATCGGCGAAGACGGAGCCAAGCACCGGCCGGTGATGCTGCACCGCGCGATCCTGGGCTCGCTCGAGCGGTTCATCGGCGTCCTGATCGAGCACCATGCCGGCGCCTTTCCGCTCTGGCTGGCCCCGGTGCAGGCGGTGGTGGCCACGATCACCTCCGACGCTGACGACTTCGCCGTCACGGCGGCCGCGCGTCTGCGCCGCGCCGGGCTCAGGGTCGAGACCGACCTGCGCAACGAGAAGGTCGGCTACAAGGTGCGCGAGCACTCCCTGGCCAAGGTCCCGGTGATCGCCGTGGTCGGCCGGCGCGAGGCCGAGGAGGGCAAGGTCGCCCTGCGCCGGCTGGGCTCCGACCGCCAGGAGATCGTCACCCTGGAGGAGGCGGCGCGCTTGCTTGCCGCCGAAGTGACGCCGCCCGACCGGCGCTGATCAATCCGGGGCGTCGGCCGGCCGGTCGATCACGATCAGGCCCTCGACGAGGCGCACCTCGGGCGCGGCCGCCTTGGTGAACGGGGTCCACCAGCTGGGCGCGCCGGTCGCCGGCTCGATCTCCAGCAGGTCGCCGGCCCCGAAGTCGTGCACCGACTTGACCCGGCCCAGCGGCTCTCCGGCGGGCGAGACGGCGGCCAGCCCGATCAGGTCGGCGAGGTAGAACTCCTCCTCATCGGGCTCGGGCAGGGCGTCTCTGGTGATATAGAGGGCGAGGCCGCGCAGCGTCTGGGCCTGCTCGCGCGTCTGGACCTCGTCGGCCCGCCCGATCAGGGCGCTCTTGTCGGCCCGACCGGACCTCAGGGTCAGGACCGGTCGTCCGCTCTCGCCCAGCAGGGGGCTATAAGCTACCAGGGCCAGCGGATCGCCGGTCAGCGCCGCCACCTTCAGCTCGCCCTTGACGCCGAACGCGCCGGCCACCCGGCCGACGAGGATCAGCCGGCCGCTCACGTCGGTTCGGCGGGCGCCTCTTCGGCCGGCGGGGCATCGGCCGACGCCTCGGGTTCCGGCGCGACCTCTTCGGCCGGGGCCGCCTCGGCTGGGGCCGCCTCGCTCGTGGCCTCCACCGGTTCGGCCGCCGCCTCGGCCACGGGCTCGGCCGCCTCGGCGACCGGCTCCTCGCTGACCGCCTCGGGTTCGGCTTCGACTTCCGGCTCCGGCGGCGGGGCGTTGGCCAGGGCTTCGGCCCGGGCGACTTCGCGTTCGGCCCGCTCGGTGACGCGCGCCTTGGCCTTGGCGTGCGGCTCGCCCTTCTTGGGGTTGGCCCCGTGCTCCCATTTGGCGAGACCGTTCATCGACAGGAACCGCGCCACGCGCTCGGTGGGCTGGGCGCCCTTGGCCAGCCACTCGGTGATGCGCTCGCCCTTCAGCGTCAGCCGCTGGGCGTCATCCTTCTTGAGCAAGGGGTTGTAGGTCCCCACGCGCTCGATGAAGCGACCGTCGCGCGGCGAATGACTGTCGGCGACGACGATGGAATAATAGGGGCGTTTCTTGGCGCCGCCACGGGCGAGACGAATCTTGAGCATCGGGAGGTTTAGGGTCCTTAGGGGTTGAGATCAGGGTTTCTTGAACGGATTGAAGCTCGGAGCGAGGCCGCCCAGGCCGGGCAGGCCGCTGGCCGGCGGAGCGCCAAGGCCCGGCAGGCCGGGGGGCGAGGACGACGACGCCGGCGCCGCCGCGCCGAGGCTCGCGGCTTTGTCGCCCAGGGCCTTGAGGCTGTCGAGGCCGCCCGGGCCGCCCAGGCCCATCATGCCGGCCATGCGCGCGAAGCCCTTGCCGCCGCCCTTGGCCATCATCTTGAAGGCGTCCTGCATCTGGCGGTGCTGCTTCAGCAGGCGATTGATCTCGGCCACCTCGACCCCGGCCCCGGCGGCGATGCGCCGCTTGCGCGAGGCCTGCAGCAGGTCGGGCTTCCGGCGTTCCTTGCGGGTCATCGAGCCGATGATCGCCCGCTGGCGCCGGATCATGCCGTCGGAGACGCCCGATTCGGCGATCTGCCGCTTCACCTTCTGCACGCCGGGCAGCATTCCCATCAGGCCGTCCATGCCGCCCATGCGCTCCATCTGCGCCAGTTGTTCGGCCATGTCCTCCAGGTCGAACTGACCCTTGGCCAGCTTGCGAGCCATGACCTCGGCCTTGGCCTGGTCGAAATCGGCGGCGGCCTTCTCCACCAGAGCCACGACATCGCCCTGGCCCAGGATACGGCCGGCGACGCGGCGGGCGTCGAACACGTCCAGAGCGCCGATCGTCTCGCCTGTCCCCAGAAACTTGATCGGCAGGCCGGTGACCGCGCGCATCGAGAGCGCCGCGCCACCGCGGCCGTCGCCGTCCGCGCGGGTGAGGATCAGGCCGGTGAGCGGCAGGCGCTCGTGGAAGGCCTTGGCGGTGCGCACCGCGTCCTGGCCGGTCAGGCTGTCGGCGACCAGCAGGGTCTCCGCCGGCTGGGCGATGCGCGCGATCTCCGCGGCCTCGCTCATCATCGCCTCGTCGAGGGTG
>JBBRQK010000018.1:0-51163 GCA_038226475.1 Caulobacterales bacterium | reverse complement strand
TGAATGAAATCGGGGCGCAAGGCTCGCGCCATCCGCTCGAGCGCCTCGTCGTCGGGATCGACCGTCACCGCCACGATCGCCGCCTTGCCGCGCGCCGGGGCCGCGAGCCGGGCCGCCGCCTCCGGATCGATCGCCCGGGGACTGGCGGCGAAAAACACAAAGCCGATGAACGCCGCGCCGCCGGCGAGCGCCGCGTTGACGGACTCCGGCGTCGAGAGGCCGCAGATCTTGGCGAGCGCCATCCGCGCCGATCAGACGCCCGGGCCGCGTGCGGTCATCAGGTCCCGAATCTCGGCCAGCAGAGACTCGGTCTGGGTCGGCCCGATGGAAACCGGAGGCGCGGCGCGGGCGCGGCGCATCGAGTTGATCGCCTTGACGCAAAGGAAGATGACCACCGAGATGATCAGGAACTGGACGATGGTCTCGATGAACAGGCCATAGGCGATGTCCACTTCCGCCGCCTTGCGCGCCGGATCGGCCATCTTCAGGACGACCTTCAGGGACGAGAAATCGACGCCGCCCAGAACCAGGCCGATCGGCGGCATGACGATGTTGTCGACCAGGCTGGTGACGATCTTGCCGAATGCGGCGCCGATGATCACGCCGACCGCCAGGTCGACGACATTGCCGCGGGAGATGAACTCCCGAAACTCGCTGACGACGGACACCTCGACCTCGCTCTGCTCTACCCGGGGTTGAGGCGGGCCCGAAGTTCCTTGCCGCTTTTGAAGAACGGCACATGCTTGGCCCGCACGTCGACCGACGCACCGGTGCGCGGGTTGCGTCCGGCTCGCGCCGGGCGCGAGCGGATCGAGAAGGCGCCGAATCCGCGCAACTCCACCCGGCCGCCCTCTTCCAGAGCCACGATCATGCGCTCCAGGACCACACCGACCACCCGCTCGATGTCCTTTTGAGTGAGGTGCGGATTCTCCGTCCCCAGAGCGGCGATGAGTTCGGATTTTATCATGATTGTCCGCCCCCCCGTTCCGGCCGATTTTTGCCCGCGCCGCCCCGCCAGATCAAGAGCCGCAAGGTTTGCGTCCGCCAAACGCCCGGTCTAGTGAACGCCGGTCATGCCCAGCCTCACAGACCCCGCCAGCGACGCCCTGCTCGCCCTCACGCCCGACCGCAAGGTGTCGATCCGGGAGCTGTTCGGCGTCGATTCGGACATGATGGTTCCCGCCTTCTCCAGCCGCGACAGCCACGTGCCCGATCTGGACGAGGCCTATTGCTTCGACCCGCAGACCACCTTGGCGATCTGCGCCGGCCTGGCGCACGACCGGCGGGTGATGATCCAGGGCTATCACGGCACCGGCAAGTCGACGCACATCGAGCAGGTGGCGGCGCGGCTGAACTGGCCGATGATCCGCATCAATCTCGACAGCCACGTCAGCCGCATCGATCTGGTGGGCAAGGACGCCATCGTGCTGAAGGACGGCAAGCAGATCACCGAGTTTCGGGAAGGCATGCTGCCCTGGTGCCTGCAGCGGCCGATGGCCCTGGTGTTCGACGAATACGACGCCGGCCGGCCCGATGTGATGTTCGTGATCCAGCGGGTGCTGGAGGCGCAGGGCCGCCTGACCCTGCTGGACCAGAATCGGGTGATCCGGCCCAATCCGTTTTTCCGCCTGTTCTCGACCACCAACACCATCGGCCTGGGCGACACCACCGGCCTCTACCACGGCACCCAGCAGATCAATCAGGGCCAGATGGACCGCTGGTCGATCGTGGCCACGCTCAACTATCTGGCGCACGACGTGGAGGCCGAGATCGTGCTGGCCAAGGCGCCCGGCTATGGCAAGACGGCCGAGGGCCGCCGACAGATCGCCGCCATGGTGCGGGTGGCGGACATGACCCGCAACGCCTTCATGAACGGCGATATCTCCACGGTGATGAGCCCGCGCACGGTGATCACCTGGGCTCAGAACACCGAGATCTTCGCCGGCGATCTGGCGCTCGCCTTCCGCATGACGTTCCTCAACAAGTGCGACGAACTCGAGCGTCCGACTGTGGCCGAGTTCTATCAGCGCGCCTTCGGCGGCGACCTGCCCGAGAGCGCGGCGCGGGTGAAGGTGGCCTGAGCCGGCGGCGCGACGCCGGGTGAAGCTGTTCCTCCTCGGCAAGCGCGCCAGCATCACCCACTGGCTGGAGGACGCGGTCGGGGCGTTCCGGGCCGAGGGGCACGAGGTGGTCGTCGGCGTCACGCGCCGGCCCTGGCTCGACGCAGCGCTGGAAGCCGCCCTGGCCCCGGCGATCGGGGGCGGCATCGCCCGCGCCGTCCGCCGCTTCGAGCCCGACCTGATCCTCGCGATCGGCGGTTTTCACGTGCCGGCGGCGATCCTCGAGACGGTCGCGGCCCTGCCCGGACGAGCGCCGCTGATCGGCTGGGTCGGCGATCTTTTCGACGAGGGCGAGAGGCGGGCGGGCGGGCTGTTCGACGTCGTCGGCTACACCGACAGCGGCCTTCTGGCTCGTCACCAGTCCCTGGGTTTCTCGGCCCGGGCGCTCTTTTTGCCGCACGCCGCCGATCCCAGCGCGGCAAGCGCCGCCGCCTCGGCGAGCCGCCGGCCGGCGCTGGTGTTCATTGCCAACCCGACCGACTACCGCCGCGCGATGGTTGAGGCAGCGAGCGTCCCGATCGCTTTGTTCGGCAGAGGGTGGACCGCGCCGCCCGGCTCGCCGCACCGTCTCGAGGCCAGACGCGTGCGGCCGGATCAGCTGCACGCTCTCTACGGCTCGCACCTGGCGGCGCTCAATCTGCGCAACGAGCGTAACGTGCTGGCCGGGCTCAACCAGCGCAGCTTCGATCCCTGCCTGACCGCGACCCCTGTGATCAGCGATCATCAGCCGGACCTGGAACTCTGCTTCGACGTCGGCCGCGAGGTCCTGGCGTTCGGCGAGGCCGCCGAACTGGACGACGCCTTCGAGCGGCTGCGGCGCGATCCGGCTCTGGCGGTCACGATCGGCGAAGCCGGCCGGGCGCGGGTGCTGGCCGAGCATGGCTACGGCCACCGGTTGCGCAGCCTTTGCGCTTTCTAAGCGCGGCACGCCCGCGCTAAGACCTCATGGCCATGAGTCAGAAGGAAACCCCCGGCGAGATCTTCAAGCGCGCCCTGGCCAACGCCGCTCGTTCCCTTGCGGAGCAGCCTGACCTGGAGGTGGTGTTCTCCGGCGATGGTCCGAGCCTGGTGGGTCACCGGGCGATCCTGCCGCATCCGCCGCGCGAGCTCTCCGGGGCCGAAGCCACCCGCATCCGCGGTCTGGCCGACCAGATGGCCCTGCGCGTGGCGCATCACGACGATGGGGTGCACGGCCGGGCCAAGCCGCGCACGCCCGAAGGGGCGATGGTTTACGACGCCCTGGAGCAGGCCCGGATCGAGGCCATCGGCGCCAACGCCCTGATCGGCGTCAAGGACAACCTGGCCGCGGTGCTCGAGCAGAGCGCGCAGCGCAAGGGCCTCAACCATCTGGGCGACCGCAGCATGGCCCCGATGGCCGACATCGTCGCCCTGATCGTGCGCGAGCGTCTGACCGGCGCGCCACCGCCGGTCACCGCCAAGGCCCTGGTCGATTCGTTCCGCGAGGAGATCGAGGCCAAGGCCGGGGCCGATATGGATCGGCTGACCGGCGCGATCGATGATCAGACCGCGTTCGCGCGCATCGCCCGGGCCGTGGTGCGCGATCTCTACAGCCACGAGGATTTCTCCGACGCCTCGGACAAGGACGCGAACGACGAAGACCCCCAGGACGGCGAGGCCGAGGCGTCCTCCGAAAGTCAGGGCGAGGGTGAGGACCAGACGCCGCAGAGCGCCTCGATGGAGGATGCCGATGAGAACCGGCGCGAATCGGAAACCGCCGAGACCCAGGCATCGGAGACCGAGGACGACAGCGCCGAAGCCTCCGACGAAGAGCTCGACATGTCCGACGGCGACAAGCCGGCGCGGCCGGACATCAAGGATCCCGGCCGCCCGGAGCCCGCCTACAAGGTGTTCACTCTGGAGCACGACGAGGTGGTGGCGGCCGAGGAGTTGTGCGAGCCGGAAGAACTCACGCGCCTGCGCGCCTATCTCGACCAGCAGCTGGCCAGCGTCTCCAATGTCGTCTCGCGCCTGGCCAACCGGCTGCAGCGAAAGCTGTTGGCGCAGCAGAACCGGTCCTGGAGCTTCGACCTCGAGGAGGGAATGCTGGACGTGGCCCGCCTGACCCGGGTGATCGTCGATCCCACGGCCCCGCTGTCCTTCAAGCAGGAGCAGGACACCGAGTTCCGCGATACCGTGGTCTCGCTCCTGATCGACAATTCCGGCTCCATGCGCGGGCGGCCGATCATGGTGGCGGCGGTGTGCGCCGACATCCTGGCCCGGACCCTGGAGCGCTGCGGCGTGAAGGTGGAGATCCTGGGCTTCACCACCCGGGCCTGGAAGGGCGGTACGGCGCGCGAGGACTGGCTCAAGGCCGGCAAGCCGGCGGCCCCGGGCAGGCTCAACGATCTGCGCCATATTCTCTACAAAAGCGCCGACGCGCCTTGGCGCCGGGCGCGCAAGAATCTCGGGCTGATGATGCGCGAGGGCCTGCTCAAGGAGAATATCGACGGCGAGGCCCTGATGTGGGCCCACCAGCGCCTGATTGGGCGCACCGAGGCTCGCCGCATCCTGATGGTCATTTCGGACGGCGCGCCGGTCGACGACAGCACCTTGTCGGTCAATTCCGGCCACTACCTCGAACGGCACCTGCGCCGGGTGATCGGCGAGATCGAAGGCCGCAGCCCGGTGGAGCTGATCGCGATCGGGATCGGCCACGACGTCACCCGCTACTACCGGCGCGCGGTCACCATCGTCGATGTCGAGCAGCTGGGCGGGGCGATAACCGAACAGCTGGCGGCCCTGTTCGAGGAAGAGCCCAGGGCGGTGACCCGCGCCAGCGCGGCCCTGCTCGCGCCGCTGCCCAGCGTCCAGGGCGGGGCCGCCAAGTCGCTGGCCCAGCGGCGGGTGCGCGAGCCGGTGGGGTGAAGGCGGCCTGCGTAGGCGACTATCGCGAAGCGGCGCGACGGCGGCTGCCCCGCGTCCTGTTCGACTATATCGACGGCGGCGCCTACGACGAGACGACCCTTGCGGCCAACGTGGCCGAACTCCGCGCGGTGCGTCTACGCCAGCGGGTGCTGCGCGACGTCTCGGCCCTGAGGACGGGCGTCGACTTGTTCGGCCAGAGCCTATCTATGCCCGTGGTGCTGGCCCCGATCGGTCTGGCCGGCATGAACGCCCGCCGGGGCGAGGCCCAGGCGGCGCGAGCCGCCGCCGCCGCCGAGGTCCCGTTCAGCCTCTCGACCGTCGGGGTGTGCGCGATCGACGAGGTCGCGCGGGCGGCCCGGCCGCCGTGGTTTCAGCTCTACATGATGCGCGACCGGGGCTTCATGGCCGAGGTGCTGGCAAGGGCGCGCGAGGCCGGCTGCCCGGTTTTGCTGTTCACCGTCGACTTACCGGTGCCCGGCGCGCGCTATCGCGACGTGCGCAACGGCATGGTGGCGGCCGGCGCGGGCGCGAAGCTGCGCCAGGCGCTCGACGGCCTCGCCCATCCGGCGTGGTTGTGGGACGTCCACCTGCACGGCCGGCCGCACGGCCTGGGCAATGTCGCCGGAGCCGCGGCGAACCTCGACACCCTCACCGATTTCTGGCGCTGGATCGGCGGCAACTTCGACCCGTCGGTCACCTGGAAGGACATCGACTGGGTGCGCGAGCGCTGGCCCGGGCCCCTGGTTCTCAAGGGCGTGCTCGACGTCGATGACGCGCGCGAGGCCGCCCGGACGGGTGTCGAGGGGATCGTCGTCTCAAACCACGGCGGCCGCCAGCTCGACGGTGTCGCCACGGGCATCGACGCTCTACCCGGTATCGCTCAGGCGGTGGGAGGCGACCTGACCGTCCTGATGGACGGCGGCGTTCGCTCGGGCCTGGATGTACTCAAGGCGCTCGCCTCGGGCGCCAAGGCCTGCCTGATCGGGCGCGCCTGGGCCTGGGGCCTGGGCGCGCGGGGCGAAGCGGGGGTCGGCCATGTGCTCGAGATCGTGCGGGCCGAACTGAAAGTGGCGATGGCGCTCACCGGCTGCGTCGACGTGCGGGACGCCGGCGCGGACCTGATCCTGGGGGTCGACTAGGCCGCAGGAGCGGCGGCGAGCTTGGCCTTGAGCTGGCGCTTGATCTTCAGAACGCGGGCGGAGAGCACTTCGTCCTTGGCCTTGAGCAGGAACGGGTCCAGGCCGCCGCGAAAATCCAGGGTTCGCAAGGCTGCGTTGGTGATCCGCAGGCGGAAGGCCTGGCCCAGGCCCTCGGACCGCACGGTTGAGGGGCTGAGCGCGGGCAGGAAGCGCCGCTTGGACTTGACGTTCGAGTGGCTCACATGATGGCCGGTCATCGGACCGACCCCCGTGAGTTCGCAGCGGCGTGACATGGCGCGAGGCGTCCAGGAAAAAGGGGTGGGCGGAGAGGCGCCTCCGCTTTCGAGGGCGCGATATAGGCGAAGCGGCCCGCGCGCGTCAAGGCGGCGCTCCGGCGCGTTGACAGCCTTCCCCTCGGCCCTATCCTTGCGCTTCGCCCAGGAGATCCGCGATTGAGCGCGCCCGCCTTTCCGCCCGCCCCGGATCTCGCGACCGTGCGCCGGGCCCTGATCTCGGTCTCCGACAAGACCGGCCTGATCGATCTGGCGACCGCCCTGGCTGGGCTCGGCGTCGAGCTGATCTCCACCGGCGGCACGCGCGCGGCCATCGCCGCGGCCGGCCTCGCGGTCAGGGACGTGGCCGAAATCACCGGGTTCCCGGAGATGATGGACGGCCGGGTCAAGACGCTGCATCCGGTCGTGCACGGAGGCCTGCTCGGCGTGCGCGATGCGCCCGAGCACGCTGCCGCTATGGCCGCCCACGCCATCGACGGCATCGATCTGCTCTATGTGAACCTCTATCCATTCGAGGCCACCGTGGCCGCCGGCGGAGGTTTCGACGACTGTCTGGAGACCATCGACATCGGCGGCCCGGCGATGATCCGGTCGGCGGCCAAGAACCACGCCTATGTCGCCGTCTGCACGGCGCCGGAGGACGCCGGCGAGGTGCTGGCAGCGCTGAGGTCGGGGGGCGCGACGCCTCTAGCCCTGCGCCGGCGCTTGGCCGCCCGCGCCTTCGCCCGCACCGCCGCCTACGACGCCGCCATCGCCCAGTGGTTCGCGGACCGAGGTAAGAGCGACGCGGAACCCTGGCCCACGCGCAAGACGATCACCGGCACGCTCAGCGCCGCTATGCGCTACGGTGAAAATCCGCACCAGGGCGCGGCGCTCTATGTGTTTCCCAACCCTCGCGCCGGTGTCGCGACGGCCCGGCAGTTGCAGGGCAAGGCGCTGGGCTACAACAATATCGCCGACACCGACGCGGCCGTGGAACTGGCGGCGGAATTCGATCCGGCCGACGGACCGGCGACGGTGATCGTCAAGCACGCGAACCCCTGTGGCGTCGCCCTGGGCGAGACGCTGGAAGAGGCTTATGCGCGGGCTCTGCAGTGCGACCCGGTGTCAGCCTTCGGCGGCATCGTCGCGGTGAACCGTCGGCTGGACGCCGCGACGGCCCGGCGCATGGTCGAGATATTCACCGAAGTGGTGATCGCTCCGGACGCCGACGAGGACGCCATCGCGCTCTTCGCGCCGAGGCGCAATCTGCGCCTGCTGCTCACCGGCGCCCTGCCGGACCGCTCGGCCGCTGGCGAGACGTTCCGCTCCGTCGCGGGGGGATTCCTCGCTCAGGGGCGCGATACGGCGCGCATCACCGCCGCCGATCTTCGAATCGTCACGCAGCGCGCGCCGACCGAAATCGAGGTGCGCGACATGCTGTTCGCCTTCACGGTCGCCAAGCACGTTAAATCCAATGCCATCGTATTCGCCAAGGACGGGCAGACCGCCGGCATCGGCGCGGGCCAGATGAACCGCCGCGACAGCGTTCGCATCGCCGCCCTGCGCGCCGCCGAGGCGGCCGAGGCGGCCGGACTGCCGCGCTCCCTTGCGGAGGGCTCGGCCTGCGCCTCCGACGCCTTCTTCCCGTTCGCCGACGGCATTGTTCAGGCCATAGAGGCGGGGGCCCGCGCGGTGATCCAGCCGGGCGGGTCTATCCGCGACAGCGAAGTAATCGCCGCCGCCGACGCCGCGGGGATCACGATGGCGTTCACCGGCGTGCGGGTCTTCCGCCACTGAGGCGTTCGTCAGGCGAGGCCCTCGTGTTGCAGGGCCAGCCGGACCGCTTCGCGCGCCTTCATGCGCTCGGCGAAGGCGGCCAGCGGCGCCGGAACCTGGACGCCGTTCTTGCCGGACCACATCAGCATCACGAACAGATAGGCGTCGGCGACGCCGAACGCGTCCCCGAACAGGTAGTCGCCCTGCATCTGTCCGGCGATGAGGCCCAGCCGCTGAGCGATCGCGTCGCCGGCCTTGGTCTTCTCCGCCTCGGTCGCGTTCGGCATGAAGAAGGGCTTGAAGCCCTTGTGGATCTCGGTGGAGATGAAGGCGAGCGTTTCGATGAGCCTGTAGCGGCCCAGCTCGCCCGCGGGCGCGAGCGCCGGCTTCTGATCCGCGATCCAGGACAGAATGGCGATGTTCTCGGTCAGGGGTTTGTCCGCGCCGATGTCGAGGGCCGGCACATAGCCCTTGGGATTGATCTGGATGAAGTCGCGGCCGTCTTCGGTGGTGTGGCTTTTCAGGTCGACCTTGACCCGGTCGAACGAGATGCCGGCCTCGTGCAGGGCGATGTGGTCGGCGAGGCTGCAGGCCCCAGGCGAATAGTAGAGGATCAAGGCGGGTTACTCCGAACGGTGTGGGCGGTCGCGTTCTTTAACCGCCGCGCCAGGCTTTGGTTCAGCGGCGCGATGCCGGGGCCTCGGCCAGTTCCTTCAGCGCGGCGTTGGCGATGGTGAGCTTGGCGAAAGTCCATCCGCCCGCGGCCTTCTCGACATCCTCTATGGCGTGGCGGGCTGCGCGCGAGGCGGCCCCATGCTCGCCCGACCAGGCGGCCACGGCGTGACGCGCGTGGGCGGCCGGATCGTCTCCCTCCGCCGGAGGGGCGGCGGCCGACATCACCGCGCCGGTGAGATCGGCCTGGTCCAGCACCATGTCCTCGATCAGGCGGCGCACGGCCAGGCGCTCGTAGGCGTCGCCGGCCCCGCGTGAACCGGCGGCGGCGCGCAGGCGATCGAAACCGAACAGGCCACCGACCCGGTGATAGGCGAAGGCGGTCGCCGCCAGCGGCCAGGACTGTGCGCGGGCAAGGTCGGTGAGCGGCGCGGCCAGCGTCAGCGGACGCATCAGGGCCACCGAGTGCGCCACGTCGCGCGGCGCTCCGGCCTTGATCCAGGCGGCGGCGCGGCGCACGGCGGCTTTCTGCTCGAACGCCGACAGCACCGCGGGCACCAGAGGCTTCAGCGCGTCGACGCCCGGCCGATAGGCCTCGACCAGATTGCCGATCGCCGGCGCGACCCCGTCCGCCTCCCGGCCCGCACGGCGCGCCAGCCAGTAGGTCTGGCCGCGCAGCGCGTAGATCAGCTCCCGGAACAAGGCGGTCTGGCCGGCCGCCGGCGCGGCGCCGTCCAGGCCCTCGACCCGACTCCAGGCTTCCTGGAACCGCAGCACCTGTCGGGCCGCCGCGAAGGCGGTGACCAGGGCGGTGGTGTCGCAGCCGGCGGCGGCCCGGAGGCGCTCTGGGAAGGTCGGCCCCATCAGGGCAATCATGTCGTTGCCGAGCTGGGTGGCGATGATTTCGCGCCGCAACCGGTGGCGCCTCATCTGAGCTTCGTACGGCCGCAGGCCAACGGGAAAATAGCCCACCAGGGCGCCTTCGAACCACGGATCGTCCGGCGCGCCAGAGGCGATCACGTCGTCGAACAGGTCCAGCTTGCCGTAGGCCAGCAGCACCGCCAGCTCGGGTCGGGTCAGGCCGCGACCGCTCTCAGCGCGTTCGGTAAGGGCGACCGGGCCCGGCAGGCCTTCCAGACCCCGGTCGAGCCGGCCTATCGATTCCAGCCGGGTCATGAACGCCGCCTGCGCCTCGAGGTCAGCCGCATTATCGGAGGCCAGCAGGGTCAGGGCGAGGGTCTGAGCGTAGTTGTGCGCCAGCACGTGCCGCGCGATCTCGTCGGTCATCGAGGCCAGCAGTGGGTCGCGCGCCCCCGGCGCCAGGGCGCCTTCGCGGATCGCCATGCCCGTCAGGATCTTGATATTGACCTCGTGGTCCGAGGTGTCCACGCCGGCGGAATTGTCGATTGCGTCGGTGTTGATGCGGCCGCCAGCCAGGGCGAATTCTATCCGGCCGGCCTGGGTGAAGCCCAGATTGGCCCCCTCGCCCACCACCTTGCAGCGCAGGTCCCTACCATCGATCCGCACGTGGTCGTTGGCCTTGTCGCCGACCTCCAGATCGGCCTCGAGCGAGCCTTTCACATAGGTGCCGATGCCGCCAAGATAGAGCAGCTGGGCGCGGCTCTTGAGGATCGCGCGGATCAGCGTCTCGGGGTTCAGGGCGTCGACTTTCAGATCCAGCAGCGCCTTGGCTGGCTCGGAGAGCGGGATGGCCTTGAGTGTGCGGGGCCAGACGCCGCCCCCTTCCGATATCCGCCCCCGATCATAGTCATCCCAGGAAGAACCGGCCTTTTCGAACAGGCGCTTTCGTTCTTCGAAGGCCGCGCCGGCGTCCGGATGCGGGTCGAGAAATATGTGGCGATGGTCGAAGGCGGCGCGCAGCAGCAGGGTCCGTGAGAGCAGCATGCCGTTGCCGAACACGTCACCCGACATGTCGCCGACGCCGATCACCGTCACCGGTTCGTTCTGGATGTCGACGCCCATCTCGCGGAAGTGGCGCTTGACCGATTCCCAGGCCCCTCGGGCGGTGATGCCCATGGCCTTGTGATCGTAGCCGGCCGATCCGCCGGACGCGAAGGCGTCGCCGAGCCAGAAGCCATAGTCGGCGGCCATGGCGTTGGCGATGTCGGAGAAGGTCGCGGTGCCCTTGTCGGCGGCGACCACGAGATAGGGGTCTTCGCCGTCGTGGACGACGACGCCATGGGGGGGCGTGACCGCACCGCCCGCGTCGATGTTGTCGGTGATGTCCAGTAGTCCGGCGAGGAAGGTGCGGTAGGCGACGATGGCGTGGGCGCGCGTCTCCGCGGCGCTGGCGTTCCTCGCCAGGCCCTTGGGATAGAAGCCGCCTTTCGCCCCCACCGGTACGATGACCGCGTTCTTGACCTGTTGCGCCTTGACCAGGCCCAGGACCTCGGTGCGAAAATCCTCGCGCCGGTCGCTCCAGCGCAGGCCGCCGCGGGCCACCGGGCCGAAGCGCAGGTGCACGCCCTCCACGTTCGGCGCGGAGACGAAGATCTCGCGGTACGGCTTGGGCGCCGGCAGATCGATGAGTTCGCGGCTGGCGATTTTGAAGCTGATGTGGAGCTTGGGCGCCCCGGCAGTATCGGCCTGATAGTAATTGGTGCGGGTGATGGCCGAGACCAGGGCCGCCAGGCGGCGCAGCACCCGGTCGGATTCCAGGCTGGCGACGTCCAGCAGGGCCGTCTCGATCGAAGCGGCCAGGGCCGCGGCCCTGACCGAGCGGGCCGGCGCCGCCTCGCCCGTCGCCGGATCGAACCGCACGGCGAACAGATCGAGGATCAGGCGCGCGACGCCGGCGTTGCAGGACAGCGCCGTGGCCTGGGCCTCGTGACTGGGATCGAGCCCTGACTGCTGTCGCCACCGCGCCAGGGCGCGGACCAGGGCCGCCTCGCGCCACGAGATGCCCAATTCCAGGATCAGACGGTTGAAGCCGTCGCATTCGGCCAGGCCGTCCCAGACCGCGCGGAAGGCGGTCTCGAACGGCCCACGCATGATCTCGAAGCTGAGATTCTCGCCGTTCTCGTCCTCGATCAGGAACTCGTGGATCCAGGCCGGTGTCGCCACACCCGAGACGGGCCGGGGCGCGATGGGAAACCCGTCTTCGACCAGGGCGGCGAGGCCCAAGTCTCCGAGGATCGGCAGCACCTTGGAGAGCGGTATCGGCTCGGGCCCACGCCGGTAGAGCTTGAAGCGGAACTGGAGGCCTGAATCCTCGGCGGCGCGCCAAGCGCGGACGGCGAGGGCCCCGTCTTCCTTTCCCAGAGTCTCGAGGGTGAGAATGTCGATCAGTGCTTCGGCGGCGACGTAGCGGTCGCGGTAGCCGGCCGGGAAGGCTTCGGAATAGGCGGCCAGGACGCGGGGCGCTTCGGCCGGTCCCGGCAGGCGCGCGCGCACCGCCGCTTCCAGGTCGTCGCCCCAGGTGCGCGCCAGGGCGGCGATCTCGGCCTCCAGAGTGGCCAGATCCGGCGCGGGATGGGCGCCGGGCGTCACCCCGATCACATAGTGGACCCTGGCGAGCGGCGCGTCGGCGTAGCTCGGATAGAAGGCCGAGATGCGGCCCCCGAAGGCCGCGGCGAGCAGGTCGCCGGCTCGCTCCCGCAAGCGCTCGTCGTAGCGCTCGCGCGGCGCGTACATCAACACCGAGACGAAGCGGTCGAAGGGGTCCCAGCGAGCGAACAGCTTGACCTTGGGCCGGTCGAACAGGTGCAGGATGTCGAGCGCCATGGGAAGCAGGGCCTCGGCATCGATCTGGAAGAGCTCGTCGCGCGGGAAGGTTTCCAGGATGTTGGCCAGGCGCAAGGCGTTGTGGCTGCCGGCCGGGAAGCCCGCCGCCGCCATCACCCTGGCCACCTTGCGGCGCAGCAGCGGCGTGTCGCGCGCCGGCTCGTCGTAGGCCTCAGCCGTGAACAGGCCAACGAACCTCGTCTCACCCACCGGCTCGCCGTCCGGCCCATGCCGGCGGACGCCGACATAGTCCATGTAAGCGCGGCGATGGACTCGCGAGCGCAGATTGGACTTGGCCACCACCACTGGCTCGCTCACCGCCAGACGGCGACGCAAAGAGGCGGAGAGGACGGCCGGCTCGTTGGCTCGGCGCAGCACCATCCGGGCCGGATCGCGCAGAACCCCCAGGCCCGCGCCCGGCTCGAAGGTGGGCTCCTCTGCCAGATAAGCGCCGTCGGGCGCGCGCGGATAGTCGTAGGGCCGGGCGCCTAGAAAAACGAAATGGCCGCGCTTCATCCATTCGAGGAAACGCAGGTCTTCCCCCAGCGCATCGGCGTCGCCGCCGCGCGCAAAGGCCGGTCCGACGTGCGTCAGGTCCTCGATGCAGCGGCTCAGCAGCGCCCGCATCGGCGCCAGATCGGCGACCGCGGCGCGGGCGTCGGCGAGCGCCGCGAGCACCCGCTCGATCAGGCCGGCGCGTCGCTCCTCTCCCACCGGCGTCAGCCACACCTGGATCATCGACGTGCGCGCCCGGCCTTCGCCGATCACCGGGTGGAACATGGCCTTCACCTCGGCCCCGGCCTCGGCCACTTCGCCCATCACGCTGTCGACCAGGAACGGCGCGTCGGCCTGGACGATCTCGAGCACGTCGGCGGCCAGATCCCTCCCGCCCTCGCCGACGGCGCGAACCAGCCGCGCGATCGGCGCCGGGCCGTCCCTGCCCTCTGCGAAGCGCCAGAACGATGCCAGCGCCTGGGCGAGGTCCCGGGCGCCGACTTCGCCCAGTTCTCCCGGTCGCCAATCCTCCAGCACCAGGGCGCAGAACCCTGCAGCGGGTTCGGAAGCGGCGCCCTCCAGGCCAAGGGCGGCGGCGAAGGCGGCCGAGACGATCGACGGATCGAACCCGGCGTCTGAAGGGGCGGTGCGCGGCATGCGGAAGTTCCTAGCGGGTCTCCGCGACGGTTTGAACGCCGTGCTGATCGGGCGCTCTGCCCGCCCCCCGTCCAAGGCCCTGGGGATCGCCGTCAGCCGAAAGCAGGACAGCGATCCAGCGCGAGCCCTCAAACTGGGCGAGGATGACCATCACCAGCACCGTCAGCGGCGTCGAGAGGAACATCCCCGGCAGGCCCCAGATCGCGCCCCAGAAGGCGAGCGACAGCAGCACGATCAGGGGGTCCATGTTCAGGCTGTCGCCCTGCATGCGCGGCAGCAGGATGTTGCCGACCACGAAGGTGATCAGCCACAGCGCGCCCAACAGGATCAGCGCCTGGCTCCAGCCGCCGTATTGCAGCAGGGTGAAGAGGGCCGGAAACACGATCGCCGCCACCGCGCCCACGATCGGGACGTAGTTCACCACGAACACCAGGAAGGCCCAGAAGAACGCGTTCTGCAGGCCCACCATCATCATCACCGCCCAAGAGGCGGCGGCGATGATGAGGCCGGTGACGGTCTGGATCCAAAGATAGCGCTCGATCCCGTCGCGGATGCGCAGCACGAGATGCAGGGCCTCATGGCGCGACTCGCGGGCGTGAAACAGTTTCACCGCCTTGCGCTCGAAGGCGTGCCGCGAGGCGATCAGAAAGCCGACATAGACCAGCACCAGAAAGGCGTTGGAGGCGAAGTTCTGCAGCGCGCCGGCGACCGTGCCCAGATATTGCATCGGATCGAGCTGGCCGAGAATCTGGGCCACCGAGCGCGGCGCGTGCGGGCCCAGCTTCCGGGCGAACTGGCCCAGCAGTAAATCCAGCCTCGGCTGGTCTCGCGTGAGGGTCTCGATGAAGCCACCGGCGTTCGCCGCCACGATCACCGCGGACAGGGCGAAGGCGATGGTCGAGACGAGGATCGCGGCGATCAGGGCCGCGCGCGCGGGCAGGCCCGGGAGCCGGCGCCGGATCACCCGGCCGACGCCATCGACCATGACGGTGAGGAACAGGGCCAGCAGCAACGGCGTGATGATCGCTCCCAGCCACCGCAGCGCCGCCCCGGTCACCACCACGGCGATGATAACCAGCGCGTTGCGCGAGATGGATGAGCCGGCGAGGGAAGGCATGAGCGTTGTTCGCCCGGCCCGGCCGGGCAAGTCAATCGGCGCGAGGGGCGGCCCTCGACCCGCGCCCGCCTCGCCGGTAGTCTAGACCTGCATGGATCTTTGGCAGGACTTCCTCACTAACCAGGGCAAGCCCATCCACAAGTGGGCGCACTATTTTCCGGTCTATGAGCGGCACTTCGCGCCGTGGCGGGGCCGGTCGCTGACATTCCTGGAGATCGGCGTTGCGCGCGGCGGTTCGCTGCCGATGTGGCAGCGCTATTTCGGCCCGCTGGCCAGGATCGTCGGCATCGACATCGATCCCAGGTGCCGGGCGCATGACGGCGACGGCGTCGCCGTGCGCATCGGCGACCAGGCGGACCCTGCGTTCCTAGACGCGGTGATGGCCGAGTTCGGGGCGCCGGACGTCGTGCTCGACGACGGCAGCCACCAGATGGCCCCGACCCGTGCGAGCTTCGAGCACCTCTATCCCCGGCTCTCCAAGAACGGGGTCTATGTCGTGGAAGACATGCACACCGCCTATTGGGCCAGATTCGGAGGCGGGCTCGATCGGCCGGAGAGCTTCATCAATGTCGCCAAGGGCCTGATCGACAAGCTCAACGCCGACCATACCGAAGGGGCGGTCGTCCCCGACGCCTTCACCCGCGAGACCTACTCCATCGCCTTTTACGACAGTCTGGTGGTGTTCGAAAAAGGCCAGGTGTGGCGCAAGGAGGCGCCGGCGATGGGGGGAGGCAAGCGCTTGAGGGTATAGGGCTCTTGCCCTGATCACTCCGGCGCCGATAAGGGAGCCGCGATGCCAACCCCCAAGAGGACGCGACCATGACCGACTTTACCAAGCCCGCCACGCGGCGCTCTCTCATCGCCGGGGCCGCCGCCCTGGGGGCCCTGCCCATCCTGGCCGCCGGCTCGGCTGCCCAGGCCGCCGGGACCATGGCCAAGGCCAATGTCAAATACCAGCCGACTCCGAACGGGGCCAACGCCTGCGGCAAGTGCAACTACTTCCTGCCGGGCCCCAAGGCCGGCGCGCCGGGCCTGTGCAAAATCGTCGGCGGGCCGATCTCGCCGACCGGCTGGTGCATCCTGTTCGCGCCCAAGCCGCATTGAGGATTGCCGTCTGGGCGCTGCTTCTGGCGGCGCCCTTCGGCTGCGCGCCGGCGCCCAAGAACGTCCCGCCGCCGGTCCGGCCGGTCGTGACCGCGCCACCCGCACCCGCGAAGCACGCGACCATGATCTGCCGCAACAGCCAGGACGGCCGCTCGGTCGCCTGTGGCACGCCCAACGCGGTGATGGTGGGGATCAAGGAAGACTGACGCGCCTACGTCAGGCGCCGGTCGTCTTCTCCGAGAGACCCCAGAGACGGTCGGCGGCTTCGGGGTCGAGGGCATACGGCATGACGCCCTCATAGGGGGCCGCTCTGGTCCACGGGCCTGCCTGGGCGCAGTTTTCTAGGTAGAGGCCGCCGACGCCTTCGAGCTCGGGGCCGATCGCCGCCCAGACGCTGGTCGAGGCGCCCTGTTCGGGCGTCTTGAAGCGGTCGGGGACGACCTTGCCTGCCTCGTCGATCCAGCCCATGGCGACCATCTCCTCGTTGGTCAGGTGGCGCTGCAGCGGGGTCATGATGCCGCCCGGCATGACCGAGTTGGCGGTAACGCCCCGATCCTTGAAGCGTTGGTGGAAACCGACTGCGAAGAGGGCGTTGGCGGTCTTCGACTGGCCGTAGCTGTCCCATTTGTCGTACGGCCGGGCGCGGAAGTGCGGATCGTCGAAGTTCACCGGCGAGCGGCGATGGCCGATGGAGGAAAGGGCCACCACCCGCGCCGGCCGGCCCTGCGCCTCGCCGCCGGCCATCAGCTCCGGGGCCAGCAGCACGCTGAGCAGATAGTGGCCGAAGTGGTTGGTCCCGATCTGCATCTCGAGGTCGTCGGCCGTGTAGGCGAGCGGGCAGGCCATCACGCCGGCGTTGTTGACCAGGATGTGAAGCGGCGCGGCGCCCCAGGCCGACGCGAAAGCGCGGACCGAGGCGAGGTCGGAGAGATCCAGGGCGCCGACCGTGGTTTTCGCGCCCTTGGCGGTCTGGTTGATGCTCGCTGCGGCGTCCTCGCCGGCGGCCCTGTTGCGCACCGCCAGGGTGACGGCGGCCCCGGCTTCGGCCAGGGCGCGCGCGGTTTCGATGCCGATGCCGGAGGCGCCGCCGGTGACGATGGCGCTCGTGCCGGTAAGGTCGTGGCCTTGGGTCACGTCCGTTGCCGGGGTGAAGGCGCCGAACGGCGAGGTGATGAGTTCGGTCATGCGGCTTGGGCTCCGTCGGCTCTGGTGTACCAGTCGACACCCTCGGCGTCGGCGGCGCGGCGGGCGGCGCCGCGATGAATGAGGCAGTTGAGATGGGCCAGGGCCTCGCCGGTCGCCATGCCCAGCAGATCGGCGGTGATCGACCGTTTGAACAGAACGCCGAACACGTCGATCGCCCGCTTCGGCTCGGCCAGCAGGCCCTCCAGGCGTTCGAGCGCCCGCTCGTGGCCGCCGATTAGGTGGTCGAGCCTAGCGTGCAGGCCGTGGAACGGATCGTTGTGCGCCGGCAGCACCAGCACCTCGTCGGGCACGCGGGTCTTGATCCGCGCCAGGGACGAGAGCCAGTCCCGCAGGGGGTCGCCGTCGGGCTCGGTGGGAAACACCGAGACGTTGGAGGAGATTCGCGGCAGCACCTGATCGCCGGAGATCAACAGCTTCAGGGCCGGGCAGTAGAGGCAGGCGTGCTCGGGGGAGTGGCCGTTGCCCACCACCACGCGCCAGACATGCTCGCCGATCTCAAACTCCTCGCCGTCGCTGAGGCGTCGGAAGCTGTCCGGCAGGGCGTGCAGCGCCTTACCGAAGCCGCCGAAGCGCGACTGGTAGGTGTCCAGGGCGTCGCGGTCCCAGCCTGCGGCTTCATAGAAGCGCAGACCATCCGCCGGCGCCTCGCGGCCGGTGTCGGCAAAGAGCACCCGGCACATCAGGTATTCGAGCCTGGTGATCCACAGGCGGCAGCCGAACTTGCGCGTGATCCAGCCGGCCATGCCGATATGGTCGGGATGCATGTGGGTGACGATCACCCGGGTCACCGGCTCGCCGGCGAAGGTCTCGGCGAAGATGCGCCGCCACGCCTTGGCGGTGGCCTGGGTCTGCAGGCCGGTGTCGATGATGGCCCAGCCGCCGTGCTCCCGCACGGCCCAGACGTTGATGAACGCCAGGGCGCCGCCCAGGGGCATGCGCATCCATTTGACGCCGGGGGCCACGTCGAGGGCCTCGCCCTCGGCCGGCGCGCCCTCGAAGGGGTAGCTGAGGCGGCCGCGCCGCTCGTCGGTCTCTTCCAGTCCGTCGCGCAAGGCTCGCCTCCGTGTCCGGCTCTCCTTGTCGGCCTCCCGCGCTTCGGCGCCAAGCGCCTTGGCGGCCGATCTTGACCGGCGCCGACCGCGCGGGCATGGAATTGCGCCAGGGTGGGGATGACAAGGGAGTTTCAGCTCATGCGGATCATCGGCCTCGCCCTCGCCCTGATCGTGGCGGTCGCATCGCCCAGCCTGGCTTCGGCGGCCGACAAGTCGGCGGCTCCACCGATCACCAAGGAGGCGAAGGCCAAGGGGATGGCCGCCGCACCGGCGCTGCTCACCGCCGCCGGATCGGATTGCCAGCTGGCCGACGCCCGCTTCATCGGCGAGAGCGTCGATCCCAAATCCAAGGCCAAGAACTCGCTCTATGAGGTGGCCTGCACCGGCAGCGAAGGCCTGCTGGTCGATGCCGTGCCGCCGGCCGGCTCGCCGCCGCAACTGTTCACCTGCATGGAAGCGGCTACGCCCGGGCCCGACGGCAAGAAGAGCCCGACCCAGTGCATGCTGCCAGGCAATCTCGACCCCAAGGCGGGTCTGGCTGCATTCATCGCCAAGGCCAAGCTGACCTGCACGCCGGACAAGGTCCGGGCGCTCGGCCACTCGACGACCAATGTGTTCTTCGAACTTGTGTGTCACGAAGGCGGCGGCGGCTATATCCTCGAGATCTCCTCGCCGCCCCGGCTCGACAAGCCGGCGACCGTCAGCCCCTGCATCATGTTCGACCCGGCCAACAGCGTGAAATGCGAGCTGACCGACCGCGCCGCTCAGATGGCGGTGGTGGACTCCCTGACCAAGGCCTCCGGTAAGCCGTGCGCGATCAAGGATCGCGGCTTCATCGGCCAGACCACATCGGGCGCGACCTACTACGAGGTCGCCTGCCAGGACGGCAAAGGCTATCTGCTCGAGCAGGCGGCCAACGGCTCGTTCACCAAGGCGGTCGACTGCGTCCAGGCCGACGCGGTGGCCGGCGGCTGCAAGCTGACCGACACCCGCCAGGCGAAGACCGAGCAGGCGGGCCTCTACACCCAGCTCGCCAAGAAGGCGGGCTATGATTGCACTGTCGCAGGTTATGCGCCGCTGCCGGTGACTGTTGGCGGCAAGGAGGTGGTCGAGCTGACCTGCTCGAACCGGCCGGACGGGGCGATCGGCCTGTTCCCTGCTTCGTCGAGCCAGCCGGCGGAGATCTACGACTGCGCCCACTCGGAGCTGAAGAGCTTCCGCTGCACGCTGAGCAAGCCGTCGGCGGCCTATCCGAAACTGACCGCGGAACTGGTGAAGTTCGGCAAGACCAGCTGCACTGTGTCGGCCGCCCGGGCCGTGGGCCTAAGCGCCGACGGTCGGGGCTATATCGAGGTCGCCTGCGCCGACGGCCTGCCTGGCTACATGATCGAATATACGTTGACCCCGTTCGCGGCCAAGACGCCGATCGTGTGCGCCGAGGCCAAGGGCATCGCCGGCGGCTGCACCCTGCCGACCAATGTGAAGAAGTAACACCGGGCTCAAAGCCGCAGGACGTCCGCGCCCGGCGCTTCGGCGAACAGGCGCTCGATGTCGCGGGCGCGGCGGGAGCGGGCGAGGGCCTGGTTTATGTAGCCCTTGTCGGTGATCTCGCCGCTCGCGGCGTGAGGCGCGTCGTCCAGGATCACGGCGCGGAGGACCCGGCCGGCCCCGCCGCCGCGGGCGTTGTGCTCGGAAAGCCCCGCGCGGACGGCCTCGACGATCGCCGGATGCCGGGCGAGATCTTCGGCCTCGGGGCCGGCCAGATGCCGGCAATGCGGCGGGCTGAGGAAGATCAGCAAGCCGACGGCGCCCTCGCCTTCGCCGCACACTACCGCGTCCGCCGCCGCCCCGCCGATCGCCGAGATCGCCGCGACGCGCAGCTGGCCGACGTTGACGAACGTGCCGCTGGCGAGCTTGAAGTTCTCCGATAGGCGGCCGTCGAACATCAGCCCCTCCTCCGGCCGCTCGGGATCGAGAAACCGGACCGCGTCGCCCAAGCGATAGAAGCCCTCCTCGTCGAACGCCGCCGCCGTCGCCTCCGGCGCGCGATAGTAGCCGGGCGAGACCTGCGGGCCTTTGACCCGAAATTCGAGCCTGTCCTGAGCCGGCGCGAGCTTGACCGTGGTTTCGGGCACCGGCAGGCCCAGCAGGCCCATGGTGCGGTTGGGCCAGTGCACCAGCAGGGCGGTCGGCCCGGTCTCGGTGGCCCCAAAGGCGCTGGCGAAGGTGACGCGTTCGCCGACTGTCGCCACGGCGACCGCCTCGATGCGGTCGCAGGTGCTCTGGCCCAGCGCCGCGCCGCCGTACTGCATCACCCGAAGCCGGCTGAAGAAGCGCCGCGCCAGGGCCGGGTCGCGCTCCAGCTCGCCGGCCAGGAGGTCCCAGCCGGCCGGGACCATGTTGTGGTACGTGGGGGCGATCTCGCGCAGATTGCGCACGGTCTCGAGATGACGCCCGGCGACGGGCTGGCCGGCGTCGATGTGGAGCGTGCCGCCCCGGTGCAGCACCATCTGCAGGATGGCGTTGGCGCCCAGGCTGTGGCTCCAGGGGGCCTGGTTGACCACCACCGGCGGCTCGGGATCATCGTAGCAGGCGGTGATCTGCGCGGCGGTGACGGCGACGCCCCGGTGCAGCATGACCACCGCCTTGGGTCGGCCGGTCGAGCCGGAGGTGAGCAGGAGCTTGGCGATGTCGTCCGCGCCGCAGGTCCAGTCGGCGGGGCCGGCGGCGAGCAGGCGCTCCAGCGGGATATCGCCCGGCCTCGCGTTGGCGGCGGCGATCACCGGCAGGCCGGCGAGGAAATCCGCCTCCAGCGCCCCGGCGAAGGCGGCGGCGTCGTCGACGAACACCGCGCCCGGCGAGAGCAGGGCCACGGCGTGGGCGAGGCGCGAGAGGTCGGCCCCGGCCAGGCCGTACTGCGGCGAGACGGCGGCGACCGGGATGGCCCGGCTCATGGCGGCAAAGGCGATCAGGGCGTGGTCGACGCCATTGCGCGCCAGGATCAGCAGCGGCGCGCCGGGCGCGAGGTTCAGGGCCGCGAGGCCGCCGGCCAAGGCCCGCACCCGCTCGCGCGCCTCGCGGTAGGCCACCCGCCGCCAGCCCTCGCCCGACCGCTCCGCCAGCCAGGTCCGCGTCGGGGCCTCCGCGGCCCAGCGGTCGAGGGCGCCCAGGGCGGTGGCGTGGGTGGGGCCCAGGAGCGTAGGGTTGTGCAGCAGGATAACGCCGTCGGCGCGGCGCTCGACGTCCAGGCGCCTTTGCGCATAACGCGGGTCGCGCAGTGGCGCGCGGCTGGTTTCAGGCATGGCCGCCTTATGAAGCGGCCTGCCGGTCCATTCAATTCCTTCCGCCGAGCCGGGGCGCAGGCCCCTGGTGTGAGGCGGCTATCTACACCCGGCGGCGGACGACCATGTGGTAGATGACAAGCACCAGGATCGCGCCCAGCACGGCGATGATCAGGCTCGGGATGTTGAGGCCGCTGACGCCGGATTGGCCGAACAGATTGGTCAGAGCCGGCACTCGGGTGACGATGAAGCCGCCAACGACCGCGCCAACAACGCCGAGCAGAATATCGATCACCAGGCCCTCTCCGGTCTTGTTGACGATCTTGCTGGCGATGAAGCCTGAGATCAGGCCCAGAATGAGCCAGGCGATAAAGCCCATGGTGCGTTTCCTCCTCTTTTTTTGTTGGTCGCGTGTTCAGTGCAGAAGCGGTTCAGGCGTGGCGAACTCCAGGTCCGGGTCGAAGACGAAGGCGCCCATACGCTTCAGACGCTCAACCAGCCGCCCAATCGGTGGGGGTCGCGTAACGATGCATTCGAGCGCCGCGCGATCCTTCAGTCCGAGAGCCCGGGCGACGACGCTCTCGCAGATGTGCCCAAGGAATTCGAAATCGAGCAATACGATCACGGGCATCCGGCGCGGCAGCGCCTCGACCAGCCGGTCGAAGGCCGCGGCGATGTTCCGACGCTCCCGCACTCGCGTGATCACGAACGGATGGCGCGAAGTTCGAAGGTCGGCGAGCAGATGGCGCGCGTGATCTCGATCGTCGGAGACCAGGACGACCTCGAACCTAGCTGACGCCGGATCCTCAACAACCATCTGTTCGACACCCTCGGTCTGCGTGCCGGAGCCATTGTCAGTAGGAGTGCGCTTGAAAAGCCGGGGAATTCCCAGGCGCCGTCAGGGAATCCCCCGACATGGCCGTTCAGCCGGTGAGCCAGCCCTTGCCGACCGCGTAGCGGACCAGCTGAACGCGGGTGTGGAACCCGAGCTTCTCCATCGCCCGGGCCTTGTAGGTCTCGGCGCTCTTGACGCTGATGCCCAGTTCGGCGGCCATCGACTTGTTGCTATGCCCCGAGGCCGTCATCCGGACCACCTCGGCTTCCCGCTGGCTGAGGTCGCCGCCGCCCGTCCGCCCGTCGGGGGCGTCGAGAGCCGCCGCGCCAACCGCCACCCCGGCGATGGCCGGGTCCAGATAGACGCCGCCCGCCGCGATGGCGTTGATCGCCCGCACCAGGTCCTCGCTCGCCGAGCGCTTCAGCAGGTAGCCGGCCACGCCGAGATCGAGCAACTGGCGGATGTAGCCGCGGTCCTCGTGCACGGTGAGGATGAGGATCCGTATGTCGGGGTGACTCGAGCGCAGGGCCTGCGCCACCTGCATGCCGTTGAGGCCGGGCATGGAGATGTCCAAAATCAGGAGGTCCGGATTCAGCTCGCCGACTTCCTTCAGGGTCGTCCGCCCATCGGCCGCCTCGCCTATCACCTCCAACCCCGGCGCCGCCGTCACCAGAGCCTTCACCCCGGCCAGGATGATGGGGTGGTCGTCGGCCAGATAAACCGTCAGCGCGCGGGTTGGCGCGGCTTGGGTCGGGGCTGCGTCAGGCGGGGACATGGATCAGCAGGGTCGTGCCCGCCCCGGGCGCGGTCTCGATCTCGAGCCTGCCGCCGACCAGCGCCAGGCGTTCGCGTACGCCCAGCAGGCCCAGCCTGGCGGACGGCCCCGCCCCGCCCTTCAGGTCGTTCAGCTCGAAGCCCTGGCCGTCGTCTTCCACGATCAGCCGGGCCTCGGTGTCGGAGGCCGCCAGGATGACACCCACGCGCGTCGCCCCGGCGTGCTTGACGACATTGTGGATCGCCTCCTGCAATACGCGATAGAGGGCCGATTCGATCGCCGGGCCGAGGCGCCGATCCTTCAGCGTCAGATGCAGGTCGAATTTGAGCGGCGAGCGCTCGGCCCACTCCTCGAGGAATTGCTGGATGGCGGCCTGAAGGCCCAGGTCGTCCAGCGAGGTGGGCCGGATCTCCCAGGCCAGATGGTTGACCTCACGGCCCGCGTCCGCGGTAAGGCTCTTGAGGCGCTCGACGCGGGTGTTGACCGAGACCGTTGACGTTCGGTCCCGCGCAATGCCGTCCAGATCCATGTGCATCGCCGTCAGGTACTGGCCCAGGCTGTCGTGCAGCTCGCGGGCGATCCTCCGCCGTTCGACCTCCTGGTCGACCACCACCCGGCGCAGCACTTGGGAGAGCTCAGCCTCTACCAGCGCCCGGCGATCGCTCTCCAGTTTGAGCTCGGCGGCGGTCCGCTCCCACTGTCCGATCCGCTCGTCGAGCTGGGCCATCAGCGCGTCCTGTTGCACTCGCGCCCGCTGACGCTCGCGCGCCAGCTGATCGACATGTTCCAGCACCACCTCCAGCAGCGACACGCGCAGCGCCGCCGCGGTGCTGATGTCCACCGCACTCCACGGCGCCGAGCGATGGCGCACCTGCTCGGTCCAGTCGGCGAAGCTCTTGCGCGGCGAGAGCCTGGACTGGCCATCGACCGTGGCGACCGGTTTGTTTGGGTCTCCGGCCCAGCGGACCGTCTGAGCCTGCTCTGGCCGGAACCAGATCAGATAGTCGCGCGGCACCCGGGAGATGGAGATCGCCGCCATGCCGCTGGCGACCGCGCTCAGGGCCTTGACCGCAGGAAAGCTCGCCGACAGGCAGTCGGTGTGGAAGACCCCGGCAGTGACCGAGCCGTTCAGCCAGTCCACCAGACGCCGGAGGTCGGCCGCGTCCGGAGTCTCCCCAACCGTCGCCAGCCTTCCGTCGATCCATAGGGCGAGGCCGGACGAAGGAAGAAACTCCAGCAGGCCGTGGCGGGAGCGCTCCAGGCCCGCGGCGATGTCGTCGGCTCCCGCCAGGTCGGCGGTCAGGGTCTCGTGCATGGCCTTGGCGCGCACCCGGTCCGACAGCGCCTGGGCGGTGACGCGGGTTTCCAGTTGGTATGACGCCATGCGGCCGAACAGATCCAGCGCCGCCCGGATGCGCGCCGGCAAGAAGCGCGGGCAGCGGTGATGGCACGCGATCAGGCCCCAAAGCTGGCCCTCGACCACGAGCGACAACGACATCGACGCGGCGACGCCCATATTCGCGAGGTATTCGAGATGGATCGGCGAGACGCTACGCAGCACACTGTGGCTCAGATCGAGCGGCAGCCCACCCGACCGCTCGGGCGCGGCGGCCAGCGGCGCCGCCTCATAGAGCGCATCGGGGATCAGCCGCACGGTGTTGCGCAGATAGAGTTCGCGCGCCTGCGCAGGGATGTCGGAGGCCGGATAGCGCAGGCCGAGGTACGAGTCGGCGTCCGGCGCGCGCGCTTCGGCATCCACCGCTCCGGCGCCATCGGAGAGGAAGCGATAGGCCATCACCCGGTCGAAACCGCTCACCTCGCGCACGCACTCCACCACCGCCTGGAGGAACGGTAGCGGCGCCTTAATCTGTTCGACTCTGGCGGCCAGGCTCTGGACGAGGCCGAAGGCGTCCTCGGCGTGGCCCTCGCCGACCCGCGCCGGCTCCAGCTCCACGATCAATAGCCCGTCGGCCCTGTGGATGGTCGCATCGCAGGCGCGGCCGGCCGGCGCCCCGGCGTCGTCGAACGACAGCAGCCGACGGTCGGGCGCGGCCAGTCCGGCGCAGCTCTCGAGCGCCGGGATGATCCGGCCGCCGACGCGCTCGCGCAGGGGCGACCCGAGCAGGCTCTGGGCCGATGCGCCCAGCAGGCCCGCGCAATCACCGCCCGCGAAGGCCACGGTCAGCGACGCCCCGGCCAGCGCCACCAGGCAGCCGTGTGGCTGGATCGAGCCTGGGATATGGATCGCCTCCCGATCGCAATTGGAAACGTCGGCGGCGCCGAACGCGATGGCGTCAGAGGGCATGGGCGGGCGTCTCGGCCATCCACTCGGTGAAGCACCGGAACGTCGCCGCCGCGGCCCGCTCGACGCGGTCGGCCGCCTGCGGCGTCGCCCCATGCGCCGCCAGGGCGGCGACGAAGGCGCGCCAGTTCGCTCCGGTATCGGCTCCGTGGCCGGCGAAGAAGCGCGCTCCGCTGGTCGGGGTCACGCCCAGCCGCGCCGCCACCAGCGGCAGGATCGTCCGGCCGCCCAGGGTCGCGCCTTCCAGCACATAGAGCACGCCGAACCCATCGGCCTGCGTCTCGATCGCAGGCAGCGCTGTCGCCCACGCCAGGGCCTGGACCTCGTCGCGCGACAGCCCGAGCGCGATCAGGTCCTGCGCCAGCCAGGCCGCCTTGTCGCACCGGCTCGCGAACGCCCCCTCGTCGATCGTCGCCAGCGCCGCCTCCAGCGCCGCGTGGATACCCCACATCCGGGCCAGCAGCTCTCGATAGCTGGCCCGGCCACAGCAGCGCTCGGGGAGCGCCATTGTCGCTTCCAGGTCCAGGTGCGCCTGCGCCGTCACCTCCCGCAACCGGAAGCGCAACCCGCGTGGGGCGCGATCGCTCACGCCGCCAGGGTCTCGAGGAAGCGGGCCGGCTGGCCCGTCCCCTCCGCGATCACCTCGCCGTCGCGCATGACGGTCCGGCCCCGGATGACGGTGGCGACGGGCCAGCCTGTCGCCTCGAAGCCGTCGAACGGGGTCCAGCCGGAGCGGGTGGCCATGTCGGCATGGGCGATCCTCCGGCGGGCGGAGAGGTCGACCAGGGTCAGGTCGGCGTCATAGCCCTCGGCCATGCGGCCCTTGTCGGCGAGGCCGAAGATGCGCTGCGGCCCGTGGCTGGTGAGATCGACCAGCCGCTCCAGCGAGAGCCGGCCGGCGGCGACGTGGGTCAGCATGACGCCCAGCAGGGTCTGGACGCCGGGCATGCCCGAGGGCGAGGCGGGATAGGGCCTGGCCTTCTCCTCCAAGGTGTGCGGCGCGTGGTCGGAGCCCAGCACATCGGCGACGCCCATCTCGATGCCGCGCCACAGCGCCCGCTGGTGATGCGCCTCGCGGATCGGCGGGTTCATCTGCGCTAGGCCCTTCAGCCGTTCGTAGGCTTCCGGCGCGGTGAGGGTGAGGTGCTGCGGCGTCAGCTCGACGCTGGCGACGTCCTTGTTCTCGGCCAGGAAGGCGATCTCCTCGGCGGTGGTGACGTGCAGGACGTGGATGCGCTTGCCGACCGCCCGGGCCAGGGCCACCAGGCGGCGGGTGGAGCGGATCGCCGATTCGGGGTCGCGCACCTCGACGTGGCTGGTCCAGTCGCCGGTGCGGGCCAGGGGGCGGCGCTCGGCCAGGCGGTATTCGTCTTCCGAGTGGAAGGCGGCGCGGCGGCGGATGTGGCGCAGGACGGCGGCCACGCCCTCGTCGTCCGGCACCAGCAGGGAGCCGGTCGAGGCCCCCATGAAGACCTTGACCCCGCAGCAGCCGGGCAGGCGCTCCATCTCGCCCAGGAAGGCGGCGTTGTCGTGCGTGCCGCCGACGTAGAAGGCATGGTCGCAGTGCATGCGGCCGCGGGCTCGCGTCAGCTTGTCGGCCAGGGCGTCGGCGTCGGTGGTGGTGGGCTCGGTGTTGGGCATCTCGAACACGGTGGTGACGCCCCCCAGCACCGCGGCGCGCGAGCCGCTCTCAAGATCTTCCTTCCACTCCAGGCCCGGTTCGCGGAAATGCACCTGGCTGTCGATCACGCCCGGCAGCACATGCAGGCCGCGCGCGTCGATCACCTCGCCGGCGGAGGCCTGGCCCAGATCGCCCACCGCCGCGATCTTGCCGCCGCGCACGCCCACGTCGCCCAGGCCGCGGCCGGCGTGGTTGACCAACTCGCCGCCGCGCACGATCAGGTCGAAGGTCTCAGCCATGGGCGGCCTCGCGAGCGGTCTCGGCGACCAGGGCCTCGGCGGCGGCCAGCACGGCCCCGGGGGCGAGATCCGTCATGTGGCACACCGCCTGGCTGAAGCTGGGATCGATCTCGCGGAAGGCGGCGAAATCGCGCGGGCCTCGCACGGCGCGCGACCACGGGCCCCAGGGAGCGTAGGCGGTTTCGTCCGACGGGCCGAATAGGCCGAGCGTCGGCGCGCCGGCGGCGGCGGCCAGATGCATCAGGCCGGAGTCCGGACCGATGTACAGGCGCGCCCGCTTTAGGGCGGCGAAGCAGACCAGCAGGTCTTCGGCCCCGACCAGATCGATCTGGCGGGCGCTGGCCACGGCGGCCTTGACCGGATCGGCCGCGGCGCGATCGCGCCAGCCGCCCAGCACCATCAGCCGTCCGCCCGCCAGGGCCCCGCCGGCCCCGAGCAGGCGCCGCGCCACCAGGGCGAAGCGTTCCGCCGGCCAGGTCTTGCCGACCCAGTTGGCCGCCGGGGCGATGGCCAGGATCGGGCCGGACCCGGCGGTGAGGCGGGCGGCGCGCGCCTCGATCGCCGCGCTGGTGTAGAGGTGCGGGGCCGGCGGCTCGCGCTCCAGGTTCAGCATCCGCGCCGCCTCGACCACCTTGTGCTCGCCGCCGCCGCCCTTGGCGTGCACCGCCCGGCGCGAGCGGCTTAGGAAACCCGAGAGGGAGGAGCCGCGCGTATCGACGATCAGGCCCCAATGGCGGCCGCGCGCCTTGGCCCAGAGCGAGAGCCAGTGGGCCCCCATGGGCCGCTTCTCCAGCACGATCAGGCGATCCAGCCTCGGCGTCTCGGCGAACAGGGGGGCGGTGAGCTCGCTGCCGACGATGGTGAAGCGCGCGGCCGGCACTCGCTCGACCAGGCTGGCGATCAGGCCCGAGGCCAGCACGGCGTCGCCGATCCGGCTGGGCGCGATGAACAGGACGGGGAAGGCCTTGGCCGGCATGGCGCCTCTATAGAGCCCTGGCCCCTGGCGCCAAAGTGCGGCGGCGGCCACATTGGTTCCCATGACCGGCCCCCCGCTCTTCAGCTTGCTTCCCGACCGCGCGACGATCGAGGTGACGGGTCCCGACTGGCGAAGCTTCCTGCAGGGCCTGCTGACCCAGGACGTGGAGACCCTGCGCCCCAGCGAGGCGCGCTTCGCCGGCCTGCTGACGCCGCAGGGGCGGCTGTTGTTCGATCTGTTCGTGATCGGGGGCGAGGAAGGCTGCGTGATCGACTGTGCGGCGGCGCGGCGCGAGGCGCTGGTTCAGCGCCTGACGATCTATCGCCTGCGGGCCAAGGTGACGATCGCTCCCGGCGAGGCCGCTGTGGCGGCGCTGTGGAACCTGGCCGAGGCCACGCCCGGATGGACGGCCGATCCGCGCCTGCGGTTGCTGGGCTTTCGCGGCCTGGGCGCCGCGGCGCCGGAGGGCGCGGCGCGGGCTGGGCCGGGCGCCTATGACGCCCATCGGCTGGCGCTGGGCGTGCCGGGGACGGCCGACTGGGGCGAGGACGCGACCTATCCGATCGAGGCGAATTTCGACCTCCTGGGCGGGATCGATTTCAAGAAGGGCTGCTTCGTCGGCCAGGAGACGACGTCGCGCATGAAGCGCCGCGGCGTGATCAAGAGCCGCATGCTGCCGATCGCCTTCGACGGGGCGCCGCCCGCGCCCGGGGCCGAACTCCTGGCCGGAGACCTGCGCGCCGGGGTGGCTCTCTCCGGGCTCGACGGCGCGGCGATGGCCCTGCTGCGGCTGGACCGGCTTGAGGCCGGGGCGCCGACGATGGCCGACGGGCGGGCGTGGCGGCCGGTGTGGCCGGCCTGGATGCCGAGGGATTGAGATTTTCTGGGGGTCGGGCCGGACAGGGGGCGGACATTCCGGGACATTTCGCGACATTCCAGGGCAGATCGCAAACAAATCCGGGCAGTTTTTGGACAGCGGCGGGCAGTTTTGGGACAGCCGCGGACACCGGCGGACACCCAGGGACAATCTGGCTTAACCCAAGCTGTTGATTTGAAATGACATTACGGTTCGCAGCGTTTTGGCCGTCCCGAATCTTGGGCGTTTTGGAAGACAGGGGGCGAAAATTTCTCACAGCTTGTAGATTTTGCATCAATTAAGCGTGCGGGTCAAGGCGGGCCGGAGCGGGCCCCGTGGGCGTTGACAGGGTTCCTACGCGGAGCGTGCATGAGCCCTTGGGAGCGGCCAGCCGTCGGCACTCGGCCTTGAAATCGTACGGGAGCACGCCGTCGCCGGCGCAGTCGGGCCAGCGGCCGGTCTTCACCCAGTAGCGACAGAGACCAAGTTTGGCGCAGAGTCCGACGAACCGGATGTCTTCCATCATTTCGAAATTGGCTGTGCGATCGAAGATGACGCCAGGCGAATAATTTCCGGCCGGAGGGGGGCCATCGCCATCGAAGAGGTGAGCGAACGACGCCCGCTCGATGAACGAGAACACCTCATCCGCGAGCCCCTTCTTATAGGCGATGACTAACGCTCCCAACGGAACCGTTCCGGTCTTCTCAATTCGCTCCCGGATGGCCGCGAGGATCCGCTCACGGCCCTTTGGGGTCGGGTCGCGCAGTATATCGGCGGCTGCGAGCGCCTGGGCGACATATTTGCCCGACCACTCGAGGCGCACGGCCGCTTCGCGGAGATCGTCCGAAGCCTTCCAGTCGCCCTTCAAGGACGCGTGGCCGAGGGGCGCCATCGTGAAGACGGGCGAAAACGGCAACGTCTCGCGGAACACGGCGTAGGAACGCTGGCTCTCGTCATAGCGGCCGACGAAGGCGAGAAGTTGCGAGTATATGTTGGCGGCCGCGCCATTGAGCGGATCGAGTTCCAGGCTTTGCGCCGCGTACCGCAACCCCTCCTCAATGCGGCCGACATTTGTCAGGAACCAACCCATTTCGACGGCCGTCTGTGGGTCGCGAGGGCCGATAGTCAGCGCCCTGCCCAGCGCGGTTTCGCGGCCTTCATAGTCTCCCCAGGGCAGCAGCATGCCCAGAGCGGCGTGGGCAAGCCCGCAACCGGGGTCGAGCCGCAATGCCTGCTCCGCCGCGGCGGCGACCTCGAGGCGATCGACTGTGATATCCACCTCGTCCAGGGAAGTGCCGCGGTTCACATGGGCGCGACGATAGGCCAGCGCCGCCCAAGCCGGCGTAAGGCGCGGCGCGAGGCTCACCGCGCGTTCCAACACTCTTATAGCCTCGACGATCGGCATGTGCCTTCCGCTGCGTGAGGCGCGTGTTCTGAGGTAGAGATCATAGGCGACCGGATCGACCTTGCCGACCGCTGCGGCGGGCGCGAAAGTCGCCTTCAGGGTGGAGGCCACGGCGGTCGCGATCTCGTCCTGCAATGCGAAGATATCGGTGAGGTCCCGATCAAAGCGTTCGGACCAGAGGGTGGTCTGGCCGGCGCACTCGATGAGCTGAGTCGATATGCGCACACGGGTCGCGTCACGCCGGACCGATCCGTCGAGCACGTGGGTCGCCCTCAATTCGGCCGCCAATCGCGACACGATTTTGTCGGGCCCCCGATATTGGAAGCTCGATGTCCTCCCGATCACCCGCAGATCGGCGCCCCGCGCGACCGTCTGCAAGATTTCCTCGGCTACGCCGTCGGAGAAATGGGCCATCTCCGGGTCGCCCGACAGGTTGTCGAAGGGGAGCACGGCAAGCAGTGGCAGCCCGAGAGTCGAGGCGGCGCCAGGGGAGGTCAGGCGATAACCGACCCTGGGGATCGTCTCGATGACGAAACTGCCGGTCGCCTCCCCTTGAGCCATGCGGCGGAGCCTCTGGATGCAGCGGTTGAGGGCGTCATCCCCTACCGTTACGTCGCCCCAGCAGACCGATAGCAACGCCTCACGCGACACCGGCTGACCGGCCGCCCGGGCAAGCGCGACCAGCACCTGCATGACGCGCGGCTGCAGGCGCACACGGCGACCGTGGGTCGTCACCTCGCAGGCCGTCGGATGAATACTTACGTCGCCGACGATGAGATCCGGTTCGCGCGTCAGCTCGATGCGGCGTCGCGGCGCGATAGCGGCGGCGAGGTCGTTCATCGCCGCCCCGGTTTCCAAGATCGGAAATAGATCGGCAAGAGATCGGCTCCCCGCCCTTCAACGCCGGTGACAATCATCGCTTAGTCGGCGGAGAACAAGCCCGAAGGTGTCAACTGTGGCGTCCGGTCTTGGGGAGGCTATCGTCATGAAACACATCAAAACAGTCGCGGCAGCGACTGTCGCTCTGACCGCCGTCGTCGCTTCCGCCCATGCCGGATGCGTCGATCCGCGCCAGGCGAAGTCCGCAGCGTTGCACCAAATTCCAGGCTTTGTCGTCGCGGGCCTGACGCCCAAGCTCTGGACCGCGCCCGATGGCGCATCTCCTAGCTACGCCGGCAAGAACATCGTCGGCACCTGGCTGGTGACCTATAGTGTCGGGGGAAACCCGGCGGCCCAAGCGTTCATTCAATGGCACAGCGATCGCACCGAATGGGAAAACATCAACTTTCCCATCGAGGGTGGCAATATTTGCGTCGGCTCATGGAAGGTGGTGGATCCCCTCCACGTCACCCGTTTGCACGTCGGATGGCTCTATACGGCGGGTCTGCTGACGGGATACTTCACTGAAACCGAGACGGTGCTGGTCAGTAGCCGGACCTCCTACACCGGCGCCGCCGATGTCAAGATCTTCGACACGGCAGGTAACGTTCTGGCGGAATTTCCAGAGACGTCGAGCGCGGTCCGCATCGCACCCTGAGCATCGTCGCCCCTCCGGGCCGCCGCCCTGGTGGTCCGGAGGCTGACGACAACGCCGCCCGCATTCTCACGAACGACGTCGGCAGGGGCTAAATTGGGTGCGAGGGCGCCTATCGGGGAAAGGGTTCCGCCGAGCCGTGGGGCAGAAGCTTCAGCATGGTGGCGTGCGCGCCCTGCAAGCCCTCACACGGTGAGTCTTGGGGGGCGGTGACGAGAACCAGCGTTCGCGAGATCGCGACCTTGCTGCCGGCCGGGCAGGTGTAGGTTGAGACGGATAGCCGGCCCCTGGCGCGCCAGCTCCAGTGATAGTTTCCCTCGTCTTCGATGTCTCGGGTGGGGTCGATGCCGATGCCGGAGAGCAGCGAGAGTGCTTCCTGGCTGATCCAGGCCGGCCTATCGTCTTCCACGGCGAAGTGTTCACGTTTTTTCTCGGCATATCCGGGCTCGGGCACGTGGCTCCGGAAAGCCGGCGTGGCCGCGAGGCCGAGCACGGCGATGGCGACCGACATCGCGCCGACGCCCGTCACCGTGCCGGCGCCCCGAGCGATTCCATCTCGCTCAACTTCCGCTCCAGCTGATCCACCAGCGCGCACGGCATGGCGCTCGCGAACCGGTCGGCGAGGGCGCGATAATACCAGAGGGAGCCGGCCTGGCCGCCGGTGAACCGGCTCCACAGGGCTGGGCCATGGACGCGCAGATCGGCGACGATCGCCGAGGCATTGTGGGTCTTGTCGGCGGCGGAGACGAGCAGCGAGGTTAGCGGCTTGCTCGCGAGTGCGCTCAGATAGGCCTCCTTGCGCTCCCGCCACGCCGGTTTCGGTTCGACCCAGCTGTCGGTGCAATCGGAGACGATCTTCGCGACGCCGTCGCCATAGCGGCTCCGGATGTCGTCCAGCCTCTCCTCTCCGCCCTGATCCTCGGCGGCATCGTGCAGCAGAGCGCCGATGGCCTGATCCTCGCTGCCGCCGTGCTCGAGGGTGAGCGACGCGACCGCCAGCAAGTGCGCGATATAGGGGATGGTGGTCTGCTTTCGCAGCTGTGTGCGGTGGATGCGCGAGGCGTAAGCGAGGGCGTCGTCGAAGCGATCGGTGAGCAGGGTCATGGGGCGGGGGTCTTCATCGGTTCATCCTATAACCGTTGATCACGAACTGAGCCTATTCCCATGCCCCCACCCCCAACGCCCACCATAGTCTGCGAATGGGGCCTCGCCGGCGTCGAGGCCTGGGCGGCGAAAGCCGCGGCGTTCGTGATCGTCGATGTGTTGTCGTTCTCCACCGCCGTCGCCGTCGCGGTCGATCGCGGCGCCGCGATCATCCCGTTTGCCTTCGGCGATCCAGCCGCCGCCGCGGTCGAGGCCAAGGCGCGCGGCGCGGTCGCCGCCTCGCCCCAGCGGGCGCTCGCCGGCCCGCCCAATTTCTCGCCGTCCAGCCTGACGAGGCTCCGGCCCGGCGACAGGGTGCTGCTGCCTTCGCCCAACGGCTCGCGCCTGTCGCTGGCCACGGGCGGCGCGCCCACCTTCTGCGGCTGCCTGCGCAACGCCACGGCCGTGGCCCGGGCGGCGCAGGCGGCGGCGGGGGAGGGCTTGGTCGTCGTGATCGCCGCCGGCGAGCGCTGGCCCGACCAGACGCTCCGTCCGGCGATCGAGGATTGGCTGGGCGCCGGCGCGATCATCGCGGCGCTGCGCGGCATGGAGTCGTCCGAGGCCGCTCTGGCGCGCGCCTCGTACGCGGCCGTGGGCCCGCGCCTCGGCGCGATCGTGCGCGGCAGTCTCTCCGGCCAGGAGCTGATCGAGCGCGGCTTCGCGGCCGACGTCGATCTGGCCCTCGAGCTCGACAGCAGCCGTGCCGCCCCGGCCCTCAGCGGCGGCGAATACACGGCGCTGTAGAGCGAGGTTCCCGAGAGCGCGGGACCATCACGGCCGCACGGATCACCCGCCGCCCCAGCGCTCGCACGGCCAGGCGAAGCCGCGCGCGCCGCCATCGTCGAACAGCTGGGCCAGGAGGTAGGCGAACACCGCTCCGCTGTCGAACAGGGCCCAGGTCTTCTCCCAGCCGCGCCTGGCCATCGCGCGGGCTTCGTCGTCGTCGGCGGTGAGCCGGCGTAGCGACGCGGCCAAGTCGTCGAGGTCGGAGTAGAAGACGGCCTCGTCTGTTTCATAGAAGCGTTCGAAGCCGGCGGCGCGGTCGAGGGCCACGGCGAGGCCGCTGCCGAAGAAATGCGCCAAGCGGTCGGAGGCGTAGAGAGGCAGGGAGGCGCGGCGGGAGAGGGACCAGCCTAGGCGGGCGGAGGCCAGGGCCTGGAAATAGCGCACGCCGCGCGCGGCAGGCTGTCCCCCGACGCCGGGCGTGGAGAGGCGCAGGCCGGGGACGCGGCGGCGCAGTTCGTCGGCGGCCGCGGCGGGGGGCAGGAACGCCCCGCCGATCTCGCGCGGGGCGGCGTCGCCGGCGGGGAACAGCAGATCGAAGGCCGGCGCCTGCGTCTCGAAGGCGCGCCCCGTCTCGATCGAGGCGTCGACCGGGTTGGGCAGGAAGGCGGCGAAGGCGGCCGGGCCGGCGAAGACGCCCAGCGCGGGTTCGGCGGTGGTGACGAACAGGGCGTCGACGACGCCCGTGCGCAGGGCGAGGCGGCGGCGGTTCTTGTCGGTATCGATCGGATCGATGTTGATGTCGGCGACGACCACGCCGGGGGCGAGGCGGCGGGCTTCGGCCAGGGAGGCGTTGGTCAGGGTGTCGGCGAAGTGGAGCAGAATCAGGTCGGGATTCAGCTCGTCGACGCACTGCAGGAAGCGGCGGTTGGCCCAGCCGGCGCCCAGGCCGCGCAGGCCAAGCGGCGCGGCGCCCCTAGCCACAGCGCGGTCGGAGAACTCCACCACGAGGTGGCCGGCGCGAATGGCGGCGAAGCTCAGCTTGCGGCGGATGTCGAACAGCGACAGGCTGGCGGTGTGACGCTCGGCCCCCGTCATCCAGTTGAAATCGGCCACGTTGAGGATGCGCATGGGCGGGGAGGCGACGGGGCGCTGCGGGTGGGCCAATCCCAATGACGCCCTCTATGTCGCGTATCACGACGAGGAGTGGGGCGTGCCCGAATACGACAGCCGGGCGCTGTGGGAGAAGCTGGTGCTGGACGGCTTCCAGGCCGGGCTGGCGTGGATCACCATACTGCGCAAGCGGGCGGCGTTCCGCGCCGCCTTCGCCGGCTTCGATCCGGAGGCGGTGGCCAGGTTCGGCGAGGCGGACCGGGCGCGGCTGATGGCCGACGCCGGCATCGTGCGCTCCAACGCCAAGATCGACGCGGCCATCGCCGGCGCCCGGGTGTGGCTTGAGATGCGCGAGCGGGGCGAGGATTTCTCCCGCTTCCTGTGGGACTTCACCGGCGGACGGCCGATCCGCAACGCCTGGGGCTCGATCGGCGAGGTTCCGGCCCAGACGCCGCTGGCCGTGGAGATGGCGGCGGCCCTGAAGGCCAAGGGTTTCAAGTTCTGCGGGCCGGTGATCACCTATGCCTTCATGCAGGCGGTGGGCATGGTCAACGACCACCTGACCGGCTGTTTCAGGCACGACCAGGTGGCGCGGGCCGAGGCGGCCCTGACATGAGCGGGCCGCACATGCGGCTGGAACGATCCTGCCCGGCGCCGGTGTGCGGCGTCGACGAGGCCGGGCGCGGGCCGTGGGCCGGTCCGGTGGCGGCGGCGGCGGTGATCCTGCGCGCGCGCACGGTGATCGTCGGCCTGGACGATTCGAAGAAGCTCAACGCCCAGCAGCGCGAGGCGCTGGAGCCGGTGATCAAGGCCCGCGCCGTCGCCTGGGCGGTAGGCTTCGCCAGCGTGGCCGAGATCGACCTGATCAACATCCTGCAGGCCACGGGTCTGGCCATGCGCCGGGCGGTGGAGGCCCTGACCCATGCTCCGGCGCATGCGCTGGTGGACGGCGCCTATGCCTTTTCGCTGCCCTGCCCGGTGCGCACGGTGGTCGGGGGCGACGCCGTGTGCGCCTCGATCGCGGCGGCCTCGATCCTGGCCAAGACGGCGCGCGACCGGCTGATGCGGCGCATGGACGACGCCTATCCCGGCTATGGCTTCGCCGCGCACAAGGGCTATGGCGTGCCCGGCCACGCCCGGGCCCTGGCGCAGCTGGGGCCGTGCGCGATCCATCGCATGACCTGGGCGCCGCTGCGCGCCGTGCTGGCCGCGCGGGCATGACCGCCTGGCCGGACCTGATCCGCTCGCTCGATATCCAGGCCGCCGCCTGCGCGGCGCTGGGCTCGCCTTTCAGCGCCGCCCTGCTGGCCAAGGTCTCGGCGGACGCGGCCGCGGGCGGCGGGGCGCTCGGCCTGTTCGCGCCGTGGGCGGGCGCCGGGACGCGGACGCTGCTGGAGAGCGCCGTGGCCCTGCGCCTGCTGGGCGCGCTGCACGACGAGGTGCTGGCGCGGCCGGACGGGGCGCTGGCGGCGGCCTACCCAGCCCAGGAACGAGCCGGCGAGGCGGACGCGGCGTGGCGCGCGGCGAGCGCGTCGATCGACGCCGACGGCCCTCGCATCGCCGCCTTCATGGCGCACGAACCACAGACCAACGAGGTGCGCCGCTCGGCCTGCCTGCTGCCGGGATTTCTCACCGTGGCGGCCGAGACCGGCCTGCCGCTGCGCTGTTTCGAGGTCGGGGCCAGCGCCGGGCTGAACCAGCTGTGGGACCGCTATCGCTATCGGCTGGGCGAGGCGGCGACGTGGGGCGCGGCGGACTCGCCGGTGGAGATACCCGCCGAGTGGCGCGGACCCCTGCCGCCGCTCGAGGCGCCGATCGAGGTGATCGCCCGCGGCGCCTGCGACCGCAAGCCGGTGGACCTGACCGACGCCGCCGCCCGCCGGCGCCTGCGCGCCTACGTCTGGCCCGACCAGTTCGACCGGCTGGAGCGTCTGGACGCGGCGGTGGCCATGGCCCTTGCCGCCGGCACGCGGGTGGAGGCCGAGGACGCGGTGTCGTGGGCGCGTCGGCGAGCGGCGCCCGAGGCGGGCGCCGTGACCGTGCTCTACCATTCGGTGTTCTGGCAATACATGCCGGCTGAGAGCCAGACCGCCCTGGCCGCCGTCATCGCGGCCCATGGCGCGGCCGCGAGGGCGGAGGCGCCCTTCGCCTGGCTGCGCATGGAGCCCGACCCCGACAACTCCGCCGTGATGCAGACCCGCCTCACCCTCTGGCCGGGCGGCGAGACGCGGGCGCTGGCCGCCGTGCACCCGCGCGGGGCGTGGGTGGAGTGGGCGGGAAACGACAGGAGAACACCATGACCCAGGCCACAGGCATGCAGGCCGCCCGTTCGCTGGGCGATATCGCGCGCATCCATGGGCGGGAGCGGGGCGAGGCCGTCGCCTTCACCTTCGAGGGTCGGACCACGACCTATGCCCAGTTCGACCGGCACACCAACCAGGCCGCCAACGGGCTGATCGCCCTGGGCATCCGGCCGGGTGACCGGATCGCCTATCTGGGCAAGAACTCCGACGCCTATTTCGAGATCCTGTTCGGGGCCGCCAAGGCGAGGGCGGTGATGGCCCCGATCAACTGGCGCCTGGCGCCGCCGGAAGTGCGCTACATCGCCCACGACTCCGGGGCCAGGGTCCTGTTCGTGGGGCCGGAATTCATCGGCGCCGCCCGCGCCCTGGCGCCCGAGGCGCCCTTGCTGGAGGCGATCATCGCCGCCGAGGGCGGGGCGCCGGACTGGCCGGACTATCCGACCTGGCGCGACGCCCAGAGCGACGCCGATCCGGCCCTGCCCACGGCGTTCGAGGACGTGGCGCTGCAGCTCTATACCTCCGGGACCACCGGCCATCCCAAGGGCGCGATGCTTTCGCACCGGTGCTTCCTGGCGCCGCGCCTGGAGCAGGCGCGGGCCGACATCGCCTGGAACCGCTGGCGGGCCGAGGATGTCAGCCTGGTGGCCATGCCGGTATTCCACATCGGCGGCACGGGGTGGGGCATCCTGGGCCTGTACAACGGCGCGAAAGGGGTGATCGCGCGGGAGTTCGATCCGGCGGCGGTGCTCGATTTCATCGAGGCCGACCGGATCAGCAAGATGTTCATGGTGCCGGCGGCGATGCAGATCGTGGTCCGCCACCCCAAGGCGCGGGAGGTGGATTTCTCGTGCCTGAAATACCTGATGTACGGCGCCTCGCCGATCCCGCTCGACCTCTTGAAGGAGTGCATGGAGGTGTTCGGCTGCGGCTTCGTGCAAATGTACGGCATGACCGAGACCACCGGCACGATCGTCGCCCTGCCGCCGGAGGACCACGACCCGGCCGGCAACGCGCGCATGCGCTCGGCGGGCAAGGCCCTGCCGGGGGTGGAGATCCGGGTGATCGACGAGGACGGGGCCGACGTCGCGGTGGGCGCGGTGGGCGAGATCGCCACCCGTTCGGCGGCCAACATGACCGGCTATTGGAACCTGCCGGAGGCCACGGCCAAGACCCTGTCGGCCGACGGCTGGCTGCGCACCGGCGACGCCGGCTATCTCGACGCCGACGGCTATGTGTTCATCCACGACCGGGTCAAGGACATGATCATCACCGGCGGCGAGAACGTCTATCCGGCGGAAGTGGAGAACGCCATCTTCGGCCACCCGGGCGTGGCCGACGTGGCCGTGATCGGGGTGCCGGACGAGCGCTGGGGCGAGGCGGTCAAGGCGGTGGTGGTGCGCCGCGCCGGGGCCGAGCCGACGGGCGCCGAGATCATCGCCTGGGCGCGCGAGCGCATCGCCGCCTTCAAGGCCCCCAAGAGCGTCGATTTCATTGACGCCCTGCCGCGCAACGCCTCCGGCAAGATCCTGCGCCGCGAACTACGCGAACCCTTTTGGGCCGGCCGCGAGCGCCGGGTGAGCTGACGGCCTATCGGGCGCGGACGCGGTTGTTCTTCGGGTTGTGTTCGAGCTCCACGAGGTCCAGCGCCTCGGCGACGGCCGACACATAGTTGGCGAAGCGGCCGCGGTAGCCCTTGCGCAGCCCATAGTAGCCGCCGACGGGGTTGGCCGCATCCCGCGCCCAGGCCTCGACCGTGCCGGGCTGCACCGGTTTGCCCTCGTCGGCATTGCCGAGCGCCACCCAGTCGCCGTGCGCCTTCAGCATGGCGGCGAGGTCTTCGAGACCGCGCAACCGGTAGGACAGGCGCGTGGACCCGACCTGGACGATCAGCGCCGGCGGATCCGCCGCGGTGTCGCGCCAGGCCTGAAACTCTGAGGTGAGCGACGGCGTCTGCAGAATCCAGGGATCGTCGGGGGTTCCCGCTCCCCGGGTTACTGATCGAGCTGTCATCGCTTGTTCTCCTGTTTGGCCAGCGGATCGCATGGCTCATATGGCGGCGGTCTGAGGCACGCCGCCGGAGTCAGAACCAGGTCGCCAGAGGTTCGCGGGCGAGCATATCGTCATAGGTTGGGCGAGGGCGGACGACGGCGAAGGCGGCGCCGCGCACGAGCACCTCCGGGGCCAGGGGACGGCTGTTGTATTCGCTGGCCATGACCGCGCCGTATGCGCCGGCGGACATGAAGGCGACCAGGTCGCCGGCGGCCAGCGGCGGTAGGAGCCGGTCGCGGGCGAAAGTGTCGCCGGTCTCGCACACCGGGCCGACGACATCGTGGGCGACGGCGGCCGCCTCGGTGGCGTCGACGGGGCGGATGTCGTGCCAGGCGTCGTACATGGCAGGGCGGAGGAGGTCGTTCATGGCCGCGTCGAGCACCAGGAAGCGGCGCCCGTCGCTCCGCTGGTGGGTGTGCAGCACGCGGGCGACCAGGACGCCGGCGTTGGCGGCCAGGATGCGGCCGGGCTCGAAGATCAGGCGGACGCCCAGGCCGCGCATCGCTTCGGCCGCCATGGAGGCGAAGGCGGCGGGGGTGGGCGGATCGGGCTGGTGGAAATAGGGCACGCCCAGGCCGCCGCCCAGATCCAGGGTCTCGACCGCCAGACCATCGGCGCGCAGGTTCTCGGCCAGGCCGCGCAGCAGGCGAAAGGCGCCGGCCAGGGGGGCGAGATCGGCGATCTGGCTGCCGATGTGGCAGGCAAGGCCGGCCATGCGCACCGCCGGATCGGCCGCGGCCTGGGCATAGAGCCGCCGGGCGTCGGCCATGGAGACGCCGAACTTGCTGGCGGCGCCCCCAGTGGAGATCTTGGCATGGCCGCCAGCGTCGACATCGGGATTGACGCGCAGGGCGAGGGGCGCGCGCGCGCCCGTCTCGGCGGCGAGGCGGCGGACGAGGGCCAGCTCGGGTTCGGATTCGACATTGATCTGGCGCACGCCCGTGCGTAACGCGAACACGATCTCGGCCGCCGTCTTGCCCACGCCGGAAAAGACGATGCGGTCGGCCGGCACGCCGGCGGCGAGGGCCCGGCGGATCTCGCCCTCCGACACCGTATCGGCCCCCGCGCCGAGGACAGCCAGGGTGCGCAGCACCGAGAGGTTGGAATTGGCCTTCACCGCATAGGCGATCAGCGGCTCGCCGAGTTCGGGGTGGGCGGCGAGGGCGCCCTGGAATACCCGGTAGTGCCGCTCCAGAGTGGCGGTGGAGTAGACATAGACCGGCGTTCCCACCGCCTCGGCGATGGCCGCCAGCCGCACATCCTCACACCAGAGCTCGCCCCCCCGAAGCTCGAAGTGGTTCATTGCGGATGGTTGAACGGGTCTGGCAGGGCGCCTTGGGGCGCGGGGCCGTTGGGGCTGGGGTTGGTGCCGGGGATCGGCAGGGTGCGCTGCGGGGCCGGGTCGGCGTTGACATCGTAGGCCGGGTCGCCCGGCAGCGATTCCGGCGCCCCGGCGTCGTTCTTGCCGGCAGTGGCCTGGGCGGCGGCGGCCTTCTCCGCCTCGTACTTGGCCTTGGCCTTGTCGCCATAGAGCGGCGCCGGCTGGTCGAGCGGGCCGATCTTTCCGCAGGCGGTCACGGCGACGGCGGCGAGCAGGGTTAGGATGGCGCGGGTCATGAGAGAGCTTTCTTCCAACGGGCGATCTGGATGAGGACCTGGACGGGGGCGGCGCCGCCCAGGCTGGTGCGGCTGGCCACCGAGGCGGCCGGAGTGAGCAGGGCCTGAACGTCCTCCGTGACGCGCGGCTCCAAGGCCTGGAGCTCGGCGAGCGGCATGCCGGCCAGATCGAGGCCGAGCGCGTCGGCGCGCTTGACCGCCGCGCCGACGATATGGTGCGCCTCGCGGAACGGCGCGCCGTGCTCGCGCACCAGCCAGTCGGCAAGATCGGTGGCCGTGGCGTGGCCGGCGCCGGCTGCGGCGGCCATGGCGCCGCGGTTGGGCGTCATGTCGGCGACCATGCCGGTCATGGCGTCCAGCGACAGCAACAGGGCGTCGACGGCCTCGAAGGTCGGCGCCTTGTCTTCCTGCATGTCCTTGCCATAGGCGAGCGGCAGGCCCTTCATGACCACGGCGAGGCCGACGAAGGCCCCCAGGATGCGGCCCACCTTGGCGCGCACCAGCTCGGCGGCGTCAGGATTGCGCTTCTGGGGCATGATCGACGAGCCGGTGGCGAAGGCGTCGGACAGGGCGATGAAGCCGAAACCAGGCGACATCCAGAGCACGATCTCCTCGGCCAGGCGCGAGAGGTGGGTGGCGGCGATGGTGGCGGCGGCCAGGGCCTCGAGGGCGAAGTCCCGGGCCGAAACGCTGTCGAGGGAATTGGCGGTCGGCCGCGCGAAGCCGAGCGCCCGGGCGGTCATCGCCCGATCGATCGCAAAGCTGGTGCCGGCCAGGGCGGCGGCGCCGAGCGGACATTCGTCGAGCCGCGCCCGGGCGTCGTCGAAGCGGCCGGCGTCGCGGCCGAACATCTCGACATAGGCCATCAGGTGGTGGCCGAAGGTGACCGGCTGGGCCGACTGCAGGTGGGTGAAGCCCGGCATCACCGCATCGGCGTGGGTCTCGGCCTTGGCGAGCAGGGCGCTCTGAAGGGCGCGCAGGCGCTCGGCGGCGGCCTCGCACGCCGCGCGCACCCAGAGGCGGAAGTCGAGCGCCACCTGATCGTTGCGCGAGCGGGCCGTGTGCAGCCGGCCGGCGGCCGGGCCGATCAGCTCGGCGAGACGGGCCTCGATGTTCATGTGGATGTCTTCCAGCGCCTCGCGGAACGGGAACTCACCGGCCGCGATCTCGGCTTCGATGCGGTCCAGGCCGGAGGCGATGGCGGTCGCGTCCTCGGCGGGGATGATGCCGGTGGCCCCCAGCATGGCGGCGTGAGCACGGGAGCCGGAGATATCTTCCCCGGCCAAGCGCCGGTCGACATCGATGGAGGCGTTGATGGCCCGCATGGCCGTGGCCGGAGAGCCGGAAAAGCGCCCGCCCCATGGAGACGGGGCGTCCTTTCCGGTATCGTCACTCATATGTCCAAGCTTTCCGCCGCCTCGGCCGGGGCCCTGGCGCTTCTATACGCGCTGGCCGGCTGTTCCAACCCGCCGGCCGGGGTGGCCGACCTGGCCAAGGGATCGATGGCCAAGCTGACGATGAGCGCCGCGCCGACACCGGCGCCGGCGACCCCGTTCCACGACGCCTCGGGCCACGCGCACACGCTCGCCGAACTCCAGGGCAAGGTGGCGATCATCAATCTGTGGGCCAACTGGTGCGCGCCGTGCAAGGAGGAGATCCCGAGCCTGGCCCGGCTCGCCACGGCCTATGCCGGCAAGCCGGTGGCGGTGACCGCGATCAGCGTCGGCAAGGGCGACGACGAGACCAAGGGCGCCGCCTTCATCGCGGCCAACCCGCCGCTGACCTTCTACACCGAGCCGACCTACGCCCTGGCGTTCGCGTTCAAGCCGGTGGTCGAGGGCATGCCGACCACGGTGCTGTACGACCGCCACGGGCACGAGCGCGCGCGCCTGACCGGCGGGGCCGACTGGTCGAGCCCGCAGGCCAAGGCGGTGATCGACGCCCTTCTGGCGGAGAAATAGCGGCTCAGAACGGCCGGACGAGCGGCGAGATCGGCGGCGGAGCGGTGGTGGTGATCAGGGTCCCGCCCGCGCCGTCGCTCTTCAGGGCGAAATCGCCGGCCGCCGTGGGTCCAGTGGGCGACGTCCCCCAGTCGCCGTTGCCGGTCTTCCAGGCCGAGAGGGTCATCGCCGAGCCTATACCGAGCGAATCAGAACGGAACGTCGCTCTTGACCGGCGCGCCCGGGGCGGTTTCGTCGGTAGCCGGCTTCACCGGGGCCGCAGGCTTTTCGCTGGCCGAGGTCAGGATCTGGTCGATGTCGCCGGCAGGCTTGGCGGCCTTGGCCTGAACAGCCTGGGCGGCCGCGGTCTGGGCGGCGAGTTGCTGAGACCGGGACTCCTGGGCCGCGGCGGCGTCGGGCTTGCCCTCGTCGACGGCCGCGTCGGCGTTGGCTGGCGGGGTCGGCAGATCGACGATCGGGCCGGCGACGATGGTCTGGGCGCCGTCGGCGCTCTGGCCCTTGCTTCCGGCGACTTCGGGACCGCCGTCCTCGCGCCAGGCGGCGCGCCATCCCAGGGTGATCCCGAGGACCGCCAGGCCGAACAGCAGGACGCCGGCGCCATAGGCCAGCGATCGGGGCGGCAGGGAGATCGGTCCGTTGCGGGTCCAGGCGGAGGCCATGGCGGAAGCTCCAGCGATTGCGCGGCATCAGAGTAGCGTGCGCCGGGCCGCCCGAACATAGGGGCCCGCGGGAAAGCCTCTCGCCTCGACGCGCTGATCATGGTCTTTTCCGACCGCCAACCGCCCGGAGTTTCCGCCATGCCCGCCTCCAGTCGCCAGATCGTCCTCGCCGAACTGCCGCGCGGCAAGCTGGGCCCCGGCCATTTCGCCTTGGCCGAGGCTCCGCGGCCAGAGCCGGCCGAGGGCGAGGTGCTGCTGAAGACGCTCTATGTGTCGCTGGACGCCGCCAATCGGGCCTGGATGCAGGGCGCGACCTATCGCTCGGCGCTGAAGGCCGGCGACGTGATGGCCGGTGGGGCCCTGGCTGAAGTGGTAGAAAGCCGGGCCGACGGCTTTGCTCCGGGCGAGCTGGTGTTCGCCGACACCGGCTGGCGCGAATGGGCGGCCCTCCCCGCCCGCCATCTGGACAAGGTGGCGCGGCGCGAACCCCTGACCCACCTGCTGAGCGTCTACGGCGTCACGGGCCTGACCGCCTATTTCGGCCTGCTCGACTGCGGCCGGCCCAAGGCCGGTGAGACGGTGGTGGTTTCGGCCGCGGCCGGAGCGGTGGGCACGATCGTGGGCCAGATCGCCAAGATCAAGGGCTGCCGGGTCGTCGGCGTGGCCGGTGGGGCCGACAAGTGCGCCCTGCTGCAGCGCGAGCTCGGGTTCGACGCGGCGGTGGATTACAAGGCCGGCGACACCCGTCGCGCCCTGCGCGCCGCCTGCCCCGAAGGCATCGACGTCTATTTCGACAATGTCGGCGGCGAGGTGCTGGAGGCGTGCCTGTTCAACATGAATCTGCATGGCCGTGTCGCCTGCTGCGGGGCAGTTTCGCAGTACGACGGTGACGCCCCGCCGCACGGCCCGCGCGGCGTGCCCGGCCTGATCGTCACCAAGCGCCTGACTCTGACCGGGTTCGTGGTGATGGATTTCTACGACCGCCGCGAACAGGCCCTTTCCGAACTCGAAGGCTGGGTCGCCTCAGGCGCCCTCAAGGTGCGCGAGAATGTGATCGACGGTCTGGAGAGCCTCCCCGCCGCCCTGATCGGCCTGCTCGCCGGCGAGAACGTGGGCAAGCGCATGGTCAAGGTATGAATGACGGCTGACCGAGGGTTTCAGAAAGTCTTCAGCCTCGCGAGCGCATGACGCCTTGCACGGTCGCTTTGGTGCGGTCGGCATCGCGGAAAGGACGGCTCGCCATGAGCGACCCGGCGCACTCGATCGACTGGGAATTCTTCGGCCCGCCGGCGGACGGCGGCGTCAGGCCGGGCGACCTGATCTCGGCCGCGGCGGGCGGCCTGCCGATCTATCGGGTGATGTCGCTCGATCACGGGCGCGCCTGGCTGCGCGACATCGAGAGCGGCGCCGACCGGGTGACGCCTCTGACGCCTTTTCACTGGAAGGCGGGCAGCCAGGGGTCCTAAGGTAGGGGTTATGCCCTATGCCCTGGATCCCGAGATCGGCGCGCCGCTGGCGGCGCTGGTCGAACGACAGCCTCCGGCGCCCGCGCGCGGCGACTGGCGCGCCCTGCGCACCATCACCAACGAGTTCATGGCTGCGATCGCCGGCGGCGCCCCCACGTATGACGACGTCGAGACGCGCGCTTTTACGGCCCGAGCAGCCGACGGCGCGCCGATCGAGCTGCGCTGGTACGCCAAGGGCGGGGCCGCGCCGGGACCGGCGGTGGTTTACGCGCACGGCGGGGGCATGATCTTGGGCACCCTCGACCTATACGATCCGGTGGTGAAGGCCTATGTCGCCGCCACCGGGACGCCGTTTCTGTCGGTGGACTATCGGCTGGCGCCCGAAGCCCACGGCGAGATGCTGGTGCGCGACACCTTCGCGGGCCTCGCCTGGCTGATCGAACACGCGGCCGAGCACGGCGTCGATCCGGCGCGCATCGCGCTGATGGGCGACAGCGCCGGCGGCGGCATCGCCGCCGGGACGGCGATCCTGGCTCGGGACCAGGGCGTGGCCCTGGCGCGCCAGATCCTGATTTATCCGATGCTCGACGACCGCACCCAGACCCCGGACGCCGCCCTGGCCCCGTTCGCGGTGTGGACCTGGGACAACAACTTCACCGGCTGGAGCGCGCTCCTGGGTGACGCCTTCGGGACGGACGGTGTTTCGCCGCTGTGCGCCCCGGCCAGGCTGAAGGACGTCTCAGGCCTGGCGCCCGCCTATATCGAAGTCGGCGAGCTCGACATCTTTCGCAATGAGGATGTGGACTATGCGCGCCGACTGATGGCCGCCGGGATCCCGGTCGAACTGCACGTCCATCCTGGCGCGCCGCACGCTTTCGAGCGGTTCGCGCCCGACTCGGCGATAGCGCGCCGGGCGATGGCTGACAGGATCAGAGCCATCAAGTCGCTGTAGAGTCGCTCAGGCGGCGGCGCGGGCCGCCGGCTGCACATCCATCCGGTGACGGACGAACGCCCGGCCCCGTCGAGCGCGCGCGCGCCGTCGCTCAGCAGGCCGTGGAAGAAGTGCCAGACGTGGATCATCTCCGGCCAGACCTCCAGTCGCACCTCGACGCCGGCCGCGCCTGCCACGCCAGCCAGGCGGATCGAATCGTCTAGCAGGGTCTCGGCCGATCCGACCTGGATCAGGAGCGGTGCGAGACCGGTGAGGTCGGCATGAAGCGGCGCGGCCAGTGGCGTGCGCGGGGAGGCGCCGCCCAGATAGGCGCCGGCCATGTCGAGCAGTCCGGCTTTCTGCACCATGGGATCCTCGGCCGCCTTTCCGCTCATGGAGGCGCCCAGGCCCTCCAGATCGACCCAGGGCGAAATGGCGACGCCGCAGGCCGGCTGCGGCAGGCCGGCGGCCCGCGCCGCCAGCATCGTCGCCACCGTAAGGCCGCCGCCGGCGCTGTCTCCCGCCACGGCGATGTGTTCCGGCGCAAAGCCCTGGTCGAGCAGGAAGCGATAGGCCGCTAGGGCGTCGTCGACGGCCGCGGGAAACGGGTGCTCGGGGGCCAGGCGATAGTCGATCGCCAGCACCCGCGCGCCTGCCGCCCGGCCCAGGGCGGAGGCCAGATGCCGATGGCTGAGGATCGAGCCGATCACATAGCCGCCCCCGTGCAGATAGAGGATCGCCCGCTCCTTCGCCGCGTTCGGCGTGGACGACCATTCTGCTTCGAGGCCGCCGATCCTGATCCGCTCCAGGGCGACGTCGGCCGGCGTCGGGAGTTGTGCGCCGATGGCGTCGTAGGTCTGCCTCAGTTCAGCGGTGGACTGGTTAGCGGGCGAGTTGGCCAGCATGGCGCGCACGACGGCGATCTCGGCGTTGGGCATCGGATTCTTCCTAACATTTCCTCAATGACGATCGAGCCCTACCCGGCGAAATCTGTCAAGGCGCGGGAAATTGCCGCAATAGGGCATTTGCACTATTCGCCACCAGCAACATGGCGCTAAGCCTGCGTCTGCCGTCCTTACGGTCAAGGGAGATCTTCATGCAAGTCAACGCCAATGGCGCTACTGGCGCCCACGGGGCCAATGCATCCGGCCAGAGCCAGGCCGGCGGGGCCGGCGGGGCGGGCGGGCCGGCGACGGCGACCAACACAACCTCCCAGGACATCGTCAACACCGCCCAGGCGGTCGGCGGCGCGGGCGGCGACGGCGGTAACGGCGTGGCCAGCGGTACACACCCGGGCGGCGTGGGCGGCATAGGCGGGGCCGGGGGCGCCGCCAGCGCCACCACCAGCACGACGGTCGCCTCGGTAGTCCAGACCACGGCTGTAGCCCAGGCGATCGGCGGCAACGGCGGCGCCGGCGGCCAGGGCGGGTCGGGTTCTCCGGCCGGCGTCGGCGGCAGCGGCGGCGCGGGCGGCGGCGCGACGGCGGCGGCCACGGATCAGAATCTCGGCGGCGGCTATGCCTTGGCCACCGCGGCGGCCGTGGCGGGCGACGGCGGCACGGCGACCGGGGTCGGCAAGGTGGGCGGCGCCGGCGGCGTGGCTCATGTCACCGCGTCGGCGACCGGAACCAGTTACGCCGAAGCGGACGTCCAGGCCGATGGCGGCGCCGGCGGCGCCGGCCTGAGCGGCGCCTCGGGCGGCGCCGGCGGATCGATCACGCTCACCAACGCGGTCAGCGGAACCACCGGCGGCAGCCTGATGATGCAGGCCCTGCGGACCCACAGGCCGCAAGTGTCGATCAGCGCGTCGGGCAGCGTCTATCTGCAGCAGATCGCCGTGGGCGGCAACGGCGGCGCCAGCGCCGGCGGCAAGGCCGGCGCGGCCGGGACGGCGACCTCCAGCCTCACCGTCGACCAGACCACGAGCGCCAGCCCAAGCTACAACCTGACGGGGCTCAGCAAGGCTATCGGCGGAGATGGCGGCTCGGGAACAGGCGTCACGGCGGGTGCGGCCGGGGGTGTGGGCACGGCGCTGACGAAGCTGACCGGCCTGCAATATGTCAACGCCCAATCGGTGGCCCATGGGGGCGCCGGCGGAGCGGCCAGCGCCGCGGCCGGCGGCGTCGGCGGGGCGGCCGTGGCGACGGCGACGGCCACGGGGGTCAATCCGCTGGCGTCGCCGAACGCGGTCGCGGAGGCCGACGCCTACGGCGGCGCCGGCGGCGCGGCGAGCGGGGTCGGCCACACCGCCGGCGCGGGCGGCGTGGCGACGGCGACGGCGATGGCGACCGGCGTCTACACCAACGCCCGAGCGGTGCAGATCGGCGGCGCTGGCGGCGCGGGTCTGGCCGGCGCGGCGGGTGGCGCGGGCGCGGCCAGCACGCTGACGAACGCGGCCTCGGTGAGCAGCGTGAGCCAGATCTTTCTCAGCGAACTCGCGATCGGTGGCGCGGGTGGCTCCAGCGCTGGTGGCGTCGCCGGCAAGGGCGGGGCGGCGAGTTCCAGCTTCACCCTCGACGACACCAAGAGCGCGACGCCGAGCGGCTATGTGTACCTGACGAGCGCCGCCACCGGCGGAGCCGGCGGGTCGGGCACGAGTGGGGCCTCCGGCGTGGCTGGGGCGACCGGGGGCGCCGACGCGACCCTGACAACGACCACCACGGGCTACGCCTCCAGCGTCGCCACGGGCGGCGCGGGCGGTGGCGCGGACGGAGCCAGCAAGGTCGGGGGCGCCGGAGGCGCCGCAACCGCCAAGGCGACGACCACGGTGACCGCCAGCGGCTCTGCGACGGCCAACGTCACTCAGACGGGCGGGGCGGGCGGAACGGCGACGAACGGGGCCACCGGCGGCGCCGGTGCGGCCAGCACCCTCACGAACGCGGCGTCCGGAGCGACCGTGCACGGCTCGGTGTTTCTCAATCAGACGGCGATCGGCGGCGCGGGCGGCGGCAGTGACGCCGGCCTGTTCGGGGCGGGCGGAGCCGGCGCCTCCAGCCTCAGTTTCGACGACACCAAGAATACGGTGAAGAACAACTACATCAGCCTCGCCAGCGCGGCCGTGGGCGGCGCGGGCGGCTTCGCGACGGGCAAGGGCCATATCGGAGGCGGCGGCGCCAAGGCGACGGCTACAGCCACGGTCAAGGGCTCGGGCAGTGGGCAGGTGCGCGCCTCGATCACCCAGACCGGCGGCGCCGGCGGGGCGGGCCTGCTCGGCGCCAGCGGCGGCGCCGGGGCGGCCAGCGCGACCACCAACCAGATCACGGGGACCACGGTGCTCGGCTCCGTCTATCTGACCCAGCAGGCCGTGGGCGGGGCCGGCGGGGCGAGCGCCGGCGGTACGACTGGGGCGGCTGGGGCGGCGACGAGCAACTTCACGCTCGACGACACCAAGAGTGCGACTCGCAGCGGCTATGTGAACACGACGTCGAGCGCGACGGGGGGCGCCGGCGGGGCGGGTACGGCCGGAAGCTCGGGCGCGATCGGCGGAATGGCGACCGCCGCCAGCACGATCACGGGGCGCTTCGGCCTGGGCGTGAATTCCTACGCGACCGGCGGCGCCGGCGGGGCCGCCGATGGAGCGGGCGCGGTGGGCGGAACCGGCGGCCAAGGCGCGGCCAGCGCCAAGGGGTCGTCGACCGGAGACAACACCGTTCAGGTCTACGCTTCGCAAGGCGGCGGCGCCGGCGGCGCGGGCACGACGGGCGCCAAAGGCGGCGCCGGGGGCGCAAGCACGATCGCCAACGCGGTGACCGGGACCACCAACGGCGGCGCGCTCTATCTCAATCAACGGGCCTATGGCGGCGCAGGGGGTTCCAGCGCGGGTGGCGTCGCGGGCGTGGGCGGGGCGGCGATGTCGACCCTCGCGTTCGACGACACCCTCAACGCCAACAAGGACGGCTACGTCAACGGCGCGGCGTCGGCGGCCGGTGGCGCCGGCGGCGCCGGAACGCTCGCCTCGGGCGTGATCGGCGGCGTCGCGACAGCCAGCCTCACGCTTGTGGCGACCCATCCGGTTGACGGCGTGGTGAGCGCGACCGGCGGGGCCGGGGGCGCAGGCGATGGCGCCGGCAAGATCGGCGGCGGGGGCGCCGCGGCAACGGCGACCGGTAAGGTCACCGCCACAGGCGCGGTGGGCAATGCGTCGATGACCGTGAATCAGACCGGCGGCGCCGGCGGGTACGGCACGAACGGAGCCGCGGGCGGCGCCGGAGCGGCGAGCGTGCTCACCAACGCGGTTTCCGGGATCACCAACGGCGCGAACCTCTATCTGACCCAGCAGGCCGCCGGCGGCGCCGGCGGGGGCAGCGCCGGCGGCAAGGCGGGCGCCGCTGGGGCCGGTACCTCCAACCTGACCGTGGACGACACAAAACTCGCCACCAAGAGCCCCTACCTAAGCGGGGCCGCCAACGCCTCCGGTGGCGCGGGCGGCGGCGGGATCGGCGCCAGCGGCGCGGCCGGCGCGACGGCCACCGCCAACGCCACCGTGACGGGCGATTTTCGCGTCGCGGCCTCGGCCTCGGCCCAGGGCGGCGCGGGCGGAGTCGGCGATGGCGCCGGCAAGGTCGGCGGCGCCGGCGCCTCCGGCGTGGTCACGGCCACTGGCGTCGCAAAGCATGCCTATCAAGTGGACGTCACCGCCTCCCTCTACGGTGGCGCGGGCGGCGGCGGGACCAATAGCGCCGGTGGCGGGGCCGGAGCCTCGGCGACCCTGGCCAACGCCGTCAAGGGCACAAGTCCGGGCTCGTATCTCAGTCTCAATCAGCGCGCGGTCGGAGGCTCAGGCGGATCGAGCGCCGGCGGCGTGGTCGGCGTAGCCGGCGCTGCGACCTCGACCCTGACCTTCACGGACACCAAGAGCACCCTTCTGGAAGGCGCGATCACGGCTCAGGCCGGCGCCGGCGGGTATGGGTCCGCCGGCTCGGCGGGCGGCGTCGGCGGCGCGGCCAAGGCCGCCGGCGTGATCACCGCCAACCAGACCATCTACACCAGCGTCAACGCCGTGGGCGGCGGCGGTGGCGGCGCGGCGCTCAACGCCAACGCCGGCGCGGGCGGCGCGGCAACGGCCACGCTC
>JBBRQK010000017.1:0-55927 GCA_038226475.1 Caulobacterales bacterium | reverse complement strand
GGCAGCGCGATTGACGGGCTGCTCGGTTGGCGGATCATCTTCGTCGGCGTCGCGGCGGTCGCGCTCGCCCTGGCCGCGATCTACTGGAGGACGCTGGGCGAGACCCACCCGCTCGAACGCCGCAAGGCGTCGAGCCTGGCGGCCATCGGGTCCGCCTACGCCCGGCTGGCGAGCGATCGGCGGTTCATCCTGCCGACCCTCACCGTCAGCCTGATCATCGGCGCGCTCTACACCTTCTTCGCCGCCGCCCCCGCCGTGCTGATCAGTGTCCTGGGTCTCACGGGCCCGCAGCTGGCGCTCTATTTCGCGGCGACCGTCATCATTGTCTTCTCCGCTGGCTATCTGGCCCCCAGGCTGGCGCGGCGTTGGGGCCAGGCCCCGTCCGGCCTGCTTGGCCTGGCCTTCGCCGTCCTGGGCAGCGGCCTCATGGCCGCCGTATCCGGCTCGCCGGGCCTCGTCTCGATCACCATCGGGCTGTCGCTGTTTCTGTTCGGCATGGGGCTGGTCAATCCTCTGGCCACCGCCATCGCCCTGCAACCGTTCGGGCGCGAGGCCGGGCTGGCGTCGGCGCTGCTGGGTTTCCTGCAGATGGGATGCGCCGCCATCGGCTCGATCCTGGCCAGCGTGCTGTCGATGCCGCCGACGGTCTCCCTCGCCACGGTCATGCTGGGCGCGTCACTGCTCGCCACCGGCATCTTCGCCCCCGTCGGCCTGCACCGTCCGCGCATCGAGGCGGCCATCTAGGCCCGATCGCGCGGCCGTCCGCCGCCTCCGAGACCAGAAAGAAAGCCCAGCGCCATGTCGTCATCCGACAGCCCATCGATCCCGCCGCAGGTCGCCCTCGTCGTGGGCGGCGGGCCAGGCGTCAGCGCCAGCTGCGCCCGCCTGTTTTCCGATAGCGGCATGAGGGTGGCCATGGCCGCGCGCTCGCCGGAAAAGCCCGTCCTCGCGGCCCTGGAGCGCAGCCACGGGGTGCGCCGCTACGCCTGTGACGCCAGTCGGGCCGAAGACGTGGATCGGCTATTCGGCGATGTGGAGCGGGATATGGGCGCGCCGCGTCTGGTGGTGCACAACATCGATGGCCGGGTGGCCGGCATTTTTCGCAAGGGCATCGTCGAGGCCGATCCGGCGATGGCATTCGAAGCGTTCCAGAATGCCGCGTTCAGCGCCTTTCTGGTGGGCCAGGCCGCGGCGCGCGCGATGCGCGACAACCCCCTCGACGCGAACGGCAAGCGGGGCACGATCATCTTCACCAACGCCAGCGCCGCGCTAAAGGGCTTCCCCATGAGCGCCGCCTTCGCCATGACCTGTCACGCCAAGACCGAGCTCGCCCAGAGCATGGCCCGGGAGCTGATGCCCCAGGGCATCCACGTCGCCAACGTGCCGATTGATGCGGCGATCGGTTTCACCCAGGAAGACGGCACGCGGGCACACCGGCTGGCCGGCACGACGGTCGACGACAACATGGCCGACCCGGCCCGGATCGCCGAAACCTACCTCCAGCTCCATCGCCAGCATCGCTCCACCTGGACCTTCGAGGTCGTGCTCCGGCCGTGGGTCGAAAAATGGTGACGCCCCCCGCCGGCGGACCTTCTTGCCGGGCTCACGCGCCCGCTTCGACAACGCGGCTGGGTCGGCCGCAACCTCACGGCGGGTTGTGGGTCTTGGGCCCATAGCGTGCGATCCATTCAGCCTTGGGTCAGGGAGACGCGCGGCCGGACCGGCGGGGACAGCTGGCTCTTCAGCCGCGCCGCCTTGGCCCCTGGCTTGCCGCGCCGCGCGGCGGGGGTAAAGTGCGCCGAAGCCGATTGTTCGAGGGAGTGACAGCCGATGGCCGATTTTGGCGGCGCCGATATCGATGGCTTCCGCGCCGAGGTCCGCGACTGGCTGGCGGCCAACTATCCGCCGGAGCTGAAGGCCTCGAAGACCGCGTCCGATCCGGAGGCGCAGTGGGGCGGCCGGCCTTTCTTGGGCAGCGAGGATCCCCAGATCGTCTGGATGCGGCGCATGGCCGAGCGTGGCTGGACCGCGCCGACCTGGCCCCGTGCCTACGGTGGCGGCGGTCTCTCGGCGGAGCAGGCCCGGGTGCTGGAAAAGGAGCTCGCCGCCGGCGGCTATCGCTCGCCGCTGGCCTCGTTCGGCCTCTGGATGCTGGGCCCGGTGCTGCTCGAATACGCCACCGAGGCGCAGAAGCAGGCGCACCTGCCGAAGATCGTGCGCGGTGAGATCCGCTGGTGCCAGGGCTATTCGGAGCCCGGCGCCGGCTCCGATCTCGCCGCCTTGCAGACCCGGTGCGAAGACGCCGGCGATCACTGGCTGATCAACGGTCAGAAGATCTGGACCTCCTACGCCAACCGCGCCGACTGGTGCTTCTGCCTGGTGCGCACCGATGCGTCCAAGAAGCACGAGGGCGTCAGCTTCGTGCTCATCGATATGGCCACCCCAGGCGTCGAGACCCGGCCGATCCAACTGATCTCCGGCGAGTCGCCGTTCTGCGAGACCTTCTTCACCGACGTGAAGATCTCCAAGGAAAATCTGGTCGGGGCCGTGGGCGGCGGCTGGGAGATCGCCAAGCGCCTCTTGCAGTACGAGCGCCAGAACATCTCCGGCGGCTTCGTCGGCGGCGCGGGCGGGGCGGGCGGCGCGCCGGGCGATCTGGCCGGCATCGCCAAGCGCTATCTGGGCGTGGACGAGACCGGGGCTTTGGCCGACCGCGATCTGCGCGCCCGCATCACCCGGAGCCGGATGAACGATCGCGCCTTCTTCCTCACCCTCTCCCGCGTCGCCGCGGAGGCCCGGGTCGGCAATGGCCCCAGCGCCGCCACCTCGATCATCAAGTACGCCGCCGCCACCTTTGCCCAGGAACGCTCCGAGTTGATGGTCGAGGCGCTGGGCCACCAGGGTCTGGGCTGGGACGGGGAGGGGTTCTCCCACGCCGAGCGCCTGACCACCCGCGGCTGGCTGCGCTCCAAGGGCAACTCGATCGAGGGCGGCACGTCGGAGGTGAACCTGAACGTCGTCTCCAAGCGCGTCCTGGGCCTGCCCGATCCCCTTAAGGCGAGCTGAGCCGATGGAGGCGTTTCGCGCCGAGGCCCGGGGCTGGCTGGAGGACAATCTCCCCGCCTCCCTGCGCGGGGGCGCGGAGGCCATCGAGTCCGCCCTCATGCGCGGCGAGCGTCTCGGTGGCGACGCCGAGCTGTGGCGCCGGCGCCTGGCCGAGAAGGGCTGGGGCGTGCCGACCTGGCCCGTCGCCTACGGCGGCGGCGGTCTCTCGACCGCCGAGGCCAAGGTGCTGGCGCAGGAGATGGCCGCTCTGGGCGCCGGCAACCCGATGCTAGGCATGGGGACAAGCATGCTCGGCCCGACGCTGCTCGAGTCGGGCACGGAGGATCAGAAGCGCCGCCATCTGCCGCCGATCGCGCGCGGCGAGATGCGCTGGTGCCAGGGCTACAGCGAGCCCGGGGCCGGCTCCGATCTCGCCGCGCTCCAGACCCGCTGCGAGGACGCCGGCGATCACTGGCGCCTGAACGGCCAGAAGATCTGGACCTCCGGCGCCCAGTGGGCCGACTGGTGCTTCTGCCTGGTGCGTACGGACACCCGCCGCAAGCACGACGGCATCTCCTTCGTGCTGGTGAACATGCGCCAAAGCGGCGTCGAGACCCGGCCGATCCGCCTGATCGCCGGCAACTCGCCGTTTTGCGAGACCTTCTTCACCGACGCCCGGGTCGAGAAGGACGACATGGTCGGCCCGCTGAACGGCGGCTGGACCATCGCCAAGCGACTCTTGCAGCACGAGCGCTCCGGCCAGGGCGGCGGCGGCCGCATCAGGGGCGGCGGCGCCAGCCTGCCTGAGCTCGCCGAAACCTATGTCGGCCGCGACGAGTCGGGCCAGATCGCCGACGCCGATCTGCGTGGCCGCATCCTGGCCAACGCCATGGACGCCCGCGCCCAGACCCTGACACTCAAGCGCGCCGCGGAGGAGCCGCGCGGCAACCAGGATCCCGGGGCGACCACCTCGATCATGAAGAACTCCGGCACCCGAATCGGCCAGGACAAGGCCGAACTGACCCTGGAGATCCTGGGCGCCCAGGGACTGGGCTGGGAGGGACTGGACTTCAGCGACGAGGAGCGCGCGGCCGTCCGCGCCTGGCTGGGCGGCAAGGCCACCACCATCTACGGCGGCTCGTTCGAGATCCAGAACAACATCATCGCCAAGCGCATCCTGGGTCTGCCCGATCCGCTCGGCCCCGCCCGAAACCAGACCGCGAGCTGACATGGCCGTACTGACCGAAGAACAGACCCTGCTGCGCGACGCCGCGCGCGCCTGGACCCAGGAGAAATCCCCGGTCTCGGCCTTCCGCCGCCTGCGCGACGCCGCCTCTCCGCTGGCCTACGATCCGGCCGCCTTCGCCGAGATGGCGGGCATGGGCTGGACCGGAGTGATCATCCCCGAGGCCTACGGTGGCTCGGATTTCGGCTACCTCAGCCTGGGCCTGATCCTGGAGGAGACCGGCCGCACTCTCACCGCCTCGCCGATCCTCAGCTCCGCCCTGGCGGCCGCCAGCGCCATCGTGCTGGGCGGATCGTCGGCGCAGAAAGAGGCCTGGCTGCCGGCGATCGCCGCCGGCGAGCTCGTCGCCACCCTGGCGGTCGACGAAGGCCCGCACCACGCCCCGGCCAAGGTCGGCCTGAAGGCGGTCGCGAGCGGGGAGGGCTGGACCCTCACCGGAACCAAGACCTTCGTGCTGGAGGGCATGGCCGCCGGCCTGTTCGTCGTCTCCGCTCGCAGCGGCGGCGCCGACAGCGACGAAGCCGGCGTCACTCTCTTTCTGGTGCCCACCGATGCGGCCGGCGTCACGCGCAAGGCGTTGAAGCTGGCCGATTCACGCGGCGCCGCCGTGGTCTCGCTCGAGGGTGTGACGGTGGGCGCGGACGCCGTGCTGGGTGAGCCCGGCCAGGGTTACGCCCTGCTCGAGCAGGTTCTCGACCGCGCTCGCGCGGGCCTCGCCGCGGAGATGCTGGGGGCCGCGACCCAGGCCTTCGAAACCACCCTCGACTACCTCAAGACGCGGGTCCAGTTCGGCCAGCCGATCGGCGCCTTCCAGGCCCTGCAACACCGCGCGGCCAAGATGTTTACCGATCTGGAGCTATCACGCTCCTGTGTCGAAGCGGCGCTGTCGGCCATCGACGCCGGCGCCGCCGACGTGCCGGAGCTTGTCTCCCTGGCCAAGGCCAGGATGGGCGACACCCTGCATCTCGTCTCCAACGAAATGGTCCAGATGCATGGCGGCATCGGCATGACCGACGCCCACGACGCCGGCCTCTATCTCAAGCGCGCCCGGTCCCAGGAAGCCACCTTCGGCGGCCAGGCCTGGCATCGCGACCGCTACGCGCGGCTGAACGGCTATTGAGCCGCCGGCCCTCAGGCGGCAAGCAGCTCGTCTACGGCTTGGGTGACGGCGGCGGCGGAATAGGGCTTGGGCAGGAACGCGCCGTCGGGCAACTCCTCGGGTTTCGGCCTGACCTCGCCGGACGTGAGCAGCACATGGATCGTCGGCTGTGTCGCACGCACACGCCAGGCCAGAGCCAGGCCGTCCAGGTCTCCGGGCATGTTGATGTCGGTGAACACCAGAACGATGTCGTCCCTGGCCTCGACCACCTCCAGCGCATGGGAGGCGTCCTCGGCCTCGATCACCTCGAAGCCCGCTTCGCGCAGGATCGCAACCGCGTCCCAACGGACGAGGAGGTCGTCTTCGACCACCACAACGGCGCCGTGGCAGGAGGAATTATGGCTCATAGTTCCCATGTAATACCCCGGCCGCACCAAGGTTCCGCAGGCGGTGATTGCCGCCGCGCAATGAATAAACATTAAGATATCGCAGGCTGCGCCAACAGAGATGACTACAGTCAAGCCTGAACGGAACGTCGCCGCCACGGCTACGTTGGATGGCGCATGATCAAGACTTTTCTCTACGATGCCGCTGGACGCGATCGCGAAATCGAGCTGGCCCCAGATTCGGCGTCGAAGCTGGCCGAACATCACATCCTCTGGGTCGACGTTACGGCCCCGGATGCAGCCGAGCTTGACCGGCTCAGGGACGTCTTCTCGTTGAGCCCGCAAGCCATGGCCGGCTTCACGCGCAACGACACCACCTTCTCCTTGGACAACTACGGCGATTACTTTCATTTCGACGTGCCGGCCGTCACGCGCGGCGCCGGCGACGCCAAACGCCTGCCCCGCTCGGCCGGGCGGGCTAGGCTGGACTTCGTCGTGGCGCCGCAATGGCTGATCACCGTCCATTCCGCGGAGCTCGATTTCCTTCGCCAGTTCCGCGAGCAGGACAAGGGCGAGACCCTGATCGGCGCCCTGACCGGACCCCAGGTGGCGGCCTCCCTGCTCGACTGGCACCTCGACGCTTATCTAGGCGCCCTGGAGGACGTCGAGAGCTTCGCCGACGCCCTCGATACGCGCATCCTGTCGAGCTCCCGGGTGCGCGAGGGCCTGCTGGGAGAGGTCATGCTGGGCCGCCGCTACGTGGCCAGTCTGCGCCGCCTGCTGGGGCCACAGCGCTCGGTGTTCTACGGCGTCTCGCGGCCGGACTTCAGCCAGGTGGCCGGCACCGAGGCGGCCATCCACTATACCGCGCTGGAACGGCGCTTCGAGCGCACCCTGGACGCCGTCGAACACGGCCGCGAAGTGATGCAGAGCTCGTTCGAACTCTTCACCACCCGCACCGCCGAGACCACCAACATGCTGATCCGGCGCCTCACCTTCCTGAGCCTGCTCCTGGGCGCGATCAGCGCCATCGCCTGCATCTTCGGCATGAATTTCCCCCCGCCCTTCGCCAGGACGGCGCTCTCCTTCTGGATCGTCGCCGCCAGCCTGCTGAGCCTTTCCGCGGTCGGCATCGCCATCGGCCGGCTGCGCAAGTGGATTTGACCGCCGCTCGCGCTAGGAAGGCCCCATGACCCGCCTGCTGATCCACGAGACCGCCTTCCGCGCGGTCGAACAAGACCTCGCCGCGTACGGCGACACGCTGACACCTCTCGTCATGGACGACGCCGGACACGTCAGCCTGAACGGCGAGCGACAGTCGGCGGGCGCGTCACGTCCGCGCGTGGCGTGGCTCAGCGGGTCGCTGTTTCTCAGCCCGGCGGCGCGCGCCTTCACGACCGAGCTTCTGGCCTCGCCCGACCTCGACTGGGTGCAGAGCGCCGCGGCCGGCTTCGACCATCCGATGTTCGGCCGCATCGCCGCGAAGGGCGCCCGGCTGAGCGCCAGCCACGTCTACGCGCCGCCGATCGCCGACTACGTCCTGGCCGGCGTTCTCGACCAGTTCCAGGGCGGGGCGCGGCGCCGACGCGACCAGGCCGACGCCGTCTGGCGACGTGCGCGGTTTCGCGAGGTCGAGGGCTCGCGCTGGCTCATCGTCGGCTTCGGGGCCATAGGCCAGGGCGTCGCGGCGCGCGCCCGCGCGTGCGGCGCCACGATCGTGGCCGCTCGCCGCCGCGCCGAACCCCATCCGATGGCCGACGCGGTCGCGCCGATCGGCGACCTCGCGCCCAGCCTGGCCGCCGCCGACGTGGTGGTCCTGTGCGCGCCGCTCAATGCCCAGACCCGCCACCTCGCGGGCCAAGCCTTCTTCGACGCGATGAACGAGGGCGCGCTGCTGGTCAACGTCGGCCGCGGGGCTCTGGTGGACGAGGCCGCCCTTCTCGCCGCGCTGGAGCGGGGCAAGCCGGCGCACGCCATCCTCGACGTCTTCGAAGCCGAACCGCTGCCCTCGGACAATCCCTTCTGGGGCCATCCGCGCGTCACTGTCACCGCCCACACCTCGGGCGAAACCGCCGGCGTCGACGCCCGCAACCGGGATTTGTTCCTGGGCAATCTGGGCCTCTGGCTCGCCGGCCGGCCGCCGCTGAACCTCGTCGAGGCAGTCGATCTCATCGCCGAGCGCTGAGAATTGACAAGCGCGCGCCGACGGCGCGATCCTCGGCGCTCGCGCCAAGGCAAGGGAGGCCGGCGATGAACACGGGCGTTGTGGTGCTGGCGGGCCTTTGCGCCGTCGTTCTGGCGGGCGGCCCGGCGGGCGCGGCCATGACCATCCTGGGCGGCGGCATGGCGCAGGAGTGCTCCAAAGCCGCCCTGGCGGGCAAGTCCGACGCCGACGCGGTTAGCGACTGCACCATCGCCCTCGAGAGCGAGGCCCTGGGCCCCGACGATCGCGCCGGCACCCTGATCAACCGCGGCGTCATGAGGCTGCGCCTGGGCGACTTCGAGGCCGCCCACGCCGACTTCAACGCCAGCATCGCCCTTGCCCCCAACATCGGCGAGGGCTGGGTCAATCGTGGGGCCATGTTCGTCGGCGAGCGCAACTATCGCGCCGGCCTCGATGACATCAACCACGGCCTCCAGCTCGGGGCCAAGGAGCCGGAGAAGGCCTATTTCAACCGCGCCCTCGCCTATGAGGGCCTCGACGACGAGAAGTCCGCCTATCTCGACTACCAGCAGGCCCTGACCCTCAAGCCCGGCTGGGCTCTGCCGCTGCACGAGCTCCTGCGCTTCAACGTCACGCGGAGGTAGGGCGGCGCTTGACCCGGCCGGTCAGGGGCGTAGGCTTCCGGCCATTCTCCGGGGAGTCCTGCCCAAGGGACTGAGAGGCCGCTGATGCGGCGACCCGCCGAACCTGATCCGGGTCATGCCGGCGAAGGGAGGGAAGGCGGGCGCTGCCCGCATCGGCCCGCCCGCGTCGAAACGGCTCCCGCCCGCTAGCCAAGGCCGACCGCCATGAACATCCAGACCCCGATCGTCCCGGTAATCCCCACCGGCGAGCGGCCCGGCTCGCGCAAGGTCTATCAGGCCGGCGCGTTGCATCCCTGCCTTCGGGTGCCGTTCCGCGAAGTCGCCGTGCACCCCTCGTCCGGCGAGCCGCCCGTGACGCTCTATGATCCCTCCGGCCCCTACACAGACCCTGCCGCCGCCATCGACATCAAGCGCGGCCTGGAGCGCACCCGGGAAGCCTGGGTGCTGGCGCGCGGCGACGTCGAGGCGATCGCCGCCCGACCGGTGCGGCCCGAGGACAACGGCCACGCCAAGGGCCGCCACCTCGCCCCGCAATTCACCTCCGACCGCCAGCCGCTGAGGGCCCGGGCCGGGGCGGCGGTGACCCAGCTGGAATACGCCCGTGCCGGCATCGTCACGCCGGAAATGGAATATGTCGCCATCCGCGAGAACCTGCGCCGACAGGAGAGCGATCCCTTCATCCGCGACGGCGAGGACTTCGGGGCCGAGATTCCCGATTTCATGACCCCCGAGTTCGTCCGCTCCGAGGTGGCCCGCGGCCGGGCGATCATCCCGGCCAACATCAACCACGGCGAGCTGGAGCCGATGGCCATCGGCCGCAATTTCCTGGTCAAGATCAACGCCAACATCGGCAATTCGGCCGTGCTGTCGGCGGTCGAGGACGAGGTCGACAAGATGGTGTGGGCGATCCGCTGGGGCGCCGATACGATCATGGATCTCTCGACCGGTCGCAACATTCACAACATCCGCGAGTGGATCATCCGCAATTGCCCCACGCCGCTGGGCACCGTGCCGATCTACCAGGCCCTGGAGAAGGTCGGCGGCGTCGCCGAGGACCTCACCTGGGAGGTGTTCCGCGACACCCTGATCGAACAGGCCGAGCAGGGGGTGGACTATTTCACCATCCACGCCGGCGTACGCCTGGCCTATGTGCCGCTCACCGCGAAGCGGGTCACCGGCATCGTCTCGCGCGGCGGCTCGATCATGGCCAAGTGGTGCCTCGCCCACCACCGCGAGAGCTTCCTCTACGAGCACTTCGAGGACATCTGCCGGATCATGCGCGCCTACGACGTCTCCTTCTCCCTGGGCGACGGCCTGCGCCCCGGCTGCATCGCCGACGCCAACGACGCCGCCCAGTTCGCCGAGCTCGAGACTCTGGGAGAGCTGACCAAGGTCGCGTGGAAGCACGGCGTCCAGGTGATGATCGAGGGGCCGGGCCATGTGCCGATGCACAAGATCAAGGCCAATATGGAAAAGCAGCTGAAGGCCTGCCACGAGGCTCCGTTCTACACGCTGGGCCCGCTGACCACCGACGTCGCCCCCGGCTACGATCACATTACCTCGGCCATCGGCGCGGCCATGATCGGCTGGTTCGGCACCGCCATGCTCTGCTACGTGACGCCCAAGGAGCACCTGGGCCTGCCCGACCGCGAGGACGTCAAGCAGGGCGTGATCGCCTACAAAATCGCCGCCCATGCCGCCGACCTCGCCAAGGGCCACCCCTCGGCCCGCGCCTGGGACGACGCCCTCTCGCGGGCCAGGTTCGAGTTTCGCTGGGAAGACCAGTTCAACCTGGGCATCGACCCCGAGACGGCGCGAGAATACCATGACGAGAGCCTGCCGAAGGAGGCGCACAAGACCGCCCACTTCTGCTCTATGTGCGGCCCCAAGTTCTGCTCGATGAAAATCAGCCAGGAGATCCGCGACGCCGCCGCCGGCCAGAACGACGTGGCGGAGGCCGGCATGGCTCAGATGGCCGAGAAGTTCAGAGAAGGCGGCGGCCAGATCTATGTCGAGACCAAAGCCTGAGGAGAGCGTCGATGGCGAAATCCGACGCCGGGCCGCCTGCGCCGGGTGAGCCCGGCCAGCGCGACAAACCGCCCACGCGCCTGCGCCGTCAGATCCCCGGCAGCATGGGCCTAGGCACGAACCAGTCCGCCTACATCCCGCCGCCCGACTGGAAGCTGCCGCCCAAGCCCGACCCCATGACCACCGGCCATGTCAAACGCCGCAGCCGCTGACGCTCCGCCTCAGGTTTTCGGGGGCGCGGTCGCCTCGTTGACGGGGGCCGATGCGGTGGGCGCCGTGGCCGGCTTCATCCTGTGCAGGGCGGCGGCGAAGGTCGCCGCGTCGGATGGGCTGAGATTGGCTTCCCCGACCAGCAGCCCCATCGAGATCGAGCCCCGGACATACAAGGTCTCGCCGGAATCGACCTCCAGCCTGAGCACATCGTGGTTCTCCGTCGCGGCGGTGAACACGTGCGGGCCTGGATCGACCACATCGACGAAGTAGCGGCCGTTGCTGAGCTTGCCGAGCGCTGCCCCGTTCTCGCGCACGTTGAACCATACGGCGGCGCCCCTGAAGGTCGATGGACGGAAGAACACGATCTGCCCCTTGCCGTCCGGCGGGCCCGCGATCGGCCCGATATCGGTCGGCGTGGTCGGCATGGATGGCGTTGGCGACGCGGGCGGCGCGGCGTCTTGCGTCTGCGGCGTGGCCGCGGGCGCCGGCGCCTCGGTCGTCGAGGTATTGGACGCTGTCTGGGCGTGCACCAGCGGCGACAGGCCTGCGAGGACGGCGGCGGCGACGAACAACGCTCGCGGTTTCATGCGGCTGGCTCCTTGGTGACGGGGTCGGCTGGCGCGGGAAGGATCGTGTCGGCGGCGATCTTGGCGATCGCGCGCGCCCCGGAGGGAAAGCGGCCGTTGCCCCCTGGAATGGCGAAGGAGAGCAGTCCTGCATAGGGAACCATCGACGCCGCGATGGCGGCGTTGCCGTTGTCCCGCCCCGAGGCGAAGAGGTGGAAGCCGCGCAGAGGCACGCGAACCGCGCCCACGTCGATGTAGCGCGCGGCCAGGATCAGTTTGCCCGGCCGGCCTCCCGCCCCGCCGGCCGCCGCGTCGATCACTTCTCCGCCGCCCTCCGCGCCGGCGGCGATGGCGACCGCGCCGTCGATCAGGACGGGTTCGGCGAGCTTGAGTTTGAAGTGGTCGCCGATCTTCTGGTGCTCGGTTCCCACCGGCTCGGCCAGCTCGATCACGACGGGCGTGCCGACCGTCAACTCGCGGGACAGCGCGGCCTGCGCGGCGCCGAGCGCCAGCGCGAACACGGCCAGCGCCGCCTCCCGTATCATCCGATCGTGCCCCCCATCCCAAGCGTAGCCTAGAAAAACCCGGACGCCTCCGCAAGCGTTTCCCGGGGCGTGAACCTCCCCGCCAATCGGCCTATATCGGCGCGATGCCCGACGACGCATCACCCGTTCTGACCGGGGCCGCCCTGATCAAGGATCAGGTGCGGCGGCTGCCCGATGCGCCGGGCGTCTATCGCATGTTCGGCGAGGGCGGGGAGGCGCTCTATGTGGGCAAGGCGCGGTCGCTGAAGAAGCGGGTGATCCAGTACGCCCAGGGTCGCTTCCACACCCAGCGCATCGCCCTGATGGTCGATCTGACCCGGTCGATGGAGTTCACCACCACCCGCACCGAGGCCGACGCCCTGCTGCTGGAGATCAATCTGATCAAGCAGCTCAAGCCGCGCTTCAACGTGCTGCTGCGCGACGACAAGAGCTTTCCCGAGATCGTCATCCGCCGCGAGCATCCGGCCGCCCAGCTGCGCAAGCATCGCGGGGCCCACTCGATCAAGGGCGACTATTTCGGCCCCTTCGCCAGCGCATGGGCGGTCAACCGCACGCTCAACACTTTGCAGAAGGCGTTCCTGCTGCGCTCCTGCTCCGACAGCGTCTACGAGAGCCGCACCCGGCCGTGCCTGCTGCACCAGATCCGCCGCTGCTCGGCGCCCTGCGCGGGCCTGATCTCGCTGGAGGACTACCAGGGCCTCGTCGGGGAGGCGGAGGATTTCCTGCGCGGCAAGAGCCGCTCCGTCATGGGCCGCATGAGCGCCGACATGCAGGCCGCGTCCGATGCTCTGGAGTTCGAGCGCGCCGCCCGTCTGCGCGACCGCATCCGCGCCCTGGCCTCGATCGCCCAGGAGACCCAGATCAATCCCGAGACGGTGGACGAGGCCGACGTGTTCGCCCTGCATGCCGAGGGTGGCCAGGCCTGCGTACAGGTGTTCTTCTTCCGGGCCGGCCAGAACTGGGGCAACCGGGCCTATTTCCCGCGCGTCGACAAGAGCGACGAGGAGGCCGAGATCATGGCCGCGTTTCTGGGCCAGTTCTACGACGACAAGCCGATCCCGCGCCTGATCCTGCTCAATTGCGAGCCGGCCGAGTGCGAGCTGCTGCGCGAGGCGTTCTGCCTGAAGTCCGGGCGCAAGGTGGCGATCGCCCGGCCCCAGCGCGGCGAGAAGGCCGATCTGGTCCGCCACGCCTACACCAACGCCCGCGAAGCTCTGGGCCGAAAGATGGCGGAGAGCTCCGCTCAGTCGAAGCTGCTGGCAGGCGTGTGCGAGGCCTTCGGCCTCGAGGCCCAGCCCGAGCGCATCGAGGTGTACGACAACTCACACATCTCCGGGACCAATGCCGTGGGCGGCATGATCGTCGCCGGGCCGGACGGCTTTCAGAAGAACCAGTACCGCAAGTTCAACATCAAGAGCACCGATCTCGCTCCCGGCGACGATTACGGCATGATGCGCGAAGTGCTGCGCCGTCGCTTCGCCCGCCTGGCCAAGGAGGAGGAGGCGGGCGACACGCCACCCCGGCCCGACCTGGTGCTGATCGACGGCGGCGCTGGGCAGCTGCAGGTGGCCCGGGAGGTGATGGCCGATCTGGGCGTGGACGACATCGCCGTCGTCGGCGTCGCCAAGGGCCCGGATCGCGACGCGGGCCTCGAGCGGTTCTTCCTGCCCGGCAAGACGCCGTTCATGCTCGAGCCCAAGAGCCCGGTGCTCTACTACCTGCAGCGCCTGCGCGACGAGGCGCACCGCTTCGCCATCGGCACGCACCGCGTTCGGCGCACGATGGAGATGCGCAAGAACCCGCTCGATGACATCGGCGGCGTCGGCCCCGGCCGCAAGCGCGCCCTGCTGCACGCCTTCGGCTCCGCCCGGGGCGTCAGCCGCGCCTCGGCGGAGGATCTTGCCAAGGTCGAGGGCGTGAGCGAGCCCCTGGCCCGCCGCATCCACGACTACTTCCGCAAGAGCCCCTAGAGCGGGATTAGGCCGCCGCGCCGTAGGTGAGCGAGACGAACACGTCTTCCAGGTCCGGATCCTCGGTCCGCAGATCCTTGATCTGGACGCCGGCCGCCCGCACCGCGGCGATCACCTGCTCGACCCCCGCCCCGGCGGTCTTGAACGCCACCGCCAGGTCGCCGTTGGCCCGCAGCCGGGCCTCGAACGGGGCGAGGTCGGGTATGTCGGTCAGGGGGGCGCCCGGCGTCACCACCACGGTGCGGCTGTCGAGCCGGCGCAGGAGCTGGCTGGTCGGCTCGCACGCCACCACCATGCCGCGGTTGACGATGGCGATGGTGTCGCACAGCTCCTCCGCCTCCTCCAGATAATGGGTGGTCAGGACCACCGTCACGCCCTTGCGGTTCAACGCCACCACATAGGCCCAGAGCTGTCGGCGCAGCTCCACGTCCACTCCGGCGGTGGGTTCGTCGAGGATCAGCACGGGCGGATTGTGCACCATGGCCTTGGCCACCATCAGCCGCCGCTTCATGCCGCCGGAGAGCTGGCGCACATAGGCGTCGGCCTTGTCGGACAGGCCCAGAACCGCGAGCAACTCGTCGGTATGCCGCTCGCGCTTGGGCACGCCATAGAGGCCGGCCTGGACCTCCAGCGATTCGCGCGGCGTGAAGAACACGTCGGCGGCGATCTCCTGGGGCACGACGCCGATCGCCGCCCGCGCGTCGCGCGAGCGCTCGTCGATGTCGCGGCCCCAGATGGAGACCGTGCCGGCGCTCTTGCGCGTCAGGCCGGAGAGGATGTTGATGAACGTCGACTTCCCGGCCCCGTTTGGACCCAGCAGGCCGAAGATCGAGCCGCGCGGGACCGACAGGTCGATCCCCTTGAGCGCCGTCATCGGTCCCATCGTCTTGGTCGCGGGAAAGGTCTTGGAGAGGCCGCGGGCCTCGATCGCGAATTCGGGAAGATCCATGGGCCCTCGGGCTGGGCCGGCCGATTGACGGCCAGGCGGCGAGCGTCATACTTAGGAGGCCGTGACAGCCCCCGCCACCCCCGACCCCGAGCATCAGGAGATCATCGCCGTCCTCTCGCGCCGGGTGGCCTGCGACGGCGTCGGCGGCGCGCTTGGCCATCCTCGGGTGTGGCTGGAGATGGGCGAGGCCGGTTTCGTCGAATGCGGCTACTGCGACCGCCGGTTCGTGCTCGCCGCCGCGGCCGAACGGCCGGAGAGCGAGCGTCTCGCGCCCGGCGTCTACGAGGGACCGGGCGGCCACTGAGGCGGAGACGCTCGCGTCGCGTGGCCCGCCCCACGGCCGGTGGCTAGGGGCTGTCGGCGATCCGTAAATCCCTAGACGGAGACGGCGTGTTCCCGGCGACGGGCGAGACGCAGGGCCGAGCCGACGCTGAACACCCCGACCATCATCAGCGCCCAGGCGGCCGGTTCCGGAACCCCGGCGCTCACGCTGGCGACGGAGAAGTCGTTGCCGCCCGCATCGGTATTGGTGTCGATCAGCGCGAGGACCACCGGGCCCGACGTCGCCGCGTTGAAGGTGAAATAGATCGTCTTCCAGGGGCCGGGAACGCCGCCGGTGTAGGAGGTGCCGTAGGGGCCGCCGAGCGTTTGCGCCGCGCCGGTGTCCACGCCGTCGACCGAGAACTGGATGACCGGCGCGCTGACGGGATAGTTGTTCGCGACCACCAGTTTCACGCGATAGGTGTCGCCGGCGGTGACCGTCTTGCTGTCGTACCAGAACCGCTCACCGGGCAAGGTCGCCGCGTTGAAGATCTCGAACGGGCTCACGCCGTCCGGCGCGGAATAGTCGCCCCACGCCCCGTCGGTGCGCAACGTGCCGGTCAGGGTGGCGACGCCGTAATCGCCTTCGGCGATGGTGTCCGGAGCCGTGACCAGGGTGTAGTCCGTCGCCGCGTGGGCCGCGCCGCAGATCGCCAGGGCGCCGATGGAAGTCGCGAGCACCGTTTGAAGTTTCATGTTCGTCCCCTGACCCCGGCCGAAACGCCGTTGCGTCGATAGCTCCTGCTAGCGGCATCGGCGCCCACTTTCAACCACATTCCGCCTCGTCCGCGTCTTTTGTGGGCCGGCGCCTCACGCATCCTTCCATCGCCGGAAGCGTTACCACCGGCGGCGCGGGACGCACCAAGGAGACCCCCTGTGAAACTGTCATTGGTTCTGGCGGCCGGAACGGCCGCCGCCTTGCTCGCCGGCTGCGCCGACGGCCCCTATGTCGGCGGCGACTACGCCGGCGGCTACGGCTACGGTTACGGTCCCGGCGTCGCCTACGCCGGCTATTACGACGGCTACTATGGACCGATCTACGACGGCTACTGGCGCGGAAACTACTTCTACTATCGCGACCGCGAGGGCCGCCCGTGGCGCCGCGACGACGCCCGCCACTTCCGCCGCGAAGCTGCCGAGGGCTATCGCCCCTGGCGCAGCGACCGCCACCCCGACGGCGACCGAGGCCGTGACCGAAACCGCGATCGCGATCGCGATCGCGGCCCCGGATAGGTCTCCCGGAACGTCATCCTAGTCTGGCGTCGAAGCCGCGGGCGTCGCATCCGCCCGCGGCGGCTGCGTTCGCGAACGCCGCAAGGTGGATGACCTCGCCCGCTGGTCGCCTTATGTTGGGGCCATGACCGAGACGCTCGACCAGGCCCCCGAAACTCTCGACGAGATACCGCGCGCCCCGACTCAGGACGGGCCGGTAACGCGGCTCTATCTGGTGGATGGTTCGGGCTTCATCTTCCGCGCCTACCACGCCCTGCCGCCGCTGACGCGCAAGTCCGATGGCCTGCCGGTCGGCGCGGTCCAGGGCTTCTGCAACATGCTGTGGAAGCTGCTGGTCGACATGAAGGCGGCGCCGGATGCGCCGACCCATCTGGCGGTGATCTTCGATCATTCGGAGCGGACGTTCCGCAACGAGCTCTACGCTGCCTACAAGGCGCACCGGCCGCCGCCGCCGGAGGATCTGATCCCTCAGTTCGCCCTGGTGCGCGACGCGACCCGGGCGTTCGGAGTCTCGTGCCTGGAGTCGCCCGGCTACGAGGCCGACGATCTGATCGCCGCCTATTGCTGCCATGTGCGCGACGCCGGCGGCGAGGTGGTGATCGTCTCCTCCGACAAGGACTTGATGCAGCTGGTCGGCGACCGGGTCTCGATGCTCGACACCATGAAGAACCTGCGCATCGGCGCGGCCGAGGTGTTCGAGAAGTTCGGCGTGACGCCGGACAAGGTGGTCGACGTCCAGGCCCTGTGCGGCGATTCGGTGGATAATGTGCCGGGCGCCCCCGGCATCGGCGTCAAGACCGCCTCGGCCCTGATCACCGAATACGGCGATCTCGACAGCCTCCTCGCCCGGGCCGGCGAGATCAAGCAGGACAAGCGCCGCCAGACCCTCATCGACTTCGCCGACCAGATCCGCCTCTCGCGCCAGCTGGTGACCCTGGATTGCGAGACGCCCCTGCCGGCCCCGATCGAGGCCCTGGAGGTCGCCGCGCCCGAACCCGGCGCCCTGTCGGCCTTCCTGGAGGCGATGGAGTTCCGCACTCTGGCGCGCCGGGTGGCGGAGGCGGCGGGCGTCAGGCCGGCCCCCCTCGCGCCCCTGCCCACCGCCCCCGCCGCTGCGATCGACACCAGCGCCTATGTCTGCGTGCGCGATCTGGCCACGCTCGACGCCTGGACCGCCCGGGCCCGCGAGGCGGGGGTGGTCGCGTTCGACACCGAGACCGACGCCCTCTCCTCGGCCAACGCCGGCCTGTGCGGCGTCTCCCTGGCCGTGGCCCCGGGCGAGGCCTGCTACATCCCGGTCGGCCACTGCGAAGCCGAAGGCCTGGCGCTGGAGGTCGCCGCCGCCCTCGACCAGATCCCCCTCGCCGAGGTCGTCGCGCGCCTCAAGCCGATGCTGGAGGATCCGGCGATCCTGAAGGTGGCCCAGAACGCCAAATACGATCTGGCCGTGCTCTCGCGGCACGGCATCGAGGTGGCCCCGATCGAGGACACCATGCTGATCTCCTATGTGCTGGAGGCCGGCCTGCACGGCCACGGCATGGACGAGCTCTCGGCCCTGTGGCTCGGCCATCAGCCGATCAGCTTCAAACAGGTCGCCGGCGCGGGCAAGGCGCAGAAGAGCTTCAAGCACATCGCCCTGGAACCGGCCACCTGCTACGCCGCCGAGGACGCGGACGTGACCCTGCGGCTCTACAAGCTGCTCCGCCCCCGCCTGGCGCGTGAGGGCCTGCTCACCGTCTACGAGACCCTGGAGCGTCCCCTGCCGGTGGTGCTGGCCAGGATGGAGTGCGAAGGCGTGCGGGTCGATCCCGAACGCCTGCGCCACCTCTCGCACGACTTCTCCCTGCGCATGGCCGATCTCGAGGCCCAGGCCCAGGCCCTGGCCGGCCGGCCGTTCAATCTGGGCAGCCCCAAGCAGATCGGCGATGTGCTGTTCGCCGAGATGGGCCTGGCCGGCGGCAAGAAGACCGCCACCGGCGTCTGGAGCACCGACGCCGGGGTGCTGGAAGACCACGCCGCCCAGGGCCACGCCCTGCCGCGCGTGCTGCTGGACTGGCGCCAGCTCTCCAAGCTCAAGGGCACCTATACCGAGGCCCTGGCGGCGGCGGTGAGCGAGCGCACCGGCCGGGTGCACACCTCCTATGCCCTGGCCTCCACCACCACCGGCCGGCTCTCCTCGTCCGACCCCAATCTGCAGAACATTCCGATCCGCACCGAGGAGGGGCGCAAGATCCGCGCCGCCTTCATCGCCGAGCCCGGCCATCTGCTGATCAGCGCCGACTACAGCCAGATCGAGCTTAGGCTCCTCGCCCACATCGGCGATATTCCGCAGCTGAAGCGCGCCTTCCTCGAAAACCTCGACATCCACGCCATGACCGCCTCGGAGATGTTCGGCGTGCCGATCGAGGGCATGCCGGCCGAGACCCGACGCCGCGCCAAGGCGATCAACTTCGGCATCGTCTACGGCATCTCGGCCTTCGGCCTCTCCAACCAGCTGGGCATCCCGCAGGACGAGGCCGGGGCCTACATCAAGACCTATTTCGAGCGCTTCCCCGGCATCCGCGCCTATATGGACCAGGCCCGGGCCCTGGTGCGCGAGCAGGGGTTCGTCACCACCGTGTTCGGCCGCAAGGTCAATATCCCGATGATCCGCTCCAAATCGGTGGCCGAGCGCCAGTTCGCCGAGCGCGCCGCGATCAACGCCCCGATCCAGGGCGCCGCGGCCGACGTCATGCGCAGGGCCATGATCCGCATGCCCGCCGCCCTGGCGGCCGAAGGCCTGAAGGCCCGCATGCTGTTGCAGGTGCACGACGAACTCGTGTTCGAAGCCCCCGAAGCGGAAGCCGACGCCGTCTGCCGCATCGCGCGGACGGTGATGGAAGGCGCCGCCCTCCCAGCTGTCGCCTTCACCGTCCCCCTGAAGGTGGAGGCGCGCGCGGCGCCCAACTGGGAAGCGGCGCATTAGGCGGCGGAAGTTTCCGCCGCGCTCGCGCCGGCCGCCGCTCGACGAAACGCTCCGTATCGAGCGGCGAACACGCGGTATGGGATTGACGCCTCGGCTGTGTCCGAACGGACGGAGGGGCCGTCGCCACTGACTTCCCGGCACTGGCAAATGACTGAGAGCCTCGGCGAGGTCGCCGACGCTCGCCCATGGACCCCGCATTTGGGCCCCGCTCCGGTCGTCGCCTCATCGCGTTCGGCGCGGCCGGCGGCCCGCGCGGCCGAGCACCGGATACGCCTTCAACGCATTTGCGGCGTGGCGGTCGAGTTGGCGTGGCGAATGGGGCTCACCAAGGGATTGCCGCTCCGTCCCAGGCGTAGAACCCGCCGGTCGCCTCGGGGCTCAATCGGTCAAGGACACGCAGGATTTGCACTGCCGCGTATTGCGGCGTGAACACCCGCGCCGGCGGCGTCCGCCCAACGAACGGCCGGCTGAGCGGTGTCGCCACAGTACCTGGATGGATAGCCACACAGACACCGAGAGGATGGCTGCGGGCATGCTCGATGGCTGCCGTGCGGATGATCATGTTGAGAGCGGCCTTTGAAGCGCGGTAGCCGTACCAGCCCCCCGTGGCGTTGTCGGCGATGCTGCCCACCCGCGCCGAGAGGGCTGCAAATACGGTGGCGCGGTCTCGCGGCATCGCCGGTAGGAAGTGCTGGGCGACAAGCGCTGGGCCGATTGCGTTGATCTCGAACAGTGCTGCCAAAGTGTCCGCGTTCAGCGCGTGCAGGGATTTCTCCGGGCTGAAGCCGGGGCCGTGCAGAGCGCCAGTCGCCACGATGACGCGGGTCGGCGTCCCCAGCGCCTCGACCCGCCGCGCCGCCGCCAGAAGGCTCGACGGCTCCAGAATATTGGCTTCGATCCAGGTCTGACCAGCGTCATCGATCAGATCGGAGGGGCGCTCGCGCAAGAGGCCGACCACGTGTCTATAGCTTTGGTCAAGACGAAGCGCAGCGAAAAGGGCGCGACCAATACCGCCGCTCGCCCCGACCACGACCGCGATGTCGCCGCCGATCTGGCTGATCACTGCGGGACCTGCATGGCTCCGACGCACAGCCCGCCGACAGCGCCTGACGTGAGAACGGTCCTGAAACGCCCGTACCAAGGTGGCAGGTCCTTGGCGCTGAAGTCCCAGGCCCAGCTCAACGTCAGCGCCGCGGCGAGCGCGAGCAACTGCACGCGCATCTCGCCGTGTGTGAAAACCAGCACCGCGAGGCCCACGAGGGTCGGGATCATGGCCAGACTCACCACCACGGGGTTGGGCGACACGTCCCGCACCGATAGCCCCCATCGCGCCCCACCCAGAAACGACAGAATCAGAGCCGCATAGCCGGCCTCGACCGCCGCAGCGACGCCCGCCCAGTTCGGCGCCAGTAGGCTCGAGGCGAGCAGCGACCAGAACGGGATGATCCCCAGAAGGCCAAAGGCCAGGACTGCCGGCGGCGCAGAGGCGGTTCGCCCGGTCATCGATCCACCCTCGCCCGCCGCGCCAAGCCCCACCGCACCATCGCCTGCAGCCCCGGGCGCAGCTTGAGAAAGAGCCCGTATGCGCGCTCCAGGAGCCACAGGACCGGCGGCGGAGACGCCAGCGCGGCGAGCGGTCGCAGAGCCGGCAGAACACGCCACATGGCTACGAAAGCCGCGGCCCCGGCGACCATGGGGCCCCCGCGAACCTGGGCGTGAAGTCGCGCCAGGCGCGCGTTGCGATCGGTCGGACACGCACCTGGCAGGTTGAGATCGACGAACTCGATCGCCGAGGCGCGATCCAGCCGGCGCATCAGCCCGATCTCCGCCGTGCAGATGGGGCAGTCGCCATCGTACCAGACGGTTAGCGGGCGCGGGCCCGCCGCCGCTACTGCGGGCCCGACAGCCATGCGAACGCCGAATGGTTGTGAATGGACTCGAAATTCTCCGAGGAGACCTCATACCGAGCCACGCGAGGGTCGGCGGTCAGCGCCACGGCGATATCGCGCACGAGATCCTCCACGAACTTCGGGTTCTCATAGGCGCGCTCGGTCACATACTTTTCGTCGGGCCGCTTCAGCAGCCCCCAGAGCTGGCAAGAGGCGCTCGCCTCGGCGATATCGATGAGGTCCTGCACCGGCAGCACGGCGCCCTGGGCCAGCGTCGCGGCGATGATGATATGCGAGCGCTGGTTATGGGCGCCGTAGACAGAAATCTCCTTCGAGCAGGGGCAGAGGCTGGTGACGGGTGTCAGGATCTGCTGGGTGATCGACAGGCGGCCGTCCGCCTGTTCCGCGCGCAGGGTCAGCTGATGGTCAAGCAAGCTCTTGACCCCTGAAACGGGCGCCGTCTTGCGGACAAAATAGGGCATCCGCATCTTGATCAAGCCGCTGTCGGCGCCGAGGCGCTTCAGCATAATCGCCATCAGAGTTGAGAGGGTTTCCGCGGACAGTGGCGCCGTGAACGCCTCCAGAACCTCCAGGAACCGCGACATATGCGTGCCCTTGGCTTGGGCCGGCAGCGATACGTACATATCAATGACCGCCACAGAGGGCTGGACGCCGTCCCGAGAAGCGACACGCACCGGATAGGTGACCGATTTCACCCCGACCCGCTGAATGGCGACGTTTCTGAAATCCTCGCTGGACTGCACATCTGGCAACAGCCCCGTCGTGATCATATTCATAGCGATCTCCGTCAATTTGTCCTGGACAAATACGCCACATTGGGCGATTGTCCAGCCACCAACGTATGGTTGTCCATGACAGATAGAGATTTATCCGACAGCGAGCGCCTGATGACCATCGCCGCGGTCGAGCGTGACTGCGGCTTGCCGAAGGAAACGCTCCGCGTCTGGGAGCGCCGCTATGGTTTCCCCAACCCCCTCCGGGATCGTCACGACGAACGGCTCTACCCCGCCGATCAGGTGGTCACCCTGCGACTGCTCCGTCGACTGGTGGACGCCGGACATCGCCCGGGCAAAGTCGTCGGCCGTTCAGACAAGGATCTTCTAGCTTTGCTGGGGCGGGTCGGCGGCTCGACCCCCCAGGTTGATGAGTACGAGGCGCGGCAGGTCCTGAAGCGCCTGGAAGCCTTTGATGCGGTCGGACTGCGCGAGATTTTAAACGCCAATGTGCTGCGGGCCGGCCTGGGTGCGTTCGCCGCCGAAATCGGGCCGGGACTTGCCCAGGCCGTCGGCGCCGCATGGTCGCGGGGCGAACTCGTGATCCATCAGGAACATCTATTTACCGAGCAGTTCACCACCGTCCTGCGCAGCGCCATCAACGCCGCCCAGGGCGCGGGCCTGCCGCGGCGTAGCCCGCGCGTGCTGTTCAGCACGTTTCCGCAGGAGCCGCATGCCCTGGGCCTGCTGATGGCCGAAGCGATGTTCACCCTCGACGGCTGTCTCGGGATATCCCTGGGCGTTCAGACGCCGATCCCCGAAATCGCCGCCGGCGCCCGGGCGCACAAGGCCGACATCGTGGCGCTGTCGTTCTCGTCGATGTTCCCTGGGCCCCAAGCCCTTGCCGGGCTCACGGAACTGCGCGCCCTTGTGCCCGAGGCCGTTGAGATCTGGGCCGGCGGCGCCTGCGCCGGCATGCGTCCCAAGCCGGGCGTCTCGGTTCTGCGAGCTCTATCCGCCATCGGCCCCGCCGTAACGGCGTGGCGGGCGCGTGAGGACGAAGGGTGTGCTCCCATGTGACGCCCCGAACTCGTTCCGCAGACATCTTCAACTTCAAAAGCAAACTTCTTAAGCATACAAGGAAATTGACCGTGAGGAAATTCGTAGTTCTGAGCTGGAATTATATATTCGATCATAGAATAAGCCCTTTACGTCATATCCCGGATGTGGCCACTAGGCACATGATACTTCAGATATTGGGATGGATGTGGGCAGCGTCGTTTTCAATAGCCATTGGAAGTTACACATTTTTCGCAATAAGCATAATAGGCCACTTAGCCTTGATATCAGCGGCAGCAATAACAGTTACCACCTACATGGCCGCGGAAAAGAAACCTGCGTTGTTTGCATTTGCAGCGGGGCGGAGATCCGACGGGGAGCATCAATAGAACTCATCGGGTCAGAGCTTTGGCGCTTTGAATACAAATACAACCGCTCCGCATTCTCCCGCCTGTGCAGCGCGACAATCTGGATAAGAGAGCCGATCCGGGCTCGAGTTGAGCGGAGGGGGCAGCCCGACCGTAGGCTCGAGTCCGGAAAAACTTGGCTGACGCCCCGGGTGGGGGCGGCTGGCGATCGTGACCGGCAGGGTAGGGATGGATCTTCTCTTCGAGGGATCCGCCCGTTGCCCGGCCGCCATGTCACCGGTCACCAAGCTCTACATTGAGTTCAGGCAGACGGACTCGCCGCTCGTGGCGGCGGCGCCGCGCTTTAACGGGGGCCAGCGGCCACGGCCTGCCACGAAAATCCGTCCCGAGCATCTGCGCCGACTGCCCGTGTTGCTTATCCACCGCCTATCACGAACTCGGCCCGATGGTTCCTCGGAGATGTAGTGCGGCAGCTGCCACGAGCCGCGGATCTGTTTCGTTCGGGGCGGCAAGGCTCTAGGGTCGCCGTCCAAGCTGGAGCTCTGCAGTGTCAGACCTGATCCAACTGATCTATTCGTCCCGACCCTTCGGCTTTGACGATGCGGCCCTGAACGGGATCCTCATCACCGCCCGTAGGAACAATGCGCGGGACGCGATCACCGGCGCGCTGATCTGTCGGCACGACCTCTATCTTCAGCTTCTCGAAGGGCCGCAGGCCGCCGTGGAAACGCGGTATCGCAGCATCGCCCGCGATGATCGTCATCTCGAGGTCGTCAAGCGCGTTTCGCGCCCGCTAACCGAACGCCTGTTCCCGAAATGGGCCATGCGCGACGATCCTGCTCGTTCATGGATGTGGACCGCCAAGGAAGTCGATCTGGGCGCGCTGGACCGCGCCGCTCCCGCCGACTTCATCGCTGTCTTCAACCGCTTGGCCGGCGAGGTCGATTGAGCGTCGTCGCCCGGCCAGCGATCGTTGAACCGGCAGGTCCCGCGGCGCTTGGAATCCAGGGAGCTTCCACCCGCATGCGCAAACCGTGAAAGCTGTCGAGCGTCGCCCGGTCGCTACAAGGATTAGATGCACCGACCCGGCCTGTTGCTTGTGAGGCGCAACAGTCGCGAAATCGACGCGACGGGTAGCGGTGTGGTGGCGCAAACTTTCGACGTACCTCGCGCCCGGCTATCTCTCCCTCGCAACTATCTGATTTTATTGTGCTCCCTGGTGGAGCCGAGGGGAATCGAACCCCTGACCTCCTCATTGCGAACGAGGCGCTCTACCATCTGAGCTACGGCCCCTCCCCGGCGCGGAGGAAGCGGGCGACATAAGGGCGGGCCCCGCGAAGTGTCAAGAACGCCGCCTTGCCACCCGGGCGCCGGGCCGATACCAGACGCGCGCCCTTGAGCGAGGTGGGCGGCCCATGGTGGCGATTCTCAATTTCCTGTTCTTCGTGATCAACGCCCTGCTCTCGGTGGTGGTGTGGATCGTGATCATCAACGCCATCATCAGCTGGCTGGTGGCCTTCGACATCATCAACCTGCGCAACCGCCAAGCCTACAACGTGGTCCGCTTGCTCGAGCGCGTCACCGCTCCGCTGCTCGCGTCCCTGCGCCGCTTCATCCCGCCGATCGGCGGGCTCGACCTGACCCCGGTGATCCTCATCGTGCTGATCACCGGCGCGCAGCGCTTTCTCCTGCCGGCCCTATTCGGCTGGCTGACCGGCCTCGCCGGCGGCGGCCAGGTGGTCTAGGCGCTCAGGCCCGCCGCCAGCTCCGCCATCGTCAGCGCCGGGGCCGCGTCTCCGCCGCTGGCCAGGGTCCAGGCGGCGGAGAGGCCGGCGTAGGCCAGGAGCCAGCGGAGCAGCCGCTCCCTCTCCAGCCCCGCCGCGCTCGCCACGATCGCAATCCGCCGCTCCAGCCGGCCCGGCGCGGCGGCCACGGCGATGTCGGGGTTGCACAGCATGTTGGCGTAGTCGAAGCCGCGCTCGCCGATCAGGCCCTTGGGATCGATCGCCAGCCAGCCGCGCTCGGGGCCGCCGTCGAGCACATTGTCGTGGTGCAGGTCGCCATGCAGGGGCAGGGGGTCGCCAAGCCCGGCCAGCAGCGTCTCGGCCGCCCCAGCCGCGCGCGCCAGCACCCCGCCGTGTGTCGCCGCCGCCGGCCCCAGGGCCTCGAACCAGCGCGTCAGCGGCACGAGAGACGGCGGCGCCAGGCGCCCGCGCGGGGCGTGCAGCCGGCCGGCGGCCCGGCACAGTATGGCCATCGCCGCGTCGTCCTCGCCGGCCCGGGCCATGGCGCTCAGCGAGCGGGCGCCCATGGCCCGCTCCAGCAACAACGCCTCGCCCTCCAGCGCCAGCACCCGCGCCGCGCCGTCGCCGTCCCACCAGGCCATCAGCGCCGCGCCCAGGCGCTCCTCCGGCCCGCCGGCGATCTTCAGCATCGCCGGCCTGCCGCCCTGGGTCACCGGCAGCAGCCGCGAGCCCCAGGCGGTGCTGAAGCCCTCGCCGTCGGGCGCCAGGCCCCAGCGCCCCAGCCACGGCTCGAAGTCCGCGGCGCCGGCCCCTACGGCGCGACCCCGAGCTTGGGCAGGGCGGCGGCTTCCATGGCGTCGAGCTGGGGCTTGCGGAAGTGGGCGCGGAGGCCGGGCGGGGCGCCGTCGAATTCCATCAGGGTGTCGTTCTGGGTCGTATAGGCCGGCCACGCCGGCGCGCCGGCGGCGCAGGTCGGGGCGCCGGTCTTGGCGAAGGCGACCCAGCAGGCGTGCATCACGGCCACCACTGCATTGTCGGCCGGTGTCGGCTTCACCCCGCCGGCCAGCACGCCCAGCCGGTCCCAGGTGTCGAACACGAACGGGATCTCGGTCGCGTGGCCGGCCCCGGCCACATGGCCGCGCTGCATGTCGGGCACATAGGAGAAGTGATACAGCCACGCCGGCCCGCCCGAGGCCTTGCCCGCGATCCAGCGCGCCGGCCCGCCCATCACCGCGTCGGTGAACATGGCGTCGGCCATCTCGTCGCTGCTCTTAAGGTCGGCATAGGCCGGCTTGGCCCCGGCCGGCAGGGTGGCCATGACGAAGGCGCGCGGCATCTTGAAGGTCGCGATCAGCGACGCCTCATAGCTGTTGGAGCCGATCATCAACGGCGCCTTGACCACATGGCCGGCGGCGAATGCCTTGGTCGGCGATTCGGTCAGCAGCCGCCCGTCGATGGCCAGGCCCATGTCCAGGCTCTGCGCCTGCAGCACCGCGTCGACGGGCAGGGCGCGCAGCTGCGCCGCGGTCGCGCCGTCCGGGGCCCCGGCCCGCTTGGCCAGGGCTGCGCCCTTGGCCTCCTTGTCCGCCAGGCTCGCCTCGGGCGACCAGCCGCCGCCCGATTCCACGATCGCCTTGTCGAACAGCCCCCGGCCGAGCGGCGAGGCCATGAGCACGATGATGTCGCCGCCGCCGGCCGATTCGCCGAACACCGTCACATTGGCCGCGTCGCCGCCGAAGGCGGCGATGTTGCGCCTCGTCCAGCGCAGGGCCGCCATCTGGTCCATCACGCCATAGCTCGCCAGCGGCTCGTCGGCCTTGGCCGCCTTGGTCAGGGCCGGATGGGCGAAGAAGCCGAGCGGCCCCAGGCGATAGTTGATACTCACCAGCACCACCCCGTCGCGGGCGAAGGCCGTGCCGTCATAGGCCCCCAGCGAGCCGGCCCCCATGGTGTTGCCGCCGCCGTGCAGCCACACCATCACCGGCGCCTTGGTCGCCCCCTTCGGGGCCCAGACGTTCAGCGTCAGGCAATCCTCGCTGGTCGGGCCCATGGCCCCGCCCTCGTTGGGCGAGCCGTCGGCGTTGATCTTCTGCGGACAGATCGGGCCGAACGTGTCGGCCACCAGAGGCTTGGTCCACTTCGCGGGCGGGGCGGGCGGCGCCCAGCGCAGCGGCCCCACCGGCGGGACGGCATAGGGAATACCCTTGAACACCACCACCGCCCCGTCGGCCGTGCCGACCAGGGGCCCCGAATCGATCCGCGCCGTGATCGCCTGGGCCTGGACCTGGGCCGAGGCCGCCCCTGCCGTCAGATACAGGGCCGTGGAGGCCAAGGCGGCCCGAACCATGCGCTTCATCCCCAGATCCCCTTGTTCCCGACCGTCCCTTGGCCCGCTACATCCTCCCGCGGCGCGGCCCCGGTCAAGCGCGCCGCGAAAGCGGGCCGGCCAGCACCTCGTCGATCACCCGCTCAAGCCCGTTCAGCGTATTGCAGCTCCGGGCCACCCGGCAGAACCGGCGATAGTCGTCCATGCGCGAATCGCCCTGGCGCCAATAGGTTTCCGGCTCCGGATTGAGCCAGATCACCGCCCGCGCCTGGTCGCTCAGCCGCCGCATCAGATCCAGCCTCGGGTCGGCGTGATTGGTCCGCGCGTCGCCCAGGATGATCACCGTGGTGTGGCGATCCAGGCTGCTGGCGTGATGGTCGAACAGATCCTCCAGCGCCGCGCCGTAGTCGGTGGGCCGAAAGCCGATCCGCGCCAAGATCAGGGCGATCGCCTGATCCACGTCGCCGTCCTCCAGCAGGTCGTTCACCTTCACCAGCCGGTCGGAAAAGGCGTAGGCGTCCAGATGCTCCACCGCCTCGTGCAGGCCGTGCAGCAACAGCAGGAGGAACTGCGCCGCCCCGGCGACCGAGCGCGAAACGTCACAGATCGCCACGATGCGCGGCCGCTCGATGGTGCGCGATTTCCACACGATCTCGAACGGCACGCCGCCGTGGCCCAGGCTGCGGCGCAGCGTTCGCCGCGGGTCCAGCCGGCCGGTCTTCGCCCGGCGCCGCCGGCGGGAGTGCTTGGTCGCCAGCCGCCTGGCCATGCGGCGGGTGAGGGCCTCCATGGCGCGCAGGTCTTCCTGGCCGATCGAGGTCAGGGATTGCGCCCCCAGGATCCGCTCGCGCAGCCGCCGCCCGGTCTCGCCGGCGAACAGCGCCGCCTGGCGATCGACATAGCGCCCGGCCTCCTCGAACAGGCCCGCCCGCCCCGCCGCCAGCCGCTCGGCCAGCGCCCGATCGTCGGGCTCGGCGCTGGCGTTCAGGGCCTGCAGCGTCGCCTCCAGCTCGCGCAGGCCCATGGCGTCCAGCATCCGCCGGCGCATCAGCCCGCGCTGGGTCATCAGGGTGATGTCGCCCGCCCCGACGCCGCGCCCCGCCGCCTCCATCGCCCCGGCCAGGGCCGCGGCGTCGCCGGCCAGCACCAGCTCGGTCAGGCTCGCCCCGTCCTGCGCTTCCGACGCGGCCCCGCCGTCGCCGTCGGCGAATTCGGCCCGAGCGAAGAGGGTGTCGAAACAGATCTCGAACCTCGCCACCTCGGCCGCTGACTTGGCCAGGGTGACGCACAGCGCATCGCGCAGCAGATCCCGGTCCGCCAGCCCCACCGCCGCCGCCGCCAAGTGGGCGTCGATCGCCTCGGCCGGCGAGATGTCGATCTCCGCCGCCCGCAGGGCGCGCACGAACTCGCTCAGCGGCCGGCGAACAGCAGCTCTCCGATCCGGGGCTCCACCGCGGCCACGTCGCGCTCGAACTTCAGCAGTACGTTCAGCGTCTCGCGCACCAGCTCCGCGTCGAGGGTCTCGGCATTCAACAGCACCAGGGCCCGCGCCCAATCGACCGTCTCCGAGATCGACGGCGGCTTGCGCAGGTCCAGCGTCCTCAGGCCCTGGACGAAGGCCACCAGCTGGCTGCGCAGCCGCCCCTCAACCTCAGGCGCCCGGGACGCCACGATGCGCTCCTCCAGCGCCTGGCCGGGCGGGGCGATATGCAGATGCAGGCAGCGGCGCTTGAGCGCGTCGCCCAGGTCGCGCACGGCGTTGGAGGTCAGGAAAACCATCGGCGCGATGGTCGCCTTCACCGTCCCGATCTCCGGAATGGTCACCTGGAAATCGGCCAGCAGCTCCAGCAGAAAGGCCTCGAACGCCTCGTCGCTCTTGTCGATCTCGTCGATCAGCAGCACCGCCCCGCGCGGCGCGCGCAGGGCCTGGAGCAGGGGGCGCGGCTCCAGGAACGCCTCGGAGAAGAACAGATCCCCCACCCCGTCCAGCCGCGCCATGGCCGAGGCCAGGTCCGGCGCATCGGCCAGGGCGCGGCCCATCTGGTCCTTCAGAATCTGGGTGTAGAGCAGCTGCTTGCCGTATTTCCACTCATAGAGGGCGCGGGATTCATCCAGCCCCTCGTGGCATTGCAGGCGGATCAGCGGCAGCCCCAGCATGGCCGCCGCGCTCACCGCCAGCTCGGTCTTGCCGACGCCGGCCATGCCTTCCACCAGCACCGGCTTGCGCAGATGGGCGGCCATGTAGAGGGCGGTGGCGATCCGCCGCGAAGCGATGTACCCCACCGCCGCCAGACCCTCGACGATGCCCTCCACCGAGGCGAGCGGACTTGTCGGGACGTCTGAGAGAGGCAAGGCGCGCGGCTTTCGATCGATCGGCGGGGCAGTATGCCCGGGCGCCGCTGGGGATGGGAAGCGCGGCGGGCGGGGAGGAGGGCCGATGGCCATCAGCGACGACGTGCTCACCGACATGCGGGCCGAGGATCTCGATGAGATCGGCCCCAAGATCCGCGACGGCGACATCCTACTCTGCGCCGCCCACGATCCGTTCTCGCGCCTGATCGGCTGGAGCACCAAGAGCCCGTGGAGCCATGTCGGCATCGCCTGCCGCTGGCCGGAGCGCGGCCGCATCCTGGCCCTGGAGTGCGTGGAGAAGATCGGCGTGCACGCCGTCTCCATCACCCGCTTCATCACCGAGACAAGCAGCGGCCAGACCCCCTATCCCGGCAAGATCGTGCTCGCCCGCCACGCCGACCTGGCCGAACGCCAGGACAGGACCGGCGACGCCGGCCTCGACCCGATGCTCAATTTCGCTATCGACCACATGGGCGACCGCTTTTCCGGGGCCGAGGTGATCAAGATCGCCACCCGCATCGCCGTCGGCCGGCTCGAGCGCCACATGCCCCTCTCCCTGGGCGCCGACAACGAATTCATCTGCTCCGAATACGTCGCCCGCTGCTTCCTCGCTATCGGCATCCAGATCGCCTGGGACGGCCTGGGCTTCATCGCCCCCGCCGATATCGCCAAGGACCCGAAGGTGGAAGCGGTGGCGAGGTTCAAGACGCGGTAGGGGGAGGGGCGAGGCTCACGGCCTTGTCGGCGCGGACAACAGGCCCATGACGGGGCGTACCACGCCCTCGAGCAGCTCTCGCTCCGGGCGAAGCCGGGCCAGGGTCCGGATGCCGAGCAGCGTCGCGAGCAGCAGTCGCGCCAAATCCTCCGCTGTCTGCGCGGATGTGATCGTGCGACCAGCCTGACCAGCTTCGACGCAACGTCGAAAGAAGGCCTCGATCTGCTTCACGACGTCGATGATAGGGATCTGCGCTGCTTCGTCATGGAGCGAACATTCGAAGACCGAATTCACCAGCATGCAGCCCTGACGCTGCTCGTCCGCCAAGGAGCGGGCGATGATTTCCTCGAAGAAGTCGCTGATTGCCTGGCGGGGCGGCAGGCGTTCGAAACGACCGATCCGGTCCTGCACGCTCTGCTCGACATAGCGCGCCAAGGCGCGATGATAGAGCGCCTGCTTGTCGCCGAAGGCATTGTACAGGCTGGCGCCGGCGATCCCCATGCTGGCGGCAAGCCCCCGGACCGACGCGCCCTCGTAGCCATTGGCCCAAAAACATCGCACCGCGGCGTCGAGCGCTGCATCCTCGTCAAATTCTCGCGGCCGAGCCATGTCCCGTCTTTTGCGCAAAATCGTGAATCAATATTGCCATCTTAGCAGGCCTGACGCATTTTAGATCGAACGATAAAGAACGCAGAATGACAGCCGCGACGAGCGGCGGCGGCAAGGGAGAACCCGCGTGATCCGGTTCTGTTTTCATCCGACGCCTAACCCGGTGGAAGTGGCCCTTTTCCTCGAGGAGTCGGGGCTCCCCTATGAACTCGTTCCCATCGACACGAGCCGTGGTGAGCAGCGCGGCGCACGGCGCGCACTGTTTCCCTCCAACTACGCGCACGTCGACGCCGGACTCTGAACGCCTCGCACAATCAAGGAGACCAACATGACCCAGTCCCTCTCCAAGCAACTCGCCGAGTTCCGCGCCGGATGGCATGCCAGCGTACCCGAGAAGATGAAGACGGTGATGGAGGCGCACATCGCACACCTCGGCGCCAGCGGCATCGCAAAGCGGGCCAAACAGGTCGGCGACCGCGCGCCCGACATCAACCTACCCGACCAGCACGGCCAGATGTTCGACGTTGCTGGCCTGCTGGCCAAAGGTCCTGTGATCGTCACCTTCTACCGCGGCGGTTGGTGCCCGTTCTGCAATCTCGAGCTGAAGGCCTACCAGGCGCTCCTGCCTCGGGTCGCCGCCACTGGCGCGAGCCTGGTGGCGATCAGTTCGGAAAAACCGGACGATACCGCCAGCACCGCGGAGAAGAACGAGCTGACCTATCCCGTGCTCAGCGACGTTGGTCAGAGCGTCGGAAGGGCGTTCGGAGTGGTCTACGCGTTCACCGACGAAGTCCGCTCTGTCTATGACGGGTTCGGGCTCGACATTCCGGCCAAGAACGGCGCGCCCGACGACTGGTCGCTGCCGCTCTCGGCTACCTACGTCGTCGGTAGCGACGGCGTCATCCTGTTCGCCGACACGCGTGTCGACTACCGCGAGCGCACCGATCCCGAAGAGGTGTTCCAGGCGTTGGAGCATCGCCTGGCCGCCGAATAGAGAGTTCGCACCTGCGCAATCCGCCTGGGTCGCCTTTCGCCGGTTCACTACGGACCGGCGCAGGGGCGGCCGTCTATTCAGTCCTGGAGTTCAAGCATGACCGAAATGCCTGCTTGGCTCGCCGAGATGTTCCCCTGGCCGCGGCACGATCTTCAGGTGAACGGGCGAAGGATGGCCTATCTCGATGAGGGGCCGAAAACAGCGCGGCCAGTCCTGCTGTTGCATGGCAACCCGACCTGGAGCTTCCTCTATCGCGACTTCGTCGAACCGCTGAAGGCGGCGGGCTACCGAGTGGTGGCGCCCGATTGCATCGGCTCCGGCTATTCCGACAAGCCGCGGATCGACGGCGCTTACAGCCTTGCCCATCACATCGCCGATCTGGTCTCGCTGATCGACCAGTTGGACCTGAAGGGCGTCGCCGTCGTGGGGCAGGACTGGGGCGGGCCGCAGGGCGTCGGCGCGGCGCTCACCCGCCTCGATCGGATCGCGGCGCTCACCTTGATGAACACCTGGCTCTTCACCGATTACAAGGGCCGCTTCCACACCTCGCCCCGCCCCTGGACGACATGGCACGCGCCGATCATCGGGCCCTTCTTCCTCAAGCGCTGGAAGGTGCTGTCGCACGGCGGCCCATCCAACACCACGCAGCGGACGATGACCCGCGAGGAGGCTCGCGGTTATCATCATGTCTATGACGAGCGGGAGAGCGAGACCGTCACCCTGACCTGGCCACGCTCCATCCCATTGCGCGAAGGCGACCGCGGCTGGGCCGACATGGTTTGGATCCAGGAACAGCTTCTAAGGCTGTCCGGGACGCCTATCCAACTGATCTGGGCGCCGGAGGACCAGGTGTTCCCGATCGAATATGCTGACCGGCTGAAGGCGCTGCTGCCGCATGCCGAGGGACCGAAAACCTACGACAGGGCGCGCCATTTCCTGCAGGACGACCGCGGGCCCGAGATCGTCACCGATATCATCGGCTTCCTGGACCGCACCGTGGGAGCGAGCCTGTGAACTTCCTCACCCCGACCCCTGAGGAACTCGCGGCCCTGCGCTGCGATCCGCTGATCTTCGAGCAGGAGCTGGACGGACAACCACAGGTCGCGGCGTCGCTGGAGAAGGCGCTGGGCTTTCGGGCCGGACGCGCCCACTGGCGGGCGCCGAGCGGGCATCTCTACGGCCTCGATCTCGGCGATTTCGGGCGCGGGCGACCGTCCATGGCGATCCTCTACGGCTTCTGGCCGCGCTACGAGCCGCGGCCCCTCGACGACGCCGCGATCGATGAGGACATCGAGGCCTTCCTCCGTTGGATGGCGCAGGTGTGTGAAGGGCTCGATCTCGCCGACCTCGAATGGACCCTGCGGCGTTCGCCTCGGGCGGCGCTCGCACCGCTCGACGCCGGTTGAGCGGAAGGCTGTGCTCAGCGACAACCGAACCATGACCAAGAAGGGAATGCGACGATGGAGGTAAGTAATGCAGTGACGGCGAGCGATGAACAACTCGCGGCTTTTTTCGGCGCGCCGGACGACGGGCCGTTCGTGATGGTCAATCTGCTCAAGTTCAAGCCGAAGGCTGAATATCCCGATGGCGCCGATCGAGAGATCTCCGGGGCGGCGGCCTATGCGCGTTACGGCGCCGCGGTGACCAAAATGATCGAGAAGTTGGGCGGCCGTATCGTCTACGGCGGGGCGGTAACGAGCTTGATGCTGGGGCAAGTAGACGAGCTTTGGGATAGCGTGGGGTTGGTGGAATATCCCTCGATGGCCGCCTTCCGCGCCATGATCACCTCGCCGGAATATGCGGCGATCGCCCATCACCGTACAGCCGGGCTGGCCGGACAGTTGAACATCCGCACCAAGCGAGGCGGCAGCCTGTGACTCGGCCCTACCGGATCTTCGGATCGGAGATGTCGCCCTATTCGGTGAAGGTGCGCTCCTATCTGCGATACAAGGGACTGGCGCACCAATGGCTTAGCCGCTCGGCCGACCCAGCTGGCGAGTACCAACAGCGGGCCAAGCTGCCGATCGTGCCGCTGGTGGTGACGCCCGACGATGTCGCGCTCCAGGACTCCACGCCGATCATCGACCGCATCGAGGCCGACCACCCCACGCCGTCCGTACACCCGCAAGAACCGACCCTTTGCTTCCTCTCGATGCTGATCGAGGAGTTTGGCGACGAATGGGCAAACAAATGGATGTTCCACTACCGCTGGGCGCGTGAACTGGACCAGGACTCGGCATCGGCCCGGATCGCGCTGTCGGGCGCCCCCGATATGGACGAGGAGTCTTGGCGGGCCCTCGCCAGGCAAATTCGCGAGCGAATGGTCGGCCGGGTCTGGTTCGTCGGCTCCAGCCCGGAAAACGCGCTCTTCATCGAAGCCGACTTTCAAGCTTCGATCCTCCAATACGACGCCCATCTGGCCGAGCGCCCCTACCTGCTCGGCGCCCGGCCCGCCTACGCCGACTTCGGGCTCTGGGGCCAGCTCTACGCCGCCTGGACCGACCCCACCGCGGGGGCGATCATCCAGGCGCGCGCGCCTAATCTCCTGACGTGGATTCAGCGCATGCAGTTCCCCGTGGCTCATGGGGAGTTCGAAACGTGGAGGACCTTGCAGGCAACCCTTGCGCCCATCCTGCGTGACCAGATCGGCGGCGTGTTTCTGCCTTGGAGTGTCGCGAACGCGGCGGCCGTAAGCGTTGGTCGCGAAGAGTTTTCGGTAGGCCTGGACCGCCACGCGTGGGTGCAGAAGCCGCAGAAATACCACGCGAAATCGCTTCAGGTTCTTCGCGAGCGCTACACCGCCGTTTCAGACTCTACCGGCCTTGACGACACTCTGTCCGATCTCGCCTGCCTGTGGCCGTTCAGGTCATGACGGCGGTGGAATCCGCCGCCCAGTCTTTTGTCCTGTTTCCGCCTGACGACATCAACAAATCATGACGTTCGCTTTAGCGAATACACGACATCATAGTGTCAATAAAGCGTACATCTTACATTAGGTGACTAGCACGCCCTTTGTCTGATAAGAAATGCTACGCGCGACGTCCACGCGCAGAATCCACCCGTCAGGGCAGTTCAGAAAGCGGCCAAGTCTGAGCCTAGCTTCGTAACACTCCCGAGGCCCTGCAGCATCTGGCGACGGAGGCGGCAAAGCTCATCGGCAACGCCCCGTTCTGCGGGGCGCCGTTCCTGTCCCGTTGCTTGCGCGTCGACTACCTTAGGGTGCTCTACCCACACGGCTTTGGCTTGGTGCCGAGGGCTGGGAGTTGACGTAATGCCGCAGAGTTCAGACTCAAAGCGGGCGTCGATCGCGCGCGACCACAGGCTCTTGACGAGCGCGGACAAATTCCTGCAAAATCGGCAAATATTCTAACATAGTCCCGCCCAAAACGTCCACCCGCCCATGCAAATCGCGACAAGCCTGCGCTCGAAATGACGAAGTCCTTTCCGATCAAGGGCTTGACCCTCTCCCACTTGTCCGCCGCTGTCCGCGCCTGTCCGCCGCTGTTATCGAACTGTCCAAAAACTGCCCGCGATTGTCCGTTTTCGAGTCCGTTTTGTCCGGAAATGTTCTGGAATGTCCGGAAATGTCCGCCCGCTGTCCGGTCTTGGCTTTAGAAAATCTCGAAGCTGGGCGGGCCCCGGCCGCGCCCGTCGCCTCAGAGGGTGAGGCCGGCCGGTTCGGCCGCCGGGTCGGCGATCGTCTTGGCGTAAATCCGGTAGGTCTTGTAGACGCGCGCGCCGAAGGCCTCGAGGATGTGGCGCATGGGCAGATTGTCTTCCAGGATCCACGAGTATTCCGCCTCGGTGATGCCGAGCTTCACCGCCTCGCGGCGAAAGGCGTCCAGGATCAGGAAGGGGGCGAAGGCGCCGCGCGGGTCGCGCGCGAACTTGCGCTTCACGCCCATCAGCGGCACGCGCCCGCGCTTCACCCCGCGCACCTTCAGCCGCCACAGCAGCCTCGCCCAGCCGAACGGCGCCAGCCGGCCGCCCAGGTCGAAGATGGCGTCGTTGAGATTGGGCAGCAGCACGCCGAACCCGGCCGATTCGCCGTCGATCTCCACGAACCACACCAGGCGCTTGTGCAGGATCAGCTTGAGCGATTCGCCCAGGTGCTTGGTTTCGGCCTGGGTCACCGGCGCGGCGCCCCAGTTCTGCGACCAGGCGTCGTTCCAGATATCGACGATGGTCCGCACTTCGGTGTCGAAGTCGTTCATCCGGATCGGCCGCAGCACCACGCCGGGGGCCAGCGGCCGCTTCAGCCGCGCGTCGATCGCCGGGGTGAACACCGGCACGCCGGAGATATAGGCGAACACGTCCTTGGCCTTGGCATAGCCCCGCTCTTCGATCCGCGCCTCGATGTGGCGCGCGTCGTGGCCCATCATCAGCATCGGCGGGGTGTCGAAACCGTCGATCAGCAGGCCCACCTCCTCGTTGATCGAAAGGTTGAACGGGCCCAGCGCCTGGGCGCGTCCGCGTTCGCGCAGCCAGGCCTCGGCGGCGTCGAACAGGGCGGCGAAGATCTCCGCGTCGTCCTCGGCGGCGATCATGCCGAAATAGCCGGCCGGCGCGGCCGGGTCGGTGTGGGCCAGATGGTCGATCTGGGCGCTGATCCGGCCCACGTCGCGGCCGCCTCGCGTCGCCAGCCAGAACTGCACGTCGGCGTGTTGGAAGAAGGGATTGTGCTTCGCCGAGAGCGCCTCGCGCCGCTCGAACATCAGGGGGGCGATGAAGTTGGGATCGCCGGCGCTCAGGCGCATCGGCACGCGGATGAACCGCTCCAGCTCCTGGGGGGTGGAGACCGGGACGAGATCGACGGCCAAGGCTCAGCCCTCCGCGTAGAGCAGGATGCTGACCGCCCCGGCGGCGAAGGCCACCGGCGCGCCCCAGGCGGCGGCCAGCGGCGGCAGCACCCCCGTCTGGCCCATGGCCGTCAGCAGGCCGTCGGCCACCAGATAGAGCAGGCCACAGCCCAGGCCGAAGATCACCGGCCCGGTGCGGTTGCTGCGCGTGTGGCCGAGCGCCGTGGGCAGGGCCAGCAGCAGCATGATGATCGGGGCCAGGCCCTGGGCCAGGGTGCGGTAGAGCCGGGTGCGAAACTGGCTGGGGCTCTTGTCCACCGGCCCCTTGCCGAACAGCGAGCGATAGGCCGCGCCGGAGGTGATCTCATAGGAGCCGGCGAAGAGGCGCGCCGCGTCGGTCGGCTTGAGCGTCGTCGGCCAGTCGACCGATCCGGCCGACATCACGTCGGCCCGCGCCTCGTGCAGATCGGTGATGGCGGCGTTGCGCAGCCGCCAGGCCCCGTTGTCGAACGTCGCCGTGGGGGCGGTCATGCGCCGCACCAGGGCCCGGTGGGCGTCGCGCTGATAGACCGAGACGCCGCGCAGCACCTTGCCGTCGCCGCTGGCGGATTTCACCATCACCACATCGCCATCGATCCGGAACCAGCGCGGGGCCGCGGTCTTGGGCGCGGAGCCGGGGGCGCTGGCGCTCCACCAGGTGGCCAGGGCCTGCTCGGCGCGGGGCGTCACCTGATCGGTCACCACCACGTCCAGCAGGGTCACGGCCAGCGCCACCGGCAGGGTGCGGCGGAAGATCTGGAACAGGGAGAGGCCGCTGATCCGCATCACCACCAGCTCGCTGTTGCGCGCCAGCTGGCTGAAGGTGAAGATCGCCCCGGCCAGCACCGCGAAGGGCGCCACCTGCTGGAACAGGAACGGCAGGCGCAGGGCCATGTAGCGGAAGATCTCCAGCACCCCGCCGCGGGCCAGGATGTCGCTGGTCCGCTCCAAGAGGTCGATCAGCTGCAGCAGGCCCATCAGGGCCACCGCCGCCGCCGCCGTCCGCACCGCCATGATGCGGGTGAGATAGGCCGAAAGGCTGAGCGATCCCTTGGCCCTCAGGGTGGTGGCGCTCGCCCGCCGGGGCCGGCGCTCGAACAGGGTCTCGAGGGTCAGGAACAGGCCCGACAGCGGCGTCTCGCCCGGCCGCCTACGGCTCGACATGAACAGCCACAGGCCGAACGCCGCCATCACCGCATAGAGGCCCCCCAGGGCCAGCAGGGGATCGACCTCGCCCGACGTGGCGAGGCTCTTGCACAGCGAGACGCCGTGATGGAAACCGACCAGCACCACCGCCCCCACGATCATGCCCGGCGCTCGGCGCCCGCGCTTGACCGACATGGCCAGGGGAAGCGCGATCAGCGGCAGCAGCGGCACGGCCAGGGATCGGGTCAGGCGCGCATACAGCTCGGCCTGCAGAGCGCGCTTGGGGATCATAGCGTCGGGCCGGTCGATCTCGTTGACCAGCTCCGGTATGGTCAGCTCCTGCGGATCCCCGCCGCGCGGCAGCAGGGCCGGGGCGCCGCTCAGGATCTCGTGATCGGTGAAGTCGCCAAACCGCAGCAGGCGCTCGCCGTGCGGCGTGTCCGAGAGGATCAGGCCGCCGTCGAGGCGAAGGTCGGTGGTCTTGCCGTCCGGCCGCAGGGCCAGGGCCCCGTCGTCCGCGGTGACAACCGTTTCGCCGTCCTTGCCGATCCGGCGGATGAACACGCCCTTCAGGCCACGGCCGGTGGCGTCCACCTCGTCGGCGGTGATGGTGAAGTCGGGGCCGGCGTTGATGAACACCTGCGGATCGAGCTGGGCGGTCCAGCCGGCCTCGGTGGCGGCGTTGAGCACCGCGCGATAGCCGAACCGGCTGTAGGGCTGCAGGAAGCCCACCAGCAGCAGGGAGACGATCCCCAGCACCACGCCCACGAACACCAGGGGCGCGACCAGTCGCTCGAACGAGACCCCGCCGGCCAGGATGGCGTCCAGCTCGCTGTCGTCGCCCAGGCGCGCAATGACGATGAACATCGCCACGCAGAACGAGGCCGGCAGGGCCAGGCCCAGCTGATAGGGCACCAGATTGGCGACCAGGCCGAACAGATAGCCCAGCCGCGCCCCGTTGGATTCGAGCTGGGTGATCAGCCGCAGGGTTTGGTCGAGCAGGAAGGCGACCAGGGTCACCCCCAGCACCGCCAGGGCCGGCATGGCCAGCATGCGCAGCAGATATCCGTCCAGGATCGAGGGGCGCCAGGTGGTCCTGTGCGGAACCGGGGCGGCCAGCGCCAGGGAGGTCACCTGGCTAGACGAGCCCGCCCGCGCGGCGCCGGTCGGCGGTCAGGAAGCCCAGCTGGCGGCCGATGTCGGCGAAGATCTCCAGGGCCGTATCGATCTGCTGGATGCTATGGGCGGCGCTGATGCTGGTGCGCAGCAGCATGACGTTGTTGGGCGTCGCCGGCGGAATCGCGAGGTTGATGTACAGGCCCGCCTCGATCAGCATCTTCCAGAAGGTCACCGCCGTCTCCTGGTCGGGCATGGTGACGGCGATGATCGGATTGGCTTCGGGGCCGGTCTGGAAACCCATGGCCCCCAGCCCGTCGTACAGGCGCCGGGCGTTGCGCATCAGATTGGTCCGCAGCACCGGCTCGGCGCGCAGCTTGGCCAGGGCCGAGAGGGTCGAGGCGACCACCCCCGGCGGCAGGGAGGCGGTGAACATGTAGGGCCGGCAGACGATCCGCATCAGGTCGAAATCCGGGCTGTCGGAGACGCAGAAGCCGCCGACGCTGCCCAGGCTCTTGGAAAAGGTGCCGACGATGAAATCGACGTCCGCCTCGACCCCGGCCGCCTCGGCCAGGCCCCGGCCGGTCTCGCCCAGCACGCCCAGGGAGTGGGCCTCGTCGACCAGCAGATAGGCCCCGGTCTCGCGCTTGACCGCGGCGATCTCCTTGAGGGGGGCGGTGTCGCCCAGCATCGAATAGATGCCCTCGACGACAATCAGCCGGTCGCCCGGGGCGCCGGCCAGGCGGCGCAGGCGCTTGTAGAGGTCGTCGGGGTTGTTGTGCCGGAAGCGGATCACCTCCGCGGCCCCCAGGCGGGCGCCGTCATAGATGCTGGCGTGGCTGTCGGCGTCGAGCATGAGGTGGTCGCCGCGGCCGACGAGGCTGGAGAGCACGCCCAGATTGGCCTGATAGCCGGTGCTGAACACCATGGCGTGCTCGCGGCCGTAGAACTCGGCCAAGGCCGTCTCGAGCCGCCAGTGGCCCTCGTATGTGCCGTTGGCCATGCGCGACCCTGTGGTGCCGGTGCCCTGCCGCCTCGTGGCCTCCACGGCGCTCTCGATGCACTCGGCGTCGAAGGTCAGGCCCAGATAGTTGTTGGTGCCCATCAGGATGGTGCGGCGGCCATTCAGCATGCCCTCGGTGGGCGAGAGCACGCTGTCGAACCGCATGTGCGCCGGATCGACGCCGTGTTCGCGCAGGGCGTCATAGGCAAGCCGATAGGCGGAGTGTTTGGCGAGGATCGTCATGCTGGGGTCCCGCTGCGCAGGTCTTCGACCGCGTGGATCAGATCGGCCACAGTCTGTATCTGCGCGATCCGATCGAGGGGGATGGAGATATCATAGAAGTCCTCGATCGCCATGACGAAATTCATCACGCCCAGAGAATCCATCCCCAGATCCTGAACGATATCGGTATCGTCGGCGATCTTGACCGGCCGGCCCAGCACCTGTTCGAAGATATCGGCGATGTCGTCGCGCATCGATCGGTCCGGCGCGTTTCCGTTGGTGTCGACCAGCGCCAGTTGATGGTTTTGCCGCATGCCGACCGTGTGTCCTCTTGCCGCGGATCGAAGAATCCGGCGTTTAGCGTAACAGCTTTGAGACCGTAGCTTCAACCGGTTGGCGAAAGCCTAATTTTTCGCCAGCCAGCCTTCGCCTCGATACCAGTCCACGGCGTCGGCGAACCCGGCCTTGAGGGAAAAGCGCGCCGCCGGCGCGTCCGGCGCCTGTTCCATGGGCGTCACCGACCAGTCGCCGTGCAGCAGCTCGCGCGCCTTGCCGGGCGTGAAGATCGCCGGCGCCCCGCTCAATCGCCCCAGCCAGGCCGACAGCGTCGCCGCCCCCATCACCACCGCCGGCGGAATCGGCGCCAGCCTGGTGCGCCGTCCGCAGGCCCGCGCCGCCTCGCTCATGATCTCGCGCCAGCCGTACCCTTCGGGCCGGTCGCCGCCGATCGCGAAACAGCCGCCCGCCGCCTCTCCCTCGGCCAGCCGCAGGATCGCGGCCACGACGTCGTCGACATGGGCCAGGGCCAGCCGCGCGTCGTCGTCGCCCGGCAGGGGCAGCACTGGCGAGCGCGAGGCCAGGCGGAACAGGCCCAGGGTCTCCCGATCGCCCGGCCCATAGATCGCCGGCGGCCGCACGATGGTCGCCCGGCCGCCCGCCTCCCGCAGGGCGGCCGCCTCGCCGGCGCGCTTGCTGGCGGCATAGTCGGACAGCTCCGGCGCGCGCGCCGCCAGGCTGGAGACGAGGATCAGCCGGCCGGGCGCCGCCGCCGCGACCGCCGCCGCCCCGCCCTCGTTGACCGCGAAGAACTCCGCCCGGCTATTGGCCTTGATCAGGCCGGCGCAGTGGATGGTGACGTCCGCCCCATGGGTCAGGCGGGCGAGGGCGGCGTGGTCGGCCAAGTCTCCGCGCTCCCAGGTCAGGGCCTCGCCCGGCGCCGGGGCCGGGAGCGCGCCGCGCGTCAGAGCGCGCACGCGCCAGCCTCGGGCCAGCATGGCCGGCGCCAGCCGCCGCCCCAGGAACCCGGTCGCCCCCGAGAGCGCCGCCAGGCCGATCAAACCGCGACCGGCTCCTGAGCGAAGTCTCCGGCGAGGAACAGGCTCTTGGCCCGCGATCGGCTGAGCTTGCCCGAGGAGGTCTGCGGCAGGCTGTGCGGCGGGGCCAGGCGCACGTCGACGTCGAGGCCATGGCGTGCGCGCAGGGCGGTCGCCGTCGCGGTGCGCAGGGCGTCGCGGGCGGCCGGATCGCGCGAGCGGCACTGCACCAGGGCGATCACCACCTCTTCGCCCGCGCCGTCGGGCGGGGAGGCCGAGAACACCGCGACGTCGCCACTGCGCAGGGCGGGGATCTCGCTCTCCGCCGTCCACTCCAGATCCTGCGGCCAGACATTGCGCCCGTGGACGATGATCAGGTCCTTGGCCCGGCCGGTGATCACGATCTGGCCATCCAGGAAATAGCCGATGTCTCCGGTGTCGAGCCAGCCGTCGGCGGAGAGGACGTGCGCCGTCTCCTCCGGCTGGCCGTAATAGGTCTTCATCAGGCTCGGCCCCTTGGCGAAGATCCGGCCAGCCCGGCGCTCGCCGAGCGCCTCGCCGCGCTCGTCGCGAACCTCCAGCCGGTGTCCCACCAGGACGGTGCCGCACAGGGCGAACTCCCGCGCCCGCGCGCCGCGCGCCGGAGCAGCGGCGACCCCGGCGGTCTCGAGCCGGGCCACATCGACCACGTCGGTGCGCAGGCCCTGGCCGACCGGCGTCAGGCTCAGCGCCAGGGTGGCCTCGGCCATGCCGTAGCTGGCGGTGAAGGCCCGCGGATCGAACTGCGCGGCGGCGAACGCCTGAGCGAACTGGCGCAGGGGCTCCGGCCGGATCATGTCGCCGCCCAGGCCGGCGATGCGCAGCGAGGAGAGGTCGAGCCCCTCCATCGTCGCCGCGCTCGCCCGCCGCGCCGCGAGGTCGTAGCCGAAGGTCGGGGCGTAGGTGATCGTGCCGCCGCGCTTCGAGATCAGATCCAGCCACAGCCCGGGCCGGCGCACGAACGCGCCGGTCGGCAGCAGGTCGATCGAGCACTGGAACGCCAAGCTGGTCATCAGCATGCCGACCAGGCCCATGTCATGATAGAGCGGCAGCCACGAGGCGATGCGGTCGGCGGCCCCGACACCCAGACCCAGGCCGTCGCGCCCGATGGCGCCGATATTGGCCATCAGCGCGCTCTGGGTGACGGCGACGCCGGTGGGATGGCGGGTGCTGCCCGACGAGAACTGCAGGTAGCACAGGCCCGAGGGATCGGGCGCGGGCAGGCGGGCGTCGGTCTGGCTGGGCAGGTCGGCGATCAGGCCCGCCGCCAGCAGTCCCAGACCCTCTGCCGCCTCTCCGAACCACGGCGCCAGGGCGGCGGGCGCGAAAGCCGCCCTGACTTCGGCCGACCTCAGCATCCGGCGGATATGGGCGACATAGGCGTCCTTGCCGCCGAACGGCGCGGGCAAGGGAGTCGGCGCCGGCGCCAGCCCGGCATATTGGCAGGCGAAGAAGGCGCGCAGGAAGTCGCCGTCGCTCTCCGCCGCCAGGGCCACCCGGTCGCCGGGCTCGAGGCCCGCGGCCAGCATCCGCCCGGCCAGGGCCAAAGCCTCCTCACGCAGCCGGGCGTAGGGTAGGACCTCGGTCAGCTCTCCGCGCAGGGAGTGGAGGTTGAGGCCGGTGGCCGTGGTCGCGGCGTAGTCGAGAGCCTCGCCGATGGTGGAGAAATCGCCTGGCCGTGCGGCGCGGCCGGGCGCGGTGGGCGTGGGAGTCAAGATAGGCGGTCCAATGGGAGAATCTTCCGAAGTGTGACGGTTTGGCCTCCACCATGGCACGCTAGGCCCGTTCGCGTCATTATCGACAATCGCCCCCGACCTGTTAGTCGAAGCGGACGCCGCCCGTCGAGCGGTTCGATGCGAGGTGAGGATGGACAAGGCGGGCCCCGACGTTCGGCCCCTCGCGCGGCTCGGCCCCCTCGTGGCGCGCCATTGGCTGGATGCGGTCCTGGGCCTGGTGTTCCTGTTGTTGTCCACGGCCGCCCTGCTGGCCCTGACCTGGGGCGCGCGCATGGTGCTCGACCAGGGGTTTGGCTTGCACACCCGCGCCGCGCTCGAGCGCGTGTTCCTCTGGCTGGGCCTGGCCGCGGGGATCCTGGCCGTGACCACGGGCCTTCGCCTCTACTTCACCTACAAGCTCGGGGAGCGGATCGTCGCCGACCTGCGCCAGCTGGTGTTGCGCCACGTCCTGGGGCTGGACCTCGCCCATTTCCTGGAACTCAAGACCGGCGAAGTGCTGTCGCGCCTGACCACCGACATGACCATCGTCGAACATACCGTCGGCGTCATCCTGCCGGGCGCCCTGCGCAACTTGCTGACTCTCGCCGGGGCCCTGGTGATGATGGTGCTGCTCAGCCCCAACATCACCGGCCTGATCCTGGTCCTGATCCCGGTGCTGCTGACGCCGCTCTTTCTGATGGGTCGGCGCATGCAGCGCCTCTCGGTGCGCGCCCAGGACCGATTCGCCGACGCCATCGGCCAGGCCGGCGAGGGCCTCGAGGCGATCGACACCATCCAGGCGTTCGGTCAGGAGGAGGCCGTTTCCGCCCGCTTCAACCGCGCGATCGAGGGAGCGTTCCGCGCCTCGCGGGCCCAGATCCGCGCCAGCGGCCTGATGTCGGGGTTGATGATCACCCTGATCTTCGCCGGCATGCTGATCCTGCTCTTCGAATGCGCCATGGCGGTGATCGTCAAGAAGAGCATGACGCCCGGCAATCTGCTTGAGCTGCTGATCCTGGCCATGATCGCAGCGTCGGCCCTGCGCGATCTGTCAGAGGTCTGGGGCCTGGTGCAGAAGGCTTCCGGCGCCGCCGACCGGGTGATGCGGATGCTCGACGCCACGCCGTCCATCGCCGCGCCGATCAGGCCCACGGCGCTGCCCACCCCGGCCCGCGGCGAGGTCCGCTTCGATAACGTGAGTTTCGCCTACCCCGGCCGCGACGACCGGCCGGCCCTAAGCGGCTTCTCCCTCCACGTGCGTCCAGGCGAGCGCGTCGCCCTGGTCGGGCCCTCAGGGGCCGGCAAGAGCACCGTGTTCCGCCTGCTCCTGCGCTTCTACGATCCGGCCGACGGTGCGATCACCATCGACGGCGTCGATCTGCGCCGGGCCGACCCCAGGGCCGCCCGGGAGCGCATCGCCTTTGTCGCCCAGGACGCGCCGCTGTTCTCCGCTTCGGCCAGCGACAACATCGCTTTCGGTCGCGCCGGCGCCAGTCCGGCCGAAATCGCCGCCGCCGCCGCCGCGGCCCAGGCCGAAGGCTTCCTGCGCGCCTTGCCGGAGGGTTTCGCCACCCTGATGGGCGAGCGGGCCAAGACGCTCTCCGGCGGCCAGCGCCAGCGGATCGCCATTGCCCGCGCCCTGGTTCGCCAGGCGCCGATCCTGCTGCTCGACGAGGCCACCAGCGCGCTCGACGCCGAGAACGAGCGCCTGGTGCAACGCGCCCTGCACGAAGCGATGGAGGGCCGCACCACCCTGGTAATCGCCCACCGCCTGGCCACGGTGCTCGAGGCCGATCGCATCGTGGTCATGGACGCCGGGGCCGTGGTCGAGGTTGGCCGGCACGCGGACCTCATCGCCCGGGGCGGCCTCTACGCCCGTCTCGCCCGCCTGCAGTTCGGTGCGCTCGCCGCGTGAACGTGCTAGAGTCGGCAAAAGAGCGGCCACGGGAGAAACGGTCATGGAGCGGGCCTACGATCTGGTGATCCGGGGAGGCCGGCTGTTCGACGGGTCAGGCGGCGCGCCGCGCGACGCCGACGTGGCGGTCAAGGACGGGCGGATCGCCGCCGTCGGCCAAATTTCCGGCGCCGGGGCCGAAGAAAGCGACGCCGCCGGCCACATCGTCACGCCCGGCTTCGTCGATGTGCATACTCACTATGACGGCCAAGCGACATGGGACGGGCGCATGCAGCCCTCCAGCTGGCACGGCGTCACAACCGTGGTCATGGGCAACTGCGGCGTCGGCTTCGCCCCGTGCAAGGGCGAGGACCACGATCGGTTGATCCGGCTGATGGAGGGCGTGGAAGACATTCCCTTCCCCGTGCTCACCGAGGGCCTGCCGTGGAACTGGCGGGACTATCCCGAATATCTCGACGCCCTAGCGTCGCGCGAGTTCGACGTCGATATCGGCAGCCAGTTGCCGCACGCGGCCTTGCGCGTTTTCGTCATGGGCGAGCGCGGTGCCAATCGCGAACCCGCCACGGCCGCCGACATCGCCGCCATGTCGGCCCTGGCCCGGCGGGCGATGGAGGTCGGTTCGCTCGGCTTCACCACCTCGCGCACCCTGAACCACCGCACCAGCGACGGCTCGCCCACGCCGACCCTGACCGCCGGCGAGGACGAGTTGACCGGCATCGCCATGGGGCTGGCGGCGGCGGGTCGCGGGGTGCTGCAGGTGGTGTCGGACTTTACCGATCCGGTGCTGGAGTTCGCCATGCTGCGCCGGATTGCCGAGCGCAGCGGCCGGCCGCTCTCTTTCACCCTCGCCCAGGGTCCGCTCGACCCGAAGGGTTACCGGACGCTGTTGGACGCCCTCGCCGAGGCCGTGGCCGCCGGCCTGCCGATGAAGGCGCAGGTCGCCGCCCGCCCGGTGGGCGTGCTGCTCGGCCTGGAGCTGACCCTGAATCCTTTCAGCCAGTACCCGCTCTACCGCGAGATCGCGGGCCTCTCTCTGGCCGACCGCGTCGCGCGCCTGGGCGATCCGGTGTTCCGGGCCAATCTTATCGCTTCGCCGCCCGACAACGCGGTGCGCCGCATGCCGACCAACTGGGCGCGCATGTATTTGATGGGCCGCCAACCGGACTATGAGCCCACCGACGACGCCACCGTGGCGTCGCTCGCCGCCGCCCGCGGGGTCTCCCCGGAAGAGGTGGTGCTGGAGCACATGCTGACCGATGGCGGGCGTGGCATGCTCTATGTGCCGTTCCTCAACTACGCCGAGGGCTCGCTGGACGCCGTCCACGCCATGATCGTCCATCCCGACACGGTGCCCGGCCTCTCCGACGGCGGCGCTCACGTGGGGATGATCTGCGACGGCAGCTTCCCGACCTCCATGATCACTCACTGGACGCGCGACCGCACCCGTGGGCCGAAGCTACCGTTGGAGGCCGTGATCCGGATGCAGACTCAGGACACCGCCCGGCTGGTCGGACTGCACGATCGCGGCCTGATCGCGCCAGGCTATCGCGCCGATCTCAACGTGATCGACTACGACGGCCTCACCCTGCACCCGCCGCAAGTAGCCTACGACCTTCCCGCCGGCGGCCGGCGGCTCATTCAGAAGGCCAGCGGATATGTGGCGACCCTCGTCGCCGGCGAGGTCACCTATCGGGGTGGCGAACCGACCGGGGGCTTGCCCGGACGCCTGCTGCGCGGGGCCCAGGCCGGTCCCATGGCCATGGCCGCCGAATAGGCGGCTATTTGCGCGCCTTGCGGGCGGCGTACTTGGCGTCGCGTCGGGCCTTCTGTTCGGCCTTGGTCAGGGCTTTGCGCTCCTTGCGCTCGCCCCGCTTGGCCTCCAGCAGGGCCTCCTCGCGGGCGGCCGCCTCCAGGCGCGCGGTCTCCTTGGCCTCGGCCCGCGCCTGACGCACGGTCTCGAGCTCCCGCGCCTTGATCGCCTCGCGGCTCTCGAGGTTCTCGGCCGGCACCATGGGCTTGGGTTTGAGCTTGGCGACAAGGGCCTTCTTGGCGTCCTGCGCGGCGGTCAGGCGTTCGGCGAAGCCGGTCTTAAGAGGGTCTTTCATGAATCCTTGGCGAGGCGGGCTAAAAGCGGCGGCCCCTAAGAGCCCAGAATGCCGGGGCTGGCAAGCCGGCCGGGGCCGGCCCGCCGGGCCGCGTTATCTCGGCAACATCGGCGTGCCTTCGTGGGCCACCAGCAGATCGTGCATGTCGTCGGCATGTTCCTCCTCGACGGAGAGGATCCATTTGAGCATCCGGGTAGTGGTCGGATCGTCATCACCGAAGTAGCGGATCAACTCCTGATAGTGTTGCACCGCGATCCGCTCCGCCACGAGGTTCTCGCGGATCATGTCGATCAGGCTGGGGCCGGTGGAATATTCCGACGCGGAGCGACTGGCCAGGCCCTCGGGATTGAAGTCCGGCTCACCGCCCAGCTGGGTGATGCGCTCGGCCACGGCCATCATGTGCTCCTGTTCCTCCTTGGCGTGCTGGGCGAATTCTTCTTTGACCGCCTCGCTGGAGATGCCGGTGGCGCTGACGGAATGCATCGAATAGCGCAGGACGCAGACGATCTCGGTGGCGAGCACCGACTGCAGGATCTCGACCGTCTTCTTCGGGTCGCCCTTGTAGGTCGAGGTGACCGCGCCGTCGGCGATGTTTTTGCGCGCCCGATCGCGCAACGTCTTGACGTCTGAGAGGAACGGCTTGGACGCGTCGGCCATGGGGAAACTCCGGCTTGAGGATCGGGCAGGGTGAAACCACGGCGGCGGAACCTTCCGTCACCGCGCGGTCGAGCCGAACAATGCACAAAGCCAAGCTAAGGTTCCAGCCCCGGCGCGCCGGCGGGCGTCAGGGCCTTCGAAACAGCCGCGAGCGCAGCAGGCCCGCGGCGTCGCGGGCATCCACGGCGCCGAGCGGACGGGCCGGACTGAAGGCGTAGGCGAGGCCGGTCGCCGGTCCCCTAACCGCGACCGCCGCGTGTCCGACGTACCGCAGGCTCGAGCGGTTCGCGGCCGGCGTGACCGTCCGCGACGGCGCCGAACCCTGCGTCCGTGACGGGGCGGGGCCAGGATCTCGGGAGCGATTGCAGCAGCCCATCGTCGATCTCCATCCAGGGTTCGAAATCGTGCTTGACCGGCTCGGCGGGCAGGGGGCCGATCTCCAGCCCGCCCGGCGCCATGCGCTCCAGCAGGAACGCGACGCCCGAGAGCGCCAGCCAGATCGCGACGAGATCCAGCGCCCCGCCGCCGACGAACAGGGCGGCCGGCGCGGCCAGCCACAGGCTCATGCACCCGAAGCAGTCCATGGCCTGGCCGGCGAGGGAAGAGCCGAGGCGCGCCCGCAGGCGCGCCACGACCCTCCCCGGCCCGTCCTCGACGGACAGAAGGTGGGCCAGGCGCCAGACCGCCAGAGTGGCGATCGCGAACCTGGCCCAGAACACCGGACTCCCCATGCTCAGGTCGCCTCCGCCAGGGCGAAGGCGCGCAGGGCGTCGGCGTCATAGGCGTTGATGCCGTCGCTCCAGCCCGTGGTCGCCTTGGCGTCGACGTGCAGGCCCTCGGCAAAAGCGCCGTTGACGCAACTGCCCAGGAGGGCGCCGACGGTCAGCCCGCTGGAGGTGAAGTCGCCATCGCCGTCGCCGGTGAAGCTGCCCGCCGAGGCGGCCCAGACTTCGCCGGAGGCGTCGGCCACCGCCACGTCGACCGCGCCGCGGACCGTCCAAAGGCGGAAGGTGGCGAAACCGTTGGGATGCTGGGCCTGAAACGCCAGGCTGATCGGATCGGCGGCTGAGGCGTAGTTGAGGAAACCGCAATCGTCCGCGGTCCCGCCGCCGCTGATGGTGGCCGCCGCCAGGGTGGCGACGCAGGGGTTGTTGTCGATGTGCAGGTTGAAGATATAGCCGCCGTCGACGTCCAGTTCGCTGGGGTCGGCCTCGCGGGCGTCCACCGAACCGTCCGCCTCGATCGCGCTGGGCACGATGAACCGGAAGGTGCCCGCGCCTGGATCGACCGGGTTGGCGGCGCTGTCGAACACCTCCAGCTTGATCTGATAGACGCCGGCGGCGGTCGCCGCCCCGCCCGGCAGAGCGGTGGTGTCCAGATAGCCCGAATAGATGTCGGCGAAGAGATCGTCGTTGGGCCAGTAGGTGATCGTCCCGGTCGGGTCGCCGGCCGCCGGTCCCGGTGGGTTCAGTGGCTTGAACAGGTAGAGCGAAGAGACGCCGCCGACGGTGCGCGGACCCATCACCTGGACCGGAAAGGTCGGCAGGTGCGGCGGCGTCTCCTTGACGTAGTGCCGCACCACGGTGTCGCTCATCTGGAACCAGGGCGTCGTGCCCAGTCTGCGGTACGACCAGCGATAGTAGGTCGCGCCGGGGTTCGGGATGCTGATCGAGGCCCCGCTGCGAAAGCCGAGATAGCCGCCGAACGGCGCGTCGACCACGCCGCCGTAGTCGGTCAGTCCGTCCTGCCGGACCCAGCCCACGGGGGCGGGGGCCGGGGGCTCGGTTCCCCAGACGTAGGTTCCGCCGACGGCGGTCACCAGCACCCAGTCGTCCGCGCCCGGAGGCGGATTGACCGGATCCTGCGGCGCGCACGCCATGGCCGCCGGGTCGGTGACGGTCAGCGTCACGCTGGATCCACACGGATAGTTCCAGTGGGTCGCGCAGCGCACCCACGGCTCGTAGATCGAGACCCAATGACCGTTCTGCAGCTGTTCAGCGCTGAAATAGAGGTTCGGCGCCGGCCCGTCGCACGGATACCAGACGGTGGCGAAGAAGCGGCCATTGTCGTCCGTCACCACGGTCTCGAAACAGTCAACCACCAGCCACGGCTCGAGCCAGTCCCAGAAGCAGAAATAGTGGATCAGGCTCGGACCCAGGTCGATCAGCCGGGCGCGGATGTCCTCCGCCGTCGTGCTGAGCGCCAGGGCTCTGACCTGGTGCGACATGGCCGACGCGGGCGCGGCGGTCTCGGCGGCGCCCAGGGCGGCGACATAGGCGTCCAGCCTCGCCCGCGGCGGGGCCGATGACGATGGCGGGCGCAGCGCCGGAATGGCGGCGGCCGTCGCCGGCGCCGTGGCGAGCGCCAGGGCGGTGCGGAAGCCGGGACTTCCCAACTCGGGTCCAGGCGGGATCGGCGGAACCGGGTGGGCCACCATACGCACCACCTCCTCGCGCAGGCGCCAGAGGATGTCGTCCGGCAGGCGGTGGAAGATGATCGGCAGCTCCCAGACCTCGCAGATGTTGACCCGCGCATTGCAGATCGGCAGCTGCTTGGTGACGCCGCTGGGCAGGCTGACGTTGGTCACCACCTGGCCCGAGACGTAGCAGGGACAGAAGATCCACCGCCGCCAGATCGGATCGTGCACGGCCACCTGGATCACCGGCCGTTCGAGGTCGATCCGCTGGCGAATCTCGTACGCGTTCTTGCGTCCGAGCGAGGAAATGGTTGGCCTGGCGTGGCGCGAGGTGGCGGGTCCGACGAAGAAGCGCACCGTCTGGTTGGCGAACCGCTCCGGAAGGTCCAGCGTCGCGCGACCCTCCTCGACGGGCGCGGAGGCGATCAGGCCGCCGGTCACGTCGAACGCATGGGCCGTGACGGGCGGCGGGCTGTCCTCGTCCCGGGCGCCATCGAAGCGGACATGCAGGCTGACGGGAATGGATTTTTCGGCGGACGACTCGGACATCTCGACGTTCCCAAAAACTCGGCCGCTACTCGACCTTGACCAAGGTTTTGGTTCATAATTGTTGGAAGTCCATCCGCCCTATGCCGGCGCATGTCGGTATTGACAGCTTTTTGACGGTAGATTGACGCAGGAAGACTGCAAGCGAGCTTGGCCTCCACGGGACGGGCTACGCTGGTTGCGGGCCGAAAGTTCGCGTGTTATCAGCCGCGCGGCTTGGGGCCGGGAGGCATCGACGGCTTCCCGCGCCCACGTGCTTTCTTCGGCGCAACCCTAGCCTTCCTGCCGGATGTGGACGTCTGTCCCTTCGTTCGGCCAGACGGTGACACCAGGCGGATTTCCTTGGCTGACGATACCCAGGCGAGCGATGTGGGCGCGCGTTATGCGCGGGCGCTTTTCGACCTGTCGGTCGAAACCGACGCTCTTCCCACCGTGGAGGCGGACCTGGCATCGCTCAAGGCGATGATCGCGGAGAGCGCCGATTTGCGCCGCCTCGTGATCTCGCCCCGGTTCAGCGCCGAGGACAAAGCCGCCGGCCTCGCCGCCCTGGCCAAGCGGGCCGATCTCAGCGCCACCACCAGCAAGTTTCTCGGCCTCCTGGCCGCCAACCGACGGGTCTCTGCCCTGGGCCAGATCATCGCCGCCTTCGAGCGCCTCGCCGCCGCTCGCCGCGGGCTCGTCTCGGCCCAGGTGACGACCGCCGTCGCGCTGACGCCGGCGCAGAACGCCAGCCTGGCCGCCGCGCTGCGCACGGCGCTCGGCAAGGACCCCCAAATCGAGACCCGCGTCGACCCCGCCATCCTGGGCGGCGTCAAGGTCCGCGTCGGCTCGCGCCTTTACGATGCTTCGCTGAAGTCGAAACTCGATTCCCTCAAATTCGCCCTGAAGAGAGCCTAGAGACCCCCTCCATGGACATTCGCGCCGCCGAAATTTCGGACATCCTCAAGTCGCAGATCGCCAATTTCGGCGTCGAGGCGGACGTCTCGGACGTCGGCCAGGTGCTCAGCGTCGGCGACGGCATCGCCCGGGTGTTCGGTCTCGACCAGGTCCAGGCCGGCGAGATGGTGGAATTTCCCTCCGCCGGGGTGAAGGGCATGGCCCTCAACCTCGAGCGCGACAATGTCGGCATCGTGATCTTCGGCTCCGACGCCCAGATCGCCGAAGGCGACGAGGTGCGGCGTCTGGGCGAGATCGTCGACGTGCCGGTCGGCAAGGGTCTGCTGGGCCGGGTGGTCAATCCTCTGGGCGAACCGATCGATGGCAAGGGGCCGTTGACCGATATCGCCGAACGCCGCCGCGTGGACGTCAAGGCGCCCGGCATCATCCCGCGCAAATCGGTGCACGAGCCGGTGCAGACCGGTCTCAAGATCATCGATGCCCTGGTTCCGGTCGGTCGTGGCCAGCGTGAGCTGATCATCGGCGACCGCCAGACCGGCAAGACCGCCGTGGCCGTCGACGCCATCCTCAATCAGAAGCAGATCAACGCCGGCACGGACGAGAAGGCCAAACTCTACTGTGTCTACGTCGCCATCGGCCAGAAGCGCTCCACGGTCGCCCAGATCGTCAAGACGCTCGAGGAGCGCGGCGCCCTCGACTACACCATCATCGTCAGCGCCACCGCGTCGGAGCCAGCCCCGCTGCAGTTCCTGGCGCCGTTTTCCGGCTGCGCCATGGGCGAGTGGTTCCGCGACAACGGCATGCACGCCTTGATCATCTATGACGACCTCTCCAAACAGGCGGTGGCCTATCGCCAGATGAGCCTGCTGCTGCGCCGCCCGCCGGGACGCGAAGCGTATCCGGGCGATGTCTTCTATCTCCACTCGCGGCTGCTCGAGCGCGCCGCCAAGCTGAACGAGGATTTCGGGGCCGGCTCGCTGACGGCTCTGCCGGTGATCGAGACCCAGGCCAACGACGTCTCGGCCTATATCCCCACGAACGTGATCTCGATCACCGACGGCCAGATCTTTCTGGAGACCGACCTCTTCTACCAGGGCATCAGGCCGGCGATGAACGTCGGCATCTCCGTCTCACGGGTCGGCTCCAGCGCCCAGATCAAGGCCATGAAGACTGCCGTCGGATCGCTGAAGGGCGAACTGGCCCAATATCGCGAGATGGCCGCCTTCGCGAAGTTCGGCTCCGACCTCGACGTCTCCACCCAGCGCCTGCTGGCGCGCGGCGAGCGCCTCACCGAGCTGCTGAAACAACCGCAGTATTCTCCGTTGCAGGCCGAGGAGCAGGTTTGCGTGCTCTACGCCGGCACGCGCGGCTATCTTGACGCCATCCCCACCGCTCAGGTGGTGCGCTTCGAGAGCGAACTGCTGGCGCGCCTGCGCGGCGAGCATGCCGATCTGCTGACCGCGATCCGCGACGGCAAGGCTCTCACGCCCGAGCTCGAAGCCCAGCTCGAGGGCGTGCTCGACACCTTCGCCCAGTCGTTCGCCTAAGACCCCGCGAAAGCCCGACACCCGGCATGGCCAGCCTCAAGGACCTGCGCAGTCGCATCGCCAGCGTGACCGCGACCCAAAAGATCACCAAGGCGATGCAGATGGTTGCCGCCGCCAAGCTGCGGCGCGCCCGCGAAGCGGCCGAAAGCGCCCGGCCGTATGCCACGCGCATGGCCGCGGTCATCGCCAACCTCGCCGCTGGGGTGTCCGGCGCCGGCGCGCCGCGGCTGCTTGTCGGAACGGGCTCGACCGCCAAGGAACTGGTGGTGGTGGCCACCGCCGATCGGGGCCTGTCGGGCGGGTTCAACTCCTCGATCGTCAGGGCGGCGCGCGAGCACATCGCCGCGCGCATCGCCGAGGGCAAGCAGGTCTCGATCCTGACCGTCGGGCGCAAGGCGAAGGACCAGCTGCGCCGGCTCTATGGCGACCGGTTCGTCGATTCGGTCGAGGCCGGCTCGGCCTCCCTGGAGACGGCCCAGGCCGTCGCCGATATCGTCATCAAGCGCTTCGAAGCCGGCGAGGCCGATGTGGTGACCCTGTTCTTCAACCGCTTCGCCTCGGTGGTCAGTCAGGTGCCGACGCGCCAGCAACTGGCGCCGGCGCAGGTGTCGGGCGACGCGCCGGTGATCGATCTGAAGGGCGCGGCCTGTGAATACGAGCCGGACGCCGAGACCATCCTGGCCGCCCTGCTGCCGCGCAACATCACCACCCAGATCCTCTCGGCCATGCTGGAGAATCAGGCCGGATTCTTCGCCGCCCAGATGGCCGCCATGGATAACGCCACCCGTAACGCCGGCGACATGATCGCCGCCCTCACCCTGATCAAGAACCGCACGCGCCAGGCCCAGATCACCAAGGAGCTGATCGAGATCATCTCCGGCGCCGAGGCTCTCTGATTCTCCCGACGCTCCCGCCCGAAGTGGAAAGCAAGACCCCACCATGACCATGACCGACACCCTTCCCACGCCCGCCGAGAAGACGAAGCCGGCTCTGCCCGCCGGCGTCGCCACCGGCCATGTCGTCCAGATCATCGGCGCCGTGGTCGATGTCGAGTTCGACGGCCACCTGCCGGCGATTCTCAGCGCGCTGGAGACCACAAATACCGACCAGCGCACCGGCGAGCCGTTCCGCCTCGTTCTGGAGGTCGCCCAGCATCTGGGCGAGAACACCGTGCGCACCATCGCCATGGACACCACCGAGGGGCTGACCCGCGGCCATCCGGTGGTCGACACCGGCGGCCCGATCATGGTGCCGGTCGGGCCAGGGTGCCTGGGCCGGATCATGAACGTGATCGGCGAGCCGGTGGACGAGGCCGGCCCGATCCCGCACGAACGCAAGGCCAGCATCCACCGCGAGGCGCCGTCGTTCGCCGACCAGCTGACCTCGGCCGAAATCCTCGTCACCGGAATCAAGGTCATCGATTTGCTCTGCCCCTACACCAAGGGCGGCAAGATCGGCCTCTTCGGCGGCGCCGGCGTCGGCAAGACCGTGACCATGCAGGAACTGATCAACAACATCGCCAAGGCCTACGGCGGCTATTCGGTGTTGGCCGGCGTCGGCGAGCGAACGCGTGAGGGTAACGACCTCTACCACGAGATGATCGAATCGAAGGTCAACGTAGATCCCAAGGAACATGGCGGATCGACCGAGGGCTCGCGCTGCGCCCTGGTCTACGGCCAGATGAACGAGCCTCCCGGGGCCCGCGCCCGTGTGGCCCTCTCGGGCCTCGCGCAGGCCGAGTATTTCCGCGACGAGGAGGGCAAGGACGTGCTGCTCTTTATCGACAACATCTTCCGCTTCACCCAGGCCGGATCGGAGATGTCGGCGCTCCTGGGTCGCATCCCCTCGGCGGTGGGCTATCAGCCGACCCTGGCGACGGAAATGGGCAATCTGCAGGAGCGCATCACCTCCACCAACAAGGGCTCGATCACCTCGGTGCAGGCCATCTACGTGCCCGCCGACGACATGACCGACCCGGCCCCGGCGACCGCGATGGCGCATCTCGACGCCAAGACCGTGCTCAGCCGCGATATCGCAGCGCTCGCGATCTTCCCGGCTGTGGATCCTCTCGACTCCTCGTCGCGCATCATGGACCCGAACATCATTGGCGAGGAGCACTACATCGTCGCCCGCCGCGTCCAGGAAGTGCTGCAGCAGTACAAGTCCCTGAAGGACATCATCGCCATTCTCGGCATGGACGAACTGTCGGAAGACGACAAGCTGGTGGTGGCGCGCGCGCGCAAGATCGAGCGCTTCCTCGCCCAGCCGCTGCACGTCGCCGAGGCCT
>JBBRQK010000016.1:0-71775 GCA_038226475.1 Caulobacterales bacterium | reverse complement strand
GGACGCTCCAATGTCGGCAAATCGTCATTGATCAACGCGCTCGTGGGCCGCCATGGTCTGGCGCGGGCCTCGAACGAACCTGGGCGCACGCGCGAGGTCAACTTCTTCCTGCTCGACGGCCGCCTGCGCCTGGTGGATCTGCCGGGCTATGGCTTTGCCAAGGTGTCGAGGTCGACGGCGCGTCGGTTCCAGGACCTGGGCCGAGCCTATCTGCGCGGCCGGCCAAACCTAAAGCGTGTCTATCTCCTCATCGACGCCCGCCATGGATTGAAGCCGCCCGACGGGGAGGCGATGGACGCGCTCGATCGAGCGGCCGTCTCCTATCAGATCGTTCTGACCAAGGCCGACAAACTCAAGGTCGCCCAGGCGGAGGCTGTGGTCGCCGCCACCCTGGCCGGAGTCGCCCGGCGTGCCGCCGCGTTCCCTCGTGTGCTGGCCACCTCCACGCAGACAGGCGCCGGCCTCGCGGAGTTGCGGGCCGAGATCGCCGCCGCCGCTTTCGCATGACAAGCGGCGGCCTGCCGGTTATGGCGCGGACGTGAGCGACATCGCCGAAGAGCCGGGCTGGGCTACCGCCAAGACCTTGGCCGAGGCGCTCCCCTTCATCCAGATCTACGACCGCGCCACGGTCGTGATCAAATACGGCGGCCACGCCATGGGCGAGGAGGCTCTGGCGCGGCTGTTCGCCGCCGACGCGGTGCTGCTCAAGGTCCTGGGCCTGCATCCGGTGGTGGTGCACGGCGGCGGGCCGCAGATCTCGCGTATGCTGGAGCGGGCCGGTGTGGCCTCGACCTTCGTCGATGGTCTGCGAGTCACCGACGAGGCGACGATGGAGCTGGCCGAGATGGTCCTGTCTGGGGCGATCAACAAGGAGATCGCGAGCTGGATCACCCAGGCCGGCGCCACCGCCGATGTGCGCGGGGTCGGCCTTTCGGGCAAGGACGCGCGGCTGATCACCGTTGAAAAGGCGGTGCGTACGCGCAAGGCGGCCGGCTCCGACGAGGAGGAAGATATCGATCTGGGCTTCGTCGGCGAGCCCAGCCGGGTCGATCCCAAGCTTATCGAGGGCCTGATCAATTCGGCGGACGACTATATCCCGGTGGTGGCCCCGATCGGTGTGTCCGAGAGCGGCCAGACCTTCAATATCAATGCCGACACCGTGGCCGGCGCCCTTGCCGGAGCGTTGGGGGCCAAACGCATGCTGCTGCTCACCGACGTGGCCGGAGTGCTTGACGCGGAGGGGGCCCTGATCCGCCAGATGAGCCTCGGGGAGGCGCGCGAGGCGATCGCCTCGGGCTTGGCCAGCGGCGGTATGATCCCCAAGCTCTCGACCGCCATTGCCGCGGTGGAGGCCGGGGTCGAGGCGGTGGTGATCCTCGACGGCCGCCGCCCGCACGCCATGCTGGTGGAGTTGTTCACCGAGCACGGCGCCGGCACCCTGGTGCGCGCGTGAGCGCCGACCTTGCCCACATCGACACCTGGCTGTTCGATCTGGACAACACCCTCTATCCGCTGGAGTCGGGCCTAGCCGCGCTGATGTCGCCGCGCATCACGACGTTTGTAGAGGAACTGACTGGCCTGGACCGTGCCAGGGCGCTGGCGCTGCAGAAACGCTATCTGGCGGAGCACGGCCTCACGTTGCGCGGCCTGATGACCCATCACGGCGTCGATCCCGATGTCTATCACGCCCGATTTCACGATCTGCCGCTGGATTGTCTCGCCAGGGACGGGGCCCTCCGCGCGGCTCTGGCGCGGCTGCCCGGCCGGCGGCTGGTGTTCACCAATTCCGACGACGTCCACGCCGCGCGGGTGCTAGAGAGGTTGGGGCTGGCCGATCTGTTCGAGGCGGTGTTCCACATCGGCTCGTCCGATTTCACGCCCAAGCCCCAGGCGCGGGCGTTCGAACGCATCGTCGCCGCCCATGCCATCGAACCTGCGACCACCGCCTTTTTCGAGGACGCCGAACTCAATCTCGAGCCGGCCAGGACGCTGGGCATGACCACGGTCCTGGTCGGTGGGCACGCGGCGGGATCGGTGGCCCGTTTCGTCGACCATCGTACCGACAACCTCGCGACGTTCCTGACCTCCGCTCGACTGCATGAGGTCGCGGCCGCATGACCGATCTGACCCTTGGCGACCTGAAGGTGGAGATCGAGGCCGGCTGGGCCGCGCGCCACCAGCTCTCGCCCGCCACCAGCGGGCCGATCCGCACGGCTGTGGAGGAGGTGATCCTGCGGCTGGACCGAGGTGACGCGCGGGTGGCGGAGAAAACCGGCGAGACATGGGTCATACACCAGTGGCTGAAGCAGGCGATCCTGCTGTCGTTCCGGCTCAACGCCAACATCATGATGCGCGCGGGCGCTCTGGGCGGCGAGTTGGGTCCCTGGTGGGACAAGGTCCCCGGCAAATTCGAGGGTTGGGACGAGACCCGGTTCGAAGCGGCGGGCTTTCGCGCCGTGCCGGGGGCGATCGTGCGCCGGGGCGCCTTCGTCGGCCGCAACGCCGTCTTGATGCCCTGCTTCGTCAACATCGGCGCGCGTGTGGGCGAGGGGACGATGATCGACACATGGGCCACGGTCGGCTCCTGCGCCCAGATCGGCGCCGGCGTGCACGTCTCAGGCGGGGCAGGCATCGGCGGAGTGCTGGAGCCGCTTCAGGCCCTGCCAACCATCGTCGAGGATGGTTGCTTCATCGGCGCGCGCTCGGAGGTGGCCGAAGGGGTGGTGGTCGGCGAAGGGGCGGTCCTCGCCATGGGCGTCTTCATCAGCGCCTCCACCCGGATCGTCGATCGGAAGACCGGGGCCGTGCACCGGGGCGTGGTGCCGCCCTGGTCGGTGGTGGTGCCAGGCGCCCTGCCCGATCCGCACGGCGCCGGGCCGAGCCTCGCCTGCGCGGTGATCGTCAAGACGGTGGACGCCCAGACTCGATCCAAGACCAGCATCAACGAGCTGCTGCGCGACTGATCAGGGCGCCCAGAGCACCCTGACGGGCGTGGCCTCCTGGCGCAGGATCACAGCCGCCGGCGGTGCGAAGAGGGGGTCGTCCGCGATCCTCTTCACCACCGCGCGCTTGGCCTCGCCGGTGATCAGCACCACGATCAGCCCGCTTCGCAGCAGGGCGAGCGTGGTCAGGCTGATGCGCGGGACGCGCGGATCGAGCCCGGCCTCATCGACGCCGAAGCACAGGCGGCCCGCCGGCGGCGCCGGCGCGCCCGGAAACAACGAGGCGACGTGGCCGTCGGCGCCCATGCCGAGCAGAACCGCCGCCGACGGCAGGATCCTGCCCAACCCCGGCTCCGCCGCCGCGGCGTCGGCCTCGGGCGAAGCGCCGGCGCCCTTCAGCGGCAAAAAGGCGGCCGTTGCCGCGCGACCCTGGAGCAGGCGGCGGCGCACCAGGGCCTCGTTGCTCTCCGGGGCCGAGGGATCGACCCACCGCTCGTCCGTGAGGGTGATGGTGAGGCGCCCCCAACTCAGATCACGATCGGCGAGGCGGTCATAGGTCGGCCCGGGCGTCGTGCCGCCAGTAGCGACGAAGGAGCGCGCGCCCGGCGCGGCCAGGGCGGCGGCGAGCGCCTCGGCGGCGGCCCCAGCGAGGGCGTCGTCGTCGGGAAAGGTTTCGAGGCGGATCATGTGGCGACAACGCTCCAGCGGGGCCTTCGGCGACCTTCAAGCCCAATCCCATGTTGAAAAACGCGCTGACGCAATCTAATCGGGGGCCCGAGCGTCGGCTGGTATGACCCAGGTTGGCGACAACGAAGGTGAGTTGAACTTTGGCCGAGAGCCTTGCCCACGCCGCGCCCGATCACGGCGCGGCCGAACCCCACAGACGCGACTTCATCAATATCCTGGCCGTCGCCGCCACCGTCGGCGGCGTCGCCGCCGTGGCCTGGCCCCTGATCGATCAGCTGAACCCGGCCGCGGACACCCTGGCCCTGGCCTCGATCGAGTACGACCTGAGCAAGGTGGCGCTGGGCCAGGAGGTGACGATCGCCTGGCGCAAACAGCCGGTTTTCATTCGCCACCGGACGCCCAAGGAGATCTCGGAAGCTGTCGCTGGCGACACCGCGGCACTCAAGGACCCGCAGAAGGACGAGGCCCGCGTCAAGGCCGGCCACGCAGAGTGGCTGATTCTGCTGGCCAGCTGCACCCACCTGGGCTGCGTGCCGACCTTCGCGCAGGGCGAATACGGCGGCTGGCTTTGCCCGTGCCACGGCTCGGTCTACGACACCTCCGGCAGGATTCGAAAGGGCCCGGCGCCCAAGAATCTGGGCGTGCCCGATTATGCGTTCCTGGGGCCCACCAAAGTGAAGATCGGCTAGCGTCATGAGCGGACCCTCCACCTACGAGCCCAAGTCGGCGATCGAACGCTGGCTCGACACCCGGCTGCCCGTGATCCGGTTCGGCGCCGATCTGATGAGCTTTCCGACGCCGCGCAACCTCAACTACTGGTACACCTTCGGCGGCATTCTGGCATTCTGCCTGGGCGTGCAGATCGTCACCGGCATCGTCCTGGCCATGCACTATGATCCCAGCGGCGCCGGCGCGTTCATCTCGGTCGAACAGCACATCATGCGGGATGTGAACTACGGTTGGCTGATCCGCGGCATACACGCCAATGGCGCATCGATGTTCTTCCTGGCCGTCTATCTGCACATTCTGCGCGGCATCTACTATGGCTCGTACAAGGCCCCGCGCGAGGTGCTGTGGCTGCTGGGATGCGTGATCTATGTCCTGATGATGGCCACGGCCTTCATGGGCTATGTACTGCCCTGGGGCCAGATGAGCTTCTGGGGCGCGAAGGTGATCACCAACCTGCTGGGCGCCTTCCCCCTGATCGGGAACACCATCACGACCCTGCTGTGGGGCGGTTTCGCGGTCGACGATCCGACGCTCAACCGCTTCTTCTCACTGCACTATCTGCTGCCGTTCGTGATCTCCGCGGTGGTGGCGCTGCACGTCTGGGCCCTGCATGTACCGGGCAACAACAATCCCACCGGTGTGAACGTGAAGAGCAAGACCGACACCCTGGCCTTTCACCCCTACTATACGGTCAAGGACGGCTTCGCGATTTCGATCTTCCTGATTCTCTTCGCGCTGTTCGTGTTCTATCTGCCCGACGCCTTCGCCAAGACCGACAATGCCATTCCCGCCAATCCGCTGGTCACGCCGGCGCACATCGTGCCTGAGTGGTACCTGCTGCCGTTCTACGCCATCCTGCGCGCCATCCCCGACAAACTGATGGGCGTACTGGGCCTGGCCGGGGCGATCGCGGTGATGTTCGCCCTGCCGTGGCTGAACACCGCCAAGGTGCGCTCGATGCGCTATCGGCCGACCGCGCGGATCTATTTTTTCATCTGGATAGCGGCCAGCCTGGCGCTCGGCTGGTGCGGGGGGCAGGAGCCCAACGGCCAAGTGATCCATGGCCTGACCGGACCGACGCTGATCGACTACGACATCAACAGCGTCACCTGGCTCAGCCGGATCGCGGCGCTGTATTATTTCGCCTATTTCCTCGTCATCACGCCCCTGTTGGGGTTCATCGAGAAGACTCTGCCGGTGCCGGATTCCCTCTACACACCGGTGCTGGCACACCCCGCCGGCATGCCCGTCGGCGCCCTGGCCGCGCCCGAGCGGGAGGGGTGATCGCCATGCGGGGTGGGCTTTTCTTCGCCGCGGCCGTGGCAGCGGCGGCGTTCCTCGCCGGCTCGGCGAGCGCCGAGACCACGGAACTGCCGCCTAGGCCCGACGTGCACTGGTCGTTCGAAGGCCCGTTCGGGATGTACGACCAGCAGCAGCTGCAGCGCGGCTACAAGGTCTACCACGAGGTCTGTTCAGCCTGTCACTCGATGAACATGGTCGCCTTCCGCAACCTGGGCGACGAGGGCGGGCCGTTCTGGAACCCCAAATATCCCAATCCCAACGACAATCCGGTGGTCAAAGCGATCGCCAAGGATTTTCAGGTCGCCGACCTCGACAGTGACACCGGCGAGCCGATCAAGCGGCCGGGCACCACGGCCGACTATCTGCCCAATCCGTTCTCCAACCCGATCGCCGGGCGCGCCGCCAACGGCGGGGCCCTGCCGCCAGACATGTCGCTTCTGGCCAAGGCGCGCGAGGGTGGCCCGGCCTACATCTACTCCATCGTCACCGGCGACGAGGCCGATGCGCCCGCCGGCCTGACCATACCTGCCGGCAAGTATTATGATCCCTACATCGCCGGCGACCTGACCGCCAATTGGCACGGTGCGGCCGGTCATGTGCCGCGCGGCGGCCTGATCGCCATGCCGCCGCCCCTGATGGCGGGCCGCGTCACCTTCGACGACGGCACCAAATCGACGCTGTCGCAGGAGGCTTACGACGTGGCGGCGTTCCTCGAATGGGCCGCCGATCCGAAGATGGAGGAGCGCAAGCAGGTGGGTCTCGCGGCGATGATCTTTCTCGTCCTGTTCTCCGGCCTGCTCTATGCCGCCTACCGCGGCGTATGGCGCGACGCCCACTAGTCTAGGGCCAGAGTTCGAACCAGCCTCGGCGCGCGTCGAGACGCCAGTGGCGGCCTGACAAGACCGCCTGCCCTATCGTTCCGGCCAAGCCGGGCGACGGCCTTTGCATCGGCGCCGCGTCGATCTGCTCGTACAACCGTCCGCGAAGCGACAGCGCGCGCAGGCGCACTGGCGGTTGCGGTCCAGGCGGCGGCTCGCGGGTCAGGCGTGCGTCCGCCACCCGCACGGGCCACGAGCCCGTGTCCAGCGCGAACCAGCCCACCCGCGCGCCGACGCCGTCGGAGATCGCCGCTGCAATCGCGGGCGCCCCGGCGATCTGGCGCACGCGCAGGCGCGAGACGCCGCCCGTGAGCGCCGCCGGTCGCCGACTCAGCGTCAGGACACACGGCGACGGCCGCACATCGATCACGAACGGGGCCAGGGCATCGGCGCCCAGCACGCCCACGATCGAGGTGACGAAACCCGCCGACCGCGCGTCCAGATCGGCGAGCTGCAGAGTGGCGCCCGCGTTCCGCTCGCCGGCGATGACCAAGGTCCGCCTGGCGCTCGGCGCGTCGATGCCGGCGGCCTCGGCGGCGGTCACGTGCAGGCGGCTGACAGGCGCGGACAGATCGATGACGAAGTCGCCGGCGAGGGCGCCGAAGGCGGCGGGCGCCACCAGGGCGCCGTTCTCCAGCCAGCAACGGGTCGTTCCGGCGCGGGCCGTGCCGGCCGTCAGAGCAAGGACGATGGCCAGGAAGCCCGGTCGCATGCGCGCGACGATAGGCAAAGCCGCCCGTCTCGGCCATAAGGCCCGGCGCGACCGGCCGCGCCAGGGAGCGGCGCATGGCGGCCTGGGTTCTGGGCATCATCGGCGGATCGGGTCTCTATGACCTCGAGGGCCTCGAGGCGCGCCGCTGGACCAGGGTCGAGAGCCCGTTCGGCGCCCCTTCGGACGATCTTCTCACCGGGCGGCTGGGCGCTGTCTCGCTGGTTTTCCTGCCCCGGCACGGCCGCGGACATCCCCTGCCGCCGACCTTCGTCAATGCGCGGGCCAACATCGACGCGCTCAAGCGCGCCGGCTGTACCGACGTGCTATCCCTCTCCGCCGTCGGATCCCTGCGGGAGGCCATCGCGCCGGGTGATTTCGTGGTCGTGGACCAGTTCATCGATCGCACCTTCGCTCGCGAAAAGAGTTTCTTCGGCCCGGGCCTCGCGGCCCACGTTTCGATGGCCGAGCCGGTCTGCCCGCGGCTCTCGGCCTTCGCCGCCACCGCCGGCCGCGCCGCTGGCGCCCGCGTGGTCGAGGGAGGCTGTTATCTGGCCATGGAGGGTCCGCAGTTTTCCACCAAGGCGGAGAGCGGGCTCTATCGATCCTGGCGCTGCGACGTGATCGGCATGACCGGCATGCCGGAAGCCAAGCTCGCCCGGGAAGCGGAACTTCCCTACGCCTCGGTGGCCATGGTCACCGACTATGACGGCTGGCACGACGCCATCGCCCACGTGGAGGTGGCGCACATCCAGGCGGTGCTGGCCGCCAACGCCGGAAAAGCCCGCGATCTGGTGCGAAAGCTCGTCGCCGCCCTGCCCGCCGTTCGGATACCTTCGCCCATCGATACCTGCCTTACCGGCGCCCTGATCACCGCCCCCGCCGCTCGCGACCCGGCCATGGTGGCCAGGCTTTCCGCCGTGGCCGGACGAGCCCTGCAAGGAGACGCCGCGTGAGCCTGATCGACGCCATCCGGACCATCCCGAACCACCCCAAACCGGGAATCCAGTTTCGCGACATCACCACTCTGCTGGCTGACGCCCGCGCGTTCCGACAGACCGTCGACGCCCTGGCCGCGCCCTTCGCCACGATGAAGATCGACAAGGTGGCGGGGATCGAGGCGCGTGGCTTCATCCTGGGCGGCGCCGTGGCCTATCAGCTTTCCGCCGGCTTCGTGCCGTTGCGCAAGAAGGGCAAGCTGCCGCACCTCACCCGGGGGGTGGACTATGTGCTGGAATACGGCGTCGACACCCTGGAGATTCATCTGGACGGCGTGCTGGCCGGCGAGCGAGTGCTGCTTATCGACGACCTGATCGCCACCGGCGGCACAGCCCTGGCCGCGGTGGATCTGCTGCGGCAGGGCGAGGCCCAGATCGTGGCCGCCGCCTTCGTGGTGGATCTGCCCGAACTGGGCGGGGCCCAGCGGCTCGGCGCGGCAGGGGTGGATGTCTCGTCCCTCGTCGCCTTCTCCGGGCACTGACGGCGCCGGCGACGGAAAACACCCGGTGGCCGTGAACCGCTCCTGGCGCGTGTTCAGGCGCATGCAGCTGACGGTGCTGGCGGTGGCCTGCCTGCTCTATGCCGCCGGCCTGGTACAGGCGTGGGGCGCGCCGACGGCCCCCGCCGGGGTCGTGGTTGCGCGCACCGTGCTCGTGCCGGGCGGACTGATGGTCCTCACCCTGGCCGCCGCGCTCTTCATCCCGCTCCTGCGCGCCGCCCTGCTCCGGCATCTCCTCATCAGCTATCGCACTGGCTTCGGCCAGAGCGTGATCTCGGTGCTGGGGGGAGTCGGGGCGCCCATCGCCCTGGCCGGCGTGATCTTCTGGCAACTGAACCAGGCGCCACGCGGCGGCGCCTATCCCGGCGGGGCCTTCTCCGGTTTCGCCGCCGTCATCGGCGTCCTCATCGCCCAGAGCCTGCTCCTCCGGCGGATGGAGACCGACCCGGCGCTGCGCCGAGAGATCGAGGGATAGGCATGGGAGCCGCTCAGAGTTCCCCCCGGCCGCCCCCGGCGAGAGTGAAGAGTTGCAGGGTGCGCAGGCGGGCGAGGCGGGCCGGATCGGGGCGGTAGTCGGCTCGGTCCGAGGCGAAGCCGTGGCCGGCGTCATAGACGTGCAGGGGAACGTCGGGGTGGGCCTCGGCGATCGTCGCCACCACATCGGGAGGGATGGTCGGGTCGGTCCGGCCAAAATGCAGGATGACCGGACAGCGAGGCGTCTCCGCCAGCAACTCTGGGATGCGCCGGCCGTAGTAGGATGACGCCGCCGCCACGCCCGCGACGCGGCACGCCGCCAGCCAAGCAGCCGTGCCACCCCAGCAATACCCGACCACGAACACCGGCGGGGCTAGGGCCGCGACGCAGGCGGCCAGATCGACCGCCACCTCACTCCACTTCGTCGCCTCCGAGAGCGTCCGGCCGCGCGTCACGCTGGCAGCGTCGTAGCCGGCGGCGAAGCCTGGCGCGCGGCGTTCGAACAGGAAGGGGCACAGGCATTCGTATCCGTCAGCGGCGAAGCCGGCGGCGACATCGCGTATGTGACCGGTCACGCCGAAGATCTCCTGGATCACGACCAAGCCGCCGCGCCGCGCATCCCGCGCCGGGGCGCGCCACGCCGGAAAGGTGAAGCCGTCGACCTGGCTGATCAGTGCGATCGTCTCGCCGACGGGAGGCGCCTCAGACATTGAAACGGAAGTTCATCACGTCGCCGTCGCGCACCACGTAGTCCTTGCCCTCGCTGCGCAGCTTGCCGGCCTCGCGCGCGCCGGCTTCGCCGTTCAGGCGCACATAGTCGTCGAAGGCGATGGTCTCGGCGCGGATGAAGCCCTTTTCGAAATCGGTGTGGATCACGCCCGCGGCCTGCGGCCCGGTCGCGCCGACCGGAATGGTCCAGGCGCGCGCTTCCTTTGGCCCGGCGGTGAAATAGGTGCGCAGGCCCAGGAGCGCGTAGGCCTCGTGAATCAGGCGGTCGAGGCCGGGTTCGGCCAGATCAAGAGTCTCCAGGAACTCGGCTCGCTCGGCGGGCTCCAGCATCGCGATCTCGCTTTCGATCTTGGCCGAGATGACGACGGCCTTGGCCCCGTCGCGACCGGCGCGCTCGGACACCGCCTGGGAAAGCGCGTTGCCGGTCCCGGCCGAAGCCTCGTCCACGTTGCAGACATAGAGGGCTGGCTTGCTGGTCAGAAGCTGCAGCATGCGCCAGGACTTGGCGTCGTCGTCGGCCACCCGCGCGGCCCGGGCGGGACGGCCCGCGCCTAGCTCGGCCAGGGCGAGATTGGCCAGGCGCAGGGCGGTCACGCTCTCCTTGTCGCCACCCTTGGCCCGCTTCTCGAGACCTACCAGCCGTTTTTCCAGGCTTTCGAGGTCGGCCAGCATCAGCTCGGTGTCGATGATGTCGAGGTCCGAAAGCGGATCGACCCGGCCCTCGACGTGGGTCACATCGCCGTCCTCGAAGCAGCGCGCCACCAGGGCAATGGCGTCGCAGTCGCGGATGTTGGCCAGGAACTGATTGCCGAGACCCTCGCCCTTGGCCGCGCCGCGCACCAGGCCGGCCACGTCGACGAAGGTAATCCTCGCCGGAACGATCTCCTTGGAGCCGGCGATCCTGGCCAGGGCGTCCAGCCTGGGCTCGGGCACCGCCACTTCGCCGACGTTGGGTTCGATGGTGCAGAACGGATAGTTGGCCGCCTGGGCGGCCGCCGTCTGGGTGACGGCGTTGAACAGGGTCGATTTGCCCACATTAGGCAGGCCGACGATGGCGACCTTCAGGGCCATGAGGGGCTCCGATTTCCTGCCTCGGCCAAGGCGCGGGCGGCGAGGTCGCGCCAGGCGCGGCCCTCCTTGCGGAACTGGGGATTGGCCTTGGCGATGCGCCGGTCCATCTCGGCCACCGCTTCGGCCGCCTCGTCGCGGCGGCCGGCGCGAGCCAGAAAGGCCGCATGGCGACCCAGGCCCTCCAAGCCTGGAAGGCGCCCCGCGGCCCACTGGTAGGCCGTCTCTGCCTCGCCGGTGCGCCCCAGGCCTTCGTACGCGCGGCCGAGCGCCAGAGCCACGGCAGGCGTTCGACCCTGGTCAGCATCGCGGCCGATAGCGTCCAGCAGCGGCAGGGCCTCGGCGTGCCGGTCAAGCTCGATCAGGGCGTTCGCGCGGCCGAGCAGCAGGGTCGGGTCCTCCGCATGCACGCCCTGGGCGGCCTGGCCGAACAGGGTCTCGGCTTCGTCGTGGTGGCCCAGGTCGGCGGCGGCCCGCGCCAGGCGCATCTGGTTGTGCACCGTGGGTGTCTCATCGCAGGCGGACTTGGCCTCGCGGTATTCGCGGCCGGGATCGAGCGTCTCGCGCGCCGTCTTGCCCAGGCGCCGGGCGGTCGCCCCGCCGCCCAGCGAGGGCGCCACGATGGCCACCAGATAGACGATGCCTCCGATGGGCTGCAGCATCAGGATGATCAACAGCCAGTAGAACGCCTGGCCGGTGCGCACCACATGCACGCACAGGGCGATCGAGAACAACAGCGAGAGGCCGAAAGCCGGCAGCATGTCAGGGCTCTCCGCCCGCCCGGGCTTTCGGGTCGAGCTTTTCCGCCGGCGCCAGGCGCAGGACCTCGGCCTGATAGCGCTCGTCCTCACCGGCTACAAGCAGGGGCGCGGCCTCGGCGCAGGCGTCGATCAGCGCCGCCACCCAGGCCGCCTCGACCTTGTGGAAATCCGACAGCACATGGCCCAGCACCCGATCCTTGTGGCCGGGATGCCCCGTCCCCAGCCGCGCGCGGCGGAAGTCCGGACCGATATGGGCGGTGATCGAGCGGATGCCGTTGTTGCCGGCCGCGCCGCCGCCGGTCTTCATCCGAAACCGGCCGGGCGCGAGATCGATCTCGTCGTAGAACACCACCACCTCGGCCGCCGTCAGCTTGAAGAATTTCAGCGCCGCGCCGACCGCCTGGCCACTGTCGTTGTAGAATGTCTGGGGCTTGAGGATCAGGGCGCGCGCGCCGCCCACGTCGCCCTCCCGCGCCAGACTGGAAAAGCGCTGGCGCTCCCGCTCGAAGCCCCAGCGGCGGGCGATCGCGTCCACGGCCATAGCCCCCAGATTGTGCCTGTTGCCGGCATATTGGGCGCCGGGATTGCCCAGGCCCGCGAGGATCAGCATGGCGCTCGCCCGGGACGATCGCCCTCGGGCCGCCGCGCTAGCTCGCCGCCGGCTCGGCCGCGGCTTCCTCTTCCGCCACTTCGGCCGCGGTCATGGCCGATGAGGTGGCGACCGAGGCGACGGTGGCGTCGCGGTGGTGGGCGGTGAGCTCGACGCCCTTGGGCAGGATGAGATCGGCGGCGCGGATAGCGTCGCCGATCTCCAGGCCGGTCAGATCCACCACCAGTTCCTCGGGGATGGAATCGGCGGGGGCCAGCAATTCGATCTCGTGCAGGGCCACATTGAGCGTGCCGCCGCGCTTGAGGCCGGGGGAAGCTTCGTGCTCGCGGAAATGCACCGGCACGTTGATACGGATCAGCTGGTGCTCACCCACTCGGTAGAGGTCGAAGTGGACCGGGTTGTCGGTGACCGGGTGAAACTGCACGTCCTTGGCGATCACCGGCTGGACCTCGTCGCCGTATTTCAGGGTCACCAGGTGGCCCAGCAGCTTGCCGGTGTGCAGTGCCTTGCGAAACTCGCCCGCCTTCACCGCGATGGAGACCGGCGGCTTGGCCCCGCCATAGAGGATGCCGGGCACCATGCCGGCATTGCGCGTCTCGCGCGCGCCACCGGTGCCGGCGCGTTCGCGCACCTCGACGTTCAGAACGATATCGGCCATGGCCTGCGCCTCTAAAGAAAGCGCCGCGCGGCGGGGCGGCCGGCGGCGGGGTGTCCGAAGGCCCCTTGCATCAAGGCCTCGTCCGAAAAAGGTGCGGCTGGATACACGATGGCGCCGCCCTATGCAATCGAAGAGGGGCGATGCCGGTCGGGTCGGAGCGCCTCAGCCGCGTCCGCGTCGGGGGCGGGGCTTCTTAACCGCGGCCGGGGTCTCAGCCGGCGCCGGCGGCTTGACCTCGATCGGCATGTCGACGCCGGCGTTTCGCACCAGGCAGGTTCCGGTGTCGGTCATCGCATGCTGGCCCATGCAGAACACGTCTTCGTAGTTTGGCTTGGCCACCGCGAGGCACTGGTTGAGGTTCAGCTTGGCGATGTGCAGGCAACTGTCGGTGGTGTCGTCGGAGGCTAGCAGGGCGAGGCGGTCATAGGTGTCGTCTCCAGCCTCTCCCAGAGCGGCGATGGCGGCCAGCTGGATCGCCCGCGCCACGAGCGGAGTATAGGGCGGCGCGGCCGGAGCAGCGGTGATCGGCAGGGGGCTGGTCCCGCTGGCGGCGCGTTGCAGCGCCTCGACATGGTCGTCGGCGGCGGGCAGGGGGCTCTGGCCTTCGGCCTCGACGGCCGCCAGACGGCCGCTGCGGTCGGCCACGTCCTGCTTGGACCAGTCCTGATGCTGGATCTCATAGGCCGACAGCTTGATCGTCTTGCCCGTGGCCATCAGCTTCAGGCCGGCCGAGCCCAGGGCTTCCTTGGCCAGACCGGCGGCGCCGTCGGCCCCCTTGAACAGGAGGGCGTAGCCGACGTCGGCGCTTATATACCCCACCATCAGGCGCCGGTTGTCCGGCGTGTTGCCGGCCGCCCGCAGGGCCGCGACGAAGCTCGGCTCCTCGAGCGCCGCGATCGCCCCGTAGGCCACCGCGCCGCGAATCAGGGCCTTGGGCTCGTAGGCCACGGCGTCTTTCAGGGCGTGAGAGACCCCCAGGCCACTGGTGAACGCCGGCGAGGTGGCGCTGACCCGCTCCAGATAGGCCTGATAAGCGGCCGCCTCGGCCACCAGGCGCTGCGGCAGGGAGACCTGGTTCGCCGGCGCCGGCGGTGGTGGCGGGGCCTCGGCGACCGGCTCCCTGCGTCGGGCCCAGGCGCCCGAGACCGGCGCGCAGGCGAGGAGAACCGCCGCCGCGGTCGCGAACAGCAGGCGGGAGTCGCTCGGGCGAGGCATGAGCATGAGTTCCCCAGAGGGCGAAGGACAACGGCCGATTGCGCTTCCGAATCGGCAAGATTGTGGCTCGCGGCGGCCGTCGTTTCAACGTTCGCGCCCGAACTGGAACCCCCGCTCAGTCGAACAGCTTGGATACCGATTCCTCGTTGGCGATGCGGCGGATGGCCTCGCCGATCAGCCGCGCGCAGCTGACTGTCCGGATCTTGCCACCGGGCTGTGGGCGTACGTCGCCGCCGATCGAGTCGGTGACCACCAGTTCCTTCAGCACCGAAGCGTTGATCCGCTTCGCCGCCTCCCCGGAAAGCACGCCATGAATGATGTAGGCCGACACTTCCGCCGCCCCCGCGTCGGCCAGAGACTGGGCCGCGCCGCACAGGGTGGTGGCCGAATCGACGATATCGTCGAAGATGATCAAGCGCCGGCCGGCCACGTCGCCGACGATATTGGCGACTTCGGAGACGCCCGGCCCCTGGCGGCGCTTGTCGACGATGGCCAGTCCCGCGTTGAGGCGGCTGGCAAGCGCCAGGGCCCGCACCACTCCGCCCACGTCCGGCGAAACGATCAGCAGGTCCTCGCAGTCCTTGTAGTGCGCCTTCACGTCGGCGGCCATCAGCGGCGCCGCCTGCAGATTGTCGGTCGGGATGTCGAAGAAGCCCTGAATCTGGCCGGAATGCAGATCCATGGTCAGCACCCGGTCGGCTCCTGCCCGGGTGATCAGATTGGCCACCAGCTTGGCCGAAATGGGCGTGCGGCCGCCGGTCTTTCGATCCTGGCGCGCATAGCCGAAATAGGGCGTCACCGCTGTGATCCGCCGGGCCGATGCGCGCTTGAGCGCATCGATGCATACCAGCAACTCCATCAGGTTGTCATTGGCCGGAAAGCTGGTCGATTGCAGCACAAACACGTCCTCGCCGCGGACGTTCTCGTCGATCGTCACCCACGCTTCGTCGTCGGGAAACCGCTTCACCTGGGCCCGGGTCAAGGGTACGTCCAGAGATTGGGCGATCGCCTCGGCGAGGGCGCGGTTGGAGTTGCCGGCCAGCAGCTTCATCGAGACCCCCCGCGGGCGCGCCTGTCGAGGCGAAGACCTATGCGACAGGTTTCTAACAGTGCGGACCGCCGGAGCAAGGCCGGCCTCCGTGTTCGGCCCCTCGAGCCCACCGATACGCCGGCTCTGGTCTGGATCGATCCCAGGATCACGATCGACGCCGGCCACGCTGCCTTCGTCGAACGGGTCTCGTCCTTGGGAGAAAGCTGGATCGCCGAGCATGACGGCGCCCTGGCCGGCTTTGCCCTGGTGAACCGCTACTTTTTCGATCGGCCGTTCATCGACACCTTGGTGGTCGCGGAAGTCCATCGCCGGCGGGGCGTCGGCGAGGCCCTCCTGGCCAGATGCGAGCAGGCGCACGACGACGACCGCATGTTCACCTCCACCAACCAGTCAAACCTCGCCATGCGCGCCCTGCTGGCCAAGGCGGGCTGGCGGCAGTGCGGCGTGATCCACGACCTGGATCCAGGAGACCCGGAGTTGGTGTTCGTCAGACTTCGGGCCGTAGCATGATGCCCGAGAGCAGGCGGCCATAGTCGGGCTCGCGCAGGTGGTGCGCGCGGCGGTTCGAATAGAAGGCTTCGGGTTCGCCGCAGGTGTCTCGGCTGATCCATTCGGCTTGGCCCACGCCGGCGGCGGCCAAGCGCAAGAGCACGAAGCCGGCGAGGTCGAAGCGAGCCGCCCCCGCCGCGTCCGCCGTCGTGAAGAAGCGCGCCGAGCCTGGGGCCTGGGCCTCGAACCGCGCCTGGAACTCCGGGCCGACTTCGTACGACGCCTGGCCTATGCAGGGCCCAACGGCAGCGACCATTCGCTCGGGCGAAGCGCCCCGTCGCGTCATGGCCTCCACCCCGGCCTCGATCACGCCGGACAGAGCGCCGCGCCAGCCGGCGTGCAGGGCGCCGACCACCCCGGCCTCGCCATCGGCGATCAGCACCGGCGCGCAGTCGGCCGCCAAGGCGCCGCAGACGAGACCGCCACGGGTCGTCACGACCCCGTCCGCTCGCGGTCGCGCGTCCCCGAACGGCTCGTCGGCCACGACCACGGTGGCGGAGTGGATCTGGTGGCACAGATTGAGCGCGTCGGGCCTCGCTCCGAACCAGCCGGCGGCGCGGCGGCGGTTCTCGGCCACCGCGGCCGGATCGTCGTCGGAGCCGCGGCCCAGATTGAGGCTGGCGTACAGGCCGGTGGAAACGCCGCCCTCGCGGGTGAAGAACGCGTGGCGCACGCCGGGCACGGCGGCGAGCAGACCCGAGATGAGGACCGGCGGGCCGGTCACGCGGCCTCGAAACCGGCCGGCGCGAGGCCGGGCGCATGCAGGCAGGCGACCTTGAACAGCTCGCCCATGCCCGCCGCGCCGATCAGCCGGTCCAACTGGCGCGAGGTTCGCTCCGCGTTATCCGGCCGCGCGCGGCGCAGCGCCTCGGCCCGCGCTTCGACGCCGAGCGAGCGCAGGAAGGCGCTCTGGCCGATGACCGGCGCGGTTAAGGCCCCGGCCGCGCGCGCGGCGCCGAGGAAGCTCCCCAGATCCACCTGAGCGGTGAGGTCGGCCAGGCCGGGATTGTCCAGCGGCCCTTCTCTGCGGTGGCCGCGCACGGCCTGCAGGGTGTCGCCTGTTCCAGCGTCACCCCGGCTGTAGTCGATGAACAGCCCCGCCCCGCCGGCGCGCGCGACCAGAGCTCCGGCCGCCTCGCCGATCGCCGCGACCGCCGGCGAGGTCTCGCGAACCGGCCCGTCGGCCTCGAACGCCAGGGCCCCTGCCGCGCCCAGCCCTATGCGCCGCTCGCGCCAGGCGCCGGCGACCCGTACGGCCTGGCGGATCGGCAGGCAGTCGAGGAATTCGTTGGCGATCAGAATCACGGGGCGGTCGTCGGGAACGTCGACGATGGAAGAAGCCCATCGGGGCGCGTGGACCGCCAACGCCGCCGCCTGGCGTGGCCGAAGGACCGGACTGGTCTCGACCAGCCAGAGCTCGATCGACTCGACAAAGCCGCTCGCCGCGCCTCCGGCTCGCAGCATGTCGGCCATCAAGGTCCCGTCGCCGGGGCCCAGTTCCACCAGCCGGAGGCGGCCGGGACGACCGAGCTGGTCCCAGATGTCCGCCGCCCAGAGGCCGATAAGCTCGCCGAACATCTGCGAGACGTGGGGCGCGGTGATGAAGTCGCCATCGGCGCCCAGGGCAGGGTGGGCGGCGTAGTAGCCGTCTTCCGGATCGTGCAGGCAGGCGTGCATATAGACGTCGATGCCGATCGGCCCATGGGCGCGGATGCGCTCCGCTAGCCGGTCATGCAGGCTCATGCGCCTCCGCTGTCGTCGGCGAGATCGTCATCGCGCGCCAGATCAGCCAGGCGCCGGCGGCCACCATTGGAACCGAGAGCATGATGCCGACGGTCAGGCCCAGCGGCAGGTCGCGCAACCCGGCGTCGGGCATGCGCACATGCTCCAGCGCGATCCGGAACGCGCCGTAGCAGGTCAGGAACAGGCCCGTCACCGCCCCCGGCCGCCGCAGCCAGCCCAGCCGATGGGTCGCCAGGCGCAGGATCAGGAACAGGAACAGCCCTTCCAAGGTGGCCTCGTAGAGCTGGCTGGGATGCCGGGCCGCCAGGCCGGCGACGCAGCGGCCTTCGGCGTCCAGGGCGATGTGCGGCGAGCAGAAGACGATGCCCCACGGGGCGTTCGTGATCCGGCCCCACAGCTCCCCGTTGATGAAATTGGCCACCCGGCCGAAGAACAGGCCGATCGGCACGCACGCGGCCACGATGTCGGCCAGACCCAGCAGATCGATCTTCCGGCTCCGGGCGAAGGCGACCAGGGCCAGGGTCACGCCGATCGCGCCGCCGTGAAAGCTCATCCCGCCGTGCCAGACCCGGATAATCTCCAGGGGATCGTTCGCCAGGGTCTGCCGCCCGTCCGCCAGGGGAAGCATGTAGAACAGTTCATAGCCAAGGCGCCCGCCGACGATGATGCCGACCGTGAGCCAGAGGATCAGATCGTCGATCTGCAGGGCCGTCGCGGTGGCGGCGCGGCCGCCCCAGAGCTTCGCGTCGCGCACCAGATGCACGGCATAGCGCCAGCCGAGCAGAATGCCGGCGATATAGGCCAGGGCGTACCAGCGGATCGGAAACGGCCCCAGCGAGAGGCCCCCCAGCTTCACGCCGGGGATGGTGAAGATGTCGGGCCGGATGTCCGGAAATGCGAGGGCCATGGCCGGCTCTTAAGCCGAACCCGCCGCCAGGTGTAGCGGGCGCGAGCGCAGAGGGTCGCTTTGGCCCGGCGCGTGCGCTATGCTGACCCGATGCAGACGCAAAACCCTTTCCTCGACGAGATGGCGAAGCTGACCCAGGCGGCCATGGGTCTGGCCCAGGCCGCCGGCGAAGAAGCAAAGAGCGCGTTTCGCGCCCAGTCCGACAAATGGGCCGCCGATCTCGATCTGATCCGGCGCGAGGAGTATGAGGCGCTCAAGGCGGAGGTGGCGGCTCTGCGCGCCGAGGTCGCCGCCCTCAAGGGCCCGCCCGCCGCCTGAACCTTCGCGCGAGACGAAGGCCTCGAAGCAGACTACCCATCCTGGGACCAAACGATTCATCGATCCTGGCGGCGCCGCGCCGCCGACCCGCCGCAAAAGGACGCCCAAAGACAATGGACATCCCGAGACCGGAAGAAGACGACACCCTGATCGCGTTCGATCCTCTGGACGTGGTCGAGCACGTGCTGGCGGCGGAGAACCTCAGCTTCGATCGCACCGAGGACGGCGACCTGGCCTTCTCTCTCACCGGCGATTGGAAGGACTATGAGCTGTGGTTCGCGTGGCGGCCCGAGGCCGATTGCCTGCAGCTGTGCCTGTCCGTCGACATGAAGGCGCGGCCGGAGCTGCGCGGCCCGGCCCAGGAACTGGTCAACCTCGTCAACCAGCGCGTGTGGCTGGGGCATTTCGAGGTCTGGGCCGAGGATGGCGAAATCGTCTTTCGACACGCCATGGCGCTGCCGGACGGCGAACGCCCGAGCATGGCTCAGACCGCCTCGATGATCGATGCGGCCATGGAGGCCGCCGATCGCTTTCATCCGGCGTTCGACTTCCTGGTCACCGGCGCGAAATCTCCCAGCGAGGCCATGGCGGCCTGCATGTTCGAGACCGTCGGACAGGCCTGAAGCGCCGCGCCACATGGACCGCGCCAGCCTGCCGATCCTTCTCGCCGGGGCGGGCGCCATGGGCGGGGCCCTGATCGCCGGCTGGCGTCGCGACGGCGCCCTGGCCGCCTCGGACCTGATCATCAGCGATCCGCATCCGGGTGAGCCGGCCAAGGCGGCGGGCCGGCAGGGCGCGGTGCTCGATCCCTCCGCCGCCGATATCTTCAGCGCACGGACGGTCGTTCTGGCGGTAAAGCCTCAGACTTGGCGCGCCGTCGGACTGGCGTTGGCCCCGAGGTTGGCCCCGGACGCTGATCTCGTCTCGGTCGTCGCCGGCGTAGATTGCGCCGCCCTGAGCGCGGTGTTCGGCGGGAGGCCGATCGGCCGGGCGATGCCCACCACCGCCGCCGCCATCGGCCACGGCGCGGCCAGCGTGTGGGCGGGCGAAGCCGGGCTGCGGGGCCGCATCGCCGCTCTGTTCGAACCGCTGGGCGCGGTAATCGAGCTGGAAAACGAAACACTGATGCACGCCGCCACGGCCGCGTCCGGATCGGCCCCCGCCTACCTCTACGCCTTCATCGAGGCGCTCGAAGCCGCCGCCGTGGGCGCCGGCCTGCCAGAGGCCGCCGCCGCGCGCCTGGTGCGGGCCACGATCACCGGGGCCGCGGCGCTCCTGGCCGACGGCGACGACGAACCGGCCGAGCTTCGTCGGCGGGTGACCTCGCCCGGCGGCACGACCGAGGCGGCGCTGAAAATATTGTCGGGCGACGGCGGCTTGGCGCCTCTGCTGGCGCGCGCCGTAGCCGCCGCCGCCGTCCGTTCGCGCGAGTTGGCCACGTGAGCGAGGTCGACGAGCTTCTGCATCGCGCCGGCGAGGCGCTGCTGGATCTCGCCGCGGAGCGGCCCTGGCGGGACGTGACACTGCGTCAGATCGCCGAGCGCGCGGCGATCCCCCTGGGCGAGCTCTATCCTTTGGCCAATGCCAAGACCGCCCTGCTGGATAACATCTCCGCCCGCTTCGATCAGGCGGCCCTGGCGACCGCCGCAACGCCGTCGGATGACGTACACGACCGGCTGTTCGACGCCGTCATGGCCCGGGTCGAGATTATGCAGCCGCGGCGCGCGGCGCTCACGGCCATCGCTTCGGGCCCCGGCGGCGTCTTCACCTTCGCCACGCACCTTCCGCGCACGGCCAGGGCCATTCTCGAAGCTGCCGGCGTCGCCGCCACGCCGCCCCGCCTGGCGGCAATGACCGCCGTCTGGGCGCGAACCGCCCAGGTGTGGCGCGACGACACCGGGGCCCTCAATCGCACCATGGCCGAGATCGACAAGCGCCTGAAGCAGATGCGCGATCGCCTCGGCCGTATCGGCGCGGGCTACTGATCCAAGCCGGCGCGGTCAGCCGGTTCGCGGTTGCGCCAGCGCGGTCAACGCCGTCGAGGTGGAGAGGTGGGCGCCGGCGCCTGTCCCGGCGCTGGCCGTGGTCGCCAGCCCCGCCATAGCGGTGATGAACCGCGCGGCGCCGCCCTTGGTCGGATCGACGATGGTCGTGCCGCCATGGCCGTCGCTGCTGGCGATGAAAGTCGAGGCGGTGTAGTCGCCCGAAAGCTTGATGTGGGCGGTGTGCACCCCGTCGGTCACGGTGAGCGTGCCAGCGGTCTTGGTGCCCGAATAGGTCGCCTCCCCGGCGCTGATGAAGGCGATGTCGCGCAGATCCAGCGACGTGGTTCCGGCGTGGGAGAAGCCGGTGATGGTGCCGGTATATCCGCCCGACTGGGCCAGATCGAGCACGCCGGTCGAACCGGTGAAGCTCGCCGCCTCGATGAAGCTCGATTCGGTTCTGAACGTGCCGCCCGCGATCACCGCGGCGCCCGATCCGCCGACGGCGCCGACCAGAGTCAGATTTCCGCCCGCCGCTTCGAGCACGCCGGTGTTTGAGACGACGCTGTTGACGGTGACGCCTCCCGCCGCAGTGGCCTCGATCAATCCGGCGTTGGTGATCGTCTTGGCGCCGGTGTCGATCACCAGGGCGTTGACCGCTCCCGTGCCGTTGATGGCGCCCGACGCCTGGTTGATCAACGTCAGCGACGCGCCCCCGATGGCGCCGGAACCATTGATGGTGTTGTCGACATTCGTCAGCGTGGCCGTGGTCGCCGCGCCGGTGATCTTGTTGGCCGCGTTGTCGGAAAGGCTGACCGTACCGCCGCCGCTCAGGGTGAGATTGGTTTTGGTCGCTGTTAGGACGGTGGCGGCGCCGGTGCTGGCAAGGGCGATCACGCCCGTGTTGGTGAGTATGCCCTGCGCAAATACGTTGGCGCCATCGGCCGCGGTGACCGTCCCGCTGGTGGTGATCGAGCCGTAGGTCGACCCGTCCAGAGTGATGCTCCCCCCCGTAGCGGTCTTCAGCGTGCCGCCGATGACGACGCCGCCTTTGAGGGTGACATTGGCGCCCGAGCCCGTTGCCGCGATCACGCCGCCCGAGGACCCGTCGATCGTGGCCGCCCGCGCGGTAACGCCGCCTTTGCCGGCCGCCAGAATCGTGCCTGTGTTGGTGACCCTCCCCCGTAGTATCGCGCCGCCCGCCCTGTACCTTCGATGAGCCCGGCGTTGGTGATCGTGTTGAAGCCGGTATAGAGATAAAGGGCGTTGGCGCCAGTGCCGTTGATCGTGCCCGCCGCCTGATTGATTACAGTCAGGTCGCCGCCGCCGATCCTACCGGCTCCTGAGATGATGTTGTCGATATTGGTCAGGGTTCCGCCGGTCGAATAGATCGAGTTCGAGCTACTGTCTGTGAGCGTAACGGCGCCGCCTCCGCTCAGCGTCACGCCGGAGCCATCAATCACAAGTCGACCATAGGACGGCGCCAAGCCGACCTGGATCAGGCCGGAATTGTTCACCGGTCCCTGGATCTGAAGCCCGTAGTGGAAGACGATTGTCCCCTGGTTGACGAGGCTCGTCGTTTCGATGGCGCTCGTGCCGGAATTGCCCGTCACAACCCCGCCTGCCGCCACGGTCAGCGTGCCGCCTACGATGTAAGACGAAGATAGGTTCAGCTTCGACACGGGCCCGATGGAGCCGCCCTTGGTGTCGTCGATGGTGGCGCCAACGAGCGTGATCGAGCTTCCGGCGTTTTCATTGATCTGGCCGGTGTTGGTCAGCGTGCGTCTGATGTAGACGCCGCCGGCGCCGGCGGCGAGGATCGTGCCGCTGTTAATGACCGCGCTCTCCAGCGCCAGACCGCCTGCGCCGGTGTTCTCCAGCAGGCCGGCGTTGGTGATCGTGTTGTCGGTGGTGTTGAGGAATAGCTTGTTCGCGCCGGTGGCGTTGATCGTGCCGGACGCCTGATTGATCAGGGTGACGTTGGTGCTGCCGATAAGCCCGGCGCCGGAAATGGTGTTGTTGACGTTGGTGAGTGTCGCGGGCGCTCCATAGCCATAGAAATAGTTCGCGCCGTTGTCCGAGAGCGTGACCTGCCCGGCGCCGGTGAGGGTCACCCCCGCCGTGCCGATCTGAAGGCGGGCATAGGGCGTCCCGAGGCCTACCTCAATGAGTCCAGTGTTGTTGATCAGCCCTTGCACCTGCAACTGGGCGTAGTCGACCACGCCCAGCGTGCCCTGATTGGTCAGGGTCGCCGCCTTAATCGAGCTCAGGCCACTGTTGGCCAGGACAGCCCCCCCGGCGGCGATGGAGACAGTGCCACCGACTACGATGGCGGTGTGAAGGTCGATCTCGCCTCCGGCTGCCGCGTTGACAACGCCGAGGCTGGTGTTGGTGAGGGTTTCGTTGCTGAGAGTCACGCGCCCGCCCTTGGCGAGCACGGTTCCGCTGTTGGCCACGGCGCTTCGCACCAGCAGCCCCCCGGCGCCCGTGCCTTCGAGCAGCCCCGCGTTGGTGATGGTGTGTGTGCCAGTGTAGATTGTCAGGGCGTTGGCGCCGGTCGCATCAACCACGCCGGCCGCCTGATTGATCAGCGTGGTGTTCGCGTTGCCGATGCTGCCCGCGCCGGAAATGGTGTTGTTGGTGTTGGTGAGTGTGGCCGCCCCGCCAGAGGCGTAGATATAATTCGAGGGGTTATCCGACAGCACCACTTGGCCCGCTCCTATGAGCGTCACACCTGCCGTAGCGATCTGCAGCCGGCCATAAGGTGTGCCTACGCCGCCAACCTGCACCGTTCCGGTGTTGTTGATCGCGCCCTGCACCAGCAATTGTGCATAGCCGACGACGCGAAGCGTGCCCGCGTTGGTTATCGTGGCCGCCTTGAGCGTGGTCGCGCCGCTGTTGGCCGAAATCACGCCGCCTGCCGCCGTGGAAATGACGCCGCCCAACACCGTGGCGTTCTGTAGGTCGACCTCGCCGCCCGCCTGAGCAGTCAGGACGCCGGCGCCGGAATTTGTAACCGTGTCGCTGCTCAAAGAAAGAAGCCCGCCCTTGGCCAGCAATGTGCCGCTGTTGGAGATCGGGCCCCTGAGCGCCAGACCGCCCGTGCCCGTCCCCTCGATCAGACCGGCATTGGTGATGGTGTGGGCGCCAGTGTAGACGCTCAGCGTAGAGGCCCCGTTGGCGTCGATTACTCCCGCCGCCTGGTTGATCAGGGTGAGATTGGCATTGCCCACCGTCCCGGCGCCGGCGATCGTGTCGCTGGCATTGGTCAGGGTCGCTGCGCCGCCGTAGGCGTAGACGTAATTGGAGGTGGAATCGTTGAGCGCGATGGAGCCGCCACCGGTCAGGGTCACGCCCTTAGTGGTGACGCCCAACCGAGCTTGTCCCCCTGCGCCGGAGATGAGGGCGATGGACCCCGCGCCCGCCAATGTGCCCTGAATCTTCAGCGAGGTGTTGGCGCCCACGGTGACAGTGCCCGTTGTAGTGACCACGCCGGCCACGCCGTCCAGCAGCACGCCGCTACCCAAGACGTTGATCGCGCCGCCCCCCGAAGTGGCCAGGGTCTCGCCGCTGATCGTCGTCGTCGTCAGATCCACATGAGTAGCGGCCCCGGCCGCCGCGATCGTACCGCCGCCCGAGACCGTCACGCCCGAGAGCGCCAGACCGCCGGTGACCAGCAGGGCCCCAGGGTTAACCGCCTCCAGCAGGCCCGAATTGTTGATGACATTGCTGCCCTTGGCGGCTGGATTGCCGGCGGGAAGCGTGAGGGCGTTTGTTCCCACGGCCTCGATCGTGCCGGTGTTGATCAGCGAGAGATTGGCCCCGATCGCTCCGGCGCCCAGGATCGTGCCGGCATTGGTCAGGGTCGAGACCTTCGATCCGGTCAGCACGCCGATGATCTGGCTGTTGGTCGAATCTGCCAGGACGACATTGCCGCCCTTCAGGCTGGCGTTGGTGGTGTCGACCACCAGGCTGGTGACGTTGCCGGTGCTGCCGACGGTCAGGGTTCCATTAGTGGTCACGCCCAGCACCGTCTGGCCCAGATTGATCTGGCCACGGATCTTGAGCGAGGTGTTGTCGCTGATCAGCATGTTGCCAACGACGGTGACCTGGTGGGTCGCCTGTCCGTCGAGCACGCTGGCGCTATCGGCGGTCGAGACGGCGCCCGTGCCGACGCTGGCCAGGGTCTGGCCCTGGATCACCGCCCCGGCGAGACTAACGACGGCATTGTTGGCGGCCAGTATGGTCCCGGTGCCCACCACCGTCACACCTGAAAGGGTCAGCCCGCCCGTACCGGTGCTCTCCAGCAAGCCGCTGTTGGTGATATTGATGCCTGGCGTATTCAGTATCAGCGCCGTCGACAGAGACGCGTTGACCACGCCCTTCGCCTCGTTGTTGAGGGCCAGATGGTTGTTGCCGACCAGGCCAGCGCCCGCGATGGTGTTGTCAACATTGAACAGGGTGGTGCTGAGCGACGACTTGATCTGGTTGGCGCTGTTGTTGCTAAGGCCGATCGTACCGCCCCCGGAGAGGGTGACCCCCGCCGCGCCCACGATCAGGAATGTCCCTGAACCGCCACTGGCGAGATTGATCTTGCCGCTGTTGGCGATGGCGCCCTGGATCGTCAGGGCGGTGTTGTCGGCTATATTCACCGTGCCCTGGTTGGTGAGGGTGGAGGCGACGCCGTCCAGGACGCTGGTCTTGTCGACGGTGACGACCTGGCCTGTCGTCTTGGTGTTGATGATCCCGCCGGCGATCGTCGCGCTGGTCAGACTGATCTTGGAGCCGGTCCCCGCGAACAGGGTTCCGCCGCTCGCATCGTTGACCGTGGTGCTGACGATCGACAAGCCGCCCGCGCCGGTCGCCTCGATCAGCCCGCTGTTGGTCACCGCGGCGCCCTTGGTGTTGAGCGTCAGGGCGGTGGCGGTGGTCGCGTTGATCACGCCTTTGGCCCCGTTCACAAGGGTGAGTATCGCGCCCCCGAGTTGGCCGCCGCCGGAGATCGTGTTGTCTACGTTCGTCAGGATCGCGGTGGAGACCGCGCCGGCGATGCGGTTGAAGCCGCTGTTGCTGAGGGTGACCAGGCCTCCGCCCATCAAGGTCGCTCCCGTGGCGGCGATGCTGAGCGTCGTCGATCCTGAGCTGCCTGTAAGGATCAGCTGACCGGTGTTGAGGATCGAGTTCTGAAGGGTCAGGCTGGTCGAGTTGTTGATGATCAGCCGGCCCTGGTTGGCAATACTGCCGGACCCGCCATCCAGTATATTGGCGCCAGAACCGGTGTGGATGGCCGTCGATGCGGTCGATTTTAGGAAACCGCCGATGATGTGGGCCCCCTGCAGTTGAATTTGTCCAGCAGTGACGGAGAGTACACCGCCACTGGACTGGTCCACAGTCGTGGAGCGCAGGTAGAGGCCGCCGGCGCCCGTCGATTCGATGAGGCCGCCGTTGACGAGCGTCTCCCCAACCGTATCGACCACCAGCACCTGGGTTGTATTCGCATTGATCACGCCTTTGGCCTGATTGATCAGCGTGAGCTTGCCGTCGCCGAGCAGGCCGCTGCCCGAGATGGTGTTGTCAACGTTGGTCAGGGTGGTGGCGGCGGTGGCGCCGAACACCTGGTTGCGCGCGCTGGCGGTCAGGGCGAGCGTGCCGCCGCCGGTCAGGGTGGCGCCGCCGGTGGCGATGATCAGATAGGTAGTCTTGGTGGCCCCGTTGATGTTGACGGCGCCGTTGTTGGCGAGCGTGCCGCTCAGCTTGAACGTGACGCCGTCGCCGATCTTGATTGCCCCGGCATTGGCCCCGGCGCCCGAGCCGTTGGTGGCGGTGAACTTGCCGGCGCTCACGAACAGCGTCGCTGTCGAAGCCGTTTGGATGCTGGCGACCGTCTGGGCCGCGGCCTTCGATGTGACCGTGTACTTCGTAGGCCCCGAGGCGTCGAGGATGGCGTCATCGCCCGTGCTTGGAACCGTACCGGTGCTCCAGTCGCCCGGAACGGTGAACAGGCCGTCGACCTGAGTCAGCCAGTGAATCTGCGACATATGCCGTTCCGCCCCTATGATAATGCAATACGTAGTCGAGCCACGCGTGGTCTAATTTTTATTATCAACTCGGGTTGGGTCACCGATGATGACAAAATACTTAGACAAAGCTTCACTATGAAATGCGCATGGCGAGTTTCAGCTGCTTGAGACTAGCCCTGCTCTCCACGCGGCGCAAGCGGCAATTCGACGCATGGGCTCACCCGGGAAGCCGCACCGCCGCCCTCAGCCCGCCCAGCGCCGAGCGTCCCAGAGTGACCTCGCCGCCGTGTCCGCGGATGATGTCGCGGGCGATGGCCAGGCCCAGGCCGACACCGTCCCGGTTCTGATTGCGCGCCTCGTCGAGCCGGCCGAATGGAGCGAAAGCCTCTTCGTGGCGATCGTCGGGAATGCCGGGGCCATCATCGTCGACGGTGATCTCCAGGCCGTGGCTGGCGAGGGCCCGCGCCCCGACGCGGACGCGTTCGCCATGACCGGCGGCATTGGCGACCAGATTGGCCAGGGCGCGCTTGAGCGCCTTGGGCCGGACGCTGGCGAGCAGGCCGGCCGGAGCGGCGGCCTCCACCCGGGCGCCGGCCCGGGCCGCGTCCTGGCAGACCTCGGCCACTAAAGCGCTCACGTCGACGGTCTCGGCGTCCTCGCCGCCCTCGCCGCGGGCGAAGGCGAGGTATTCGTCTATCATGTGCTCCATGTCGGCCAGATCGTCCTTCATCGCCTCCACCCTGGCGCTGGGCTCCGCCAGCGCCAGTTCCAGCTTGAGCCTCGTCAGCGGCGTGCGCAGGTCATGGCTGACCGCCGCCAGCAGAGTGGTGCGCTGCTCCACGTGGCGCTGGATGCGCGATTTCATGGCCAGGAACGCGAACGCCGCCTGGCGCACTTCCCGCGCCCCGTGCGGACGGAAGGGTACGTCGACGCCGCGCCCGAACCCCTCCGCCGCCGACGCCAGCCGTTCTATCGCCCGCACCTGGTTGCGGATGAACAGGATGGCGACGGTGGTCAGGGTCAGGGTGGCGATCGTCAACCACAGGATGAAGATGTGGCCCCGGGTCGCGAACACCCGGTCCTTAGGCGCGATCACGCGCAGCACGCCGCCCGGCAGCTTCACCCGAATGTCGACATAGGCCGGATAGCGCGCGGTATCGAACCAGAACGGCGCGTCGAGCCGCTCGGCCAGGGCCTGGCGCAGAGGCCGGTCCACCGCCCCGAACAGCGAGGGTCGCCGGCCCCGGGGCAGGCTCGCGCCGTCCTGGAACGCCACCGATAGATCCAGCGTCTGCTGGGCCCGGTCGGCGATGCGCTTCAGCGTCGCGTCGTTCGGCGCCTCCTCATAGCTCTGGGTCAGCCACGCCACGTCGCCGGCCACGCCCTCGGTCAGGTGGCTGTTGACGGTGCGCCAGTGGGCCTCGAAGAACACATAGGCGACGGCGATCTGCATCACCGTCACCGGCAGGATGATGATCAGCAGGCTGCGGCCGAACAGCGAGCTGGGCGTCCGCCGCTTGATCATCCGCCAGAGGAAGGCGGGCCAGGGCCTGGCCCTCAGTCGCATCGGTCCGGGGTCAGCATATAGCCCACCCCGCGCACGGTGCGCAGATAGCGCGGGTTGCCCGGATCGGCCTCGATCTTGCGGCGCAGGCGCGTCACCTGGATGTCCACCGCCCGGCCGCTGGGATCGGCCGCGTCGCGCGCCAGCTCCAGCCGGTCCACCGGCGCGTGCGCGGCCAGGGCCAGGCGCCGCAGGAGGTGCGCTTCGGCCTCCGTCAGACGGATGGGGACGCCGTCCAGGGTCAGCTCGCCGCGGCCGACGTCGAAACGGCGCGGTCCCAGAGCCACCTCCTGCGCCGCGCCGGGCGTGGCGGCGGCGCGCCGCAGTATGGCCTCGATGCGCAGGCCCAGCTCGCGCGGGTCGAACGGCTTGGCCAGATAGTCGTCGGCGCCCAGGCCCAGGCCCTCGATGCGGTCGTCGGGAAGGCCGCGCGCCGAGAGGATCAGCACCGGCGTCGCTCCGGTCGGCGGAGGCCGGCCGCGCAGCCAGCGGGTGAAGGCAAAGCCATCCTCGCCCGGCATCATCACGTCGACCACCACCAGGTCGAAGGTCAGAGCATCCATAAGCCGCCGCGCCTTGGCCGCTCCGGTCGCGGTCGACACCCGAAACCCCGTCCGCGCCAGATATTCTCCCAGCAGAGCGCGAATGCGGTCGTCGTCGTCCACCACCAGAAGGTGCCGCCCCGCGGCCTCCGCACCGATCGCCATGGCGCCGTTTACGCTTCTGCCGCGGCCTCTCAAAGTCCGCGGCCATTTCGTTTGACGCCCGCCGGCGCCCGTCGTGTAAGAAACCTCCCCATCCACCACGAGGAGGCGGGCGGCCGATGGCGCTCATTCCGTACGACGATCGCGACGGCTGGATCTGGCTCGACGGCGGCTTCGTGGCCTGGCGCGAGGCCAAGGTGCACGTGCTGACCCACGCCCTGCACTACGCCTCGGCCGTGTTCGAGGGCGAGCGCATGTATGGTGGCGAGATCTTCCACCTCACCGAACACACCGAGCGGCTGTTCAACTCGGCCCGCATCCTCGATTTCGAGATCCCGTTCACGGTGGCCCAGATCGACGCCGCCTGCCTCGCCACCTGCGCCAAGAACGGCCTTGTCGACTGCTACGTGCGCCCCATCGCCTGGCGCGGGTCGGAGACCATCGGCGTCTCGGCCCAGGATTCGAGGATCCACGTGGCCATCGCGGTCTGGGAATGGCCCAGCTACTTTCGGCCGGAGCAGAAGGCCAAGGGCGTCGAACTCACCTGGGCCAAATACCGGCGCCCGTCGCCGGAGACCGCCCCTACCGCCTCGAAGGCGGCGGGTCTCTATATGATCTGCACCATCTCCAAGCACGCCGCCGAGCGCGATGGCTTCGCCGACGCCATGATGCTCGACTGGCGCGGCTACGTCGCCGAAGCCACCGGGGCCAATGTGTTCTTCGTCAGGGATGGCGTTCTGCATACGCCCGAGGCGGACTGTTTCCTGGATGGCATCACCCGACGCGCGGTCATGGCTCTGGCGCGGGAGAAGGGCTTCGAGGTGGTGCAGCGTCACATACTGCCCGAGGAGCTGGCCGGATTCTCCGAATGCTTCATTGTGGGCACCGCGGCGGAGGTGACGCCGGTCTCCCGCGTCGGTGACTACCGCTTCACGCCTGGAAACATCTCCCTGTCGCTGATGGACGACTACGCCCGCATGGTTCGCCGCCAGCCCGTGGCGGCCTGAGGCGGTTCAGATCATCCACGTCTCGGGGTTGGCGATCGGCTCGCCGCGCAGGAGGCGGCTGAGGCCGACGGCGCAGCGCACGATGAACCAGATCGTCGCCGCCGCGGCCAGGGGAACGCCAATGAGGACGAAACACAGCGGGATGGCGATGGCGAAATAGAGCAGTCCGATCCAGAAGGTGCGGATCTGATAGGTGTAGTGGGTCCGGAGCCAGCCCGGGGCGCTGTCGCGCCCGATATAGGCCAGCACGACACCGACGACATTGGTCACGCCGCCCGTCGCGAACCCGGCGAGATGCAGGATGTAGACGATCAGCGGCATCTGCCGCTCGTCCGAGAACGGCGATGCGCCCGGGGTGAAGTTGCCCCCTGGCGGCGGACTGGACGGTGGCGGCAGGATCGGTGCAGCCGCGGCGGCGGGCGGTTCGGAGGCGTCGGTCATGGTGGCGGAGTCCCGTTCGTGGTCGGGAGCCTAGCCTCGTTCGGCGATGATCTCCACCCCGGCGACGCCCGTCCCGGGCAGGAGGGCGCCGGGCTTTTCCACCCGCACCCGGGCGCGACTGACGCGCGGCTCGGCGAGGCAGGCATCGGCGAGGCGGCGGGCGAAGGATTCCACGAGGCCGATATGGCCGCCGGCGGCGATGGCCGTCGCATGCCCGACGATCGCCTCATAGTTCACTGTGTCGGACAGCGCCCGCCAACCATGCGCGTCCACGTCCAGCTCCACCTCGATAGTGAGAGCCTGGCGCCGCTCCAGCTCGTGAGAATAGACGCCGATCTCCGCTTCCACGACCAGATCGCGCACGAACACCTTGGTGACCACGCGCGGATCGCCCGGAGCGGGGCTCAAGCGCCGACGTCCGGTGTGCGCCAGGCGAGGTGCTGGCCGCCGTCGACGGCGATCATCTGGCCGGTGACCGACGGCGCCGCGATCAGATAGCGCAGGGCCGCGCCGATCTCGGTCGGATCGGCCCCGTGGCCGAGCGGAACGGCGGCGGCCTCGGCGGCGAACGCCTCCCGCGACTGGTGGATCGACGCCAGCGTCGGGCCCGGACCGATGGCGTTGACGCGGATGCGCGGCGCAAGGGCCTGGGCGAGGGTCTGGGTCGCCGCCCAGAGGGCGGCCTTGCTGATCGTATAGCTGAAGAACAGCGGATTGAGACGCCACACCCTCTGGTCCGTGACATTGACGATCAGGCCGGTCGGACCCGCCGGCAGGCCTGCGGCGAAGGCCTGGGCGAGCAGCAGCGGCGCGCGGAGATTGGCGGCGATGACCGCGTTGAATCCGGCCGCGGTCAAAGTCTCGATCCGATCGTCCTCGAACAGCGAGGCGCAGTTCACCAGCAGGCGGAGCGGCGCGGGCGCGGCGCCGACCAGTGTGCGACAGGCGAGCGGGTCTGCGAGGTCCGCCTTGGCCGCCCGCGCCTGGCGCCCGAGCGCGCGCACCGCCGCCACGGTCTCCTCGGCCTCGGCGGCCGAATCCAGGTGGTGGACGACGATGTCATGGCCGGCCTCGGCCGCGGCCAGGGCCAAGGCGCGGCCGATCCTGCGCCCCGCGCCGGTGACGAGCGCCCAGCCTTCAGCGCTCACGGCCGCCCCGCGCTCCGGCTGATCCTAATCCAGCCGGCCGAAGTCGATGAAGTTCAGTACGCCAAAGGCGACCAGAAACAGGACGATAGCGCCGATGGCCATCATGGTGGCGGTCTCCTTGACTGGCCGGGCTTTAGCGAGCGGCGCGCCGGCCCGCAAGCCAAGGCGATGGGCGGCGGCCGATTTGCGCGCGAGACCCCTTCCCGTATGAACCCTGATCACTAATATGCGACCCGAGAAGACGGCCCAGGGAGCCCCACGGATATGCGCGAGTACATGAAGTTCTACATCGACGGCCAATGGGTCGATCCGGTGACGCCCAAGAGCCTGGACGTGATCAATCCGGCCAACGAGGAGGTTGCCGGCCACATCTCCGCAGGGTCCGCCGCCGATGTCGACAAGGCGGTCAAGGCCGCTCAGAAGGCGTTCAAGACCTATTCCCAGACCAGCCGCGAAGAGCGCATCGATCTTCTCGAGCGCATCCAGGCCGAATATCAGAAGCGTTTCGGCGATATCGCCCACGCCATCACCGAAGAGATGGGGGCCCCCGCCAGCCTCGCCCAGCGCGCCCAGGCGCCGATCGGCATCGCCCACATCGCCACCGGCATCGCCGTCCTGAAGTCGTTTCAGTTCGAGGAGGATCGCGGCGCCACCCACATCGTTAAGGAACCGATCGGCGTCTGCGGCATGATCACTCCCTGGAATTGGCCGATCAACCAGATCGCCTGCAAAGTCGTGCCGGCGCTGGCGACAGGCTGCACCATGGTGCTGAAGCCGTCCGAGGAGGCCCCCTTCTCCGCCATCATCTGGGCCGAGATCATGCACGCCGCCGGCGTGCCGGCCGGGGTGTTCAACCTCGTGAACGGGACCGGGGCCGAGGTGGGCGCCGCCATCTCCAGCCATCCGGGCATCGACATGGTCTCGTTCACCGGCTCGACCCGGGCCGGGATCGAAGTGGCCAAGGCCGCCGCCCCGACGGTCAAGCGCGTCGCGCAGGAACTGGGCGGGAAGAGCCCCAACATCATCCTCGAAGACGCCGACATGGTCAGCGCCGTCGGCGGCGGGGTCAAGCATGTGATGCAGAACTCTGGCCAGTCGTGCAATGCGCCCACCCGCATGCTGGTGCCGGCCGGCAGGATGGACGAGGTCATCGTCATCGCCAGGGAGGCGGCCGAGAGCACCACGGTCGGCGATCCCAACGGCAACGCCCAGATTGGCCCGGTGGTCAACAAGACCCAGTGGGACAAGATCCAGCGCCTGATCCAGGCCGGGATCGACGAGGGCGCCACTCTGGTCACCGGCGGCGCCGGCCGGCCCGAAGGCCTCGACAAGGGCTATTATGTGAAGCCGACCGTGTTCGCCAACGTCACCAACGAGATGAGCGTGGCCAAGGAGGAGATCTTCGGGCCCGTGGTCTCGATCATGGGCTACGACACGGTCGACGAGGCCATCGATGTCGGTAACGACACCGAATACGGCCTCGCCGCCTACATCTCCGGGACCGACATGACCAAGGTGCGCGAGCTGGCCTCGCGCCTGCGCGCCGGCCAGGTGTCGATCAACGGCGGCGGCGGCGACATGATGGCCCCCTTCGGCGGCTACAAGATGAGCGGCAACGGCCGAGAGTGGGGCGATTTCGGCTTCATCGAATACCTCGAGGTCAAGGCCGTGCTCGGCTACACGCCCAAGCAGGCGGCCGAGTAAGGCCGTGCCCTCGCCGTCACGGCCCGAAGCGGCGCCGTGACGGCGAGGGCGTAAAGCCGCTTCACATTCGCCCGCGCAGGGATAAACTCGCCCTTGTTTGAAGGGGGTTAGTCCATGCTCGATCCGCATTTCCACGCCATGCTGGAAGACGAGGCCAAGGCGGCCGGGCCCGACGCGCCGGGTCTACACGAATTGCCCGTCGAGATCGTGCGGGCCGGTTATCGCGCCCAGCGCATGGCCCAGAACGTGCGCACGTCGCCGCGCGAGGTCGAGACGCGCGATCTGCAGATCGACGGCGCCTCGGGGCCGATGCGCGCGCGCCTCTACACCCCGCCGGAGTTCCTGCCGCCCGGTCCGTGTCTGGTGTATTTCCACGGCGGCGGCTTCGTCATCGGCGACCTCGAGACGCACGACGCCCACTGTCGGCGACTGGCGTTGGGCTCCGGCGCGCGGGTGCTGGCGGTCGACTATCGCCTCGCGCCGGAACATCCGTTCCCGGCCAGCCATGACGACGCCCTGGCAGCCACCCGCTGGCTGTTCACCAACTGCCAGGAGGTAGGGGTCGATCCGGCCCGGGTCGGCGTCGGCGGCGATTCGGCCGGCGGCAACCTCGCCGCCGCGGTCGCCATCGACCTGCGCGAGGACGCCGCCTGCAAGCTCAAGTTCCAGATGCTGCTCTACCCGGCTCTGTGGCCCCACGAAGAGACCGAATCGCGCAAGGAGCGCGACGGCCCGGTGCTGACCAAGGCGGCCATGGAATGGTTCGAAAAATCCCTGCGCGCTGACGACCATCCCGAAGGCGTGCGCGCCTGCCCCGCCCGCGCCGAGGATCTTTCCGACCTGCCTCCGGCCCTGGTCGTCACCGCCGGCTACGACCCGCTGGAGCACGAGGGCCGCGACTACTGCCACGCCCTGATGGACGCCGGCGTCCCCGCCGATCATCTGCACTACTCCGCCCTTGTGCACGACTTCTTCATCATGGGCGATGTCTCACCCGCCGTGGTGCTGGCCTCCAAACAGGCCGCGGAGGCGCTGAGAGCGGCGCTGTAGGTCGCCCTCAATCCCCCATGAACCGGTAGCCTATGCCAGGCTGAGTGAGGATAAGCTTGGGCGTGGAGGGGTCGACTTCGATCTTCTGGCGCAGCTGGCCGATGAAGACGCGCAGATACTGCATGTCGTCGGCGTGCGCGGGGCCCCAGAGCGAGACCAGCAGGTCCTTGTGCGTCAGCACCTTGCCGTCGGCCAGGGCGAGCTTCACCAGCAGGTCGTATTCCCGCGGCGACAGGCGCACCGGCTCGCCGGCTCGGGTGACCAGGCGGCGCGGGATATCGATGGTCAGGTCCCCCGCGTGCACCACCGGCGGCGGCGCGTCGGCCTGGCGCGACTGGCGGCGAATGGTCACGCGCAATCTGGCCAGCAGCTCGCCCACCCGGAACGGCTTTTCGACATAGTCGTCGGCGCCGGCGTCAAGCGCCTCGATCTTCTCGATTTCGCGGTCGCGCGCCGAAAGGATGATGATCGGCCCGGCGTAGAAGGCGCGCGCCTTGGCCAGCACCTCCTGGCCGTCGATGTCGGGCAGGCCCAGGTCCAGCACCACCGCGTCCGGCGGTCGCCGCGCGATCTCGGACAGCGCCTGGCGCCCGGTGTCGGCCCGTACCGGCTCATAGCCGGCGGCCCCCAGGGCGGGCCCTAGAAACCGGTGCATCTGAGGCTCGTCGTCGACCACCAGGATGCGCGGCTTGTCATGCATGGGGAGGCGCCGGCAAGGCCTCGGGCGGCTCCTTGCGCAGGCTGATCAAGATGCGCGTGCCCCGGCCGTGATGGATCGGGCTGGCGGCGGCGATGCGACCGCCCATGGCCTCCACGAAGCCCTTGGATATGGCCAGGCCCAGCCCAGAGCCCTTGCCGCGATCGGTCGATTCCTCCATCCGCCGAAAGCGCTCGAACACGCGCTCCAGCTCGGCGGTCGGGATGCCCCGGCCCTCGTCCTCGATACTGAGAACCACGTTGTTGCGGTCCTCATAGGCGGCCAGCTCGATGGTGCAGGCGCTGGGACTGTAGGCGATGGCGTTCTCGAGGATGTTCACCAGAGCCTGCTCCAGCAGGGCGGAGTCCGCCTTGATCAGCGGCAGGTCGGGCGGAAAGTCCCGTGTCACCGTCCGCTCGCCCAGGCGCCGCGAGACGCGCTCCATGGCGGTCCCCAACACGTCGCGGACATCGACCCAGTCGCGGCGGATGTCCAGCCCGTCGCCCTCCAGCCGGGTCATGTCCAGCAGGTTGCCGACATAACGGTTCAGCCGCTCGGCCTCCTCGCGGATGCTGGCGAGCAGGTCACGCCGCACGTCGCGCCCGAGCGTATCCTCGTATTCCAGCAGGGTGGTGGCCGAGCCCAGAACGGTGGAGAGCGGCGTGCGCAGGTCGTGGCTGACCGAGTTGAGCAGGGCCGAGCGCAGCTTGTCGGAGCGGCGCAGGGCCTCGGCGTCGGCGGCGTCGGCTGCGAACTCGGCCCGTTCCAGGGCGACGGCCCCCTGGTCCAGGAGGGCCGAGACGAAGCGCTCGCCGTCCTCGCCCTCGACGCCCCTCAGCTCGAAGCCGGCCACGCCCGAGCGCGCCTTGACCCCCTGCAGCGGGCGGTAGGTCCAGGCGGCGCTGGGCAAGGTGCCGGTGCCGGCCCCCGCCGCCTCGCCATGTCGCCAGCCCCAGCGGGCGGCGGCCATGTCCGCCGTCCCCAGCGTCGCCATCGACGGCGCGCCGGCGACCGGGAGCACGTCCGCGCCGCCCGGCAGCAGCACCACCGCCTCGCCGCCGGTGGCCGCCGCCAGCTGCTCGGCCAGGACCTGGGCGGTGTCCTCACGGGTGGCCGACGCCGACAGCCGCCGGCTGGCCGCCAGCAGGGCGGTGATCGCCGAAGCCCGCCGCGACATGGCCACGCCCTGGTCGCGCACCCGCCCGGTCAGCCAGCCGGTCGCCAGTGCGACGCCGAAGAACACCACGAAGGTGATCACGTCGCTGGGATGGCCGATGACGAAGGAGAGGCGCGGTTCGAGAAAGAAGAAGTTGTAGGCCACCGCCGCCACCGCCGCCGTCGTCACCGCCGGCCAGAGGCCGAACGCCAGGCCGCTGGCCAGCACGCTGACCAGGAAGATCATGGCGAGGTTGGCCCCGCGCGAGAACTGGTCGATCAGCCCGGCCAGCCCGCCGGCCAGGGCTACCAGGGCGATGGCGCCCAGGTGCCCGCGCCAGTACGCGAGGACCGGGCGGACGGACGGCTTGGCCGGCGGCGCGCCTTCCGGCTGGCCCTCCTGGGTGATGATGTGCAGCGCCGCGCCCTTGACCTGCTCGGCCAGGGCCGGGATCAGGGCCCGGCCCATCAGCGCCCGCCATCTCGCCCGGCGCGACGTGCCGACCACGATCTGGGTGACGTTGTTCTGCCGCGCATAGTCAAGCAGCGTGCCGATCAGATCGTCGCCGGCGAGCACGATGGTGGTGCCGCCCAGCTGCTCGGCCAGCCGGAAAGCGCCGTTGATCTTGGCCGCGCCGTGCGCATCGGGGGAGGGGCGGTTGGGTCGCTCGACGAAAGCCACCGTCCAGGGCGCGTCCATCATCATGTCGGACAGCCTGCGGCCGGCCCTGACCAGGCTTTGCGCGGCGGCGTCGGGCGCCACCAGCACCAGGATGCGCTCGCCCGCCGCCCAGGGCCCTTCCACCCCGCGCTGGCGCATGGCGGTGAGCAGCTGGTCGTCCACGGTCTGGGCCATGCGCCGCAGGGCCAGCTCGCGCAGGGCGGTCAGGTTCTCCGGCTTGAAGAAATTGGCCGCTGCCATCTGGGCCGTCTCGGGCAGGTAGACCTTGCCCTCGCTCAGCCGCTGGCGCAGCTCGTCGGGCGTGATGTCGACCATCTCGATGTCGTCGGCGCGCGAGAGGGCCAGGTCGGGCACCGTCTCGCGCTGGCGCACGCCGGTGATCTTCCACACCAGATCGACGAGGCTTTCGAGGTGCTGGACGTTGAGGGTGGTCCACACATTGATCCCGGCGGCGAGCAGTTCCTCGACATCCTGCCAGCGTTTGGGGTGGCGCGAGCCGGGCGCGTTGGAGTGGGCGTACTCGTCGACCAGCAGCAGGGCGGGCCGACGGGCCAGGGCCTCGTCGATGTCGAACTCCAGCAGGGCGCGGCCCTTGTACTCGACCGGTCTGCGCGCCAGCACCTCCTGCCCCTGGAGCAGGGCCTCGGTCTCGCGCCGGCCATGCGTCTCAACCACCCCGATCAGCACGGCGCCGTCAGCCTCGCTTCGCCGCGCGGCCTGGGCCAGCATCTCGTAGGTCTTGCCTACGCCCGGCGCCATGCCGAGGAACACCTTCAGCCGGCCGCGGCCTACCTTGGCCGTCGCCGCGAGCAGGGCGTCGGGATCGGGACGGCGCGGTTCTTCGGCTTTCATTAAGTCTTAGGGGAGCCCTTCGGCAGGGCCGTGTCGAGGGCCCGGTTGGTCATCAGCACGTTCACGGTCGGCTGGCCCAGAAATCCCAGCGCCGGCGGCCGTGAATGGGCGTCGACGATCCGCTTGACCGCGTCGGCCGAGGCGCCCCTGGCCTTGGCGATCCGGTCGACCTGCAGGAGCGCATAGGCGGGCGAGATGTCCGGGTCGAGTCCCGAGCCGGAGGTGGTGATGGCGTCGCCCGGGATCGTGTCGTGGCCGGTGGAGGCGCGCACGGCGGTTGCGTCGCCCTTGATCCGCTTGGCCAGATCGGGGTTCAGCGGGCCGTAGTTGGATCCCGATGAGGCCGAGGCGTCATACCCGTTCGACCCGGCGGCGGAGGGGCGGGGATGCAGGTATTCGTCCTTGGCGAACGGCTGGGCGATCAGGGCGGAGCCGACCACCTCGCCGGCCGCGTCGCGCACCAGGCTCCCGCCGGCCTGATAGGGAAAGGCCAGCCCGGCCACCCCGGTGATCGCCAGCGGATAGACGATCCCCAGCAGCAGGGTGAAGGCCACCGTCGAGACGATGGCGGGACGGATTTCGGACAGCATGCTCATGGCGCTCGTTCCTTCAGGCCAGGCCGATGGTGGTGACGATCAGGTCGATGACCTTGATGCCGATGAAGGGCGCGAAGACGCCGCCCAGGCCGTAGATCAGCAAATTGCGCTGCAACAGCTTCGAAGCGCCGATCGGCCGGTATTTCACGCCTCTCAGCGCCAGGGGCACCAGGGCGATGATGATCAGGGCGTTGAAGATCACCGCCGAGAGGATCGCGCTCTGGGGATTGCCCAGGCGCATGATGTTGAGCGCGCCCAGCGCCGGCAGGGAGACGACGAAGATCGCGGGGATGATGGCGAAATACTTGGCCACGTCATTGGCGATCGAGAAGGTGGTGAGCGATCCACGCGTGATCAGCATCTGCTTGCCGACCTCGACGATCTCGATGACCTTTGTCGGGTCGGAATCCAGATCCACCATGTTGCCGGCCTCGCGCGCCGCCTGGGTGCCTGTCTGCATGGCCACGCCGACGTCGGCTTGGGCCAGGGCCGGGGCGTCGTTGGAGCCGTCGCCGCACATGGCCACCAGCCGGCCCTTGGCCTGCTCGTCGCGGATCAGGCGCAGCTTGTCCTCTGGCGTCGCCTCGGCCAGGAAGTCGTCGACGCCGGCTTCGGAGGCGATCGCGGCGGCGGTGACCGGGTTGTCGCCGGTGATCATCACCGTGCGCAGGCCCATCCGGCGCAGATCGGCGAAGCGGTCCTTCACCCCGGCCTTGACCACGTCCTTGAGGTGGATGACCCCTACCAGCGCGCCGTTGTGCGCGATCGCCAGCGGCGTGCCTCCGGAGCGGGCGATGCGGTCGATGGCGTCGGACAGTTCGGCCGGGGCCTCGGCGGCGGTCAGCCCCACGGTGCGCAGGATGGCGTCGACCGCGCCCTTGCGCCAGTTCTCCTGGCCGGCGTCGAGGCCCGAGAGGCGGGTCGTGGCGCTGAACGGCACGGGCGTCGATCCGGCAGGCGCGCTTACGGTGACGCCCGCCTCGCGCGCCAGATCGACGATCGAGCGGCCTTCGGGCGTCTCGTCGGCGAGAGAGGCCATCATGGCGGCCTGGAACGCCGCCTCCGGCCGCACGCCGGGGGCCGGGATCACCTCGGTCGCCATACGATTGCCGTGGGTGATGGTGCCGGTCTTGTCCAGCAGCAGGGTGTCGACGTCTCCGGCGGCCGCCACGGCGCGGCCGGAGGTGGCCAGAACGTTCACCTTCAGCAGCCGGTCCATGCCGGCGATGCCGATCGCCGAGAGCAGGCCGCCGATGGTGGTCGGGATCAGGCAGATGAAAAGCGCGCCCAAAACCAGCGGATCGAGTTTGACGCCCGAATACTGGCCCAGGCCCAGGAGGGTGGCCACGGCGATCAGGAAGATGAGGGTGAGTCCGGCCAGAAGCACGGTCAGGGCCAGTTCGTTGGGCGTCTTGCGCCGCTCGGCGCCCTCGACCATGGCGATCATGCGGTCGAGAAAGGTATTGCCCGCCTCCACGGTGATGCGCACCTTGATGAAGTCCGACACCACGGTCGTGCCGCCGGTCACGGCCGAGCGGTCGCCGCCGGATTCGCGTATTACCGGCGCGCTCTCGCCGGTGATCGCCGCCTCGTTTACCGAGGCGACGCCCTCGACGATCTCCCCGTCCGAAGGCACCATGTCGCCGGCCTCGACCAGCACGATGTCGCCGGCTTTCAACCGGAACGCGGGCGTGCGCGTCACCACCCCGGCCTCGTCGAGGCGTTTGGCGGTCACGTCCACGCGCTGTGCCCGCAGGGCGTCCGCGGCCGCCTTGCCGCGACCCTCGGCGATGCTCTCGGCGAAGTTGGCGAACAGCACCGTGAACCACAACCAGAGGGCGACCTGGAACGCCCACCACGGGCTGGCGCCGGTGGCGAAGGCGTAGACCGTCGTGGCCGTGGCCAGCACCGCCACCAGTTCGGTGGCCAGGATCACCGGGTTGCGCGCGAGCTTCCTGGGGTCGAGCTTGACGAAGGAGTCGCCTATGGCGCGGCTGACGACGTTGGAGGAGAGCGCCGTCGTGGTGACGGCGGAGCGGCGCTTGTCGCCGAAGTGGACCGCGGACTCGGTCATGGCTGTTCTCTGGTGCTCGAGGGAGAGTTCAGGCGCCGGCGATGGCGTGCAGGACTTGGAAGTGCTCGACGATCGGGCCGAGCGCCTGGGCGGGAAAGAACTGCAGCCCGCCCATGATCAGGATCACCCCGATCAGCAGGCTAACGAACAAGGGGCCGTGGGTCGGCAGGGTGCCGGCGCTCGGCGCCAGCTTGGGCTTGGCGGCGATCGACCCGGCCATGGCCAGCACCGGCACGACGTAGGCGAAGCGGCCCAGCAGCATGGCGATGCCCAGCGTCGTGTTCCAATAGGGCACGTTGGCCGAGAGGCCGGCGAAGGCCGAGCCGTTGTTCCCCGTCGCCGAGGAGTAGGCGTAGAGGATCTCCGAGAGGCCGTGCGGGCCGGCATTCTCCAGCGCCTTCAGCGCCGTGGGGATCACCGCCGCGGCGGCGGCGAAACCCAGGATCGCCAGCGGCAGGATCAGCACCGCCAGCATGGCGAACTTTACCTCCCGCGCCTCGATCTTCTTGCCAAGATATTCCGGTGTCCGACCGACCATCAGCCCGGCGACGAACACCGCGATGATCGCCATCACCACCATGCCGTAGAGGCCCGAGCCCACCCCGCCGGGCAGCATTTCGCCCAGCTGGATCATGAACATCGCCACCCCGCCCCCCAGCGGCATGTAGCTGTCGTGCATGGCGTTGACGCCGCCGTCGGAGGCGCCGGTGGTGAAGGCGGTCCACACCGCGGTCGAAGGTGCGCCGAAACGGACCTCCTTGCCTTCCATGTTGACGGCTGTGGAGGCGTGCACGGCGTGCATCGCCGGCGTGGGCTGGGTCTCCGACCAATAGACCACGGCCGAGGCGGCCACGATGAAGCTCGCCATCACCACGACCAGAGCTCTCGCGTCCTTGCGGGCCAGGGCGACGATGCCGAAGGCGACGACACAGCCATAGCCCAGCACGTTCATCGCGATCTCCTCCAGCAGGTTGGTGATCGCGCTGGGGTTCTCGAACGGGTGGGCGGAGTTGCCGTTGAAGATGCCGCCGCCATTGGTGCCGAACTGCTTGATCGCCTCCTGGCTGGCGGTCGGATAGAGGGCGATGGTCTGTTTGCCGCCTTCGAGGCCGACGGCGCTGGCGTGGGCGATCAGGGTCTGCGGCTCGCCCAGGGCCACGAACACCAGCGCCAGGACGATCGCCACGGGCAGCAGGATGTAGAGGCTGATGCGGGTCAGATCGACCCAGAAATTGCCCAGCCCCTCTCCGCGATTGGCGGCGAAGGCTCGCGCCACGGCGGCGGCGATGGCGATGCCGGCGGCGGCCGAGAGAAAGTTGTGCGAGGTCAACCCCGCCATCTGCGAGAACGCCGAGAGCGTCTGTTCCGGCACATAGGATTGCCAGTTGGTGTTGGTTATGAAGCTGATGGCGGTGTTGAACGCCAGATCGGGGCTCGCCCCCTTGAAGCCCTGCGGGTTCAGCGGCAGCAGATCCTGGAAGCGCAGGATCAGATACAGCACGATGAAGCTGGCGATGCTGAACACCAGCATCGAAAACGTGTAGGCGAGCCAGTTCTGGCCCTTGCCGCGATCGACGCCGAAGCCCTTGTAGAGGACGCCCTCCACCGGCCGCAGCACCGCATCGAGCCAGGTGCGTTCGCCCTGCCAGACCCTGGCCATGTACATCCCCAATGGCCAGGCGAGGGCCACCGTGACGCCGATCGTGAACAGAATCTCGAACCAGCCCCGCGCGTCCATGGCGAGGTCTCCTTTTTCTTCGAAGATGTGGGGCTAGAACTTGTCGGGCCGCAGTAGGGCGGCGATCATGTAGATCGCGATGGCCGCGCCGCCGGCGCCGTAGAGCAGGATCATGGTCATGGTCAGATCCGCCACAGCAGGGCTGCGTAACCGGCGAACAGCAGCAGAACGGCCGTTCCGGCCGCCAGATACACAAGATCAAGCATGGTGGGCCTCTCGCCACGTTCGGAAGCCTGGGTTTCTAGGCGCGAGCTCCGTAAGCGGGCCATGCGTATGGTGGGGCGCCGGCATAAGGGAGTTATAAGGTCCGATCGCGCAGCCCCCTCGAGTGTCGGGATTGACGAGGCGCCACGCTCGGTTGCATAATGCGATTAATGCAATCTGCACTAATTCCCGTCGACCGCTGGTTTTTGTTCGCTTGGGCGGCCATCCCAGGGCGGGCGGTGGCCTTTCGGGGGCCATCGGGTGGCTAGCAACGGACCGTACGCCGGCGGACGTTTCCGCCTAACCCATTGTTCTCATGAAGAAATACTCTCTTCGCCGCGGCATCGCCGCGCCCACGCAAGCGCCGCCGCGCCCATCGCCACCGAGGCCAGGGAGCCCGCGATGACGCCAAGCCTCACCTGTTCCCCTGTCGGGCCGCCCGCCGGAAAGGCGAGGGCCCCCAGATAGAAGCTCATGGTGAAGCCGACGCCACACAGCATGGCGGCGCCCAGAATCTCGAGCCACGTGGCGCCGCTAGGTCTTCGGGCGATCCGCATGGCCACCCCCAGCAGGGAAAAACCGAACACGCCCACCGGCTTGCCGATCGTCAGGGCTAGCATGATGCCTACCGGGAGCGGCGCGACGGCGTCCGCCGCGGTGAGGTCGGTCAGGGCGAACCCGGCCGCCGTGAAGGCGAAAAGGGGCAATACGCCGAAGCTGACGTAGGGCTGAAGGCTGTCCATGAACCGCTTTGCAACACCCTCCTCTCCGGGGCGGCGAGCGCCGATCGGCACGGTGAATGCACAGGCGACACCGGCGAGCGAAGTGTCCAGGCCCGATTCCAGGGTGAAGGCCCAGACCAGGGCGAAGCCGACGGCGTAGAACACAAGCGGTGCGCGTCGCCACTCCGAGAGCAGAGCCAGAGCCGCCAGCGCGATCGCCGCGGCGGCGAGTGGCGCCGGGTGAATGCGCGTGGTGTAGACGATGCCGATCAGGCCCACGGCCCCCAGATCGTCGGCGATGGCCAGGGTGAGCAGGAATACCCGTAAGGCCGGCGGGGCCCGGGGCGCGACCACCGCCAGGGCGGCCAGGGCGAAAGCGACGTCGGTGGCGGTGGGAATCGGCCAGCCCCCGCGCGCGCCGCCGGGTCCAAGGTTGGCGGCCAGATAGACCAGCGCCGGCACTATCATGCCGCCCAGAGCCGCCAGCAGCGGCAGGGCCAAGCGCCTCGGGCTGGAAAGCTCCCCGCGCCGGACCTCGAACTTGATCTCCAGCCCCACGACCAGGAAGAACAGGGCCATCAGGCCGCCCTTGACCCATGCCTCGACCGACAGGGTATGGGCGAAGGCCCCGAGCCGAACGGTGAACGGTGCGGCGAGGAAGGCGAAATACCGGCCCGCCCAGGGCGAGTTGGCCAGAATCAGCGCCGCAGCCCCCGCCGCCGCCAGGGCCGCGCCGGCGGCCGATTCGATGCGCAGAAAGCGCAGGGTGGGGCGGCGGACCATGGCTCGCGCTATCACGCGTCCGGCGCCGGCCGGAAGCGAAACCGGGCTTGCCGGGGCGCCGATCGCGGTCCAAGGGGCGGCGATGCCCGTTTCCGCCGCCTACCGCCCCGATCCGCGCTTCATGGCGCTGGGACCGGAGTTCGCCGACGAGGTGGCCGCGGCGACGTTTCCCGAGGCCCTGATCCGATATCGCAACGACCGCGCCGCGGCGAGCGTCGGACTGGACGCGCTCAGCGACGCGGAATGGGTGGCTCACTTCGCCAGGTTCGAGCCGCTGCCCGCCAATCAGCCCCGGCCCCTCGCGATGCGCTATCACGGCCATCAGTTCCGGACCTACAACCCGGACCTCGGCGACGGCCGCGGCTTTCTGTTCGCCCAGCTGAGGGAGGCCGGCTCGGACCGGTTGCTGGATCTGGGCACGAAGGGCTCGGGACGAACGCCCTGGTCGCGGGCCGGCGACGGGCGCCTGACGCTGAAGGGTGGTGTGCGCGAGGTGTTGGCCACGGCCATGCTGGAAGCGACCGGCGTGCCCACCTCCCGGTCGTTTTCGCTGATCGAGACCGGCGAGGCGCTGGAGCGCGGCGACGAGCCCAGTCCCACGCGCTCGGCCGTGCTCACCCGCCTTTCGCACAGCCACATCCGGTTCGGCAGTTTCCAGCGCCTCGCCGCCCTGGACCGCGCCGACCTGACGGCGATCCTCGTCGATCACGTCGTCGAGACCTACGACCCGGCGCTCGCCGAGGCCCCGAACCGGGCCAGCGCCCTGCTCGCGGCGGTTACCGCGCGCTCGGCCGATCTGGCCGCGCGCTGGATGGCCGCCGGCTTCGTGCACGGCGTGCTCAACACCGACAACATGAACATCAACGGCGAGAGCTTCGATTACGGCCCCTATCGTTTCCTGCCGCGGAACGATCCCAATTTCGTGGCCGCCTATTTCGACCACTCCGGCCTCTACAGCTTCGGCCGCCAGCCGGAGACGGTGTTCTGGAACCTGCAGCAGCTGGCCGGCGCGCTCACCATCGTCAGTCCGCCCGAGCCTCTGGTCGAGGCGCTGAACGGCTTCGCCGCCACCTATCGCGCGGCCCTGGCCGGGGCCATGACGCGGCGCCTGGGCTTGGCGCCCGGCGGGCTGGAAGCCGACGTGACGCTGGCCAACGCCGCCTTCCGAGCGCTGGGCGAGGGGGGCGAAACCCTGCGCTGGGAGCCGTTCTTTTTCGACTGGTTCGGCGGCGCCGCGTCCGAAGCGCGCGCCATGGCCGGCCCCCGGGCGGCGCTCTACGGCGGCGAGGCCTTTGTCGCCCTGCGCGGTCTCTTCGCGGGCCGCGATGCGGACCGGCCCGAGCGACTCCGATCAGCCTATTTCGAGGCTCCGGAACCCGAAGAGCTGCTGTTGGACCGGATCGAGGCGATCTGGACGGCGATAGCCGAGCGCGACGACTGGTCGCCGTTCGAGGCCAAGCTGGCCGCGATCGAGACCGCGCGGGTGGGGTGGGGCCTCAGCCCTTCTTGGCCAATTGCGGGAAGCGCAGATCCGCCTCGATGAACAGATCTTCGGGCGAACGCACGCCATAGGCCATGTCGAGACTCTTGACCGACACCTCGCGTGAGGGCGCGCGCTGATCGGTGAAACTGAATCGCGGCAGGCCCCTCAGCGCGTCGCCAAGGTCGAGGGGGCCAGAATCCTTAGGGTTCATCGGTCACTCCAATGATCACGCCCGCTTCCGTGAGCCAGGCGATGGCCGGTCGGCAGTCAACATAGTCGCTCCGCCGCACCGCCAAAAGGGGTCTGTCGAGCGCCAGAGCGTCGGGCCGCCAGGCGCGGGTGGCCGACCCCTCGTCGCGGATGATCATCAGCACGCCTCCCGACGGCGACGTCGCCAGGGAGGCGCCGCTCATCGACACCGTCCTGCCGGTGGCGCCGCGCGCGAACTCGCGGGCGGCGCTGAGATCGTTGGGCTCGAAGCGCAGCAACGGAAACGGGCGCGCGACGAGCTGGTCGAGCACCGCGAGCACCAGGGCCTCGCCGGCCCCCAAGGCGCGCAGGCCGGCCGCCAGCAGCCACGGCGGCCCGACCCGCGCCTCGTCGTCGACGCGGAACACCGAGAGCGTGGCCTCGCTCCACTCGGCGACCGTCATCTGGTCCAACCGCTGCCGAAACCAGCGCGCCGGCGCCAGCCCCATCGATGCCAACAGGAGCTGGTCACGCGGCACGGACCCGACGCCCATCGTTCGATTTAGCAGGTAGGCCAGCAGACGGTCGCGCCAGAACGCCCAGCCCGCGCCGACGGCGGCAGCCGTGTCGAAGGCGGGCCCGGCCACGCCGGCCTTGTGGCGCTCGTTCAAGCCCGCGATCAATGCGGCCATGGCCTGCGGCGACCGGGAGATCGTCGAGGGTCCGGGCGCCGCGGGGACGAGAGTTTCGAAGGATTCGAAGCGCTGCATGGCTTTCAGCATCGAGGCGGCATTGGTCGCGCCGCGAGACGCCCGGGCGGCGTCGTCGGCGAACGTCATGGCGGCCGTCAGGCGCGGGCCCTGGCCGTCGATGAGCGAGGCCAGCTGTTGCAGGCGCGTCAGGTCCTCGAGCAGCGGATCGTTCACCGGTTTCGGTCCGCGGCCATCTTCAGCCTGCCGAGGACGAGGTCGAAATCGAGCTTGGTCAGGGCGCTCGGCAGGAGCCCACTGTCGACGACCTGGTCGAAGGTGACGTCGAACGCGTCTAGCAGGCGAAAGAAGCTTTCGGCGGTTGCGACGGCGGCGTCGATCTGCGCCAGGCGCTCGTTGGAGATCTGATCCGGGTCCAGCCCCTCCAGTGGGTCGCCGACGCGCCGCCCCGTGACGTCATAGAGCCATGTGTACCAGCCGGTCCGCTGAAACGCCGCCATGCCCGGCTCGCCGCCTGGCAGGGACGGGATCAGGCCGGCCGACGTCTCACTCCAGAATGCATCGCGGGCGAGGATGCTCCGCAGCCCATTGAACCGGGTCAACTGATCCATGAGGGCGGTCAGCTGCTGCAGCAGCGTGTCGAGGTCGTGTTCTTCGAACAGATCGTCCAGGCTGAGCCGCTCGGCGGCCGCGCCCGCCGGTCGCTGGGCGAGCCGCTCTTCCAGTCGGGTCTTCAGCGACTGGCGATCGAAGCCGAATCCCGGTTCGCCACGCTTCCAGCACGACACCGGCCAATAAAGCGTATCGATGGCGAACTGCAGGAAGCCCGGGTCGGCCTTGATCCGGCCTCCCAGTTCGGGACCCTGGAGGATCGCGTCGATGGCCAGCTGGAAGGCGGCCGCGAGCTGGCGTCGCAGCGCGCCTCGGGCCGTCGCCGGCGGGGCGAGGGCGGCGTCGTCCAGCCGCGCCAGGGCGCGCGTCACCTCGACGAAGTTGGGCCTCGCATGCAGCAGTGTCTCCAGGGCGACGGCGTCGCGCACGATCTTGTCACTGGCGTCGGGCGCGCGCAGCACCTCGCGCAAGTGCCCGATAACGTCGCGCGGAGAATAGGCGATCAACAGCCGCTCGCTGAAATAGGTGTGCTCGACCGGGTACCCCTCGCGCCGGATCTTGGCCTCGATCTGCTCCAGCGTGTCGCGATCGGTCACGAAACAGAAAAAGCCGAAGTCCGTGACCAGGCCCTTCAGCCGGTCGATCATCTGGCCGATGGTCACGGCGGCGTTCGGGACCTTATCCAGTTCGTCGACGACGAACACCGGGTTGAGACCCGCGGCCCGGACGCGCCGGATCACCAGCGGCAGATCCTGCTCCAGGGTCTGGGCGCTGTTGTCGCGGATGAAGGTATAGTCGAGCGCCTGATTGCTCTTCTGGCTGCGCGTGTCGGACCAGCTGAAGGCGCCCAGCCCGAGCAGGCCGGCGCCCAAGGCCGCACCCAGCGCCAGACCGCTCGAGGCGCCCGTCGACGCCGCCAGAGCGCCCGCGCCCCCGCCGACGGCGATCGAGGCCAGCTTGTTGATCGTGCGGGTCAGATCGAGCGCGCCCCCCGTCGTGGCTTGGCTCGAGGCGTCGGCGGTATTCTTTTCGGTGCGGCTGTAGGTGACCGCGCCGGTGCAAACCTGGAACGCCTGGGCGGCCGTGGCGATGGCCACGATCTCGCGCACGCCCTGATCCGGCGGAGGGCCGCCCGGCCCGGGCACATCGAGGCCCGAGGGCCACAGCACGCCCTCTTCCAATCGCCCCGCCCGCCGCCAGATCTGTCGCAACGCCGCGGCGTCCGCCGGCCGATCCAGTTCAAGGCTGAACTGAGCGGCGAACTCGAGCTGGTCGCCGGCCCGCCTGTCATGGGCGGCGCGGGTATGCAGGCGCAGGCTGGTGGCGGCTTCCTCGGCCAAGGCGCGATAGAGGGCGATGCCGATCTGAACCAGGGTCTTGTGCGGCGTGCCGACCGGCCTTTCCGGCGGCGCACTCTGACTCGCGCCAAGGCTGGCGACGTCCCGCGCCGCGGCCACGGCGGCCACAGCGGCGACCGCCGCCGCGGTCGCGCCATCCGCCGGCATAGGCGTAGGCGTCGGCGTCGGCGTCGGCGCGGCCGGCGCCGGCGGTTCGTCCTGAACCAGCGACGGCCCGTAGAGCTTGACCAGCAGCGGTCGGCGGGGCCCGGCCCCTGCGTCGCCGCCGCGGCGGAACGTCACGATCTTCGCCAGGCCGACGTCGCGCGCCACGCGCTCCACCAGGGTGGTCTTGCCCGCGCCACGATGGCCCGAGATCAGGAACGAGCGGCCGGGAATCTGGCCGGAGACATAGGCCGTCATCTCCCGGCTGAGGACGCGATAGGCGTCCCCCTGCAGGAAGACCGGCAGGGGCTCGGCCTTCCAATAGCCAGGCCCCCGTCCGTCCGGCTCGATCGGATCCAGCGTCACCGCCATCAGTGGGCGGGCTGTTTCGCGGTCGCGGGCGGCGTCGTGACGTCGCGATCCTTCGCGAGCGTCGGGGGGCGCGCCGCCGCCGCGGCGGCGATGGCGAACAGCAAGCCGATGGCTATGAGGACCGCCACGGGCGAAAGGCGCCAGCCGCCGAGGCCGCCGCCCAATCCTCCCCAGCGGCTCTCGAACTCGACCCCCTGGCCGCGCTGGACCAGGTCGACCGCCGCGACGAAGGCCACCAGCGCCAAGGCCCCGAACACCAGCACCAGCCCGGCCGACAGAGGCTCCAGCGCGTTGGCGCGCACCGCCGAGTCGCACAGAGTGATCAGCGCCAGAATGACGCTGGCCGAGATCGCGCCCAGCCCTCTGGCCGACAGAGCCGGCCCCGGCGGTGGCGGCGGCCCTTCCAGTGACCCGCCCGACCGCGGGCTCGCCGCGCCGAACAGGACCGCGCCGATCACCCCGCCGACCAGCAGCCCGGCGGCCAGCAGGCCCGCGGGACCAAGGCCGATCACACCGTAGCCCGGCAAGGGCAGCTGGGCCCCGACGCGCGCTCCCGGACCGGCGAGAATGAGCGCCAGCACGGCCAGAGCCACGCCCAGCACGACCACGACCGTCGGGTCCAACTTCATCGTGCGCCCCCGCGTCTTGCGTCGCCACAAGGCTAGCCCGGCGCTGAAACAGCGTCCAGGGAGCGACGGCCCGAAGCGGCGCATTAACGCGAATTGTGTTTGCGCGTGGCAGTGAACACGACAAGACGACGCGCGACGGCCGACACGGGGCCGCGGAGACCTCGCCTTGCTCCCCCTTATCGCCGCCCTCGCGTTCACCGCGCCACAGCTGCCGCCCCTGCCGCCGATCCGGCGCGATCCGCAGGTGAGTTTTCTCGACCGATCCGGCGGACTGATCGGCGTGCGCGGCGGGCGCTATGGGCCGCCGGTGGATGTGGCGCGTCTGCCGGCGCATGTGCCGGCCGCGTTCGTGGCCATCGAGGATCGGCGCTTCTACGAGCATGCCGGCTTCGATCCGATGGGCATGGCCAGGGCGCTGGCCGCCGACCTGACCCAGGGTCGCGCCGCCCAGGGCGGCTCGACCATCACCCAGCAGCTCGCGCGCAACCTCTTTCTCAACAACGACCGCACCTTGGAGCGCAAGGGTCAGGAGCTGCTGCTCGCCGCTCAGCTGGAGCGCGTCTATTCCAAGCGGGAGATCCTAGGGCTCTACCTCAGCCGGGTGTATTTCGGCTCCGGCGCCTACGGCCTCGAGGCGGCGTCGCGACGCTATTTCAACAAGTCGGCGGCGAAGCTGACGGTTCGAGAGTCGGCCATGCTGGCGGCGACCATGAAATCACCCACCGCCTATGATCCGGCCGAGCAGCCCGAACGCTCGGCCGAGCGGACCGCCCTCGTTTTGGACGCCATGGTCGAGACCGGCGCGATCTCGCCGGGCGAGCGGGCTCGGGCGCTGGCCCAGACGCCCAAGGTGTCCCGCGCCGCCCCGACCGCCCCGGCGCAGTATTTCATCGATTGGCTGGTGCGCCACACGCCCCAGCTGGCTGGAGCGCCGCGCCAGGATCTGGTGGTGGAGACCACTCTCGACAGCGCCGCCGAGACTGCCGCCGACGCGTCGGCCCGCGCGGCCGTGGCTCGCCACGCGCGCCAAGGGGCTTCGCAGGCGGCCCTCGTGGCGCTCGACGGCCAGGGCCGGGTAAGGGCCTTCGTCGGCGGGATCGACTACGCCAGCGCGCCGTTCGACCGCGCGGCCGAGGCCCGGCGTCAGGCCGGTTCGGCCTGGAAGCCGTTCGTCTATCTGGCGGCGATGGAAGCTGGCCGCACGCCGGACGATGCGGTGGTGGACGAGCCGCTGACGATCGGCGCCTGGTCGCCGCAGAACTACAGCGGGACCTATCTTGGCCCGATCACTCTGGAGACCGCGTTCGCCCAGTCGATCAACACGGTGGCCGCGCGCTTGGCCAATCAGGTCGGCACGGCGACGGTCGCCGCGGCGGCCAGGCGAGCCGGCATCGTCTCGCCGATCAACACCGACCCGGCCATGGCGCTGGGCACCACTCAGGTCTCGCCGCTGGAGATGGCCCAGGCCTATGACGCCTTCGCCAACGGCGGCTACCGGGTCGGCGCCTACGGCGTCGAGCGGATCCGCACCCCCGCCGGCGCCGTCGTCTGGCGCCGGGGTCCGGTGCAACTCGCCCCCGCCATCGCCAATCCGCCGCTGGGAGAGATGGACCGCCTGCTACGCACGGTGATCGCCTCGGGCACGGGGGTCCACGCCGCCATCGCCGGCCGCGACCTGGCCGGCAAGACCGGCACCACGTCGGACTACAAGGACGCCTGGTTCTGCGGCTTCACTGGAAACCTCGTCGCCGTCGCCTGGATGGGCCGAGACGACGCGGCGCCGATGGGGCGCATCACCGGCGGCTCGGCCCCGGCGGAGCTGTGGCGCGGGTTCATGATCGACGCTCTGCGCCGCCTGCCTTCAGGGCCGATCCCAGCCGGGCCGCCACCGCCGGCGCCGCCGCCCCAAGCGATCACGCCGCTGCCGCCGCTGCCGCCCCAGGGCGACGAGCCGCTACCGTCCTGAGAACACCGGGGTCCGCTTTTCGAGGAAGCTCCTGACGCCTTCGCGGTGATCCTCGGTGGCGAACAGGCGATGGATCACCTCGATGGCGTCGGCCCCGATGACGTGCGGGTCGCCGTGGCCGGCCCGGCGCAGGGCGGCCTTCATCTCGATCAGGGCCAGGGGAGGATTGGCGGCGATACGGGCGGCGAGCGCCAGGGCGCGGGGGATCAGGTCCTCGTGCGCCGTCACCTCGCTGACCAGGCCAATGCGCAGCGCCTCGGCCGCATCTATGGGGTCGCCAGTGTAGAGCAGCTCCGCCGCCTTGGCCGGTCCGACCAGCGCCGGCAGGCGCCACAGGCCGCCGACATCGCAGATCAGCCCGCGCTTGATGAACAGCTCGGCGAACACCGCCCGCTCCGAGGCGATGCGGATGTCGGCGTAGAGGGCGAGCTCCATGCCCCAGCCAACCGCCGCGCCGTTCACGGCCGCGATCACCGGCTTGGGGCAATCGATCGCGGCCATGGCCGCCGGGGTCGCCCGCCACTGGCCGGTAGGCTCCGCAGGCACCGTGGAGGCCTCGCCGGTCATCATCTCCTTGACGTCCTCGCCCGAGCAGAAGGCCGGGTCGGCCCCGGTGACGAGGACGCAGCGGGCGGCCGGATCGGCACCGGCGTGGCGAAACGCCGCCTCGAGCTCGTCGTAGGCGCGGCGGTTCAGGGCGTTGCGACGCGTCGGCCGGTCGAGGGTGATCCGGCCGACATGATCGTGTGCCTGGTAGGTGAGGCATGTGTAGTCCGCCGGCAGGATCGGTGGTGTCGCCATGTGCGCTCGGTGTCGGTAGTTGTGTTTCGGGTCGTGTTGCGACTTTGGAGGTCACATGCAGGAAAGCCAAGCGGCGCCGGACCAGCCGCTCGTCGGCGAGGTTCGCGCCAACAACCGGTTCGATGTGGCCGCCCTCGAGGCCTGGCTGCGTCCCAGGATCGAGGGTCTGGCCGGCCCGCTCGAGGTCCGCCAGTTCAGCCGCGGGGCCTCCAACCCGACCTTCCTGCTGACCGCCGGTGAGCGCCGCTTCGTGCTGCGCAAGAAACCGCCTGGGACCCTGCTGGCCAGCGCTCACCAGGTGGACCGGGAGTACCGGGTGATGAAGGCGCTGGGCGCGACAGGGTTTCCGGTCCCGGTCATGCGCGCCCTGTGCGAGGACGACGGCGTGATCGGCCAGGCCTTTTATGTGATGGACTTCCTCGAAGGCCGCATCTTCCGCGACGCCCGACTGCCCGGCCTAGCACCGAATGAGCGCGGGGCGATCTACGATGATCTCAACGCCACTCTGGCCCGGCTGCACCAGGTGGACTGGCGGGCGGCGGGCCTGGCCGACTACGGCAAGCCCGGCAACTACTTCGAGCGCCAGATCGGCCGCTGGACGCGGCAGTATCGCGGCGCCCAGACAGAGACCATCGCCGACATGGAGCGGCTGATCGAGGCCCTGCCGGCGCGCATTCCGGCCGACGACACCGTGACGATCGCGCACGGAGACTACCGGCCGGAGAACGTGATGTTCCACCTGACCGAGCCGCGGGTGATCGCCGTGCTCGACTGGGAGCTGTCGACGCTCGGCCACCCTCTGGCCGACCTAGCCTATAACTGCATCCTCTATCACTCCCAGTCGGAGAGCTGGGGGACGCTGATGGATGTCGATCTGGCGGCGGCGGGCATACCGGGGGAGGCGGACTATGTCGCGGCCTATTGCCGGCGGACGGGCCGGGCGGGGGTGGACGACTTCGCCTTCTACCTGGCCTTCTCGATGTTCCGCCTGGCCTCGATCGGGCAGGGAGTGTTCAAGCGCAACCTCGACGGCATCGGCAACGCCGACGCCCCGGTCGACAACATCAACACCCGCCAACTGGCCCAGGCCGCGCGGGCGGTGCTGGAGGGCTGAGCCTCAGAGGTCGGCAAGCCAGGCGAGCAGTTGGCCGTTGACCTCGACGGGGCGCTCCTGCTGGGTCCAGTGGCCGCATCCCGGGAGGACGTCGGCGCCGCGCAGGTCGGGGACCTGGGCCCGCATCAGCGGCAGGAAATCGACCCGGCCGAACATGGTCAGCACCAGGTCGCGCTCGCCGCCGATGAACAGCGCCGGCTGTTCGATGCGCCGGCCGGCGAACGGTGAGAGGTAGGCGAAGTCGAGGTCGTGATTGCGGTAGCGGTTGAGCGGGCCGGCAAAGCCGGAGCGTTCGAACTCGGCGGTGTAGTAGTCGAGGTCGGCCGAGGTCAGCCAGGCGGGGAACGGCGATGGATCGGGGAGGCGGTGCAGCAGGCTGTCGCCCACCACCTTGTCGGTTGGCCAGGTCCGGTCCGGCGCATCGCCGCTGAGCGCGTAATAGAAGCGGCGCAGGGAGTCGCGAGGGTTCGCCTCGAGCTCGGCCTCGGCGACGCCGGGAGGCTGGAAATAGTGCTGATAGAAGAACTTGCCGTGTTGGGTGAACACCTCCTCGTAGATGTCGCGGAACGAGCGGGCGGACGGGCCCATGTAGGGCACCGAGAGGCCGGCGACGGCGCGCACGCGATCGGGCCGGATCAGGGCCGTGTTCCAGACTATCGGCGCGCCCCAGTCGTGGCCGATCAGGACGGCCGGCTCGCCGGGGCTCAGGGCCTCGATCACGCCGGCGACGTCGGCCACCATGCGCTCCATGGCGTAGGCCTCGACCGGCCCTGGCTTGTCGGAGCCGCCATAGCCGCGCACGTCGATCGCGCAGGCGGTGAAGCCGGCGTCGGCGATAGGGCCGATCTGGTGGCGCCAGCTGTACCAGGACTCCGGAAAGCCGTGCACCATGACCACCAGCGGCCCCTCGCCCTGCACGGCGGCGCGAAGGGTGACGTCGGCGAGCTTCACGTCACGAAACACCGGCATCGCCATCGCCCCCATAATGAACGCCGTCAGACCCGCGCCGACCGTAGCGCGAAAAGCGCCAGGACCGAAGGGCGAAACCTTTTGGCGCGAAGGACAGTGCGCCGGCAATTGAGTCCCCCTCGCCACCCCTCGGTGGGGCGGGGGTAAACGCCGGCGAGGCGAGGGTTAACGACGCCGGGCCTGTGCATCTCCTCCGCCGGGGCGGCGGCGTGCGGGGCCATATCCTGCAAGGGAAAACACGTCTTGCCAGAACCCGCTATCGCGGGCATCGTGGCCATCCATGTCGCAGCGGAAGGCCGAAAAGGTCGTCGCCTGCCAGGGGAGGAAACCATGTCCAGCCGACCGATGGCCGCGCGCCGCCTCGCATCTTTTCAGTCCCTGCTCGCCCTGGGCGTGGCTCTGGCGCCCCTTGGCCTCCGGCGCTCGGGCGGCGGAAGCCGCCGCGGCGGCGGCGGGAGGCGGGACGGCGGTCGAGGAGGTGATCGTCACCGCGCAGAAACGCGAACAGCGGCTGCAGGACGTGCCGGTGGCCGTCACCGTGCTCAACACCCGGCAGCTGGAGCAGGCGGGCGTACGCAGCGTCAAGGACCTGACGCTGCTGACCCCCGGCCTCAACGCCACCACCAACGCCGACGAGGCGACCACCACCGTGCGCATCCGCGGCATCGGAACGGTGGCCGACAACGCCGGCCTCGAGGACGCGGTGGGCATCTACATCGACGGCGTCTATCGGCCGAGGAACGGCGTCTCGTTCAACAACCTGGGCGAGCTTTCCGACGTCGAGGTCCTCAAAGGGCCGCAGGGCACCCTGTTCGGCAAGAACACCGTGGCCGGGGTGATCCAGATCACCACCAAGCGGCCGTCGTTCACCTTCGGCGGCGAGGCCGAAGCCAATGTGCAGAACTACGGCGGCTACGGAGGATCGATTTCGGTCACCGGGCCGCTGATCAAGGACATGCTGGCGGCGAGGCTCTATGTCGCCGACACCCAGCGCGACGGCTATGTGCCGGTGGTCTCTCCAAACCCACAGCCGGCGCAGTTCGACGAGCACGTATTCACCACCCGCGAACAGCTGCTGTATCAGCCTAACGCCGATTTCAGCTTCAACATCATCGGCGACTACACCAAGCGCGACGACCACTGCTGCGCACCGGTGGACTATCTCAACGGCTTCCCGGCCGTTCTGCAGAACGAGATCTTCCCGGGCACCATCCCCGCTCCGGTCAGCCCGAAGAACAACACCGCCTATCTGAACGTCCCCTCGCTGGAGCACATCCGCGAGGGCGGCGTCTCGGGCGAGGCGAACTGGACCACGCCGTGGTTCGGCGGGGCCAAGCTGACCTCGATCACCGCCTGGCGCGACTGGCGCGACCACGCCTCAACCGATTCGGACTACACGACCGCCGATTTCCTGGTCTCGCCCCAGACCAACTACCAGGAGTTCGAGCAGTTTTCCGAGGAGCTTCGCTACAACGGCGAAGCCGGCCGCCTGAGTTGGCAGGTCGGCGGCTTCTACGGCCACGAGAACCTCGACTTCGTCAATGTGCTCAATTTCGGCGCCGACCTGACGCCCTATGTCGCCATCTTGACAGCCGGCGCCGGACCGTTTGCTACCGGAACCTACAACCCGCCCGGCGGCACCTTCCCGGCCGGCGCGGGCACTTTCGACACCTATCATCAGACCGAGGACAGCGAAGCGATCTACACGCAGGACGACTTTCGGATCACCAGCCAGCTGACCTTCACCGGCGGGATCCGCTACACCTCGGAGCACAAATCCCTGACCAGCCTGTACGACAGCAACGATTCCAGCGGCACCTGCGCCCATTTCGAAGGCGTGGCGGCGGCTCTGGGCGTGCCGCAGATCAAGGCCTTCATCGGCACCCACTGCCTGATCAACCCGGCGTTCAAGGGCCTGACCACGCACCAGTCGTTCACCGAGGGCGCGGTCACCGGCACGGCCAAGCTGACGTTCAAGTTCAACGACGAGAACATGGTCTACGGCTCGTATTCGCGCGGCAACCTCGTGGGCGGCTTCAATCTGGCCGAGGTCACTACGGCGGTGGGGGTCAATCCGAACGCTTCGCTGACGCCGCAGACCGACACGACGGTCCCGGCCGAGTCCGTCGACGCCTATGAGATCGGAGCCAAGTCGCAGCTGTTCAACCGCCGCCTGCTGCTGAGCGCGGCGCTGTTCTACCAGGACTATTCGAACTTCCAGCTGAACGCCTTCACCGGCACGCAGTTCATCGAACAGACCATTCCGGAGGCGAGGTCCGAAGGGGTGGAGATCGAGGCCTACGGATCGCCGATCAGGGATCTCACCCTCAACGCCGGCGTCACCTACGCCAACACCTACTATCCAAACAGCGCCAGGAACCAGGCCGCGCTCGGCAACAGCACGGTGGGCTCGCCGCTCTACGAGACCACGCCGCTGTTCCGCCTGCCGGGCGGTCGGCTGTCGTTCGCGCCAGTCTGGAGCGTGGTCGGCGGGGTGTTCTACAAACACGCTCTCTTCGGGCCGCTGGACTGGACCGCGTCCGCCGACGGCAAGTATCAGTCGAGCTACAACACCGGCTCGGACCACGACCCCGTCAAGCTGCAGAAGGGGTTCGCGATCTTCAACGCCCGGGTCGGGATCGCCACCCACGACGGCCGCTGGACCCTGGAGGCCTGGGCGACCAATCTGTTCAACCAGTTCTACGGCCAAGCCAAGTTCGATGGCGTGATCCAGACCTTCAGCGCGCCGCAGCCGTCGTCCGAACCGGCTCTTAACAACTACTACTCCTTCCCCGGCCAGCCGCGCTTCTTCGGCGCGACCCTGCGGGTGAAGTACTGAAAGGATAGATGTAAAATTTAGTCACCGCTCGCGATCCTACGACGACGGCATCCATCTATACCGAGATGTTGGCCCATGTCGGCTACGTCGCATCGTCCGCGGTCCTCTTGCGGCTAGTAATCGCCGTGCTCATGGCTTGGCGATTTACGGCCGGTCGACGTCTCCGGGCACCTGCTGCGACGCCGTCACAAGGTCGTCGGCGGCGTCATTGGTCGTGGGTGTCGCAGGCGCCCGAACCGCGCCTGACGCGGGCTTCAGCCCCATGGCGCGTAGAGCGTCGTCGTTCTCGCGGCCAAACAAGCTGCGCACCCTCAAATCCATCTGCGGGAAGGGCATCTCAATGTCTGCGCCACGCAACGCCTCCTCAATCGCCCAGGTGTAGGCCGCCTGGGCCGAAGCAGGACGCTTGATCGCGTCCAAAGCGGGCCAAACCACGAGCTCGAAATTCAGGGCGGACTCGCCAAAGCCGACCAGCCAGACCTGGGTGCGATGACGCTCGCTTTCGGGCAACGTGAAGGGAACGGCGCGGGCGCCGGCGATGACGGCATCGCGCACGAGCGCCTTGTCGACACCGTACGCGACTGCGAAAGGCACATGCAGCCTGCGCGTCCCGCCTTTCAACGTCCAATTCACCACTTGGCCTTCGATGAGCTTGGAATTTGGAATGATCACGTTGATGTCGTCGCTGGTTCTCAAGCGGGTGGCGCGAGGACCGACCTCGAGAATTTCGCCGCGCCGGCCCCCCTCGATCTCGACGTAGTCTCCGACGTTGACGAGCGGGTCGAAAATCAGGACGAGGCCTGAGACAAACTCCCGAACGATGCCCTGAAGACCGAGACCGACGCCCACGCCGATAGCGCCAACGAAAACCGCCAAACTGGTGAGATTGATCCCGAGCGTCGAGAGCGCCAGGAATCCCCCCGCAAGGACCAAGCCATAGCCTGCGAGCTTTTCGACAATGTAAATCGAGGGCGCGCTGGCGCCCGACCGGGTTCGCAGGCGCCGAAACCCGACCGACGCGAGGTGGGACAGGGCGACGGCCAAGGCCAGAATGACGACCGCGGCTCCCAGCCTCGCCGCCAAGGGTACCCAGGCGCCGGATACCAACCATCCCCAGGTCTTGTCCGTGATCATTTCGGCTCCTCAAACAGCCTCAAGGGCCGGCTGGGGCATCACGGGCTTCTCACTCGGCTGGAGCGCCAATGAAGGTGGCGACAAGGCAAATGAGGCCGATGACGATGAATCCCAGCCGTTGTAGACGCGTGCCGGCGCCGGACTTGGCGCTGACTAGAAGCGCCAGCCCGCACTGGCAGGCATAGAACAGGGCGAAGGCCCGCGAGGAAAGGGCGACGACCTGGATCGGCTCGGTCAGCCAGACCACGCCGATCGAAAGCGCGACGGCGATCGAGAAAGCCACGGGTACGCTCAGTTTACGTCTGGAAAGCTCGCTCATAAGCCCGCCAGAGCCGATCGAATCCGCCACCGCGGCGCTCAGCTGGCTGGCGGTCGCCGCCACCAGCACGAAGGCGACCATGGGCGCGGCGACCAGCGCCATGATGTCGAGGATGCCCGCCACGCCCTGAGCAGACGCCGCGCGACCCAGGAACGGCGTGAAGAGGGCCAGGAAGGCCAAGTAGATGACCGACGAAAGCCATTGCGCATGTCGCATGGTGCGGATGCGGAGGCCCTGCGGGTAGCTTTGGCCGAGATATCTAGAGGTCTCGAAACCCTGAACTGTGATCAAAAGCCCGAGCAAGGTGGGTATGCTGCCGGCCGAGAAGCGGAGCGGGGGCAAGGATGGTGTGCTGCCAGCGTGGATCAGCCACCAGCAGGCTAGCCCGGTCAACAAGCCGCCGATCGCGCCGATTTTCAACGACACGCTTCCATGCGCGAGGTGTTCGACCCGCCGCAATCCGCCCGAAAACGCCAGAATGACAAAGAGCAGTAGGATCGCCGTGATCATGCCGTTGGCGGCGAGAAAGTGCCAACGGTCAGGCACCGAGAAGGGCTTCAGCGTGAACTCGGCAAGGAGCTTGAGGTAGTAGGCGACAGAGATAGCGTAGGCCAAGGCCAGCACCGCCTGCGTCGCGCGCGCGAGCCAGGCGATCGGGTCATGGAACCGAGCCTTTTCAGCGTAGCCTTCAACGTGGATGATGTTGAACCGCACCACGGCTCCGACCGCGTAGGCGAGGATCAGGAGCGCGGCCATGGCGGGCAGGGCGCCACTTCCGAACTCCCGCGCCAGGAACGGGCCGCAGATCAAAAAGCCGCTGCCGATAATGGAGGCGAGCGGGGTGACCGTCGCACGCCATCGATCGGTGCGCACGAATGGGCTGAACGTCAGGAGGGCGGTGACGGCGATAGCGACGACCGCGGCGACAATGGTGATCAGCAGGATGTCGCTCCTCATCCGGGCAGGTGGACCGCCCGAATAGGGCTCGGCTCAGCAGCTACTGGTGATCATATCCGAGCGTTAGCACCCCAGCGGCAGTGGCCACGACCAGAATGACCAACAAAGCGCCCATTCGGCCATAGTCGGGAGCGCGGTAGCCGCCTGACCCATGACCAGCATGATGTTCTGATGCCCGATCGGGGTGAGGGAATCTGCCGACACTCCAACCAGGACGGCCAGCAATGCCGCTTCAGGATGGATCCCGATCGATGCCGCATCAAGCGGAGTGAACGCCATGCCCGCAGTCATGCCGTAGCACTTCCCGATGCAATCGACAGGCGGACTGTTGGGCCCGTCGCTCGAGCCGGGAGCGCATGAATGCCCTGAGCCTGCAGGATCGCCGCAATGGCCAGGGCTCGGCGTTGGGAGAGCGGCGGGTGTTTTGGCTGGGCGCCGTCCTTTGGCAAGCCAGGCACCGCGATGGCCGGAACATTCCATCGCTGCGCCGCCCAGGCCGAGACCTCTATGGCCTGGCGCGCCGCGTCGTCGATCTTGTCCGAGCCGTTTGCAAAGCGGATCGGTGGGAAAGACTGCACGGGGGGGCTGATAGTGATTCGCCACGCCGGGGCAACGGCCGCCGCGCGTTGCTCCAGGGCGCGATAAGTATCAAGGTTCGCGTCGGGCAGTGAAGCCGCTGTTGCGGTTACACGCTTGTCGTCTTGGTCCAAAAAGACCTTGTCCGCCGAGACGCCCGCAGCCAAGGCGACCGCATGTCGCACACCGTCGGCCTCCGTCTTAGCCGCCGTTGCGGCGTCTCTGGACGCGAGCAACTGGGCGCGCTGAGCACCGAGGCTGTTGTTCGCGCCCGCCAGCAAGACCTGGTCCACCTCAAGGGCGACGGGACGGCCGAGCTTCTTTGTCAGAGCGGCCTGGAGATCATCGTGGGTTTTGGTGGTCGAGCGAGGGGCGATCACGACGGCATGCACGGAGATCGGTTGAACATCAAGAACCACTGACAACTGCGTGATCCGGGATCGGGGACCGAACGAGTCGCCAAGAAAGCCGCGGACCTCGTTTACCGTCACCGCTTCGCCTGCGATGCGACTGAGCGAGAGGGCCAATGGAACGGCGAGAACGGCGAAAACGACGACGAGAACCGTCGACTGGAGCCAGTTCTGATGGCTGGAAAGGGCATGGCCGAAGCCGTATAGCCGGGCCATGATGGTCGCCGACAAGGCGATGGTGACGAAATTGGTCACGAACAAGGCCAACGCCCCGCCCAGGATCGGCATATTCCATGTCGCCAGGCCATAGCCGACGACGGCGAGTGGCGGCATCAATGCAGTGGCGATGGCGACCCCCACGATGGTTCCGCCTCGGCCCCTGATGATCGCGAATGTGCCCGCCAAGGCTGCAAAAAGCGCGACCAGGAGATCAAAAAGGTTTGGCCGGGTTCGCGACAGGATCTCGGCTGTAGCTTCTTTCAACGGCGACAGAAGCACGATCAAGCCGGTGAAGGCGACCGCCAGGATCGAACCGATCGCAAGCGCGGTCAGCGATCGCCGGGCTTCGCGAAAATCGAACATCGCCAGCGAAAAGCCGAATCCGAGGATAGGGTTCATAAGCGGCGAAACCAGCATCGCACCGATGACGACGGCAGGGGAGGAGAGCAAGAGCCCGAGCACCGCAATACCGCCCGACATGATGATCATGAAGGCGTAACGCGGCGACCAACCACTCTCTTCGGCGATTTTTGCCATCACCGCCTGATGGTCGACGCCATCAGTGACGGCATGGCGCCACCACTGCCAAAGACCGGCAGCGCTCGAGAGCCCGCTTCGCCAACCAGCGCTATGCGTTTTCGCTTGATGATCCGCCATGCCCGCGCCGCTCTCCATGTCCCGGCCCGGACGCCTTACGGGCCCGATAGTCCATCATGGAGAGGTCAAACTCAATTGTTCGAACCCAAGCCGTTCAGCCGCACGTCTTCTATTTGGTGAAAAAGCCTCGCAGCAGGGGCGCAGAACGGTCTTACCGGCAAAGTCGCAGCGTCTTCGTCCGCCTATTCGAAGAGGCTTTCCGCTCGGGGGCTCTAGTGGGGCAGGAGAGCGTTTGAATCCATGACGCGACGCTGACCGCGGCGCATCTGTGTTCGAGATCGGCATCATCGCCGTCGGCTGGAATGGAAACCTTGATCGCCTCAACGCGGCAAGCGGTCATCCGCCCGCGGTGAGCACTCCATTTCTAGGTGATAAGCTTGTTACGATATGGTTGGCACAGCCGCCGGCCGTCCTGATCGCAGGCGAGACTCGCTCCCCCCTCAGGCCGCCTCGCGCTCGATCTCGGCGTTGAGTTCGGCGCCGCCGAGGACGATGATCGCCGAGAGCCAGATCCACAGCATCAGGCCGATCACCGCGCCCAGAGGGCCGTAGGTGCGGTCGAGGTGGGCGAAGTGACCCAGCCAGACCGAGATGCCGCCCGAGGCCGCCAGCCAAAGCATCGTAGCGCCGCCGCTGCCCCAGGTTATCCAGCGCCAGCGCTTGGGCGGCCGGCTGGGCCCGTAGCGATAGAGGATGCACAGACCGCCGGCGAACAGCAGCAGCAGGGCGGGCCAGCGGGCGATCTCCACCAGCAGGCGCGCCGCCGGGCCCAGGAAGGCGCCGACCACGGCTCCTGCGCCCAAGGCGACCGTGATCACCGCCAGCAACGCGATGATGGCCAGGGTGAAGGCCAGCGAAACCAGGGTGAGAACCACCGGCCCCCGGGTCTCCTTCTCCTCGGCGGCGACGTTGAGGCCGATGATCAGGGCGCGGGTCGCGCCGTTGGCGCTCCACAGCGATACGAGCAGGCCAAAGGCGACGGTCAGCGACAGCCCGGCCGGATGAGCCTGAGAAAGGCGGCGCATCTGTTCGCCGACGAAGGCGATGGCGTCGTGAGGCAGGATCGAGCCAAGGGTGGCAAGCTGTCGCTCGGCCTGGGCAACGTCTCCGACGAGGCCCCACAACGCGACGAAGGCGGCGATGCCCGGGAAGATCGCCAGCAGAAAGTGGAACGTGACCCCGGCGGCGATGATCTCGATATGGTCTTCGTTGAACTCCGACCACACCCGCTTCGCAATCTGACGCCAGCCCCGGGCGGGAATATCGGACGGCCGGTCTGCCGATCGGCTGGGCGCCGGCTTGCGGGCATCCGCGGCGCCCTGCGGGCCGAGAGCCCCGGCCAGTGCGCCCATCACGGCCATGGTGGCGAGGCCTTCGAGCGCCCGGCCGCCGATCGCCCACGCGAGCCCCGCTTTTCTCGGCTCGGGTTTGAGTTGCCGCTCGTTTCGGTTCCGACGCGCCAGCAGCCTGCCCCCAACAACAATCCGTCTTGGCCACAACCCGCGATCGCGCGCATCGTTTCCGCCCGTGTCTCTACGGAAGGCCAAAAAAGCGCCGCTGGAAATTATCCACTGTGGCGATTGCTTTAGGCCGTGCACGGACTCTACAAGCCTCGCAGGACTGGCGTAAACCTGCGGAGCGCGTGCGTGAGTCATGTCCACAACTGGTTTCTATCGAGCCTCGGGCCGGAGCTGGCGCTCCTGTCGCCGCAGCTCTCAGCGTCGCACTTCCCGGCCGGCGCCGTAGTGTGGGAACCGGACGACGAGATCCGCCAGATCTATTTTCCCACGACTGCGGTGCTGTCGCTGGTGACAGTGCTGCCTGACGGCCGTTCGCTGGAATGCTGCACCATGGGCAATGAGACGGCCTTTGGCTTAATGGCCGCCCATGCCGCGAACCGGTCCTTCACCCGCCTGGTCGTGCAGCTGGGGGGATGGGGATATCAGGTCAGCGTGAAGGCCATGCAGGACGCGTGTGCCGGCAATGCGGCCATTTCGGCGCTCGTCACCCAGCACGTCCACGCCGCCTGGGCCTACACCGCCAGAAGCGCGGCGTGCCACGTGCGCCACAGCCTGGAGGCTCGTCTGTGCCGCTGGCTCCTGACCTGCGCCGACTATGTCGAAGCCGATCAATTTTCTCTGACGAAGGAGTATGCCGCCGCCATGCTGGGCGTGCAACGCGTGAGCGTCACCAACATCGCAAATGCGCTGGGCGATCGGGGTTTGCTGCGGATGCGGCGTGGCGAGGTGACGATCCTCGATCGGCAGGGGTTGAGGGCCGCGTCGTGCGGATGCCACGGCCTGATCCGCGCGCGCATCGACGAGGCCCTCGCGCCGCCCGGCCTGGGCAGGGCCTACTCATTGCCGGAGTGAGCCGTGGTCGGCGCGGCCTAATCACCGCATCCGCGGTGATCTCGGTCATCGCCGCTTGCACCGCTTGGGGGACTCCAGCCGTTGCCCGGGCCCAGGGGCCGCCGGAAGCCGCCGCGGCGCCGGACGCGGCGCCGGGCCGCCCGTTCACCTTCACCCTGGCCTACACCGCCGACAGCCTGGCCAACACGACCGGAGGCCTCGCCACCGGTGTCCGCTATGTCGACCAGCTCAGGCTCTCCGCAGCCTACGACGGCGCGGTGGCCGGGCACGACGGTCTGACCGGCCTGGTCACCATCGAGCACCACAACGGCAGCCGGTTCAGCGGCGAGCTGGTGGGCGATTCCCAGGTGGTCACCAATCTGGAGGCGCCGCCGGAGGCGTTCCGCCTGTATGAGGCGTGGCTTCAGAAGGACACTCTCGGCGGGCGCGCGGGGGTGAAGGTCGGGCTGATCGACCTCAACTCGACCTTCGACGTGCAGGAGACGGCGGGCCTGTTCCTCAACAGCTCGCACGGCATCGGGATAGATTTTTCCGACACCGGCCTCAATGGCCCATCGATCAACCCGACGCCGGCGCTGGCGGTCACCGGCTTTGTGCGCGACTCCGAGGGATGGACCGGCCAGATCGGCGTGTTCGACGGCGTGGCCGGCGATCCCGGTCACCGTCGCCGGTTCGTCGACGTACAGCTCACGACGCGCGCCGGGGCCCTGCTGGTGGCGCAGGTGGAGCGTCGCGTTGGCGGGAGGCGGCGGTTCGAGGCGGGGGGCTGGGCCTATACGTCGGACTTCGACGCTCTGGGTCGGTTCGACGCGCACGGCGCGCCCGTGCGGCTGGGGGCCAATGCCGGCCTCTATGCTCTGGCCGAGGCGCGGCTGATCGACAGGCCGGGCAGCGAGGAAGGCGGCCTCGCCGGATGGGTCCGCGCCGGGATCGCCAACGGCCAGATCAACCGGGTCGATCACTATCTCGGCGGCGGGCTGGTCTACACCGGCCTGATCAAGGGCCGCGAGCAGGACCAGATCGGTGCCGCGATCGCCAGCGCCCACTTCGGCGACGGAGCGCGCAGGCTCGCCGCGCTGGCCGGGGCCGGTCTCGACGGCGCAGAAACCACGCTCGAGATCACCTACCGCTACGCCTTTCGCGACTGGGTCGCCCTGCAACCCGACGTGCAATATGTGATCCACCCCGGCGGCGATCCGAAACTGAGCGCCGCGCTGGTGGTCGGCCTCAGGATGTCGCTCACGCCGTCACATTGAGCGGGCGGGGGAGGCTCCCGTGACGCCGGCGCAGCATGCAGCCCAGGCCGGCGAAGCCCATGAGCATCAGCGCCCAGGTCACCGGTTCGGGGACCCCGAACGTGCTCCCCTCGAACTGAAGGTCATCAATCCCGAAGATCTGGCGTCCCGTAGAGGACTCGAACCTCTGACCCCCGGTTTAGGAAACCGGTGCTCTATCCTGCTGAGCTAACGGGACGGACGGGGGGCTCATAGCGCCGCGGCCTCCGGCAGGGAAGCGCGGCGGGCGGGGTTTTATCGCGCCCGGCGCTGTGTATGAGGGGGCCGTGCGAATCTTCAGATCGCTCTATGCGCAGGTGCTGGTCGGCATCGTGGCGGGGATCGCGGTCGGGGCGCTGTGGCCGCAGGCCGGGGTGGCGCTCAAGCCCATGGCGGACGGCTTCGTGCGCCTGATCCGGATGCTGATCGGGCCGATCATTTTCTGCACCGTGGCCGGCGGCGTGGCGCGGATGAGCGACATGGGCCGGTTCGGCCGCGTGGGCGCCCGGGCGCTAATCTATTTCGAGGCGGTCTCGACCCTGGCCTTGCTGGCCGGCCTCCTGGTCGGCGAGGTGCTGAAGCCGGGCGCGGGGTTCAATGTCGATCCCTCGACCCTCGATCCCAAGGCTGTGGCGGAATACGTCGACAAGGCGCGGCAGATGGGGAGCGTGCCCGACTATCTGCTGCACCTGATCCCCGGCACCTTCGTTTCGGCGTTCGCCGACGGGGAGATTTTGCAGGTGCTGCTGCTGGCCCTCCTGGCCGGCTTCGCCATCGCCGCCCTGGGGCCCCGCGGGCTGTTCGCCGCCCGGTCGCTGGATCGCATCGCGGAGGTGTTTTTCGCCATGGTGCGCATCGTCGTGCGCGCGGCGCCGGTGGGGGCGTTCGGGGCCATCGGCTTCACCATCGGCAAGTATGGGCTGGCGGCGCTGGTCAAGCTGGCGTCGCTGGTGGCCAGTGTCTATCTCGCCAGCGCCCTGTTCGTGGCCGTGGCCCTGGGCGTCATCGCCTGGATGGCCGGGTTCTCGCTGTGGCGGTTCCTGATCCACATCCGGGAGGAACTGCTGATCGTGCTGGGGGCCTCGTCGAGCGAGGCGGTGCTGCCGCGCCTGATGGAGAAGCTGGAGCACCTGGGCGCGCCGCGCGCGGTTGTGGGGCTGGTGGTTCCGGCCGGCTATTCGTTCAATCTGGACGGCACCAACATCTACATGACCCTGGCGACGCTGTTCCTGGCCCAGGCGACCAACACCCATCTGTCGATCGGGCAGGAGGCGACGCTGCTGGCGGTGGCCATGCTTACCTCGAAAGGGGCGACCGGCGTCACTGGGGCGGGCTTCATCACCCTGGCCCTGACCCTGAGCGCGGTCGGCACCATCCCGGTAGCGGCCCTGGCCCTAATCCTGGGCGTGGACCGGTTCCTGAGCGAGGGCCGGGCCTTGACCAATGTGATCGGCAACGGGGTCGCCACCCTGGTGGTGGCCCGCTGGGAGGGCTCGCTCGATCGCGAGCGGCTGCGCGCGGCGCTTCGCCCCGGTTAGGCGGCTTTCAGGAGGGACTTGTGCAGCAGGCTGATCGCGGCGTCGCGGTCGATGCGCTCAATGGCGGCGACCTCGCGGGCCATGCGGTCCAGCGCCGCTTCATAGAGCTGGCGTTCGGAATAGGACTGTTCGGGCTGGCTCTCGGAGCGGTGGAGATCGCGCACCACTTCGGCGATGGAGATCAGATCGCCGGAGTTGATCTTGGCTTCGTATTCCTGCGCCCGGCGGCTCCACATGGTGCGCTTGACCCGGGCCCGGCCCTTTAGCGTGGTGAGAGCCTGGGAGACAACGTTGCCTTCGGCCAGGCCGCGCAGGCCGGCGGTGCGCGCCTTCTTGGTCGGCACGCGCAGTGTCATCTTCTCGTGGTCGAACGTGATCACATAGACCTCGAGCGACATGCCGGCGACCTCCTGGGTCTCGACGCCGATCACCTTACCGACGCCGTGCGCCGGATAGACCACGTGATCGCCGATCTTGTAATCGAGCTCGATCTTCACGTTCATGTTCATGGATAACGTCCTCTTCCTCTCAACGACCGCCCCCGGTCAGACGGAAAGCTGGTTCGCCGCCGCGAGACGCGGAATTTGCCGCTTCAAGGCTCTGGAACCGTCTTTCCAAGGAGGCCACCGTCGGCTCCGGCGCGGCGCCTAGCGTCGGGCGACCGGAGCAGGCGATCCACGACCGATCGCGACCTCGCTGGCAGGCCTATCACAAAAGCCCGCCGTTTGAAAGGCTTGCGCGCGATCACCGGCGACCGCCGCCTGCGGCCTTCAGGAGCCTTCGCCGGGCTTGTCGCTGAAGTATTTCTCGAACTTGCCGGTCTCGCGCTCGAACGCCTCGGCGTCGGACGGCGGGGTGCCCTTTACCGTGATGTTGGGCCAGATCCTGGCGAAGTCGGTGTTTACCTTCAGCCATTTGCCGTCCGGATCGTCCTCGGTGTCGGGCTTGATGGCGTCGACCGGGCATTCGGGCTCGCACACGCCGCAGTCGATGCACTCGTCAGGGCTGATGGCGAGGAAGTTCTCGCCCTCGTAGAAGCAATCGACCGGGCACACCTCGACACAGTCCATGTACTTACATTTTACGCAGGCGTCGGTGACGATGTAGGTCATCAAGAACTCTGGTGAGGCTGGGTCCGCGCCTCGCAGCGCGCGGAGGCGTCTTTTTCAGTCCGCGGCGTCGGTTGTCAATGGCGCGGGCGGTTCCAGCGGCGCGTAGAGGGCGCGGGCCTCGGCCGGCGGGCCCCGCCGTTCGCCCACAGCCTCGACGCGAATCGCGGTCAGACGGCCGGAGAGGGCGTACACCAAGCCGTCGCCGGGACGCACGGTGCGTGACGGCTTGTCGATGCGCACGGTCGCGCCAGCCCGGGTAAGGCGCACGCGGCCTTCGGACACGACAGCCTGGGCGAGGCCGCGCGTCTTGAACAGGCGCGCCCGCCAGAGCCACACGTCCAGTCGGCAAGTCTGCTCAGCCACGCCGGCGACGGCGGGGCCTGCGCGTCGGAGTCGGCGCGAGGGCGGCTAAAGCGGAGAACGGCGAGCCGGCCGGCGGGACGGCGCGGTCCGGGACGCGGACGGCTGGCGGCTTGCGTGGGCGGCGCCAGAGCGTCTCCCGGCCCGGCTCGGGGCCACGGCGGGAAGAGAAGCCAAGGCCGCGCAGAACGGCCTTCGCCTCGTCGTCGCTCCAGCCGAGCGCCGAGCGCGCGGCGTCGTCGAACACCAGCCCGCCGTCCCGGATCGGGGCCCGGCGCAGAATCCCGGCCAGTCTCTCCAGCCTCGCCACGTCGAGGACGACGCCGCCGATATCGAGGCGTCCGCGCAGGGCCAGGGCGCGCGCCGGGGCCGCGGCCTGGCTGGCGAAGGCGGCGGCGAACGGCGCGGAGGCGTCATTGAGCTGATCGGGCAGGAAGAGACAAAAGGCGCCGATGCGCACGCCGAGGACGCGCAGGGTCCGCCGCTCCGCCTGGCTCAGGCAGGCGAGATCCGCCTCCACCGGACGCCGGTCGATCACACCGGCGGCCTCGATCAGCCGCCAGGCGACACCGCGGGCCAAGCCGCGCAGGGCCCCGGTCTCGACAGCTATGCTCAGGCGGCGCAGGGCGCCGAGGCGCCGGCCGGCCTCGGCGGCGACGAAAGCCTCCAGCCGGCGGGCGGCGCGCTCCCGGGCGGGGGCCGCGCCCAGCTCTCCCAGCAGGCGGACCACGGGGGTGAAGGGCTTGTCGTTGGTGAGCATGCCCGCGGCGTCGCCGCCCCAGAGCACCAGGCCGGAGGGCTCGAGTCCGAAGGCGGTGTCCGGCTCGGCCGCCAGCCGGCCCAGGCGGCGGTTCACCTCCGGCCCAACCGCGCGCAGAGCGGCGGCCCGCAGCGCCTTCTGTTCCAGCGCCCCGGAGCCGCGCGCGCCCTCGAACGCCAGGCCGCGGAGGCGGCCGACGAAATGGCCCTCGACGGTGACGGCCCCGTCCGAGCCGACCCCGGCCAGGGGGTCCTCGGCCCCGCCCAGGCCACGCAGAAGAGCGCTGGTGCGCCGGTCGATGAATCGGGCGGTCAGCTTGTCGTGCAGGGTGTCGGAGAGGCGTTCCTCCAGGGCCCGGCTGCGCTCCCGCCAATGGGCCGCGTCGGCCAGCCAGTCGGGCCGGTTGGCCACATAGGCAAGGGTGCGCACCCCGGCCAAACGGGTAGATAGGGCGTCGATCTCGCCGTCGAGCCGGTCCAGATGGCCCAGGCGTTCGGCCATCCAGTCGTCTCCCACCCGCCCGGTCCCGGTCGTCAGCCGGGCGAACAGATCGCGCACTAGGCGGACGTGATCCTCCAGGGTGGTCTTGCGAAAATCCGGCGTCTGGCAGGTGTCCCACAGGCGCAGCATCGCCGAGCGATCGGCGCAGCGACGTACGATGGCCTCGTCGGCGGCGAGCAGGCGCAGCACCGTCTCGTCGAGCGCCTGCTCCGAGGCCTGCAGCCCATCCCTCGGCGCGGGCGCCGCGAGCGATCGCAGCAGAGTGGCGAGGGAGGCGAAGTCGAGCGCGGCATTGCGCCAGCGCGCCGCCGGGGCCGCTTCGAAGCGGTGGCTCTCGACCGCTTCGATCGTCTCGTCGTCCATGGGCTCGCAGCCGGCGGTGATGCCGAACGTGCCGTCCGAGCGGAAGCGGCCGGCCCGGCCGGCGATCTGGCCGATCTCCTGGGCGCGCAGCGCGCGCAGGGCCTTGCCGTCGAACTTGGTCAGGCCGGCGAAGGCGACGTGATCGACATCCATGTTCAGGCCCATTCCGATGGCGTCGGTGGCGACCAGAAAATCGACCTCGCCGGACTGATAGAGGGCCACCTGGGCGTTGCGCGTGCGCGGCGACAGCGAGCCCATGACAACCGCGGCGCCGCCGCGCTGGCGGCGGATCAGCTCGGCGATGGCGTAGACCTCGGCGGCCGAAAAGGCGACCAAGGCGCTGCGCCGGGGCAAGCGGCTGAGTTTCTTCTGGCCGGACCAGGAGAGGGCCGAGAAACGCTCGCGGGTGACGATCTCCACGCCGGGCAGCAGTCGGCGGATCAGGGGGGCCATGGTGGCGGCGCCCAGGAACATGGTCTCCTGGCGGCCCCGCGCGTGCAGCAGGCGCTGAGTGAATACGTGGCCGCGTTCCGGGTCGGCGGCCAGCTGGATCTCGTCGACGGCCAGGAACTCGACCTCCGCGGTCAGAGGCATGGCCTCGACCGTGCAGACGAAATAGTGCGGCCGGGGCGGGACGATCTTCTCCTCGCCGGTGATCAGCGCCACCGCCCTTGGCCCGCGCGCCTTGACGATGCGGTCGTAGACCTCCCGCGCCAGCAGCCGCAGCGGCAGGCCGATCATGCCCGAGGCATGGCCCAGCATGCGCTCGACCGCCAGGTGGGTCTTGCCCGTGTTGGTCGGTCCAAGGACGGCGACGACTCGCGACGCGTGGCTGGCCATGTGCGCGCAAAGTGGGGTCGCGAGACCCGCCCGGCAAGCGACTTTCCGGCGAAGTTAACGGCTCGGACCGATCGCCCTGAACGGGGGCGAAACGAATCATGACCGAATCAGCGACCTCGCCAGAATCGGCTTTCGTTCCCTACAACCCCTTGTATATCCGGCGAAACGAAACACAAGACGGAAGCGAACCATGGCACGCTCGAAGCGGGTTTTCTGGGCGGCGCTCTCCATGGCCCTGGCCTTGGCGCCGGCGCTCTCTGGAGCGGCGGAACGCTGGGAGACACTGCCCGCCGCCGTGCCCTTACCGACGCCGCGCACCCAAGGGTGGGTCGACCACGATGGCGCGCGCCTGTGGTACGAAACCTTCGGGGTCGGCGCGCCGGTGATCCTGCTGCACGGCGGCCTCGCCAACAGCGACTATTGGGGAGGGCGGGTTCCGGCCCTGGCCGCCTCCGGCCACCGGGCAATCGTGATCGACAGCCGTGGGCACGGCCGCAGCAGCCGGGACGCGCGGCCCTTCACCTATCAACTGATGGCGTCCGACGTGACGGCGGTGATAGATGCGCTGCACATCCCGCGCGCCGCCGTTGTCGGCTGGAGCGACGGGGCGATCATCGGCTTGGTTCTGGCGTTGAAGGATCCGGAACGGGTGACGCGGGTGTTCGCCTTCGCCGCCAATATGGACCCCTCCGGCGTCGTGCCGAATGTCGAGAGCGTGCCGACCTTCGCCCGTTTCATCGGCCAGACGGGCGTTGAATACGCCAGGCTCTATCCCACACCCGCCGCCTTCCCGGCCTTCGCGGCGGCCATCGGCCGCGTGTGGGACACCGAGCCCCACTATTCGGCCGCCGACCTGGCGACGATCAGCACGCCGGTGGCGATCGCCGACGGCGACCACGACGAGGCCATCACGCGCGCGCAGACCCTCTATCTGGCGCGCACCATCCCCGGCGCGACCCTGAGGCTGCTGCCGGGTGTCAGCCACTTCGCCATGCTGCAGGATCCCGCCGGGTTCAACAGAGCGATGATCGACTTTCTGGACGGGCGCTCGCCAGAGCCCGCGGCGCGTGGCTCAGCGCCTCCCACGGGGGAATGAAAGCCGGCCCCCCGCCGGCCCCCAGCCCCGCCATGGCCTGGGCGAAGACCCGCCCTGGCCCGCCGCCGATCGGCAGTGGTCCACTTCGGGTCGGATCGTGGATCAGGGTCCCGCCGTGGCCGTCGCTGGCGGCGACGAAGGTCGAGGCGG
>JBBRQK010000015.1:0-74658 GCA_038226475.1 Caulobacterales bacterium | reverse complement strand
GGGATCGGCGGCGCCCTTCCATTGCAGGATGGCCAGCTGGGTCTCGCGCGCGCTGCCCTGACCGACGCCCAGAAGCGCCCCCATGCCGAGGGCGGCCATCTCCTTTTCGCCCAGGATCTCGACCTCGAGGCCGAGGCTGGTCAGGCCCTTCACCCGCCGGGCGAATTCCTCGGGATAAAGGATGTTGGCCGGCTCGGAGACGAGATCGCGCGCCAGGGTCACGGCGTCGCCCAGCCCGGCCAGGGGTGCGTAGGCGGCCTGGGCGGCGGCCGGATCGTCTGTGACGATCAGCACGGTCACGATGGAGGGCTTCTTCTCCGGCGGCTCCTTGGTGCGGTATTTGTCGAAACGGTAGGAGGCCAGGCGTACGCCAAGAGCGGCGTGGGCGACGAGCCGGGCGGACACGCCCGGAAGTCGCAGCACCAGGGTCTCGACGCCGCTGGTCTTGAGGGCGTTAAGGGCGTTGGCGGCGGCCGTCTCGAGGCTGCGCGCATCGAGCTTTTCCTCCGGCCCAGCCCCCACCAGAAGCACCCGCGCTGCGTCGAGGCCGGCCGGCGCGATCAGATCCAGAGTCTGGCCCGGCGATCCGGTGAACCGGCCGCCGGCGATCGCCCGGGCGAGGGCGCCACCCGTGGACTGGTCGAGGGTCGCCGCCGCGCCGCCTAGCGGCGCCTTGTCGAACATCAGCAGCGCCAGCGCCGCCTTCGCACCCGCTTGACCGTCCTCGGCGACGAACTCGATCTTCATGCAACGCTCCTGATTTCGTGCAGCGGCATAGTCCAATGCGCCGGCACGGGAAAGCGGGAGCGGCGGGTTCTAGATCGCGGCGGGGGTCGAGGGACCGGGGCCGAAGCGGTTGGCGCCCTGTTCGCCGGGCAGCAGGCCGAGCTCGACGATCGACCAGATGATGACCGGCAGAGCGATCACCGCCCGTGCGCCATAGGGGGTGGGCCACATCAGGACCACGGCGAACAGGACCAGAGCCGCCCACCAGCCCGAACGTCCCCGATCGTGCAGCCGCTTGGACACCACGCATGCGCCTGAGGCCAACAGCAGCGGGTAGACGAACCAGAACGTCAGCAGCTTCAGCGCTGGGCTGGCCACCGTCTCGTAGATCGCCGCCAGAATGAACAAGGCCGCCGCCGCGATCCAGAACGGCGGCCGGGGCGTGCGTCCGGCCGGGGCGGCGAAGAGCTCCCGCCAGTCGATGAGTACGCCGTTCACGCGCCGCGCCCCGCGGCCGGCGTCAGACGGCCGGCAATGTCATGGCCTGGGCGCCCTTGGGCGAGGGGCCGAACCGATTGGGGCCGGGCGTTCCGTCCATGAAACCGCATTCGATCAGGATCCAGAAGAAGCCGACGACAGGGATGAAGCCGATCAGAATCCAGAACCAGCTCTTGTCTCGGTCATGCCACCGCTTCACCTGCAGAGCGAGACCCACCCACAACGTCACGGCAAACAGCGCCACCAGCAGAATGCCCGCGAAGAGCAGACTGGGCGCGCCGGTCATGGCCTGGACGGTGCCGAGATGCATCAGATAGACGTTGATGCCGGCGAAGCTGCTGATGATCGAGCTGACCACCGAGTAGGCGATCGGACACCCCGATCGAGCCAAGCCAGAAATGGGTGCGCCGGATGCGCCCATCAAAGGCGAACAGGAGATGGGAAAGGTTCATGCGATCGCCCCGGCGACGTCTGGATTCGTGCGGACGGTAACACGGCGACCGCCGCCGACAAAGCGTTCCGCCTTCAGGCGAACTCGGCCAGGATGTCGTCGGCGGCGACGCTGTCGCCGGCCTTGAACGCCGCGGCCTTGATCAGGCCGTCGCGCTCGGCACGGATGATGTTTTGCATCTTCATGGCTTCGATCACGAACAGCACCTGGCCTTCCTTGACCTCCTCGCCCGCGGTCACATCGGAGGAGATGACGAGGCCCGGCATCGGCGAGACCACCAGCCTCGAGGTGTCGGGCGGCGTCTTGGCCGGCAGACGCTCGTGCAGATCGGCGGAGGCCGGGCTCAGCACCAGCACCTTGGCGCGTGAGGCGCGATGGCGGACCAGAAAGCCTTCCGGCGCCGGGGCCACGGTGGCGGTGTAGGCCACGCCATCCAGCCGGCCTTTTAAGAGCGGCGCGCCCGGCCGCCAATCGATCGCTTCGAGACGCACAGTGCGCGCCTCTTCAGTGAAGGTGATCCCGAGGCCACCGTCCGCCTCGGCCACATGCACGGCGCGCCGCCGGCCCTGGGTCACGATCACCCAGTCGGCCCGCGGGCACTGGGTCAGCCCATTGCCCAGGCTGCGCGCCCGCCGCGCGACCACGCGGTGCATGGCGGCGGCCGTGGCGGCGATCACGTCCTCCTGCCAGGGCGTCGGGGCCAGCCCGGTAAAGCCGCCCGGAAACTCGTCGGCGATATAGTTGGTGGAAAGCGCGCCCGACTGGAAGCGAGCCTGTTCCATCACCGCCGACAGGAACGGCGTGTTGTGCCCCAAACCCTCGATATGGAAGTCCTCCAGCGCCCGGGTCATGCCGGCCACCGCGCCCGCCCGTTCGGGGGCCCAGGCGCACAGCTTGGCGATCATCGGGTCGTAGTACATCGAGATCTCGTCGCCCTCGCGCACGCCGGTGTCGTTGCGCACGCGAAAGCCTTCGCGTTCGCCCTCGGCGGGCGGCCGATAGCGCACCAGCCGGCCGATCGAGGGCAGGAACTTGCGGTAGGGGTCTTCGGCATAGATCCGGCTCTCGATCGCCCAGCCGTCGATGGCCAGGTCCTCCTGGCTGAATCCCAGCGGCTCGCCCGCGGCGACGCGGATCATCTGCTCGACCAGATCGACGCCGGTGATCAACTCGGTGACCGGGTGCTCGACCTGAAGCCGGGTGTTCATCTCCAAAAAATAGAACGACTTGTCCTGGCCTGCGACGAACTCCACCGTCCCAGCGGAATCGTAGTCGACCGCCTTGGCCAGAGCCACCGCCTGAGCGCCCATGGCCGCGCGCGTCGCCGAATCGAGCAGGGGCGAGGGCGCCTCCTCGATCACCTTCTGATTGCGCCGCTGGATCGAGCATTCGCGCTCGAACAGGTGCACCACGTGGCCGTGCCTGTCGCCCAGCACCTGGATCTCGATATGGCGCGGATTTTCGATGAACTTCTCGATGAAGATCCGATCGTCGCCAAAGGCGCCCTTGGCCTCGGCGCGAACGGCCGGGAAGCCCTCCTCCGCGTCGCGGCGGTTCCAGGCCACGCGGATGCCCTTGCCGCCGCCGCCGGCCGAGGCCTTGATCATCACCGGATAGCCGATCTCCTCGGCGATCTCGATCGCGTGGGCGGTGTCGCGGATCTCGCCGACGTGGCCTGGAACCACCGTGACATCGGCCGCCGCGGCGAAGCGCTTGGACTGGATCTTGTCTCCCATGGCGTCGATGGCGCCCGGGTTGGGGCCGATGAACACGACGCCCGCCTCCGCGCACAGGCGGGCGAAGCCGGCGTTTTCGGACAGGAAACCGAAGCCCGGATGGATCGCCTGCGCTCCGGTCGCCTTGGCGGCGGCGATGATCCGATCGCCCAGCAGGTAGGACTGCGCCGCCGGCGGCGGGCCGATCAGGACGGCTTCGTCGGCCATCTCCACGGCCAGGGAATCGGCGTCGGCCTCCGAGTGCGCGACGACCGTGGCGATGCCCATCCGGCGGCAGGTCTTGATCAGTCTGACGGCAATCTCGCCCCGATTGGCGATCAGGATTTTCGAGAACATCGTGCTTGGGGCCGCCCCGTTCGATACTATGTTGGTGGGGTTAGCGGTGCGCGTCGGCCTTTACAACCGCCGCGCCCCGCCGCCGCAAAGACGGAGAGACCTCGATGACCGACACCACCGCCGCCCCGCGCGTCTCGGCTTCCGGCTTCGACCTGACCGCCCCCGACGCGGAGGAACGCCGGCGCCTGGAGGCGGGCCTGACCCGCGAGGAGCGCGAGGTGCTGCTGCGCCACGGCACGGAGGCCCCCTTCTGCGGCGGGCTGTTGGACAACAAACAGGACGGCGCCTACTGCTGCCGGCTGTGCGGCCTGCCGCTCTTTCTCGCCAAGACCAAGTTCGAGAGCGGCACGGGCTGGCCCAGCTTCTTCGCCCCGTTCGACCCGGCGCATGTGCTGGAAATCACCGATCGCAGCCACGGAATGGTGCGCGTCGAGACCCGCTGCGCCCGCTGCGACAGCCATCAGGGCCACCTCTTCCCCGATGGCCCGCCGCCCACCCGCGACCGCTACTGCATAAACTCCATCTCCCTAACCTTCGTCGCCAATACGGCCCCCCTCCCCGACCCCCTGCACCGCGGCGACCACATCGGCTAGCGCGCGGAACGCCCTACAATGGGATGTTGTCGTGCTTCTTCCAGGGGTTGGTAAGGGCCTTGCCCTCCAGGCTCTTTAGGGCTCGAACAATGCGGCGCCTCGTGGTGCGGGGCATGATCACATCGTCGATATAGCCGCGCGAGGCGGCGACGAACGGGCTGGCGAAGTGGGCCTTGTATTCGGCTTCACGCACGGCCAGCTTTTCGCTGTCGCCGATGTCGGCGCGGAAGATGATCTCGACCGCCTGTTTGGGGCCCATGACCGCGATTTCCGCCGTCGGCCAGGCATAGTTGAAGTCGCCGCGGATGTTCTTCGAACTCATCACGTCGAATGCACCGCCATAGGCCTTGCGCGTGATCAGGGTCACCTTGGGCACGGTCGCCTCGGCGAACGCGAACAGCAGCTTGGCCCCGTGCTTGATCAGGCCGCCCTGCTCCTGCTTGGTGCCGGGCATGAAGCCGGGCACGTCCACGAAGGTCACCAGCGGGATGGAGAAGGCGTCGCAGAAGCGCACGAACCGGGCCGCCTTGCGCGAGGCATCGATGTCCAGCACTCCGGCCAGCACCTGCGGCTGATTGGCGACGACGCCGATCGTGCGACCATCCATGCGCGCAAAGCCGGTGATCACGTTCTTGGCGTAATCCGGTGAAATCTCGAAGAAATCCTCCTCGTCGGAGACCTTGAGGATCAGCTCCTTCATATTGTACGGCTGGTTGGGGTTGGCCGGCACCAGGGTGTCGAGCGAGCGCTCTTCCCGGTCCGGATCGTCGAAGCTCTCCCGCCTGGGCGGCGGCGCGCGGTTGGAGATCGGCAGAAAATCGATCAGGCGGCGAACCTGAGTGAGGGCTTCCAGATCGTTGTCGAACGCGCCGTCGGCGACGCCGGACTTCAGAGCGTGGACGCGATAGCCGCCCAGATCCTCGTGGCTCACGTCCTCGTTGATGACCGTCTTCACGACGTCTGGGCCCGTGACATACATATAGGCCGTATCCTTCACCATGAAGATGAAGTCGGTCATGGCTGGCGAATAGACGTCGCCCCCGGCGCACGGACCCATGATCACGCTGATCTGCGGGATCACCCCGCTTGAAAGCACGTTCTGCAGGAAGATGTCGGCATAGCCGGCCAGGGAATCGACGCCCTCCTGAATACGCGCGCCACCGGCGTCGAACAGGCCGATGATCGGGGCCCCGTTGCGCGCCGCCATTTCCTGAACCTTGACGATCTTCTCGGCGTGGGCCTTCGAGAGAGAGCCGCCGAACACCGTGAAATCCTTGGAGAAAACATAGACGACGCGACCGTTGACGGTGCCCCAGCCCGTCACCACCCCGTCGCCCGGGAAGCGCTGCGTCTCCATGCCGAAATCGTGGCTGCGGTGCTCGACGAACATGTCGAACTCCTCGAACGAGCCCTCGTCCAACAGGATGTCGAGGCGCTCGCGGGCGGTCAGCTTGCCCTTGGCGTGCTGCGCGGCGATGCGCCGCTCGCCGCCCCCGGCTCGCGCCCGCGCGCGCCGCTCTTCGAGCTCCTCGAGGATATGGCGCATGCGTGGAGACCTCGGTTGGCGAAGCCGGTTGCCTAGCCGCGCGCCCCGCCCCTGACAAGTTGACCCTGGGGCGACGGTGCGCGCCCTAACCCGCCCGTAACGCCGTGAACCACGCCCCCAGCATGATGGCGTCGGCGGCCAGCCTCGCCCGCCGCTGTTCCGCATCGGCATCGGCGCCCCAGGCCTCGGCCTGGAAGGTCTCTTCGAGCTGAGCGGCGGCGCTGGCCTCCGGCGCGCCGATCCGCCCGCGCCAGAGGGCCAGGGTGATGATCGCGGAGGCGAACAGGCCGGCGCCGAACGCCAGGCCGGCCAGAGTAAAATCATCGCTCGCCGCCGCCAGAGCCTCGATGCGGGCGAGCGTCTCCCGTGGCTGAGCGACGTGGACCACGCCCCGGCCGCGCACGAACGCCAGGCCCAGGTCCGCCCACGCCCAGTCCAGCAGAGGCGCCCACGCGGCCTCCTGGCGCCGCGCCAGAGAGTCTGGATGCTCGGCGAAATAGCAGACGGCATCGGCGCCGGCGGCGCGAGCGACCGCCGCCGCCGTCTCCGCCCGAGCCGCCGCGACGCCATCCAGTGCGGTGTGCGCCAGCCGCGTGGCGGCCATGGTGGCCAGATCGACGGTCTCGGCCTGGGCGGACCACTCGTTGGCGACGAGGTCGGCGAGGCCAGGATTTGGAAAGGCCAGTGGCCGGCCGGCCGGCGAGCGCGGCGGCCGCCCGTCGAGGCGGATTTCAAACGTATCGTCCACGGGCGCCACACCGACGCCAGAATAGAAGCGCTTAGGTCGGGTGAGGGACTCGAAGATCTGCCGCAAACGGATCGCTCCAGCCAAGGAGACGGCGACGCCATGCGCGCCCTTTCGCGTCCTACTCTCCGTTCCGACCATGCCTGGCAAGCCGTGCGGCCATGAGCGTCGATCGCGATCTCGGCGCCGCCATCGCCGTCACCCGCTTTGGCCTCGGCGCTAGGCCGGGCGAAATCGCCGCAGTGAGGGTCGATCCGCGCGGCTTCCTGACCGCCCAGATCCGCGCCTCAGGCGCCGACCAGCCTCAGCCCGCCGCGCCCACATCCGCCCAGCGCCTGCGCGAGTTTCGCGCCTACAAGATGGAGAAGAAGGACGCCAAGGCCGAGGGCGACGCCAAGACCGACCCGGTCAAGATGGCGGCCAGGATGCTGCGCCAGGATACCGGGGCCGACTTCCTCGCCCGGCTACGCCTGGGCGCGACCACCAACGCGGCCTTTCGCGAACGCTGGGCCCTCTTCTGGGCCAATCATTTCACCGTCTCGGCGGTCAAGCTCACCACCGCCACTCTGGTCGGTCCGTTCGAGCAGGAGGCGATCAGGCCCCTCGTGTTCGGCCGTTTCGAGGATCTGTTGGTCGCCTCCTCGAGCCACCCCGGCATGCTGCTCTATCTGGACCAGACCGCCTCTCTGGGGCCGGACAGCGCCGCGGCGCGCTTCGTCCGCCGCTCGGGCAAGGCGGCGGGCCTGAACGAGAACCTGGCGCGCGAAATCCTCGAGCTGCACACCCTGGGCGTCGACGGCGGCTACGATCAAGCCGACGTGACCGAATTTGCCCGGGCGATGACCGGCTGGAGTGTCGGCCGCGTCGATCACGACGAGGAGCCGGGCGGCTTCATGTTCCGCGCCAACGCCCATCAGCCCGGCGCCCGCGTGATCATGGGCCGCACCTATGCCGAGGACGGGGAGGCCCAGGCCCGGGCGGTGATGAAGGACCTGGCCGCCAGTCCGCACACCGCCCACCACCTGGCGACCAAGATCGCGCGCCATTTCGTCGCCGACGATCCGCCGCCGAAGCTGGTGGAGCGCCTCAGCGCCGCCTACCTGCGAAGCGACGGGCGGCTGGATGTGGTGGCGCGCAGTCTCGTGGAGGCGCCGGAGGCCTGGGCCCCGGTGCCTGCCAAGTTCAAGACCCCTTACGAGTTCCTGGTCTCGAGCTGGCGCGCCGCCGATACGGCGCCCAGCGACGTGACCGCGGCTGCCCAGACGCTGAACGCCATGGGCCAGAAGCCCTTCAGCGCCCCCTCCCCCAAGGGCTGGCCGGAGGAAGCCCAGGCCTGGTGCGCGCCCGACGCGGTGATCAAGCGAATGACCTGGAGCGAGGGCTTCGCGCCGGGCGCCGTCGGCCAGAGCGATCCGCGCCGGATGGCCGAAAACGCCCTGGGCGCGCGCCTTTCCGACGCCGTGGCCAAGACCATCGGCCGGGCCGAGACCCGCCCCGAAGGCCTTTCCATTCTGCTCATGAGTCCGGAGTTCCAGCGCCGATGACCCCCTTCCTCAACCGCCGCCACGCGCTGCTGGGGGCCGCCGGCCTTGGCCTCAGCCTGGATTTCCTGGGAGCTCGTGCTTTCGCCGCGACCGAGACGCTCGCCGCCCGGCGCAAGCTGGTGGTGATCGTCTGTCGGGGCGGGCTGGATGGCCTGTCGCTGTCGCCGCCGGTGGGCGATCCGGATTACGCCGGCCTGCGCGGGCCGATCGCCATCCCGGCTTTCGGCGAGCCCGGCGGCGCGCTTCGCCTGGACGGCGACTTCGGTCTGCATCCGGCCCTCACCGCCACCCACGCCCTGGCTCTGAAGGGCGAGGCGAGGATCGCGCCGTCCGTGGCCACGCCCGACCGCGAACGCTCCCACTTCGAGGCCCAGGATGTGCTCGAAAGCGGAGCCGCCGTGGTCTACGGAACCTCCTCCGGCTGGCTCAACCGCGCCCTGGCGTCCATGGGCCCGCCCGGCGCCGTCAAAGCGATTTCGGTGGGGCCGACCGCGCCCTTAATCCTGCGCGGCCCGATCCAGGCCGCGTCCTGGTCGCCGGGAGGTGGCGCCAAGAGCGATCACCGCCTGCCCGCCATCCTGCAGGACCTCTACGCCGGCGATCCCCTGCTCGGGCCAGCCTTGGCCAGTGGACTGGCCACCGTGGACATGTCGAGGGTGGCCATCGCCGATGCCGCGAAGGCGAGCGGCCCCGCGGTGACCGACCCGATGGCCGTAGCCGCGCCGTTTCGGCCCGGCCTGCCGCAGGCGCGGACTCTGGGGGCCACCCTGGCCGGCTTCATGGTCCAGCCTGGGGGAGCGCAGGTGGCGGCCGTCTCGATCGACAATTTTGACACCCATGCCAACCAGGGGGCCGCGACCGGCCAACTGGCCACCCGCCTGGCCTTCGTGGACGCCTTCATCGATGGCCTGCACGCCGGGCTCGGCCCCGCCTGGCGCGACACGGTTGTGGTGATGGCCACCGAATTCGGCCGCACCGCGCGGGTCAACGGCACCAACGGCACCGATCACGGCACCGCTTCAACGGCCCTGATCCTCGGCGGCGCCCTGAAGCTCGGCGGCATCGTCGGGGATTGGCCGACCCTGCGCCAGACAAGCCTGTTCGAGAACCGCGATACGGCGCCGACCCTGGACATGCGCGGCCTGTTCAAGGGTGTCCTGCGCGACCACATGGGCGTGGACCGGCAGGCCCTGGACCAGAAGGTGTTCCCCGCCAGCGGCGCGGCGCCGCCGGTCATGGGCCTCGTCTGACACGCGGTGCTTGCCTGCGGGGCGGCGGGGTTGCTATCGGGCGCCCATGAGCGAAGCGATCCATACCGTGGTCGGCATCCTGCCGTCGACCAAATCCGTGCAAGACGTGATCGATGGGCTGGAGGCGGGTGGCTTCGACCGCTCGCAGTTCGGCATGCTGGCGCCCAAGAACGCCCTCTCCGGCGCCGCCGAGACCAGCGCCGCGGCCCTGGCCGGCGATCCGCACACGCCCACCGACGCGGCGTTCGAGCCGGAGAGCGAGGCGGCACTTTCGGGCGCTCTGGTCGGCGGCCTCGCCTATCTGGGCGCGGCGGCGGCGGCGGGGGCGGTGATCCTGGCCGGCGGGCCGCTGGGCCTGGCCCTCGTGGCCTTCATCGGCGCCGGCGGCGCGGGCGGCCTGGTGGGAGCGCTGGTGGCGCAGGGGTTTCATCACGAGCACGCTCAGATGATCGACGACCAACTCGCAAGCGGTGGCCTGGTTCTGTGGATTACGCCACGAGACGCCGCCCAGGAGAGCGCCGCCAAGGCCAAGCTGGAAAACGCCGGCGCAAAAAGCGTCACCGTCCAGACCAGCTAGCCCGCGCCGCAATCAGGCGTAGGCGGCCCGCTCGAAGATCGAGAACAGCCTCAGCGCCCTTTCATCCGCGAACGGCAGCACCTGGCAAAGCAGCAACCCCGCCACGCCGCTCGCTGGATCAATCCAGTAGTAGCAGTTGCCGAGGCCGGCCCAGGCCCCCGAACCACCCGACCGCGCGCCTGGCACATCGTGCGCATTGAGGAGCAGGCCCAGGCTCCAGCGCTTGGCATGGCCCGGCAACGGATCGAAATCATTGGTGAACTGGGCAACCGAGGAGACGATCACGCCCGCTTCAAGCTCGCCGATCTGGTTGGTGAACAACGCCGCGCGCGAAGCCTCGCCCAGGAGCGTCCCGTCGAGCAAGGCGCAGAGGAGCGCCATGAAGTCGGCGGCCGTCGAATAGACGCCCCCTCCACCCATGGAGAAATACGGCGGCGGCGGCATCGCGAAGACCATCGGCGCCAGGCCGCCGTCGGGAAGGCGCGCGTGCATGGACGCCTGGCGGGCGGCGTGGGCCGGGCCAACGGCGAAGACGGTGTCGGTCATGCCGAGCGGGTCCAGTACGCGGCGCTGGAACACCTCGTCCAGCGTCTCGCCGGTGGCCGCCTCGATCACCGCCCCGAGCCAGTCGGTCGAGGCGCCATACAACCATCGCTCCCCAGCCTCGAAGCGGCGCGGCAACAGGTGCGCATCGGCGCTGTCGACGCCCGCCTGCTGGGCGTAGCGCGCCAGATCGGCGTCCATGAACAGGTAGCCGAGACCCGAGGTGTGGGTCAGCAGATGGCGGATCGTGGGGGTGTCGGGCGCCGGTCGGAGAACAGGCTCGCCGGCTGCGTCGAACCCGTCCAGGATCGGCAAATCGGCAAAATCCGGCCGCAGTGAGGCGACGGGCTGGTCCAGCTCGAGTACGCCCTCCTCGATCAGCTGGAGGGCCACGATCGAGGTCACGAGCTTGGTGCAGGAAGCGATCCAGAACACCGTGTCTGGCGTCATCGGCGCGGGATCGGTCAGCGATCGACGCCCGTGGGCGAACACCATCGTTTCGCCGCCGCGCCGGAGCGTGGCGACGAAGCCGGGCACGAGACCCTCCCCCTCCGCCGCCGCCAGGGCCGCCTCGACAGGGCTCACCTGGAGACCCCGTAAACCGGTGGGCGCTTTTCGAGGAAGGCGGCCACGCCTTCGCGGAAATCCTCGCCCTGGGCGCACAGGATCTGGTTGCGGTCCTCCATGGCAATGGCGGCCTCCAGCCCGCCGGCATCGATGGAATGGTTCAGGCACTCCTTGGTCAGGCGCAGGCCCAGCGGCGTCGTCGCCAGCATATCGTCCACCAGCCCCTGGCCCTCGCCGTCCAGAAATTCCGATTCCACGACCTTGCTGACGAGTCCCAGGCTCGCCGCGCGCTCCGCATGGATGAAGCGGCCGGTCAACATCAGTTCGGCGGCCACCGAGGCGCCGACCATGCGCGGCAGGAAGTAGCTGACGCCGATGTCGCAGGCGGACAGGCCGATGCGGATGAAGGCGGCGTTCATCTTCAGCGACGGGGTGGCGATGCGCACGTCGCTGGCGAGCGCCAGGGCGAAGCCGCCGCCGGCGGCGGCGTCGTCGATCAAGGCCACTATCGGCTGGGGACAGCGGCGCATGGCGATGACGATCTCGCTGATCTGCCGCTGACGCGTCAGGCCTTCGCCCGGCCCGGCGGCCCCGTCGTTGTCGCGCGCCTTCAGGTCGAGGCCGGCGCAGAAGTTGGCCCCCGCCCCGCGCAGCACCACCACCCGCACGTCATGGCGCCAATAGAGGCCGACGAAGAGGTCGCGCAGCTCTTCCACCAGCCGCCGATTGAGCGCGTTGAGCCGCTCGGGCCGATCCATGGTCACCCAGAGCGCCGCGCCCCGCTCTTCGATGCGTAGATGTTCGTACGTCATTGTCATGGGAAAATCATAGGTCGGAACAGCCGCGCCGCCCAGTTGTTAAAGCGCCGACAGGCCCGCCGGGCCTTAGGAAACCCCGCATGTTCAGGAGACAGGCCATGGCCGGACGGCTCGATGGAAAACGCATCGCCATTCTTGCCACCGACGGGTTCGAGCAGTCTGAACTGTTCGATCCGATCGAAGCTTTGGAAGCCGAAGGCGCGGATGTGGAGGTGGTGTCTCTGAAGAAGGGCGACATTCAGGGTTTCGAGCATCTGACGCCGGGCCGTACTCGCGCCGTGGATGTGACATTGGGCGAGACGGACCCCGCCGACTATGACGGCCTGGTCCTTCCCGGCGGCGCCAACAATCCCGACGCCCTGCGGATCGAGGCGACGGCCCTGGCGTTCGTGCGGGGTGTATTCGACGCCGGCAAGCCCGTGGCGGCGATCTGCCATGCGCCGTGGATCCTAATCAACGCCGGCCTCGCCAAGGGTCGGACACTGACCAGCTACAAAACCATCCGCCAGGATCTGACCAACGCCGGCGCGACGGTCGTGGACGAGGAGGTCGTAGTCGACGGCAATCTGATCACCAGCCGCGACCCTAACGACTTGCCGGCTTTCTGCGCGGCTCTGGTGGACGCCATCGCCAGCGGCGCCAGGGGCCAGGCCCGGCACGCCGCCGAATAGCTCACGTCCAAGGGATCAGCCGTTGCAGGCCAGCGATCTCTCGCGCCGGCCCAAGGCCGCGCTCCGCCAACCAGAGCCTTTCGGCAAGAGCGCCGCGCTGCTCGAAGCCGAGCGCCTCCCAGCGCGTGGCGCCGGTTGGACGACAGTCGTAGCCCCAGTGGCGCGGGCCGGTCAGGTAGCGAAGCGCGGTCAGGCCGCCCTGGCGATAGTCCAGCACATGCTGGAGTTCGTGCTGAAGCACCGCCATCGCCCGCTCGGACCCCCTGCGGGAGAGATCGAGCGCAACGCCGGGCCACCAGATCGCATCACCCCGGGTGAGAATGGGGACGGCGCCACGCCACGCCGCGGCGACCAACGCGCCTGGATGAGCACGGCGCACGAGGCGTGGCGCCGCGCCGGCGGACGCCAGCGCCTGGACCAGCCCAGGGTGCAGGGCCAGCCACTCTCCCGGCGTCAGCGCGCGCTGGTCGGGATCTGGTTGAACGGGACGTCCTTGTCGACGCGGATGTCGGGCGGCAGGCCCAGCACGCGCTCGGCGATGATATTCCGCAGGATCTCGTCGGTGCCGCCCTCCACGCGGGTGGCCGGCGAGCGCATCAGCATGGCCTGGAATCGGCCGTGGGCGGCAGCGATGTCGGGATCGCTGATCACACCGGCCTGGCCCTGGAGATCCTCGGCGAACATGGCGATCTCCTGCATGGTCGGCCCGGCCACCAGCTTGCCGATCGAGTTCTCCGGCCCGGGTGTCTCGCCGCGCGAAAGGGCCGAAAGAGCGCGAAAACCAGTGTATTTGAGCCCCGTGGCGCGCACCGCCCAGGTCGCGAGTTTCGAGCGCACGGCCGGATCGTCCACCGCCAGACCGTTGGCCGTCTCGATACGGCAGCAAAGGTCGAAGAGTTCCGGAAAGCCTGTCGACATGCCGGAGCCGATCGAGAGGCGCTCGTTCATCAGGGTCGTGAGCGAAACTTTCCAGCCGTCTCCCACGGCGCCCAGGCGCTGGGCGTCGGGGATGCGGACGTCGGTGAAATAGACCTCGTTGAAGCCGGATTGGCCATTGGCCTGCTTGATCGGCCGGATCTCGATCCCCGGCGAGCGCATGTCGAGAAAGAACATGGTCAGGCCCTTATGCTTGGGCACTGCGGGATCGGTGCGGGTGACAAGGATACCGAAATCGGAATACTGCGCGCCGCTGGTCCAGATCTTCTGGCCATTGACAAGCCAGTCGCCGGAGGCGTCGGCCGCGGGCTCGGCGCGGGTGCGCAGGCCGGCCAGATCCGAGCCGCCGGCCGGCTCGCTGAACAGCTGGCACCAGATCTCCTCGCCCGAGGCGAGCGGCGGCAGGTAGCGGCGCTTCTGATCCTCGGTGGCGAACGCCATCAGGGTCGGGCCACACATGCCGTGGCCGATGATGAACACCCCGCCCAGGGCACCGTAGACGCCCTCCTCCTGGCCCCAGATCACCCGCTCGATTGGCGTCGAGCCCCGGCCGCCGTATTCGCGTGGCCAGTGCAGGCAGGCCCAGCCGGCCGCCGCCTTTTTGGCCTGCCAGGCCTTGGCCTCGGCCATCGGGTCGACGCCGTCGAGCGCCAGGTTGCCGAAGCCCGACGCCTCCAGCCCGGCTTTCAGATGGCTGGGCGCGTTGGCGTCGATCCAGCGCCGAGCCTCCGCCCGAAACACCGCCTCCCCCGCCGTATCATCAAAATTCATAGCCAGTCTCCTCGGGAGCGAAGTTCACCACAAAGGCACGAAGGATACAAAGCTACGCCACCAGCCGTTTTAAGCCTTGCTCAAAAAAGGCCACGTTGAAATTCATCAAGAGCCCGAGCCGGATTTTCGAGAGTTCGAGATAGGTGCAACTGAGCGTGGTGGATTGGAAGCAGGGCGGCGACCGCCTTTATCTCGATTATCAGAACTCCATCAACCACCAGGTCAAGTCTGTAGCCGGCCTGGAGAACGAGCGGCCCGAATTAACAGGTCGAGCAGTGTTCGTAGGCGGACTAGAGCAAGCCCGGCCCAAGCGCCCAGTGAACCCTCAGGCCCGCGTCCACGGCCGCTTTCGCGGCGGAATCCGCCCGCTCGGCCCCGATTCGTGTCCTTCGTGCCTTTGCGGTGAATGTTTCGTTTCAAGCGGCGGTGTTTCGGGCTCGCATTCGGGTGATGAGGGCGTCTTCCCAGGTGGAGAGGCTGCCGAGGTTAAGGGCCAGCAGGTTCGAGCGCCGGTAGAAGAGGTGGCAGTCGAACGCCCAGGTGAAGCCCATGCCGCCGTGCACCTGGATATTGTTCTTGGCGCAATGCTGGAACGCCTGGGTCGCCGCGACCCTGGCGCTCGCCGCCGCCTGTGGCAGTTCGGCCGCCCCGGTCGCCAGCGCCCAGGCGCCGTAATAGCCGTTCGAGCGCGCCAGGGTGGCCGAGACATACATATCGGCCAACATGTGCTTGATCGCCTGGAACGAGCCGATCGGTCGGCCAAAGGCCATGCGGTCCAGCGCATAGTCGCGCGCCATTTCCAAAGCCCGGTCGGCGCCGCCGATCTGCTCGAATGCGGTCAGGACGGCGGCGCGGTCAAACACTCGCTCGATGGTCGCCCATCCCTCCCGCGCGGCGCCAAGGGGCTCGGCCGGGGCCGCCTCGAACGCCAACTGGGCGTGGCCGCGCGACGGGTCGATCGTGTCCTGGGGCGTTCGGGTAACGCCCTCGCCGCCCAGCTCGACGAGATGCAGAGACACGCCTCGGGCGTCTAGTCCGGGCGCCGCGCGCGCCGCGACCACGGCGAAGGTCGCGATCTCGCCATCAGGCACCGCCAGCTTGACCCCTGTGAGCCGGCCCTGCGCGCAGAGGGCCTGGATGGTCCTAGGCGTCACAGCGCCGGGGCGCTCGGCGAAGGCGAAGGTTCCGATCGCCTCGCCGGACGCGAGCCTCGGCAGCCAAGCGATCTTCTGGGCCTCGCTGCCGGCCGCCAGCAGGAACTCAGTCGCCAGCAGCACCGAAGAGCTGAATGGAACCGGCGCCAGAGCACGGCCCATCTCCTCGGCGATCAGGCAAAGCTCCAGATAGGAAAGGCCGAGGCCGCCGTATGGCTCCGGGATCGCCACGCCCAGGAAGCCCATGTCGGCCAGCCCCCTCCAGAGAGCCGCGTCATAGGTCTGAGGCCCCTCCAGCACCGCGCGCACCGCGGAGGGCGGGCATTTGTCGGCCAGATAGCGCCGCGCCTGGTCGCCCAGGGCCTTCTGGTCGTCGGAAAATTCGAAATTCACCAGCCGGCTCCCGCGCTCACTCGGCCACCAGGCCGTCCAATCGCTCGACCGCTCCTAGGAAGTCTTCCTTGAACGCCTGCACGACCTGTCCGGCGGAACGCACGGAATCGATCAAGCCGACCCCTTGGCCGACGAAATAGGTGACCATGTCTCTGGCCTGGCGGTTGCCGGCCGCGGCGCTGCGTTCGACGCTGCGCAGCGCGTTCTCGCTGATCAGGCTCTGCAGCGGCATCGGCAGGGGCCCAGGACTTGCGGGATCGCGATCCCAAGCCTCGGTCCATGACGAGCGAAGCTGCCTGGCCGGTTTCCCGGTGCGCCCGCGAGAGCGGACCGCGTCCCTGGAGCTGGCCTCGATCATCTTTTCGCGGAAAATCTCGCTCGTTTCCGACTCGACCGTGGCCAGCCACACCGAGCCGGTCCAAACGCCGGCGGCGCCCATGGCCATGCAGGCGGCCATCTGGGCGCCGTTCATAATTCCGCCGGCGGCGAGCACGGGCACCTCGCGGATCGGTCTGATGGCCGCCAGTACTTCCGGCACCAGCACGAGAGTGGAGACCTCGCCGCAGTGGCCGCCGGCCTCCGTGCCCTGGACTACTAGTATGTCCACCCCGGCGTTCACCTGACGGATGGCGTGCTCCTTGGCCCCGACGAGGGCCGCGACCGGCACGCCGTGCGCCCTGCCCATCTCGAGCATGGCAGGAGGCGGTACGCCGAGCGCATTGGCGATCAGCCGGATCGGGAACTCGAACGCCGCTTCCAACACCTCCAGGGCGCGGCCCGGATCAAACGGCTGGGGAGCATCGTCGCGCACCGTCTGTTCGGCCAGGGCGACGCCGGCCTTGGCCAACAGGCCCGCGGCGAAGGCCTTGTGCTCGGCCGGCACGCGCGCCTTGAGGCTGTTATAGGTGACGTTCTTCTCTCCCGCCGTCGAGAGGTTCTCCGGGATCAGCACATCGATTCCGAACGGCCTGCCATCGGCGTGGTCCTCGATCCAACGCAGCTCCTCGCGCACCGAGGCCGGGGAATGGGCCGTGGCCCCGAACACGCCGAACCCACCGGCGCGGCTGACGGCGGCCACGACGTCGCGACAGTGGCTGAAGGCGAGCAGGGGAAACTCTATCCCCAGCATCTCGCAGATCGGTGTCTTCATACGCCGGCTCCCTGATTGGCGTCCGCAGCAGCCAGCGCCTTGGCCCATTTGTAGTCGGCCTTGCCGTTGGCGGCCCGCTGCACGGTCTCGACCACGATCAGACGCCGCGGCGTCTTGTAGCCAGCGATGCGTGTACGGATGAATTCGCCGAGCGCCGCCTCGTCGACCGACGCGCCTGGCCTGGCCGAGATCACGGCGGTTACCCGTTCGCCGAAACGAGGGTCGGGCACACCGACCACCAGGGCGTCGTAGACGCTGTCGTGCGCCTTGAGCGCCTCCTCGACCTCTTCGGGAAACACCTTTTCTCCGCCTGTGTTGATGCAGACGCCGCCCCGTCCCAGCAGGATCAGGGAGCCGTCGGCGGCGACCTTGGCGTAATCGCCGGGGAAGGAATACCGCTGGCCGCCCACCATGCGAAAGGTGCGCGCGCTCTTCTCGGGGTCCTTGTAGTAGCCGATCGGGGCGAAGCCGCCGTTGGCGATCATGCCGATCTCGTCGGAGCCGGGCGCCACCTCCTCGTCCTGCTCATTGAACACGTTGGTGGTGGGGTTGCGCTCGAAGCGCGCGGTCTCGCCGGGCGGCGTGGCGCGCGAGACGACGGTCGAGCCCATGCTGCCCTCGGTCGAGCCCATGGCGTCCAGGATGGTGACGTCGGCGAATTCCAGCAGGCCGCGCTTGACCTCCGTGCCGAACATCACGCCGGACGAGATGATCTGCTTGAGCGCGCTCAGATCATGGGGAGCGCCGGCCGCCTCGGCCTCGCGCAGGGCGGCCAGCATCGGCTTGGCGAAAGCGTCGCCGACGATCACCACCGCGGTCGCCCGCTCCTTCGCCGCCAGCCGCCACAGCGCATGCGGATCGAAGTGTTCGTTGCGGAAGGTGAGCGCCGCGCCGCCCATGAAATGGGCCAGGAACACGCCCAGCCACAGGCCCGTGCCGTGCATCAACGGGCAGCCGACAAGGCTGATCGGGGCCGCGCCCGCCTCGCGCAGAGCGAGGATCGCGCCCACCACCGCCTCGGCGGTGCGCGGCGCGTCCGGGCCCAGGCCCGCGGCCGCCAGGCCCGGAGTAAAATCGCCCTGACGGTACATCACGCCCTTGGGCATGCCCGTCGTGCCGCCGGTGTAGAGCATGTAGATGTCGTCTTCCGAGTAGTCCTGGCGCGGCAGACGCCCGTTTTCGGCGATCAGGTCCTCAAAGCGCCGCGCGCCATCGAGGTGGCGGCCCGAGCCGTCGTCGATCTCCACCAGCAGGCGCAGCTTGGGCAGGCGCGACGCGATCGCGGCCACGCGCGGCCCGAACTGGGCGTCGAACACCAATGCCTCGGCGTCGGCGTTCTCCAGCAGATAGGTGAGCTCATGCTCGACGTAGCGGTAGTTGACGTTGACGGGCCCGACCCTGGCCTTGAACATGCCGAATTGGGCTTCGATGTATTCGTTGGAGTTATAGCCGTAGAGGCCGGCCTTTGAGTCCGGTTTCAGACCCGCGGCGACCAGGCCGGCGGCGAAGCGGGCGGCGCGCTCGTCATACTCGGCCCAGGTGCGCCTGGTCTCGCCGTTGATCAAGGCGATGGCGTCCGGGACGGTCGCCGCGGCGGTCTCGAACAGGTCGGCGAAGCACCATTTCATGCCAGCTCACCCCTCTTTGGAACCAGGCTTTTCACGATCGATCGGCTGTCTTCATCGAGCGAAACCGTGACCGAAGCGCCGAGCGGATCGTGGTCGATCATGGCCTGGGTCACCGTCGGATCGGCCGGATCGGTCATGGCCACGAACCGCGCGCCGCCTTCGGCGAGGCGGCCGATCACCACCCCGCGCGGCGGCTCGGCCGCATAGTCGATGATGTAGGTCTCGAGCGTTCCGGCCCCGGCGCCCGGCCCGATCGGCGGCGCAGACCAGGAATCGATTTGCGCCTGCAAAGGGCGACTGTCGAACGGCCGCCACGGCGCGTAGGTGGTCGAATAGACCCCGACCGAATACTTCGACAGATAGCCGCCATTGGCGGCCACCAGCCCAAAGTCGCCCGGGCGGGCGCGAAGGGCGCGGACCATGGCGGCGATGGCGTGCATCGAATAGTTATTCCCGGCCCCGCCGAAGTATGGCAGCCCGCCGGTCACTGTGAGGGGACGCGGATCGTCGGGCGCCAGGCCTAGGCCGTCGCGCACATTGAACACCGCGATCGGGAAACAGCTGTAGAGATCGAACAGGTCGATCCGGTCCTGAGAAACGCCCGCCGCCTCCAGGGCGCGCCGGGCCGCCAGCACCGACGCCGGCCCGGCCGAGAGATCGGCCCGCGCCATCGGCGTGCGCTCGCGGGCGTCCGCGCCGCCGTGCAGGTAGACCCAGCGGCGCCCATCCAGGCCGAGCTCACGCGCGACGCCGACCGAGGCCATGAGCACCGCGGCGCCCTGATTGGCCTGGTCGCGGGCCACCAACCGACGCGGAAAGGGATCCGAAGTCAGACGGTTGGCCGGCGTCACGGTGGCCAGCTCCTCGGCCGAACGCGTCTCCCTCGACATGGCGTGGGGATTGGCTGCGGCGACCTTGGTGAACGGGGCGAACAGCCGGCCCATCTCGAGGCGATAGGCTGCGCGGCCCAGGCCGAGGCGCGCGCGGCGGGCGTTTTCGAACAGGCCGTAGAGGTTGATAGGCGTGCGCGCGCCGTGGCGGCCAAGGTCGGGCGTGACCAGCTCATCGCCATAGCCCCGGTCGTCGAGCTCGCCGCCGATGTCCTCGCTCCAGTCGCGGGTCTCGCCGCGCGAGGCGAGGTGGCGCACGGTCGAGATCGCTTCGGCCCCGCAGATCAGGGCCATTTTCATCTCACCAGCGCCGATCGACTGAGCCAGTTCATTGACGAGGTGCTGAGGCCCCTGGCCGCCCACGGGCTCGAGGATCGCGCGCGCCGGATCGGCCCCGATGCGCCTGGCCACGGCGCGCGGAAAGTTGTCGGCCCGGCCGAACGGGGCCGTGGCGCGCGGGTGAGAGACTTCGAACTGCCGGATGGCGGCGATGAGGTCGATGTGACGGGCGAGGTCCTCGGGTCCCTTGGCGTCCAGCAGCGCCGCTCGCGCGGCGCGGCCGGCCAGCTCGGCGGGCGACAGGGCCTCGTAGTCCGGGGCGGCGATGCGCTCGGACGCCTCGCCGACGCCGATGATCACGGGGGTGGTGTCGTCCAAGGCGCGCGCTCTCCCGCTAGGCATTCTCGTTGGCCTCACACTGACAAGCTGGGCGGGCCGCTGTCGAGAGTGACTTTAGGTTAGCACCGCGGCGACGTGGGTGGGTCTTCACGGAGCGGGGGTCCCGGGGCTAGGTTGACGCGCCGCGCCGATCGCGTTGGCGAACTGACGTGCCCGGAGCCGTGTCGGCGATGACATCCACGAACTGGCGAGACGACGGCGTCCGCGTGATCCCCGCCGATCGACTGGACCCGAACACCGCCCAGACTCCCGGCATGACCCGCGCCGCCGCGGTCAACCGCGCCCGCGTGGGGGCGCAGACGCTGTGGGCGGGCACGGTGCGCATCCATGCGGGGGCCAAGACCGGGGCGCATCATCATGGGACCCTGGAGAGCGTGATCTATGTGGTCAGCGGCCGGGCGCGGATGCGCTGGGGCGAGCGGCTGGAGTTCGTCGCCGAAGCGGGGCCGGGGGATTTCATCTATGTGCGACCGTTCGTGCCACATCAGGAGATCAACGCCTCAACCAGCGAGCCGCTCGAATGCGTCCTGGTGCGCGGCGGCGGCGAGGCGGTGGTCGTCAACCTCGAGATCGAGGCCGCCGAGGCTCCCGAGGGGGTGGCCTGGGTGGATCCGATCCACGGCGCTCCGGGCGCGACAGCCCCGGCCGACCGAGCGTAGAGCGGGCGGGTCGAAGGCGGGAGACACGATCGATGGAGACGCTCGCGAGCGAAGACGACCTCGCCTTCAGAGAGGAGGTCCGCGCCTTTCTGCACGACGCCCTGACCCCCGCTCTGCGCGCCGCCGGTTCGTCGATGACCAGCGTCTATTCGGATTCTGCCACGGCCATCGCCTGGCAGCGCATTCTGCACGCCAGGGGCTGGGCCGCGCCCGCCTGGCCGGTCGAGTGGGGCGGCTGCGGCTGGCCCGCGAGCCGACGGGCGATATTCGCCGCCGAACTGGTCGCGGCCGGGGCGCCGCCGCTCTCGCCCATGGGCCTCGGCATGTGCGGCCCAGTTCTGCTCGGCCACGGCACCGAGGCTCAAAAGGCCCGCTTCCTGCCCCCCATGCTGTCGGGCGACGAGTTCTGGTGCCAGGGCTATTCGGAGCCGGGATCGGGCTCGGACCTGGCCTCGCTGCGAATGAGCGCGGTTGCCGACGGCGATGACTTGGTCTGCAACGGGCACAAGATCTGGACCACTCACGCGAACGCCGCCGACTGGATCTTCTGTCTGGTCCGCACCTCGGACGAGCCGATCCGCCAGCGCGGCATCACCTTTCTGCTGATCGACATGAAAACGCCCGGTGTCGAGGTGCGGCCGATCGTGTCACTTTCCGGCGAGCACATCCAGAACGAGGTGTTCTTCACCGACGTGCGCGTGCCGATGTGGAATGTCGTCGGCGCTGTCGGAGATGGCTGGACGGTCGCGAAGTATCTGATGCTGTTCGAGCGCGGTGGCGGGGCCAGTGCGCCGGGGCTGGATGGGCGACTCGCGAAGATCGAGACGGCGGCCGCCGCGATCGAAGGCTTCGGGGCCTCGCTCGCGTCGGCGGCGATCGAGGTCGAGGCGCTTCGAGCGGTGGAGTGGCGCGTGATGTCGGCGCTCGCCGCCGGCGGCGCCCCCGGGCCCGAATCGTCACTGCTCAAGACCGTGGCGACCGAGCTGTCGCAACGCCTGACTGAACTGGCGCTGGACGCGGCCGGCGTCTACGCGGCGCCGTTCCAGCCGCATCTTGTCCATGCGGGAGGGCCGACTCCCAGCTTCACGCCTCCGAACGACGACTTCGCAGCGGGACCTGCCTCCAGTTGGACCGCCGCCGCCAAATATCTCAATGATCGGGCCGGCTCGATCTATGCCGGAACCAACGAGATCCAGCGCAACATTATGGCCAAGGCGATTCTGGGTCTCTAGGGGCCAGGCGCGGGCCGCATCGGGGAAGAGTTCCAATGACTACAAACACGGACCGCGTGCGCTCCTTCATCTCCGCCTGGGAAGCGCGCGATCTGGCGGCCATCCTGGCCCGGCTGGCCCCGGACGCCCGCTATGTGAACGTCGGAATGTCCGATACGAGCGGGCGAGAGGCGATCGGCGTGAGTGTCGCGCCGTTTCTGAGCGCCTCGAGCGAGGTGAGCTGGAGCGTGACCCACATCGCCGAAACGCCCGCCGGCGTAGTGCTGACCGAGCGAGTGGACGTATTCGTCGTCGGTGGAAAGACCCTGACAATCCCGGTGATGGGCGTGTTCGAGTTCGAGGGAGAGCTGATCCGCGCCTGGCGCGACTATTTCGACGTGGCCGGCTTCCAGGCCCAGATGGCCTGAGCCTCCGTAGGGTGGCAACGCCCCTCGAGCTGCCCCAGTCTGATACGCTGCCCTGTGGTGCGGCGGGCGCGAACTCGGGGCTCAGGGCCGCCTGGCGCGCACCGGGCCCCCATCCACGCGGATCAAGGCCCCGCTGGTGAAGGATGCCCCCTCCCCCGCGAGGTAGAGCGCGGCGGCGGTAATCTCCGATGGCACGCCGACGCGAAAGCCCGACCGGGTCCAGCCCGGGTGGTCGGGATCGGGCGGGTCGGCCCAATGCTCGGCCACGTCGGTGGCGAAAGGACCGACGCATATGGTGTTGACCCGGACGTTGGGGCTGTAGGCCGCCGCGAAGCCTTGGGTCAGGCTGTTGAGCCCCGCCTTCGCCCCCGCGTAAGGCAGGGCGTACGGGGACGCCTCGAGCGAGGCGATAGACGAAATATTGATGATCGAGCCCCCAGCGCCCCGATGCATGCGGCCACCGACCACCGCCGACAGGCGAAACGGACCTTTGAAGTTGACGGCGATAACCTTGTCGAAGTTGTCTTCCGAGACCTCCTCCAACGACGGATAGAGCGGTGACATCCCGGCGTTGTTGACCAGTATGTCGATCTTGCCGAAATGCCGCCAGACCGCGTCGGCCATGGGTTCGATATCGTCCCAGCGGCCCATGTGACAGGCACGGGCCAGGGCCCTGACGCCGAGCGACTCGACGTCCCGGGCTAGGGCTTCGCAGGCGTCCAGCTTGCGGCTGACCACAGCGATGTCCGCGCCAGCCTGGGCAAAGGCGAGGGCCATGGCCCGGCCCAGGCCCCTCGAGCCGCCGGTTACGAGGGCGACCTTGCCGGCCAGTTCGCGTTTTTGCTCCATGACGCCTCCAAAACGAGGGGCGGTGCGGCCCTCCGCCGCGACCCTGGCCCCGCTTCAGCGCGGCGCCTGATCCCACTAACCCCAAGTCCTTAGAGGATGATGTACAACCAGCGCTACTCTTGACCTTGCATCCGGCGGATCCGCGCGGCGCGACCGCCGGCGACAGCCTGATCCATTCGATCACGATGGCGATCGATCACTTCGTCGCCCATCGACCCGCCGAGATTGCCGTGAATGCGGCGCTGACTGCGGCGTATCGCGCGAGTTCAACCGGCGCATCAAGGCGGCGTTCGACGAGCGCGGCATAGTCATCCCCTACCCTCGCATGCGGCTCGTGCTGCCGGAGGCGATGAGCGCGGACACCGGGGCGGCGGCGGGCGTCGCGATCCGGCGCGCTCGACCCCGGCCTGGGCGTCAGACCCCGTCGCGCGAGACGCCGACGCGCTGAGCGAGAGAAGCGGCCATGAACCGATCCAGGTCGCCGTCGAGGACACCGCTGGTGTCCGACGTCTCGACCTGAGTGCGCAAGTCCTTGACCATCTGATAGGGCTGCAGGACGTACGATCGGATCTGGTGTCCCCAGCCGATGTCGGTCTTGGCGTCCTCGACCGCCTGTGCGGCGACCTCACGCCTCTGCAGCTCCGCCTCGTAGAGACGGGCGCGCAGCATTTTCCACGCCTGATCCCTGTTCTGGTGCTGTGAGCGCTGATTCTGACAGGCCACGGCGATGCCCGTGGGAATGTGGGTGAGGCGCACCGCCGAATCCGTCTTGTTGACGTGCTGTCCGCCCGAGCCGCTGGCACGATAGGTGTCGGTGCGCACATCGGCGGGGTTGATCTCGATTTCGATCCGGTCGTCGACCACCGGATAGACCCAGATCGAGGCGAACGAGGTGTGACGCTTGGCGGCGGAATCGAACGGGGAAATCCGCACCAGCCTGTGCACACCCGCCTCGGTCTTGAGCCAGCCATAGGCGTTCGGTCCGCTGATCTTGACTGTGGCCGATTTGATCCCGGCCGTCTCGCCGTCCGTCTCTTCGACCACCTCCACGGCCATGCCTCGGGCGCCGGCCCAGCGGGTGTACATGCGCAGCAACATCGCCGCCCAGTCGGCCGACTCCGTGCCCCCCGCGCCTGAATTCACTTCGAGATAAGCGTCCGCCCCGTCCGCCTCGCCGGAAAGCAGCGCCTCGAGTTCGGCGCGTTCAGCTTCCGCTTTCAGCCGCGCGAGCTGCGCAGCCGCGTCATCGAGCGAGGCCTGGTCGGATTCCGCATCCGCCATGGCGGCGAATTCAACGGTATCGGAGAGCTCACGTTCCAGGCGCCGCACCGCCTCGACCCCGGTGGCTAGCCGGGTGCGGTCACGCATAAGCGCCTGGGCTGCGTCGGGGTCGTTCCAAAGCGCGGGGTCCTCAACCCGGGCGTTGAATTCGTCCAAGCGTCGCAGAGCGGGCTCCCAGTCAAAGACGCCTCCTGAGCAGTCCGATGGACCGCTCGATATCGGCCGCGTCGGCCTCGATATCCGCGCGCATGTGCGATGTCTCCGATGACTGGGCCGCCAACGGGCGGGGCGGGGCGATAGCCCGAGCCCGGGTTCAGTTCAATAGTTTGGCGTCTTCGACGAACTTCCGCGCTTGCATTGGCGCCGACGCCGGTGTGATCGCGAGCGGCTCGTCGGCGGCGCCCGGCGCGATTTCGGGCGGCGGCTTGGGCCTAGGCTCGGTGCCCGGACGAAACGCTTCGCGGTTCGGCCCGACCTGGGCGAATTTGGTCCCATCGGGCGCCTTGAAATCCAGCGGCGGCAGACCCTTGATCGCCTCCTGCATGAACTCGATGAAGACCGGCAGGGCGGCGACGGCGCCTGTCTCGCCCTTGCCCAACGATCGATTGTCGTCGAAGCCGACGAACACCCCGACCACGATCTGCGGCGAGAAGCCCATGAACCAGGCGCTGCGGAAATCGTTGGTCGTGCCGGTCTTGCCGCCGATCGGGCGACCGAGCACAGCAGCCTGAGCGGCTGTGCCACGGATGACCACGCCCTCCAGCATGGTCTGGATCTGATAGGCGGTGATCGGATCGATCAGCTGGACGCCGGCATCGCCGACATCGGGCCCGTCGTCGCCGGTGAAATCCCCGTCACAGCCCGGGCATTCGCGCGTGTCGGCACGGTAAACCGAATGTCCTTCGCGGTTCTGCACCACCTCGATAAGGTGGGGACTGACCTTGCGCCCGCCGTTGACCAGGGCCGAATAGGCGCCGGTCATCCGAAACGGAGTCGTCTCCCCCGCCCCAAGCGCCATGGCCAGCACCGGATCCATCTTGTCGACCACCCCGAAGCGTTTTGCGGTGGCCACGATCTTGCGCATGCCGACCTGCATGGCGATGCGCACAGTCATCGTGTTGAGGGAAAGCTCTAGCCCGCGGCGGAACACCAGAGGGCCCCGAAACCGCTTTTCATAATTCTCGGGTCGCCAGGCCTGGCCGCCGAAGCCCGGCAAGCTGATCGGCCCATCGGTGACGATACTGGCCGGCGTGAACTGTCCGCTATCGAGCGCCGTGGCGTAGACGAACGGCTTGAACGACGAACCGGGCTGCCGATAGGCCTGGGTGGCGCGGTTGAAGTTGGAGAGCGAGAAGCTGTAGCCGCCGACCATCGCCAGCACCCGCCCGGATTGCGGCTCCATGGCCACGAGGGCGCCGTTGACCGCGGGCACCTGGCGCAGGCGTAAGGCCCCGTGCTCGCCGGCCTCGACGAAGATCAGGTCGCCCACCGCCAGGCCCTTGCCGGCGCGGGCCCAGGAGACATCACCGCCGTCGATATTGCCGACGGAGTTGTCGTCGGCCAGTTGGGCCCTGGGCGCACCTCCGCCCTGGATCACCACGGCCGCCCGCCAAGTCTTTCGCTCCGACGGCGGCGACGCCTTCAGCGCCGCGGCCTGCCAGCCTGGCTGGATGTCCACGTGGCCCCAGGCGCCGCGCCAGCCGTGGCGGTGATCGTAGGTTTCCAGACCATCCATGAGAGCGATGCGCGCCGCGGTTTGCAGGCGCGGATCGAGCGTGGTGCGCATATAGTAGCCGCCGGCGTTGAGATCGGCCCCGATGGACTTGACCTGGGTCGCCTCGCGCCGGGCCTCGGCAACGAAATAGTCGGCGTCATGGTATTTGGCCCGACTGGGCGCAGACTCGACCTTCAGGTCTTCGCTCATGGCCGTAGCGGCCTGCTGATGACTGACCCAACCCAGATCGGCCATGCTCTGCAAGATCATGTTGCGACGCTTCGTCGCCGCCGCCTTCTGGCGTATCGGCTGATAGTTGTCTGGACCTTTGGGCAGGGCCGCGAGATAGGCGCACTGCGCTAGGCTGAGATCCGAGATCGACTTGCCGAAATAATTATAGGCGGCCGCCCCGACGCCGAAGGAGCGATAACCCAGCCAGATCTCGTTCAGATAGAGTTCGAGTATCTGCCGCTTGGTCAGCGACCGCTCGAGGCGCGTGGCGACGATCGCCTCCTTGAGCTTGCGGCCTACCGAAACATCGCTGTTGGCCAGGATGTTTTTGGCGACCTGTTGGGTGATGGTCGATCCGCCCTCGGGTCGCTTGCCCTGCAGAGAGTTGAACACGTCCTTGAACATCGCCCGCGAAAGGCCGCCGACATCGACCCCGCCATGCTCGAAGAAGTTGTGGTCCTCCGCCGCCAGAAACGCATAGATAAGCCGGGGTGGCATCTGGTCGTAAGGCACATAGATGCGGCGGACTTTCGAGAATTCGCCGATCAGGGTTCCGTCCCAAGCATAGACCCGCGTCGCGGTGGGCGGCCGGTAGTCAGCCAGTTCGGCGCTGTCGGGTATGTCGTGGAAAAGAACGCCGGCATAGAGTCCCGCGGCGAGACCGGCGACGACGACCGCGGCGAGCACCGCCACTCCCGCCACGGTGACCCGCCGACTCAAGACCTGCAAAGCCGCCAAACCTCCGCCGCCAGCGGGGTCTAGCAACCTTCGCGGCAGGCGCCAACGGCCGCTCAGCGCTCCGCGAGCTTTGTCGGAGGCGCGAAATAGGCCTCGATCGCTGCGGCGACGGCCGCCATCAACTGGCCACGCTGGACCGGATCGACCAGGCGCTCCTGATCGGCCGGACAGGTGATGAACCCCATCTCCAGCAGCACCGCCGGCACGTCGGGCGCCAGGAGCACGAAATAGCCCGCGTCGCGCTGGGTGTGCGGCAGCAGATCGACGCGCTCACCGATTTGATCGACCAGCAGCCCGGCGAACACCGCCGACCGATTCTTCGTGTTCCGTTGGGTGAGGTCGAGCAGGATGCGGCCCACGGCGGGATCGGAGCGCGAACCGGTGCGGGCGAACCACTCGTCATGGCCCAAGACCTCGCGCACCCGCGTGTCGGCGTGGTCGGCCAAAGTATAGACGCTGGCCCCGTGGGGATTGGCGTCGGCGCCCGCCGAATCGGCGTGCAACGCGATGAACAGGTCGGCACCGGCGCGACGGGCGATGCGCACGCGCTCTTCCAGCGGGATAAAGACATCCGACTCCCGGGTCATGACTACCTTGTAGCGGCCTGCCCGCAGCAGGCGCGCTCGCAGATCCAGCGCGGCGGCCAGGGTGATATCCTTCTCGTTCGCGCCGTCGGATTGTGCGCCGGGATCGTGGCCGCCGTGTCCGGCGTCGATTACGACCACCCTTCGGGCACGGCGGCTCGTCGCAACCGCACGGGTCACAGCCAAGGGCCGATCGGAATAGAACCCCGGCGCCGCGGTCGCCCGGTCATCCGTTTGAGGGACGGCCGGCGCGATATCCATGACATACCGGAACGCGCCGGTCGGACCCTGGGGTGGAATGCTGAAACGCCGGCTAAGCTGGGCTCCTTCCCTAAGGTCGAGCAAAAGGCTGGGGCCTTGTGGGCCCGCAACAATCCGCCACGCCGTGACCAGTCCCCGGCCTACTCCCATGCCGTTCGCCTCGGCCCCGACGCCGGTGAGCAGGACGGTCAGGCGCCGCGGATCGCTCCGATCGGAGACGCGGGGCGAAATCGCATGATCAGTGTCGATAACCACGCGCGTCCCGGAAAGGTCGCCGCCCAGGCGCACGCCAAAGGCGCCCGCCTCCGGCTCGGGCGATGCCGCGCCGGCGAAACAAAGCAGCGCCAGAACGGCGCCTGCCAGTGTCGATCTGCGCTCCGCGATCCTGCTCCATCCGTGCATGAGCGCGCATATGCCTAGCCGCCCGTAGACAAAGTGTTAAGTCTGGTCGGGATCGAGAATCGTCTGGGAACCCCGTGCTTTCCTTTCGCGACGCCTTGCCCTACAACAGCGACGCGCAGGCGCCGTCTTCATGACTGCTAGCGACGTTGCGCGCCCTTTGCGTCGGGCCAGCGCCGATACGGCGTGGACGCACCATCCGATTCGCGCCCTCGATCGAAAAGAGCGCGACTAGAAGAGACGAACCCATGGGCAGCGCAGCCTCCGCTCCGACCCCGATCCCGCAGGCCGCGTTTCGCGGTCGCGGGCGCGGCGATGTCGCGGACGCGCGCGCCCGCAGCCGGCGCCCGGACTTCTGGTCCGCCGCGCGCCCCGGAGACCACGTACATGTCCAAGAAGATGCTGATCGATGCCGCTCATCCCGAGGAAACTCGGGTGGTGGTGCTGAACGGGACCCAGGTTGAAGCCTTTGATTTTGAGAGCCGCGCCAAGAAACAGCTGCGGGGCAACATCTATCTCGCCAAGGTTACCCGGGTAGAGCCCAGCCTGCAGGCGGCGTTCGTCGAGTATGGCGGCAATCGCCACGGCTTCCTCGCTTTCAACGAAATCCACCCGGACTATTATCAGATTCCCCACGCCGATCGCGAAGCGCTGCTGCGCGAAGCCGAGGAGGAGGAAGACGAGACGCCGGCATCCGCACCGCCGGCAGCCACGGCTAATGGCGAGGACGAGTCCGACAGGCTTGGCGGAGACGACGAGGACGAGGTCGACGAGGAGGTCGCTCGCCGCCGCCGACGACTCATGCGGCGGTACAAGATCCAGGAAGTGATCAAGCGACGCCAGATCATGTTGATCCAGGTGGTGAAGGAGGAGCGCGGCAATAAAGGCGCGGCGCTGACCACCTATCTCTCGCTCGCGGGCCGCTATTGCGTTCTGATGCCCAATACCGATCGGGGCGGCGGGATCAGCCGCAAGATCACCGCCGTCACCGATCGCAAGCGACTGCGCGCGGTGGTGCAGGATCTGGACGTGCCCGAGGGCATGGGCCTGATCGTGCGCACCGCCGGCGCCAAGCGCACCAAGGCGGAGATCAAGCGTGACTATGAGTACCTGTCGCGCGCCTGGGGAAACATCCGCGACACCACGCTCCATTCCATCGCCCCTGCGCTGATCTACGAAGAAGAGGATCTCGTGAAGCGCGCGATCCGGGATCTCTACGACAAGGATCTGGAGGGCGTCTGGGTCGAGGGCGAGGCGGGCTTCCGCGAAGCCCGTGACTTCATGCGCATGCTGATGCCGGCCCAGGCCAAGAAGGTGATGGCTTATCGCGGCCTCGCGCCGCTGTTCATGGCGCACAAGATCGAGGAGCATCTGGCGCAGATCTACCTGCCGACCGTGCCGCTCAAGTCGGGGGGCTATCTGGTCATCAATCAGACCGAGGCTCTGGTCGCCGTGGACGTCAACTCGGGCCGGGCGACGCGGGAACGCAACATCGAGGCCACCGCGCTCAAGACAAATCTCGAGGCGGCCGAGGAAGCTGCGCGACAATTGCGCTTGCGCGACCTAGCCGGCCTGATCGTGATCGATTTCATCGACATGGACGAGGCGAAGAACAATCGCGCCGTCGAAAAAGTGCTGAAGGATTGCCTGGCGCTCGATCGCGCCCGCATTCAGATGGGTCGCATCTCCTCCTTCGGACTCATGGAAATAAGCCGTCAGCGGCGCCGGACCGGCATTCTGGAGGGGACAACCCACGTCTGCCCCAACTGCGCCGGGGCCGGACGCGTGCGTTCCGTCGAGTCGAGCTCTCTGGCGACGCTTCGGGCCGTCGAGATGGAGGCGCTCCAGGGAGGCGGCGAGGTCGTGGTTCGTGTCCCGCGCGACGTCAGCCTGTATATTCTCAATCACAAACGCGAATATCTGACACGCCTACTTCAGACGCACGGTCTGTTCGTGAGCGTGGTGATCGACGAGGCTCTGGCCCAGGCCGACCACGCCATCGACCGGGTCTCCCACGTTCCGCACGAGGTCGATCGCGGCCTGGCGCCGCCTGCCTACGACGACGACCCGAGCGATCTGGACGCCTTGGATGAGGCGGATGAAGAGAGCGACGAAGAGGAAGAGGATGAGGAAGAGGGCGAGGGAGGGCCAGTCTCGGACAGGGCCGATGACCGCCCCGATCGGCGCGATTCCCTGGTCGCGGAAGGCGCCGACTCCTTGTCGGCCGACGAAGAGGCGACCCGCCGCCGCGGGCGGCGCCGGCGACGGGGCCGGCGCGGCGACGAGCCACGGTCGGCCGAGCTCGCCTCCCCGCGTGAACCGGCCAATTCGGGCGCCGTCAGGCTCACGGACGGCGAGGCGGAGGCGATCCAGGGCCGTCGCCGGCGCGGCCGACGCGGCGGCCGACGCCCGGCGGGCGGCGAGGCGAGAGCCTCAGACGTCTATGCCTGGTCCTGGCCGGCCAGACTGTCTGGTGACGATCCCTACGAATGGCGCGGCGCGGTCGAGCGCGCGGCCCCGGCGCCTGAGCCGGAGACCGTGACGCCAGCCTTGGCGCTCGTCGAGCCGTCCATCGTCGAGGCCCCCGTCGACACCTGGGTCGAGCTACCGTCTGCGACCGATGAAAGGCCGCAGCCGCGACGCGGCCGCTCCAGAGGGCGCCAGGCGAGAGCCGCGCCGGAAATGACCTCGCCGGCGGAGGCAGACGCCGTCGGAGAGGCCAGTCCCCTAGCCGCCGCCGCGCCCGAGGTGGAAATAATTGCGCAGCCGGCGCCCCCCGCCGATGTGTCGATCCCGGCCGCCCGACCGGCGCTGACGCCGGTCGCCGCCAATGAGCCCGATCCAGCCGAGATCGTCGCCCCGCCGCCCACCCCTCGCCGCGGCTGGTGGCGCAGGGGCGCGTGAGCCGCTAGGCGCGTGACCGGGCGACGCCCCGCTGGCGCCCTGCCAAGCGCCCTCGCTCTAGCGGCCCTTTTGGTAGTCCCGTCGGACAAGGCGTTGGCCCAAGCCGACCCGGCCGTCTCGATCATTCGGGACACGGAGATCGAAGAGATACTGCACCAGGATGCCGACCCGATCTTCGTGGCCGCAGGGCTCGACCCCAAGAGTGTCCAGATTCACATCATCGGCGATAAGCAGCTCAATGCGTTTTCCGCCGGCGGCGAGCAGCTGTTTCTCAACACCGGCCTCATTCTCGAAACCAAGACACCCAACCAGTTGGTCGGTGTAATCGCGCACGAGACCGGCCACATCGCCGGCGGTCATATCGCCCGCTCAGGGGCCATGGGCCACGCCGCGCTTGGACCGATGCTGCTGGGGATCGGGCTGGGCGTGCTTGCCGCCGTTGCGGGCTCGCCGGACGGCGCCGCCGCTCTGATCTATTCGTCCGGATATTTCGCTGAGATCTCCGCCCTGGGCTATTCACGCGAGCAGGAATCCCGCGCCGACCAGGCCGCCACCACCTATCTCGAGACAGCTGGCGTATCGGGCCGTGGCCTTGTCGATTTCTTCAACAATTTCAGGTATCAGGAAGTCTTCGACGACGAGCGCAAGTTCCCATATTTCAGAGACCATCCTCTGACGGACGATCGCATCGAGGCTCTGGCCGCACGGGTAGAACGCGAACCGCACGTCGGAGTGGATGACAAGCCCGACGAAATCGCGCGCCACGCTCTGATGAAGGCCAAACTGGAGGCGTTTCTCGACGGCGCCAGCCAGACGTTCGTCGATTATCCCGAGAGCGATCAATCCTATCCGGCCCGCTATGCGCGGGCGATCGCCTACTACCGGGCGACCGAAACGGACCGGGCTCTCAAAGCGATAGACGCGCTGATCGCTGAGCGGCCCGACAACCCCTACCTATGGGAGCTGAAGGGCCAGGTGTTGTTCGAGGCGGGCCGCGCGGCGGAGGCGGAGCCAGCCCACCGAAGGGCGGTGGAGCTCAAGCCGGATGCCCCCTTGCTGCGCGTCAACCTTGGACAGACCCTGGTTGCGCGGGGCGATCCCAAGCGGCTCGACGAGGCGGTCGGCCAGTTGCGCCACGCGCTTGGCCAGGAACCCGACAACGCCCTCGGCTGGCGATTGCTGGCGGAAGCCTACGACAGCCAGGGCCATGACGGCATGGCCCGGCTGGCGGCGGCCGAGCAGAACTTCTACCTCGGCCAAGCGGCTGACGCGCGGACCTTCGCCCTCAGGGCCCGAGACCTGCTGAAGAAGGACTCCCCCGAATGGCGCCGCGCCACCGATATCATTCTGGCCTCGAAACCCACGGCGGCGGATCTGAAGGCCATGGCGAGGCAGGGGTGAGAGGCCGCGCCCTGGCCTGGGCGACTGCGGCCGGAGCTCTGGCTCTGGCCGCCTGCGGGCCGGCGGTCGGCGACGACAAGGCGTTTGGGGCGAAGGTCCGGGCCTATCTGCTCGCGCACCCCGAAGTCATCCAGGAGGCCTCGGACCGCCTCAGAGAACGCCAAGCGACCGCCGACGAGGCTGCCGTGCGCAAAGCCGAAGCGGATCTACCCAGATTGCGCGCGGCCCTGGAGCGCGACCCACGCGACTTCGTCGCCAATCCCAGCGGGGCGATAACGGTGACCGAGTTCTACGACTATCGCTGCCCCCATTGCGTGAGCATAGCGCCCGCGGTGCTAGCGCTGATCCGCAAGCGACCGGATGTCCGCTTCGTCTTCAAGGAGATGCCGATCTTCGGGGCAGTCTCCGAGCATGCCGCCTTCGCGGCCATGGCGGTGAAGAAAGCAGGGGGCGATTCGCTGGGCCTCTACGAAGCGCTGATGGCCGCCCACCCGTTGGACAACGCCACCATCGATCGCATCGCCGTCTCGAGGGGCGCGAGCGCACAGGATCTGACGCCGTCGGCCGCGTCCACCGCTCAGCTCGCGGCCACCAACAGCCTGTTCAAGCAGCTCGGTCTCGACGGCACGCCGGCTTTCGTGGTCAAAAACCAGATCATCGTCGGCGAGGACATCGACGCCCTGCAGGCGGCGGTCGCGTCGCCGCCCAAGCCGCTCGTGGGGCGCTGAAGATGGAGGCGCGCCGTGTGGTACCACCTCTCGGGCTCGAACCGAGGACCTCTAGATCCACAATCTAGCGCTCTAACCAACTGAGCTAAGGCGGCATCCGGGAAGGCGCTGTGTGTAAGCGTGAAGGGACCGGCGATCAAGCACGGCCGGCACTGGCGCGCCGGCCGTCGAGCCCTCGCGCGCCTATTCCTTGGCGATTGTGAACCGGATCGGTATCGTCACTTTGGCGCCGTCAACCGGTGCGCCATCCCGCGTCTGCGGCCGCATCTTGAACAGGTGGGCTAGCTTCAGCGCCGCCTGCCCGAAACCCTGGTCGGCGGGGTCCTCGGAGGCAACGCCGCATTCCGCCACCGTGCCGTTGGCGCGAACGGTGCAGCTGATCTCGGCACGCCCGCTCACGCTCAGTCGCTGCGCGCGATCGGGATAATACTGCGCCACGTCGTCTCCACTGGGGCGATGCAGCCAGTCTGGATTGGTGATCACCGTCGGACGCGGCGGCGGCGGGGCTGGAGACGCGACGACGGGAGGCGCCGGAGGCGGCGGCTTGACCGCCTCGACCGGCTTGATGAACAGCGGCGGCGGGGCCGGGATGTTCGGCGCGAGGACGGCTGGCGGCCTCGGCTGCACCGGCGGAGGCGGCGGCAGATTCTTCGGCGGCGGCGGCGGGGGCGGAGGTGGTGGTGGTGGCGGCGGCGGCTTGATCAGCTGGGCGTCGGTCTTCTCGTCGGCGTAGTTCTCGTACTTGGCCTTGAACTTCCACTGCCAGAGATAAAAGCCGATGATCGCGTGCACGATCACCGAAAGAACGATGGCGATGATCACGCCGTTGTTGCGGCGGGGTCGGGGCAGGTCGAATGGATTGTGCGACGGGTGCGCGATATCGATTTCGGCGGGCGTGACGGGCGGGGTGTCGGTCATGACCTGCGTCCGGACTTGTCCTCGCCCACCAGGGCGACACTATAGAAGCCGTTGTCCTGGAGCTTGTTCATCACCGCCATGAAATCCTGATAAAGAACGTCCTGGTCTCCCCGGATGAATATCCGCTCCTTCGATGGGTCGCGCGCGCCTACCGCCGCCTTCAGGTCGTCGCCCAGGCTGTCCATGCTGGAGGAATTGTCGCCGACATAGACGCGCCCGTCCTTCTTCAAGGAAATATAGACCGGCTTCGGCGGATTTTTGGCCGGCTTCGCAGCCGCCGGCGGCAGGGCCACCTTGACCGTAACGCTGGCGAGAGGAGCGGCCACCATGAAGATGATCAGCAGAACCAGCATCACGTCCACGAACGGCGTGACATTGATCGAGGCGTTCTGGCCGACCTCGTAGCGGCCGCCGCGTGGCCCTGAAAGTTTAGCGGCCATACGCCCTAGGCTCCCTTGTCGAGCTGCCGCGAAATGGCGTTGATCAGTTCAGCGACAAAGCCCTCGGAACGAGCGCCGTAGCTGGTGATCTGCGTCTGGAAGTAGTTGTAGAACACCACGGCTGGAATGGCCGCGAAGAGACCGATGCCCGTGGCCAACAGGGCCTGGGCGATACCGGGAGCGACGACCGCGAGGTTGGTGGTGTTGGTATTGGCGATGCCGATGAACGAATTCATGATCCCGTAGACGGTGCCGAACAGTCCGATGAACGGTGCGTTGGCCCCGACCGAAGCCAGAAACTGCATGCCGCCCGACAGTCGCCTGGCAAGTGAGGACTGAACCGCCCCGATCGCCGTCGACGCGCGCGTCAGAGTGGAATCTCGGTATTCGCCAGTGACGCTGAGGCCGGCCTGCCGCGACAGCTCGACCTCCGCGGCCGCCGCCGCGGCCATGTCGGCGAGCGGGTTACCGGCATATTCCTCGGACTCGGCGATGCGGCCCATGTCGTTGATCGACTTTGCCCCGCGGAATGTCTCGAGGAAATTGTCCGATGTGCGCTTGAGGGTGCCGAACTCGACCAGCTTGATCACCAGCAAGGTCCAGGAAAGCACCGAACAAGCCAACAGGCCGATCATCACCAGCTTCACCACTAGGTCGGCCTGAAGAAACATCCGGATCGGCGTCAGTTTGCCATTGGCGGAACCGCCCACCTTCAGGCCCTCGGCGCCGTCGGTAGCCGGTGGCGTAGCGTCAGCCGCCGGCGGCGCGTCGGTCGCGGGCGCGGCGGCCGGCGCCGCGGCGGGCGTCGGAGCGGCGGTTTGGGCCAGCGCCGGCGCGCTCGCCAGCAGCGCAACGGCGCCCAGCATGGCGATGATGGGAGAGGTTCGTTTCATTTCGAGCATCTGTCGCCGGTTCCTGCTTGAGCCCAATGGGTTACCGCCTTGTTAGACTTGCGGCGGGGGACCTTTGGCAACCCCTTTTTGCGGCGTCAAGGGCGAGGCGGACGTCCGCGGACGGTCGTTCTCGACGCAAACCGCCGATCACATTGCGCCGCAACCTCGATGTCACATTGAACCAGAACGATTAATGACGACCGGCTTGCTGGAAGTTATTGCGCCGCAGCATTATGGCGAAGGCTTCGCCAGAGGGCGGCAGGCCTGATCCGGAGGCAGAGAATGGTGCCTGGGGGCGGATTCGAACCACCGACACGCGGATTTTCAGTCCGCTGCTCTACCAACTGAGCTACCCAGGCCGAAATCGGGGAGCGCCGTCTATAGTCACGGCTCCGGCTGTTGTCCAGGAACGGGGGCGCTCTCTTCCTCTTCGGTTCCCTTGGACGCGATGGCATACGACCCCGTTAGCCACCGGTGCAGATCCACGTCCGCGCATCGCGCCGAGCAGAACGGGCGGAACCCCGCGTCCCCCGCCTTGCCACAGATCGGGCAGGTCCCCTTGCTCACGCGCGAGCCACTTCGAACGCGCCCGGTTCGCGACCGGTTTCGGCGCGCAGGGTCAGACGCGCGCCCAACCGCGTGATCAGCTCATCGACCGGCGCAACCGCCAGCTCTGCTACCGTCGGGGCCGCCAGACCGATAAAGCGGCCGCCGCGATCCGCGACGGCCTCTCGTTCCAGGGCGCGCGCGAGCGCCAGGGCCAATGACAGCGGGCTTAGTGACCCAGTGGCGTCCGCGAGAATGTCGAGTGCGCCGCGGGCGCGGCGCGGCACCGTGAGTTCAAGAGTTCCGAAGCGGCTGATCGGCCCGAGAGCCACACCGGGATTATCGGGCGAGAAGCACGCCCGGGCCGCCGCGAGCAGAGCCGGCCCATCGTGGCCGCGCCCGACGAGGTCGATCACCACAAGGCCTCCAATGCCCTTGAGGCGTAACAGGCGCGCGGCGACGCCGAGGGCGGCGAGATTTGCGGCGCGCGCGGCGCGTTTGGATTCGGACCCGGCGCCAGCGCCCAGATCGACATCCACAGCCACCAGCGCTCGGGTTCGCTCGATCGTCAAAGCGCCGCCCGCGGGCAGCGAGAAGAGGGTCTGCAAAGCCTCCTCCTGGGCGTTATCCGCCATTGAACGCGCTATCGCCCCGCCGAGAACACTGGCACTGTCGACGAACGCAGTCAGTTGGTCTTCCAGGTTTGGAGCCGCCTCGAGCAGACGAGGAGGGCCATCGGCAGCGCCGATATATCGCACTGTGGCGCCCTTGCCCGATCTGGCTTCGCTTCGGATCTGGACCTCCACCGCCGCCCCTTCGACCAGGCGGCCGATCTGCGGCGAGATGTTGAGCACGCCATCGGGCCCGTCACCCAGGTCGAGGAACGCCAAGGCCTGCGCCTGCCGCACTGCGCGGACCCGCGCCACCAGCCGGGCGCCCAGGCTCTGGACCGCGCGATCTCCATCGCGGAAAATCAGAAGTCGCTCCGGCTTGCCGTCTAGCGTCACCACGGCGCGTGTCTCGCCCGATCCGCGATCAAGATAAGCCCGGCGCTCGCTCATCGGGCAGGAAAACCCAGGCCTACCAGGAGGGCCAGCGTTTCATACAAAGGAAGGCCGACAACCGCCGTGTACGACCCCACCAGTCGTGTGACAAAGCCGCCCGCACGCCCTTGGATTCGATAGCCGCCCGCCGCGCCGCGCCACTCTCCGGTATCGAGCAAAGCCGCCCGTTCGTCAGCGGCCAGCCGCTTGACAGAGACTCGAGCCTCGCCCAGCCGTCGAGCACTTCTGCCGTCCGGCGCGACAACGGTTACCCCGGTAATGACGCGATGTCCCCGGCCGCTGATCAAACGCAGCATAGCCTCGGCCTCCGCTCGCGTGCTCGGCTTGGCGAGCATCCGCCGCCCAACGCAAACCACGGTATCCGCGCCGACCACGAATGCGCCGAGATGACGCGATGCCGTCGCCCGGGCCTTGGCGTCCGAGAGGCGCACGGCCGTCAGCCTGGGCGTTTCGCTTCTCAGAGGCGCCTCGTCTATGTCGGCTGGATCGATGACGTCGGGCTCGATGCCGGCTTGACGCAACAGATCGAGCCGTCGTGGGCTCGCGCTGGCGAGCACCAGACGCGGGATTGGTTTAACGGACGGCGGCACGGCTGTTCCATAGCCTCAGCCGGCCGCCTTGTCTGCGCGCATGGAACGCAACCTCGGCGGGACGGGTTTGCGAGACACGTTATAGCAAGGAGAGTGGCCGTGGACCTCGACAATGACGCCGACGAACAGGATCTGGCGGAGACCTTCGACGAGACGAACTCGACCGAGGACGGGGTGGACATCGCCCACGCGGACATGGCTCCCGACGTGTTCGACGTGACCAGCGCAGACGAGGACGCGGAGGAGGACGAAACCCCCGACGAAGATTTCGATCCGGATAGAGCCACCGACAACGAGTTGGACGAACTGCTGGAGCGTGACGACGGCGTCGACGACGACGCGCGCGCAAGCGCCGACAATGCCGACCGAGTCTCGACCGAGGACAGCGGCCCGGCCGCGTTCGAGGCGGGCGACGGCACCGACGAGGAGCAGAGACTCGACGAGGGCCTCGAGGAGACGTTTCCGGCCAGCGATCCGGTGTCGACCGATCCGGGCGCGGACTGACCCTCGGGTATGGCCGATCGCCAGACGGCCAACAGCCCGCTTGAATACGACGGCGCGCGCTTTAGGGTGGCCCCGATTTGAACAATTGTTCGGGAGCGTCTGGCGCTCCTTTTTTCGGAGCCGTGAATGAGCAAGCGTTTCGAAGGCACACGCGATTATGTGGCCACTGACGATCTTAAGATCGCGGTCAACGCCGCCATTGCCCTGGAGCGACCCCTTCTGATTAAGGGCGAGCCCGGCACCGGCAAGACTGTGCTGGCCTACGAGATCGCCAAGGCCCTCGATGCTCCTCTAATCACCTGGCACATCAAGTCCACCACCAAGGCGCAACAGGGCCTCTACGAATACGAGGCGGTGACGCGCCTGCGCGACAGCCAGTTGGGTGACGAGCGAGTGAAGGACGTTTCAAACTATATCAAGCGTGGGAAACTGTGGGATGCTTTCGACGCGCCTGAACGCCCTGTATTGCTGATCGACGAAATCGACAAGGCGGACATAGAGTTTCCGAATGATCTGCTGCAAGAACTCGACAGGATGGAGTTTTACGTTTACGAAACGGACGAGACGATCAAGGCCAAGATACGCCCCGTTGTTTTGATAACTTCGAACAACGAAAAGGAATTGCCCGACGCGTTCCTGCGCCGGTGCTTTTTTCACTATATCAGGTTTCCTGAAGAGGAAACGATGCGCGCGATCATAGACGTCCACTATCCAGGTATAAAACAGAAGCTCGTCGCGGAAGCGCTTCGCATCTTCTATGATATGCGTAAGGTGCCTGGTCTGAAGAAAAAACCTTCTACGTCCGAACTCCTAGACTGGCTCAAACTCCTTATGGTTGAGGATATCGACGACACCGCTCTTCGCGAGCGAGACCCGACCAAGCTCATACCGCCTCTGCACGGCGCCCTGCTGAAAAATGAGCAGGACGTCCACCTGTTCGAGCGGCTGGCGTTCCTGGCAAGGCGAGAGGGTTCGGGGGCGCGTCCAGGCCAGTAGTATAGCCTTACCGCAAATTCACTGGACCCTCCACGTGCCCGGTCACACAGTCGTCACGCGAGGCGAAAGAGGATGAACCATGGTGCGACGAGCGATTCTGCTAGGGGCGACCGGCGCGTTCGCGTGTAGCCTTGCCGCATGCGACCCGCCTCACCCGCACGCCCATGCAAAATCTTCGCTGCGAACGGTCAGTAGCCTGGACTGCCCCGATACTCAGGGCGACTTGACTCGTACGGCCCGGGCCGACGATGGCAGGTCGTGCGACTACGGCGACTCGGCGGGCGATAGGATTGGCCTTCGGCTCGTCGCGCTCGACGGTGGGGACCTGAAGGCCGCGTTGGCTCCTATCGAGGCCCAGGTACGATTGGAGGTCCCTTCCGGGGCCGATCCGTCCCGCGCCGGCGCGGGCGCCGACAACGATCGGGTAGATATCGATCTGCCCGGCATTCACATCCACGCCAACGGTAAAGACGGCGAAACGGGTGCGGGCGAAAGTGTCAAAATCGGAGCCGGGGCAGCTGGCGGCGGCAACCCGGACGCCGGAAACGGCAAGGGCGGAGTGGTCATAGACGCGCATGACAAGGGCGCCGAAATCCATGTCGACGAACCGGGCGGCGGTGTGCGCCAGACGTTTGTGCTGGCCTCCGACAAGCCCGGTCCCAACGGATTCCGCGTCGCGGGCTACGAGGCGAGAGGGCCGAGCGGCGGGCCGATCGTGGTGGCCACCGTGCTCACCAAATCCCAGGAGGACGACGATCCACGGGACGATGTCCGGGATCTGCTGCGACGCAACGTCGGCGGCTAAAATCAATCTCGCGTTGCAGCGCGGCCTCGCTCCCTTAGTGGGAAAGGAACAGCGATGGGCTATCGGCGGTCAAGAACGTCCGAGTGGCGCCGCCGAAAATGAATTCGCGAAGGCGCGCGTGTCCAAAGGCGCCGGCGACGAGAAGCGAAGCCGAGGCCTCTTTGGCCGTCTTGATCAGCTGCGGGCCCACGTCACTGGCTGGCGACAATAATTCGACCTCGCTCGACACGCCACGAGCCGAGAGGAATGCCTGGAGCCGCGGCGGATCGCACTTTCGTGACGCGCCCGTGAGGGAGGTGAGAATCAGGACCCGGCGGGCCCGCTGCAACAAAGGAAGCGCGGTGCGCATCGCGCGGCTCGCCTCTTTGCCGCCGTCCCACGCAACCGCTACAATTCCGCCAACTTCGAGGCCCGAACGCGCCACGATCGTGGGTCGCTGCTCGGTGGCTACGATCTGTTGGAACGCCTCGGCAAGAGAGCCCTTTCCGCGCGCCGCCGCGTCGTCGAACACCAATACATCCGAGAGCCGGCTCTCGACGGCAAGGGCGGACCACACCGGCGACTTGAGGGTGTTGAACGATTTTCGGGGGTAGGCACAGGCGTCGAACACCGCCCTGGCGGCTGCTTGACCCTCGACGCCAGCCTGGCGGATGCTTTCGACCGCGGTCGCCTGTACGCCTCCCATGAAGCCGTCGCCCATCCACGGGATCAGATCGGCCACGTCGGCGGGCGCGTGTACGCAGGCGAGTTCGGCATCGAACGATTCCGCTATCGTCGCCGCGGCGGCGGCCACCCTGCGGTCGCCCTCCCCGCCGCAAAGGGGAGCCATAATTCTCGCCCAGTCCATCGGCGGCTATCTCCTGTGCAGGCTCCGTAGTGCGGGAGCGGTCCCGACATTTGTCAAGGGCCAACCAAACGTCCGTCACTTGAGCGGAATCGGTCGACAGCGTAGGAGGATCGCAGTTGGAGGCCCGCGTTGGAATTTCACCGCAAGCTCGCTCACGCTTGGGACACATCCGACACCTGCCTTTGCGTCGGGCTAGATCCCGTGATCGACCGGATGCCGAGCGAATTCGCCACCCAGGCCCGGCCGGTGCTGGCGTTCAACCGCTACATCGTCGACCTCGTAGGCGACCGTGTTTGTGCTTTCAAGCCCCAATTCGCCCACCATGCAGCCGTGGCGGCGGAGAAAGACCTGGCCGACACGATCGCCCACATCCGCGACCGCTTTCCTCACGCCCTGATTATCCTCGACGCTAAGCGCGGCGACATTGGCTCGACGGCCGAAATGTACGCGAAAGAGGCGTTCGACCGATATGACGCCGATGCGGTGACAGTGAACCCTTTTATGGGGGACGACGCGGTTCTCCCCTTTCTGGACCGGTCTGATCGTGGGGCGGTGATCCTGTGCCGCACGACCAATCCCGATTGGGCCCGGTACCAGAATGTGGACCTATGCGGCGAGCCCCTGTTCGCGGCCATCGCACGCCGGGCGGAACGGCATTGGAACAGACTTGGCAACGCTATGCTCGTCGTCGGCGCCGGCGCCCCGGAACAGATGGCGATAGCCCGTTCCGCCGCGCCGAGTCTGTCTTTCCTCGCGCCTGGCGTCGGCGAACAGGGCGGTTCGGCGGCGGCGGTGATCAAAGCGGGGCGGCGGCTCGATGGCCGCGGCTTGGTGGTCTCCGCGTCACGATCCATCCTCTACGCTGGCGGCGTCGAGAGTATCCTACACGCGGTCGAATCGGCCCGAACGGAACTTGCCGGCGAAACCGTGGCCTGAACAAAGGCTGTTTTGGCGCCAGCTGGACGCTATAGTTGCCACCTCGCAACTCCATACATTTGGGAAACGCTGCGTGGCGCACACACCGGCCGGTCGACGCGCGAGCGAACCTTCTCCACGAGCTTGGCAGCGAATGCTTTCGGGGCGCCGGCTCGATCTGCTGGACCCGTCACCGATGGACGTAGAGATCCAGGACATAGCCCACGGACTTGCGCGCGTCGCGCGCTGGAACGGCCAGACGACCGGCGATCACGCCTTTTCCGTCGCCCAACACTCGGTGGTGGTCGAAGCTATCGCGGCGCACATCAGTCCCGGGCTCGAACCCCGCTGGCGCCTGGCAGCTCTGCTGCACGACGCCGCCGAATATGTGATCGGCGACATGATCTCCCCGTTCAAAACAGCGTTGGGACTGGATTATCGCGTCTTCGAGGAACGTCTCGAGAGCGCGATCCACATCCGCTTCGGCCTTCCCGTGCGCCCGCCCACGGCGATCAAGACGCTGATAAAAGCCGCGGATCGGGCGTGCGCGTTTTTCGAAGCCACTCAACTGGCCGGATTCGGCCGCGAAGAAGCGCTGCGTTTGTTCGGGGCGCCGCCTCGGCGCTACGCTCTGACGATAGAGCCCATCGGCCCCCGCGAGGCGGAGGGGCGCTATCTACAGCGCTTTCATACATTGTCGGAGGCGGCCGGCTTCGAGGCCCTGCCTTCCGCCTTCGACAGCGAATGACGGTACCTGTCGTCATCGGCCTGTCGGCGGTGATCATCGCCTTGCGCGAGGGCGAGGCCTCGGTCCTGACCGTGCGCCCCCGTGACAGCCGCACGGAGCGGACATCGACCCTGGAGGGCCTGCCCTTCGGCGAGTTCGACCCTCGCGACCATCGAACGTTCGAACTGGCCCTGCGCGAATTCGTAACGCGCCAGACCCGGTTCGACCTGGGCTATGTCGAGCAGCTCTACACATTTGGCGACAAAGGCCGCGATGCGCCGCTCGCCGACGTCGGCGCCGGAGCGGCGCGCGTGATCTCCGTTGGCTATCTCGCCTTGGCGCCCGCCGCGGTCGACACCGAGGCGCCCGACACGGCCTGGGCGTCATGGTCAAGGTTCTTTCCATGGGAAGATTGGCGGGGTGGTAGGCCCGAACTGATCGACGCCGCCATTGCCCCAGCCCTCGACGATTGGGCGGGGCGCTCGGCTCAGAAACGAGGTCGGGCGAGGCTTTTGTTCGCCCTGAAAGACACTGCCTGGAACGAGGAGCGCGTGCTCGACCGCTATGAGTTACTTTATGAAGCCGGCTTGGCGCCGGAAGCCGCCCGTGATCGCGATCGGGCTCAAGGCGGCGCTCCGGAAGAGCCCCAAGCGCTGACGCCCTCGCTGGGCGAGCCGATGGTCTCGGATCACCGTCGCATCCTCGCCACCGCCCTGGGTCGCCTGCGCGGAAAGCTGAAGTACCGCCCCGTCGTGTATGAGTTGCTCGGCGACGTCTTCACCCTCTCCACGCTGCAACGCGCGGTCGAAGCCGTTGCGGGTGTGGCGCTCCACAAACCCAACTTCCGCCGCGCCGTGGAACGCACCGGCCTGGTGGAGGGCGTTGGTCGAATGGATGCCGAAACCGGCGGCCGCCCCGCCGAGCTGTTTCGCTTCAAGCGCGAACTGCTTGCGGCACGCGCGGCACAAGGCCTCAGTCTGCCGCTGCTTCGCGACTGACGTACCTACAAATAGGTCCAAGCAGCCAGCAAGCTGCCTGCGCCGGCCAGTACCAGGGCGGCAATCCAGGGCCACCGGCGGGTGAGGATGATCGCCAGAGTCGCGATGGCGATGGACATGTGCAGGAGCGTCGACGCGATGGTCAGCCTGCCGTGTCGCTTTTCATGCGTTTCGGCGCTCTCGCTCAAGGCGTCGCGCTTTGCTTCGAAGCCCTTGGCCTGCTTCTGAATATCGGCCTGATCGGCGCCGTTCTTGGCCGCGGTCTTGGCGTAATCAGCCGCTTTGGGGCCAGCCTGATCGGCTGCGATCGTATAGAGATTCTTCTTCAAACTCTTCGCTTGGTAGAAATTCCACTGGTCCGTGGCCAGATTTTGCTGCAGCACCGCATCGTTCTTATTGATAATCGCCTTGTCACCTTCGGTAGTTTCAAGGCTCGCCACCACCGCCGCTGCGACCGCCAACACGGCGATCGTAAACGTGACCTGGGACACCAGAGGGCTGTTGGCATGCGCTGCGTGGGCGGCATGTTCGGCGTGCTCGTGCGCCTCTAACTCTTCCAACGGCGATTCGGACATCGCCCTACGCCCTTCGCATGAGTGCCGCTTGCGCGGCTGCGAGGCGGGCGATGGGAACCCGGTAAGCGGAGCAGGAAACATAATCCAGACCGACCGTTTCACAGAACGCGATTGAGGCCGGGTCGCCACCATGCTCTCCGCAGATCCCCAGCTTGATGTCCGGGCGCTCGGCGCGGCCACGCTGTGTCGCCAACTGGATCAGGGCCCCAACCCCATCTATGTCGATGGACACGAACGGATCCTTCTCGAAGATTCCCTTGTCGAGGTAGGCGTTCAGGAATCGACCAGAATCGTCACGACTGATGCCAAAGGTGGTCTGGGTAAGATCGTTGGTGCCAAAAGAGAAGAATTCGGCCGATTCCGCCAGTTCGCCGGCGCACAGAGCCGCACGAGGCAACTCAATCATCGCGCCGACTCGGTAAGCTACCGTGACGCCGCGTTCTTCCATGACCTGCCGGGCGACGCGGTCGGTGAGATGCCGCAGGAATCGCATCTCCTCGCCCTTGGCCACCAGCGGATGCATGATTTCCAACGCTGGCGAAGGCTTGTCGGCGTAGGAGACTTCGCAAGCCGCCTCGATTATGGCGCGAACCTGCATTTCATAGATCTCGGGGTAGGAGACTCCCAACCGACAGCCGCGGTGGCCAAGCATCGGGTTGGTCTCGCGCAACTCGGCGGCCCGGCGGAGCAACTTGGTCGCGTCTAAACCGGTCGACTTGGCCACCGCCTCCAGTTCCCGCTCGGAGTGGGGCAGGAACTCGTGGAGTGGCGGGTCGAGCAGGCGGAAGGTCACCGGATAGCCCTCCATGATCGTCAAGAGACTGATGAAGTCGCCGCGTTGCATCGGCAGGATCTTCGCCAGCGCTGCACGACGGCCGTGCTCGTCGTCAGCCAGTATCATCTCCCGCATTGCGGCGATGCGGGCCACATCGAAGAACATGTGTTCGGTACGAACGAGCCCAATGCCTTCGGCGCCGAACTGGCGCGCAGTGGCAGCGTCAAGCGGGGTCTCGGCGTTGGCGCGCACACGCAGTCGGCGGACTCCATCGGCCCAGGTCATCAGGGTTGCGAAATCGCCAGAGAGCTCCGGTTCGACCATGGCGGCCGCGCCTGCCAGCACTTCGCCTCGGGCGCCGTCGATGGTTATAACGTCGCCGGCGTGCAATATCCGCCCCCGCGCCCGAAATTCTCCCCGGACCGCATCGATCTGCAGCTCGCCCGCACCGGAGACGCAGGGCCGGCCCATGCCCCGGGCGACGACGGCGGCATGGCTGGTCATGCCCCCGCGGGCCGTCACGATGCCGCGCGCCGCATCCATGCCGCGAATATCCTCCGGCGACGTCTCGTCCCGCACCAAAATGACGGCTTCGCCCAGCGCCGCCTCGCGCACCGCGGCTTCGGCTGTGAAAACGATCTTGCCGGTGGCGGCTCCGGGCGAGGCGGGCAATCCCACGGCGATCAAATCGCGAGGCGCATCAGGGTCGATCGTCGGGTGCATCAACTGATCGAGTGAAGTCGGCTCGATGCGTAGGATCGCCTCTTCGCGCGAAATCAAGCCCTCGTCCGCCATGTCGACGGCGATGCGCAAGGCCGCTCGCGCGGTGCGCTTGCCGTTGCGGGTCTGGAGCAGGAACAGTCGGCCGCGCTCGACCGTGAACTCGATGTCCTGCATATCACGATAGTGCCGCTCCAGAGCGCCGACCGCGGTTTCGAACTGCGCGAACACCTCCGGCATGGCCTCCTGCATGGAGGGCGCCGCGTCACCCATTTCTCGCCGTGCGGCGGAGGTGAGCGGCTGAGGCGTGCGGATGCCGGCGACGACATCCTCGCCCTGCGCGTTGATAAGGAACTCGCCGTACAGGCGCTGTTCGCCCGTGGAAGGGTCGCGAGTGAAGGCGACCCCCGTAGCGCTGGTCTCGCCCATGTTTCCGAACACCATCGACTGGATGTTGACCGCCGTTCCCCAGGCCTCTGGAATGTCGTGCATTCGACGATAGAATCTCGCCCGGTCGTTCATCCAGCTGTCGAAGACGGCCCCGATGGCGCCCCACAACTGGGCCTCGGGATCCTGCGGGAACTCTCTGCCAATCTCCTGCCTGACGGCGGCCTTGTAGCAGTGGACCACCTCCTGCCAGTCTTCCGCCCCAAGCGCGGTGTCCACGGTCACCCCCATCGCGTCCTTGCGATCGTCGAGGATTTCTTCGAACAGATGGTGATCGAGGCCGAGCACAACGTTGGCGTACATCTGGATGAAACGCCGATAGCTATCCAAGGCGAAGCGGCGGTCGCCCGCCAGCTTGGCCAGCCCCTCGACGGTCGCGTCGTTCAAGCCCAGGTTCAGGACCGTGTCCATCATGCCCGGCATGGACGTGCGGGCGCCCGAGCGGACCGAAACCAGAAGCGGGTTGGCCGGATCGCCGAAGCGCTTTCCGGTCAGGGCCTCGACCTTCGCCAAGGCCACCGCAATCTCCACGGCCAAGGTCGCCGGGTAGGTGCGATCGTTCTCATAGTAGTGGTTACAGACACGGGTCGTGATGGTAAAACCGGCGGGCACCGGCAGGCCGAGGGCCGACATCTCGGCAAGGTTGGCTCCCTTTCCGCCCAACAATTCTTTCATGCCCGCGTCGCCGTCGGCAACGCCCGCGCCGAAGCCAAACACGGCTCGATCCTGCGGGAGAGTGCTGGCGTCCATGAACCGTTCCTAACCCGAAACCCGCGAAAAATCCGCCACTGCGCCCATAACGTCATCGATCTGGCGAAGGAGGCGCAGGCGATTATCGCGCTCGGTGGCGAGGTTCGAATTGACCAACACCTGATCGAAGAACACATCCACCGGCGCCCGCAACTCAGCTAAAGCGCCGAGCGCCGCGACATAGTCGTCGCTCGCCAGCGCGGCCACCACCACCGGTCGCACGGCCGACAGCGCGTCGAACAGTCCGGCCTCGGCGCCTGGGGCGCCGGCGCGATCTGGAGCGCCGGTGGGTAACGGACCTTTCCTGGCTTCGGCGCTCAGAATGTTGGCCGCGCGCTTGTAGCCGCTGACGAGGTTGGCCCCGTCGGGGGTCTCCAAAAAGCGTTGCAGGGCATCGATCCGCTCAACCACCCGCGTTAGATCATCGTCATCCAGGGCGAACACCGCATCGATCAAGTCGACACGCGCGCCTTGGTCCCGCAGCAGCGCCTTCAGCCGTTCATGGAAGAAGTCCACGACCGTCGCGATCACCTCCGGCGTGGCGAATTCCGAAAGGCGCGCCATCTCGCGAATTGGTGCGCGCAACCTGGCGTCCAGGATCGTTCGGATCACCCCCAGTGCGGCTCGCCGTAGGGCGAATGGATCGCGCGAACCGGTGGGCGTCTCGTCGATCGAGAAAAAGCCCAGTATCATGTCGATCTTGTCGGCAAGCGCGACGGCCATCGACACGGGTGCGGTCGGTGGCGCCTCGCCCGGCCCCTGCGGCCGATAGTGATCGGCGATGGCGTCGGCCACCTGCGCATCGATCCCCTCCGCGCGAGCATAGTAACCCCCCATCACACCCTGGAGTTCGGGAAACTCTCCGACCATGGCAGTCACCAAATCCGCCTTGGCCAAGCGGCCCGCGTGGGCCGCGAGTTCTGGATCGGCGCCGCTGAAGCATGCCAGGTCGCGCGCCAGCGCGCCGATACGAAGGGCGCGCGCCTGGAGATCGCCCAGCCTGGCATGGAATGTGACGCCGGCCAGGGTTTCGATGCGACTCTCGAGCGAGCGCCGACAGTCCTCGTCCCAGAAGTATCGCGCATCGGCGAGGCGCGCCGCCAGCACCCGCGCATTGCCCGCCGCGATGAGCAGGCCATTGTCCGCCGCCTCGATATTGGCCACCGCGATGAAGAACGGCGCCAGCGCGCCAGCGTCTCCTTCGCATACGGCGAAGTAGCGTTGATGAACCCGCATCGACGTGCGGATCACTTCGGGCGGCAGGCTGAGATAGTCAGGATCCATGGAGCCCAATAGGGGCGTGGGCCATTCGACCATGCCCGCCACTTCCGTAAGGAGCCCCTCGTCCCGCACCAGACGCAGCCCGCGCTCCGCGCAAAGCCGGTCGGCCCCCTGCAGGATCCGACGCTTGCGCTCCTCGACGTCGAGCACCACGAAATGTCCGGCTAACGCCTCCCGGTATTCGCCGAAGTCGCGGGCCCGGAACGGCATCCTTGCTCCCATGGCCCGGTGACCTTCACTGAGGTCGCCGCTCTCCAGGCCATCCAGACTGAATGGGACCAGCTTGCGGTCGAAGATGCACAGCACGCGTCGCAGCGGGCGCACCCAGCGTAGCGACCCGCCCGCCGAGGTCATGGACTTGGGCCACGGAAAGGCAGCGACCATTTCTGGAACCATTTGGGCCAAAATGTCGGCCATCGGGCGGCCTGGCTCGACCCGTTCCGCCCAGTAGGCTCCGTCACGCTCGATCAAAGCGCCGCGATCGATACCGGAGGCTCGCACGAACCCTGCGATCGCCGCCTCCGCAGCGCCCGATCGAGGCCCCTTGCGAAGGTCCATCCTGGCGTTTTGGCCGGCCGGCAACCCCTCGACAACCAGTGTCAGCCGACGCGAACCGGCAAAGGCGCGAATGGAATCGAACGCCAGATCAGCCTGTGAGAGGCGTTCGCGAGCGAGCCGCTCGAGATCACGCGCCGCGCCGGCCTGCATGCGCGCGGGTATTTCCTCACTAAGTAATTCAAGCAGGAATTCCACGCCGTCACGCGCCAGCGGCTTCGAGTTGCACCCAGGCCGTCGCACACGCTTTGCAGAGATCGCGTATTCGCCCGATGTAGCTTTGTCGCTCGGCGACGGCGATCGCGCCGCGCGCGTCCAGCAGGTTGAAAAGATGGGAGGCCTTCAGGACGTAGTCGAACGCCGGTAGTATCAAGGGCTGCCCGCGCCTCCCGTGGCTCGCCAACAAACGCGGCGCCTCTGCCTCCATATCCCTGAAATGGCGCTTCAGCATCGCCACATCGGCCGCCTCCTGCTCATAGGCCGAAAACTGGCGCTCGTTCTCGAGGAAGACGTCGCCGTACGTTCTGAAGTCCGGGCTTTGCCGATCGTTGAACGCGAGATCAAACACATTGTCGACGCCCTGAACATAGAGAGCCAGACGTTCGAGGCCGTACGTCAGCTCACCCGAAACTGGCGACACATCCAGCCCACCCACCTGTTGGAAGTAAGTGTATTGGCTCACCTCCATCCCATCGCACCAGACCTCCCAACCTAAGCCCCACGCGCCGACCGTGGGGTTTTCCCAATCGTCCTCGACGAAACGGATATCGTGCAAAGTGGAGTCGATGCCGACGGCTTCCAGCGAACCGAGGTAAAGATCCTGCATGTCCGACGGATTGGGTTTGAGGATCACCTGATATTGGTGGAAGTGACGCAGCCGGTTGGGATTGTCTCCGTGGCGCCCATCCGAGGGTCGGCGAGAGGGCTGAACATAGGCTGCGCGCCACGGCTTAGGGCCAAGCGCCCGGAGCACCGTCGCCGGGTGCAGGGTGCCCGCGCCCACCTCGACATCATAGGGTTGAAGAATTACGCACCCTTGGGCGCTCCAGTAGTCATGCAGCGTCAGGATAATCTGTTGGAACGATAACGCTGCGCTAAGGGTCATTGACGCCGAAAACTCGCGCAACCGGGCGTCGGTCGAGGCCCTGCTGAGCTTTAGGACGGCGCGCCGTCGCCTTCAAGCGTGAGCATCAGCGGCCGCTGGTGGGGCTCGAACCGATCTCGACGCTCGCGCTGGGCAGGGTGACGCCGGCGGGAAGAAGCACTCGGTCGACGACCTGAATCGTACCATTGGTGGCATGCACATCCGCCTGAATGACGTTCGCGTCGTTGACCTTCAGACCAGCCCCACTCCCGTCGATCTGCAACTTGCCCTTTTCCACGCTTTCGACCGGCCCCTTGGCGCCCTTGAACTTGGCTGAGTCCAGGTTGAGGTGGACCAGATGATAGGTGAGGATCCGTTGCAGCAGGGCGGCGTTCTGCGGAGACAGCAGGGCGGTCAGTTGGCCAGCGGGAAGCGCCTGAAACGCGTCATCGGTGGGCGCGAACAGCGTGAGGTCCGGCGTCGACGCCAGCACCGGCGTCAACTGAGCGGCGTCCAGGGCTTTAATCAGAACGGTGAAGTGGCCGGAGCCCTTGAGGGTGGAAATCAGATTACCGTTGCCGACCAAGTGGGGCGATGGCGCCAGCGGCGGCGCGGCCTGTTCGGACGGCACGGCCGGAGACGTTAAACCTGCATCCTGCGCGGGCAACGTGACGGGCAGACCGACGAGGGTCATTGCGCACAGGGCAAATAGGGCACGGGGTGCAGGCATGCTGGGTCCTTGTATGCTGATCGCCGAGGCGCGGACGCACTCAGGCTTGTTCAATTGCCGGAGGGCAAGGTCTTCTGGCCGGTTCTCGACATCGGCTTCCCGTATTTCGCGCGGTTTGCCGCGGTGTCCGGGACGGGACCGTTAGTCACAAGCGTATTGTCCCCCTCCTTCAGGGCTGAGACCTGCGTTGGGGGCATCTGGGATGCGTCCATGGTGACGCTCGGCGGCGCGCCGATGGTTCCGGACGCAGACGCCGGCGATGACGCGTCGTCTCCGGCGGTAGGGGGGGACACGTCCGTCGGGTCCGTGTTCTGAGCCATCAGACCGGTTGCCGAGCCGAGTAGGCTGGCGAAAACCGCAACGCCGAGAAGTGGTGACGAGCGCATGTTTGCTCCTTGGTTTTCCAAATCGGGTCGGCAGGTCAGAACGTACTTACGCGCAAAGCCCAGACGCGGTTGCGCCGATCACGGATTCGTGAGCGCGCCTTGTGACACTATCAGCAAACAGCTGCCCCGGCGATCTCTATGCCTAGATTTTGGGCGCCACCGGCTTTTCAGCGCTCATTGGGATGGCTGCGCGCAGCCATTCCAAAGTTGGCAGCAGTTCGCTTCCGGAGCCGGGCCCGCCGCGCCGATAGCGTTCGCTCGTCGGCGCGGTGGGCGCCCCAAGACGCCCCGCAGGACCGGTGGGGGCAAACATTCATTTAACGACGCGCGCGCCGAACGGATCTCGGCCCCCGCGGGAGCGAGGCGATGAAACTCATTATTGCGATCGTCAAACCCTTCAAGCTCGACGAGGTGCGCGAAGCGTTGGTGGCCGCCGGTGTGGAGGGGCTCACCGTCTCGGAGGTCAAGGGCTACGGCCGACAGAAGGGGCAAACCGAGATCTATCGGGGCGCGGAGTATCAGGTGAACTTCGTACCCAAGGTGAAGCTCGAAGCGGTCGTGGACGATGCCGCCGCCCCGGGAGCTGTCGCCGCCATCAAGGCCGCCGCCGCCACCGGCAAGATCGGCGATGGCAAGATTTTCGTCCTCGATGTCGAGGATGCGGTGCGAATCCGGACCGGCGAGACCGGGTCGGCGGCGCTTTGAACCATCAGTCCGAGAAGGGGATCTCCATCATGAAACGATCTGGATTTCAGCGACTGGCGGGGCTCGCCCTTGCCGTGATGATCGTAGGGGCGCCGATTGCGGTCGTCGCCCAGAACACAGATGCGGCGGCGACGAGCGCCGCGGCCAGCAATACCGCTGCAGCGCCCGCAACAGCCACGGCCGCACCAGCGCCGGCGGCCGCACCCACGCCGAAGATCGATACCGGCGACACAGCGTGGATGCTCACCTCTTCAGTGCTGGTTCTGATGATGACTATACCCGGCTTGGCGTTGTTCTATGCTGGGATGGTGCGCAAGAAAAACATCCTCGCTACACTAGCTCAAAGCTTCGCGGCTACGGCGCTTATTACTGTGCTGTGGATGATCATCGGCTATTCTCTGGCGTTCACGGGCTCGGGAAAATACATTGGCGATCTGAAATATTTTCTCCTGGCGCCGATGGGCTTGAACGCGACCAGCGCCCTGGCGCCAACCATCCCAGAGTCGGTCTACATGATGTTTCAGATGACCTTCGCGATCATCACGCCGGCGCTGATCGCCGGCGCATTGGCCGACCGCATGAAGTTCTCCGCCTTCCTGCTGTTCATGGGGGCGTGGCTGTTGCTGGTGTATTGCCCGATCGCGCACTGGGTTTGGGGTGGCGGCTGGCTGGGCGCGGCCGGCGCGCTCGACTACGCCGGCGGCACCGTCGTGCACCTCAACGCTGGCACCGCGGGCCTCGTCACGGCCCTGATGCTGGGCAAGCGCAAGGGGCTGGGGACCGAGAACATGGCGCCGCATAACTTGGCCTACAGCGTCATCGGCGCCTCGCTGCTGTGGGTTGGGTGGTTCGGCTTCAACGCCGGATCGGCCGTGACCTCCAACGTCAACGCCGGCATGGCCATGGCCGCCACTCAGATCGCTACGGCGGGTGCGGCGCTGGCGTGGATGTGCGCCGAATGGGTCATCGCCAAGAAGCCTTCAGTGCTAGGTATGGTGTCGGGGGCGGTGGCAGGTCTCGTGGCCATCACTCCGGCGTCCGGGTTCGTGGACGCCAAGGGAGCTCTGATCATCGGCATCGCAGCCGGGGTCGTCTGCTACATCGCGGCAGTGCATGTGAAAAAGATGTTCGGCTACGACGACGCTCTCGATTGCTGGGGCGTGCACGGCGTAGGCGGCGCCTTGGGAGCGATCCTGACCGGCGTATTCGCTATGAAGGAGATCAACCCCGTCGCCGCCAAGGGCGGCCTCCTGGAAGGCAACCCCGGCCAGATGATCCTGCAGTTCGAGGACGTGGGCGCCACCTTCCTCTACTGTGGAGTGGTGACCTTCCTGATCCTGCTGGCGATCAAGTACACCATCGGTATCCGCGTGAGCGAGGAGGTGGAAATCGAGGGTCTCGATATCAACCTGCACGGAGAAGTCGTGCACGGCTGAGACGTTCATCCACGGACGAGCGGAGAACGGGGGCCTTCGGGTCCCCGTTTTTCGTCGGGCTCAGGTTTGGCTCCGGGCGCCCCGCAACGTGCCTGCCCGGACCCACCAATCGGGTCTGGCCGATCCGAGCCTGGCAGCCGACCGATCTGCGCTTTGGCGATCAACGCAAAGAGCAAAGCAGGTTGCACCGGAGCCGGACATCCGCGTCAGCAGGGATTCCGGCTGCGCGGCCAAGAGCGCCAGCGCCGCGCCGATCGCCGGTTCGAGCCTCACAGCGGGAGCCTCCAGATCGTTTCTGCATGAGGCAAGAAAATCGGCCGCCTGTTCCGGGCAGGTCAGGGCGGCGGGCCAGACGGGCGCGTCCGCGCCTCGCGCGTGGGGCGCCATGTCGTATGCGCGATAGACAACGCCGGTGGGCGAGGGAACCTTAGGATTGGCCAGAACAATGGCCAGATCCGGCATCGGCGGCGGCGCCGCGAGCCGCTCTCCACGACCGCTGGCAATCGAAGGCTCGGCGGCCAGGCAGGCCGGCACATCCGAACCCAGGCGGAGCGCGAGCGCGGTAAGGTGTTCGTCGCCGATGTCTAGATTCAAAGCCCTGCGCAACAGGCGCAGCGTCGCCGCCGCGTCGCTGGATCCGCCGCCCAAACCCGAAGCGATCGGCAGCATCTTTTCCAGCGTAAGGCGGAACGTCGTGGCCGCCCGCATCCCTATAGGCGCCTTGGCCAGCAACAGGTCGCGCGCCCGGACCACCAGATTGTCCGGCCCGCCCTCAAGACTGGTCGCGAAGGGGCCGATTTGCGCGAGTCCCATCTTCGAGGACGGTCCCATCCTGAGGGCGTCGCCGATATCGGCGAACATCATCAGGCTATGGATCGCGTGGTAGCCATCCCCGCCGACCGGTCCGACATGGAGATAGAGGTTGACCTTCGCCGGCGCGAATTCTTCGTAGGCGCCGAGTTGGTCCGGCTCAGGAGCCCGCGACAATCGACGGCGCTGGGGGCCCGCCCAGTCCCGACTTGAGCTTGGCTTCGACTTCGGTGCGCAACTTCGCGGATGGCTCGAGGCTCAAGACCCGATTCCACTGGAAATGCGCCTCGATCTTACGTCCAACCCGCCAATAGGCGTCGCCGAGATGGTTGTTCACGTCCGGGTCGCCGGCCTCGATGACAACGGCGGCTTCGAGCTTTTCGACCGCCGCCCCATAGTCGCCTAGGCGGTAGTACCCCCAACCAAGGGAATCCAGCATGGCCCCGGACTTCGGATCGCCGTCCACGGCCTTTTGGACCATCGCAAGGGCCTGCGGCAGCTTCTCGCCACGGTCGATCCAGGCATAGCCCAGAAAGTTCAATAGCTGAGGCTCGTCCGGCCGCTCCTTCAGCGCGGCGACAAGATCACGCTCGGCCTCCGCCCAGCGTCCGCTCTCCTGCAGATCGACGGCACGCATGTAGAGCAGCCTCCAGTCAGGATGAGCGCCCTGATGGGCGATCAGGGGATCAAGGACCTTCACGGATTCTTCGTAACGCTCGTCGGCGCGGAGGATGTCGGCCAGGGTCGTCGCCGCGTCCTGGTCGGCGGGGGCCGCAGCGGCCGCCGCCCTGGCGATCTGTAGCGCTCGGGATTTGTCCCCGCCGGTCTGATAGGTCCAGGCGAGCTTCTCCCGCGCCGTCACGAAGTCATCCGACCCGGGCTTGGGCGTCAGATAGGCCGCTCGCGCCGCATCGACGTCCCCGGCGTCGGCCAGGATGTCGCCGACCAACAGCCAGGCGCTGTCCCGGCCGGGATCCAGGCGAAGCGCCAAGCGCAGATAGGCCAGCGCAAGTTCCGCTTGCTTCTGCACCATCAAGATCGAAGCCGGCGCGATCAACGCTTCCGCCGCCTGCTGCCTCAGCGTAGGACGGGGCGGTGGCGGTCGGCCCGCAGCCAGCCGGCCCTGCGCTGCTGTCAAGGCGCCATCGCCTGGGCCACGCGCCAGCGCCTGCTCATAAATCGCCGCCGCTTCTTTGGTCCGCCCCCGGCGTTCCAGCAGTTCTCCAAGGCTGATGCTGGCGATGCTGCCAGGATCGCCGCCGGCGATCAGGGCGCGGTAGGCCGTTTCGGCCTCGTCGTATCGCCGAGCTCGCTCGAACAACTTGCCCTGGTCGAGGCTGGCAAAGAACTGACCCACCGGATCGCCCGCAATCACGGGATGGCGGATCGACTCCTCTGCGTCGCCGGCCAGGGCGGCGGCGAACGGCGCCAGAAGGGCAGCGGCGGTCTGGTGTGGCGGTCCGATGTCAGGACCGGTGAGGATTGCGCGAGCCTTGGCGCCGTCTCCTCGGGCGAAAGCTTCCACACCGCGGGTGAGACCAGCCAGATGACGCATGCCCGCGTCGTCGTCGGTGTCGATGGCGGCCAGGGCTGCAGCCCGTGTCACATCGCCCGAGAGCAAGGCGGCGGTGAAGGTTCTGGACCCCAGGAAGGCCTCATCTGCGGCGCCGCCGGCGCTCGAGGCGCGGCCAAAGTAGGTCACCGCTGCGTCGCCTTGGCCCCTGTTGATGGCTGACTGCCCCGCTAGGAACAGGCCATAAGCGGAGTCAGTCGCCGACGCTGGCAGCGGAGCGGCCGTCGTGCGCAGGTCCGCCCGGGCGCCGGGCGTCGCACAGGCGCACAGCGCCACGATCGGCATCAGACACAGCAAGGCTCGGGCGGCGGGCATGGGTAAAGATTGGCCTTCAATTGTGGCGCCCGCAAGAGCGCGGTAGCCTACATGTTGGGATAGTTGGGCCCGCCGCCGCCCTCGGGCGTCGTCCATATTATATTCTGCGACGGGTCCTTTATATCGCAAGTCTTACAGTGGACGCAGTTCTGGGCGTTGATCTGGAATCTGGGATTGCCGCCGGCATCGTCATACAGCACCTCGTACACGGCTGCGGGGCAATACAATCGAGCCGGCTCCCCGTAGAGCGGAAGGTTGATCGCGATTGGAACCGCCGGATCCTTCAGTTTCAGATGAGCGGGCTGATCTTCCACGTGGTTGGTCGATGAGAGGAACACGCTGGACAGCTTGTCGAAGCTCAGCACGCCGTCGGGCTTGGGATAGACGATCGGCGAATGATCCTTGGCGAGGCCTGTCGCTTGGGCGTCGGTCTTGCCGTGCTTGAGGGTGCCGAACAGCGAAAACCCGCTGAACAGATTGGCGACATTGAGGTCGAACACGATCAGGGCGCTTCCCAGCCAAGTGCCGAACCTGGACCACAGCGGTTTGGCGTTCCGCACCACATACAATTCGTCGCGCACCCACGAGCGGTCGTAGGCCTGCTGGTAGTCGTCCAAGGTGTCGCCGCTGCGTCCGCTTTGCAGAGCGCCAAATGCGGCCTCCGCCGCCATCATGCCGGTCTTCATCGCGTTATGGCTGCCCTTGATGCGCGGCAGATTGACGAACCCGGCGGCGCACCCGATCAAGGCGCCGCCCGGAAACGCAAGCGCCGGGACCGATTGGAAGCCGCCCTCAGTGATCGCCCGCGCGCCATAGGCGATGCGCTTGCCGCCCTCCAGATAGCGCCGGATCGCGGGGTGATGCTTGAGCCGCTGAAACTCATCGAACGGCGAGAGCCACGGATTGGCGTAGTTGAGATGGACGACAAACCCCAGGGCGACGTAGCGGTCGCCGAAATGATACATGAAGCTGCCGCCGCCGGTTCGGCTGTCGAGCGGCCATCCGACGGTGTGCTGCACGAGCCCGGGCTCGAAGACTTCGTCGCTGACTTGCCAGATCTCCTTGAGTCCAATGCCGTATTTCTGTGGCTCCTTGCCGTCGGTCAGGTTGAACTTGGACTGGAGTTGTTTGCCGAGGGAGCCACGCGCGCCCTCGGCGATTAGCGTGTAGCGAGCGTGCAGTTCGAGCCCCGGCTGATAATCGCTCTTGCGCTCCCCATCCTTACCGACGCCGAACACCCCGGCGACCACGCCCTTGAGGCCCCCCGCCTCGTCGAACACGGCTTCCGAAGCAGCCATCCCGGGGTAAATTTCGACGCCCAAGGCCTCGGCCTCGGTCGACAGCCATCGACAGACGTTGGCCAGGGAGGCGATGTAGCAACCATGGTTGTGCATGAACCGCGGCATGGGAAACATCGGTACGGTCAGGCTTCCGCCTTTCCAGAGCGCCAGGAATCTATCCTTAACCACCGGCGTCTCCAAAGGGGCGCCTTTGGTTTTCCAGTCAGGCACGAGTTCGTTCAGTGCCCTGGGATCGATCACCGCTCCGGAGAGGATGTGGGCCCCAACCTCCGACCCTTTTTCGACCACCGCCACAGAGATCTCGGCGCCGGTTGCGGCGGCGAGTTGCTTGAGGCGGATCGCCGCCGAAAGTCCCGCCGGTCCGGCGCCGACGATGACCACGTCATAGTCCATCGCCTCGCGGCCGGTATCCTCGGTGGCAGCTTCGCTCATGGCCCGAAATCCTCGTGCGCGTGGGACGGCGGTCTTAATCGAAGGCGCCGCAGGAGCGGTCAAGGAGAAACGGGACCAGACACATGACCCTCGACGCTCGCACCGCCCGAAGTCTGCTCGCCTTCTGGGCCGAGGCGGGCGTGGAAGCGATGTACGCCGACGCGCCTCAGGATCGAACCAATCGAGACACCGCTGCGCCGGCGAGACCGCGCCCAGCTAAGTCGCCAGTATTGGCCACCCCCGAACCGGTCTTTGCCGGGCAAGCATCTCGAGCGCCGGCTGACTCGCTGGATGTGGCGCGCGCGACGGCGGCGGCGGCGGAGACCCTGAGCGCCCTGGCGATTGCGATCGAAGCGTTCGAGGGCTGCGCGCTCAAGGGCGCGGGCGCACGGCGGTCGGTCTTCAGCCGAGGCGCGCCGGACAGCCCGGTGATGCTCATCGGCGAGGCGCCAGGTGAGGAGGAAGATTTGAAGGGCGAGCCGTTCGTCGGGAGATCGGGCCAGTTGCTCGACCGCATTCTCGGCGCCGCGGGCCTCAGCGGCCGGGTCTTCATCACCAACACTGTGTTCTGGCGCCCGCCCGGCAATCGCACTCCGACACGATCCGAGCAGGCCGTGTGTCAGCCGTTCCTCGAGCGCGCCATAGAGTTGGTCGAGCCTCGAATGATCCTGGTGGTCGGCGGCGCGGCGGCGACGGCGGTGCTCGGCAAGAACGTCGGCATTCTTGGTTTGCGCGGCCGCTGGCTCGAATGGCAAGCGACGTACAGCGCGCGACAACTTCCCTGCCTGCCCACCCTGCATCCATCATTCCTGCTGCGCCAACCCGCGGCGAAGAAGCTCGTGTGGCGAGATGTGCTGACTCTGGCGGAGCGGCTCGATCGACTGGGCCGCCCTTCCTGAGGGCGTCGAACCGCACCGTGCGTTCTTGTTATGTTCGCAGCACTGGCTTAACGTGCTGTCATGCCCAAGAGCCCGAACGCGGCGCGCGGCCGAGGCGCGGAAAGCAATGCATCGAGTCGTTTCGAAGCCCACCGGCGCGAAACGTTTGACGACGGCTGGGACGCCGAAGACGAAGCTCCGGCGCCGCTACGCACCACCATGACACCGGAGAAGGCCCGCGTGATCATCACACGCAACGACAGCCCGGATGTCGGCTTCGATCGTTCGATTAACCCGTATCGCGGCTGCGAGCACGGCTGCATCTATTGCTACGCGCGCCCGGCGCACGCCTACATGGGCCTATCGCCGGGCCAGGATTTCGAGAGCCACCTTTTCTTCAAGCCAGCCGCGGCGCGCCTGCTGCAGTCCGAGCTTTCGCGGCCGAAATACGCGCCGGCAGTGATCCACATCGGCGGTAACACCGACCCCTACCAGCCGCAGGAGCGCCGGCTGCGAGTCACACGCAGCGTGCTGGAGGTGATGCGCGAGTTCTCGCACCCCTGCTCGATCATCACCAAGTCCGCGCTGATCGGCCGTGACCTCGATATTCTAGGGCCCATGGGGGCTCGAGGCCTCGCGCGCGCGGCGGTGTCGGTAACGACGCTGGATCGAACACTCGCACGGGTTATGGAGCCTCGCGCCGCGACACCCGAGCGACGACTGTCCGCCGTACGCGCCCTCGCGGCGGCGGGCGTGCCGACGATCGTGATGTTCGCGCCGGTCATTCCGGGTCTGAACGATCACGAACTCGAGGCGGTGCTCCAGCGCGCCGCGGAGTCTGGGGCCGCCGGCGCGGGCTACGTTGCGCTACGCCTGCCGCGCGAGATCAAGGATCTGTTCGCCGAATGGCTCGTGGCCAAGGTACCCGATCGCGCCGAGCGGGTGATGTCGCTGATCCGTCAGATGCGCGGCGGCAAGGACTACGACGCTGAATGGGGCAAGCGGATGAAGGGAGAAGGTCCGCTGGCGGACTTGATTGGGCAGAGGTTTCGCATCGCCCGACGCCGTTTTGGCCTGGATCGCACCCTGCCGCCGCTCGACGTGTCGCAGTTTCGCGTGCCTGACAGGGCGGGCGATCAGCTGGACCTGTTCGGCAATTGAGACTTTTCGAACAGGATGGCCTTCGTCAGGAACGCCCGGTCGCTCGCCCGCTCACGTAGACCCGCCTCGGCGAACAGGGCCACAAGATCCGTCGCCCCGTAGCCCGCGTAGAAGGGCTCGTGGAAATAGGCCGGGAACGCCTCCAGCAGACGCGCGAGGCGCGGCTCGTCCACGGGCTGGATTGAGTCGGCGAAGGCGAGCAAGCCTCCCGGCTTTAGAACCCGGCCAATTTCCCGGGCCACGGTCCCGCGAACACGCGGCGGCAATTCGTGGAACAGGTAGACGCAGGTGACGGCGTCAAGGCTGGCGTCGGCAAACGGCGGCCGCTCGGCGTTCGCCTGCGTAAGCGCGTGGACGCCGGAGCGCCGGCGAGCCTCCACAAGGTAGGCGGCCGACAGATCGACGCCGGTCAGCCGGGCGCGGGGGAAGGCCACGGTCAGGTCGCGCAGGAAGGCCCCGGCGCCGCAGGCAAGGTCGAGCACGGCAAGGTCGCGGTGATCTCGATCGCGCCAGGCCTCCGCCAGCAGGGCGAGGGCGCGGCGTCGCATCGCCCCTGCCGCGCCGGCGAACAACGCCTCCACCTGAGCCTCATAGCGTCGCGCGCTTTCAGGCGTGAACCATCCGCCGGTCTGAAAGTGGAAGTTCTGGCGATAGTAGGCAGGATAACCGCCTCCAATCGGCGCCTCGGAGCGAGCCTCGACCGCGCCGTGGCGACGGCGGCGCGCATCCACCTGGCGTGCATCGGCGAGCAGATCGACCGCGCCGCGAACCGCACGCATCGGATGGGTTAGACCTTCGTCCATGGCCGGGTAGAGACCGCGCGCCACATCGCGGGCGTCCTTCTCGAACGCCTCCAGCCATGCCCGCCGGATGAAGCCCTCCGGCGCCGGTTCGGCCGCAGAGTTAGGCTTCGGCGTCTCGGCCCGTCCTGGCCGGGCGATCGCCCGGGCGGCGATGCCGGCAGCGCCCCACCATGCCGCCTTGAGCGCGGCGCCGGCCGCCTGGGCGGAGCGGTCGGAGGTGAACGCGCCCAGTTGGGAGTCTGCCATGATCAGTGCGCGTCCCGCGTAAACAGTCCCACCAACTCGATATGGGATGACCAGAGGAATTGGTCCACCGGCATGACGTTTTGAAGGCGAAAGCCGCCATCGACGAGAGTGCGCGCGTCGCGGGCAAAGGTCGTCGGATTGCAGGAAACGCCAATCACGCGACCGACCGTCGACCGCGCGAGTTCCGCGCATTGCATGGCCGCCCCAGCGCGCGGCGGATCAAACAACGCCACGTCGACCCCTCTAAACTCACTCGCCAGTAAAGGCCGGCGATCCAGGTCGCGGATCTCTGCGGTGATAGTCTTCAAACCTGGGGTGGCGCCGACAGCGGACCGGAGCGCCGCGATCGCTGGCCCAAACGCGTCCGCCGCGATCACGGGAGCTATGGCGGCAAGCGGAAAGCTGAAGGCGCCCATGCCGCAATAGAGGTCGGCGATGCGCGAGGCGCCGGCGGCGGCCTGCGCCGCGAACCGCGCCATGGCCCCCTCGGCGGCAGGGACGGCCTGAAGGAACGCTCCTGGCGCTATGGCCACGGTCGCCGCGCCCAAGCGCACAAGGGCTTCGCGGGCCTGATAGACGCTCTCGCCAGCAAGGCTCACCCGGGCCACGTCGCCATCCGCCGCGGCCTGGGCGGCTCGCATGCGAGCATCGGCCGAAAGGCCCCCTGCCCGGCGCTCGACGCCGGTGACATCTATATCCAGCCCCGTCAGGGTGAGCGTCACATGAAGAGTCGGGGCCGACTTCGGATGCTCCAGAAAAGGCTCGGCGATCTGCCTCAGGATCGGTAGGGCGGCGGACAGGCGCGGGTCGGCGATCACGCAGACGTCAATCGGGGCCAAGTCCCAGGAGCGGCGCGTCTTGAAGCCGAGCGCCACGCCGCCGGCCATTCTCCGAGCGTGCAGGGCCAGACGCCGGCGCGACCCCGTCTGGGCGGCGAACGGCGTCAGGACGTCGGTTTCGATACCGACACGCGCCAGTGCGAGCCTGATCTGCTCCACCTTCCACGCGAGATAAGGCGGGTGCGCCCAGTGCTGAAGAGCGCAGCCGCCACATCGCCCGAAATGCGGGCAAGGCGCCGCTACCCGCTCAAGGCTGGGTACGAGGATCTCGATGACATCCGCGCGGTCTTTCGAGACCGTGGCCAGGACCCGCTCGCCCGGCAGCGTCAACGGCGCGAACAGACCTCCCGAGATGCCGTCGCCTTGAGCGCCGATGCTTTCGATCGTAAATTCAGCCTGATCGGGCGCTATCCCGTCCGTGACTTCGACGACCCGGTTGGGCGACGATAGACCCCTCGGGTTCGCCATGCGCCGCACGATCGCTCAGGCCTCGTTCATGTTTGTATGGGAAGATTGCCCGCTTCCAGAGTCAGGACCCTATCATGAAAATCGCCTCTACCCTTGCCGCCGCCGCCCTGATTGTGGCGCCTAGTCTGGCCGGTCCCACGGTGGCGACGGCGCAGGAATACAGAAGCTATGGCCACTACGACCCCTGTCGTGAACAGCAGCGACACGCGGCGAACAATGGAACCGTGACTGGCGGCGTGCTCGGCGCCCTGCTCGGCAGCGCGGTCGCCGGACGTGGCTCGCGTCTTGGCGGCGCGGTGGTGGGCGGCACGGTCGGGGCCGTCGCCGGACATCAGGTCGGTAAGAGCTCGGTGCGCTGCGTCGCCGCGCCCTCGCGCTATCCCACGCGACACGACTGCCGATGGGTCGAGCAGGACTATCACGGACATCCGAGCACCTCCGAGGTCTGCCGGGGCCGCGACGGCGTCTGGCGGTCCAGCGGCCGGCGCTGAGTTCGCGCCTCTCGCGAGCCTTGGCGTTCAGGGCGGTTCCGGCTCAACGAACAGTTTGCGCAGTTCGGCTTTTAGAATCTTGCCGTTGGCGTTGCGTGGCAGCGTCTCGGGCCAGAAAATCACCCTAACCGGCGTCTTGAACGCCGCGAGACGTTCGGCGACGAAGGCGCGCAGTTCCGCCTCTGTTGCGGCGGCGCCGGGTTTGAGCGTGACCACGGCGCCGGGCTCCTCGCCCAGGGTGCGGTGTGGGATGCCCACGAGCGCGGCGTCCATCACCGCCGGATGATCGTAGAGCACGCTCTCCACTTCTATACAGTAGATGTTCTCGCCGCCTCGGATCAGCATGTCCTTGGCCCGGTCGATAATGAAACAGAATCCCTCGTCGTCCAGTCGAGCGAGGTCCCCGGTTCTGACCCAGCCGTCGACGAAGGTCTGAGCGGTGGCCTCGGGTTTGTTCCAGTAGCCCTTCACGATCTGCGGGCCCTTGCACCAGAGCTCACCCACCTCGCCGATGGGCAGTGTTCGCTTAGCCTCGACGTCCATGATCTTTAGATCGGTCACCGGCACTGCGGGGCCGCAGGAATCGGGTCGATGCTCGTAGTCCTCCGCGCCGTGAGCGGTGGCGGTGGCAGAGGTCTCGGTCATGCCCCAGCCGTTGCCGGGGGCGGATTTGGGAAACGTCTCCTTGATCTTGCGCACCAGCTCCGGCGCGGAAGGAGCTCCGCCGTAGGCCACGCTTTCCAGAGACGAGAGGTCGTATTCGGAACGTTGCGGGTGCTCGATCAACTGCCAGGCGATTGTGGGAACGCCGCCGGCCGAAGTGAGGCGCTCGCGCTCGATCAGTTCGAAGGCGCGAACGGGATCCCAGCGCCGCATCATCGCCAGCTTGGCCCCGGCATAGAGGCGTGGGTTGAGGATCGCGAAGCAGCCGGTGGCATGGAAGAACGGCACCGATAGCAGCGTACCGCGCTGCGCCGCGGTCGGATCGGGCTCGGGCGGCGTCTCGCCGCGCCGAAGGAACGAGCGGGCCGCTGAACAGGCGCTCGACAGGATGTTGGAGTTGATGTTGCGTTGCGTGGCCAGCGCACCTTTCGGACGCCCCGTGGTGCCCGAGGTATAGAAGATCGTGGCGTCGTCATCCGGGTCGATCACCGCGGCTGGCAGAGGCTCGTCCGGCAGGCGCTCCCACTCGGCCGGGGCGCCGATCACGCCCTCAAGCGTGGTGAGCAGCGGATTGGCGATTTCGTCGATCAGGCGGGCGACGTAGATCCGCGTCAGGTCGGGACAGCGGGGCAGGTGTTCTGCGAGGCGTTCAAAACGTTCGGCGTCGAGGATGGCGATCTTCGCCCCGGAGTCGACCAGACCGTATTCGAGCTCCGGCCCGGTCCACCAGGCGTTGAGCGGCGTGACGATCGCGCCCAAGGCGGCCGCGGCATAGAACGCCACCGGCCACTCGGGCAGATTGCGCATCACGATCGCGACTCGATCGCCCTTGACGACGCCATGCTGGGCCAGATCCCGCGCCAGCGTTGCGACGGCCCGGAAGAACGCTTCGAACGTGACGCGTTCGTCCTCGTGCACCAGGAACACGCGGTCGCCGAACGCGCGGCCAGCCTCGAGCACAGCGCGCAGGGTCGGCGGCGCGTTCTTCCAGGTGCGGGTCGTCACACCTCTGATGGCGCGCTCCTCCATCTCCAGCGGCGACCCTGGCGCGGTCAAAAGGCCATGCGCCTGAGCGATCGACATGGCGGGCCATCCAAGCTCGGGCATGCTGGGGAATCCTTCTACGAGCGATGTCAGACGAGCGCGTCCAGACGGGCCAGCGCCGCATCAAGCTTGGCGAGCGCCGCCTGCGCTTCGCTAAGCCGTTCGCGGTTTTCTTCCACCACCTCCGCGGGCGCGCGAGCGACGAAATCAGCGTTGCCGAGCTTGCGAACGGTTCGATCGATATCGGCGCCGCGCGCGGCGATGTCTCGGCTCAGCCGCATTCGCTCTACGCTGAGGTCGATGTGATCGGCGATCGCCAGCGCGCCGGTCGCGTCGCCAGCCACGAACAGGGCCGAACCGCCTGGCGCCGCCTCGCCCAGCTCGATCGCGTGCAGCCGCGCCAGGGTGACAATCAGGTCGCCATGGCGGGAAAGCCGTTCGGCCGTCGCCTCCCCCGCCCCGACAAGAGTCAAGACTGGCCGTGCCGATTGCGGAACACCCGTGTCGGCGCGCAACTGGCGGACCTCGGTGACCAGCCCCACCAGCCAACCGATCTCGGCCTCGGCGGAGGGATCGACCCACCCCTCGGGCAGCCGCGGCCAGACGGCCACGATCAGAGGGCCTAGGCGGGCGGCTGCGCCGGTCTTGTCCCAAAGCTCTTCGGTGACGAACGGCATGACCGGGTGCAGCAGAAGCAGAATGGTCTCCAGCGTCCATGCCGCCATCGCGCGGGTCTCCGCCTTGGCCGCCTCGTCGCCGCCGGCCAGCACCGGTTTGGCCAGCTCGAGATACCAGTCGCAATGAACGTTCCAGATGAAGCGGTAGAGCGCGGCGGCGGCTTCGTCGAAGGCGCATGTCTCGAGCGCCTGGGTGATCGTTCGGGCGGCCTTCACGGTTTCGCCCAGCATCCAGCGGTTCATCACGCCGCGGACCGCGCCCGGTTCGAAATCCGGCACGGCGATGCAGCCGTTCATCTCGCCGAACCGGGCGGCGTTCCAGAGCTTGGTCGAGAAGTTGCGGTAGCCCTCGATGCGGGGTGTCGAGAGTTTTATGTCTCGCGCCTGACCCGACATCGCCGTCAAGGTGAAGCGCAGCGCGTCGGCGCCGTAGGCGTCTATGAGCTCCAATGGGTCCATGACGTTGCCCTTGGATTTGGACATCTTGGCCCCGGTCGCATCGCGGATCAGGGCGTTGATGAACACCCGCCGAAACGGCGCCTCGCCCGTGAAGTGCAAGCCCATCATCATCATCCGCGCCACCCAGAAGAAGATGATGTCGAACCCGGTGACCAGGGTGTGGGTGGGATAGAAGCGCGCCAGATCCGCGGTCCTGCCAGGCCAGCCCAGAGTGGAGAAGGGCCACAGGGCGGAGGAGAACCAGGTGTCGAGCACATCGTCGTCCTGGCGCAGCGGCTCGTCGCGGCCGTAGTGTTCATGCGCCGCCGCGGCGGCCTCCGCCTCGGTCTCAGCGACGAAAATCTTCCCGTCCGGGCCATACCAGGCGGGAATTCGGTGGCCCCACCAGAGCTGGCGCGAGACGCACCAGGGCTCGATGTTCCGCATCCATTCGAAATACGTCTTCTCCCAGCTTCTGGGCTCGAACACCGTGCGGCCGTCCTCGACCGCGGCGATGGCGGGACCGGCGAGGGTCTTGGCGTCGACCCACCACTGGTCGGTCAGATAGGGCTCGACCACCACGCCGGAGCGGTCCGCGTGCGGCACGGCGTGACGGGTAGGCTCGATGGCGCGCAGAAGGCCCAGAGTCTCGAACGCAGAGACCACCTTCGCGCGGGCGGCGACCCGGTCCAGTCCGCGATACTCGGCCGGCGCGGCGTCATTGATGCGCCCGTCGGGGGTGAGGATGTTTATCATCGGGAGCCGGTGGCGCTGGCCGACCTTGAAGTCGTTGAAATCGTGGGCGGGAGTGATCTTGACCGCGCCCGAGCCCTTCTCGGGGTCGGCATAGTCGTCGGCGATGATCGGGATCGGGCGACCGACGATAGGCAGCCGCACGCAGTGCCCGATAAGTCCGGCGTAACGCGGGTCGCGCGGGTGAACGGCGACCGCGGTGTCGGCGAGCATGGTTTCCGGCCGGGTCGTGGCCACGACGATCTCTCCCGTGCCGTCTTCCAGCGGATAAGCGAAGTGCCAGTAAAAGCCATCGACCTCGCGTTGTTCGACCTCGAGATCGGAAATGGCGGTCTGGAAGTGGGGGTCCCAGTTCACCAGCCGCTTGTCGCGATAGACCAGCTTCTGGCGGTGCAGGGTGACGAACACCTTGCGCACGGCCGCTGAGAGGCCTTCGTCCAGAGTAAAGCGCTCCCGGCTCCAGTCGCACGAGGCGCCGAGGCGACGCAGTTGGCTGGATATCAGGCCGCCGTAGGTGTCCTTCCAGGCCCAGACACGCTCGACGAACGCCTCGCGGCCGAGGTCGCGCCGGCCAATGTTACCTTCGGAGGCCAGCTGGCGCTCGACCACCATCTGGGTGGCGATGCCCGCGTGATCGGTGCCTGGCAGCCAGAGGGCTGCGTCGCCCTTCATCCGCGCGAACCTCGTCAGCACGTCCTGCAGCGTGTTGTTGAGGGCATGGCCGATGTGCAGCGCGCCGGTGACGTTCGGCGGCGGGATAGCGATCGAAAAGCTCGGCGCGTCCGGATCGCCATTGGGCGCGAAGGCGCCTGACGCCTCCCAGGCCGCATAGAGGCGCGGCTCCGCCGTCTTGGGATCGAACGCCTTGTCGAGCATGAACTGACTACTTGTGCGACGCGAACGACGCCGCTTTGGCGCCGCCTCTAGTGTATCTTGCGCCGGGCGATACGCGCCACCTCCTCGTCGACGCTCTGGCGGACGAGGTCGGGCAGGTTTTCATCGAGCCACGCCTTGAGCATCGGGCGCAGCAGGTCGCGCGCCACGTCCTCGATGCTTCGGCCCGGCGCCGGCAGTGCCTCGGAGGGTTCCTTGGCCTGAACCTTCACCGCCGCCGACAGACGTTCGAACGACGAAGCCGTCATGGCCGAGGTCGAGGAATCGACCAGCGACCCTTCGCTCCTGGGGCCAATATCGGCGAAGGATTGAGGCGCGGCGCCGTCGGGCGCCGAGACGGTGTCGTGCATGGCTTGTTCGGTCATTTCGGGTTCTGTAGCTGAGGGTTCGGGGTCAGGACGGGCTTCAAGGGCACTGGCGGGTTCGGGTTCGGGTTCGGGCTCGTGGAACTCAGACTCGGGCGCGGGCTCCGGTTCTAACTCGGGCTCCGGCTCAGCTTCGATCGCCGCCGGGTCGGCCGACGACACCGGTTCGGGTTCGCGTTCCGATGCCGGGTGGGGCGCCGGCGCGGCCGTCGCAACGGGCGGCGCCTCGTCGGTGATGATGCGTCGGATCGAGGCGAGAACCTCGTCCATGGTCGGCTCGTTGGCGCTTTGGTCAGGCATTGAGACGTGGCCCCGAATCGGACGCGGGCGAGATTGCCAAGCTTTGATAGCCGCCCGCGCATGATCCCGCAATTTGCCAGGATTGTCCGGGGGCGCGACATATTGGCCTCTCGACCAGCATGACACCGCACGACCCTGGCTCCAAAGCGCCTGCTTCAGGGCGGAGCAGGCCGCTCGATGATCCTGGGCGCCCCCAACCGGTCGATCGCGGCCACGGCCGGATCCCAGGGCGTCCATCCGACGGCATGGCGGACGCGGTCGAAGTTGGCGGTGGAATCATAGATCGGAACGCCGGGCGCGAAGTCCTGGACCCGGAGGCCGCCCATCGCCGCGAGCAGAGACGTGGCGGCGACATACTCGTCGTGCCTCGAGTTCACCAGGGCGAGCTGGGCGTTGCCGAGGTCCTGTTCGGTTATCAGCACATCGAGTGTCGTGCGCAGTCCCACCTGAGCTTCTTGGCGCGTGCCTTCGAAGGCGATGTTGGCGGCGCGAACCTCCTCCTCGTTCGCCAACAGGGTGGCGCGTGACCCTAGAAGCTGGTTCCAGGCTTGAGAGACCTGAAATAGCACCTGCCGCCGCTGGGTCTCGATGCCGATCCGATCGACGTTGTTGGCCTCCGCGGCCTGGCGGATTTGCGACGACGTGAGGCCGCCGGTGAACAGGGGCAGGGTGGCCACCGCCGTCGCCGAGAGCGCATGACCGTAATTCGCAAATGGCGTCCGGGGGCCCAAATTACCTCCGCCGTAGCCGAGGCTCGCCTGCAGTGAGAAGGTCGGCCGGGTCTGGGCCTTAGCCGCCGCCACGCGGGCGGCGCTGGCCTGTTCGGTATAGTCCTGCTGGCGAATCTGCGGGTTGTTGTGCTCCGCCGCCGCGAAGGCCTGGTCGACCCCCGGCGGCAGCAGGGCAGCCAGCGATGGCTCGGGCGAAAGGTCGCCCGGGTTCTGGCCGACAATGGCAGTGTATTCCGCCCGGCTGGTGGCCAGTTGGGCCTGCGAGGTGGAGAGCTGGGCGCGGGCGGCCGCGACCCGGGCCTGGGTCTGGGCGACGTCGGTGCGGGTGATCTCGCCGACGGCAAATCGGGCCTGCGATTCATCGAGCTGGCGCTGCAGCAGGTTTACGTCTTCCTGCGAGATGGCGACGCTCTCCTGGTCGCGTCGCACGTCGACATAGGCGGTGATGACGTTCTGCAGAACGCTCTGCTCGGCGGCCCTCAGGGTCTCGCGACCGGCAAGGACGGTGGCTTCCGCAGCATTCACCTGGCTGGAGACGCGGCCGCCGGTATAGATTGGCTGGGTGAGCGTCAGGGCGGCGTTCGACGACTGGCTCTGCCCCTGGGCGTTCTGGCTGAAGAACTGAGTATTGTCGCTGGTGGTGACGGTGCCCTGGAGGTTGGCGGTCGGTCGGTAGCCGGCCTCGGCCTGGACATAGGTCTCGTCGGTGGCGCGCAAGTTGGCGCGCTGCGCCTGCAGGTTGGGGTTGGACTGGTAGGCGAGCGCCACCGCGTCGGCCAGAGTCTCGGAGCGCGCCGCGCCCGCGACCGCCAGAACGAGGGCGACGCCGACACTGGCCGACCGTGACTTCATCCCGCCTCCCCGCGCCAGGCGCATGATCGATGGCGCCCTTCGCGCCGCGCCCGCTATAGGACCTCGGCGCCCGGCCCCGCCAGCCTTGCGCCGATTAAGCTTTCGTCACGGCCGGCCGATCGCGCCGTTTCAAAACACAAAGCCGGGCGCGACCTCGAAGCCCGCAAGGACCGGAGGGGTGCTGTCGAACAGGGTGCGAGACCCCACTCCGCCGGCCGAACGAAGATACAGCATAGCCCGGCCCACCGGCCCGTGACGCTCGACCACGCCCAGACGGCCGTCCATCGCCAGAGCGGCGGTCCAGGCCTCCGGCGCCCTGGGTACAGCGCCCTCGCAGACGATCACGTCGTACATCCCTTGTGGATGCAAAAGCTCGGCGCCGTCGAGCCGGGACACCGCCAAGCCCATCGCCTCGAGCACTGCGGCCGCATAGGGGGCGGCTATGGCCAGGGCGGTCTCGCCGGATCGGGGCCGCAGGCCCTGAAGCAGCTTGGCCACATCCCGGGGACGCAGCAGCCAGCGTCCGGGCGCATACTCCACCTCGGCGTCCGCATAGGCGAGCCACAGACGTCCTTCGGGAACCAGGGCCTCGCGCGGCGCCGCGCGCATAGCGTCCTGGATGGCAAGATCGGTGACGTCCTGCGTGCGCACTTGGCTCTCGACCATGGTGGCGCGCTGGGAGGCGAAATCGACGCTCATGGCTGGTGTGGCCTCCGCGGGCGAGCCGCGCTCATAGGTGGTCTACGACCGCGAGGCAATTGCCGCCCAGCGCCGCATCTGATAGCCAACCGCTCCCCGCGCGGCCTGGTGGCGGAGTGGTGACGCAGCGGACTGCAAATCCGCGCACCCGAGTTCGATTCTCGGCCAGGCCTCCAATGTTTTAAAAGAGCTTTTCGGGTTCTTCCCAGCGCCCGGGTCGTTAGGCGTGTGTAATTCCGGTGTAACGTGTGTTTCCGTACCGTTCTGGTCCCGGGCGCTCGGTTCCGGCAATGTTCGGTCCAAGGCGTCCATCGCTCGGTCGATGTGGGAGCCGCTGACATGGGCGTAGCGCAAGACCATGGCGAGGGTCTTGTGACCGCTGATCGTCTGGATGGTCCGCAGATCGACGCCAGCCTCGACCAGCCGCGTTATCGCTGTGTGGCGCATGACGTGCGGCGTGATCCGGCTGGGGTCTAAATCCGCTCGCACTACGGCGCGGGCGAATGATTTCTGCATGGTGTTTCGGTGGACGTCTCCAGTTCCCCCCGGCCCCCTCGGTTTGAAGATGTAGCCGGTCTGATCCACCCGCTGCTCCCGCTCTTTCTTCAGCATGGCAACCAGCGCTGATGTGAGGGGTTGCTCCCGACTTCCGGCCTTTGCCCTACCAATGTGAAGACGACCACGGCTCCAGTCGATCTCGTCGAAACGGGCGCGCAATATCTCGCGGTGTCGCATCGCGGTGTTCAAGCCGAAGGCGACGAAAAGCCAGGTGTCGGGGTCCTGGTCGCCGCAGGCGCCCTTCATCAACGCGTCCATCTCGGCCTCGGAAAGGACGATGGTGCGCCCCTTGGACTCAGGGAGCATCTTGAAGGTGCAGGGTAGCGCTTTGAGGTCTTTCGCCTTTACCGCATCCCCTAGAAGGTGGCGGAGGGTAGCCAGTTCGCGGTTGACCGTTCCAGGGGCTGCCCTCTGCTCCAGGCGCTTCCTTCGATAGGTGTTGACGGTGAATTCGCTGATCGTGTCGGCGCGCTGATCGTCGAAGTAGGGGACAAGCCACATATTGAGGTGCTGACGCTTGCTCTTGAGGTTTCGCCCAGCACCGTCCTCCATGCGCTGAAGGTAGCGGTCGGCGAGATTGCGGAACGATAGCCATGTCTTACGGCCGGTCGGGAGGTTTAGGCGCTCCCCGCGTTCCTCGGTCCTTACGCGTTCGATGAAGGCGATGCACGTGGCCCGGTCTACGCCTTCCGTGACCCTGCCGATCGCTCGGTGAATGCGCCGGCCGGAGACCATAACGTTGACGCTCCAGCGGACATCGCCGTCATCCAAGCGCGTCGCCGTGATCCCGGCCTCGCTGACCTTCTCGCCACTCTTGAGTGCCTTGACAGCATCTCGACTTATTCTGCCGATCCGGCGGGCCATCAGAGTGACGCGTCCGTCATCTCGGCGACGATCTTCAAAGCGATCTTCTTCGCCACTTCAGCTGCCATTTCATCACCGGTTTTATCTGCTGCGGCGAGTGCTTTTTCTGCATTCGATAGAGTAGTTAGTTGCGCCAACATTGGACCAAGAAAGACGTCAAGATTTTTGTCGATGCCTTTAAGTTTCCTAAGGGCTTGTAACGTTGAATTAACGTCGCTTCCTTGAACTGAATTGGCGAACTCTTCTAAGTCCCGGGCCGCCTGGTCAAGTTTGTTGTTGCCAACTTTGACGTACCGCTTACTAAACCTCGCTATTAAAACCTTTAGCTGTGCGATTTGCGCCTCAAGTGTCGCTTCATTAGTCATCCTAAGAACCACGTCTGCGGATGGCGGAATCGGCCCCAGAGCAGAACTAGCCGCCGCCGCCCAAGCGGCGGCCGTGACAAAGTAGGCCTGCCTTTCGTTGGGTACGGCCTTTTTGATCGCATACGCTATCTCAACGAGTGTGAGTGTAGCAGCCTGCAGTCTGACATCAGGCCCAAGTCGCTCCTCCCAAGTTGCCTGACCCTCCCCGGCGGCCTTGATCCACCTGTCGACCACTTGGCTAACGGATGAGCCGGTTCGTTGCGCTTCCGCCTCGAGGAGGCTGCGGCTCTGCTGTGAAATGTTCGCGGATAGAATCCGCCCCTTCCCCCTAGAGCTGTTGCGAGGCTCGCCGCCGACGGCGACGTCATCTTTGCCGGAAGGCGTAACGGCCATGCCTGATCTCCTAGGACAGAGCGCCGGCCTACGCGAGAACATCCCAGAACGCAACAGGCGGTGTGAGAAACGTCACAACAGAGGCTTGCATTTCGAGATCGTTTGAGACATAAAGTTATGAACCAGTTCAGAAGGTGAGGGGCGGGAGTGGAAAATGAAAGACGTTAGAATCGACCAAATCAGGACGAGGGTTTTGCCGGACGGTAGGGTCTCGAGATCCGATGCAGCCGCATTTCTCGGCCTGAGTTCAAAAACTCTGGCAATGTGGTGGTCGGAAAAAAAGGGACCCGCTTCCGTCCTCGTCGGCGGGCGCCGGTTTTATTGGATCGATGATCTCCGCCGCTTCAGTAGCGGGGAGGGATGATTTCCCATGACCCCAGACAGCAAGAAGCCCGCCGCATCTAGCGGGCTTCCAGGTGTTCAGCTTGCAGGCCTCGAACACCCCAATAATATACTAAATGGCGAATTTGTCCAGCGTTTCCATGCTTTAGGCCCGTTAGCCAGCACTGAGTCGGCTTGTGAGCGCGAGGCGAGGTGAGTGTGCCAACGCCCCCGGTCGGAGCAGGCGTGACAGCTCTGGCGTCGCCACGCCATTGCCGTCTCGTGAGTGAATTACAATGTAATGCGACGGAACGCCGGCGGCAATGGATCTCGTGTCCAGCAAACGATGGATGACTGGCTCGATCGAGCAGCCCAACTGGGGCTACAGGCCGCACTCAGACGAACCGGATTGCGCCGAAAAACAAACAAGCCCCCGGCGCCCCGCCACACCAGCATAAAACCCGTCGAAAACTGGCCAGCTGGAGCACCAACTAACTCGCCGGCGTCGTACAGGCTACGATCCGTTAACCCCGATTCAAGGCTCTGGTCACCACCGGTTCCACCTTGCTGACTCGCCCGCCGCAGCATAGACTAATCAGCGATAGGCGTGGTTGACGATCGGCGAGCACGTCGGTCGCATTGGGAGGGCTCCAAAAGCTGGGTTTGGCGGCGGCGTAGGGGCGGCGGCTGCCCAGATTCGACTTCCACAAAGTGACCAACGGGTCTCTTCGAATCAGTTCGAAATCCGCCGACGGCGGATTCGCTCGCGAGACAAATTGCTGGCTCCAGTGTCTGTTCGACCGGCCGTCACGTCGCCCGGCGGCGGATTGAATGGTGAACATCGCCGTTGAGGGTTCGGGACTATTCCGGGACTCCTTGTCCCGAAGCCTCCCGAAAAGGGTAAGCGTCGTTCTCAGGCCACGGCGGGGTCGGCGGAAGCCATGGCCCAAGGTAGCAGCGTTTCGATCTGGCTCTGAGGATGCCCTTCGACGATCCGCGTGATGGTGTCCTTGAGGTACGCCTGGGGATCGACGGCGTTGAGCTTGCAGGTTTCGATCAGGGAGGCGACGACGGCCCAGTGTTCGGCTCCGCCGTCGGAACCGGCGAAGAGAGCATTTTTGCGGGTGAGGGCGATGGGGCGGATGGAGCGTTCGACGGTGTTGGAGTCGATTTCGATCGTTCCGTCATCGACGGTCTGAAGCTTGGCTCTCAGCCAGGGTTTCATGGCGTCCAGGCGCCATCCGCTACGCCCTGGCCCGATGGGAAGGCCTCACCCGGTTCGTCGGCGAGCTTGCTCTTCTGGCTGATGCTGGCGGGCGGCGCGGCGTTTGTCGGCGCCGAGGCCTCGGATCTGGGCCTCGACGGCGTAGAGCGTCTTGATCCTCTCCAGCATCTGGCTGGCGATCGGGGCGGGACCGCCGGTGACCAGTTCGTAGAAGGGGCGCCTGACGTGCGCCCAGCAGAAGGCCAGCTTCACCTCGCCCTTTTCGGCCAGCGGCCGGGAGCCGCTATAGCCATCGACCTGGAGCACGCCCTTGAAGCCCGATAGATGCTTGATCGGCTGCGCGCCGGTTCGGTCGGTGGCGTAGACGTAGACGGCGGCGGGAGGATCGGTCCCGCCCCAGGGCGGTCGTCCCGCGCATAGGCCCACAGCTGGCCGGTTTTTTGGTTCTTCCTCGCCCGGGATCGAGTACCGGCAGGGTGGTCTCATCGGCGAACAGCTTCGATGAAGCCTTCAGGTTTTCGAGGAGGCATTCATGCACGGGCCGCAGCAGGAACGCCGCCCGGCCGACCCAGTCGGCCAGGTCGAGCGGTCCAGCTCGACGCCCTGCCGCGCGAAGATTTGGGCCTGTCGATAGAGCGGGCAGTGATCGGCGAACTTGGCGGTGAGGACGTGAGCGACCAGAGTCTCGGTCGGCAGCCCGCCTTCGATCAGTCTGGCGGGAGCCGGGGCCTGGACCACGCCCTCCTCGCAGGCGCGGCAGGCGTACTTGGGCCGGCGGGTGACCAGAACCCGGAACTGGGCCGGGATTGCAGCGCGACAATCAGGATGAGAGTGTCGCGACAATCAAGATGAGAGAGCCGATCTGAAGGCTCGAGGCGGAGGGAGGGCGTAGCCCGACCGTAGGTTCGAGCCTTCAGAAAATT
>JBBRQK010000014.1:0-90765 GCA_038226475.1 Caulobacterales bacterium | reverse complement strand
GTGGTGATCGCCACCGGCGCAGAGGCGGTTCTGCCGCCGGTCGACGGGCTCGAGGAGGCCCGCGCGAGCGGCCTTGTGCTCACCATCGACGAGGTCATGGCCCGCGAGGCGCCGCGCGCGCCGGGCCGGCGGGTGATCGTCTGGGGCGCCGGCGAGGGCGCGGAACTGGCGGTGGAGCTCAAGCGCGCCGGCCACGAGGTGCGCCTGCTCGACGCCAATCCGGCCTACAGGCCGGCCAACTATATCGGCTCGCGCGGGATGGCGATCACCGGGCTGCTGGCCTTGGCCGGTGTGGTCGTCGAGACCGGCCTGACCCTGGCGGGCGTGGAAGGCGGCCGGGCCCGCTTCACGCGGGCCGACGGCGCGGAGGAGACGATCGCGGCCGACACCATCGTCGTCTGCCAGGGGCGCCGGCCGCTCAACGCCCTGGTCAAGGCCCTGGCCGGCAAGGGCCTTGTGGTGCACACCCTGGGCGACGCCCGAACGCCGCGATCCTACGCCAATGCGATCCATGAAGCGGCCTATCTGGCGCGGCAGATCTGAAGGAGGAGGCGGCATGGCGGGCCTGATGCACGAGACGGTCGCGGCGATCTCCGGCGGCGATCTGCTGGTCCATTCCCTCTCCTACGACCTCGACCGGCCGGTGGTGACCTTCAACGACAGCGGCAAGGTGATCACGGCGCGCAAGTACCGCGATCTGGTCAGCCGCTACGCCCAGGCGCTGGCCGCACTCGGACTGGCCAAGGGCACACGCGTCGGCCTGTTGTCGCGCAACCGGCCTGAGGTTCTGTTCGTCAACGGCGCCCTGGCCTTCACCGAGGTCTGCACCGTGGCCATGCATCCCATGGGGTCGGTGGACGACTTGGCCTACATGATCGAGGACGCCCACATCGAGGCCCTGATCTTCGATCCCGGCTACTATCAGGATCACGCCCGGACGCTCGGCCAGCGCCTGCCGCACCTGAAACATCTGGTGGCCCTGGGGCCGACCGAGGTGGGCCAGGATCTGACCGCCATGGCCGAGCGTTTCGCGCCGGCGCCGTTGAAGCCCCTGCGCGGCGATCCGGAGGATATCGTCCGCCTCAGCTATTCGGGCGGCACCACCGGCAAGCCCAAGGCGATCATGGGCTCCGCCCGCTATGGCGCCGCGGCGCTCGACATCCTGCTCAAGGAATGGGAGTGGCCGACGGAGATTCGCCAGCTGGTCTGCTCGCCGCTCAGCCACGGCGGCGGCGCGGTCTTCATGCCCACGATGATCAAGCGCGGCTCGATGGTCGTGCTTCCGGGCTTCGAGCCCGGCGCGGTGCTGGAAGCCATTGAGAAACACCGGATCACCTGCATGCTTCTGGTGCCGACCATGATCTACGCCCTGCTGGATCACCCGCGCCTGGCGGAATACGACCTCTCCAGCCTGGAGATCATCTACTATGGCGCCTCCTCGATCTCGCCCAGCCGCCTCAAGGAAGGCATCGAGAAGCTCGGCCCGATCTTCTTCCAGTTCTACGGCCAGGCCGAGGCCCCGATGTCCGTCACCACCATGAAGCGCGCCGAGCATGATCCCGACGATCTCAATCGCCTGGCCTCCTGCGGCCGGCCGGTTCCCTGGGTGCGGGTGGCGCTGCTGACCGACGACGGCGCCGAGGCGGCCGTCGGCGAGCCCGGCGAAATCTGTGTCCAGGGCCCGCTCCTGATGAGCGGCTATCTCAACAAGCCGGAAGCGACCGCCGAGGCGTTCGCGGGCGGCTGGCTGCACACAGGCGATGTGGCCGTGCGCGATCCGGACGGCTTTCTGCGCATCGTCGATCGCAAGAAGGACATGATCGTCAGCGGCGGCTTCAATGTCTTCCCGCGCGAGGTGGAGGACGTGCTCTCCTCGCACCCCGCGGTGGCGGCGGCGGCGGTGATCGGCGTGCCCGACGACAAATGGGGCGAAGCGGTCAAGGCGATCGTGGTTCTACGCGCCGCCGCCACCGTCACCGACGCCGAGCTGATCGCCCTGGTGCGCGACAGGAAGGGCGCGGTCCAGGCGCCCAAGAGCGTCGTCTTCGTCGACCGCATTCCTCTGAGCGGCCTTGGCAAGCCCGACAAGAAGGCGTTGCGCGCCGAGCACGCCGCACAGGCGCGCTGAACCCGACCCCCGCTGGAAAGCCCGAAATGACCGAAGAGACCAAGCCCGAACTGCCCCGCCTGACGCCGTTCATCAAGACCAACGACGGCGGCGACCACTATCTGGCGGGCTCGCGCTGCGGCGCCTGCGGCGAGACCTTTGTCGGCGAGCGCCGCATCTGCGCCGCCTGCTGCGCGCGCGACCGAATGGAGACCATCCGCCTGGCCGATACCGGCAAGGTCTATGCCTTCACCATCGTCGAGCGCAGCTTTCCGGGCGTGAAGACGCCGTTCGTCGACGTGACCGTCGATCTGGACGATGGCGCCCACATCAAGGGCACGCTCGAGGACGTCGATCCGATCATGGCCGCCATCCGCTTCGACATGCCGGTCAAGCTCGCCTTCCGCGAGGCGACGCCGATCAATGCCCCCGGCAAGCCGCACCTGACCTACGTCTTCGTCCCCGCCTAGATCCGTCCCGACCACAGCCGAGCGCAAGGAACCCCACGATGAGCGATGTCTATATCGTCGGCGTCGACATGATAAAATTCGGCCGCTTTCCCGATCGCACCGTGCCCGATCTGGCGGCCGAGGCCGCCCTGCTGGCGCTCGACGACGCGGGCCTGTCGATCAAGGATATGCAGGCGCTCTATTGCGGCAACCTCGGCCAGGCCGGGGCCATGGTCGGCCAGAGGCTGCTGGCCGAGATCGGCCAGACCGGGATTCCGGTCACCAACGTCGCCAACGCCTGCGCCACCGGCGCGACCGCCTTTCGCGATGGTTGGATGGCGATCAAGGCACGGGTCTACGACCTCGTCCTGGCGGTCGGGGTCGAACAGATGGGCAAGGGCCTGCTGGGCGGCGGCGGCGGAGTCTCCACCGAGGGCCTGATCGGCTCTGGCACCATGCCGGCCATGTTCGCCCAGATCGGCATGGAACATACGCGCAAGTACGGCACCACCTTCGAGCAGTTCGCCAAGGTGTCGGTCAAGAATCATCACCACTCGACCATGAATCCCAAGTCGATGTACCAGATCGAGACTCCTCTCGAGCAGGTCATGCAGTCGGAGATGATCTCCTATCCCAACACCAAGCTGATGTGCTCGGTGAACGTCGACGGCTCGGCCGCCGCGGTCTTGGCCTCGGAAAGCGCGGTCAAGCGGCTCGGCCTGATGGACCGGGCGGTCAAGGTGCGGGCCTCGGTGATGAGCAGCAATCCCTACGAGGAGCGCCAGATGGCGATGCCGGACTTCACCGTCGCCACGCGCCTCGCCGCCAAGTGGGCCTACGAGCAGGCCGGCGTCGGGCCGGAAGACATCGATCTGGTGGAGTTGCACGACTGTTTCGCCACCGCCGAGCTGGTGCACTACGAGAACCTCGGTCTGTGCGCCGACGGCGAGGCCGGACGCCTGATCGACGAGGGCGCCACGGCGCTGGGCGGCAAGACCCCCGTCAATGTCTCCGGCGGCCTCCTCTCCAAGGGCCATCCCCTGGGCGCGACCGGCATCGCCAACATCTACGAGGTGGCCACCCACCTGCGCGGCGAGGCCGGCGCCCGGCAGGTGGAGGGCGCCAGGCTGGGCCTGACCCACGTGGTCGGGGGCGGCCCGGGCCTCGGCACGGCCTGCGCCATCCACGTGCTCGAGAAGGCCTGAGGCCGCCATGGACGATTTCGCTGGCGCGGTCGCGGTCGTAACCGGGGCCGCCAGCGGCATCGGTCTGGCCCTGGCCCACGCGGCGCTGGCGCGCGGCTGCCGGCTGGTCGTCGCCGACATCCGCGAGGACGCCCTTTCCGACGCCCAGGCGTCCCTTGAGGCGGCCGGCGGCGAGGTTCTGGCCGTGCGCACCGACGTCTCGCGCTTCGACGAGGTCGAGATGCTGGCCCGGGCCGCGGTCAGCCACTTCGGCAAGGTCAATCTGATGTTCAACAACGCCGGCGTGTTCGCCTCCGGCGTCGCCTGGGAAACCTCGGTCGAGGAATACGACTGGGTGATCGGGGTGAACCTCAGGAGCGTGATCAACGGCGTAAAGGCGTTCGTGCCGCGCATGATCGCCCAGGGCGACGCCTGCCACGTGATCAACACCGCCTCGGGCGCCGGCCTCACCGTCAATCCCGGCTTTGCCAGCTATTCGATGACCAAGCACGCCGTGGTCGCCCTCACCGAGGCGCTCTATCTCGATCTCGCTGCCCAGGGCGTGGCCAACATCGGCGTCACCCTGGTCATGCCGGGCGTGGTCCAATCGAGGATCATGTTCCCGGAGAAGACCAGCCCGCCGGCGCTCGGCGAGGCGCTGGCTGCGCGCACCAAAAACCCCACCCTCGACGCGCTCGAACGCATGATGCGCGGCGCCGTGGACGGCGGCCTGCCGGCGGCGGATCTGGCCGATCAGGTGTTCGGGGCCATCGCCGCCGGTGCGCTCTATGTGCTGCCCAATTTCGACGATGAGGCCTCGCGCCTGGGCGCCGAGGCCATCGCGCTGGGCCGCTGCCGCGCGATCAACCCCTATCCGGAGCGCCTCCAGGCGCTGCTCGCGGCCCTGGACGCGGCATGAGCGCCGGCCACGGCCCCGCGATCCCCATTGTCACCCCGGCCGAGGTCACCGCCCCCTGGATGACGGCGGTCCTACGGCATGCCGGAATCGACGCGCAGGTCCGCGCCGTGCACGGCCGCAAGGTCGGGACCGGCCAGGTGGGCGAGAGCGTGCGCTTCACCCTCGCCTACGATCACGCGCCGCCCGGCGCGCCGGCCACCGTGGTCGGCAAATTCCCCTCGCCCGATCCGGACAGCCGCGCCACCGGGGTCGATTTCGGCAACTATCACCGCGAGGTGCGATTCTATCAGGAGCTGGCCCAGGGCGCCGGCATCACGACGCCCCGATGCCCGTTCGCCGACGTGCGTGTGGAGAGCGGCGACTTCGTGCTGATCATGGAAGACCTCGCCCCGGCCGTTCCGGGCGATCAGATGAAGGGGCTGACGCTCGAGGCCACGGCCCTGGTGCTCGAACAGGCCGCCCGGTTGCACGCCTCGCATTGGAACGACGCCGCCCTCGACCAGATCCCGTGGGTGTCCGAATCGGCCGTGGCTCCCCAGCCGACCAACCCCGGTTTCATGCGCGGCCTATGGGTCGGATTCCGCGATCGTTATGGCGACCGGATCCGGCCGGAGTGCATCGCCATCGGTGAGGCGATCACCGAGGCCTACGAGGCTTTCAAGGGCGGTTACAGCGGCCCCCGGTGTCTGATCCACAACGACTTTCGCCCCGACAACATGATGTTCGGCACGGCCGAGGGGGGCCATCCCGTGTCGGTCGTCGACTGGCAGTCGTTCGGCTACGGCTGCTGCATGGCCGATGTCTCATACTTCATGGCCGGCGCCCTGCCGCGCGGCGAGCGCCGCGCGCACGAGGAGCGCCTCCTGCGCGCCTACCACGCCCGCCTGATCCAGCTGGGCGTGACCGACTACCCTTTCGACACGCTCTGGCGCCACTACGCCCGCTACAGCTTCGCCCTGTTCATCATGGCCTTCACCGCCTCGATGATCGTCGAGCGCACGGCGCGCGGCGACGACATGTTCTTCGCCATGCTCGATCGCGGCGCGGAGCTCGTCACCGATCTAGACGGGCTGAAGGTCCTGGGCGAGGAAGCCGTAGCCTAGCGGATAGCCCTGACGCTTGGCGCCCGCCGCCAGTCGTGTCCCGCAAGTCCTGAGCCGCGGAGGCGCCGCGCACACACCTCATCCGGCCTCGCTGCCCGCCCCGCTTGGCCGGCAGTACCGGTGCCTTGATCTGAAACGGTGTTGCGCTTCGCATTATCCGGCTCAAGATTGATGGTTGACCGTCTGCGCTGGCACAAGGTGGCGCCGAAGAACGGGGTAGGCGATGACCCAGAGCCGCCGCGAATTCATCCAGGTAGCTGTGGCGCTTGGCGCATCACTCGCGTGGGGCGGGAAGGCCCGGGCTTCGCGCGTGAAATGGCAGGAACGGCGCGAGCACTATCCTGAGGGTGTAGCCTCGGGAGATCCCGACCCGCACAGCGTGATCCTGTGGACGCGCAAGCCGTCCAGTGATGGCGAACGCCATAGTCTCACGGTCGAGGTGGCGGAAGACAAACATTTCCATCGCGTCGTCGCCCACGCACCCGCGCCGGTTTCCGCAGCCGCCGACTGGACGGCGCGAGTCCTGGTCGGCGGGCTCGAGCCGTCGCGCGTCTACTGGTACCGCTTCAGCGATGCTGACGGTAACGGGAGCCGGGTCGGGCGAACGATTACGGCGCCGGCGACGAACGATCCGCGCCCGGTCAACTTTGCATTCGTCAGCTGCCAGGACGTCAACGAAGGCAAGCTCAACGCCTACCGCCGAATGATCTTCGAGGACGAGCGGGCGGCGCCGGAGGACCAGCTCGGTTTTATTCTGCACCTTGGCGATTTCATCTACGAGGTCGTCGAATATCCCGTCGAAGTGAAGACACGGTACGACCGTACGATCTACGAGGTCGCGCGAATCCCCGATGGCGGCAAGATCGGCACGTTTCATTTTCCACTGACGGTCGACGGCTACCGCGCCATCTATCGCGGCTATCTCGCCGATCCAGACTTGCAGGATGCGAGGGCCCGCTGGCCGTTCGTGGCGATGTGGGACAATCACGAATTCTCCTGGCAGGGGTGGCAAAGCATACAGATGGCGGGAGGAGTCGAACGCCCGGGCCAGAGCATCAAGGTTGCCGCCAACCAGGCATGGTTCGAATATCTGCCCGCGCGCGTCGCTCCGCCGAGCGGATCGCTCGACGCGTTCGGACCGCCAACCGTCAAGGATGTGCCGATCGAGCAATGGGATGAGAACGGCCTCGGCGTCGAGCCCAACAATCTCGCGGCGATCAACAGCCTGATCGGCTATCGCTCCTACCGCTACGGTCGGCATCTCGATCTCATCATTACTGATCAGCATAGTTACCGCAGTGCCGATCCCTTCAGCGACAAGTCTGTCGCCAGCTTTGGTCCAGAATTCACCAGCATGTTCCCGGAGGATGCGGCCCAGATTCTTGATGGGGGCCGCGCCTTCAATGACGGCCACCCGCCGAACGAAATCTCTTTCAACGGCGCGCACGTCGCAAATCCACGAAAGGACGCGCCGCCGCAAACGATCCTCGGCGCCACCCAGAAGGCCTGGTTCAAGGACAAGCTACGCAAATCGCCTGCGACCTGGAAGATTTGGGGCAATTCCGAAGGCGCGCCGGATTGGCGTAGCGACCCACAGAACCTTCCGCCTGGACTGACAAAGGAGACGTGGCCGAAGACCACCTATGCCTCGATGAGCAGCGGCGATTATGGATCGGCCTATCGGGAGCGCGCTGAGATATACGAGCTGGTGCGCGACGAGAGGATTACGGGTTTCGCGATTATCTCCGGCGACCGGCACAGCTTCTGGGCGGGCTACGCGACCTCGGAGTTGCCGCCGGGCAAGTTCGATCCCGTAGGCCTGAGTTTCGTCGGCGCATCGCTTTCAAGCGCCGGCGCCATGGAAGCATACGAGCATAATTTCCCGAAAGCCGATCCGCTTCGTCCGCTATTCCTTGTCGATCGCCCCGACGGAGGCAAACCCGATTGGACCTACAACATGTTGCTGAAGCATGGCGTTCGGTCGTGCCTCGAGTATGCGAACAGCTTCGACCTGAAGCGCGCCCATGACGTGTCGAACCCGGAACTTGCCCCACACCTCGAGTTCGTCGACCTTGGGGGCCACGGCTATGCGACGGTTCGGCTTAGCGCGGATGAAATGCGAACGGAGTTCGTCTGCATTCCTCGGCCGATCACCCGCAGTGAACGCGCTGACGGCGGACCACTTCGCTACCGGGTCGTACATAGCGCGGCGCTTTGGCAAGCCGGCGAGAAGCCGGGGCTCGTCCAGAAAGTGCTCGAAGGCGATATCGGCCTTTCCATTTAGGATGCAGCAGCGGCGTCCACGCCTCCCCTCAGCAGCCGACTGGTCTTCAGCACTTCGAAACTGACGCTGTTCTGAGCTTTAACCACGGGTCCCCCGTCCTTCTATAGACGAGCGCCGCCTTTCTCGGTCGTAGGCTTGGGCGCCATAAGCTCGAGGCTCGAGGTCGAACATGGCCACCCAGCCGTCGACCAGGCGCGCCCAATGCCGGGTGCTGATGTGATGGCCGGACGGCTCAATTCGCCCGACGGTTCTTATGGGACCCAAGCCACTCCATCGGCCTCACGTCGCGGGCTGGCTGCGGAAATCGGCCGGGATTGGGCAGTCCGTGCAAACGCGATCATCGCACAGGCGGCAGAGGTTGCAGCGCTCCAGGTCGGTGGTCGGCATTGAGGAGAGCATCTTGTGCAGTAGTGAAGCCAAGGTGTCCTGCTCGGCTCCGGTCAGCGGGAGCAAAAACGGCCTGATGGCGGCAATACGCCCCTTCAGCAGTTCCTCGCGGAGGATTTCGCCCGCATCGGTGAGATATAGCGCGATGGCCCGATTGTCGCGTCCTTTGCGCCGCTCCACCAAGCCGTCGGCGACGAGACGATCAACCAGTCGCACCGATCCGGGGTGCGACAGGCCAAGAATGCGTCGAAGCAGATCGTTTGATGGGCCCAGCCCGTATCCGATGACGACCACCGCAGCGGGCGTTTCACCGACATGGCTGAGTATGTCACGCGCGGCCGCTTCAATGCGATCGGCGATAGCAAGCCCAACGACGCCGAGCAGATTGGACGTACGATCGATCATCGGGACATATTTATGTGCGGCGCGCACATTTTTCAACTTGACTTCATGTGCGCTGCGCACACAAGCTGTGCCCAAGCGGTAAGGCAACTGCCTGTTGGCACGGAGACCGCCATGAACGACACGTCCGCGATAACCCTGACGCGAGAGCACGAGGCCTTCTACGAAAGGTTCGAATCCTTTTGGGCAGCGCCTTCCGGTCCGCGCGTTGCCGAGCTCATCGCGCCACACGCCACAATCCACTTTACAGGCGCAGGGACATTTTCAGGGGCCGAATATATCAATGTGATGCAGGGAATGCTCGACTCGATGGTTGATATGAAGGTGACACCTCTAGACTGCGCGGGTAACGGCGATCGCCTATACATCGCTTGGGAAAGCTCCGCTCTGATCGGCGGCGTGCCGCGCACCTGGTTGGGAATCGATCACTTTCGCCTCGCGAATGGCATGGCGATCGAGGAACATGTCATCTTCGACTCCGCCGTGCTGCAAACGGCGGGCTGAACAGACGCCGGTCCTCGAAGGATGCCGGAACCGATGCCGATCTATGTTCGGACCTCGCAGAAAGGCTCAACCGATGGACCAGATCGCCCGACCCATCCGCCTGCGTCTGCGGACGCGTCCAATGCGAGGGCGTCGGCAAGCCCTTATTCAGCGGCGTGTGCTACTGCCGGGACTGCCAGGAAGGCGGCCGCAGGATCGAGAGCCTTTCCAATGCCCAGCCTGTCCTCGACGCTGATGGTGGGACGGCCTACCTGACGTACCGAAGCGACCGGTTCCGCTGCATTGCAGGCGCGGACTTATTGACCGGCTACAAGCTGAACGATCGCGCACCGACTCAGCGCCTCGTCGCGTCTTGCTGCAACTCCGCCATGTTCCTGAAGTTTGCGCCCGGACACTGGACGTCGGCTTACCGCACGCGGTTCGAGGGCGAACTCCCCCCGATTGAAGCGCGGAGCCAGACCAAGCACCGTGTCGCCCCGACGCCGATCCCGGACGACGCGCCGACCCACCCTGGCTATCCGCCCAAACTCATGGCCAGATTGCTGGGATCACGCTTGGCGATGATCATCGGCCGCTGAGCCGATGAGTCCACTCGCCGCCCAAAGCCTTCCTTGACGCCGGCGCCGCATACCGACGGCCTGAGCGAAACTCGCTGAGTTTGACCCGCCGCTGGTCTACGGATCGGCGGCGTGAGGTGACTTCGCCCTCGACAGGCCGCCGAGCCTGCGGTTCCCCCATGCCCATCCCTAGTCGGAACCAAGGTCAATCCCGCCTCGTTTGTGCGGAAGGGACAGCTGACGGGCATTTACGGCCCATCGTCAAGAAAGGTGATTCCATGAAGACTCTTACCACTGCATTGGGACTGAGTTCGTTTCTCGCCATTATCGGCGGAGGTGCGATGATGCCGACAGTGGCGAGCGCCGATTCGGTCGAACGAACCTACGTCGCCTGCAATCAATACGGCGACTGTTGGCGGGTGCACCGGAGGTATGCTTACGGGCCCGACGCGCCGGTCACCTACTACAAAGCCGATTGGTATGACGCCCACCAAAGTGACGATCATGTTCACTGGCTCGCCGACCCGGAGAATGACCGTGGGTACTACGTACAGGATGGGAGTTGGCATTCGGATCCGGGCGCGCGCGCCTTGGCGGGCGGAGCGGCGGGCGCCGGTATCGGCGCCGCGATCGGGTGTATTGTGACGCTTCCGATTGGGTGCGCCCCTGGCGCGGCGGTCGGCGCCGCCGTGGGTGGCGGCACGGGCGCCGTCGCTGGCGCAGCCACGACGCCGCCCAAGTGATCGAGGCCTCGCGCCAATAGGAGCAGCCGCTTCGGCGGCCGTCCGCTGCGGCGGCCAAGAGGAGGTCCGGACCCGTCCGGGCCTCCTTGCTCTTTCTAGAATAATACCCGCACTTCACGCGATCACCGCCGTGGCCGCCGACGATCCCGCGCGAACCTATTGGTGCGGCATGATGCTGCGCAAACCCCTTCTCGGGCCCGAGACCGACCTCGACTGCGTTTCCACCGGCGACAAGGGATATCGGCTGCAGGAATCGGATGGAGAACCGTGGTGGGCCGGCCTTCCAGCGACTTGGACCCCCTTCATCTGGAAGGATTCCACGGCGGACTTCACGATCGCCGAGAGCCCGGACGACCTCCTGGGACCCGTGTCCCTTTCGGTGATTGTGAAGCGGCTGACGCGTTCCGGCGTGGCGCTGAGCGCCGAAGCGACGAAGGACGGCAAGACCGTCGTCTTTTGGACGGGGACCGCGACATTCGGCGCCGACGGCAAGGCGATACTGCCCTGCTGGACGAAAAGGCTCGTCCTCAACGTCCGCAACGCGCCATCTGCGGCCGAAAAAACTGGAGGAAAACACCGCCACGCTCGCCGCCAGGCACGGAAACAATACCCCTCAACCCGATCGTTCGCCCCACCACGCTTGACTCCTCCTTCAACTTCCCACATTATTGCAATATGAAATCCCTCCTGTCAAGCGGATTTCTCGGCGGTTTTGTCCGCGTTTGTCCGCCGGTGTCCCGAGTCTGTCCGGTTTTGTTACGCCGCTGTCCGCCGCTGTTCGGTTTCTGCCCGTGGTTGTCCGAATTTGTTACGTTCCTGTCCGGTTTTGTCCGGTTTTGTCCGCGCGGCGTCCGCTCCTGGATGACAAATCCCTCTTGAGTTACAACGCTATATTGCAAAACTGCCGCTGCGGCCCTCTCCAAACCACCGGAAAACGCCGCCTTTTTCCCCTGAAAAATTCGCGTCCGAGGCCGGCGCAAAGATCGGGCGTGACCGCGCCGGCGGCCCGACGCCGATCACCAACCTTCAACCCCTAGACCGCCGCGTGGTCCTTCAGAACGCCCAGCGGCGCGATGGCCAGCACCTCTTCGTGCGTGGCGGCGAGCACCACCTTGGGGGCGCAGCCGGCGTCCAGCGCCTCCTTCCAGCGCGGCGCGCAGACGCACCACCGGTCGCCGGGGCGCAGGCCCGGGAAGTCGTATTCCGGCCTCGGGGTCGATAGATCGTTGCCGGCGTTGAGCGAGAAGCGGAGAAACGCCTCGGTCATCACGGCGCAGAGCGTGTGCTGGCCGGTATCCTCGGGCCCGGTCTCGCAACAGCCGTTGCGGTAGAAGCCGGTCAGGGGGGCGTTGGAGCAGGCCGCCAGGGGCTCGCCCAGCACATTGCGCGCATCGGTCTCGTGGCGGGGGTTCATGCGTTCACCGTAGCGCGTTCCTCGGCGGCGCGCTCCATGGATTGCGCGCCTCACTGCGTGTAGAGCGGCGCTGTGTGCAACCGCTATGGCTACCTGGCCCCGATCTCGCGTCTGGTGGACGAATTCAGCCAGATCCGCATCCCGCTCGTCTTCCCATCCGGGGCGATCCCCAACCTGCCGCCGCGCGAACATATCCGGCCCACCGACACCGCGCCGATCGTCCGGCCGATCGAGGCCGCCCGGCCCGAGGCCGGCGTCGAGCTGGTCGAGGCGAGGTGGTGGCTGGTGCCGTTCTTCCACAAGAAGGGCGTCAAGGAGTGGAAGCCCATGTGCACCAACGCGCGCGCCGAGACGGTCGCCACGACCGCCGCCTTCCGCGAGCCGTTCAAGCGCCGGCGCTGCCTCGTCCCGGCCACCCACTTCTTCGAATGGACCGGCGAAAAGGGCGCCAAGACGATGTGGCGCTTCAGCAAGGTCGGATCGGAGAGCTTCTGCTTCGCCGGCCTGTGGGATCGCGCTCACACCGCCGATGGCGAGATCGAGAGCTTCACGATCGTGACCTGCGCGCCAGGGCCCGATTGCGCCGACTACCATAACCGCCAGCCCGTGCTGTTGGAGCGGGACCAGTGGGCGGAGTGGCTGGACCTGACGGCCGACCCGGCGCCGCTGATGCGGGCCGGCGCGGCGGGCGTGATCGCGATCGAGCGGGCCGCGGCGTGACCCCGGCCCCGCGTCCCCGGCGCAGCGCGCTCTATATGCCGGCGTCCAACCCGCGGGCAGTCGAGAAGGCGCGCACCCTGCCGGCCGATGTCGTCATTCTCGATCTCGAGGATGCGGTGCTGCCCGAGGCCAAGTCGGCGGCGCGGGAGGCCGCGGTGGCGGCGGTGGCGGCCGGGGGCTTCGGCCGGCGCGAGCTGGTGATCCGCGTCAATGCCCTCTCCACCCCGTGGGGGCGCGACGACCTGGCCGCGGCGGCGGCGGCGGGGCCGGACGCCATCCTGGCGCCCAAGATCGGCGGGCCGGACGACGTGGTGGCCTATGACGAGGCTCTCGCCGCGGCGCCGGCGAACACGCGGCTCTGGACCATGATCGAGACCGGCGATTCCATCTTCGCCCTGCGCGAGATCGCCGCCATGGCCGGGCGCGGCCGGCTGGCGGCGTTCGTCATGGGAATCAACGATCTGGCCAAGGAGACGGGCGCGCGCCCGACGCCCGACCGAGCCGCCTTCCACGCCGCGCTCTCACTCGCCGTGATGGCCGCCAAGCCACGCGGCCTGGCGATCCTCGACGGCGTGCACAACGAGATCGACGATCTGGCCGCGCTGGAGGCGGTGTGCCGTCAGGGGGCCGAGTTCGGCTTCGACGGCAAGACCCTGATCCATCCCAGCCACCTGGAGATCGCCAATCGCCGGTTCACGCCGGACCCCGGCGAGGTGGCCTGGGCGCGCGCCGTGATCGCGGCATTCGACGCGCCCGAAAACGCCGGCAAGGGCGCGCTGCGCGTCGAGGGCCGGCTGGCCGAGCGCCTGCACCGTGATCAGGCCGTCGCCCTGGTCGCCGTGGCCGACGCCATCGCCGGCGGCTGAGCGTTGGGCGCCGCCGGCCTGGCGATCCTGGCCGCCCTGGCGGCGGCTCCGCCGGACCCGGGCGGCCGGATCGCGGAAAGCGCCGCCGCGGCCGAGGCGCTGCAAGGCGGGCTCGACGGCGCCTGGCGCCTGGAGAGCGCGGGCGGCCAGACCCTGTTCGTGTTCCAGATCGCCGATCCCGCGGACGGTTCGGGTCCGCAGGGCGCCTGGCGCGCCGGGCGAGGCGACGGCGTCGGGCCGTTGGCGCGAGTGCGGCGGGCCGGTGGAAGCCTGTGGCTGGAGTTCGACGCCGGCGGCGGCATGACCCGGGTGGTCCTGCGCCGCGCCGGGCGGTCGCGCTGGAAGGGCCGGATCAGCGGTCCGCTCGGCGATCTGGCGGTCACGCTGCGACCCGTCGCCCGCCTTGCCGGGGCCTGGCCGCCGGTCTAGACCGCGCCCGGCCTGACCCACTGGAGATACGCCTCATGGCGCGCGCGAAGATCGCCCTCATCGGCGCCGGCATGATCGGCGGCACCCTGGCCCATATCGCCGCCCGCGAAGCCCTGGGCGATGTCGTGCTGTTCGACATCGTCGACGGCGTGCCGCAGGGCAAGGCGCTCGACCTGAACGAAGCGACGCCGATCTTCGGCGCTGACACCCTGCTCAAGGGCACAAGCGACTATGCCGATCTCGCCGGGGCGGACGTGTGCATCGTCACCGCCGGCGTGCCGCGCAAGGCGGGCATGAGCCGGGACGACCTTCTGGGCATCAACCTGAAGGTGATGAAGGCGGTGGGTGAAGGGATCAAGGCGCATGCGCCCGGCGCCTTTGTGATCTGCATCACCAACCCGCTCGACGCCATGGTCTGGGCGTTGCGCGAGTTCTCGGGCCTGCCGCACGCCCGGGTGGTGGGCATGGCCGGGGTGCTGGATTCGGCCCGCTTCCGGTTCTTCCTGGCCGAGGCCCTGAAGGTCTCGGTGCGCGACATCCATGCCTGGACGCTGGGCGGCCACGGCGACGACATGGTGCCGATGGTGCGCCACTCCACCGTGGGCGGCCTGCCGCTGCCGGAGATCGTGCGCCAGGGGTTGCTCTCCCAGGAGGCCCTCGACGCCATCGTCAAGCGCACCCGGGGCGGCGGCGGCGAGATCGTCGCGCTGCTCAAGACCGGCTCGGCGTTCTACGCGCCGGCCGAAAGCGCCATCGCCATGGCCGCCGCCTATCTGAAGGATGAAAAGCGGGTGCTTCCCTGCGCCGCCCACCTGTCGGGCGAATACGGCCTGAGCGGGCTGTATGTGGGTGTCCCCACGGTGATCGGCGCCGGCGGCGCCGAGAGGGTGCTGGAATTCCCCCTCGACGATGCCGAAAAGGCGATGTTCGCCAAGTCCGTGGAGGCGGTGCAAGGGCTGCTCGCGGCGTGCAGGCAGATCGATCCGTCGCTGGGCTGACAGGCGCGGCGCGGCATGCTAGCCAAGTTGTCCGGCGCGTTGGACCGTTCCAGAGCGCTCGTACGCGCAACCTATGGAATGGCATCATGTCCGACACCGAAGCCGACAAGATCCCGGGCGAGCAACCCAAGGAGCCCGAGGCCAAGCATCCCGCCAAACCCGGCGTGAAGGATGTCGGCCACAACGTCACCACCGCCCTGGGCCAGGGCGTCGACGGCCGCATCGCCGATATCGCCGACGGCGACTAGCCTAGTCCTGGGGCCGACGCTCGAGACCGCGCGGCTGCGCCTTCGGCCGCCGGAGGCGCGGGATTTCGACGCCTGGGCGCTCTTCGCGGCCGACGCGCAGACGATGCGCTTTCTGGGCGGCGTTCAGCCTAGGTCCGTCGCCTGGCGCGGGTTTCTCTCCGCCGCCGGCGCCTGGGCCATCCAGGGTTTCGGCATGTTTTCGGTGGAGGAAAAAGCCACCGGTCGCTGGCTTGGACGCGTCGGTCCGATCCATCCCGAAGGCTGGCCCGGGACCGAGGTGGGCTGGGGCCTCACGCGCGACGCCTGGGGCCGTGGCTATGGCCTGGAAGCGGCGACCGCGGCGATGGATTGGGTGGTGGACACCCTGGGCTGGACCGACATCATTCACTGCATAGATTCCGAGAACATGGCCTCTCGCCGGCTGGCGGAACGCCTTGGCTCGAGCGTGTTGCGTGTCGCGCGATTGCCGGCCCCGATCGAGGCGGACGAGATCGATGTCTGGGGACAGAGCGCCCAGTCCTGGCGGGCCAGGCGCCCCTTGCCTCTGCCGCGGCCTGCGTGATCTAGCGGCCGCCCATGCCCGACACGCAGTTCGTGTTCCACGATCCGACCGGGCGGCGGGCCAAGCGCGCCAACCTGGGCGTCGGTCTGCTGATCGCCGCCGCCGCCCTGGTGGTGGCGGGCTTCTTCGCCACCCTGGCCTTCGCGCCGCGCCTGCCGGACCTCGCGCTCAAGGACCCCCAGGTGCTGCAGGCTCTGCACGTCGAGACGGCCCACCGGCTGAAGCGGTCGGCGGACTGGCGCCGCGTGCCGCGCACGGGCAAGCAGGCGGCCGGCGGGCGGGCGAGGCCCCTCTCGGTCGGCTTCTACGTCAGCTGGGACGAAAGCTCGCGCGTGTCGCTCAAGCGCCACGTGGCCGCCCTGGATGTGGTCTCACCTCAATGGGTGCTGCTCGACGGGTCGCTCGGCCGCGTCGCGGTCACGTCCGATCCTCAGGCCGAGGCGCTGATCGCCACCGCCGCGGCCCCGCCTTCGGTGCTGCCCATGGTGCACAATGGCCATAACGGCATCTCCGATGGGCCTCTGGCCAGCGACATGCTGGTCAATCCGGCGGCGCAGACGGCCCTGATCTCGAACCTCGTCGTCCTGGCGCAACAGCACGGCTGGGCGGGCTATGTGTTCGATCTCGAGAACCTGTCACGCCCGGCTCTGGCGCGCTATCCGGCGTTCCTGGCGAATGCGCGCGCGGCCCTCAAGCCGATCGGTCGCGAGGTCTGGGTCTCGACCCCGTTCAGCGACGATTCCTGGCCGCTGGCGAGGTTCAAGACCGTCGCCGACACCGTCGTGCTGATGGCCTACGACCAGCACTGGGGCACCGGCGACGCTGGTCCGCCGGCCGGCCAGGACTGGTTCGAACAGACCCTGGCCAAGGACATGAGCCTGCTCGACCCGTCACACACCATCGTCACCTTCGGGGCCTACGGCTACGACTGGACGCTGAAGGACGCCACCGGCCCGGGCCGGGCCGAATCGGTCACCTTCTATGACGCCACCCAGACCGCCCACGACGCCGACGCCCAGGTGAGCCTCGACGACGACGCGCTCAACCCGACCTTCGCCTACGAGGACGACGACAGTCGCAAGCATTCGGTCTGGTTCCTCGACGCCGCCACGCTCTACAACCAGATCAAGGTCTCCGACCCTTATCGGCCGATGGGCTACGCGCTGTGGCGCATGGGGGCCGAGGACCCGGCCGTCTGGCGCTATTTCCATCAACCCTACGGCACGGCCAAGCCGGTTGGGCTGGAGGCGATCGCGCCGGGCGTCGGCGTCGATTTCGATGGCTCGGGCGAGGTCCTGCACGTCGATGCTTCGCCCAAGGGAGGGCTACGCTCGATCGAGATCGATCCGGAGACCGGACTGATTTCGGGCGAGGACTATCATGTCATGCCCACCTCCTATGTCATCGATCGCTATGGCGCCCATCCCGGCTGGGTGGCCCTGACCTTCGACGATGGACCGGACGGCCGCTGGACGCCCAAGATCCTCAGCATTCTGCGAGCCAAGCACGCGGTGGCCACCTTCTTCGTCATTGGCCAGAACATGCAGGCCAGGCCCGAGCTCGTGCGCCGCGAGATTGAGGACGGCGACATGGTGGGCAACCACACCTGGACCCATCCCAACATCGCCGCGACGCCCCTGGCCCAGACCGATCTGGAGATCAACACCACCCAGCGCCTGTTCTCGGTCATCACCGGGCGCTCGATGCGCTTCTTCCGCCCGCCGTATTTCGGCGACGCGGAGCCGTCGACGCCCGGCGAAGTCGAACCGCTGAAGATAGCGCAGGCGCTCGGTTACCTGATCGTCGGCCTGAGGATCGACCCCGACGACTGGAAGAAGCCGCCGCCCGAGGAGATCATCCAGAAGACCCTCGCCCGCCTCGCCGACACCGGGCCCACGGGCGGGCAGGTGGTGCTGCTGCACGACGCCGGCGGCGACCGAAGCCGGACCGTCGCCGCCCTCCCCGGCTTGATCGACGCCATTCGCGCGCGGGGCCTGAAGCTTGTCACGGTCGATCAGCTGGCCGGCATGAGCCGGGCCGACGCCCTGCCACCCACCTCGCGCAGCTCGCTGGAGCTGTTCCTCGACCGGCTGGGGTTCGGCTTCTTCCGCTACCTCAACATGGCCATGCAGGCGCTGTTCACTGTCGCTATCGTCCTGGGAGGCGCGCGGCTGGCGTTCCTGGCGGTGCTGGCGCTTTGGCACCGATTCCGCGAGCCCGGGCGTCAGCCGCCGGCGCTCGATCCCGAGACAGGCCCGTTCATCAGTGTGCTGATCCCCTGCTTCAACGAGGAGAAGGTCATCGTCGCCTCGGTCGAGCGTATCCTCGCGTCCGATTGGCGCCGGCTCGAGATCCTGGTGCTGGACGATGGCTCGGGCGACGCCACGGCGCAGGTCGTGCGATCGGCCTTCGCCGACGAGCCGCGCGTCTCCCTTCTCAGCTTCGAGAACGGCGGCAAGGCGCGCGCGCTCAACCGCGGCCTGGCGCTCACAAGGGGCGACATCGTCGTGGCCCTCGACGCCGACACTCTCTTCCCGCCCAATACCCTGCCCCGCCTGGCGCGCTGGTTCGTCGATCCGCGGGTCGGCGCCGTCGCCGGCAACGCCATCGTGGGCAACCGGCTCAATCTCATCACCCGCTGGCAGGCGCTGGAATATGTCACCGCCCAGAACCTCGAACGCCGGGCGCTGGCGGCCTTGGGCGCGGTGACCGTGGTGCCCGGCGCGGTCGGCGCCTGGCGTCGCGACGCCCTCACCCAGTTGGGCGGCTATCCGGCCGACACCCTGGCCGAGGACCAGGACCTTACCCTCGCCTTCCAGCGCGCCGGCTGGCGGGTCGAGTTCGACTCCACCGCACGGGCGTTCACCGAGGCGCCGGACACGGTGAGGGGTCTGCTCAACCAGCGCTTCCGCTGGTCGTTCGGCACCCTGCAGTGCCTGTGGAAGCACCGCGCGGCCCTGTTCAATCCAAAGCGCCCCGTGCTGGGCTTCGTCGCCCTGCCCCAGATTTGGCTGTTTCAGATCATCCTCACCGTGGCCGCGCCGCTGGTGGATCTGGCGATTGTCTCCAGCCTGATCTGGGCGGTCTATGGCCGCAGCTTCCACCCCGTCGAATGGTCGCCGGACGACACCCTTCGATCGATCTTCTACTGGGCCGCCTTCATCTTCCTCGATCTGTCGGCCGGCGCCCTGGGCATGGCGCTGGAGCGCCGGGCCCCGTGGCGCGACCTGATCTGGCTGCCGATCCAGCGTTTCGGCTATCGCCAGCTGATGTACTATGTGGTGGTGCGCTCGGTCGTCAGCGCCATCCGCGGCTACCGTGTCGGCTGGGGCAAGCTCGAGCGGCGCGCCACGGCGGTGGTGGGCCGGGCAGCCTGAGCGGGAGGACCTGGAATGGACCACGACGGCTACGCGCTGATCAAGATCGCCCGCGCGGGGGGCATCGTCACCGCCACGGTGGACAATCCTCCGATCAACCTCATTACCCTGGAGCTCTACGCCGAGCTCGCGCGGCTGGCCGAGGCGGTGCAGGGAGACCCGGAGGCCCGGGTCTTCATTCTTAAGAGCGCCAATCCGGACTTCTTCCTGGCCCACTTCGACGTCGCCGCGATCCTCGCCTTCCCCATCGATCGTCCCGCCTCGCGTGAGGACAGCGCCGCCAACGCCTATCACGCCATGTGCGAGCGCTTCGGGGCCATGGACGCGGTGACCATCGCCCAGATCGAGGGCCGCGTGGGCGGCGGCGGCAGCGAGATCGCCATGTCGTTCGACATGCGTTTCGGCGTCATCGGCAAGACGATCGTCAATCAGATGGAGGCGCCGCTGGGAATCCTGCCGGGCGGCACCGGCACTCAGCGCATGCCTCGCCTGATCGGCCGCCACCGGGCCCTGGAGGTGATCCTGGGCGGGATCGATCTGGACGCTCAGACCGCCGAGCGCTGGGGCTATCTGAACCGGGCGCTGCCGGCGGGCGAGATCGGGCCCTATGTCGAGGGCCTGGCGCGCCGTATCGCCTCGTTTCCGCCCGAGGCCGTGCGGCTTGCCAAGCAGTCGGTCAACTCGGCGGTCAAGCCGCTCGCCGAGGGCCTGCAGGACGAGAGCTACCTCTTCCAGACGCTGATCCGCACGGACGCCGCGCGGCGGAACATGGCCCGCTTCCTGGAGATCGGCGGCCAGACCCGCGATGGCGAACTGCGCGTGGCCGAGCTGAGCGCCGAGCTGGGAGACCCTCCGGCCTAGGGCAGCGGTCAGTGTCCGCCCGCGCCTGGAGGCGGGGCCGCCTTGGGCTTGGGCGCCAGCCACACCGCGCAGGCGCCGCCGACGAACATCAACCCGCTGATCAGGAAGATATGGTCGGTGGCCAGCATCACCGACTGCGTCTGCACCAGTCCATCGATCTGGCGCACCGCTTGATCGGCGGTCATGCCCAGCGCGGTCAGGCTGTCGATCGCGCCGGCGGGGTCGTTCAGCCGGCCGGCCAGATCGGTGTGGTGGATAGTGGCGGTGTTCTCCCAGGCGGTGGTGGTGATCGAGACGGCGAAGGCGCCGGCGGTGGTGCGGCTGAAGTTCATCAGCCCCGCCGCCGAGGCGACCTCGTTGGGCGCCACCGAGCCCAGCGCCAGGCTGGTCAGCGGAATGAAGAAGAACGGCATGGCGAAGCCCTGCGCCAGATGCGGCAGGGCCACGGCCCAGAAGTTCATGTTCGAGGCAAAGCCGGTGCGCCAGAACGACACGCCGGCCAGCACCAGAACGCCGAACGAGACCAGCACCCGGGTGTCGACCTTGGTCACCAGCCTAGCGACGATCGGCGACATCACCACCGCCAGCACGCCCTGCAGCGCCGTCGCCCGCCCGGCCCAGGTGGCGGTGTAGCCCATGTTGGTCTGCAGCCACAGCGGGATCAGCACCACCGAGGCGAAGAACGTACCGAACACCAGGCACATGATCACCGTGCTCGCGGCGAACCCGCGATGGCGGAACACGCGCAGGTCGACCACCGGGTGGTCGCTCGTCAGCTCCCAGAGTATGAACGCGACGAAGCCTACGGCGGCGACCACGGCCAGGCCGACGATGAACGACGACTGGAACCAGTCGAGGTCCTTGCCCTTGTCGAGCATGATCTGCATCGCCCCGATCCACAGCACCAACAGTGCCAGCCCGACGCCGTCGACGGGCTGGCGTTGGGTGCGGGTCTCGCGGCTGGCCAGCAGCTGATGGACGAAAAAGGCGCAGACCAGAGCCACCGGCACATTGATGTAGAACACCCAGGGCCAGCCGGCCGTGTCCACCAGGGCGCCGCCCAGCAGGGGTCCGGCGATCGGACCGACGACCGTGGTCATGCTCCACAAGCCGATCGCCATAGGCTGCTGCTGGATTGGGAATATGCGTCGCAACAGGGTCTGTGACAGCGGAATCATCGGCCCTCCACACAGGCCCTGCATGATCCGAAACACAACCAGCACACTCAACGAGGGCGCCAAACCACACAACGCCGAACATACGCCGAACCCGACCATGGCCACGGTGAACACACGAACCGCACCGAATCGCTGCGCCAGCCAGCCGCTCAAGGGCACCGTGATGGCCTCGGCCACGGCGTAGGAGGTGATCACCCAGGTGCCCTGGCTGGGCGACACCGCCAGCCCTCCGGCGATGTTGGGCACCGAGACATTGGCGATCGTCGTGTCGAGCACGACCATGAAATTGGCCAGGGCCAGCAGGATGCCCGCGGTCCACAAGACCGCCCCGGTCATCGGCGCGAAGTCGTCTGACCCGCGCGTTTTCGACATGGTGGCGCTAGGGCTGGGCGACATCGATATCGGCCTTCATGCTCAAGCCGACGCGTAGAGGATGGGCCCGCAGTTCCGCGGGATCAAGCGCGATCCTGAGGGGCAGTCGCTGCACCACCTTGATCCAGTTGCCTGTCGCGTTCTGGGCCGGGATCAGAGAGAACGCGGCCCCGGTGCCGCCTGCCACTCCGACCACGCGCCCGTGGAACTTGACCCCGCCGCCGTAGAGGTCGGAGGTCAGGGTGACCGCCTGCCCCAGCCGCACCTTGTGCAGCTGCACTTCCTTGAAATTGGCGTCCACATAGGCGTGCTCGATCGGGACGACGCTCATCAAGGTCTGACCGACCTGCACCCGCTGGCCCAGGGCCACCTGCTTCTTGGCGATCACGCCGTCGAAAGGCGCGGCCAGGACCGTCCTGTCCAGATTGAGCTCGGCCGCGCGCACATCGGCTTTTGCCGCGAGCACCTCAGGGTTGGCCTCGACCGGCGAGCCGGCGATCAGCGCCTGATTGACGCCCTTCGAGCCCTCGGCGGCGCCGCGGTTGGCAAGCGCCAGGATGCGGCCGGCGTCGGCCGACGCGAGCGCGGCCTTCGCCGTGGCGAACTGATCCTGCGCCAGGGTCAGCTCATCGCCCGATACAGCGCCGGAGGAGGCGAGCCGCTGGCGCCGGGCCAGCTCGGTCCGCGCCCGGGCCAAGTCCGCCGTGGCCGCCGCGATCTGGGCATCGGCGCGGGTGATGTCCGCCTGCCGAGCGGCCACCTGACCGGCCAGGGCGGCGTCGTTCGCGAAATAGCCGCGGACCTTGCGTTCCGCCTGTCCCAGTTGCGCGCGGGCCTGGGTGAGCGCGACCTGGAAGTCGGTCGGGTCGATCGTCACCAGCACCTGACCAGCCTTCACGATCTGGGTGTCGAGCACCGCCACGCGGGTCACCGGCCCGGCGACCAGAGGCGTGATCTGCGCCGTATCGGCGTTGACGTAGGCATCATCGGTGGAGACGTGGTTGCGACCGACCAATAGCCAATAGCAAAGCCACGCAAGTGCCGCCGCCGCCACGAACAGGCCGAGCAGCGAGAAAAGGCGCGCCCGGCTTGGCCGCCTTCTAGCGACGCGCGGTGGCGCGGTGTCGGCGATCGGTTCGGCGGAGTCAGGCATGCGGCTTACCGTGCAGGGTTCGATTCGATGTCATGAGGCGGCGGCCCCGACGTATCCTCCGCCCAACGCACGTACGAGCTGGACATCGAGGGTGAACGCGCGCGCCCGAAGGTCGGCTACCGCCCTGCGGGCCTGCAGCACCGAATCCTCCGCCAGCAAGACCGACTGATAGTTCGAAAGACCGCCATCATAGCGGAGTCGGGCGATGCGGTAGGCGTCTTCGTCGGCGGCCAGGGCGTCCGAGCTCTGAGCGAGGCGCACCGAGAGAGAACGCTCGCTCGCGGTCACATCGGCGACCTCTCTCAGCGCCTGCACCAGGGTCCTGTCATAGCTGGCGACCGCGTCCGAATAGTCTGCGCGTGCGCCGCGCAGGTTGGCCCGTAGCCGACCGCCCTCGAAGATCGGCAAGGAGAGCGCCGGCCCGACCTGACCGATGTCGGAGCCGGATGCGAACAGTTTGCTGAGGCCCAGCGATTGATACCCGATGTACGCCGCCAGATTGATGTTGGGATAGAACTGCGCCTTGGCGACACCGATCCGCCTGGACGCTGCTTCCGCGCGCCACCGAGCCGCCGAGAGATCGGGCCGTCGGCCGACCAAGTCGGCTGCGACTTTGGCCGGCAATCCAAACGCGGTCGGGCTGGCGGCGGCTGCACGGGCGATCGACAGACCTCGATCTGGGCCCTCCCCCATCAGCGCGGCGATCTGGTCATTTGTCAGGGCGATCTGCTCGTCGATGGCAGCCACGTCGGCGCGCGCGGAGGAGGGGCCGGCGTTCGCCTGCTGCAACTCGCCGCGGGTATCGAGGCCATTCGCCACCCGCCGAGTGACCAATTCGAGCGTCTCCTGGCGGGACTGGGCGGCCCGGGCGGCGACGTCTCGTTCAGCATAGAGCCGGGAGAGGTCGGCGTAGGCCGAAGCGACGGCTGTCGAAAGCACTAGCCGAGCCTGAGCAGCGTCGGCAGCGGCGGCGCGAGCCTCTGATGTCGCCGCCGCCACCGCCGCGCGGTTCTTGCCCCAGAAGTCGAGCTCCCAGCTGAAATCCAGCGTGATGCGCCCGGTGTCATTGTAGCCTTTCGGCACGAATTGGACCGGGAAGCCGTTGTTATAGCCCTGCTTGGTCTCGTTCACCTGGCCGTTGGCGGAAAGTTGCGGAAACAGGGCGGCGCGCGCCTGACCAGCGACAGCCTCAGCCTTTTGCAATCGCGCCTGGGCCACCCGGATATCCGGCGACCCCGCCAGGGCTTCGTCGATCAGAGCGTCCAGTTGGGCATCCTGGTAAACTCGCCACCAGCCATCGCCGGGCCAATCCCGCCCTTGGGCCGACAGGCTCCTCGAGCTAGCCAGCGTCGATGACGACGAGAACTTCGGGGCCGGCGTCGATGACGGAAGGGCCGCGCAGCCCCCCGCAAGAATGACGATCGCAAACGCGATCGCGGTTTCCGCCTTCAATCGCACCATGGTCTTCCGGCCAAGTCGACCGTACGGTACGGTCGGCAAACGCGGACCCTAGGCTGCGGCGCGGCCTTGTCAACTCAAAAACCGTACAGTACGGTCAGCTAGATGGAAACGGTCGCCACCCAACGACGCGATCAACGGCGGGAGTCTATCCTCGCGGTGGCGCGTGATGTGTTCTTCTTGAAGGGCTACGCCGAGGCGTCGATGTCTACAATCGCGGCGCGGCTCGGCGGTTCCAAGGCGACGCTCTATAACTACTTCCCCAGCAAGGAAGCGCTGTTCGAAGCACATGTGCGAGATCAGTGCGGGCGTTTCGCCCAAGGGGTTCTCGACTTATCTGACGAGGCGCCGGTGGCCGAGGTCCTGACGGGCCTGGGCGAGCGCTATATCGACCATCTGCTGTCGGACTGGGCGGTGCGCACGTGCCAGATCATCGTCGCCGAGGCAGGGCGAACGCCTGACCTGGCACGGGTGTTCTTCGAGGTCGGCCCGGCGGTCGGCCTGGATCGATTGCACAGATATCTCGAACGCGCCCAGGCACGCGGCCAGATCGATGCGCCCGACACCGCCTTGGCCGCGGCGCAGTTTCTGTCACTCTGTCGCGGCCACCGACACCTGATGCTTTTGCTCAATATCGCGGCGCGGCCCTCGGCCGAGACCCTGTCCTCCGAGGTCGCCAGCGCCGTGAAGCTGTTCATGGCGCGCTACGGGATGGCGCGGCCCTGAGGCGGCGCCTATAAGCGCGCAGCCCTTCAGCGAGCTGCGGAGCCACCATGAACATCCATGAGCATCAGGCCAAAACCTTGCTGGCGGAGTTCGGCGTCCCGACGCCGCGTGGCGCACCGGCGTTCAGCGTCGACGAGGCCGTCGCGGCCGGCGAGGCGCTGGGCGGCCCAGTGTGGGTGGTGAAGGCGCAGATCCATGCGGGCGGCCGTGGCAAGGGTGGCGGGGTCAAGGTGGTCAGGTCGATCGCCGATCTGCGCGCCGAAGCCAGCCGCATGCTGGGCATGACCCTGATCACGCACCAGACCGGCGCAAAGGGCCGGGTTGTCCGTCGCCTCTACATCGAGGAGGGCGCCGCAATAGCGAAGGAACTCTACCTCTCCCTGCTGGTCGATCGCGAGACCAGCCGGGTGTCGGTCGTCGCATCAACTGAAGGCGGGATGGATATCGAGGCGGTGGCTGCGGCGACGCCCGAAAAGATCGTCACCTTCTCGATCGATCCGGCGACCGGCCCGTGGCCGCACCATGCCGCGATGCTGGCCAGGTCGCTCGGTCTGACCGGAGCGCCAGCCAAGCAACTGCGCGGTCTGCTTCCGGCGTTATATAAGGCGTTCGTGGCCAAGGACATGGCGATGCTGGAGGTCAACCCACTGATTGTCACGAGCGAGGGTGGTCTGGTCGTGCTCGACGCCAAGATCTCGATCGACGACAACGCCCTGTACCGGCATCCTGAACTCGTGGCCCTGCGTGACGAGACCGAAGAAGACGCCAAGGAAATCGAAGCGGCCAGGCACGAGCTCAGCTACATCGCGCTCGACGGCGAAATCGGCTGCATGGTCAACGGCGCGGGCCTGGCCATGGCGACAATGGACATCATCAAGCTCTACGGCGCCGAACCAGCCAATTTTCTCGATGTCGGGGGCGGCGCCTCGAAGGAAAAGGTGACGGCGGCATTCAAGATCATCACCGCCGACCCCAACGTGAAGGGCATATTGATCAACATCTTCGGCGGCATCATGCGTTGCGACATCATTGCCGAAGGCGTGGTCGCGGCGGTGCGGGAGGTGGGCCTCAAGGTACCTCTTGTGGTCCGGCTCGAAGGGACCAATGTCGATGAGGGCAAATCCATCATCAACCGCAGCGGCCTGGACGTGATAGCGGCCAACGATCTCGCCGACGGGGCCGAAAAGATCGTGCGCGCGGTCCGCGGCTAGCAACGGGCCACGGCCAGCAGCGGAGTAACCGCGGGGCGCTCGATGGGCCGCTCCAGATCGCCCGTGTGGGTAGGCATCGCGGCCGCCGCGGCGGCGAATTGGGCCGCTGCCTGAGTCGACTGGGCTGTGATCAGCGTCCCACCCGAGCCGTCGTCGTGGGCGACGAAGCGCACCTGCGTAAAGTCGCCAACCAGGTGCAAGCGCGCCAGGTGGATGGAGTCGTCGATGCTGAGGACGCCACCCGCGGTGGGCGAGACGCCCGGTGCGAACACGATCGTATCGAGATCGCGGCTGAAAGCGATATCACGCAGGTCGACCGACGTGAGCCCCGCCATCGAGAATCCGCTGATCGTGGCGGCGAAGCCTTGCGAATATGTCAGGTCCAGACGTCCGGTGGTTCCGGGCATGAAGGTCACAGCCTGGCTGAAGCTCGATCCCAGGCGCAAGGTTCCAGCCTTGATCCTGGCCGTACCGGTTCCGACGACCGGACCGTCGATTTCGAGCAGGCCGCCGAGCGCAACGAGCGCTCCGCTGTTGGCGACCGGACTGTGAATCACGAGGCTCCCCGCAGTGCCTTCCAGGGTTCCCGCATTGCTCACCGCGCCCACGCCGCCGGTGTCGATCACACTGACCTGACCTCCGGCGGATAGAATCCGCGCCCCTGCGGCGACCGACACTCGGCCTCCGGTGAGTGTGCTTCCGCGCAACTCAAGGCGTCCCGTACCGCTCACGCTGACCACCCCGCCGGTGTTGCTGTCGATCGTCTCGTGGTGAAGAACCAGCAACCCCGTTCCGGTGGCCTCGATCAGGCCGGCGTTGACCAGGCTGCCGGCGGTGACGAGATCGAGTTCGCCACCGTTGGCGTTGATCACACCGAACGCGTCGTTAAGCACGCGCACGGTCCCCAGTCCGAAACGTCCAGCGCCGGAGATTATGTTGTCGACATTGTCGAGGGTGGGCGTCGCGCCGCCGCCAGCGCGGCCATAGACCCTGGAGCCCGGCGCCAGGCTGATAGTGCCACGCCCATCAAGTTCGGCGCTGCCGCGCGCGATGATAAGATCCGAAAATCCGCCCGCCGGCGGCGCCAGAACATGGAGATGTCCGGAGTTCGCTATCTCTCCCAGCATCGTCAGGGCGGTTCCGCCCAGAATGTTGATCGTCGCCTCGTCCGTGAGTACGCCCCGTGTCAGACCATCGAGCGTGCTGAGCCTGTCGACCGTCTGGATCCAAGCGGCCCCGACGCTTTTCAGCACCCCGCCGACGATATGCACTGTCTCTAGACTCACATGCGAGGCGTTGGTGGCGAGCACCAGGCCCGAGCCGCCGCCGAGCGCCTGGTCGAGCGTGGTGCGCGCAATCGTCAGGCCTCCAGCCGACGCCTTCCCGGCCAGGCCGGCCTGCAGTACTCCCAGGTTGATGTCCGTCTGCCGGGAAGAGTCGATCACCAGTCCATTGAGCCCAAAGGCGATCACCTTGCCGCCGACGTCGTTGATCAGCCGCCCGCCGCCGCCGAGCGTGCCGGCGCCGCTGATAGTGTCATCGACGTTTTCAAGCGCCGCCGGACTCGCGCCAACCTTGTTTTCTGCGCTGTCGCTCAGACTGAGATTCCCGCCACCCTTGAGCAGCGTGTGACCAAGCAGGGTGATCGTCGCGCCAAGGGTAGAGCCCAGCAGCGCGATCTTTCCAGACCCGGTCATCGTTCCGCCTAGCGCGAGACCAGCGCCGTCCGCGACAGTGACAGCACCTAGATTACCGGTAAGGCTCGCACCGGCGCCCGTGGTCGCCGTGAAGACCCCCGCCTTGATGGTCAAGGTGGCCGTGACGCTCGTCTCAAGCCCAACGACGCTCTGATCAGTGCTGGACGACACGGTGTAGGCGCCCGGCGCGTCCAATACCGCAACGTCATGCGTTCCAGGAGCGACCCCGCCCGTCCAGCTCCCGGCATCCGAGAAGCTACCGCTTACGCCCGTGGACCAGTGAATTCGACTCATCCGAGGGCCCCGCCGCTGTCAGAGCATCATACTATACATCGATGGCCGAAGCTCGCGCTTCGGCCATGACGCTTCGTCAATCGATAAGTCGGTAGGGGGCGTCCGGCTAGAGCCTAGCCGAAGCCAGCAAGGAGTGACCAGGATGAAAGGCTGGAGACACATGCAACGCGGCCGACGCGGCGTGAGAGCCCAGACCGGCCATGGCCGACACTAGGCGCGAAGCCGATGCGGAATGTGACGCCGGATCGCTGACGAGGGTTCCGCCGCTCCCGTCGCTCGCCACGGTGAAGGTCGAGGTCGTGTAGTTGCCGATCAGCTTGATGTGAGCCGTGTTGACGCCGTCTGTCACAGTGAGCACGCCGCTGCTGGTCGTGCCGGCGTAAGTGGCCGTCGTCGTGCCGCTGAAACCGATGTCCTTGAGATCAAGCTGGTTGGCGCTGGTCTTGGAAAAACCGGTGATCGAGCCGGTGTAGCCTTTCGACTGCCCGAGGACGAGTTCGCCGGTAGCGCCGGTGGCGAAGGTTACGTTCTGGGTGAACGTGCTGTCGAGTTGAAGTGTGCCACCGTTGATCTTGCCCGTTCCCTTGCCGGTGACGGCGCCGATGACTTCCAACGATCCGAGGTAGGCGAACAGCGTGCCGCCGTTGGAAACGGCCCCGTTGATCGTCAAGCCTCCGCCGCCGGAGATGCCGCTACCATTGGCGTAGATCGTGCCAGCGTTGGAGAAGACCCCGGCACCGGTGTCGATCGTGCTGGCGGCATCGCCCGTGGACCAGAGGGTTGCGCCGCTCGCGATGCTGACACCGCCACCAGTCAGAGTGGTATCGTAGAGATCGATCCGGCTCGTGCCTCCGTCGAGGATTGCCGGCGCGCTGCCCGACCCGGAGCTATTTACAGTAGTCTTGTAGAGAACAAGAACGCTCTTTCCGATCGAGCCAACGACACCGTTGTTGATGACGGTCGCCGCGGATGTAACATCCAGCTCTCCGCTGCTGACATAGAGCGAACCCTCGTTGTCCAGCGTGCCCGCGCCTACATCGATGGCGCTAACCTTCGTGCCCGTGGCGTAGAGCGAACTGCCCGCGTCGATGGTTACCGAACCACCCGAGAGAGCTGAGTCCAAAAGGTCGATCCGGCCGCTGCCCGAGGCGTGGATCGGAGCCGGTCCGGTCGCACCCGAGCTGTCGATCGTCGTACCCGCGACGACAAGGATGCCCCAATTGGATGTTTCGATCAGTCCGTTGTTTACCAGCGGCGAGGTGGAGAACAGATCGAGGTCGTAGCCGACGCCGTTGTGGCCGCCGTTGGCGTTGATCACGCCCTTTGCGTCGTTGATGACCGTCATTCCGCCCGCGCCGACCTGACCAGACCCTTGGATCGTGTTGTCGACGTTTTCGAGCGTAAAAGCGCCGCTTATGACGTTATGTATATTGTTGTCCAGATTAACGGATCCGCCTCCAGTGAGCGTCGTATTGCTCAACAAGGTCAGATTGGAATTCTTTCCAGATCCCGTCAGCACGATGCCGTGGTGGTTGTTGATTGTCCCGCCGGCGAAAAGCGTCGCGCCCTGATTGACGATGATGATGCCGTCGTTGGCGCCGGACCCGGTGCCGTTGGTGATCGTGAAGGTCTTGTTCGACGCGACCGAGAGCGTCGCGCCTGCCGTCAGCTGTACGCTGTTGACCACTTGGCTCGCAGCCTTGGAGAACACCGTATAGGGACCTCCTGTAGCGTCCAAAATGGCGTCGTCGCCGGGACCCGGCACGACCCCGCCAGTCCAGTCGGCCGCTGTGGTGAAGGGCGCGGAAACCGCGGTGAGCCAATGAATCTGGGCCATGGGTATAGCTGTCTCCCTAAAGTGTTGAGTCCGGGCCGGTTTCGGCCCCGTTTATAAGACGTCGTAGCACAAGCCGTTCATACTCTCACCATCGGCTCGCCTAACACCGCGCCGCAATAAGTCAGCGCTGGACGGGCCGCACTTTCCCCCGCTCTAAGCCGCAAACGATCTCGATGCTGCCAGCAGTGGCGGATGCGACACGAATGGGCGAGGCGTCATCAGCCCCTGAGAAAGGTCGCTATGCCCTCCGAGAGACGCCATCGCCGTCGTCAGCGTGTGGATCGACACCGTCTGAGCCTTGGCCGCAACCGTATCGCTCACCAGGGTGCCGCCTGAGCCGTCTGCCGTCACCGTGAAAGTCGAATGGCTGTAGTTGCCAACGAGTTTGATTGTAGCGCTATGGGCGCCATCAGTGACGGTAAGGACACCGCCAAGGAAAGGTTGCTTCCCATTAGTCGGCACATAGGTTGCTGTGGTTGACTCGGAAAAATTGATGTCTTCCAAATCGAAAGTACTCATCCCGATGGTCGAAAATCCCGTAACCGTGCCTGTGTAGCCCTGTGATTGAGCCAACACGAGCTCGCCGGGGTTTTGGGAAGCGAATATCACGTTCTCGGTAAACGTCTGGTCGAACTTCAGTGTCCCGCCGTTTATCTTGCCGATCCCGCCGCCGGTGACGGCGCCGTTGACCTCCAACTCCCCCTTGTAGGCAAACAGGACGCCGGTGTTGGCCACCGCGCCCAGGATCGAAAGGCCTGCGCCTGTGTTCGTTCCATTGCCGTTGGCGTAGAGCGAGCCGGCGTTGTCCAGGGTTCCCGCGCCGACATCGATTGTGCTCAGCGCGTCGCCGGTGGACCAGATCGCGCTGATGCTGGCGACGCTGACCGAACCGCCAACCAGGTTTGCATCGAACAAATCGATACGGGCCGAACCGGCGGCCTGAACCGCCGCGCCGGGACCCTTCGCGCCGGTGCTGTCGATCGTCGACTTGTAGACCACAAGGATCCCGGAGCCGGTTTCTTCGATCAGTCCGTCGTTAATGATGCTGGAACCTGGCGTGGACCGCAGGTCCATATCGCCGCCGTTGGCGTTGATCACGCCCTTCGCGTCGTTGATTATGTTGAGGCGACCAAGCCCGAAAAAGCCGCCGCCAACGATCGTGTTGTCCACGTTCTCGAGCGTGTCAGCGGTTGTCTCGCCGAAGATGCGGCCCTGAGCGCTCACGTTGACGACCCCGCCGTTATCGAGCTTCAGGGTCGCTCCGACGATCCCATCGAGCGGCAATTTGGGTCCCGGGGCAATCCCTGCGTTGGGAGCGCCAACGATTAAGTCGGAGTAATTGGTCGCCGGAGGCAGGGCGCCGGAGAGCAGGTTGATGTTGCCGGCATTACGCAGCTCACCCTCGGCATGAGTCGCGGCCCCCTGCGCGACGTCGAAAGTGCCTTGGTTGTAGACGCCGTCCAACTCCGTCCCGTCGAGAAACACGCCCTGGTCGATCGCCTCTATGGCGCCCGCCCCTACGCTGTTGAGGTTGCCGCCGATGATCGTCGTACTCGCCAGGAACACCCGGTCGTGGTCGGCCGCGAACAGCGAGCCGGTGTCTCCACCTGTGAACTGATCCAGCACCGTTTTGGAGATCGTGACACCGCCCGAATTCGTGGCTTCGATCAGCCCGGCGTTGCGGCTGACGAAGTCGGGCGTGCTGATGGTCAAGCCTTTGAGGCCATTACCGTTGATAGTGCCCATAGCGTCGTTGACAAACGTCATGCCCGCGCCGCCGATGACACCCGAGCCCTGGACGGTGTTCGAAACGTTCTCGAACACGAACGCTCCGGTGATGGCGTTATTGGCGCTGTCGCTCAGCTTGACCACGCCGAGGCCTGTCAGTGTCAGATTGGCCACGGCCAGAAGCGTCGCACCCTTGGTCGACCCATTCAGCTTGATCAGACCGTCGTTCTCCAGCGTGCCGCCGGCGGCGAAGACACCGCCGTCTCCGACGGTGATGGTGCCGGCGCTGGCCCCGCCGTCAGTCCCATTCGTGGCGGTGAAGATGGTTCCCTTCGCCACCGCCAATGTGGCGCCGGACACGGTCTGCAGGCCATTCACAGTCTGACTCTTGGCCGACGAGGTGACGGTGTAAGGCGCTCCGGTAGCGTCCAGAATGGCGTCGTCCGTAGCCGTTGGCGTCGAACCGCCCGTCCAGTCAGCGTCCGTCGTGAAGGCGCCCGACACGGCTGCGGCCCAATGGATGTTCGACATTTGATTCTCAGCCCCTAGCGATGAGCGCCAATTTTGACCACGATCCGGCCTCATTGCGTAACTAGCAGAACGGCCGAGAGAACGAAATAGTTTCATGCCATAAAGCGTCAGAACGGGGACAATCGGGGGCGAAAATGGGGCGGTCTCGACAATAGTTAGCCGGCGCGGTCTGCGGCGCGCACGATTTGGGCGCCGCACGCCCAGTCCCAACTTCCGCACGCCGCTCGCCACCTTGCATCACGCCGCAGGCCTCTCTAGCCTTGATCCGTTTCATAAAAGGGGCGTCACGCTTGCCGATAGAAGCGATCATCTGGGATTTCGGGGGCGTGTTCACCAGTTCTCCATTCGACGCCTTCAACCGCTTCGAGTCATTCGCCGGTCTGCCCAAAGATTTCATCCGCGGCGTCAACGCGGCTGATCCGCATTCGAACGCCTGGGCGCGCTTCGAGCGAGCGGAGATCGACGCCGACGCCTTCGATCGATTGTTCCTCGGAGAATCCGCCTCAAGGGGACATAAGGTTCGAGGCGCCGATATCCTGCCGCTGCTGTCCGGGGATCTACGGCCCGGTGTTGTCCAGGCATTGCGAGCTTGCAAAACTCGATTCAAGGTCGGCTGCATAACGAACAACGTCGCTCAGGGGCATGGCCCTGGCATGGCCTCGAATCCGGCCGGCGCGACGCGGGCAGCCGAGGTGATGGCGCTCTTTGATGTAGTCATCGAAAGCTCGAAATCGGGCCTCCGAAAGCCTGACCCGGCGATTTATCGCATGATGTGCGAAGCTCTCGCCGTCGCCCCAGTCGATTGCGTCTATCTCGACGACCTGGGAGTCAACTGCAAACCGGCCGCGGCTATGGGCATGACGGCGATCAAGGTCACAAGCGAGGCGCAGGCGCTGGCCGAGCTAGCGCAGGTCACGGGGTTGGAATTTGCCTTGGGGCCGGCATGAATCGGCCGCCCAGAATCGGCGCCGACGTCGCCTTGTCCGACCTGCCGGGCTGGAATTCCGTCGAAGGGCTCGAAGCGGTCGGACGCAGTTTTCGTTTCGAAACCTTCAGCGCGGCCTTCGAATGGATGACACGAGTGGCTCGCGCTGCCGAAGCCATGGACCATCATCCCGAGTGGCGGAACGTCTATAACCGCGTGGATGTGATTCTCACCACTCACGACGCCGACGGCGTCACTGAACTCGACGTGCGACTAGCAAAGATTATGGATTCCGCCTTCGCCGATCTCACACGGTAGATTGCCCCACTGAGGCCATCGTCTCGCGCGAAGGCGTACCGCCCGCAGGATCGCGGTTCATTGTGGAACTACCGCTCCAGCCTTAACTGTGGGTGAGCGGCCGTGAAAGGCACGTCTGGACACCTCATGGCGAAAATCACTCTCGTCGACGACGACGAAAACATCGTGGTCTCGGTGTCGCTAGCGCTAGAGAGCCATGGCCACACGGTAATGGCGTACCACGACGGCGCCTCGGGTCTGGCGGCGCTGGAGAGCGATCCGCCCGACCTGGCGATACTCGATGTGAAGATGCCGCGTATGGACGGCATGGAAGTGCTGCGCCGCCTTCGGCAGACGTCGAACCTGCCGGTGATTATCCTCACATCTAAGGACGAGGAGATCGACGAGATTCTGGGCTTCAATCTCGGCGCCGACGATTACATGCACAAGCCGTTCAGCCAGCGATTGCTCATCGAGCGGGTCAAAGCCGTTCTGAGGCGCTCCGGGCCCGAGGAAGAAGAGGCTGGCGCCGCGCCGGGCTCGGCCGCCGCCTCCCGCGCGATCAAGCGCGGCCGCCTCACCTTGGATCCGGCGCGGCATGACTGTCTATGGGACGGTCGCCCTGTTCGACTGACCGTGACTGAATTTCTCCTGCTACAGGCGCTTGCCCAGAGACCCGGTTTCGTCAAGAGCCGCGACAACCTGATGGACGCGGCCTACGAGGATCAGGTTTATGTCGATGACCGCACGATCGACAGCCACATAAAGCGGATGCGCAAAAAGTTCCGCGATGTCGATCCCGAGTTCGACTCTATCGAAACGCTTTATGGCGTCGGGTATCGTTACCGCGAGTCCTGAACCGCGGACCGGCTCGGGCGCACAAGAGGCGAGGCGGAGCCATGCCAGGCCTCGCCCGGCCGCTTGGCCGTTGGGCTCCCGTCTTGGCCGATTGATCATCGCCCTAAATCTTCTGGGCCTCGCGATTCTGGTGGGGGGTGCTCTCGTTCTGAACGAGCTTCGACAGGGCCTGATCGGCGCGAGGCTGGACAGCCTCACACTCGAGGGCGAGGTGATCGCCAATGTGATCGACCAGTACGCCACCGTGGGCGAACCAGCGCCGGCCCTGGACGCCGACGCCGCTGGCAACGTGTTGGAGACGCTTTTCATTCCCACAGCGCAGCGGGCGCGGCTGTACGACGCACAGGGTCGGCAGCTGGCCGATTCCATGGCCGTCGCGGATGTGGTGCAGGTAAGTCGATTGCCGCCCGCGCACCGCCGCGGTGACTGGACCCTCTCGGCGCCGGTCGATGCCGGGGCTGCGGCGAGGCGGGCGACGGCAGCGAGGCGGGCGCTCTCGCTCGAGGTCGGGCGAGCGCTGCGGGGTGAGCCGGTGGCCACCCTACGCATGGCCGAGAGCGGGCGGCGAGTCGTCTCGGTCTCGATCCCCATCCAACACGTGCGAGCGGTGCTGGGCGTGCTTACGCTGGAGGCGAGCGACGTCGATCAGATCGTCGCCGCGCAACGCCGAGCGTTGATCCCGTTCATTCTGGTGGCGGTCGGCGTGACTCTGATCTCGTCCCTTCTTCTGACGCAGCTGATCGCTGAGCCCGTACTGCGCCTCGCGAGGGCGGCCGACCGTGTACGCCTGCAGCGCGCGCGAGCCATCGCCCTGCCCGATCTGGCGCAACGGGACGACGAACTAGGTGACTTGGCGCGCTCTCTGGAAGACATGACCCGCGCTCTCTCCGAGCGCATGCAGGCGATCGAGCGCTTCGCCGCCGACGTCGCGCACGAGCTGCGCAATCCCATGACTTCCGTGCGTTCGGCTGTAGAGACTTTGGGCCTGGTCACCGATCCGACGCCGCGAGATCGTCTGTTGGGTGTGCTCAGGCACGACATCGGTCGCATGGATCGACTCATCACCGACATCTCGAACGCCTCGCGCCTGGACGCGGAGCTGGCCCGCGAATCGCCGGCGCCCTTGGATCTGGTTCGGCTTCTCTCGGAGATCTCAGCCCTTTATGAAGCAACCCGCCGAGTTGGTGAACCGGCTGTCCGTTTTTTAGGCGCTGGCGGCGCGGAAACCTTACATGTGACGGGCCGCGAAGGCCCGCTGAGCCAGGTGGTGCGCAACCTGATCGACAATGCCCGCTCCTTCAGCCCTGCGGCGGGCGAGGTGCGCCTGGGCCTGCGACGTGAGGCGGGCGAAGCGGTGATGACTGTGGAGGATGACGGCCCGGGAATACCGGCGGAGAATCTCGAGGCGGTGTTCGAACGATTCTACACGGCACGCCCCAAAGGCGCTGCATTCGGCGGCAACTCAGGACTGGGTCTGGCGATCGCCCGTCAGATCGTCGAAGCCCATGGCGGGCGCATCTGGGCTGAAAATCGCCAGGAATACGGTGGCCTCGCAGGCGCCCGTTTCAGCGTCGCCCTGCCGATGGCATGATCCTCCACGCTGGTTTTGTCGCGCGGCGTCTGAACGGACTATGGCGCGGCGTGCTTATTGAAGGGCCGTCCGGGATCGGCAAGAGCGACCTGGCGCTACGCGCGCTGGAGGCGGGATTTCGGCTGGTGGCGGACGATCACGTCATCGTTTTTTCGTCTGGCGATCGGCTGTACGGTCGCGCGCCGCCGGCGCTCCGGGGCCTGATCGAGGCACGCGGTGTCGGACTGGCCCGGCGCGAGCCGGTGCCCTATGCCCGCATCGATTTGCGCGTCTCCTGCGCGACTCGCACCGACGCCATCGAGCGACTGCCCGACCCGATCTGCGCGCCGCTGTTGGGGATCGAGCTGCCCTCGATCGCACTGTGGCCGTTCGAGCCCTCGGCGGCGGTCAAGCTTGGCGAGGCGCTCGAACGCCTTGGAGCCCGCGCCTAACAGGGTTATCAAGCGCGCTTTCGCGGCCCGGCGGGCGCGTGGGGCATGAAGGAACCGCCGTTGAGGCATCTGGCATGATCGGGCTGGTGATCGTGACCCATGGGCGGCTGGCGGAGGAATTCGTCTATGCGATGGAGCATGTGGTGGGCCCGCAGGCGGCGGTCGCGGCCATCTGCATTGGCCCTGACGACGACATGGAGCGACGGCGGCGCGATATCCTGAGATCCTGTGAGCAGGTCAATCAAGGCCAGGGCGTGATCTTGTTGACTGACATGTTTGGTGGCACCCCCTCCAATCTTGCTATTTCAGTGATGGAGCAGACCAAGGCCGAGGTGATAGCCGGACTCAACTTGCCGATGCTGATCAAGCTCGCCAGCATTAGAGGGCGCGAGCCGTTGGACGTTTGCGTTGCCCACGCCCAGGACGCCGGACGCAAGTATATTTCGGTCGCCTCCTATGTGTTGGCCGGCGAGAAGTGACGGCAACGCTTACTGTCGATATCGTCAACGAACGCGGCCTGCATGCGCGCGCGTCGGCCAAGTTCGTCAAGCTGGCGGGGGCGTTCGACGCAGACGTGCGCGTCACCAAGGATGAACAGACCGTCGATGCCCTTTCGATCATGGGCTTGATGATGCTCGCGGCGGGGCCAGGCTCAACCATCCAGATCACGGCCCAGGGACGCCAGGCGCGTGAAGCGGTCGACGCTCTCCACAGGCTGGTGGCGGGCCGGTTCGAAGAGGAGCGCTAGGTGATATAAAGATATCTTTATATCCCGCTTGTGAAAATCGGGGGAGCCGCCTATACGACCGCCATCGTCGCGCAAGGAGCTTTTGGTGGCCGATTATATTGTCAAGGACGTCTCCCTCGCCCCTTGGGGTCGCAAGGAGATCGAGATCGCCGAAACCGAAATGCCAGGGCTGATGGCGCTTCGCGCCGAGTTCGGCCCAACCCGGCCCTTGAAAGGCGCCCGCGTCGCCGGATCTCTGCATATGACGATCCAAACGGCGGTGCTGATTGAAACCCTGAAGGCTCTTGGCGCCGATGTCCGCTGGGCCTCGTGCAACATATTCTCGACCCAGGACCACGCCGCGGCCGCCATCGCCGTGACAGGTACGCCGGTGTTCGCCACTAAAGGCGAGAGCCTCGACGAATACTGGGACTATGCGCACCGGATCTTCGAATGGAGCGACGGCGGCTATCCCAACCTGATCCTGGACGATGGCGGCGACGCCACCCTGCTGTGCGTGCTGGGGCCGAAAGCGGAGGTCGATCCGACGCTCCTGGACCACCCTACCAACGAAGAGGAAGAATCGCTCTACCGCACGATGAAGCGGTACCTCGCCGAAAAGCCCGGCTTCTATTCTGCGATCCGGTCGGCCATCAAGGGCGTCTCCGAGGAGACGACCACCGGCGTCCACCGCCTATACCAGATGGCCGAGCGCGGCGAACTCCCCTTCCCCGCCATCAACGTCAACGACAGCGTAACCAAGTCGAAGTTCGACAATCTCTATGGTTGCCGCGAGAGCCTGGTCGATGCGATCCGTCGTGGCACGGATGTGATGCTGGCAGGCAAGGTGGCCCTGGTGTGCGGCTACGGCGACGTCGGCAAGGGCTCTGCCGCCTCTCTGCGCCAAGGGGGTGCGCGGGTGATCGTGACCGAAATCGATCCGATCTGCGCCCTGCAGGCGGCGATGGAAGGCTATGAGGTGCGGACCATCGAAGACAGCCTGGCTCAGGCCGATATCTACGTGACCGCCACCGGCAACAAGGATGTGATCACCGTCGATCACATGCGCGGCATGAAGAACAACGCTATCGTCTGCAACATCGGCCACTTCGATTCCGAAATCCAGATCTCAGGACTGCGTAACTTCAGGTGGGATGAGATCAAGCCGCAGGTGCACCACGTCGAGTTTCCCGACGGCAAGAAGATCATCATCCTGTCGGAAGGACGTCTGGTCAATCTAGGCAATGCCACCGGGCACCCGAGCTTCGTGATGAGCGCCAGCTTCACCAACCAGACGCTGGCGCAGATCGAGCTTTGGACCAACGCGAAGGCCTACGATACCAAGGTCTACACTCTGCCGAAGCACCTCGACGAGAAAGTGGCCATGCTGCATCTGGGCAAGCTCGGCGCCAAGCTCACCGTGCTGTCCAAGGAACAAGCTGACTACATCGGTGTGCCTGGCCAGGGCCCGTTCAAGCCTGAGCACTATCGGTATTAGACCTCTTGTCCTGATCTTCTCCAGCCACGTCGCCCTCGGCGGCGTGGGAGGCGCCGCCCAGGCGGCCGAACTGGCGCGGTCGGACATCGATGGTGCGCTGGCGCCAACGGTGCTCTACGCCCGGCATCCCGGATTGGGCCCGCCCGGCGGCGCGACCGTTCCATTGGCGACTTTCGAGGGGGTCTTGGAGGGTCTCGAGGCGGCCGGCGCATTTAAGGACGCGCGCGCCCTGATCACCGGCTACTTCGCAAGCGCCGACCAGATCGTCGCGGCCGCCAGAGCCGTCGATCGGGTCCGGGTGGCGAATTCCAGCGCCTGGATCGTCGTCGATCCAATCATGGGCGACGACGGCGGGCGGTATGTATCCGAACGGGTCGCTGGGGCTCTCATGGGACAGCTCGCGCCGCGAGCCGACCTGCTCACGCCCAACGCCTGGGAGCTGGGCTCCCTTACAGGCGCACGGGTAGAGGGTCCGTCGCAAGCCATCGCTGCGGCCCAAACGCTTGGATGCGCGACGTTGGTCTCGTCATTGAGCCTCGGCGCCCAGATCGGCGTCGTCTGGACCGATGGACGCGAAGCCTGGCTCGCGACCCACCACCGCGCGCCGCTTGATCCCAAGGGCGCCGGTGACCACCTGACCGTTGCGTTCGTGGCCGCGATCGTGGCCGGCGCGACGCCGGAGGCAGCCCTCGATCGCGCCGTTACCGCCGTCGCGACGCGTGTCGTAGGGGCATCCGTGGAGGTCAAGCTCGAGCGCCTCCTTTGATCTTATCAATCAAGCCGCCAGGCGTCCGCGCCGCGCCGCCCGCCAAGCCCCCAAAGCGAACACGATCGCCCCGGCCCAGATGAACACGAACGACAGAGCCGACAGCGCCGTCAGCCGTTCGCCGGCGACCAGCCCGACGCCGAAGCCGATGGTGGGCGCGATGAACTGGAGGAATCCCAAGGTCGAGAACGGCAGGCGCCTCGCCGTCCAGGCAAACAACGCCAACGGGGCTACGGTGGCGGGGCCGGCCGCCATCATCAGTAGGCTGAGGCCAAGCGAGCGGCCGAACACGGCCCCTCCCATGTGGCCGAGCCACAGCACATAGGCGAGCCCGGGTCCCGCCATCAGCACACACTCAATGAAGAGGCCCGTCTGCGCCTCGGCGTCCACCTGCCGACGGATCAGTCCGTAGGCCCAGAAGGCCGCGGCAAGGAACAGAGCAATGACGGGGGGATGGCCGATGGCGACCGATTGGATCAGGACCCCGGTCGCCGCCAGGATGATGGCCATTGCGCCGAAGCGATCGACGCGCTCGCGGAACACGAGCGCTCCCACAGCCATGTTGAGCAGGGGCGTGATGTAGTAGCCGAGGCTGGCCTCGAAATTGTGCCCGTGGTTGACGGCCCACACGAACACCGCCCAGCCTGAACCGATCATCAGCGCCGAAAGCGCCAGCATCGCGAGGAGTCGAGGTCGCCTGAACACCGCCAGGGCCGGCCGCGTCTGGCGCCCAAGCACCACCAGCAGCGCCGCCCAGGGCGCCGACCACATTGCCCGCTGCGCCAGAATTTCCCACGGCGTCGCCCCCGCGCGGCCCATGACGATGAACAGCGCCGGCATGGCGCCCCAGAGCAGGTAACAGGCGAGGCCCGCGATCAGCGCCCGGCGGTCTGAGCCGCCCGGCGCCGGCGCGGCTGGGCTCACGCCAGGGCTTTCAGCCCGATCAAGCCGCGCTCATGCAGCAGTTCGGCGATCTGGACGGCGTTGAGAGCCGCGCCTTTGCGCAGATTGTCGGCCACCACCCACATGGAGAGGCCGTTCTGCACCGTCGGGTCTCGCCGGATGCGCGAGACATAGACCGGAAACTCGCCTTGGATCTCCTTGGGGGTCACATAGCCGGTGGCGTCGCGCCGATCGATCACCATCAATCCGGGCGACTCGCGCAGCAAATCGCGCGCCTCGTCCTCGTCGATCGGGTCATGAAACTCGACGTTGACCGCCAGTGAATGGCCGACCATGACCGGGACCCGTACGCAGGTCACGGTAAGAGCGATCTCCGGATCGAGGATCTTGTGCGTCTCCCGCCGCATCTTGGCTTCCTCGTCGGTGTAGCCGTCGTCGCCGAAGGCTCCGATGAACGGAATCACGTTGAACGCGATCTGCTTGGGGAAGAGCTTGGGCTCCGGCGGTCCCAGCACGAACACGCCCTTGGTCTGGTCCCAAAGTTCGTCCATGCCCTGCTTTCCGGCCCCGGACACCGATTGGTAGGTCGCAACCACGACCCGCTTGATCCTGGCGGCGTCGTGCAGCGGCTTGAGGGCCACCACCAGTTGTGCCGTGGAACAGTTGGGATTGGCGATGATATTCTTGCGGCGCGCTAGGGTGACGGCGTCCGGATTCACTTCGGGCACGATCAGCGGCACGTCGGGATCCATGCGCCAGGCAGAGGAATTGTCGATCACGATCGGACCGGCGGCGGCGATCCTCGGCGACCACTCGCGCGAAAACGCGCCGCCCACCGACATCAGCACGAGATCGACGTTCGCAAAGTCGAACTGGGCCACATCCTTGCACTTGATGACCCCAGCCTTCCAGCCGACATCGACCCCGATCGACTTGCGCGAGGCTATGGCGTGGATCGCATCAACGGGAAACTCGACCTCTTCGAGAATGTTCAGCATCTCGCGGCCGACCGCGCCCGTGGCGCCGACCACGGCGACCCGGTATCCCATCGTCAAATCTCCTGAAAACTGGAAGCGGCTTCCCTACGCCCCGACCGCGCCGGAGGCAAGCCGCCGGGTGAAGCGCAGTGCCGCCACGCCGGCCAAACCTGCCAGCAGCAGACCGGCGGCCAGCCACAGCACGCCGTGCACGTCTCGGTCGCCGACCACCCGGGAGGCCAGCAGCGGACCCAGAGCTCCGCCCAATAGTTGCGCTGCCCCGCTTTGCAGCGCCGCTCGGCGGCTCGGATCGGCCTCGATGGTGAAGGGCACCAGGAATGGCCCTAGCAACAGGCCGCCGAACCCAGCGAGTGCGTTGAAGCCGATGAACACGCCGGCCGAGGCGCGCAGTGAGAAGACCCGCCAGACCGCCAGATAGACCGCGGATGTGAACAGGAAAACCACGAAGTAATTCACTCGCCCGGCAAGCGCCGTGGCCGCGGCGCCGCCGGCGACCTGGGCGGCGAGCGAGGTCCAGAGGGCCGTGCGCGCCACGTTTGCGTCCAGGCCCGCCTGGTGGGCCAGTGGCTGCAGATAGACACCCGCCGCCCCCGCCGCCGAGACGAACACCAGGGTCGCGGCGAGCGCCGCCCAGCCTCTCAGCGGCGGCGAGCCGCTCTCGCCGGGGGCGAGCGGCAGCGGCGCGAAACGGGTGGGCGAAGCTAGCGCGGGAACCACACCCAGCAGGCTCACCAGAGCCAGGGCGACGAGGCCGCCATCCGCGCCCCATCGCGGAATGACCGCCGCGGCGAAGGCGATGGCCAGGACCAACTGGGCCAAAGTCTGAGTGGTGAAGAAGACCCCCGCCCACCGTTCCGGCGTCACGGTCCGAGCGATCATCCCCACGGTGATCCACAGCAGAATTCCTTCCACTGCTCCGGCCGCGCCGCGCAGAGCAAGGAGCAAGCCGCCCGACGCGCCTGTGCAGGCCAGATCAACCAGCGCCAGGCCGATCGAAGCGGTCGCGCCGATCAGGCGTAGGCGCGCGGGCTTCAGCGCGATGCCGGCTCCGGCGGTGGATAGGCCCATGCAAAGCAGTTCGAGGGCTGCGGCCTGCCCTATCCCGGCCGCGCTCAGCCGATGCTCGTCGGCGAAAGCCCCGAGCAGGGCCGGAAGCACGCCCAGCACCAGCAGGGAATTGATGCCTACCGCCAGCGTCGCGGCGGCCTCGCGCCCGCTGATGGAGGGACCGACCGCGTCGTGCACGCGACGGTCGGAGGGCCCGCTCATACGGGACGCGGGCGGCGGCGGCGCCAAAAGCGCTCGCAAAATCGGCCCGGATCGGTCATGGACGCCCTCCGCCTCGCGACACGAAAGGAGTGGCCGCATGCCGCGCAAGCCCAACTACCAGTTCGAACGCCTCGACCGCGAACGCGTCAAGGCCGCCAAGGTCGCGGAGAAGGCCGCCCTCAAGCGCGAGCAGAAGGAACGCGAGGCGCGCGCCGCCGCTGGCGAGCCCGAACCCGCCGAAGGCGATGATTAGGGGGCCGCATCCTGGCAATACGGCGCCCTCCGGCAAATCGGGGAAAACTCACAGGGCGGCCAGAACCGCGTCGGACATCGCCGCCGTTCCAATCTCTCCGCCAAGATCGTGCGTCCGCGCGCCACCATCGAGGGCGGCGGCCACGGCCGCGACAAGGCGATCCGCCAGGTCAGTCCGGGCCAATGACCAGCGCAGGGCCATCGCAAGGGAGAGGATCGCCGCCAGCGGGTTGGCCACGCCCTGGCCGGCTATGTCCGGCGCCGAGCCGTGGATCGGCTCGTAGAGCCCAGGCGTTCCCGGCGCTCCCAGCGCCGCCGAAGGCAGCATACCCAGCGATCCGGTCAGCTGCGCCGCCTCGTCGGACAGCAGGTCGCCAAAAAGGTTGTCGGTCAGGATGACGTCGAACTGACGGGGGTTCTTCACCAGCTGCATCGCGGCGTTGTCGGCCAGCATGTGCTCCAAAGCCACGTCGGCGAACTCCCGCGCGTGCAGGGCCGTCACCACTTCGCGCCACAGCAGACCGGTCTCCATCACGTTGGATTTCTCGGCCGAGGTGACCTTCCCTCGGCGTCCGCGCGCCAATTCGAACGCCACTCGCGACACCCGCTCGATCTCGAAGGTCGTGTAGACCTGGGTGTCCACGCCGCGCCGCTGGCCGTCGGCAAGGGTCTCGATCCCACGGGGCTGGCCGAAATAGACGCCGCCGGTCAACTCGCGCACGATCATGATATCGAGGCCTTCCACCACCTCGCGCTTGAGCGTCGAGGCGTCTGCCAACGGCGCGAAACAAAGCGCCGGGCGCAGATTGGCGAACACGCCCATGCCTGTACGCAGCGCCAGCAGTCCCGCTTCCGGCCGCAGCGCGCGAGGCGCTTCGGCCCAACGGGGTCCGCCGACGGCGCCCATCAACACCGCGTCGGCGGCCTTTGCGGCGGCGAGCGTCGCCGCGCTCAGCGGCGCCCCCTCGGCCTCAAAGGCGGCCCCGCCAAACAGCCGCTCGTCCAGTTCTAGGTCTGGCGCGAGCCGTTCGGCCACGCGGCGCGCCTCGGCCGTCACCTCCGGCCCGATGCCGTCGCCGGGCAGGAGAAGCAGTTTGGGCATGTCGCTGAGATCTCGTCAGAGAGGGCGGGTGGCGGCGATCTCATGGCTGTTCAGGCGCCGATCCGTGACCCCGAACTCCGGAAAGACCGCGCGCCAGCTTGCCATGTGCGAGGTATTGAAGTGAGCGTGCAGGGCGTCCTGGTCACGCCAGACCTCAAACACCCGGATCAGGCCCGGATCGATCACGTCCTCTGCATAGGCGTAGTCGATACAGCCGTCCTCCGCCCTGCTGGCCAGGATCATCTCCTGCATGCGTGGCCGGAAACGCGCGACATTCTGTGGTGGAACACGCACCGTACCGGCGATGATCAGGGTCATGCGATCTCCAGCCACGGTTGATCCAACCCACGCCGGGCCTCGAAATCGCTGATGGCGTGATCGGCCGCGAGCGTTTCGCCGATCGCGTCCAGGCCCTCCAGCAGTTTTCGCTTGCGGGCCGGGTCGATGTCAAAGCCGAATCGCGCCCCCGAGGGCGAAGTGACCGTCTGGCTCGGCAAATCGATCGAGAACACGTGGTTGCCACCCTTCGCTTCCTCCATCAGCGTGCGCACCACCTGTTCCGGCAAGGCGATCGGCAGCAGGCCGTTCTGAAAGCAGTTGTTGTAGAAGATGTCGGCGAAGCTGGGGGCGATGACGCACCGGATGCCGAAGTCCAGCAACGCCCAGGCGGCGTGTTCCCGGCTCGAGCCGCATCCGAAATTCTCCCCGGCGATCAGAACGCCGGCCCCCGCGAAACGGGAGTCGTTGAGCACGAAGCCCGGTTTCGCACGACCCTCGCCGTCGAAGCGCAGGTCGTAAAGCAATCCCTTGCCCATGCCCTCGCGGTCGACGGCTTTGAGGAACTGCTTGGGGATGATCTGGTCGGTGTCCAGGTTCGCGATATCTAGCGGCGCGGCCTTGGCGGTGAGGTCGGTGAAGGGTTTCACGGTCCGGATCTCCGACAGGCGCCCCGGCCGACTTGACGCTGGCGCCCCGACGCGCGTTCTGGCGCATGGAAACGAAAAGGAAAAGCGGCGCATGGCCTACGAGCCTTTCAACCTCGCCGGCAAGGTGGCGCTCGTCACCGGCGGCAACCGCGGCATTGGACTCGGCATGGCCACTGCAATGGCCCAAGCGGGGGCGGACATAGTCATCTGGGGGTCCAACGCCGCGCACAACGACACCGCGCGCGGCAAACTCGACAGCCTGGGCGTTCGTGTCCTGGCGCAGCAGGTCGATGTCACCAACGAGGGCGCCGTGGTTGCTGCCATGGAAGAGGCGGTCGCGGCCCTGGGCCGGGTCGACACGGTGATCGCCAACGCCGGCATCGGCGCCGCCTCCAGCGCTTTCTCAGAGATGAGCGTCGACACCTGGCGCCGCGTCCTCTCGGTCAATCTCGATGGGGTGTTCTTCACTTGCCGCGAAGCGTGCCGGCATATGGTTGAGCGGTCCAGAACCGGCGATCCAGGCGGCTCCATCGCCGTGGTCGCCTCCCTGGCGGCCATCGAGGGGGCGGCTCGAAACGAGGCCTACGCCGCCACCAAGGGCGGGGTGATCTCGATGATGAAGTCGATCGCCGTGGAACACGCCCGTTATGGCGTGCGCGCCAACGCGATCCTGCCCGGATGGATCGCCACCGACATGACCGCCGGCGCCCAGGACTCGTCGGCCTTTGCGGAGAAGGTCATACCTCGTATCCCAGCGCGGCGCTGGGGCCAGCCGGAGGATTTCGGCGGCGTCGCCGTCTATCTGGCTTCAGACGCCTCGCGATACCACTCCGGCGACAGCTTCCTCATCGATGGCGGCTATGCGATCTTCTGACGCGCCCCGCCGCGTGGCGCCGGGAGTGCGCAACGCCTAGGATCGGCTCCCATCTGTTTTTAGGAATTCCGCGCGATGTTGTTCCAGATCTTCGCCATCGCCATCATTCTGCTGGCGGTTTTCCTGGCGTTGTCGGCGATCAAGATCGTGCCCCAGGGCTATGAATACACGGTCGAGCGCTTCGGCCGTTACACGCGCACCCTCAAGCCCGGCATCACCATCCTGATGCCGTTCATGGAGGCGGTGCGGCGCAAGGTAAGCGTGATGGAGCAGGTGCTCGATGTGCCGCGGCAGGAAGTGATCACCAAAGACAATGTCACCGTGCAGGTCGACGCCATCGTCTTCATTCAGGTGATGGATGCCGCGGCCGCCGCCTACCGGGTGGCGAATCTCAACTTCGCCATCGGCCAGCTGACGATGACCAACCTGCGCACCGTCGTGGGCTCCATGGAATTGGACGAGGTGCTTTCTCAGCGCGACCAGATCAACACGCGCCTTCTGACCGTAATCGACGAGGCCACCGGACCCTGGGGCGTGAAGGTGGCGCGGATCGAGATCAAGGACCTTCAGCCGCCACCCGACATCACCAACGCCATGGCCCGGCAGATGAAGGCCGAACGCGAAAAGCGCGCGGTGATCACCGAGGCCGAGGGCGAGCGTCAGGCCGCGGTCACCCGCGCCGAAGGGGCGAAGCAATCCGCCATCCTCCAGGCCGAGGGGCGCAAGGAGGCCGCCTTCCGCGACGCCGAGGCGCGCGAACGCTCCGCTCAGGCCGAGGCGGCGGCGACCAAGGCGGTCTCCGACGCCATCGAGGCGGGTAGCGTCAACGCGCTCAACTATTTCGTCGCCCAGAAATACGTCGAGGCTTTCGCCAAACTCGCCGACTCGCCGCAGCAAAGGACCGTGATCGTGCCAACGGACATGGGGGCGATCGCCGGCTCGATCGCCGGCATCACCGAACTCGTGGACGCGGCGCGGCGCCGGCCGGGGCCGGCCACGCCCGCCCCCGCGGTGCGCTGAGCCAGTCGCGTGGAAAGTCTCGGCGCCCTGATCACGTCTCACCCATTGTGGCTCTGGCTGGCGATCGGCGCCCTGCTTCTCGCGGTGGAGGTGTTGACCGGTTCGGGCTGGCTGTTGTGGCCGGCGGCTTCGGCTGGCGTGGTGGCGATCATCGCCATGCTGACCCCGTTTGGGCCCGCGGCCCAGGCGGTGATCTTCGCCATCCTGACCATCGCCTCGACCTATGTCGGGCGCCGCTTCATCCGCGGCGCCCCAGCTTCCAGCCCGGATGTGAACGATGCCTCCACCCGGCTCATCGGCCATCACGGCAAGGCGTCAGAGGCCTTCACGGGCGGCTCGGGTCGGGTTTTCGTCGACGGCAAGGAGTGGTCGGCGAGGCTCGAGGGGTCCGATAGCCTCGCGGCCGGCGCGGCGGTGGAGGTTGTCGCCGTCCTCAGCGGCGCGCGTCTGATGGTCCGCCCGGCCTAGTTCACGTCTTGGAGGCCAGCGCCGCCAGCTGCGCCTGCATGGCGGCCACCTGCGTCTTCAGATCGGCCAGGGCGTCGGCGTCGGGCGCCGCGGCGTGGGGGGCGGTCGGCGCGTTGGCCGGCGTTTCGTCGCCGCGGAACGCGAAGGGAGTGAACATCTTCATCGCTCGGTCGAACAGGGCCATGTTCTGGCGAATCTGCTCGTCGAACGCCCCCAGGCCCGGCGGCGTCACCGCCGACCAACCGCCCTTGAGGCGTTCCTGCTGACGAATGAAACTGTCCAGGGATAGTTCCAGAAAGCTCGGCAGAAAGGCCTGCATGCGGTCGCCATAGAATCCGATCAGCTGCCGCAGGAACTGGATCGGCAGCAGGTTCTGGCCGCGGCCCTCCTCCTCGAAGATGATCTGGGTCAATACCTTGCGCGTGATGTCTTCGCCCGAGCGAGCGTCGTTGACCACGAAATCGACCCCCTCCTTCACCATGGTGGAGAGATCCTCGAGAGTGATGTAGCTGCTAGTCGCCTTGTTGTAGAGACGGCGGTTGGCGTACTTCTGGATGACGACCCGTTCGCCGGGCGGTCGAGGCGGAGTCGTCGCGCTCTCTCTGGGCATGGCGGGTCTGGGCTCGGCTTTGGCGTGACGTTGGGGGCCTACTATCGCTCATACCGCAACGCGGCGCCAGTTCCGGCGCCGAACGCGGGAGGTGACTGGGCGCGTGCGATTGGGCATGGTGACTTCAGCCGTCCCGATCTCTCCGACTGGAGCCTTTCCGCCATGACCGACATCGTCATCGTTTCCGCCGCCCGTACGCCCGTTGGGTCCTTCAACGGCGCCCTGGCCGGTGTGCCGGCGCACGACCTGGGCAAGATCGCCATCCAGGCGGCCATCAAGCGCGCCGGCATCGCGCCGGCCGACGTGGACGAGGTGATCATGGGCCAGGTGCTTCAGGCCGGCGCCGGCCAGGGCCCGGCCCGCCAGGCCTCGGTCAACGCGGGCGTGCCGGTGGAAAGTCCGGCCTGGAGCGTGAACCAGCTGTGCGGCTCGGGCTTGAGGGCGGTGGCGCTCGGCGTGCAACAGATCGCGGCCGGCGACGCCAACATCGTGGTGGCGGGGGGCCAGGAGAGCATGAGCCAGTCGCCGCATGCCGCCAACATCCGCGCCGGCCAGAAGATGGGCGACCTGGGCTTTGTCGACACCATGATCAAGGACGGATTGTGGGACGCCTTCCACGGCTACCACATGGGCCAGACGGCCGAGAACATCGCCGCCCGCTGGCAGATCACGCGGGAAGACCAGGACCGTTTCGCCGTCGCGTCGCAGAACAAGGCCGAGGCGGCGCAGAAGGCCGGCCGCTTCGCCGGAGAGCTTGCACCGGTGACCATCAAGGGGCGCAAGGGCGACACAGTGGTCGATCAGGACGAATACATCCGCCACGGCGCCACCTATGAGAGCGTTGCAGGTCTGAAGCCGGCCTTCGCCAAGGAAGGCTCAGTCACCGCCGCCAACGCCTCGGGCCTCAACGACGGCGCCGCCGCCGTCGTGCTGATGAGCGCCGACGAGGCCAAGAAGCGCGGATTGAAACCCCTCGCCCGCGTCGCCTCCTGGGCTCATGCCGGGGTCGAGCCGGAAATCATGGGCACCGGCCCGATCCCCGCTACCCGCAAGGCGCTTGAAAAGGCGGGTTGGAAGGTTTCCGACCTGGACCTGATCGAATCCAATGAAGCCTTCGCCGCCCAATCGCTGTCGGTCGTGCGCGAGCTTGGCCTCGACCCGGCCAAGGTCAATGTCAACGGCGGCGCGATCGCGATCGGCCACCCGATCGGGGCGTCCGGCGCGCGGATCTTGACCACCTTGCTGCATGAGATGAAGCGCACGGGCGGCAAGAAAGGCCTTGCCACACTGTGCGTCGGCGGCGGCATGGGCGTGGCCATGTGTGTCGAGGCGGTGTGACGTTCGTCTGATCTACCTGGACCGTCGTCAACGGCGGCCTTGAAACAATCCTAGGGAGGCATGCATGGACAGGGTCGCGTTCGTTACGGGAGGCACGCGCGGCATCGGCCGGGCGATCAGCGCGCGGCTGAAGGCCGCTGGATACAAAGTCGCCGCGGGCTATGCCGGCAACGAGGTCGCCGCCACCGCCTGCGCCTCGGAGCTAGGCGTCAAGGTCGTCAAGGGCAATGTGTCGTCGTTCGCCGATTGCGCCGCCGCGGTGAAGAGCGTGGAGGACGAGTTCGGTCCGATCGACGTTCTGGTCAACAACGCCGGCATCACACGCGACGCCATGCTCCACCGTATGACCGAGGAGCAGTGGAACGAGGTCATCCACGTCAATCTGGCCTCGATCTTCAACATGACGCGCAACGTGATCGAGGGCATGCGCGAGCGCGGCTTTGGCCGCATCGTCAACATCAGCTCGATCAATGGCCAGAAGGGCCAGATGGGCCAGACCAACTACTCGGCAGCCAAGGCGGGCATGATCGGTTTTTCCAAGGCCTTGGCGCAGGAGAACGCCAAGAAGGGCATCACGGTCAACACCATTGCCCCCGGCTACATCGACACCGAGATGGTCAGCGCTGTCCCCAAGGCGGTGCTCGATCAGATCATCGCCGGCATTCCCGTGGGACGGCTGGGGATGGCAGACGAGATCGCCCGCTGCGTCGCCTTCCTGGCGGCGGAGGATGCAGGCTTCATCACCGGCGCCACGCTGAGCATCAACGGCGGCCAGTACATAAGCGGCTGACGAGCGTCCAAAAAGCGCCGCGTTCCACCCGCAAGGGTCCGATCATGGCGTCGGCGCTGAGGGCCTCCATCGGCGGAATGGCGATCGCCACCGTGCTGCTCGCGGCCGGGCTAACGAGCGCCGCCACCACGCCGGACGCCGTCGCCTCATGGGTGCGCAATGCCCTGACCCTGGGCCGCGGCCACGACGGCCGGGGCAAGTCGGAGCCCGCGGTCGCGCGATACGAGATGGATACGGGAGGCGCCTTCGTTCTGGATCGCGGCGGCTCCCAGCCCCTTCTCCGGTTCGACGATTCGGCCGAGGTTTGGGCCCTCAGCCAGAGCCGCGGCGCGCGCGGCGACATTCTCTACAGCAATGACATGGGCGAGCCGGTGTTGCGAGCGACGCGCCTGGGCGGCCTTACCGTATTCACCGACCGCCGGCCGGGCGGCTCGGCTGCGGGACTGATGGGCGCGGCCCCGCCGCTGCGGCTCCCGCCGCTGGGCCGACCGGTGCTGCTCTATCAGCGCCTGTATCAGGACAGTGTCCGGGCTGGCAAAGCCGTTCGGCACCTCGTCAGCTTCGAGGCCCCTGACGCCGACGCCAGGTCCGATGCGGTGATCGCCGACGCTGCCCTTGTGGTGGCCGAAACCGTGGTCGAGCTGGCCGCCCGGCCCACATCCCGGGCCGCCGTCTCGCGCATTGCCAAGGTCGCCTTCGTGGCCGCCGAACGCCCGGCCGCCGCGTTCCAGCGTGGCCTGCTTCTGATCAGCGTCGCCCCGTCGCGCGGCTTCGCCGGTCGCCCCTCCTCCGCCCGCGTCGCCGATGCGCTCGGAGCTTCCTAACCTCTGAACGAGTCCTTCGCCGCCCGAACCGCCGCGAAGGCGTCGGCGTCGGCCGCGCGCAGGAAAGGGTTAGTGTCGCGCTCCAGGGCTATGGTGGTTGGCACGGTCGCCTCGCCGCGGCGACGCGCGGCGAATATGTCCTCTGCCCTCGCTTTCACCGCCGGGTCGGCGTCCACCGTCAAGGCGAAGCGCGCGTTTGCCGCGGTATACTCGTGGGCGCAATAGACCTTCGTCTCTCCCGGCAGGGCGGCAAGCCTGGAGAGGCTCGCCCACATCTGCTCGGCCGTGCCTTCGAACAGACGACCGCAGCCGAGCGCGAAGAGGGTGTCGCCGACGAAGGCGACGCGCGCCTCCGGCTCGAAATAGGCGATATGGCCCAAGGTGTGGCCGCCGCTCTCGATCACCTGGAACAGCGATTCGCCCAGCGCCACTTGGTCTCCGCCGGCGACCGTGCGGTCCAGGGGTGCGATGCGTGTCACCTCGGCCGGCCCGACCGCGATCGCCCCCGTCGCCGCCTTGACCGCGGCGTTACCGCCCGCATGGTCGGGATGCCAGTGGGTGTTGAGAATGAAATCGAGGCTCCAGCCGGCGGCCCGGAGCGCGGCCAGGATGGCCTCGGCGTCCGGGGTGTCGATGCAGGCGGTACGGCCGCTGGAATCGTCGCGCACCAGGAAACCGTAGTTGTCCGAAAGACATGGGAATTGGCGTACGGTCAGTGTCATCGATCGTCTCCGGCGAGGCCTGTGGTAAGAGCCGCGCGGTCGCCATCATAGGCGGCCATGCGAGGAGCGTCGATGCGCCAGGGCGTGCTGGAGCTGCGCGAATTCTACGCCTCGCCCCTAGGCGCGGTGGCCCGGCGCATGGTCGCGCGAAAGGTGGCGGAGGCTTGGCGCGACGCCTCGGGCATCGATGTTCTGGCGCTGGGATACGCCACGCCATTCCTCGAGGGTCTGGGTGAGGCGCCGCGACGGCTGATCGGGGCGATGCCGGCGGCGCAGGGCGTGGAAGTCTGGCCGGCCGGCGGGCGCAATCGCGCCGCCTTGGTGGAGGAGGCGGCCCTGCCGTTCGCCAACGCTCTGTTCGACAGGGTGCTGGCGGTGCACGCGCTGGAGGAGAGCGATGCGCCTCTGGCGATGCTGCGGGAGGTGTGGCGCGTGCTGGCGCCCACCGGCCGTGTGATCCTGGCCGTCACGGCGCGCCATGGCCTGTGGGCCGACGCGGAGACAACGCCGTTTGGCCATGGCCGACCGTTCAGCCGCCGCCAGCTGGAGCGACTGGTTCGCGAGGCCGAACTGGAGCCTGTGGGCTGGACACGTGCCCTATACGCGCCGCCGTTGGCGTGGTCGGCGCGCTGGGCCGAAGGCTTCGAACAGGTGGGCGCGCGCGTCTGGCCCGCGTTCGCCGGGGTGATCCTCATGGAGGCAATGAAACAGAGCTATGCGGTTCGGCCGAAGGGCGCCCGGGCGCGGGTGCGGGTCCCGGCCCGGCCGGCGCTGCAACCGGTGGCGGCCGGACGGCGTCTTGGACCCCCGGCCGAAGCAGTCCACTCTGCCGGGGCGCGCAACACTGGAGCCCCGCCGCCATGAAAATGCTCGTCGCCGTCATCAAGCCCAGCCGCCTCGACGCCGCACTCGAAGCGGTGACCGCCGCCGGCGCCACCGGCCTCACCGTGACCGAGGTGCGCGGCTATGGCCGACAGAAAGGCAAGACGGAGGTCTATCGCGGGGCCGAATACGAAGTGCGCCTGCTGCCAAAGGTGCGGCTTGAGATCGCCATCGCCGACGACCAGGCGGCGGCAGTGATCGAGGCCCTGGCCCAGGCGGCCAACACCGGCAAAATCGGCGACGGCAAGATCTTCACCCTCGATCTCGAGGCGGCCCTTCGCATCCGAACTGGAGAGATCGGCATGGCCGCGATCAGCGGCTGAATAGGACTAGGCGGACCCTCTGCGCCGGCTGAGTAGGAACAACGCCGCCTCGGCGCGCCAGTTCTCCAGCACCCCGCGTGGGTCCGTCGGCCGGGCGCGTTTCCCCGCCGCTAGCGCCGCACAGGCGTCGATTGCCAGATCCAGCTCGTCGCACAGGCAGGTGAAATCGGCCATGGTGCAGAGGTGGATATTCTGGGTCTCCCACCAGGGCTCAGGCAAGGCGTCGGTCACTGGCATGCGTCCGCGCATGAACAGATCCAGCCTTGCGCGCCAGTGGCCGAAGTTGGGCAGGGAGACGATCGCTTGGCCACCGATCCGAAGCAGTTCTCCGAGCACCCTGCGGGGCCGGCGCACAGCCTGCAGGGTCTGCGACAGGATCACATAGTCGAAGGCTCCGGGCGCGAAATAGTCGAGGTCGTGGTCGGCGTCGCCCTGCATAACCGCCAGCCCCCGCGCCAGGCAGGCCGACACGCCCTCCGGGCTTATCTCGATGCCGCGTCCGTCGACCTGTTTTTCCCGCGCCAGCAGGGCGAGCAGGGCGCCTTCGCCGCAACCGACGTCGAGCACGCGCGCGCCGGGGCGAACCAGCCGGGCGATCTCCTGGAAGTCCTCGCGCGCCGCCTCCGTGGGCGTCAAGACCCACCCCAGACGACGGCGGCCGAGTCGAGGAAGCCCGCCAAGGCCTCGCGCAACACCGGCTCGTCCAGCAAAAAGGCGTCGTGGCCCTTGTCGCTGTCGATCTCCACGAAGCTGGCCCGCGCGCCGGCGGCGTTGAGCGCGCGGACGATGGCCCGGCTCTCACCGGTCGGATAGAGCCAGTCGGAGGTGAAGGAGAAGACGCAGAAACGCACATCCTTGGCGCCCACGAACGCGCCAGCCAGACCGCTTTCCCTACCAGCGGCCAGATCGAAATAGTCCATGGCCCGGGTGATGTAGAGATAGGAGTTGGCGTCGAAGCGATCGACGAACGTCGCTCCCTGGTGGCGAAGATAACTCTCCACCTGGAAGTCGGCGTCGAAGCCCCAGGAGAGGCCGTCGCGGCGCAGCTCGCGGCCGAACTTGCGCTGCAGCGCGCCCTCCGAAAGGTAGGTGATGTGGGCGGCCATGCGCGCGACGGCGAGGCCCTTTTCCGGACGCACGCCCAGCGCCGCATAGCCGCCTCCGCGCCAATCCGGGTCGGCCATGATCGCCTGCCGCCCAACCTCGTGCAGGGCGATGTTCTGGGCCGAGTGGCGCGCGGCGGAGGCGATACAGACTGCGGCGAACAGCCGATCCGGATAGTCGGTCGCCCACTGCAGCGCCTGCATGCCGCCCATCGACCCGCCGACCACGGCGAACAGGCGCTCGATGCCCAGCGCCTCGATCAACATGGCCTGGGCGCGAACCATGTCGGCGATGGTGATCATGGGAAACGTCAGGCCCCACGGCGCCCCCGTGACCGGGTTGACCGACGATGGACCCGTGCTGCCGGCGCAGCCGCCGACGACATTGGCGCAGATGATGAAGTGGCGCGACGGATCGAGCGGCAAGCCGGGCCCTACCAGGCGCGCCCACCAGCCCGCCTTGCCGGTGACTGGGTGCCGGCCGGCCACATGTTGGTCGAGGGTCAGAGCGTGACAGACCAGGATCGCGTTTGAGCGGCCCGCGTTTAGCGCGCCGAAGGTGCGATAGGCGATCTGGAGCCCTTCGATCCGACCGCCGGAATCGAGCTCCAGCGGCCGGTCGGGCCCGAACGCCATCAGCCCTCCGCCCTCGCGCGCCGCTTCGGCCTGGGTCCCGTCCATGGGCGCTGTGGACCGGCAAAGGCCGATGCTGTCAACCACGCCGCGCCGGCTGGCCGCGCGCCCAACCTACCCCAGCAGCGACCAGACGTCGCCCGCTGCGATGGTCATCAGCACCAGGGTGCCCAAAGCGTGCAAGGCGAAGCGGACCAGAACGATGTTGATCGTAGCCTGAACAAGGCTGTGCACAACGCGCAGAACCACATAGGCCCAGGCCAAGGCGACAGTGGACTCATGATTGTAGTGATGACTGAGGTAGGTATAGAAGATCAGCGCGTAGAAGATCGTCGGCTGCTCCATCAGGTGATTGTAGTTGTAGGCCACCTGACGAACTGTCAGCGGCAGCACGCCCAGCGCCGCGGGCTCTCGCGCCGCGGCAGGCTTCAGCCCGGCCTTTTGGATCGCCGGCAGGCGCGTGGCGTACATCCAGATCCACACCACCAGAGACCATAGGATCAACGCCAGAACCGGAGTCAGGATCGACTTGGCGGCGTGCAGCGGCGTGGTCACGCCCGGCGCCGGAACGGGTCGGCCTCGAAGACGCCCAGGATCTCGAAATGGTCGCTGAAGAACGACAGCTCCTCAAACGCCCGCGCCAGCGCCGCGTCGGCGGGTCGGCCATCGACTTCGGCATGGAAGAAGGTGGCCGCGAACACCCCGTTCTCCATATAGCTCTCCAGCTTGGTCATATTGACCCCGTTGGTGGCGAACCCGCCCATAGCCTTGTAGAGCGCGGCCGGAATATTGCGCACGCGAAAGACGAAGCTGGTGACGCAGTCCGCGCCGCGGCGCGGCTCCGGCGGACTTGGGTCGGCCGACATGACCAGGAATCGAGTGGTGTTGTGCGCCTCGTCCTCGACGTCCGTCTCCAGGATTTCGAGGCCGTAGAGTCGGGCCGCCAGAGCCGGAGCGATCGCCGCCCGGGTGGGATCGGGCCGCGCCGCGAGAGCCTTGGCGGCTCCCGCGGTATCCCCCGCCGGCTCGGTACGCACGCCCAGGCGGCGCAACAGCTTGCGGCATTGGCCGAGGGCGATGGGCATGCTGACCACCGTGGTCACATCCTCGAGCCTGGTCCCAAGGTTGGCCATCAGCTGAAATCGGATCGGCTTGAACCGCTCGCCGATGATCTTGAGGCCCGATGACGGCAGCAGATGATGGACGTCGGCGACGCGGCCGGCGATGGAGTTCTCGACCGGGATCATCGCCAGGGCGCAGTCGCCGCGCTTCACCGCCTCGAAGGCATCCTCGAAGGTGGCATGAGGTGTCGGCTCGCAGTCGGGAAAGTGGGCGCGGCACGCCTCGTCGCCGTTGGCGCCGGGCTCGCCCTGGAAGGCGATCCTCGTCATGCGGGGGCCACGGCATGGCGGCGGGCAACGGCAAGGTCCGCGGGCGTATCGACCGAGAGCGGCGCGCGCGCCACCACCGCGGCCACGATCGACAATCCCATCTCCTGCGCCCGCAACTGCTCGAGCTTCTCCCGCCGCTCCAGAGGCGAGGGCGGCGCCGCGTGAAAACGGGTCAACGCTTCGCGCCGCCAGACGTAGAGGCCGATATGGCGCAGGATCGGGCCGTCGCCGTACAAAGTTCCGCGCGTGAAATACAGCGCTCGCCCGCGCGTGGCACCGGGCGCGAGGGCGACGATCGCCTTGACCACGTCGGGATTGCTCCGGTCGGACGGGTCGGCCTCCGGCGCGATCAGGGTGGCGATGGCGGCGTCTGCATCTTGCTCCAAGGCATTCGCCGCAGCGGCCAGGCTCCTGGGGTCGACGAAGGGCATATCGCCCTGGAGATTGACGATCACCTCGTGCCGGCCGGCCGGATCCAACTGCGCCAGTGCGGCCAGGATTCGATCGGAGCCGGACGGCAGGTCGGGATCGGTGAGCACGGCGCGGCCGCCTGCGGCCGTCACCGCCTCGACGATCGCGGCGTCTCCGGCGGCTACCGCGACAGGGCCGATATCAGCGGCCAGGGCGCGGCGCAGCACGTGCACGATCATCGGTATGCCTCCGATGTCGGCCAGCGGTTTGCCGGGCAGCCTGGTGGCCGCCATCCGGGCCGGAATGAGCACGATCGGGGTCATCGGTTTGGGCGCCGGGGCGTTTGCGCCAGCGGCGGTAGCGTGTAAGAGACCGCAGCGCAACATGGGCGCTGCGGCGAGGCGTCACGGACGAGATGAGCGATCTGACCGGCAACAAGATTCTGGGGGCGGCGCTCACCACCGCCTTCGTGCTGGCGGGTCTGGGCGTGGTGACGCCGAGGTTCTTCGAACCGAAACTTCCCGCCAAGGCCGGCTACGCGGTCGCCATACCGGTGGAGACCACGGGCGGGGATGCGACTCCGGTCGACGCCCCACCCGATTGGGGGACGGTGCTCAAAACGGCGGACGTTTCAGCCGGCGAGGCGAAGACCGCGGTGTGCAAGGCCTGCCACATCTTCGATCCCTCCGGCGCCAACAACATCGGCCCCGGCCTCTATGGCGTTCTGGGCCGCAAACCGGGCAGCCATCCGGCCTTCTCCTATTCCAGCGGCATGTTGGCCTTTGGGGCGAAGCAACCGGTCTGGGACTTCGACCACATCTACATGTTCCTGGGCGGCCCGCAGAAATACATCGACGGCACCAAGATGAGCTACGCCGGTATCAAGGACCCGCAGGAGCGGATCAACGTGATCGCCTATCTGCGCACACTGGGCTCGAACCTGCCGGTCCCGACGCCCAAACCGGCGGCGCCTGCCGCGGCGAGCGCCGCGGCTCCGGCCAAGGCCGGAGCGTGAGGCGGATCCAGGCTTGGGCTTGGGCCTTGCCGCAAGCCCGCTGAACAGGCCCGGGACGTGTCTCGCTCTAGAGTTGAGCCAGCATGTATTCCGCCGACGAGACCTTGAACTCGCCGCCCTCCTCAATGTTGAGGGTCTTGACGACGCCGTCGGCGACCACCATCGAATATCGCTGCGAACGCCTGCCCATGCCGAACTTGGAGCCGTCGAACTCCAGGCCGACCGCCCTGGTGAAGTCGCCGTTTCCGTCGGCCAGCATCATCACATCGTCGCCAACGCCCTGATCGGCGCCCCAGGCCTTCATCACGAAGACGTCGTTGACCGAGACGCAGGCGATCGTATCGACGCCCTTGGCGCGCATTTCGGCGGCGTGGGCCTTGAAGCCGGGCACGTGCTTGGCCGAGCAAGTTGGTGTGAAGGCGCCCGGCAGGGCGAAGAGGGCGACCGTCTTGCCCTTGAACAGCTCGTCGCTGGTCAACGGCGCCGGGCCTTCCGCGCCGAAGGTCATGAAGGTGGCTGCGGGAACCTTGTCGCCGACTTTGATCGTCATGAACGCGTCTCCTTGAAAGGGGGATGCCCGTGGGCGCGGACCGCAGATAACGACGACACCGCGCCGCGCCAAGGGCCGAAGGGCCAAGGGCCCTTGAATCGGCGCCCGTCACGCCCGATCATGGCGCCATGCCGCCTGCCAGCGCCTATCTCACGGGCCGTCTCTTGGTCGCGATGCCCGGGATCGAGGATCCGAGGTTCGAGCGGGCGGTCGTATTCATGTGCGCGCACGACTCCCAACACGCCATGGGCCTGACCGTCAATCGTCCGGTAGAGGGCCTGACCGTGGCCAAGCTGCTGGCCAAGCTGGGGGTCAAGACGCCAGCCAAGGCCCTAGAAGAGTTGGTGCTGATGGGCGGCCCAGTGGAGCCGGAGCGCGGCTTCGTGCTTCACACCGACGACTATGCCGCCGAGCCCTCCAGCACCCTGATTGGGGGCGGCGTGACCCTGACCGCCACGCGCGAGGTGCTCGAAGCGATGGCCGCTGGCGATCCGCATCCGCGCAAGGCGGTCATGGCGCTGGGCTACGCCGGCTGGGACGGCGGCCAACTGGAGCGGGAGATCCGGGGCAATGTATGGCTCACCTGCGAACCGGACGAGGCCCTGTTGTTTGGCGACGATCACGAGCACAAATGGTCGCGCGCCCTGGCCAAGATCGGCGTTGCGGCCGAACACCTCTCCGCCCAGGCCGGGCGCGCCTGAAAAGGGTTTTAGACCAGCACGTCCTCCTGACGCTGGCCGGCGGCCGGTGCGGCCGAGAGCAGGCCGAACAGCAGGTGGTCGCGCCAGACGCCGTTGATCTTGAGATAGGCCCGGGCGAGGCCCTCCTGGCGAAAGCGTGCGCGAGCGAGCACCGCGCGGGAGCCTTCGTTGGTGGGGATGCAGGCCGCTTCGACCCGGTGCAGGCCAAGCCGCTCGAAACAAAACCTCGTCACTGCCTCGACGGCCGCCGCGGTATGTCCCTGCCGCGCGTACGCCTCGCCGATCCAATAGCCGATCGACGCCATCTGGGCGACGCCGCGGCGGACGTCGGAAACGGTCACGCCTCCCACCATGCGGTTGTCTTGCTGGCGGAACACCAGGAACGGATAGGCGGCCCCGCGTTCGATGTCCTGGGCGTGGGCCGAAAGGCGGCGCCGGTAGCTGGCGCGGCTCAGATCGTCCGCCGGCCAGGTCGGCTCCCACGGTTGGAGGAAGGCGCGCGACCCGGCCCGCAGGGTCGACCACTCGGCGAAGTCCGACGCCCGATGCGGCCGCAGCCGCACGCCTTCTCCATCCAGCCGCGGTTCGTTATCGGGCGCGATCCAGTCGAGGAGGGCCATACGGTGATCTTGGCGCGCTTCCGAGGCTTCGCCAAGGGGCGCCGGTGCGGCACTCACCCGAACAGGGCTCTCTCGAAGCTTGCGCCGGCCGCCATGGCCGGACGCGGTCCCAGCACGCCGACCGCACAGCGACGCGGCGCCAGCAATCGCTCACCCGCCAGGGCGAGATCCTTTGGCTCGACAGCGTCGATCGCCGAAGCCAGCTCGGCCGGCGGCAACAGGCGCCCATGGATCAGCCACTGAGCCGCCGCCTGCTCGGCCCGGCCCGCCAGGGACTCCCTGCCCATGAACAGAGACGCCTTGAGCTGGGCCTTGGCCCGCGCCAGTTCGGCTGCCTCCACCCGCTGGGCGAGGCAAACAATCTGCGCCGCCACCACTTCGGCCAAGCGCGTGGCGTCCCCGGGCGCACAGCCGGCGTAGACGCCTACCACCCCGACATCGGCATAGGCGTCGGCGTAGGCGTCGATGGCGTAGGCGAGCCCGAGGCGCTCGCGCGCCTCCTGAAACAGACGCGACGACATACCGCCGCCGAGGATTTCGACGAACAGGCGCAGCGCCCAGTGCTCCGGATCGCGGGCTCCGGAGGCAGGCAGAAGAAGTACGAGGTGGGCCTGTTCCAGCCGGCGCCGTTCGTGCGCGTTACCGCTGGTAAACGCGCCGGGCGCCGGCGGCGCGGCCTGCACGGTCGGGGGCGCCGCGTCGCCGAACCCCTGCTCGGCCAGAGCCATCAGTTCCGAATCGTCGACCGCGCCGGAGGCGCTGATCACCAGCCGGTCTGGGGCGTAGAGTCTGGTGCGCCAATCTTCCAGGGCGTCCGGATGGGCGGCGGCGATGGTCTCGGTCGCCCCCAGGATCGGACGGCCGAGCGGCTGGTTCGCGAAGGCGGCGGTCTGGGCCAGTTCGAACACCTGATCGTCGGGCGTATCGGCCGCTTCGGCGATTTCCTGCAGCACCACCTGCTTCTCGCGCGTCAGGTCGTCCGGATCGAGGGTCGGACGATGGACGAGGTCGGCGGTGACGGCCATGGCCAGCGGCAATCCGCCGGCGAGGGCCCTGACCTGGAAGCTCGTTCGCTCATGGCCGGTCGCCGCGTTGATCTGGCCGCCGGCGGCCTCGATGACCTCGACGATTTCGCGCGCCGAGCGCGCGCCGGCCCCCTTGAACACCATGTGCTCGAGCAGATGCGACCAGCCTGAGCGCGCCTCGTCCTCCCAGCGCGCGCCGCGCCCGGCGACGACGCTCAGGGCGAGGGTCTCGAAACCGGCCACGGCGTCGCTGATCACGATGACGCCGTTGGCGAGGCGCCGGACTATGGGTTGCGGTGCGGGCGCGGGACTCATCCGGTCGCCACGAAGGCGCGCACATAGGCCGCGGCAGCTTGGGCTTCGGCGGGCAGCCGATCGAAGCGCTCTGGGCGAAGCGCAAGATCGCGTGCCGCGGTCGGGACGTTCGGAGCCGTTCCGGCAGCCGCGAAAACGGCGTCGGCGAACTTGGCCGGGTGAGCGGTGGCCAGCGTCACCAGCGCGACCCCGGGCGCGGGCCACCCGGCCGAGGCGCCGCCCGCCAGGGCGACGGCCGTGTGAGGATCGACCAGCTCGCCGCTGGTCGCTCGCGCCGAGAGGATGGCCTCGGCCTCCCGAGCCTCGCTCACCGAGACACCCTCGAACACCTCGCGCATGGCGGCGAGCACCGGCGGCGGGATCGTGATCTCCCCTTCGGCGGTGAAGGCCTCGAACGCGGCGCGGGTAGCGCCGTGCGCGCGGCCGGCGCATTCGAAATAGAGCCGCTCGAAGTTGGACGCCACCTGGATGTCCATGGCTGGGCTGGAGGTGGCGACGGCCGCCCCGCGCCGATAGCGTCCGGTGGCCAGCGCTCTGGCCACGATGTCGTTGGCGTTGGTGGCCGCCAGGATGCGCTCGATCGGCAGACCCATGCGCCGCGCCGCCCACCCGGCAAAGGCGTCGCCGAAATTGCCGGTCGGGACAGCGAAAGCGACGCGCCGCTCCGGCGCGCCAAGCGCCGCGGCGGCAGTGAAATAATACACGCACTGGGCGGCGATGCGGGCGAAGTTGATCGAATTGACCGCCGCCAGGTCCACTTCGCGGGCGAAGGCTGTGTCGGCGAACAGGGCTTTGAGGATCGCCTGGCAGTCGTCGAAATCCCCCGCCACGGCGACGCAGCGCACGTTGGCGTCGTCGGCCGTGGTCATGAAGCGGCGCTGGATGTCGGAGATCCGGCCTTCCGGAAACAGGGCCACGAGGCGCACGTTCCGGCGGCCGCGAAAGGCCTCCACCGCCGCGCCGCCCGTGTCGCCCGAGGTGGCGCAGACGATGGTCATTACCCGATCCTGGGCGGCGAGGACGTGATCGTACAGGCGGGCCAGAATCTGCATGGCCACGTCCTTGAAGGCCAGGGTCGGGCCGTGGAACAACTCCAGCAGAAATCGTCCGGCGTCGAGTTGGCGCAGGGGCGCGACGGCGGCGTGATCGAAGGTCGCATAGGCGGCCTCGCACATCTCACCGAGGGCCGGCGCGGCGATCTCGTCGCCGGCGAAGCGGCCGAGGATATCGGCGGCGACCGTCGCGTAGCGCTTGCCGGCGAAGCCCTCGATCTCCCGGCGTGTGAGGCACGGCCAGACCTGGGGCATATACAGTCCCCCGTCCGGTGCCAGGCCCCCGAGCAGCGTTTGGGTGAAACCGACATCCGGCGCCTCGCCACGGGTCGAGACATATCTCATCGCCCGCGCATCCTCTTCCACACCATCCCGGCCCAGACCCCGCCAAGGCCGGCGGCGAGGCCGAACCATGTCAGGGCATAGACGAAATGATTGTTGGGGATATCCTCGGGCAGGGCGGATGGGGCGAGTCCCGGGTCGCCCGGCGTCTCGGACTCGACCGCCAGATAGTAGGGCGCGGCCCGGCTGGCTCCGGCCTCGGTCGCCAGCGTCCGGAGCGCGGGACGGTTGAGCGCCTGCAGCGCCAGGACACCGCCAGAGCCCCGATGCGTCGGCGCATCCAGGAACGAGGGGGCGCCCGGTTCGCGCAGGATTCCGACCGCGCGCGTCGTTGCGGCATAGCTGGCCGCGCCGGGCGCCATCGCCCCGTCGAAACGCCGCGCCACGCCGCGGTCCAGCACGATCGCTGGATAGGGCGCGCCGATCAGGCGGCAAACGCTCAGAAGCCGCCAGGCGACGCGGCCTTCGCGCAGGGCGTAGCGGTAGGTGGCGACAGCCGGGTCAGGAGCGGGTGCGCAGGAGGTGGATACGCGGGTGAAGGCCACGTCCGCGCCCCGTGCGCCGCGGGCAAGCACCGGGCCCAGCGGTCGTGGCGCGGCGGTCTGGAGCGCGGCGATCCGCGCCAGCAAGCCCTGCTTCCAGGTCAGGCGCTGCAACTGCCACACGCCCAGACCGATCAGCAGCGCCACGGCCACGGCGCAGGCGACGCTCAACACGACGGGAAAGCGCTTCACCCGTGCTGCGCTGCCTTGTTGCGAATCTGGGCGGCGATCATCAGCCCCTTCATCGGCCGCAACAGGGCCAGGCAAAGCAGCGCCGAGAGCGGCAGCCAGGTCACCAGGGGCGCCCACACCGGCGGATGGAAGGCGATCTCCGTGAACAGCGTTCCGAATACGGCGATGAAGCCTACCACCAGGATCACGAACACCGCTGGCCCGTCGCCGCTGTCGCTGGCGCCCAGATCGAAGCCGCAGGCCGCGCAGATCGGCGTCACCTTCAGGAAGCCGGCGAACAGGGGCCCCTTGGCGCAATTTGGACAGCGGGCGCGCAGGCCGGCGATGAACGGGGCCAGCGCCGCCGAAAGGCTCAATGGCCCCAGCCGGCGCCGAAGATCACATAGAGGAAGGTGAAGAGAAACAGCCACACGACATCGACGAAATGCCAGTACCAAGCCGCGGCCTCGAAGCCGAAATGCGTGGTCGGGGTAAACCCTCCGTTGAGCAACCGCAGGAGGCACACGGTAAGGAATATCGTGCCGATGATGACGTGGAAGCCGTGGAAACCGGTGGCCATGAAAAACGAGGAGCCATAGAGACCGGCGTTGGACGCCTCGGGCGAATAGAACAGGTGCTCGGTCAGGATGTGGTTGTATTCATAGGCCTGGATCGAGGTGAACAGCAGCCCCAGCGCGATGGTCAACACCAGGCCGATCTTCGCCCCGCGCCGGTCGCCGGTCTGCAACGCATGGTGAGCCCAGGTGACCGCGGTGCCGGAAAGCAGCAGGGTCAGGGTGTTGACCAGCGGCAGCTCGAACGCCGGCACCGTCTCGATGCCCTTGGGTGGCCAGGTGGCCCAGGCGGCCCGCACGTCGTCCACGGGCGAGGCGGTGCGCACATGGTGGAAAAGGGCCATCTCGAAGAAAATCCAGAACCAGGCGACGAAAAACATCACCTCCGAGGCGATGAACAGGATCATGCCGTAGCGCAGGCCGAGCGCGACCACGGGTGTGTGGTCGCCGTCGTTGGCCTCCCTGACCACGTCGGTCCACCACGAGGCCATGGTCAGCAGGACGCCGGCGCCCCCCAGGCCCATCAGCCACCAGTTGCCCTTGGGAATGCCCAGCAGGCCCTTGAGGCCGACCACCAGGCCCAGCGCCAGAGCCACGGCCGCGATCGAGCCGATCAGCGGCCATGGGCTGGGATTGACCAGGTGGTAGTCGTGTTTGACGCCTTCGTGAGCCATGTCGCGCTGTCGCTAGCCTCTCAAACGGAAACGGTGTCGCTATAGCCCCGCGCGCTGTGGCGCGCCAAGGGGAGAGGGCCGGCCGTCGGCGGGAAAGAACGTGTAAGAAAGGGTGATCTCGCCAGTGCGCGAGGCATCCTTGTCGGCCGCCCAGGCCGGATCGACCCGGTAGACCACCGGGAACTCGGCCGTCTGTCCTGGAGCGATGGTCTGGGTGCGAAAACAGAAGCACTCCAGCTTAGAGAAATACGGCCCGGCGGCCTCGGGCAGGATGTTGTACAGCGCCCGGCCGGTCAGCGGCGTGCGCCCGATATTGGTGGCGCGAAAGAAGGCTAGCCGGTTCTCGCCCAGGCGTGCGCTCTGGCTGGGCTCAGCCGGTTCGAAGCGCCAGGCCAGATCGCGAACGTTGGTGTCGAAGCGCACGGTGACCGAGCGGTCCGACACGGCGATGGTGCGCACTACGCCTCGCCGCACCGTGCCATTGAACCCGGTCGCTTGGCAGAAGGCGCGATAGAGCGGCACGGCGGCGAAGGCCCCGCCGACCATGGCGACGAACACCGCGGCGCAGGCCAAGGCCACACGGGTATTGCGAGGCCTGCTCATGCGCCGGACTTCTTGACCAGGGTGATCACGAACACCAGCACCACGAACGCCACCAGAGACAAGGCCAGCAACAGGTTGCGGCCGCGCCTCGCCTTCGCGGCGGCCGGATCGTCGAGGTTGGGATCGGTCATCGACCCCAGGCCAGAGGCGGCACGCCAAGGGCGTGCTCGGCAAGCAGGGTGGTGAACAGCAGGAACAGGTAGAGGATCGAAAAGGCGAACAGGTTGCGTGCGGTGCGCGAAGCGGCCTTCACGTCATAGAGCGCTCCGTCGCCCTCGCCGGCGGTGTCGCCCGCGCGGCTGGTGGCGAGACGGACGGCCAGGACCACGAACAGGGTCCCGGCGGCAAGGGAGACGGCCAGATAGAACGGCCCGCCCAAACCCGTGAAAGCGGGGGCGACGGAGAGCGGGGCGAGCGCCAGACTGTAGAGCAGGATCTGCCGGCGAGTGGAGGCCGCGCCCTTGACCACGGGCATCATCGGCACGCCGGCGCGGGCGTAGTCTTCGCTGGTGTAGAGCGAGAGGGCCCAGAAGTGCGGCGGCGTCCAGACGAAGATGATCGCCACCAGCAGCCAGGCGTTGGCCGCCACCGCGCCGCTGGCGGCCGCCCAGCCGACGAGCGGCGGCAACGCGCCGGCCAGGCCGCCGATAACGATGTTCTGCACCGTGCGCCGCTTCAGCCAGCGGGTGTAGATCACGGCATAGAAGACAATCGTGAACGCCAGCAGGGTGGCGGAGAGCAGATTGATCGCCAGCGCCATGATGGCGACGGAAAACAGCGACAGCGCCACGCCCAGGGCCATGGCGTCGCTACGCTGGATGCGGCCGGCTGGAACGGCGCGTCCGCGGGTGCGACGCATCAGGGCGTCGATGTCGCTGTCGTACCCCATGTTCAGCGCTGCGGAGCCGCCGGCGCCTAGGGTGATACAGAGAATGGCCACCGCCGCGAGGACCGGATTCATCGGCGCTCCAGCGCACACGAGCCCCGTGACCGCCGAAAGCACCACAAGCGACATCACCCGAGGCTTGAGCAGGTCCAGATAGTCGCGCCAGCTGGCGGCCGGGGCGCCGACCAGGATGGCGGGGGGCGAGGCTTGGGCCATCAGTGGGCGTCGGCGTGGATCACCGGCAGCTCATTGAACTGGTGGAACGGCGGCGGCGAAGGCAGGGTCCACTCGAGGGTCGTGGCGCCCTCGCCCCAGGGATTGGCCCGGGCCGGCCGGCGGCGCACGGCGGCCTCGGCCAGCACAACCAGAAACACGATCAGGCCGACGAAGGTGATTCCGTAGCCGATCGAGGAGAGGTGGTTCCAGAACGTGTAGGCCACCGGGTAGTCGACCGAGCGTCGCGGCATACCCTGCAACCCAAGAAAGTGCTGCGGGAAGAAGACGATGTTGACCCCGACAAAGGTGATCCAGAAGTGGGTCGCGCCCAGAAACTCGTTGTAGCGCACACCCCACATCTTCTCGAACCAGTAGTAGAAGCCGGCGAAGATCGCGAACACAGCCCCCAGGCTGAGCACATAGTGGAAGTGGGCAACCACATAATAAGTGTCGTGCAGGGCGTAGTCGATGCCGGCGTTGGCCAGCACAACGCCGGTTACCCCGCCTACGGTAAACAGGAAGATGAAGCCGATCGCCCACAGCATGGGCGTCTTGAAGTCCAGCGACCCACCCCACATGGTGGCGATCCAGGAGAACACCTTCACCCCGGTCGGCACGGCGATGACCATGGTGGCGGCGACGAAATAGGCCTGCAGATTGACCGGCATGCCCACGGTGAACATGTGGTGCGCCCAGACGATGAAGCCCAGGAAGCCGATGGCCACCATGGCGTAGGCCATGGCCAGATAGCCGAACACCGGCTTGCGCGAGAAGGTGGAGACAACGTGGCTGATCATGCCGAAGCCCGGCAGGATCAGGATGTATACCTCCGGGTGGCCAAAGAACCAGAACAGATGCTGGAACATGGTCGGATCGCCGCCGCCGGCCGGGTCGAAGAAATGGGTGCCGAAATTGCGGTCTGTCAGCAGCATGGTGATGGCCCCGGCCAGGACCGGCAGCGACAGCAGCAGCAGGAACACCGTCACCAGGATCGACCATACGAACAGCGGCATGCGGTGCAGCGTCATGCCCGGCGCGCGCATGTTGAAGATGGTGGTGATGAAGTTGATCGCGCCCAGGATCGAGCTGGCGCCGGCCAGGTGGATCGAGAGGATGACGCAATCCATCGCCGGCCCGGTGTGGCCGATCGTGGAAAGCGGCGGATAGAGCGTCCAGCCGCCGCCAAATCCCTTGCCCGGCCCGCCGTCGACGAACATCGAGGTCAGGAGCAGGCACCAGGACGCCACCAGAAGCCAGAAGCTGACGTTGTTCATGCGCGGGAACGCCATGTCGGGCGCCCCGATCATCAGGGGCACGAACCAGTTACCGAAGCCGCCGATCATCGCCGGCATGACCATGAAGAAGATCATGATCAGGGCGTGGCCGGTGACCACGACGTAATAGCCGTGCTGCGAGGCCTCGACGAGGCCCAGCCGGTCGAGCCACGAGCCATGGGTGAAATACTGGATGCCCGGCTCCATCAGCTCCAGTCGGATCAGGCCGGAGAATAGCGCCCCGATGATGCCGGCCTGGATGGCGAAGATGATGTAGAGGGTGCCGATATCCTTGTGATTGGTCGACAGGAACCAGCGAGTAAAAAATCCTGGCGCGCCCGAATGGGCGCCATAGCCGCCGCCGTGGGTTTCGGCGTGAGCGATGCGTTCGTGGGTGATGTCGGCCATGACGGTTTTCCTTGGACCTCCCTCGAACTCTAACTCTTCGGCGCTGGCGTCGGGGCGGCGGCGGCCACCGCGGCCGGCTTAGGCCCTTTGGAGGCGACCCAGGCGTCGAATTCCGGCTGGCTCACCACCTTCACTTCGATCGGCATGAACGAGTGGTTGATCCCGCACAGCTGCGAGCACTGGCCATAGAACGTGCCGGTGCGGTCGGCCTTGAACCAGGTCTGATTGAGCCGCCCCGGGATGGCGTCGACCTTGATGCCGAGGGCCGGCACGGAGAACGAGTGGATCACGTCCTCCGCGGTCACCTGCACGCGCACCACCTTGTTCACCGGCGCAAGCATGGGCGCGGTCGTCTCCAGCAGATAGGGCAGGCCCTTGGCCTTGGCGTCGCTCTGCGTCATCGGGGTCGAGGTGTAGGCGCCGATCTTCTGGTCGGGATATTCATAGTCCCAGTTCCACTGCCGGCCCACCACCTTCACCGTCAGGTCGGGCTTGGGCATGTCGTGCTCCTCGAACAGGAGCTTGAACGAGAAGATGGCGATGAACATCAGGATCAGCACCGGAATCACCGTCCAGGCCACCTCCACCGGCGTGTTGTGGCTGAAGCGGGATGGAGTGGGGTTGGCGCGCTTGTTGAAGCGGATGACCACGGTCGCCAGCAGACCGAACACCAGCAGGGTGATGGCGGTGATGATCGGCAGCACGATCCAGTTGTGGAAAAAGATCTGGTGCGCGCGGATTTCCGAGGCCGCGCCCTGCATGCCGATGGCGCCGGCGGTCGGTTGACCCAGGGTCTCGGCTGCGGCGGACAAGGCGAACGCCGCGCCGCAGAGGCTCGCGGACAAAGAGGTAATCGCAGCCCTAGCCTTCATCATCCTCGCGGCCTGTGTGAATGATCTCGAAACGGCGCATCTCGGCCGTTTCGGTTGCGGGGCGGTGCATACGCGCATCGCACGGCCTTGCCAAGGCGTTCGCCGCAGTGCGGCATGAGGCCGGGGGACGCGGGCCCTCGCGCTTGGCGCCCCGGGCATGGCGGCCGGGGAGGATAGCGCTTATCTCTGACTATCCCCCAAGCCGGACGCCCGCTCCATGAACATGCACACGCCCACCCCCTCCGTGCTCGAGGGCTCCGGGGTCGACACCGACGCCGCCACCGGCCTGCTGGCCGATGCCCTGAAGGGCGCCGACGACGGCGAGCTTTTCCTGGAGCGGTCGGAGAGCGAGTTCTTCACCTATGACGACGGGCGGCTGAAATCGGCCTCCTATGATTCCACCGAGGGTTTCGGCCTGCGCGTGGTGGCCGGCGAGACCTCCGGCTATGCCCACGCCAGCGAGATTTCCCTGGCCGCGATCGGCCGGGCGGCCACTTCGGCGGCGCTCGCCAAGCGGGGCTATGATGGGGTGGCGGCCGAGGGGCCTCGCCACACCAACACCCGGCTCTATGGCGAGGACGATCCCCTCGCCTCACCGGCGTTCGCCGAGAAGGTGGCCTTGCTGGCTGAGATCGACGCCTTCGCCCGCGCCCGCGATCCGCGCGTGGCCCAGGTCATGGCGTCCCTGGCGGGCGAGCGACGGGTCGTGGAGATTCTGCGCGCCGACGGCCGGCTGATCCGCGACGTGCGCCCCTTGGCCAGGCTCAATGTCTCGATCACGGTGGAGAAGGATGGCCGGCGCGAGAACGGCTCCTCGGGGGCCGGCGGCCGCGCCGGTTTCGAAGCCTGGATCACGCCGGAGGGATGGCAGGAACAGGTCGAGGAGGCGCTTCGTCAGGCCCTGGTCAATCTGGAGGCTGTCCCCTGCCCGGCTGGCGAGATGGACGTGGTGCTGGGCGCCGGCTGGAACGGCATCCTGCTGCACGAGGCCGTGGGCCATGGACTGGAGGGCGACTTCAACCGCAAGGGAACCTCCGCCTTCGCCGGCAGGATCGGCGAGCGCGTGGCGGCGCCGGGCGTGACGGTGTTCGACGATGGCGCGATCGAGGGCCGGCGCGGGTCGCTCAGCGTCGACGACGAGGGCACGCCGGGCGCCCGCACCATCCTGATCGAGGACGGTGTGCTGGTCGGCTATATGCACGACCGCCAGAGCGCGCGGTTGATGGGCATGGAGGCTACAGGGAATGGTCGGCGCCAATCCTACGCCCACCTGCCCATGCCGCGCATGACCAACACCGGCATGCTGGCGGGCTCGTCCAACCGCGAGGAGATGATCGCCTCGACCGCGCGCGGCCTCTATTGCGCCAACTTCGGCGGCGGCCAGGTGGACATCACAAACGGCAAGTTCGTGTTCCAGTGCACCGAGGCCTATCTGATCGAGAACGGCCGCATCACCGCCCCGGTCAAAGGTGCGACCCTGATCGGCGACGGGCCCTCGGCGCTCACCCGAGTCACCATGATCGGCAACGACTTCTCCTTTGATCCGGGCATTGGCACCTGCGGCAAGGCCGGACAGGGCGTCCCGGTCGGCGTCGGCCAGCCCAGCCTGAAGATCACCGGCCTGACCGTCGGCGGAACGGGCGTATAGCGCCGGCCTGCTGCGCGCGCCCCTCCCCGAGCGCGCAAGGCTTACAGCGATTTAACTGGCGAGGACGCGGCCCGCTTGCCACTAGCGGGCCGAGAAGAAGCGGCCAAGAAGCGGGGTGACGGGTGAGCGTGGGGATCGTGATGGCCGTGGCGCTGGCCGCGGCGCCCGCCCCCGCCCAGCCTGTCCAGGCAACCGTGACCGCCTATCCCGCCGCCTTCTTCGCCGCCTCGCAGCCCAACACGGCCCTCGACATGGTGACCCGCCTGCCGGGCTTCGTGTTTGACAAGGGCGACGCCGTACGGGGCTTCGGCGGCGCGGCGGGCAATGTGCTGGTGGATGGCGTGCGGCCGACCGCCAAGGACGACCCTCTGGACGAGATCCTCAAGCGCATCCCAGCCGGACAGGTGCTGCGCATCGACCTGATCAGAGGCGGGACGTCGGGCATCGACATGCACGGCAAGGCGATCGTGGCCAATGTCATCCGGCGACAGGACGGCGGGCTGAAGCTGACCCTGGCCGCCTCCACCTCGCGCTGGTGGGATGGGCGCCAGGGCTGGGGTGTGCGCGCCGAAGGGACCCGAAAGGTGGGACCCACCGGCTATGAGTTCTCCCTGCTGATGGGCCGGGGTATCGACGACGGTTCGGGCGACGGCTCGCGCCTGATCCGCGACGCCGCTGGCGCGCCGACCCAGACCTACGCCGAGCACAGCGCCGGCGTCAGCTACGACTACAAACTGACCGGTGCGGTCGAGACACCGGTGCTGGGCGGCAAGGCCCGCCTCAACGCCTCGCTCTCCAGCAACCCGTACGATTATCTGCAGATCGATCATCCTATGGCCCCTCCGGGCGAGGCCACCTCCGAGTTCGATCACCAGATCCAGAAGACCGCCGAGGTCGGCCTGCGCTATGAGCATCCGCTCGGCGCCTCCACAAGCCTGGAGACGGTGCTGCTGCAACAGCTCGGCCAGTTTCGCTATACCGACGACTTCTCGGCCCCTGGCGACATCGAGCGCTTCTTCGAACGCAAGACCACTGGCGAGAGCATCGCCCGTTTCACCCTTCGAAGCGACGCCGTCCCGAAACTGTCGATCCAGACCGGCGGCGAGGGTGACTACAACTGGCTGAACGCCCACACGCTCTACGCGGTGAACGGCGCGCCGGTGGTGCTACCGGCGGCCGACGTGCGCGTCACCGAGGCGCGCGGCGAAGCCTTCGCCACCGCCGATTGGCGGGCGACCCGCAAGCTCAGCGTCGAAGCGGAGCTGCGCCTGGAGGCCTCGCACATCGCCTCCAGCGGCGACGTGGTGAGCGGCCGCACCCTGTTCTTCGCCAAGCCCCGGTTCACCGCAACTTGGTCGCCGGACGAAGCCGATCAATGGCGGCTGAGGTTGCAACGGGAGGTGGGCCAGCTCAATTTCGACGACTTCGCCGCCGGCCAGGCGACCTTGAGCAACGGCTCTGTCCACGCCGGCAACCCCAATCTGACGCCGCAGCAGGCCTGGGTGGTCGAGGGCGCCTACGATCACAGGTTCTGGAGCGGTGGCGACGTGACCCTGACCCTGCGCCACTACGCTCTGACCGACGTCATCGATCGGGCCCCGATCTTCGACCCGGCTGGAGTGTTCGACGCGCCCGGCAACATCGGCGGCGGGACCAAGGACGAGGCGTCGTTGGCTCTGACCCTGCCGACCGACAAGCTCGGGATACCGCGCGGCCTGCTGACCGGCCTGGCCACCTGGCGCCGCTCCAGCGTCACCGACCCCACCACCAGCCAAAAGCGTGAGATCAGCGGCCTGCATCCCTCCGACGCGGAGGCCCATTTCACGCAAGGCCTGCCGCGCTGGAAGGCGACCTGGGGGTTCGACATCTATGACCAGTGGCGCGAGACCTACTATCGCTTCGACGAGATCGATACCGACCAGCTGAAGACGTATCTTTCGCTGTTCGTCGAGTTCAAACCCAGGCCCGACTTCTCCTTCCGCACCGACTGGAGAACGCCAGCGGTCGGGGCTTCGAGCATACCCGCCGGGTCTACGACGGGCCGCGCAACATCGCCGACCTCGCCTTCACGGACGTGCGCCTGTTGCATCCAGGTCGCGGAGTCTATTTCCGGCTGCGCAAGACCTTCGGCTGAGGCGCAGGATCAGGACTCACTCCGCCGGCGCGGGCACGGCGGCAGGGTGGTTCGCCGCATCGTTCACCCCGTGGCCCCAGCGGCCGATCAGCGGCGCGAGCGCGAGGAACACCGCCCCAAAGCCGACGCCCGCCCAGCCGATGATCTGAAACACGTGCAGGGCAGAGGCCAGAGCGCCCGCGGGGTCCAGGACCTGTCCGCCGGCGGTCTCGGTTCCGGCGACCCTGGCGATCAGCGCGCCGATGTATTCGGCCGCCGAAATCGCCAGGAACCACACGGCGACGATGGTGGAGATCAACACCGGCGGTGCGAGCTTGGTGATCTCCGACAGCCCAACTGGGCTGAGGCAGAGCTCGCCAGTAGTGTGCAGCACATAGGTGAAGCCCAGCACCGCCAGGGGCAGGCGCAGGTGGGAATCGGCCAGGCCCTGGCTCCAGACGATGACCAGAAACCCCAGCCCGACCTGGGCCAGGCCAAGGCCGAACTTGACCATCGGCCCTGGATCGCGTCCGCGCTTGCCCAGCCACGACCACAGCGCCGCGAACACCGGGGCGAAGAGCAGGATGAAGCCGGCGTTGAACGACTGGGTCTGGGCCGCACGAAACCCCATGTCGATCCACAGGGCGCCCCGCGCCGCCGGCCGGGCGGCGTCGAGCATCGCCTTCGTGCCCATGAATACGCGCTGACCCAGGGCGTCGAACACGACCGGCGCCTTGACCAGCGCCAGATCCGTATTGCGCTCGGCAAACAGATTGAGCGAGGTGGCGGCCTGTTCGAACAGGGTGAAGAACACCACGGCGCCGCCCATCAGCACGAAGGCGAGGAACAGCCTTTCGCGCTCGATCTTGCCGCACTTGGCGATCATGTACTGGCCGACGTAGGCCAGCACCGCCAGGGCCCCCAGGCCCAGCGCCCAACCGACCACGGCGTTGTGCTGCACCAGCAGCCAGATCGCCGCCAGCCCGACGATGCCACCCGCGTAGATGGTCCATTCCAGGTTCAGGGGTCCTGCCACGCGCCTTGCCAGCCTGGCCGGATCGGGCGGCTCGCCCTTGCCGCGCAGCAGAGGCTTGCCCAGCATGAAGGTCACATAGCCCGCCAGCATGCCAACCCCAGCCAGGCCGAAACCCCAGCCCCATCCCAGGGTCTCGCCCAGATATCCGCACAGGATCGCCGCCCAGAAGGCCCCGAGGTTGACCCCGTAATAGTAGAGCGTGAAGCCCGGATCACGCCTGGGATCGCCCTGGGCGTAGAGCTGACCGACGAGGCTGGAGATGTTGGATTTCAAAAAGCCGACGCCCATGATGATAAGCGCGAGCGCCAGATAGAGCACGCCGACGAAAGTCGGGCTGCGCCCGGCCACCCCCAGATTGAACGATCCTTTGGGCAGGACCTGGGGCAAGGGCGCGCCGGGCGCGAGGCCTTCGATATGAAAGGCGCCGGCGGCGTCCTGGCTGAAGGCGTGGCCCTGCCCCGCCACGACCAGTTGCGCTGCGTGGCCGGCGCCGCGGCCGCTCGCGGCGAAGTCGTAACGCGCGCCGGCGTAGGTCAGGGTCTGGTGCGCGGGGGCGCTCTCCACGGCCATCGTCATGTGGCCGGCGACCAGCAGCAGCGCTCCGAAGGCGACCGCCTTGCGCGCGCCCAGATAGCGGTCGGCCAGCACTCCGCCGACCAGAGGCAGCAAGTACACCAGAGTGGCGTAGGCCCCGTATTGGCTCGCCGCCGCCGCGTCGTCGAACAGGAACTGCTGCGTCAGATAGAACACCAGCAGCCCACGCATCCCGTAGTAGGAGAACCGCTCCCACATTTCGGCGAAGAACAGGACCAAAAGGCCGCGCGGATGCTCTCGCAGGATCTGGCGCAGCACCGGAACGCCGGTCGCCAGAGTGATTACGATACCGACAAGTACGACGATGCTGTTCATGAAACTTGGGCGCCTCGCCGGGGATCGACGCAGGAAACAATCACGGCGCCACGGGTTTCACAAGCGGCCCGGCGACCCCACGTCAGTGCGATAGCCGCCCATGCCGTCAGGAGCCCCGCCACAATGGACACCGTCAAGATTCCTAGCCCCGATCATTCGATCACGGTCACTCCGCACGGCGGCCGGATGCAGGCGCTCTACCAGGGCCATGTCATCGCCGACAGCACCGGCGTGCTGATGCTCAAGGAGGCGTCCTACAAGGAGGTGGCCTATTTTCCGCGGGCCGACGTCGACATGGCCTACATGGGCCGCACCGCCCGCGACACCTATTGCCCCTACAAGGGCCACGCCGCCTACTACACCCTCGACATGGACGGTTCGATCTCCGAGAACGCCGTCTGGACCTACGAGACGCCGCACCCGGCGATGGAAGCGATCAAGGACTACCTGGCGTTTTATCCCAACGTCGTGACGCTGCATGAGGTGGACGGCGGCTAGACCCCTATAACCTGACGACCACCTTGCGGGCCGAGACGCCTTCTCGCTGCAGCTTGAGGCCGGACTGAACGGCGCCGAGGCCGTCTCCCGCGATCAGCGGTTCGGGGGCGGCCCTGTAACGGCCATCGGCGAGAGCCGCGGGCAGGAAATCGACCCAGATCATCGGCCCGACCTCGTTGTCGGCCAGCGAGTCTCCGAAGATGAACTTGGTGCGTATCCCCCGGGTCCGGGCCTTGACCGCCATCGAGAGATTGGACCGCGCGAATCCAAGGATCAGGGTGAGGAAACCCAGGCTCGGGCCGCCCGCCTCGGGCAGGCCATCGAAATTGACCGGGGCGCTGGCCGTGGCCACTACCTTGTCGCCTTCGCAGGCGTGGACGATGTCCAGGCAGGGCTGAGCCGAGCCCTGACCGATCGCCAGCGCGCCGGCGAGCCTCTTGCCAGCCAGGGCCGCGATGATCCGGCTCACCGCCGCCTCGTCGTTGTAGTCGAACGCCAGGCTGGCGCCGAGCGAGGTGACATAGGCGAAGTTGCGCGGCGAGGCCGTGGTGATCACCTCATAGCCCGCGGCCACCGCCAGCTGGATCGCGTTGGACCCGACGCTGGTGGAGCCGCCCCAGACCAGAACGCTCTTGCCGGTCGGGTTGGCGGAGGCGGACGGGTATTGCAGCGCCAGATAGTCCTCCTGGAACAGGCCGCACGCCGCCGTCGAAATCCCCAGGGGCAACACGGCCGCGCTTTCATAGGTCATGGACGCCGGGATCGGGGCCGTCATGTGATCGACCAGCACCACGGTGCTCTGGAAGGCGCCTTCCGCCGCGCTGTTGCGCGCCTGGCTCAGGCCCAGGGCATGGCCCACGACGCGATCGCCGACCCTGAACCGAGTGACGCCCTCGCCCACTTCCACAACCTCGCCGGCGACATCGGAGCCCAGCACGCAGGGGTATTTGACCCAGCCGAACATCAGGTCGCCCGTGAGCGGCTTGATCCAGTCCACCGGATTGATCCCCACCGCGTGGGTCCTGACCACGATCTCATGCCCCTGTGGATGGGTGTAGGGCGCGGGCTTCACCTCGAGCCGGCCGTGCTTCGCCATGAGCCACGCGGCTGAGTTGTCGGTCATCCGAACCTCGCTTTGAGCAAGGCTCTCGATAACACGTGAACAAGTCCGGTGTTCACGCTCTAACGGCTAGTTCCACACCCCAGGCCGGCGGTCCTTCCAGGGAATCTCCTTCTCGAGCTGGCCGGCGAGGCGAAACAAGGTTGCTTCGTCGGCATAGCGGGCGGTGAACATCATGCCGATGGGCAGGCCGGAGGCCGACCACGCCAGCGGCAGCGAAAGCGAGGGCTGGCCCGTGGCGTTGAACGGCGGGGTGTAGGGAAACACCGCGCCCTGCCGGCGGCCGACTTCCCGCGGGGCCAGGGTCACCGGGTCGATGTAGCCGATCGGCGGCGGCGGCGTTCCCATCACCGGCGTCAGATAGACGTCCGCCTCCTCGAACAGCGCCAGGATCTGGCGGTTGATGCCGCGCAGCCTGGCCAGATTGAAGAGCGCGTCCTCGGCCGTCACCTTGCGACCGCCCTTGAGCGCGGCCCAGGTCAGGGGCTCCAGTTCGTCCGCCTCCGGCTCCCGGCCGACGCGCTCGATAAGCCGCTTCATGTTGGCGGCGAAATTGCCTCCGCTGATCGGGCCCATTGTCGCATAGAGGTCGCGATAGTCGATCCCCAGTCCGCGCGGCGTCAGCTCGTGCCCGAGCGCCGTCAGCGTCGCCACCGTGGCGTGCAGCGCCGCCTCCACCTCCGGATCGATCGACCGGCCGCCCGGCGTCTCCGACGACCAGGCGATCTTCAGCCGGCCCGGCGAGCGGCCCGCCTCCTCCAGATACGGCCGATCCTTGGCCGGGGCCGGATAGGGCGAGGCCGGCTCGGCCCGTCCGGTGGCGTCCAGCATGGCGGCGCTGTCGCGCACCGTGCGGCTGACCACATGGTTGACCACCAAGCCATAGGCGGCGTCGAAGCCGTCGGGCAGATCCGGGTTGCGGTCGCGGGTCACCTTCATCCCCACTAGGCCGCAGCATGCGGCCGGAATGCGGATCGAACCCAGGCCGTCGCTTGCGTGGGCCAGAGGAACCATGCCCGCCGCCACCGCGCTGGCCGAGCCGCCGGAGGAGCCGCCGGCAATGTGGCCGGTGTTCCACGGATTGCGGCATGGCCCCAGGTGCGCGCTCTCGGTGGTGCCGGTGATGCCGTATTCGGGCGTGTTGGTCTTGCCGAGCAGCACCGCGCCGCTCTCCCGGTACCGCCGAACGAGGCCGCTGTCGGCCTCGTCGAACACATCGCGGGCAAAACGGCTGCCATGGCTCTTGGGCCAGCCGGAGACGCTCACCCCCAGGTCCTTGATCAGCATCGGCACGCCCTTGAAGGGCCCCTCCGGCAGCGGTCCTGACGCCGCCGCCCGCGCCTCGTCGAAGGCCTTGAACACTACGGCGTTCAGGGTCCCGTTGTGCCGCTCGATGCGCTCGATGGCCGCCTCGACGAGTTCGGCCGGGCTGACCTCCCCTCTCGACACCAGCGCCGCCAGCCCCAGACCGTCGTGCTCCGCATACTCCGCCATCGCCATCGTTTGTTCCTCCGCCAGCTTTGGGGCAAACCTAGTCCCTGGCGAAGCAGCGGGGAAGCGGATGGCGGCGTGGCGCAACTGGTCGGGGAGCGTGCTCTCCCATCCGGCGCGGATCGAGCGACCGAGCACCGAAGCCGACCTCCAGGCCCTGGTCGCGGGGGCGACGAAGGTTCGCGTCGCCGGCACAGGCCATTCGTTCATGCCGCTGTGCGAGACGGGCGACCTGCTTCTCTGCCTGGACCAGATGCGGGGCGCGGTTGAGATCGCCGCCGACCGCCGCTCCGCCTGGGTTCCGGCCGGAATGGCGATCGGCGCCCTGACCAAGACGCTGTGGGCGGAGGGCATGTCGCTCGCCAACCAGGGCGATATCGACAAGCAGGCCATCGCCGGGGCCCTCGCCACAGCCACCCACGGCACGGGCCGGACCCTCGGGTGCCTGTCCACCTTCGCCGAGGCGTTCCGCCTGGTGCTGGCCGGCGGCGAGGTGGTGGAGTGCGACGCCGAGCGCCATGCCGACCTCTTCGAGGCCCAGCGGGTCGGCCTGGGCGCGCTGGGGGTGCTGAGCCGGGTGCGCCTGTCCGTCGTCCCCGGTTTTCGCCTGCGCGAGAGCGTGAGCCACGCACCGCTCGAGGCGTTGCTGGACGATTGGGACGCAATGACGCGGCGCCACCGTCACGTGGAACTGTTCGTGTTTCCCTATGCCGATCAGGCCATCCTCAAGATCCTCGAGCCGGTCGACGCCGGAGACGATCCGCCTCCGGACGATCATGGCGAGGTGTTCCAGCTAGCCTGCGACATCGCCGCCGCCGCGCCGGCCCTCGCCGGCCCGCTGCAGCGCCTGATGACCCGCGCGAGCGGGGCGTCCATGCGCGCCGCCCCGGCCTTCCAGATTTTTCCCTCCGAGCGCGACACCCGCTTCGAGGAGATGGAATATGAGATCCCCGAGGCCGCCGGCCCGGACACCCTGCGCGCCGCGATCGCCGAGGTCCGACGCCGCCGCCTGCCGATCATCTTCCCGTTCGAATTCCGCATCGTCGCGGGCGATGACCTGATGCTATCGCCGATGTCCGGCGGCGAGGCGCGAGCCTCCATCTCGTTCCACCAGTACGCGAAAATGCCCTGGCGCGAGGCCTTCGCCGCCATCGAGCCGGTCCTCGCCGCCACCGGCGGACGCCCACACTGGGCCAAACGCCACACCCTGACCGCCGACGACGTCCTCCGTCTCTACCCCCAGGCCATGCGATGGGGCGAGATCCGCCGCCGCCACGACCCCGCCGCCAAGTTCCTCAACCAGCACCTGGAAGCACTGTTCTCTTTCTCTCTATGACTCCCCGGCGGCGCGGCCCCTTGCGCGGCGGGCGGCGGCTGATAGGGTTTGATCATGACTTCAAAGGCTGAGGTTCAAGGGAGAGGCTGCGGCGCCCTGGGGCGCCGCGCTGTCCGCCTCCAGAGCGCCTGACAATCCATCACCCCAACGCCGCCCTGATCGGCCGTCAGGGTGGCCGGCAGGATCTGGCCACGCCGGCGCTCGTCGTCGAGCTGGCGGCGCTGGAGCGCAACATCGCCGCCATGGCCGCTTTTGCCCGGCGCGAAGGCGTGGCCCTGCGACCGCACGCCAAGACTCACAAGAGCGTTCAGATCGCGCGCCGCCAGATCGCCGCCGGCGCCGTGGGCGTGTGCTGCGCCAAACTGGGTGAAGCCGAAGCACTGAGCGACGGCGGCATAGAGAACATCCTGATCACCTCGCCCGTGGTCGGCACGCTGGGCGTGGAGCGCCTCGCGGCGCTCGCCCCCCGGTCGCCCGGCCTGATGGCGGCTGTGGATCATCCGGACGCGGTCGACGCTCTGGCCCGGTCGGGCGCCAAGCTCGACCTGCTGGTCGATATCGATCCGGGCATTCACCGCACCGGCGTGGCGGACGAGGCCGCCGCCCTCGCTCTCGCCCGGCGGATCGCGCAGAGCCCCACCCTTGCTTTCGCCGGCGTGCAGTTCTATTGCGGCGCCGAGCAGCATATCGAGGCGTTCGACGCCCGGCGTGAGGCGATCGAGGCGCGCACCGCCTATCTTGCCCGCATCGTCCGGGCCCTGGCCGCCGCCGGACTCCCACCGGCGATCATCAGTGGCGGCGGCACCGGCAGCCATCGTATCGATGCGGCGCTCGGCGTGTTCACCGAACTGCAGGTCGGCTCCTATGTGTTCATGGACCGTCAGTATGCCGATTGCGACCTCGCCGGCGACGGGCCAGTCGCGCCGCCGTTCGAGACCGCCCTGATGGTCGATGCCCGGGTGATCAGCGCCAGCCACCCCCAACTCTGCACCGTCGACGCCGGCTTCAAGGCCTTCGCCACCGAGGCCGGAGCGCCGCCGATCCTCCGCGGGGCCGCCGCCGGCGCGGTCTATCACTTCATGGGCGACGAGCACGGCGCCGTCGTCCCGCCGCGCGGCGAGGCGCCGCCCGCCCTGGGCCGGATCGTCACCTTCGCCACCCCGCACTGCGACCCGACGGTGAACCTGCACGACGCCTACCACGTCGTGGCGGGCGAGACCTTGCTGGAGATCTGGCCCGTCGAGGCGCGCGGCAAGGGCGCCTGACCGGGCCGGCTTGCCCGGGCTCCGGCGACGATCGGCTCGAACAGATGCCGCGCCAGATGGCGCACCACGTCCACCGCCACCCCGTCGCCGGTCAGATGATAGGCCTCGTTGTAGTTGGCCGGCAGAATATAGTCGTCACCGAGACCCATCAGCCGCGCGGTCTCCCGGGCCGAGATCAGGCGGGAGCGCACGCACGGACCGTCCACCACCATGATCGTCTGGCGGCTGGAGCCGCCGGCCGGCGTGCGCAGACAGCCGGCGACATCGTCGAACCGCACCTCGGCGCGCTGGACCCTGGCCCCGGCCGCATCGCGCCGCGTGCGCCGGTAGACCCCGCCCACCATGCGCCGACCGGTGCGCTTCGCGGCCTCGAGCTTGGCGCGGTTGACCGGCGACATGAGCGCCAGCAGCCGGGCCGTCTGGTCCGCCGTGTGCCACGGTACGCCTCTAGGGCGCTCCTCGATGTCCGTGGCTAACGTCCGGATACGGACGGGAGGCGTGGGCAGATTCCACCACAGCAGGTCGGCCGCGATCGCCTCGGGGATCGCCCGAGCCGCTCGTTGCAGCGCGGCCGGGTGGAACGGCGCGACGGGGCGCGGCGAGAGCAGATCCGGATCGAGCGCCACATCGGCTCTGACGCCGATCCAGAACAGGCGCGGGCGCGACTGAGGCACGAACAGGGCGGCGTCGATCACCAGCGCGCCGCAGCGATAGCCGGCGGCACGGAAGGCTTCGCACACCGCCGCGAAATCCCGCCCGCCGCGCGAGGTCAAGGCCCCTCGGACGTTCTCCAGCGCAATCAACATCGGCGCCCGCCCTGCAGCCGCCAGCGCCTTCATCAGGCCCCAGAATGGATGGAAGGCGCCCGACCGTGCGCCGCCCAGGCCCGCCCCCGCTCCCGCGAGCGACAGGTCCTGGCAGGGAAACGAGCCCCAGACCAGATCGGCGAGGCCGGGAAGATCGTCTATCGTCAGGTCTCGGACATCGCCCACCTTCAGCCCCTCGCCGCCGAAGTGGCGCCGATAGGCGGCCGCCTTCCTGGGGTCGATGTCGTTGGCGAAACGACAGGTCCAGCCCGGCCCGAGCCCCTGCCTCGCCATGCCGCCGCCGGCGAAGAACTCGAGGAAGTCAGGCAAGGCGCCGACGCGGCTCGATCGTTGTCATCCGAAATGCGCCGCCGGTGTCGGCGGCCGCAGCTTTCACGCGCGCCCCCCCCAGGCTCGACCGCGCGCCGGCAGGGCGGACCGACGCATCCTCGCCCGCACCGCCTCCGCGTCACGATCCTTGGGCGCGGCCGTGGTTTCCAGCGCGGCCAGAAGGCGACTTGCGGCGCCGGCGACCTCTTCCACAGCCGCCGCGAACGCCGGCGCATTGGCGCGCGAGGGGCTGTTGTAGCCGCTCAGCTTGCGCACGAACTGCAGGGATGCCGCGCGGACCTCCTCGTCGCTCGCGGGCGGCTCGAAGTTGAACAGGGTCTTGATGCTGCGGCACATGGCGATCGCCCTCCGTGAGCCGACACGGTATCACCCACTCGTCGCGCAGCCACCAGGGCCGGCGGCTGGAGCCGAGGAAATTCCGCCCGGGTTGGAACGGGTTTGCCGCGGCGGTATTACCGTCGCGCCACCATCGGAGGACCACCCATGTCGAACCTCGTCAAAGCCGCCGCCCTCGCGGCGTTTCTGTTGACCGGCGCCACGGCCGCCTCGGCCCACGGCTGCATCAAGGGCGCGATCGTCGGCGGCGTGGCCGGGCACTTTGCCCATCATCCGCTCCTCGGCGCCGCCGCCGGATGCGTGATCGGCCACCACATGGCTCACCATCACGCCACGGTGGCGCCCGCGCCCGCGCCCGCGCATCACTGAGACCGCGCCTAGCGCAGCTGGCTGTCCTTGCTGCCGCGACGGTTGATGCCGCCGATCACAATCCGGCGGTCACGGCCTGACTGGCACTGCACACAGGTGCTGGCGCCGGGAAGAGCGCGCCGGCGCGCCTCAGGGATTTCCTCGCCGCATTCCACGCAGTGACCGTTCCCCTCGCCGGCGGGCAGCCGCGAGCGCGCGGCGAGCACGCCGTCCGTGATCGTATCGTCGATCTGGTCCGAAACCGCGCCGTCGCGCGTCCATCCGCCGGCCATGGCGTCCTCCGAGTTCGTCCTCTGCCGGACTATCAGATAGCCATTCCAAGGCCGTCGCCAAGCCTCAGCGCATCAGCCCCGCGCTCTTCAGCGCCTTGGCGATGACATCCTGCACGCCGGCGGGGACGCGTTCGCCGAGCGACGCCATCACCTGTTCGCCCAGAGGCGCACGGGGCGGAGGCGGCATTCGCTCAGGCGCCGGCGCCGCGTGCGCCGCCGCAGGGTCAGCCCTCGTGACGCGCCGGCCATCGGCGATACCCCAGAACTCGGCGATCTCGCGTGAGGAGGAGACGCCCGCCTCCAGCATGAAGGGACCCGTCTGGCCTAGCCCTTCCGGCCCGCCAACGGCGAGTGGGACCCCGTGCCCCAAGCCCGCCACGAGATTGAGTTCAATGGCTACCCGGCCGTCCGGCGTCCGCCAGGAGGAGCGCGTGCGCCCCGGCGACCGCACCACTTCATCCGGCGCCTCGGCCAGCCCGTGGGCGTGCGCCCACTGAGAGGCGATGGCTCTGGCATTGCCGCTAGAGACGACCCTGTCGGCGTCGCCGTGCCAGATCGCTAGCCGCGGTGTCTGCCCCCCGACATTGGCTGGGATCAGCCCGCCAAGTTCGGCGGGCGAGCGATGAATCACCTGCTGCATGGCGCTCATCGCCTGGATCACGTCCAGCGCCACGCCATAGGGCAGGCCGGCGATCACCGCTCCGCCGGCGAACCGATCGGGATAGGCGGCCAGCATCGCCAGCGCCATGGCCCCGCCGGCCGAGAGGCCGGTGACGAACACCCGCCGCGGATCCAGCCCCTCGGCCCGCACCATAAGTCCCGCCGCCTCGGCGATCGAGGCCGCCTCGCCGCCGCCCCGGGCGGCATCCTGGCGCGAAAACCAGTTGAAACAGCGATTGGGATTGTTCGCCGCCGTCTGCTCGGGCGCCAGCACGGCAAAACCGAACCGGTCGGCGAGATCCAGCCACCCGGCGCCCGCCGCGAACGCCTCCGCCCCTTGGCCGCAGCCGTGCAGCGTCACCACCAGGGGCGCGCCCGGTGCGAGGCCGGCGGGCCGATACGCCAGCATCCTCAGCTCACCAGGATTGTCGTCTACACCGCGCAGCGGGGCCATTCGCCCGGCCCCTGCGCGCTTCGACTTCACGAGCATGGCCGTGACATCGCCTAGGCTGGGCATGAGCGATCCTTTTGCTGACGGGCGAACCTCAAACCCTGAATGCTGCGCCGCAGCATTGGTTACAAGGGCGCGCGAAATTTCCCAGTCGGCGGCGATCGAACGCGCGCTACCAAGTCTCTCCCGCCGGCCTGACCTCGGCCAGGAACGACCATGCCCCGCGCGGCTGATGGGCCAGGCGCCACACCTCCTCGGCGATATCGGCCGGCTGGATGAAGAAATCGTCCGGCCGGCCGGCGAAGCGCTCGCGCGTCCACGCCAGATCGATCACCGCGTCGATCACCAGATAGGCCACATGCACGCCCCTGGGCTGCATTTCCCGGGCGATCGATTCCGCCAGGATGCGCTGGGCCGCCTTGGTCGGCGCGAAACCGGCGAACGCGGCCTTGCCGCGCAGGGCGGAGGTGTTGCCAGTGACGACCAGCGCCCCGTCGCCCGCCGCCGCCATCCGTGGCGCCGCCCAGCGCGCCAGATGAAGCAAGGCCATCACATTGACCTGGAAATTACGCTCCAGCACGGCCGGCTCGATATCCAGAAAACCGCCGAACGCGCCGCCCACCGCATTGTGCACGATGGCCCGAGGCGGACCGCCCGCCTCCCGCTCGATCCGATCCAGCGCATCCGTCAGGGCCGCCGCATTCGTCACATCGCACGGCGCAGCGATCGCGCCCGGCAGCTCCGCCGCCAGACGCGCCAGCCGCTCGCCAGTCCGGGCCAGCATGGCGACACGATAACCGCCCGCATGGAATCGTCGGGCCAGCGCCGCGCCGGTGCCCGGTCCGACGCCGGTGATGATCGCGAGGGACTGGGCAGGAGATGGTGGCATGGACGTTCGGGTACGGATAGGCCCGAGGTCGGGCGACGTCCAGAACGGCGGTCTTCCCGTTGTACAAATCAACTATCGAACGCGCATTAGAGTATCAGGTGGGCGGCCTGAGACCCTAGGTCGCGCCCGGTCTCAATGTCGGAGCCTTGGCTTACAAGCGGGCCTTCGACGCCCAATTGGCCGTTTTCACTGGCCCGCCGCCGAACACCGGATGAAGATGGAGCCTCGTCGTTCCGCCTCGGGGTAAGCTTCGATGAACTGCCCAGCCCTCGCCGCCCTCGTCCTTCCCGTCCTCGTCGCTCTCTGCGCGACGCCCGGGCTCGCCGCGAGCCCCGCTCCGGCCCCCTTCGTAACCGCCGCCGTCGCCGATCCCAGCCGCCCGGCCGCGGACACCGCCGCCGACGCCCTGCGTGATCCCGCCGCCACCCTGGCCTTCGCTGGCATTCGTCCGGGCATGGCGGTGGGCGAACTCTTTCCTGGCGGCGGCTATTTCACCCGTATGCTGAGCGACGTCGTCGGCCCGACGGGCAAGGTCTACGGCCTGGAGAACGCCGGCTGGAAAGGCGCCGTGACGGCCGATCGGGCGATGATCGCCGCGCTCGGCCGCTCCAATGTCTCCCTCGATGTCGAGCCGTTCGGGGCCTTCCAGCTGCCGGCCCCGGTCGATCTCTTCTGGATCACCCAGAACTATCACGACCTGCACATCGCCAAATTTGGGTCCGTCGACATGGCGGCGTTCAACCGCCACGTGTTCGCGTCGCTCAAGCCCGGCGGCGTCTATTTCATCCTCGACCATGAGGCCAACCGAGGAGCGAGCGAGGCGGACATCGCCCGGCTGCACCGCATCGAAAAGGCCCAGGTTATCACCGAGGTCACGGCCGCCGGCTTCCGCTTGGCAGGCGAGGGCGACTTCCTCCACCGCCCGGCCGACGATCACACTCGCACGATCTTCGATCCTGTCATCCAGGGCCACACCGATCAGTACGCCTTGAAATTCATCCGGCCTTAGACGGTAACGCGACGGACTCGACCGTCATCTCCACCGCGATCGTGTCGCCCGCGGTGACACCGGCCGCACGCCTCACCGCCGCTTTGAGCGGCAGCAGATAGGTCTCGTCCTTCGGGAACAGCGCGGTCGTGAAGGCGTGATCGCCGATCCTCGCCGCTACCGGCACCATGCCCCAGCCATAACTCACCGCCTTGGCGATGGCCCTAAGGTCGGCCGCGCAGGGCGCGGGCAGGGCGACGAAGAAGAACGGCGAGGGCCCCCGCCAATAGATCATCTCCGCCTCGAAGCTGTAGGTCATGAGCCTCCGACGCCTTGGGGCTACGCGTTCCGCTCCGGCTCTCGTCAGAACACCTGGCGCCACGATCATCCGCCGAGCGCCGTTCCCACCGCTCGGGATTGACACCCTTGACCATCAGCCGGAGCGTCGTCGCGGCCTCGTCGACGCCCCGGCAGGTGGATCAGAGCCGCCCTTGGAGGCTCAGGCTGAGACGACGGCCCTCTTGCCGCGCAGGCGCAACGCCGCCCCGACGCCGGCGAAGCCTACGAGCATGATCGCCCAGGTCGCCGGTTCCGGCACACCGCCACCGCCGCCATTGATGTCCAGAATGACCTTGTCGCCCTTCTCGAAGCTCAGGTTCATCCACGTCACGGCGACCGCGCCCGAGTTGAACGTGATGTCGCTGCTGTTGAAGCCGCTGGGGCCGAGGGTGGATGACGGGTCGAGTGTGACGCTGGTGATCGCCGGTTCGCCGCCGGCGCTGTAGATCACCGAGCCATTGTCGACGTAGAGTCCGCCGCTGTTGAGCGAAGTCGTCGACGCGGACCAAGTCGTATCCGAGAGATATTTATAGATAATTCGGTTACCGGAAACCTTCACATCGAAAAAATTGAAGAAAGGCGTACTGCCCGGGGCGGTGAAGGTCGCGGGGCTGCCGCCCCCGCCGTAGACGCCACCGTATGCATAATACTGGAACGTCACGGAGTTTCCGTCGTAGACGGTGGCTGCGTCGACGGCCGCCGGAATCGCGGTGACGAGGCCCGCGCTCAGCGACGCCACGGCCAAGGCGTGTCTCATGTTCATGTGCAAAACCCCGAACAGCCTACGACAGACCCCCAGCGGGCAGTCTCGGCTGGAGTAGAGATTGAGGCATGAACGAGGCTGCCGCAAGCCGATTCTTCCACCGGCGCCCAGTTTTTTGTCACCTTGGCAATTCAGCCCGCGCCCATAGCCGCGGCGGTGTGAAACACGATGAAGGCGGCGGCGTAGGCCAGGGCGGTCATGTAGACGAACATGACGGTGGGCCAGAGCCAGGAGTTGGTCTCGCGTTTGACCACCCCTAGGGTCGAAGCGCACTGCGGCGCGAACACGTACCAGGCCAGGAACGCCAGCGCCGACGCGAGCGACCACTGGTGCGCGAGACTGGCCCCGAGAATGCCGGCCGACCCCTCCCCGCCCGAGACGGCATAGACGGTGCCCAGCGCTCCGACCGCGACCTCCCGTGCCGCCATGCCCGGGATCAAGGCCACGCTCATCTGCCAGGAGAACCCGATCGGGGCCAGAATCGGCTCGATCGCATGGCCGATCATGCCGGCGAAGCTGTAGTCGATCGCCGGGCCGGGCGCTCCAGCCGGCTTGCCCGGAACCGTGGACAAAAACCAGATCAGGATCATCATCGAAAGGATGATGGTGCCCGCGCGCCGCAGGAAGATCTGGGCGCGCTGGCCGACATTGCGCAGCACGTTCAGCGGATCGGGCGCCTTGTAGGCCGGCAGTTCCATCAGGAACGGCTCCGAGGCCCCGCGCCAGAAGATCGTCCGCACCGCCCACGCCACGGCCAGCGCCCCGACGAGACCGGTCGCGTACAGGCCGAAGAACACCAGTCCCTGGAGGCTCAGCACGCCCCACACCGCGCGTCTGGGAATGAAAGCCGCGATGATCAGAGTGTAGACCGGAATGCGCGCTGAGCAGGTCATCAGCGGCGCGACCAGGATCGTGGTCAGCCGGTCGCGCCGGTTGTCGATCACCCGCGTGGCCATGATGCCGGGGATGGCGCAGGCGAAGCTGGAAAGCAGCGGGATGAAGGCGCGCCCGTGCAGCCCGGCGCCCCCCATGATCTTGTCGAGCAGGAACGCGGCCCGGGCCATATAGCCCACGTCTTCCAGCAGGATGATGAACAGAAACAGGATCACGATCTGCGGCAGAAACACCAGGACGCTGCCCACGCCGGCGATGATCCCATCGCAGATCAGACTTTGCAGGATGCCCGGCGGCAGCAGGTGGCGGACGACGACGCCGGCGGCGTCGAACCCCGCGGTGATCAGGTCCATGATCGGTTTGGCCCCGGTGAACACCGCCTGAAACATCAGGAACAGCACCGCCAGCAGGATCACGATGCCCGCGACCGGATGCAGCAGGACGTCGTCGAGCCGCCCGGTCCAGGTGTCGGGGCGCTTGGGCAGGCTGACGCTCGCTTTGAGCAGCCGCTCCGCCTGGCGGTGCAGGTCGCGGATGTCGCCCGCCGAGGGTTCGCGCCAGCCGCCGGGCTGGCGGTCGGACGCGGCGCCGTCGGCGCGCGCCTGCATGGCGCCGACCAGCGCCTCGATGCCGCGGCGCCGGGTGGCGACGGTGGCGACGATGGGCATGCCCAGCTCGCGCGACAGGCGCTCCACATCGATCTCCAGGCCCTGGCGTTGGGCTATGTCGATCATGTTCAGCGCCAGGATCGCCGGCCGTCCTACCGCCTTCAGCTCCAGCGCCAGGCGCAGCACGAGGCGCAGATTGGTGGCGTCGGCGACGCACACGACGACGTCCGGCGCCGGCTCGCCTTCAATCAGGCCCAGGACGGCGTCGCGGGTGATCTTCTCGTCAGGGCTGCGCGCGCGCAACGAATAGGTGCCAGGAAGATCGATCAGGCTGATGGGCCGCCCGTCCGGAGCGACCACGCGACCCTCCTTCCGTTCGACCGTGACGCCGGCGTAGTTGGCCACCTTCTGCCTGGAGCCGGTCAGGGCGTTGAACAGGGCCGTCTTGCCCGAATTCGGGTTCCCGACCAGGGCGACCCTGAGGGGGGCCAGCGGCGCCGGCGCCAGTGGCCGGGCCTTGGCCGGGGCCAGTTCGACCGCGGTCACGGCGCGCTGTCGACGCGCACCAGCACGCCGCGCGCGTCGGCGCGCCGCAGGGCGACGCGCATGTCGTCCAGCCGGACGCAGATCGGATCGCGGGCGATGAACCCCTCGTGCAGGATCTCGACCCGCGCGCCCTCGACGAAGCCCATCTCCAGAAGGCGTCGCTCCAGCTCGCCGCCGGCCAGCGCGCCGTCACGGCTGGTCTGCGCCTCGACCGCCGCGATCGATCCGATGAATCCGCGCCGCTGATCGGCCAGAGACCTCAAGTCGTTCACGCTCCTGTTCACGGGCGCCTCACGATCGCGTTCGGCCGGACGTCTCACCCCGTCTTCCTCGTTTCGAGAACGATTATGAATAGCAGTCGTCGCGCGTCGAGTAAACGCTGGACGGGGGTTTTCACCGGTGCCGCGTGTCAGGCGATCGATCTCCCCGACGATTTCACGCGCTTTCTCTACTTATGTTAGTATATTAACGTGGGTTTTTCGCATTGGGGCTGGACTCTGGCGGAAATAGGGAAGCATTTCTTCATTCGGAGGGGCTGATCGACTGACAAAAGTGAGCTGGGAAATGGGCAAGAGATTTCATCGCGCATGCGATATTTCGTATGCCGCCGTCTGTGCCGCCGTCATGGTCGGGGCCGGCTCGGCTCACGCCACCACCTCGATTTCGAGCTCAGCCTACGGCCTTTATGTCAACCTGAGCGTCGCGGGGCTGAACCCTGTGCTCGGGCCCTTGGCCCCGGCGGGAGGTATGGCGGCCCCGCCCTATGATGTCTCCAATCAGCTGGCGTCGGTCGATGAGACGGTAGGGCTGGGCGCCCTGGGCCTCACGACCTTCAGCGAACATCTCGGCACGAGCCTCATAAAATCGAACGCCAGATCGCCATTCCCGCCGACACCCACCGGCTCGGCGAAAAACACGGTCGATACCTTCAGTGCCAATCTCGATGGGACGACCTTCGGCATTCCCGTCACTCTGTTCGACATCGGCGCCCGCACCATCACCTCCAGTGCGAAAGTCACCTCGCTGGGCGCGATCGGCTCGAGCGCCCTCGAAGACCTGACGATAACCGGGACCGCACTGGGCGGCCTGACCATCGACGGCAGCCTCTATGCGCACGCGGCGCCCAACACCATTCTGTTCGACGCAGGCGGTCTGGAGATCATCCTCAACGAACAGACGCCCAGCGGCGATGGCGTCACCTCAGGCGGCGTGATGGTGAACGCCATCCACGCGATCTTCACCGATTTCGCGCTTGGGACGGGCCTCCTGAACGGAGATGTGATCGTCTCGCACTCCGAGGCGGAGATACTCGGCGTCAGCGCCGTTCCCGAGCCGGGGACATGGGCCATGATGCTCTTGGGCGTAGCAGGCATCGGCTTTTCCGCCCGGCGCAGGGCGCGGAAGGTCCACACCGCCGCGGGGTGACCGTTCCCGCCGAGGCCGCTCCTCGCGCTACTACCAACACATGGGCCTCGGCTTGAGCGTTTGAGTGCGCGCAGGCGCAGCCCATCTGCGCTCAGGAGGAGATCTTCGTCGCCGATGACCTAACGCCGTGCGTCGAGCCGGACATCGTCGGCGGAGATCCCGACGAACAGCGCAGGACGGGCGAGTCGACGGGCGTCCTCAGTCGCCCGGACCGATGAGCTTCACCGAACGGAAGCGGATCGGCGCCACTTCGATTTCGGGCGACGCTCGATTGCGGGCCGGGGCCGAAAGGTCAGGCCGACGCGACAACTTTCTTGCCGCGCAGACGCAGCGCCGCGCCGAGGCCGGCGAAGCCCACCAGCATCAGCGCCCAGGTGGCCGGTTCCGGCACGCCGGCGCCGCCGCTGATCACGATGGTGTCGAACGATCCGATGTTGCCGGTCTGGTATTCCGCGAACGCGCCCGGGGCGCCATTGAAGAAGAAGCCGAAGGTGCCGGCGCTGTTGATCGCGCTCAGTGACGACTGAAAGCCGCAGCCGGAGAAACCGCAGCTGTTGGGGTCGACGACGACGTCAGCCTCCCCGGCGTCGCCCTCGCCTCCCCCCGAGCCCGAGCCCTCATCGCCCGCTTCCTGGTCGACCCGGCGCGGCGATGAGCAGGCCTTTCTGATCGGCCGCTGGTCATCCGCTGCAGACACTCGCTCAGCGAAACACCCGCTCGCCCAAGGCGTGTGTAACCGAGTCCGAACTCGAGACGTAGTACGACTATATGATTGATCCGACAGCCAACGTCATTCGAGACAAAAGCCTGCAGAATTTTCTGCGCAATCTGAACGACCCCAACACAACCCAAGAGGAAGAAATGTTCAACAAATCCATGTTATTTGCCGTGGGCGCGCTCACCCTGGCCGACAGCGCCTCGTCAGCTCAAATGAGCAGCGACAAGATGAGCAGCGACAAGATGAGCACCGACCACATGGCGGCCGGCTCGATGAAGATGTCGAAGGCGCAGATGAAGACGATGAACTCCTGCAAGGCGATGTCGCACGACATGATGATGAAGAGCGCCAAGTGCACGAAGATGATGAAGATGCACCCGGACATGATGAGCGACACGGGCGCGATGGCGCCGCAATAAGGCGCGACTCCCGACTCATCGACTGCCTGACGATCACCTCTCCCGCGGGAGAGGTGATTTGTCCGGGACACAGGAGGCCGCTGGTGGAGATCCGCGCGCGCTTGCAAAGGCCAAGTGCGGTGGATGATCGGCGGAGTGCGCGCCGTTATAGCGACCAACCGCCATCTACTGAGATCGACGCTCCGGTGACGAGAGCACCGAGGTCCGCGCTTAGGCATGTTTGTCCGCCGTCAGCACCAATGAGACAGATTCAGGGTTCCAGCTACCGGAGGGTGTGGGTCTCATCGCAGTGACGTAGGAACGAAGATGAGACCAAAACTCTTGCCTTTGAAGACGATCCCCGGTGAGCGGGTGGCGAAGGACATCCGGCGCGCGACGCGGCGGCATTTCTCGGCGGAAGACAAGATCAGGATCGTGCTGGACGGCCTGCGCGGCGAGGACAG
>JBBRQK010000013.1:0-116522 GCA_038226475.1 Caulobacterales bacterium | reverse complement strand
GGCGTCGCCCTGCGCGCGCCGATGCTGGACGTGGAGACGGTCGCCGCCGGCGGCGGTTCAATCCTCGCCTTCGACGGCCTGCGCGCGCGGGTGGGGCCGCGCAGCGCCGGCGCGGAACCCGGTCCCGCCGCCTATGGCCGGGGCGGCCCGGCTACGGTGACCGACGCCAACCTGGTGCTCGGGCGGCTGGATGTCGGCGGGTTCGCGCCGATGTTCGGGCCCGCCGGAGATGCGCCGTTGGATCCGGCGGCGTCGCGCGCGCGGCTTTCTGAGCTGGCCGTCGCCATGGGCGCCCCGGACCCCGAGACGGCGGCCGAAGGCTTCATTGCCGTGGCCGTGGAGCAGACGGCGGGCGCGATCGGCCGCGTCTCCACCGAGCGGGGTTTCGATCCGCGTGACCACGCCCTGGTCGCCTACGGCGGCGCGGCGGGTCAGATGGCCTGCCAAGTGGCCGAGGCCCTGGGCGTGCGGGAGATTCTCTGCCCACGTTTCGCCAGCGTCCTTTCGGCCTGGGGCATTGGTCAGGCGCGCCTGCGCGCCGCGCGCGAGGCGGGGCTCGATCGGCCACTGGGCCCGGCCGACCTGGCCGAGGCCGCGATGCTCGGCGAACGGTTGGCTGGCCTGGCGCTGGGCGACCTGGCCGCGCAGGGGTCGGCGCAAGGCGACCTCACCCTCTCGATGGGTGTCCGCTACGAGGAGAGCGACACGGTGCTCTCAGTTCCCCTCTCGCTCCTGGCCGAGGCGGAGGGCGCCTTCAATGGCGCGCACCGGCGGCTGTTCGGGTTCACCGAACCTGGCCAAGGCCGGCGCATCGTCAGCGTCTCGGCCGAGGCGCTCGCGCCTCAGACCGGCGCGGCCCCGCACGAGAGCCACCTTCCCGGTCTCGCCGCGCCGGTCGAGGGGCCCCGCCTGATCGTGCTGCGCGACACTCAGATCTGGCTGGCGCCCGGCTGGCGGGCCGAGGCCGCCGGGCAAGGGACGATCCGCCTCGTGCGAATCGCGGACGCGGCGGCGGCGATCCGCACGGGGGGCGACGTCGATCCGGTGACGCTGGAACTCTATAACCGGCGCTTCATGGGCGTGGCCGAAGCGATGGGCGCGGCATTGGAGCGCACCGCGCGTTCGGTGAACATCAAGGAGCGGCTGGATTTCTCCTGCGCTCTCTTCGACGCCGGCGGCGGCCTGGTGGCCAACGCCCCGCACATGCCGGTCCACCTGGGCTCGATGGGGGCCAGCGTGCGCGCCGTTCTGGCGCGTCATCCCCGGCCGCGCGAAGGGGACGCCTTTGCGCTCAACAATCCCTATGTCGGCGGCACTCACCTGCCGGACATCACCGTGGTCATGCCGGTGTTTTCGGCTTTGACGACGGCCCCGGCATTCTTCGTCGCGGCGCGCGGCCACCACGCCGACGTGGGCGGCGTGCAACCGGGCTCAATGCCGCCGTTTTCGCGCACCCTCGCCGAGGAGGGCGTGCTGCTGGACGCCCTGCCGATCCTCAAGGGCGGCCGGTTCCTCGAAGCCGAGGTGCTGGCGGCGCTCTCGGCCGGGCCCTGGCCGTGCCGCTCGCCCGACCGGAACGTGGGCGACCTCAAGGCCCAGATCGCCGCCTGCCGGGCCGGCGCGGCGGCGGTGTCGGCGATGATCTCCATCCACGGCGCCGACGAAGTCGCCCGCTACATGGCCTTCGTCCAGGCCAATGCCGCGGCCAGCGTCCGGCGCGCCATCGGGGCGCTCGGCGACGGTCAGGCGCGCCTCCAAATGGACGGAGGCGGCGAGATCGCCGTGGCCATAACCGTCGATCGGGCGCGCGGCGAGGCGACGCTCGACTTCAGCGGATCGAGCGCCCAGCTCGGCTCCAATTTCAACGCTCCGGCGGCGATCGTCGACGCCGCCTGCCTGTATGTGTTCCGCACCCTGGTGGACGACGACATACCGCTAAACGCCGGCTGCCTCCAGCCCCTGACGATCAAGGTCACGCCGGGCTCCATGCTCGATCCGGTCCCGCCCGGCGCAGTCGTGGCCGGCAATGTGGAAACCAGCCAGCACCTGGTGGACGCGCTTTACGAGGCTTTGGGCGTGATGGCCGGCGCCCAGGGAACGATGAACAACTTCACCTTCGGCGATCAGGATCAGCAGTACTACGAGACCTTGTGTGGCGGCGCCGGCGCGACGGCGGCGAGCGACGGAGCGAGCGCGGTGCACACCCATATGACCAATTCCCGCATGACCGACCCGGAGATCCTCGAGCGGCGTTTCGCCGTGCGGGTGGAGCGCTTCGCCGTGCGGCGCGGATCGGGGGGCGGCGGAAGGCGCTCGGGGGGCGATGGCGTGGTGAGGACCATCCGCTTCCTGGCCCCGGTGGACGTCGCCCTGCTCTCGACCCGCCGCGAACACGCCCCGAGGGGCGCCGACGGCGGCGGCGCCGGACGGCGCGGCGCTCAGAGGTTGATCGGCGCGGACGGCGCGGTAAAGGAGTTGCCGGGCTGCTTCGCCATCCGGGTGCGGGCGGGCGACGCCATCGAGATCGAGACGCCGGGCGGCGGCGGCTTCGGCGCCGATGAGCCGCCCGCCACGCCAACATAAGAGGAACCGCCATGCCAGCCACCGCTCTTTTGATGGCCTTGAGCCTGATGGCCGCCGACACCCCGTCGCCCGCGGCGGCGAAGGACGCCGAGCCGCTGCCGCCCGGCGCGCCAACCGCCGACTATCCCCTAGCGGCCTGGTGCTACGGGGCCTTGAGCGAATATCTGGACATCTACGAGCGCGTGAAGCCCGACCTTGTGGCGATCGACAAGATGTTCGGCTCCTCGGTTCAGAACGAGGCCGAACCCTATGCCGACGACATGGCCGCGGCGCGCAAGGAGCTGACCGTCATCGGCGGGGCGGTTGAGGCGGCGGAGAAGGCCAGCCCGCGGCCGATCGCGCCCCAGGGCGTTGCCGCGATCAAACAGGGCCAGGCGATCTGGCGGCCGGCCGAGGAGAAGACGCGTCGGGAGCTGGCGCGGGCCTGGCTGTCTTGGGGATTGCCGGATCGATGCGACTCCACCGCCAGGTCGCTGGGCGCCCGCTCGGCGCTGCTCGGCAAGGCGCTCAACTACAACGACAGCAGCGGCGCCGAACCAGCGCCCGCCGCGCCGGCCCCAGCCGAGCCCGCCCCGTCCGACGCGGCCGCGCCCGAAACGCCCCCGCCCGTCGCGGCCGATCCCAACACACCGATCCCCGACGCGCCGACCCCGCCGCCGAACTGAGGCGTCTTTACCCCGCGCCCGCCTGGGCGACGAGGGCGTCAATATCCGCCTTGCGAGCGCGCAGGCGGGAATCGGCCATCAGGGGCGACGCCGCGAGCCCACGGGCGGCGGCCCCGGCGGGGTCGATCGGCTGTCCGGCGTCGATCACCTCGTAGTGGAGGTGGGGTCCGGTGGCGAGGCCGGTCGCTCCCACATAGGCGATCACCTGGCCCTGGCGCACGCGCGTGCCGGGAACCATGCCCGCGGCCCAGGCCGACAGGTGCGCATAGCCGGTTTCCAAGCCGGGTCCGTGCCGGATCTTGACCCATCGGCCGAGGTCGCCCGCCCAGCGCGCCTCCTCGATCACCCCGTCGCCCGCGGCGAGCACCGGCGCTCCGGTGGCGGCGGCGAAGTCGAGGCCCTGGTGCAGTCGCGTGAAGCCCAGGATCGGGTGCAGGCGCATGCCAAAACCGGAACTGATCCGGGCTCCGGCCACCGGGGTGCGCAACAGCCCGGACGAAGCGTGTTGCAACGACCCATCCACCCACTCTCCGCCATCCTGATCGCCGAGCCGGTAAAGGCGGACTGGCCCGTGCGCCGTCGCCAGCTCGATGAACACCAGCGCCGGCGCGGTCAGCGGCCGGCCATCCGCCGAACGCCGCTGATGAAACACCAGCCGGAAGCGGTCGCCGCTGGCGACGTCGCGGGTTAGGTCCAGGCCCCGGCCAAAGCCGCGCTCGAGCCGCACCGCTTCGGTTGGCGCCACCCCGACACGGATCAGCGACAGGTACAACGACCCCTCGACGTCGCCGGAGACCTGGCGGGGCGCGTCATAGACCGACAGGTCGGCGCGTTCGAGGCGAAAGGCGTCGGCGGGAAGTCGCGTCAGGGTCAGGCGCGTATCGGCTCTCGGCACAAAGCGAAGCGCGAGGAGCCGGCCGTCGTCGCCGGCCTCGACGGCCAGGTTCAGGCCCGGGTGCGGATTGACGATGTCGAAATCATCGGCCAGGGCCCGAGAAGCGCGCGTGCAGTCGGCCGATGCGAGCCCGCCGCGTTGGAGGGTCGCCGGCAGGGACTCGGAGAGACCCATGATCAGGGTAATCTGGCGTGTCGCGCGTGGCGTCGGCGAGGCGGTCGCCGTCGGGCGAGCGTGTCCCACACTGGTCTGGCCGGCCGCGGAGGGCTGCAGGGCGAGGAGAGAGGCGGCGACGCAGACCGATAGCAGGGGCGGGCCGATGTTCAATTCTTCTTCCTGCGTCTCCGCTGGTCTTCGTCGTCCGACCCGCCGTCCTCGGCCACATAGCCCAGCACCTCGACGATGATCAACGGCCGTTCGGTCTGGCCCCCGCGCGCGCCGGACACAGCCTGGGCCGCCTGGGCGGCTGCGGCGGAGGCGGCGTCGGCGCCCGCCTGCGCTCCGACATTGACCGAAGCAGCGGTCTGAACGCCGCTGATCGAGCCTTGCGCCTGGATGGCGTCGGCGTTGGCTACGGTGAAGGCGGCGATGAACACATTGCCCGCCGAGCGAACGCCCGCGTCGCCGGCGTCCACGGCGCCGCGCGGCGCGATCAGGAAGACATCCGGCGCGGGCGCGGCCGGATCGGTCTGGAAAGCGGCGATGCCGGCGCCCGACACGGCCCCGGCTGTGTCGATCTGGCTGTGGGCGTTCTCGTCGATGCGCACCACAACCGGCGGGAAGTTGGCCGACGTCTTGGGTCCCTGCCCGGCGTTCAGATCGGCATTGGACGACCACAGAATGATGTCGCCGCCGGCCTCGGTGAAAAGGCGGCTCTGGTTGAGCAGGAGACTCTGGTCGGTAAAGCCGTCGATCGCGCCGCCGCGCAGGGAGATGACCCCCTCGTAGCCGACCGGAATGGCGCTGATGTTGGCCGCCAGAGGCGAGTTGAGCACGCCACCGGCATAGAGACGGCCACCGTCATACACCCGGCGCGCGGCCTGCTGTGCGGTGCGCACGGTCGAGCCGGCGAGGACCCGCCCGCCAGGGCCCAGCACGACGATGTCGCCGCCTTCCGCCGACTGGATGGTGGCCAGTCGCAGATCAAGATTGCCGGTCTCGACCAGCGTGCTGGCGCCGCCGGGACCGCCGGTGAGAGCGTTTTCGGTGTAGCCCTGGCTGGCGGGGAACAGCGCGTTCACCGCCTGATATCCGCGCGAATACTTCTGGTACGAAACGCTGGTCGGTATCGAGGTCTGCGCCAGCTCGTTGAAATACACGTCCTTGAGCAAAAACTGTCGCTGGGTGATGCCGCCCAGGGCTCCGAAAGCGTCGAACGCCTGGCCATAGGATACATTAAGCGTGCCGAACGCTCCGGTCAGGGCGTCTGGATGGTTCAGCTCCAGCCAGGGGATCAGCGGCAGTCTCCGGTCCTGCACCTGCGGCAGGAACGACAGGGCTTCGTCGAAACTCACCGCTGCGCCCTTTTGCAGGCGAACGGCGAACTGGATCAGGGGGGGTGCGTCCGACCGCGGCGCGGTGACGCCGTTGGCCAGATTGTAGCGGGCGATGATGTCGGGAGCGACCGACTGGAACCAGTCGATCAGGGACAAAGAATAGATCTGCTTGCCCCGGTCGGCCACCGGGTTGCCGAACGAGTCGGTCTTCTGCAGGAACAGGCCATCGCTCAGCGACGCGAAGTGCGCCGGATCGAGATAGATCGAGGCCAGGGCGGCGAAATCCTGCCCCTTGGCGACGCCGAACTCGGTGTAGATGTCCGCGCCCTTGGTAGGCAGGTATGGGTTCCACTCGGCGCCGACGGTGATGATCCCACCGCCGAACACCTGCACGCCCGCCGGCGTCGGCGTTTCCCTCACGTTGGTGAAGGCGTTGGTGGTGGCCGAGTTGAGGAACGGGCCAGCGTCGCGGCCGGCCTCCACGAACAGCGCCCCTGGTCCGCCGAGGACGAAGGTGTTGCCCTGAACGGTGGACAGCGGGGCGCCGAACACATTGGGGAAAGCGATCAGGGGCTGTTCCAGCGCCGTCGTCGCGGTGATGTCGCGGCCGGCCGTGATGCGGGTGATGTCGGCCGCCTGGAGGTTCTGCCCGAGGAAGACGGCGTTGACGATGTCGCGGCCCGCGGCGATGCGCGTCTGCTTGGGCGTGGAAAGGATCAGGTCCAGGATGTCCCCGCCGGCGACGATGCGGTTGGGGACGCCATCCCCGGCGCGGGTGAGAACCGGATTGTGCAGCGTCCTGCGGATCACGTCGGGTGTATTGGGCAGCACCGCCGGGAACAGGAAGGTCCGCCCGCTGAGAACGCCGGCGCTGGTGTCGCCCGTGAAGTTCGTGAACGCGCCCGGCAGAAGGCTCGGATCGCCGTCCTCCATGGCGATGGTGGTCTGGGCCAGGTCGCCGGCGGCCAGCAGGCGCAATTCGCCGTTGGGGTCGGGGTAGAGAATCACCTCGGAAGCCGAGTTGGGTGCGCCGCCCGCGCCGATGTCGAGTCCGCCGGTGAACGACACCGCCTCCAGGGAGCCCGGATAGACCGCCGAGGCGGACGACTGTGTCAGGAGCGTTCGGGCGGTGACCACGTCGCGACCCTGATTGGCGATATCGATCCGGCCGTCCGCGCGGATCGATACGGCCGCCGCGAGGGAATAGAATCCGGCGGCGTCCAGGTTGGTGGCCGCTTGGCTGGGGGCGTTTGCGACCCCCAGGGCGGCGATGCCCTGGAGCGCGACGTTCCCGCCGGCGTCGAGGCTGACCGTCGCGTCGCTCAGGCGCACGCGCAGCGCGTTGTCGATCGCAGGGACGCCGAATGCGCCGGGAATCCGCCCCGCCGCGGTGATATCGTCGACCGCCGTCAGATGGGCCGCGCCCGAGGCGACGTCGAGCCGGCCGCCCAGCATGTCGCGACCCGCCACGACCGTCACGTCGCCGCCGCCGAGAGCGACCACGGCCTGCGCCGCCGCTGGACACGGCCCGACATCGGCGGTCAGCAGCGACGATGTGGCCACGAGGGAAATGTCCGACACGTCGCGTCCGGCCCGCACCGTGATGTCGCCTCCGCCCAGCGTCCCCACGCCTTCGGCGAACAATTGCGGATTGATTCGCGCATCAACGGTCTGGCCGATCACCCCCGTGCGCCAGGGCTGGGCCCCCGTCCCGATCCACGACGCCTGAGAGGAAGGCGCATCCGGGCCGAACCCGACACCGCCCAACCGCGCTTCGAGCACCGTGTCCCGGCGGCCCAGCACGTCGCGTCCGGCGTCCAGGCTCACCGCGCCCCCGTCGCTGGCGTAGACGGGATTGGCGATCAGAGTGCCGGCATAGCCGGAGCCCTGGCCATAGGCGTAGCCGTTCTGCGGCGCGCTGGCGAACACGTCGGCACTGCTAAGGTGCGCGGCCAGATCCACGCTCAGAACCCCTCCGGTGACAAGGTCCGTCGCCGTCACCGCGCGGGTATCGGCCAGGCGCCCGGCCGTGTAGATCGCGACGCCGCCCTGGTGAGGCGCTCCGGCGGGCGGCGTGATCAGCTTGCCGCTGGTGGCCAGCAGCATCGGCTCGTGGCCATTGCGCAGGTCGATGTCGCCCGAGGCCGCCAGCTCGATCGACCCTGTCCCGGTGCGCACCAGGCTGGGCGCGGCCGCATAGGTAGGGTGGTTCGACACCGTTTCGGCGGGCGGGCTGTAATACGGCGCGAGCTGGTCGAAATGGGCCGAGACATAGGCCATGAAGTCGGCCGCCACCGACAGCCGGGCGGTGATCGCCTGGGGAAACAGCTGCGCCCCGTGCGGATTGGGGCCGAAGAACTGGCTCGCCAGATCGTCGATCACGGCGCGCACGCTGAGGTTGACCGACGTATAGGTGATCAGGGTGTCCGAGGTCGCCGTCAGGCCCGGATTGGCGGCGATGAAGGCGGACAGCCACTGGTCGGCGCCATAGGTCACGCCACCGGCCTGGAGGCCCAGGCTGTCGGCCGAGACCACGGTCCCGGCGGTCGCCTGATAGTGGTAGACGTGCATGCCGTCGACCACCACGGCGTGGTTGGAACCAGCCACGATGGCCAGCGGATCGACGCTCGGCGCGCCCGCGGGGCCGGTCAGATCGGCCCCCGCCACCAGCTGATACGACCAGGAGCCGATCGGCTGTCCCTGCGCGCCGCCGCCGTCCACCAGCGGGAACAGCTGCGCGCTCCCTAGGGCGTCTCCCCAGCCGCGCGCGAGAGAGCCTTGCGCATCCGGCGCATTGGCCGCGGCGCTGTAGGGCGCGTCCGGATTGTTGAACGGATCGTAGGTCAGGCCGTGCCGCTGCGGAAAATCGATCGACACATAGTCGGAGGTGAACACATCGCGCATCCAGGGCTGCACCACCGTGCAGTCGGTGGAACAGGACGGCGACAGAGAGCCCTGATAGACCCGGTCGCCTCCGCCCAGGGCGTAGTTGAGATAGTGCGGATCGGTCTGGTCGTGAAACTGGAAGAACCCGTCGCTGAGGCTGCCTCTCAGCTCCAGCTTGCCGCCAGCGCGGAAGGTCAGCACGCCGGGCTCGCCGGTCACCGCCCCGCCCACGCGATAGTCGAGTGTCGTGAAGCGACTGAAGATCTGTCCTTCGGCCCCGGGGACCACCACGTATTGTCCGGCCGCGTTCTGGGTCATCAGGCCCGCCGCCTTGGCCGCGGCCAGATCGACGACCCCCGCGCCCAGATTCCAATTGGTCAGGACGACGATGTCGCCGGCAAAATCCAGCTCCACCCCCGGCCTGGCGTGGAAAGTCGCCCCGCTCGCCAGGCCGCTCAGACTGCCGTAGGCGCTCGAGACGTTGAAGTCGCGCACGAACCGGACGATCGTGTCCGGCGCGTCGTCGGTCAGAACGTTTATGCTGCCCGCCACCGCGGCTAGGCTCAGCAGTGCCTGGCCGCTCGACACGTCGACGCCGACATAGTCGGGGTGTGCGGCCATGATCTGGGCCAGGTCGAACGTCTTGACCCCCTCCAGCACCACGCTGTCGGCACCCTTGACCGCGCCGGCGTCGGCTACACTGACCGCCAGCGTGTCGCCGCCCGGCGCGGCGATCACCGGCGCGCGCAGAGTCAGGGATCCGCCCGCGTCGCCGGCCGCATAGGCATAATAGGTTCCGTTGGTACGGTTCAGGTTGACGAGCCGGTCGCCCGGCCGGCGCGCGGAGACGTCGATCGTCGCGCCCTGGTCGACCCGGATCGCCCCGGCGCCCTGTACGCCCAGAGTGACGTCGCCGCCGTGGGCCTGGCGCGAATCATCGTTCGCATAGCCGTCGGCATGGGAGTCGATCAGGGATCCGGCCCGCAGGCGCACGCCGTCGGCGCCGTAGAGCGTCACCGCCCCGCCGTTGACGCCCGAGACGTCGATCATCCCGGCATCGTCGACCGCGCCGCCGTCCGCGACCAGTTGCACGCTGGCAGACTTCAGCCTGTCGCCGGCGACCAGGCTGAGGTCGCCGGCGCCCGAACGGATCGCAAGGCCGCCGTCGAACATCGCCGCACCACTGGCGGCAAAGGCCGAAAGATCGAACGGGCCGCCGGTATCGAGGTTCAGGGAGGCGCCGCCCTCCGGCGCGCTCGCCTCGATCGTTTGGGTCAGGGGCACCACGGCGCCCGAGGCGTCATGGGCATAGACCTTGCCCTTGTGGGCGATGAGCGCCAGTTCGCCGGCCCGTCCCTGGCCGCCACCGACGCTGAGCCGCGCATCGTCGCTGACGGCGATATCCCCGCTAAGCGCCATCAGCGCCAGCAGGCCGCCGGGCGCCGAGACCGTGACGGCGTCGGCCGAGTCGCCGAACGACTTGGCATAGCCCGGCGTTTCCACCAGGGCTCCGCCGCCGATCGTCATGCCGGCTGCGGCGTTGACGCGTAGCGCGCCGGCGGTGGCCCGCAGGGTCGCGCCCTGGATGTCGACCGTACGACCGTTGATAGTCAGGTCGGCGCCCGGCGTTCCAGGCGGGGCCACGAAAGCCGCCGGTTGGACCCCCGCCGAGACAGAGACATCGCCGCCGCTGGTCAGCACCAGGTTGGGCGCCGTGGCCCCCGGCGTCCCGGCGCCGCGGTCGCCGAGGAACGGCGTGGTCAGGACGAGATGGGCGCGCCCGACATCGAAGGTCGCCGCGCCGTCGGCGAAGATGCCGCCCGCGGCCGCCAGGCTGACGCCGTGACCCGCGCCATAGGTGTGGACCACACCCGAGCCAAACGCGATCTGACTGGCGATGATGTCGATCGCGCCCTGACCGCAGGCCGGAGCCCCGGCGGCGTCGCAGGACGGTCCGGCCGCGCCGGTGTTGGAAATTTCGAGGGCGCCGGCGGTCAGGGTCACCACCCCGCCGTTGCTGTCGGCGAGGCCCGAGCTGTCGAGCCGCAGGTCGCCGAAGCTGTAGTCGCCGGCCAAGAAGCTGATCGCCGCGGCGCTCTGGATCGTCAGGTGCTTCGCCTCGCCGATCAGGGCGCTCAGTGTCGGGGTGATCACCAGTCCGGTCAGGCCTGTCGCGTCGTCGGCGAAGCTCACCGTACGCGAGCCGAGGGCCAGGTTGACGGCGGTGATCTGGGCGTCGGGATCAAGGCGTACGTCGCCGGCCGCTTCGAGCGCCACCGAAGTTCCTGAAACGGAGGACTTGCCGACGACCAGGGCGCCTGGAACCTTGATCGCAGGATCGACGTTGCGCCGCTCCAACAGGCGCTCTGGCCCATTAGCGACCCGCACGAAGGCCCCCTGCCCGCTCTGCGCACGGCTGCCGTCGGCGGCCAGGCCATCGATGATGTAGTCGCCCGTCGCCGTGTCGCTCACGGCGCCGGAGGCGGCGATCGTGGCGCCGTCGGCGAAGGTGATGTCGGAGTGGCGGCCGTCGGTGGCCAGGAGAATTTCCGGCGCGGTCAGGCTCGCCCCGGCGGCGACCTTGATCGTGTGCGTGGTCACATCCAGCGACGTGGAGCCATCGGCATTGTCGGTCCGCACCCCGCCGATGAACAGGCTGGCGGCATGCAGATTGTCCAGTTCGTCGGTCGTCAGGGTGATTCCGAGCGCGGCCTGGGGGGTCAGGCCCCCCGCGGCGACGATGGTGATCGCTTGGCCGGCGAGATCGACCTCCGCTCCCCGGCCGCCCCTGGCGGGCGCCGTCTGGATGTCGGCCCCGAGCAGGAGGCTGGTGATGGGACTCAGGATCAATCGTCCCGCATCGATCGGCAGGCGCGGGACGGCGCGGCCGTCGTGCGCCGCACTGGCGGCGAAAGTCACGTTGCCATAGGTCAGGGCGATATTGGATTCCTTGGCGATCACCGTCTGGGACTGCACGTCGAACACGTGCAGCGCCGCCTCGCGCGAGCCGATGCCGGCCACGCCATATTGGCCCGATGTCACCACCGTGCCGTCCGGTAGGGTCACGCCGTCGACCGGCGGTGGCATCGCCGCGCCCGTATCCTCGACAACCCTCAGGCCGCCGGGCAGCAGGGCGTATTTGGCCGGCAGCAGAGTGTACCAGCCGGCGGCCAGTCCGGGCGCCGCGTTCAGATAGACCGCCTTGCCGGCGTCAGAAGGGCCGTACAGCGGCGCATAGTCGGCGGAATAAAGCGGGTCGTAGGCCGCCACGCCGGCCGAGGAGAGCCCGGGCACGATGGCATAGACCTGGCGCCTGTCGGGATACTGATAGCCGTTGTTGGAGCTGAAAGCGTCGGCGTTGAACCGGTCGAGCACATCCCGCGATCCGCCGGTGCCGGAGACGAACTCGTAGGCATAGACGTCGCCGCCACCCTTGAGGTTGACGGTCGCGCCCGGGTCGACCGTCACCGCTCCGCCGGCCAGCCGCAGCACAGCCGCCGGCGGCGCGAGCAGCTTGGCGTTGGTGGTCGGCGAAAAGAACCACTCGATCTGGTCGGTCGTGGACCCGTAGGGGATGACGAGGCCGTCGGCCGAAACCTGGGTGATGCTGCCGCTCTCCAGCACCAGGGACGCGGTGGCCGGAGCGAAGATCGAGGTCGATCCATCGGGATTGGCGTCCACGCCCAGGGTCAGGGCGCCGAGCGGCGCGCGGATGACGCCGCCCTGGTCAATATGCGCCGCCTGCACGGTGAGAGCGCCCCCGGCCGAATAGGGCGTCGCCGGCGTGGCGCCGGTCGAGCGTGCGAAGGTGATTAGTCCCTCGGCGGCCGCCGAACTGATCGAGAAGCTCGTTCCCGTGGTCGGATAGACCTGACCGGCCCGCAGCGTCAGGTCGCCGTTGGCCGCCAGCTGGCCGGCCAGGGAAGGGGCGGTGGAGGGATCGGTGTTGAACGCCAGCTGATAGGGCTCTACCCCGATCAGGCGGATGTCGCCGGTCGAATCGAGAGTTGCGGCGCCGATGGAGGCGTCGATCAGCACGGCGCCGGTGATGTCGATATTCTGGGCGCGCAGGATCAGGCTGTTGGCCCCGGGCGTGCCGTGCGCCGGCGTCGCCAGCGACTGGAAGGCCCCATCCAGGGCGATATAGGGGGCGTCAATCTCGAGTCGGCCGCCGGAGCCTAGGGTCGGCGAAACCCCGTCGCGGAAACCGGACGACGAGATCGCATTGATATCGCCGAGCGTCGGGGTTTCGACGAACACGCTTCGCCGCGCGACGAAGGTCACGTCACCCACCGAGGTCAGGTGTCCCTGGGCCACGAAGGTGGAAAAGCCGGACGCCGCGAAAGCGTCGGCCGACACTGCGTCCAGCGTCGGCGCCGTCGGATCGCTTTGGTAGAGAATCGGGTTCAGCACGGTCAGCGCGCCGCCGAGCGCCAGCGGCGCGCCGCCCTGAGCCCGAATGTCCGCGCCGCTGACGACCCCGCCGCCGGCAAGTATCAGATTGCCGCCGTCGCTCCAGATCAGCGTCGGCGCATAGCCGGAGATCGGATCGCCGGCCGGCGTCGCCGCCGGCATGGCCAGCCGGTCGAACACCGCCTGCGCGCCCGCCAGATCGATGCGGGCGCCCGTCCGGGCGCTCAGGGTGTCGCTCACACCGAAGCCCGTCACGCCGATGCTCTGATAGATGGAGCCGCCGTAGGGTCTGTGGAACAGAGCTCCGCCGCTCACGAAGCCGGCGGCCGACGTCACCGAGCCGCCGGCGATCACCACGCCATCGGTGAAAGGCCCGCCCGCCACCGGCGTCCGGGGTGAGGCGCGCGGGTTGACGATCGCGACGCCGGAGACATCGGTCACGCTGCCGGCGGCCAGCCGCACACCCTCGCCGGCGGCGAGGTCGCCCAGCAGATAGATCGGGAAATTCCCGGCCACCTCGGCGTTGGTCAGCACCACACCGAACGCCGTCAGGCCCAGGGCGTTGTTCGCCGCTTCGTCGATCGTGCCGTCGGCACGGGTCGTGAACACGTCGGAGAGACTGCGCACGCCCAGCGTGGTGCTGGAGCCGAACAGCGAGGGCAACACTTCCGACTGGGTGATCGCCCCGCCCGGAATGCGGATCAGGCCCTCGTTGAAGAGTTCGCCGACCTTCAGGACGCCGCCCGCCTCTCCCAGGACCTGCCCGCCGGCGGCGACGTGCAGCTCGGTCAGCCCGCCCAAGGTCAGATTCACGGCTCTCCGGTCCCAGGCGGCGACCGGCACGGCTGGGGCCAGCACCGAATAGACACTCTGGCCGCTCGCGAGCCCCTGAAGGGCCTCGATCTGGCCGGTGTCGACCAGCGGTGAGAACAGGGACTGGGTGAGGCTGAGCGTCTGCCCAGCCCCCACGGTCGCGACATCGGTCGCCAGAACGGCGTTGAATCCGCCCAGGCCGTTGTCGAAGGCGTTGGCAAGAAGGTCGGTCTTGTAGGTGGTGATGGCATAGCTGGAGAAGCCCGCCTTCGAGAAGAAATCCAGCGGCAGGGCGGCGCCGTGTACGGCGTCGGACGGACCGAAGGCGAACTGGCTCGCAGCTAGGGTGAAGGTCCCTCCGCCGGCGAACCCGTGCGCCCGGATCGCGCCGTCGGCGATCGAGACATGGGCGTTGATGGCGTCGGGATTGACCACGACCGCCGGCCCGCCCTGGATCAGGAAGTTGGAGACGCGGAAACCCGGAAGCGCGCCCTCCTGCTCGGTGGTCGCCTGGGCGAGCTGGAAATAGGTCGTGTCGTCGTACAGGCTGACTGACCCGCCGCGCGCCGTCAGGGTCAACGCCCCAGCCTGAGCCACATAGCCGCCGCCCGAAGCGTCGAGCAGAGCGCCCGGCCGGATCAGCAGGCTGCCGCTGACGTCCAGGCTCTGGGTCGGGGCCGAGGGATCGGTCGGATCGACCGGCGTGCCGCCGACATCGACCCTGGCCGCCGCCGCCAGCGTGATCTGGCCGCCGTTCAGGAAGCTGGAACCGACCAGCTGACCCGCCGCCGCGTTGAAATCGTTGGCCCAGCGCCCGGAGACGTCCAGAAGCCCGTCGACGGTGATGTCGAACACGCCCGGGCTGGTGAGATCCCGCGGCGCGAAGGGCGAGCCGTCGAACGCGGCGGTGGTCAGGTCGATCGCTCCGCCATGCGTCGTGACGGCGCCGTCGATGGCGATGCCGCCCCGGCCCGCGAGGGCTTCGAACGCGCCCCCCGCCATCAGATCGACCACCGCGTCGGCAGCCACCTCGACCCGGCCACTGGTCTGGACGGTCAGCTGGCTCAGGCCGATGGCCGAGATCGCGTCGGCGTTCAGGGTGATGAAATCGAGCCGGTCGGGCGGCAGCACCGAACTCGGCGACCGCGCGGGCACGACAAGGGCCCCGTCGGCGGTGAAGCTCAGACCCTGGCCATAGGCGAAGTCGTTGCTCAGCGGCGCATAGGCGTCGGCGCCGACGATGGCGATGTCTCCGCCGCCGCCGGTCTCGTTCAGGCTGCCATCTAGGCCCAGGGCCTGGACATTCAGATAGCCGCCGGACGGCAGCTGGGAGGGGGCGCCCTGCAGCTTGCGCACGTCGCCATAGATCGTGCCCGACGATGTGCCCGCCTGGCTGTTGACGGTCTGCACGGGTCCGGCGAACGCCTGGGCGAACACCTGGCCATCGGCGACGATCGCCGATCCCTTCAGCGTCACGGTCCCGGCGTCGAGGCCCTCGGTGTAGGCGCCCACCGCGTGGCTGCCGCTGAGGACCGGGTCTACATAGGTGCGGTTGCCCCAGCGCGATTGCACGGTGAATCCGCCGTAGACCGCGACGAAGGTGTCCTGTGGGCTCGCCTGGGCGATGTCGATGACCTGGCCGGCGGCGTCCACCAGCCGCGTGGTCTGCACCACGCCGGCCTCATAGGTGCGCCAGCCGCCCGAGATGTCGATCGTGGCGCCCGCCTTGACGACCACATCCGGGGCCTGGGTGGTGTCGGGCCGGGGTTGGAAGGCCGCGACGCCCAGTGTCACGTTGCCGCCCTTGGTCATCAGCTCCGATGCGGTGATCCCCACCTGCTGATAGTAGCTGGCCGCCTCGATCAGGGGCGAGCCGACATAGGCCACGCCGTCGGCGCGCACGCCGGAGATGCGCGGATCGACAAAGACAGTCGCTCCGTTGAGGAAACCGGTCCGGAAATCGGGCGCGTCACGCAGCTCGTTCTTCTTGACCGGACGGATCTTGATGGCGTTGCGCGACGCCGGAATCAGCACATTCGTCAGCCCGGCCGCGTCGATCGTCGCGCCGGCGTCGACGAACACCCGCGTCGGCAAGGGCTGGGTCTGGTCGGTGAGGATCACCCCGCCCGGATCGGCCCCGATGGCGATGTTGGCTCCGGGCGCATAGATCAGGCTGTCGGCCCCGATGTCGATGCGCGCGCCTGCATCGCCGATGCGGATGCGGGACGGCTTGAAGTCCTGCAGCGAAGTCGGGTCCTGGGGGATGGTGGCCGGGCTGTCGTCCGGACTGATCGCGATCACCGCGCCCTGGCCCAGCTCGATATCGCCGCCGGAGAGGTTCACATAGCCGTTGCGCGAGACGCTGGTGGTCGAGGTGATCACACCTTCGTCCAGCACGCCGCCGCTGATCGTCGCTCCCAGCGAGACGAACCCGCGCGCGGCCAAGATCACGCCGGTTGACGTATTGCGCACGTAGTCGCCGGTTGTGCTGTTGAAGCTGCTGCTACTCACCTGCAGGCCGCGAAGGTCGGGATCGATGCTGTTGACGTCGCCCTGCGAGCGGGTCAGCACCACCGTCCGGCCGGAGCCGAGGCTGACCTGGCCGTCCGGCGAGGTCAGCAGCCCCGCGTTGACCACCCGCGGCGCGAGCAGCATCAGAAACCCGGTGTCGGCGCTGGTGAGGGTCGCGCCGGCCTCCACGCTCACGGCGCCTTCCAGCAGCGGATCGTTCTGCATTCCGCTGATCGCCTGGGCCGAAAACGTGCCAAGCGAGGCGGCGTTGGGCGTCGCCTGGTCGGCATAGCCCAGCAGTCCGAACTGCAGGAACTCGTCGTTTCGCCGCTTGATGCTGATCGGGCTGAACGAGGTGCCTGACAGCTCCAGGGCGTGACCGACTTCTAGGCTGGTGGCCACCAGCGAGTGCACGTTGACCTGCGCCGTCGCGCTGAACAGAATGCCGTTCTGGTTGATCACCAGCACCGTGCCGTCGGACTTCAGTGCGCCCAGGATCTGGCTGGGGGCCGGCGCGGAGCTTGCATCCCGCAGGCCGGTGGCTGGATTGATCTGGCCCACGACCCGGTTCAGCGCTACCCAGCTGGGCTGGGCGACACCGTTCTGCTTCTGCGAGAACGTCAGGGTGGTCTCGCGCCCGATGTTGAACGTCTGCCACGACAGCACCGCACGCGGATCGGTCTGGACGATAATCACCTGGTTCGGGTCGCCGGCGGCGGCGGTCGGCTGGTTCGCGCCCTGCCAGGTGGAAAGCCCCGTCGGATCGTTCGCGGCGGTCACCGGGTGGGCGACGGGGTTCAGCCCGCCCAAGGCCAGACCGTTGGGAACGGTCGGTGTCATGGTCAGGGCCGCGGCGCGGGCGGCAGCCTGCGCCTGCTGAGCCAGGTTCAGGGCGCTGTTCAGTTGGGTCTGGCTGCGCATGGCGCGGGCGACGGCCGCGGCCATGCCGGGTGAGGACGCCGGGGCGGTGGCATGGGTCGTGGCTGCGGCGGTGGCCGCGGCGACCGCGGCCAGTGGCTGGTGGCTCGCGGCCATCAGCGCGCCGATGCTCTGGGCCCGGGCGGGACCGGCCCCGACCGCCCCCGCCAGTGTGGCCAGGCTGACACCCCAGAGCAGTCGCGCGCGCGAGGAGGAAAGGACGCTGGGACGGCGAGACGGATACACTGACATCACGTCGATCCTCTAGGGCCGAAAAGCGACAGTTTCATGCGGGTCACCCGGCCGCTGGAGGCTTGGCCGACGCGCCGTCGAGGCGGGGATCGCAATGGGCCGCGCGCAAGGTGTCGTCACGCTCCTGCGCGAGGTTCTCCAGGCGCACCCTTTGGAGGCCCACGAACGGCTCGCGCGCGGCCACCACCTCGCCGAAGCTCGCCCGCCGATAGGTGCGCAGCAGATCCTTCGAGAACGCCACGAGGCGCTCGTTCTTGGCCTCGCATGCCGTGGCTACGGTGGTGGCTCGGGCCAGTTGCGCCTTGAGCTGATCACGCTCCAGGGCCAGAGCCTTGGCCTGGTCGTCGGCCTGGGTATAGGCGGCCTTGTACTTGGCGAGTTCGGCGGCCGTGGCGTCGGCCGATGCGGCGGCGGTCGCCGTGCGCGCCGCTTCGTCGGCCCGCGCCTTGGATTGCCCGGCGCGCACCGACGCCACCTCCGAATGCGCGCCGTGCGCCACGCCGCCCAAAAGGAGCAGGGGCAGGACCACGCCCGCGAGCAGGGCCGGCTTGGCCATCATCAGAACCTCGTGTTCAGCTCGAGCTGCAGGACGTCGATGGCCAGCGGCGCCCCGAACACCTGATTGGCGCTGAACCAACGACCGTCGATCCAGGTATTGTTGGCGAAATAATAGGCGGCCGACAGGAAATATCCCTTGGCGTTGGTGCCTCCCAGGAAGAAATCGTGATCGTTGAAAGCATCAAGCACGGCGTCAGGCTCGATATACTTGTACCCGGCCGAGAAGTTCCAGTCGCCCTTGGTGCTGGGCCGCGGGTAACCGATCGTGGCCTTGACCATGAAGGCGTTGGGCCCGCTGTGGTAAGCGCCGGCCGACCCGTCGGGATTGACGTCGAAGTTCGTGATCGGGGGGGTGGCCGGATTGGCCAGGATCCTGGCCGGGTCGTAGGCGAGGTTCCGGACGTAATCGAGTTGCAGCAGCCCGCGAGTGGCTCCAAACAGCGGCATTTCAAATTCGCCGGTCGCGTTGATCAGGTCATAGCCGTACGACAGGCCGGCGAATTGCGGCTGGGCGTAGTTGTTCGGGCTGGCCGGATTGGGCAGGATGTCGCGGATGAAGAAGAGCGTGTTGCCCTTCTGCATGAAGCTGGGCCGGGTGAGGTCCGTCGAACAGAACTTCAGTCCCTGGGTCAGATCGCAGGGGGCAGACAGCACGCCTTGTATGTTGTGATAGGTGTAGTAGGACACCGCGCCGCGCACCGACCATGAGAGCTCATCGGGCTGGAACTGCGCCCCCACCTGGCCGCCGAACAACCACTTTGTCCGGTCGGGCGTCTTGATCGCTGCCTGGGTCGGGAAATTGCCGCTCACATAGTCCAGCGGAAAGGCGCCGGCGGAACCGAACACCTTCAGGCCCTGTGTCCCGACCGGCATCGCCCCCGCGGCCATCACGCCGTCGAGGTTGAGGTTGTCGTCGAACAACAGATCGGTGTGCATGAAGGTGTTGGGCATGCGACCAAAAGTGATTGTGCCCCAGTCGACGGGGGTCAGCGTGATGTAGGCCTGGTCGAGCCAGATGTTCTTTTTCGTGAAGCCGCCGCCCAGGATCTGGGTTGTCGAAACGGGGCTGTTATCCGAACCGGTCGCCAGCCGCACGGTCACCGCCACCCCGTTGAACACCTTTACCCGCATGCCCAGCCGGGCGCGGATGCTAAGCTGGTTGAGCCGGTCGTTGCGCGTGTCGAGAAACGGCAGCCCGTTCGGGTTGGTGGTGGCGTTGATGTCGATCGGGCCGTTGGCGTTGAATGTAGCGTAGTCGATGTAGGGCGCGAAGTTGTTGTTGTCGTAGAAGTTGAACTGGTCGCGGAAGCGGATGTCGCCGAACCACTCGACGCGGCTGATCCAGGAGGGGAAGTCGCCGGGGCTGGCCCAGCCCTCGGCCTTGGCCTGGGCCAGCACGTCCTTCTTGATGTCGTCGCGGATCTGGTTGCGCACCGTCAGCGGCACATAGGGGACACGGATCACGCCTTCGGGCGGCGGCGTCATTGCCGGCTGGGCGCCGGTCGAGAGCGACGGCGCGCCGGAGGCGGCCCTGGCCTGGTTGGCCTCGTCCTCGGCCTGCTGGCGCAGGGCGTCGGCGGCGTCCTGAGTGATCACCCCCTGTTTCACCAGCAGGCGCACCAGATTGATCACCATGCTCTCCGACGGCGGCGGCGCGGGCGCCGGGGCCGACACGGGCATGGCCGTGGGCGCGTCCGCGGTCGCCGGCGCGGTTGTCACCGCGTCGCTCTGGGCGAGGACGGGCCCCGCGATCAGGGCCGCGCCCAGCGCCAGGGCCGCCGCGTGGGAACTCTGGAAGGTCATGGTGTCGAAGTCCTCTCGAAATGGCTCATCCGCCCCGCACGCCTCTGACCGTGACTTCCTGGGGGGATTTGAAACTGGCGGGCGGCGCCTCGCTTAGAGCGCGCATGCGCTCGAGGGTGGCGATCAGCTCCTCGTCGATCTTGTCGTTGCCGCTGGATCGGCGGATCTTGGCCCGCGTGACCTTACCGGCGGGGCTCAGCCAGACCGCCACGAAGGCCTTGCCGAACGCCCGGTCGATACGCGGATTGGCCTGCACCGCTTGCTGGATCTCCGACGACAGGAACCGCGAATAGCTGGTGTCCTCGAAGCCGCCGCCGCCGCCCTCGGTGGGGCCGCCGATCACGCTCGAGCCGCCGCCCTTGCCCGCCCCTACGCCGAAACTGTCGGTTCCCGCCTGGGCCGGTCCGGCGATCGTCAGTTGCTGTGGCTGGGCCTGCGGCGTCTTGGGCGTGTCCTCGGGCTTGGGCGTGTCGGTCTTTTCCGGCTCCGGGGGCGGCGTCTTCGGCGGCGGCGGCGGGGGCGGTGGCGGCGGAGGAGGCGGCAGCAGATTGACAGTGGGCGCCGGCGGGGCCGAAGGCACACCCACTCCGGCGATGTTCTGGCTCATGAACCACACCCCGAGGCCGACGACGGCCAGCATGCCGGCGCCGATCAGCGGCCCGCGCAGCCGGCTTCTGGGCTTGTCGTCCCACTCGTCGTTGTCCCTCGCCATGGCCCGCCGCCGCTGTCGCCCGGGCCTAGCCGGTCTTGCCAGTGACCAGGCCGACCTTGCTGAGGTCGAGGCGGCGCAGGAGGTCCAACACCGCCATCACCTTCTGGTACTGCACCGTCGCGTCGCCGCGCACGACGATCGGGAACTCCGGCTCCAGGGCCTTCGCCGTCCGCAGGCGAACCTCGAGGTCCGGCAGGGTGACCGGATAGGCGTCGAGGAACACATCGCCATTATTGTTGATGGTAATGGCCTTGGTCTTGGGCTTGGACAGGCTGACCGTGGAACTGGCCTTGGGCAGGTCGATCTTGATCCCTTGCACCGCCGCCGTGGTCATGATGATAAAGATGACCAACAGAACATACGCCAGATCCAGCATCGGGGTGATGTTGATGTCGTCATAAGGCTTGTCTTCGTCCTGGACTTGCATGACGAACGCTCCTATTCGGCTGCGAGGGGCAGCGGTGTGTGCAGATGAACCTCGGCGATTCTTGCAATAAATTCATCGACGAACACCAGCATGTTGGCCGAGATGTTCTTGTTGCGCAGCAGTATGTAGTTGTAGCCGAACAGCGCCGGTATCGCCACGGCGAGGCCCGCGATCGTCGCCAGCAGGGCCGCGGAGATGCCGGGCGCGATGGCGTTGATATTGACGTCGCCGGCCGCGGCGATGTCGGCGAAGGTGATCATCACCCCGACCACCGTTCCCAGTAGGCCCAGGAACGGGCCGCCGGAGATGGCGATCGTCAGCACGACAAGGGCGCTCGAGAGGCGCTGGTTCTCGCGCACCAGGCTGGTATTCATCAGTGAGCGGACGACCTCGACGCCGCCTTCGGTGGCCAACATCTGGCCGCGCTTGGCGCGCCGCGTCATCTCCTGCGCCCCTGCGTGATACACCCGGTAGAGCGTGGAATCGCGGAATCTTCCCGGCTCGATCTGCGCATCCAGCCTGACCGGATCGCCGCCGTGCTCGTGGAAGAAGGCCAGGAAGCGGTCGTTCGCCCGTTCCGACCGCGCGGCATAGCCGATCTTGCTCGCCATCACGATCCAGGAGCCGACGGCAAGGAACGCCAGCAGGGTGATGATGACCCACGCCGGCAGATCGACATTCTTGATGATCAGGCCGAGGGAGCCGAAGCCGATGCCGGCCTGTTTCTGATCGGCGCCATAGGCCACGAGGCGGGAATCGGCACCCTGGGTCGAAGCCTCCACGGCGATCAGGGTCGGCGAGCGGGCGACCTTTGAGAGCCGGGCCTCGTCGATCTCGCCCACCAGGCCCGTCAGGTCCGAAGGCGTCGCCGAATCGCCGCCCAATGTCGAGACCCCGGCCAGGGCGGGAGTGGCCGCCGCCACATTAGCCACCGGATGGCCGTTTTGGAACAGGGTCACAACCTTGCCGTCGGCGGTGACCGCGATGTGAGCCCACTGTCCGGGGGTCAGGGCCTGCGTCCCCACCGCGCGGGCGACCGGCCCCAACCCATGTACCTCCACGAACGGCACGTCGTTCTCCAGTCCGACGATCAAGGCGGCGGCGCCGTCGCGGCGCGTGAAGACCGCCGCCCGGGGCGCCGGTCCATCCGACTTGACCCAGGCGCTGAAGCTGAAGGGCGCGCCGGCGGCGGTGGCGAGGCCGGCGGACGCCGGGATCGTGACCCCCGCGGCGCCGTTGAACTTGGCCCCCTGGCCGATGATCGAGGCCATATCCAGCCCCGCTGGGGCCGAGGCGGCGTTGTTGTGGTTGGCCGTCTTGTCCTGCGGTGGCGAACCGGCCGGACCGTCAAAGTGATAGACCGCCAGATAGTCCGGATCGAACGTCGCCGCCGCATCGGCGGTCGGCGTGGCTTTCTTGTTGCCGTAGTAGAGCCAGATCTTCTTAGCCGCCCCGATCGGGAACTGCGGAATGTCGACCCATACGGTGGCCAGCTGCGACTTAGAATCGAAGCTTTCGATGTGATGGGCCAGCGGGGTCTTGTCGTCGTCGGACACGAACCGCAGGTCGTCGCCCTTGTCGGCGGCGTTCTTGAACATGAAATTGCCGTCGTGCAGCCGGATCAGCAGCGGCACGCGCCCCGCCGGCTGGGCGATATTGCCGCCCTTGGCCGAGGCGTCCAGGGTGATCTCCTTGCGATAGGGCCATTCCTTCTGCCACCAGGCGTTGGCGGCCCCCGGCAGGGCGATGGCGGCCAGGATCAGGATCGTGATCAGCGAGCGCATGGCTAGAATTCCGATTTGAGGCTGAAGGTGGCGCGAGGCCGGTCGGCGTGGGTGGCGGCCCCCGAAAGGAACGGGACCGCGACGGCGACCTCTCCCTTGAGGTGCTTGAGCAGGCCGAACCGTACGCCGAGCCCCGCGCTGGCAAGGGCGAAGAAATCCTGCTGCTCGGCCAGGGGATGCAGGATGGTCAGAATCGCGCCGTCGGAGAAGGCGTAGAACCGCACCTCGTCGAGCCAGGTGCGCGCGAACTTTGGCACGGTCGAGGGTGCGCGCAGCTCCAAGGCCCCGGAGAACCCGTCGTCGCCCACCACTTCGGACTGCAGATAGCCACGCACCGAGGTCAGGCCGCCGGCCGAAAACTGTTCGCTCGAGACGAGGGGCTGGTCGGCCAGCTGACCGGAGAGGCGCTGCGCCGCCTCGAAACCGCGCCCCAGCGCCTCGGTCTGGGTGAGGTCGAGATTGAGATGCACGAAATTGGCCGTCGCCCGGCTGCGCTTGAAATCGACCGTCGCCGAGTCGCTGCCCAGGCCGCGCACGCCGGCGGTCAGGCCCACGGAGACGGCGGTGGTGGTCTTGGCCCCGTCACGCCTGATGTTGTAGACCGCGTTCAGCGGCACATATTGCACCGTGTCGCTGGTGGTCGAGCCGGCGCCGGTTCCACCCGTCGGCGCGAAATTGACATTCTCGTCGAAGTTCTTGAAATCGAGACCGAAACTCAGGGACTGCGTGATGTCGCCCCGACTCGGCAGCTGCAATATGCCGCGCACGCCGATCGCGTAGCCCTTGCCCAGCACCGTCGTTCCGCCGAGACTGGCGACATCGCTGTTGGAATTGTAGCCATACAGCAGCAGGCTCCAGGGCGTGTTCCACAAGGGCGCGAGATACGAGCCGGCGAAGATTTCGGAATCGGCCCGGCTGACCGGGGCCACCGCATAGGTGAGCGAGAGGCTGTGTCCTAGCTGCCAGAGGTTGTCGTAGTGCACCGTGGCCAGGAGACGCAGGGGCTCGGTGCCCTGATTGTGGTCGTTGGTGATTTCCACGCTGCCGTGCAGCGGGAGGGTGTCGCTCACCTTCAGGTCCACGTCGACGGTGCCGGGGGCCACACCGGCGCGCAGCAGAGGTGTCACCCGGCGGTCGGGCAGGCGGTTCAATTCGGTGATCTGCCGCTGCGCCCGGCCGATGTCGGGCGTTTCGCCCTCCTGCAGGGCCGAGGCCTCGCGACGCACTGCCTCGGGTGAATAATAGCGCGAGCCCGTGACGCGCAACCGACCTATCGGCGCCTCGATCACATGTAGGCGCACGATGTTGTCGCTTACCGACTGCGCCGGGATCTCCACCACCACGGTCTGGTAGCCGCGGTCGTGATAGGCCTTCTCCAGCGCCTCGCGGGCGTGGTCGACATCGGCCTTGGTGCGGCCGGGTCCGAGGAACGGATAGACCGCGGCCTCGATGTCTTCCTGCGCGAGCAGCTTGGCGCCGTCGACATCATACGCCTCGACATCCAGCAACCGCTCGGCCGTCGCGGTCTCGGCGCAAAGGGCGCCGTGAGTCGCGGCGGCGGCAATGGCGACGGTCAGCCCCGCCACGACGGGTCTGGCGAACAGACGCGACGCGCGCATCGACCCCTCGAGAGTGCGGCAAAGTGCCCGGCAAGACCCGGCGCGGGATCCGTTAACGGATGCGTCTATTGGAATCAAGTTTAGTTTGATTCAGCGCCAATTGTAACAAATAAATGACAAAACTGTGCACAATTTCTTGTGCCGCTGTACTTAGCCGTGTCTCAATGTCCGTATCCCTGCGGATGGACGCGAGCCAGCCACCCGCGAAGCTCGCGGGCTGGCGGCCTGAAAGAGGGAAGCGAGCCGGACCGTCACGATACCGTTACTTCGAGCCGCTAAAGAGGGCGAGAGAGTCGGGGCGACACTCTGGACCGTCTGTCGCGCGAGCACAGGCGGCCGGTCGGTAATGTCGAAACCGCTTACCCCATTGTGCGGGGTATGCATCAGGAATCGAGCCACAACTTACGTCGACCTCCGACAAGAATAATGTTCGTCCTCTGACTTTATAGAACGTATATTTTGTAAGTTTATCCACAGGCTGACACAATAGTGTCTTCATTAATTCTCTTGACCCGATGCGTCTTTGCGACGATCTAGCGGTCGATCCCGAGCGGAAGCGGCGACGGCGAGGTTGGTCTCGCTCTCGACCCCGCTTCAGAAACTCAAAGAGGGCGACTCCAAGACCTCAGAATGACGCCATCCACGCCTCTCTCGATCGTAGACTGTTTAACCGAGCACAACCCAAGGAACATCATCCCGATGAGCAAGATAAAACTCCTGATGGGGGCCTCCGCCCTCGTCGCGGCCGGCGTGAGCATGGCCGGCACGGCCAGCGCCGTCACTCAGGTCTACGGCGGCGGTGGCACGCTGATCGCCCCGTATCTGCGCCAGGCGGAGGATTGCTACGGCAATCCGGTTCTGCTGGTGTTCAAAGACTCCACCCAGCTGCACAACCCGACCACCCAGTCGGTCGCCGCGTTCAACTACGCGCCGCCGCCGCCCAAGGCCCCGCTCAATTGCGCCACCACCCACGTCGATACCAACACCACCCTCAACTACATTGGCACCGGCTCAGGCGCCGGCATCGGCGGCCTCTACAGCCACAGCGCGGTGAACTTCTGGGGCGACACCGTCCCGGGTATGAACCCCAGCCCCTACCCCACGGTCAACTACGCCACGTCCGATAACGGCCTGGCCGCGACCGACGTCACCATCTACAATCTGGGCGGCACCGAGCAGGGCGCGAGCGTCAAGGGCGTCAACAACCCGGGCGGTGTCTATCCGAACCCGCAGGCCACCTACGGCAACCTGATCCAGTACCCGCTGCTGATCGCCCCGGTCGCGTTCGGCTACTCCCCGGTCTATAAGAAGGTGCTCGGCGCCGACGGCACGACCGTGACGTCCTACAGCTTCAACGTCAAAAAGCCCCGCGCCGACCACAGCGGCGGCCTCGTGGTGGACGCCGGCACCTACTGCAAGATCTTCAACGGTCAGATCACCAACTGGAATGACCCGGCCCTAAAGGCTCTGAACAGCAACACCAGCCTGCGCGCCACCACCGATCCGACCCCGGAAGGCACGCCCACCACGCCCGGCACCTGGGAATATACGGGCGCCGGCGGCGGCGTTCCGATGCAGATCGTCGGCCGCAGCGACAACTCCGGGACGACCTCGATCTTCTATCGTCACCTCGCCAACGTGTGCGCCTCGCTGGCCGGCAACAACTACACCACGCCCGGAACGGCCCTCCCGCCCGCCCTCTACGGCGCGGTATGGGACAAGGTGACGGGCAATTACACCGGCACTGAAACCCTGGGTAAGTTCACGCGCACCGGCGGTAACGACGGCGTCGCCAAGTACCTCGCCTTCTCCGCCGTCCCGACCACCATCGGCACGGCCGGACAACTGGTGCAGGGTCGCCTGGGCTATGTCGGTCCCGACTACGTGCTGCCGGCGGTGACCTTCACCGGCGCCAACACCTACGGGCTGAACTCGACCAACATCCAGCGCGTCGACTCCGGCACCGGCAAGATCTACAGCATCCCGCCGACGGCCAAGAACGCTCTCCTCGCCTTCGGCACGGGTTACCTGCCGCCGCAAAGCACCTCGACCGGGGCGTACAGCGCCGGCGTGACGGCTAACGGCCTGCGCGCCAACCCGCAGGATTGGGTGCAACCGCCGTCGGCCTCGTCCCCGCTGGCCAACCCTTCGGCGATTGCCGCCTACCCGGTGGTCGGCACCACGAACTACTTGGGCTACACCTGCTATAGCGATGCGGCGGTCACCGCTTCTCTGATCGGGTTCCTGAAGTTCTATGAGACCTCGGGCGTGACGACCGACGCCACCTACGGCCTGATCGGCAAGGCGGGCTTCTCGCCGCTGCCCAAGGCCTGGCTTACGGCGATCCAGCAGACCTTCCTGGTTCCGGTGACGGCCACCAAGCCGCTCAACCTGAACATCCTGCAGGCGGGAACGGGTCCGGCCTCGGGCACGGGTTCGCAGTGCAACGCGGTGACCGTGGGCGGCTAAGACACCCCTTCGATCGCACGATCCTTCTAACGACGGCCCGGGCTCACGCCCGGGCCGTTTTCTTTTGTCGGCGCCCGTGCGAGAGGCGGGATCGATGACGCCGGAGGGATCAGTGGCAGCGGCGCGGCTGGCGACGCTATGCCTTGCCGCGCCGGGCGCCTGGCTCGCCTGGCGCGTCTCTCGTGGTTACGCCGCCGCCGCGGATCGGCCCGGCCCCCGCTGGGCCGCCCCCGCCCTCATCGGGGTGTTCGTCTGGGCCGGCGTTGCGACGCACGATCCCTGGATCCTGGCCGCCAGCCTGACGCTCGGCTGGGCCCTTACCACTCTGGCGGCCATCGACATCACCTGTCTGCGCCTGCCCGACGCCCTCACCCTGCCACTGCTGGCGGCCGGCGTCCTCATCGCCGCCGCCCTGCCCGGCCGCCCGATCCTGGATCACCTCGTCGCCGCGGCGGTGGGATACGGCGCCCTGGCCGGCCTCGCCTTTGCCTGGCGCCGCTGGCGGGGGATCGACGGCATCGGCCTGGGCGACGCCAAGCTGCTGGCCGCCGGCGGCGCCTGGCTCGGCTGGCGCCCCCTGCCCGCGGCCCTGCTAGTCGCCTGCCTGCTGGCGTTCGCCTGGGTCGGCGTCAGGGTCGCCATCCGGGGCCGCCCCGCCCTGTCCGAGCGTCTCGCGTTCGGCGCCCCCCTGTGCTTGGCCATCTGGACCGTCTGGCTGAACGGCCCGCCGGCAATGTGACGCGGCTTGACGACCGGCCGAGATGCTTGCAAAATCGCAGAGTCGGGCGATGTAGCGCCTCAACCGCTCAGAAACGGTCAGTCCACCCGCGAGACTGCCTCACGTCTTGCGCAGGGCTCATTTGATTTCTTCAATTTCACACATTTAGCCATTCACAGCCTGATGAAATCCCAGTCGGCGCCCAGAAGATCTCGGTCAGACGCCAGCTCTCAGCGTTCAAATGCGGCGCGAGCTCAATCCAAAATCGCCGGAAACTAGCAGAAAATAGCAGATTCCGCTGAGGCGCCTCACTCCACGTACCGAACCCAATAGGGGTCCGTCTTATCGCCCGTCAGTTCGACGATGGCGGTCCGGTGCGTGCGGTCGCCGGCCGGGTCGCTCGCGACGACGCTGACCGTCAGGGTGCGGCCCGCGAGGTGGTCGTCCGGCGCGATCTCCTCGTCCGGACGCTGGCCGACGGCAGTGTTCTCGGCGGCGATCTCCTCGGCGCTCTCGCCCGCCGAAAAAGCGCTCATGGCGCTGATCGCCAGGGGTCCGGCGTTGGCCGGCTCGAACGGGCCGCTCTCCTCGAAGAACACCGTCACCGCCGGGGCGATGCGGGCGTAGAGGGCTGGGTCCATGTCCTTCAGCGCCATCAGTTCGCCCACGGTGCGGAAGTGGCCGTGGCGCGGCTGCAGGCCCGGAGCGACCCCTTCGGCGCCGGCCGCCGGCGCGCCCTCCACAGTGGTGACAACCTCCTCCGCCTGCCAGTCGCGGAATTCGTCGACGAGGGCGTCGAGCCGCTCGCCGGATGCGCCCGCCCCCTGGAAAAGGGCCCGGGACTGCACGTCGTTGAGGCCAGCCAGCGGCGCCTTGCCGCGTTCGTCCTGCACCACCACCGTCAGGCCCACCCCGTCGAAATCCAGATGCCTTTCGCGCCCGTCGATCGACCAGCGCACGGTGCGATCCTCCGTCGCCAGATCGTGCACCGCGATCATTAACCCGGCGTCGGCGGCGGCGGCCAGGCGCGCCTGGCGCGCGCGGCCGGTAACCGAGGCCACGGCCCCCTGGTCGGCCGCGAGAACCTCGAAGGCGACATAGGCGAACAGGGCGACGGCGGTCACCGCCGCGACCAGGGCATAGCCCGCGTCGCCGTCGCGCCTCATCGGCGCCGGCGCTCGGGTTTCGGCGGCGGCGGCGGGGCGGCCAGCTGGATCTTCTCCTTCAGCTCCTCGGTCACCGCCCGCGCGTCCACCGGCGTGCGCACGACGCGCGGCGTCAGGAGCACCACCAGCTCGGTGCGAATCAGCCCGCCCGTGGTGTCGCCGAACAGGTGGCCCAGGATCGGGATATCGCCCAGCAGCGGCACGGTCGAACGGCCCTTCTGGACCTCGTTCTTGATCAGGCCGCCCAAGGCCACCGTTTCTCCGTCCTGCACCGCCACGGAGGTGGAGATCTTGCGCTGCTGGATGGTCGGCGACTGGATGGCGCTGCTGCTCGTCGGATTGGTGACATCGCTCACCTCCTGGGCGATATCCAGCAGCACGAGGCCGCCGGTGTTCACGCGGGGGGTCACCTTCAGGATGATGCCGGTGTCGCGGTACTCGATCGAATTGACGATCGGGGCCTGGTCGTTGATGACGCTGACCGCCGAGCCGGTGGAGACCGGCACCTGGTCGCCGACCTGGATGGTCGCGGTGTGATTGTTGAGCACCATCAGCTTGGGCGCCGAAAGCACGTGGACGTCGGTCACCGTGGCCAGGGCGTTGAGCGTCGCCCTCGCGTTGATCCCTGAGTACAGATACGAAAAGCCCGGAAAGTTCTGCTGCGGGGTGCTGTTGGCCACCCCTCCCGGTCCGGCCTGAGTCAGGGCGGCGCTGTTTAGGCCCGACGAGAACGACCACTGAATGCCGTACTGCAGCTTGTGATTGAGCGTCACCTCGCTGATCGAGGCGTCGATGAACACCTGCAACGGCGGGATGTCGAGCTTGCGCAGGGCGTCCTCGATCAGGGCGTAGTTGCGCGGCGTGGAGAACACCACGATCGCATTGTTGGCCTCGTCGGCGGTGATCGTGATGGCCCCTGAGGCGTCCGATCCGCCGCCCCCGCCCGTGCCGCCGCCCGCCGAATCGCCCGCGCTCGTCAGGCGGGGTGCGTCGCTCACCGCCGGCGCGTTGACCGAGCGAGCCACAGCGCCGGCCGCGGCGTTAAGAACGCCGGGCAGGCCCGTCACCGGGTTGGTCCGCGGCGAGGGCGAGCTGATGTCGTTGAGCGCCGTCGGATCGGTGTCGGTGGTCGAGCCGCGCGGCGCGGCGATGCCAAAGGCGCCGTCCAGCACCTTGGCGAGGTCCGAGGCGCGGCCGTTCTGCACCCGGTAGATGAACATGCGCCGTTCGGCGCCTTCGCCTTCGCGGTCGAGGATTTCCACGAACCGGCGGGCGTCGTCGAGATATTGCGGCTGGGCGGTGATGGCGAGGATGCCGTTCAGCCGGTCCATGGCGATCAGCCGCACGAGCCCGGCCGACTGCGACCCGGGGGCGTTCAGCAGCTTGTCCAGCTCCGGCGCGATCAGGCGCGCGTCTGTGCGCTGGGGAGTGAACAGGGCGAAGCTCATGCCACGCAGCCAGTCGACGTCGAACTGCGCCACCAGTTCGCGCAACGCCCGGCGCTGCACGCTGTTGCCCGACACCACCAGCACGCCGCGCGCCGGATCGGCGATCGAGATGGCGTTGGGAACCAGCGGGTCGAGAAGCTTGCGCAGTTCCTCGGCGTTGACGAATTTGAGCGCGATGGTCTCGTTGCCGAAGCCGCCGTCGTTTGGGCCGACCACCGGCGCCTCGCCCCTCGCTGTCGCCGCCGGCAGCACGGTGTAGACCCCCGCGCGTTCGGCCAGCACCAGATTGGCCCCGGTCAGCGCCTGCTCGAAGAAGGTCAGCACGTCGGCGCGACGGATCGGCCGGGCGGTTTGCACCGTGACCGGGCCCTGAACAGCCGCGTCGACCGCGAACGGCAACCCTAGGGTGTCGCCCAGGATCGCCTTGGCCACGGCTTTCACGTCCACGCCCGGGAAATTGAGGCTGACATCCCCGCCCGGCAAAGACCGGACGGCGCCTGGCGGCGCGGGCCGCACCGGCGCCACGCCCGGCAGAATCGTGGTGCGCAAAGAGCGGTCGTCGAGCGACGATGGCGTGGTGTCGGTCTGGCCGAACGCGCCGGCCGGCGCCAAGACGAACATAAAGAGCGCGCTGATCGCCAGCTGCCGTGTCGACCTCATTGGGTCGCCTCGGGCGCCGCGCCGGCGGTGGGCGCCGCGGCGCCCAGCACCGCCGCCGGGGCGCCGATCACCAGAACCCGCGTCTCTGCGCCGCGCCGGAAGGTGAGCTTGGTCCGCTCGACACCCACCAGCCGCCAGCCTTCGAGCGCTTCGCCCCGGCGCACCGTCTTGGTCGTTCCGCCGGGCGCCGACAGCACGCCGGTGGCCGCCGCCCCGCCGCTGGCCGATCCCAGGGCCGCATAGCCCGCCAGCACGCCGCCTCCGGCGCCCGCCGCCTGGGCGGTCGCGATTTCGCCTGGACGCCGGTCGGGCGCGAACACGGGCGCGTGCAGGATAGCGGCATACTCCGGAAGCAGCGGCGGCGCGATCGGCCTTGGCCGGCGCACGGCGAGCGAGGCCCCGTCGGCGGGCGGCCCGCTGTAGGGCAAAATCAGCTGAAGGCCCAGGGTCAGCACCAGGGCGACGCAGGCGAGGAGCGGCCCAAGTTCAGGACGCTCGCCCAGCGTCCGGGCGCCAAGCCGCGGAGAGCTCGAGTCTGACGTCCATGGGGGCGGAATGGCCGCTGGCGAACGCCCGATCCGCGGAAATCGAAAGGTAGTCGACAACGACATAGGGGCCCTCGGTTTCCAGGCGTCTCAGCATTTCACACAATTGCGTCAAGTTCAGAGCGATGTCGGCGCGCAGGCGCACCCGGCCGCGCGGCGCATCGGCCTGCAGGTCCTGCACCCCGGTGATGGCGAAGCCTTCGTCGGTGGAGAGTTTCCGCAGACGCTCCTTCAGGGCCTCCCCCGCCAGGCTCTCGCTAGGCGCGCTCATCGCGAACCGGGGCGCCGAGCGGCGCTGGGTCTCGGCGACGGCGCGCCACACCGGCAAGGCGGCCATCATCCGCGTGTTGCGCTGATAGGTGGCGCGCAACTCCTCGCGCTCTGCGGCGCGGCTGGCGAACCCGCCCACCAGCGGTCCGATGATCGCCAGCCAGACGATCCCGACCAGGCCCACCAGCACTCCCAGGGCCACCAGTCGCCGTTCGCGCGGGCTGAGCGGCCTCATGGGCGCGGCCGCGGCCGGGCGTCGGCGGTGATGTCGAACGGCACGCCGCCCAGGGCGCGCGCCGCCGCCTCGGCCCCAGCGGAGCGGGGGTTGGAAAAGGCGCCCGAGCCGCGGATGGCGGCCGCCATGTCGAGGTCGCCGCTCTTGTAGCCGGTCACCCTAAGAGCCTGGCCGTTCCATTCCAGACGCTGGACCCAGGCCCCTGGCGGCGTCGCCTCGGTAAGGGCGTTCAGCATGCGCAGCGGCTCCGTCCGTTGGCCCTCCGCCACCAGCTCGCCGCGCCGGCGCTCCTCGCTGTCGACCCGGGCGCGCAGCCGCAGGGCCGCCGAGACCGCCGGCCGCTGGCCGTCCACCGCGGCGCGCAGATCGGCGACATCGGCCATGTCGCGGCCCACCAACACCGCCAGGTTCAGCACCAGCAGGGCCGCGACGCCGCCCCACAACCAGGCGACGGCGCGGCTCGCCGCCGGCTGACCGGCCGCGGCCAGGGCCGCCGGCAGGAAGTCGAAGCGCGACGACGCTTCATCCGCCTCACCCTGCCGCACGCCGAGGCTGGCCAGGGTGAGCCCCGCGGCGGCGGCGGCCTCCAGGGCCCGCGCCGCCGCGGCGCGGGGCACGACGGCGAGAGTCACCGTTCGGCGCCCGTCCACGGAGTCCCTCTCGCCCAGCTCGAGGTCGTGGTGGATCAGCTCGGGGTTGAGCGGCGAGAGACGGTCGATATCGAGGCTCACCATCCGCCGCACATCGGCGGCCGGCATGGCGGGCACGATGATCTCGCGCACCAGCACCTCGGCGGGCGCCAGCAGCAGGCCCACCGGCCCTCGTCCGATGCTGTGGGGCGTGTCTCCGGCCAGCAGACGGCCGTCACGCCAGAAGCGCCAGCCGCCGCTTGGCTGGCGTTCTGCCAGACGCCTGGGGCCGGATGATATCCGCGTCTGCCAAGCCGGCGGCAGCAGGCCCGCGAGCTCGTCGGTCCACCAGGCGAAGCCCTGGCGCGCCAGGGCCGCCAGCGACTGCAGGCTCATTTCCGAATTGAGCAGTTCCTGAAGGGTCAAAGCCGGCCCTTGCAGCGGCCATTGGTGAAATTGAGCGTGCAGCCAGCGTCGATCGTCGCCCGGGGTCGGATAATGAGGTCGGGCCAGGCGCGCGGGTCGCCCGGATCGAAAGTCACACGCACCCGCACCAGCTCGGGCGCGTCGGGCTGGGCCTGCCAGCTTTGCCGCCAGCGCCGGATGTGGTCGGATCCGGGCCCGAAGTAGGCGATATCCAGCGCTCGGACGCGATGCAGCAGCACCTGATTGGTCACCACCGCGCTTCCCTCGGACGCCACGTCGCTGACCGAGGAGAGCAGCAGATCGTCCGCCGTGGTCAGGCCCAGGCGGTAGCGGCGCAACGGCGCCGGGCGGCCCGCCTGCGGAGGCGGGGCCAGGAACTGCAGCGACCCCGCCTGGCCGTCGATGTCCACATACGGCGGGTTCTGATCGTAAAGGGTGGCCAGGAAGGTTTGTTCGATGCGATCGCGCAGGGCGCCCTGGGCCCCGTCCACCGCCTCGCCGGCCGCCGAGCGGGTGTCGATGCGCTCCCACACCCGTCGGCCGGTATCCAGACCCTGCATCAACAGCAGGCTGATCATGCCGACGATCAGGAGGCTCGCCAGCGCCTCCACGAGCGCGAACCCCGCGTCGCCCGCCCTTTTCGTTTCGGCCGTCATGTGGTCAGACCCCGGGGCCGAGCCGCAGGGTGGCGAGGGTCACCAGGCTCTGTCCGCCGGCGCGCGGGCGGACCGAAACCTCCACCTTCCACAGCGCTCCGGCCGAATTCGCTTCGCCCTCGGCGGTGTACGGCGTGACGTTCACCTGCCAGACGAGGTTTCCGACCACGCCGTCGCTCTGGCCCCCCTCCAGCGGGATGTCGGCCCCCACCGCGGCCAGCTCGGACTGGGCGATCATCAAGGCCGAGCGGTGCACCTCCGCCTTGCGCGCGCGGCTGGCGCTGTCGGCGATCACCTGGAACGCTCCGGCCAGGGCCATGGCGACGATCGCCGCCGCGATCAGCGACTCGACGAAGATGGCGCCGGCGTCGTTCGCCTGGCGCACGCGCTGTCTCACGCGCCACCGACCGCGCCGGTGGCCGGGGCGACGATGATCGGCGTGCTCCGTCGCCCGGCGCTCACCCACACTGCTCCGCCGTTCGACGAACCATCGCCGAAAAACACGATGGCCCGGCCGGTCGGAGCGCTCAGCTCCACGCCGGGCGGCGTGCGCGCGAAGCCGCGTCCGGTGGCGGCAAAACCCCGGCCATCGGCGCCCACGACGAAGGCGCGCGCGCGGTCAGCGCTCATCGCATCGGCCCGCGCCTCGCGCAGCCGGGCGGCCACGACCGCGGCGGTCTGGCGCTGGGACAGGATCCTCAGGCTCTGCTGCAGACGCGGAAATCCGATCAGGGTCACCAGGCTGGTGATGGCCACAACCACCAACGCCTCGATCAGGGTGGTGCCCGCGTCGGGCCCATTACCAGTTGCCGACATCGGCCGCCTCGCCGCCGCCGCCCTCGGCCTTGTCGGAGCCCAGCGTGTAGACGTCGATCTCGCCGTGCTTGCCGGGGCTCTTGTAGAGATAGGGCTGGGCCCAGGGATCCATCAGCGCCGAGGGCTTCTGCAGATAGGGCCCGTTCCAGCCGGGCGCCGTGGGCGGGGCCGTGATCACCGCGTTCAGCCCCTCCTCCTGCGTCGGATAGCGGCCGACGTCGAGGCGATAGAGCTCCAGCGCCGCGACGACATTGCCGATCTGCACCTTGGCGGTCTGGGTGCGCGAGCTGCCGAGATATTTCAGCACCTGCGGGGCGATGATCGCGGCCAGAAGGCCCATGATCGCCAGGACCACCAGCATTTCCAGCAGGGTGAAGCCCTCGTCACCGCGGAGGGGGCGCCGCGCGAACGGCCGGCCTTTGGGGAGGAGATTCATGGTGCGAGCGCCAGATCGTTGAAGCCGAGTATAGCCGACATGATCGAGGCGATCACGGTGGCGACGATCGCGCCCATGAATACCGTGATCGCCGGGGTGAGTATGCCGATCAGGCGCTGGATCGTCGAGCGCACCGCGCGGTCGAGCACGTCGGCCAGCCGCCCCAGCATGCGGCCCAGCTGCGCGGTTTCCTCGCCGGTGCGCAGGAAACTCAAGGCCATCGGGGGAAATACGCCGCTCGCCGCGAGCGGGCCGGACAGGCCTCCACCCTCCTTCAGCCCAGACACCACCTTGGCGATGGCCGCGGACATATGGGTGTTGGAGACGCTGCGCCGGGCGATGTCCAGCGCGGTAGGCAGGGCGACGCCGCCATCGACGAGGCTTCCCAGGGTGCGGGCGAAGGCCGCCGTCTGGGCGTCAGCCACCAGGGGCCCGATCTGCGGCACGCCCAGGATGAAGCGGTCGAACCCCGCCCGGGCCGCCGGCCGCCGCAGCCATTGGCGAACGCCGAACACCGCGGCGACGATCAGTCCAACGCCGACGAGGCCGTAGGAACGCACCCCCTCGCTCGCCCCCATGACCAAGCGCGTAGCCAGCGGCAGCTTGGCCTGGGAGCCGGAGAAAAGGCCCTCGAACTGCGGCACCACCACCAGCATCATCACCAGGATCACACTGGTCGCCACCACCAGCAGCATGGCCGGATAGACCAGCGCGGAGACCACCGTCTGGCGCAGCGCCTCGGCCCGGTCGAGGCTTTCGGCCAGTCGGCCCAGGGCCGCGCCCAGTCGCCCGTCGGCCTCGCCGGCCTCGCACATGGCCGAAGCCATAGGCGGAAACAGGCCTCGGGTTTCGTTCACCGCGCGCGACAGCGGCGCGCCTTCCTTGACCCTGGCGTGCAGCTTGGCGAACACCGCCTTGACGCCTGAATTGAGAATATTGTCGACGCACACCGAAAGCGCTCGGTCGAGGGCCAGACCGGCATCGAGCAGCACCGCCAGCTCGCCCACCGCGTTGATCATCGCCTGGCGCGCGGCGCCGTTGGCCTTGAGCCTGTCCCCGGGCGCCGCCGTGCCGGCGGCCTCCGTGGTCTCGATCGGCAGCAGGCCCAGACGCCGGAGCTGGGCAATCACGTCTTCGCGGGAGGTCCCCTCCAGCGCACCGGAGCGCACCGTGCCGGCGGGCGTGGCGGCGCGATAGCGAAAGGTGGTCACCGCCGTCAGCCTTCCCGGGTTACGCGCAGCACTTCGTCCAGGGTCGTCAGGCCGGCCCGCGCCTTGACGAGGCCATCCTCCAACATGGTGCGCATGCCGGCCGCCGCCTGTATGTCACGCGCCTCGCCCCTGGCTAGCACCAGCCGTTCGATCTCGGCGTCCATCACCAGCAGTTCCAACACCGCGATGCGGCCGCGATAGCCGCTGCCGCCGCACGCCCCGCAGCCGACCGGCCGCCACAGATGGTCGAACCCGGCCGGCTCGACGCCCAGAGCCTCGAGGGTCTCGGGTGCCGGCTCGAACCGCTCCCGGCACTGGGCGCACAGCCGCCGCACGAGCCGCTGGGCCAGCACCGCGTTCAAGGTAGAGGTGATCAGGAACGGCTCGACGCCCATGTCCAGCAGGCGGGTCACCGCCGCCGCGGCGCTGTTGGTGTGCAGAGTGGAGAGGATGGTGTGGCCGGTCAGGGCCGCCTGGATCGAAACCTGCGCCGTCTCCAGGTCGCGCACTTCGCCCACCATCATCACGTCCGGATCCTGGCGCAGGAACGAGCGCAGGGCGGTGGCGAAGGTGAGGCCGATGGTGGGGCTGACCTGCGTCTGGTTGATGCCCGCCAGACGATATTCGATCGGATCCTCGATGGTCAGGATCTTGCGGTCGGCGGTGTTCATCACCGCCAGCGACGCATAGAGGGTGGTGGTCTTGCCGCTGCCGGTCGGGCCGGTCACCAGCACGATCCCGTGCGGCTGGCGAAGAACGCGCAGATATCGCGCCAGGCTGTCGCCCTCGAAACCCAGGCTCTCGAAATCCAGCGCCAGATTGGACCGGTCGAGGATACGCAGCACCACGCTCTCGCCGTGGATCGTGGGCGCGGTAGCCACGCGCAGGTCGATGTCGTGGCCGCGGACAGCCAGGCGCAGGCGCCCGTCCTGCGGCAGGCGCCGTTCGGCGATATTGAGGCCGGCCATAACCTTGATGCGGGAGACGAACGCCGCCTTCAGATGCGGCGGCAGCGGATCCTCTTCCCGCAGGGCCCCGTCGATGCGCAGCCGGATCTTCAAGGCGTCCTCGGTAGGCTCGATATGGATGTCGGAGGCGTGCGCCTCGGCCGCCCGACCGATCAGTGCATTGACCGCCCGCACGACCGGCGCGTCGCTGGAGAGGTCCTTGAGCCGCTCCACGTCGCCTTCGTCGGCTTCTCCCGCCTCGCCGGCAGCGATGATCGCCGGATAGAGCCGATCGAGCGCCGCCTCCATGTCGCCCGAGCGCGCCACCAGGGGCACGACCGGCCGGTCGAGGGCGAAGGCTATAGCGTGGCGATCGAACGCCCGCAACGGATCGACGAACGCCACCTCGACCGCCACCTCGGTCTCGCGCAGCGGCAGGGCGCGAATGTCGCGCAGGAAGCGCGGCGAGAGCCGGTCGGCGGCCAGCGGCTCTGCCGGAAAGTCGGCGGCGGTGGCGATGCGCAGGCCCGCCGCCTCGGCGATCGCCTTGGCCAGAGCCTGTTCGGAGACAAGGCCCAGGCGGGTCAGCACCGTATCCAGCGGCTCGCCGGTCTCGGCCTGCACCAGGGCCGCCCGCGCAAGGGTCTCGGCCGGCGCCAGACCGCGCTCGATCACCAGCCGGTCCAGGGTGAGCGCCGCGCCCGGCGCCGGCGGCTCGGCGATGACCAGCATGTCCATGCCCGTCACACCGGCGCGAGGACGCGCCGGACCTTGCTGTGATGACGCCGTGGCATGTCTCACCCTTACCCCGGCGGCAGGGGGCCGTGCAATCGGGGGCTGGCTTCGGACGAAGCCGCGGGTCCACACTTGAAACCTGCCGGCCGTTGGGGCCTCATGCAGAGGCGCGACGGTCTCGAAGCAGGCCGGGCGCGGGGGGCGAGACCTGCCCGAGGAGATCGCCGCCATGACCAAGCCCGCCTTCATCCGCACCGCCAAGCCGCGCTTCAAGGCGCGGTACGACAACTTTATCGGCGGCGCCTGGACGCCGCCCGCCGGCGGCCGCTATTTCGAGAATCCCTCGCCGGTTAACGGCGAGATTCTGTGCGAGGTGGCGCGTTCCGACGCCGGCGACATCGAGCTGGCGCTGGACGCCGCCCATGCCGCCAAGGTCGCCTGGGGCGAGACCAGCGTCGCCCAGCGGGCCATGATCCTCAACGCGATGGCCCAACGCATGGAAGACAACTTGGCCCTCCTGGCCGAGGCCGAGACGTGGGACAACGGCAAGCCGATCCGCGAGACCACCGCAGCCGACCTGCCGCTGGCGATCGATCACCTGCGTTACTTCGCCGGCTGCATCCGCGCCCAGGAAGGCGGCATTTCAGAAATCGACAAGGACACCGTCGCTTATCATTTCCACGAGCCGCTGGGCGTCGTGGGCCAGATCATCCCCTGGAACTTCCCGCTGCTGATGGCGATCTGGAAGCTGGCGCCGGCGCTGGCGGCCGGCAACTGCGTGGTGCTCAAACCCGCCGAGCAGACGCCGGCCTCGATCCTGGCGTGGATCGATCTGGTCGGCGACCTGTTGCCGCCGGGTGTGCTGAACATCGTCAGCGGCTTTGGTCTGGAGGCCGGCAAGCCCCTGGCCTCCTCGCACCGGATCGCCAAGATCGCCTTCACCGGCGAGACCACGACCGGTCGGCTGATCAGCCAGTACGCCAGCCAGAACCTGATTCCGGTGACCCTGGAGCTGGGCGGCAAATCGCCCAACATCTTCTTCGCCGACGTGATGGCCGCCGACGACGCCTACCTCGACAAGGCGCTGGAGGGCTTCGCGATGTTCGCCCTCAACCAGGGTGAGGTGTGCACCTGCCCGAGCCGCGCCCTCGTGCACGCGGATATCTACGATGCGTTCATGGAAAAGGCGGTGGCGCGGGTGAAGGCGATCGTTCAGGGCGATCCGCTCGATCCCGGCACCATGATCGGGGCCCAGGCCTCGAGCGAACAGATGGACAAGATCCTCTCCTATCTCGACATCGGCCGGCAGGAAGGGGCCAAGGTGCTGACCGGCGGCGTTCGCGCCGCCCTTCCTGGCGATCTGGCCGGCGGCTACTATGTCGAACCCACCATTCTCGCCGGCCACAACAAAATGCGCGTGTTCCAGGAGGAGATCTTCGGGCCGGTGGTCTCGGTCACCAGCTTCAGGACCGACGCGGAGGCGCTCGAGATCGCCAACGACACCCTCTATGGCCTGGGCGCGGGGGTGTGGACCCGAGATGCGAACCGCGCCTATCGCATGGGCCGCGGCATCCAGGCCGGGCGAGTATGGACCAATTGCTACCACGCCTATCCTGCCCACGCGGCTTTCGGCGGCTACAAGCAGTCGGGCATCGGCCGCGAGAACCACAAGATGATGCTGGACCACTACCAGCAGACCAAGAACATCCTGGTCAGCTACAGCCCCGACAAGTTGGGATTCTTCTGAGCCGGCCCCCCAGGGTCTCGGCCACGCCGGCGGCGCGGGGGCTGCTGGCCGAGATCGTCGCCGATCACGGCCCAGTGCTGTTCCACCAGAGCGGAGGCTGCTGTGACGGATCCTCGCCGATGTGCTACCCGGTGGGCGACTTCATCGTCGGCGACCGCGACCTGCGCCTGGGCGAGATCGACGGCGCCGTTGTCTGGATCGGGGCCGAACAAGGCGCCGCGTGGGCCGGGTCCGACCTGATCCTGGACGCGGTGCCGGGCCGGGGCGGCATGTTCTCCCTCGACAACGGCCGCGAACGCCGCTTCCTCACCCGATCGAAGGTCCGCGGCTAGGCCGTGCGGCGACGGGTCCGGTCGATCAGGGCGTAGGCGCCGGCGAGGTTTTCGCAGGCCGCCCGCAGGATGGCGCCCTGGGCGTCGGCGAGGCGCTCGCCGGTTTCTCGCACAACGATCTCGCGCCAGTAACCAGCTTGGCCCAGCGCGAGCGCCGGCTCGCACAGGGCCTGGAGCAGGCGGGCGCTGGCAGGTCCTGCCAGGCCGAGGACGGCGTGGACGCGCTCGCCGGCGCGCAAGCGAGCGTCGCCGACGCTTTCGCCTCCGAACGATTGATCGACGCGCGGCGCATAGGCGCCGACGCCCGCGGGGCCGCGATGCAGCAATGCGACGTCGTCCTGCAGCCGACGCACCGCGTCGTGCGCGCCCTGGCCCAGGCGGCCGCGGGCCAGCAGCAGATCGAACACGTCCGCGCGTCGGGCGCGGGCGACGCGGCCGGCCAGATCGGCCCGCCGTTCGACGTCGGCGTTGGCCGGCAGGGCCAGGGCGACGACGTCGAGGCCCCAGGCGGCTGGTTCGCGCGCCTTCTGACGCTCCGCGGCCCGGCGGCGGGCGATCTCCAGCGGGTCCGTGGGGCGGGCCCTCCCGCGTTTACGGGCCATGTCAGACGCCCCTCGCCCGCAAGTCCCGCTCCAGGGTCTCCAGAGTGGGCGCCGGAGCGCTATGCATCAGCAAGCGATGCCCCTCGCAATAGGCGCCGCCGGCGCACGGCTCGCAGCACGAGCGCGTGTTGCGGCCCTCGCCGTCGACAGGAAAGGCGCACTGGCCTCTTCTGCGTTCGAGCCAGGGCCGAGGCTGGCGGGGGCAAGGCGGAGTAGGGTGTCGGGACATGCCAAAACAATTGCATTACGCAAATCGCGTGGCAAGCGCTGATTTTTGCATTCTGCCTGACGACAAGCGGGGCCATGATTTGCATACTGCGTCATGCCCCAGAATCCGGAGCGAAATTACCTGAAGGCGTGGCGCGAGCACCGCCGCATGACCCAGTCAAAGCTGGCCGAGGCCATCGGCACCACAGGCGCGGTGATCAGCCTGATCGAGGCGGGCGAGCGGCGACTGTCCGACAAATGGGCCCACAGGATTGCCCCGGTGCTGCGCATGAAGCCCGGCCACCTGTTCGATACCGACCCCAACGATCTCGACAGCGACATCCTGGAGATCTGGGTCGATATTCCCGAAGACCGCCGCGACCAGGCGCGCGAGGTGCTCAAGGCTTTCCGCCTCAAGCCTCCGGCCGAACCGGTCGCCCCCACCGTCACCCCGCTCCGGGCAGCAGGCCGGCGAGGCCCAGGCCGGCCGCCGCGGCAAGGCACCAAAGCGGATTGAGCTTGGTGAAGAAAGCCACGCCTGCCGTGGCCGCCGTCACTAGCACCAGACGCCAGTCCAGATCGGCGGCGCGCATCAGCAGCCAGGCGCTGGCGAACACCAGCCCGACGCTCACCGGCGCCAGACCCTGAGCCACGGCGGCGCGCCACGGCGCTTCGCGATGGCGATCCCAGAGATGGAACACGGCCAGGGTGAGCAGGCAGGAGGGTAGGCACATGGCCAAAGTGGCTGCCAGGGCGCCCGGCACGCCGGCGGCCTTCCAGCCGACCAGGGTGGAGATCATCACATTGGGCCCGGGAGCGGCCTGGGCGATGGCGAACAGAGCGGCGAAATCGCGACCGCTCATCCAGTGATGCACCGCAACGGCCTGGCGCTGCATTTCCGGGGCCACCGCGTTGGCGCCGCCGAACGCCAGCAGCGAGAGCATGGCGAACTGCGCCGCCAGAGCTCCGAGCACGCCCGCGCTCTTCACGTCCGCCGACGCCAGGCCACGGCCACGGCCAGGGGCGCCAGCACCGGCATCACCCAGATGAGCGGCAGGCGCGCGACGCCGATCAAGGCGAACGCCGCGGCGATGAAGAGCGAGGCCGTCACCGGCCGCCGACGCATCAACGGGAGGGCCATCCTGGCCGCCGTGGCGGCCACCAGCCCGGCCGCCGCCGCGCCCAGGCCGCCGATGGCCGCCGGCGCACGGCCAACCGCGCCGTAGCGACCGTAGAGCTCGGCCAGCACCAGCACGATCGCCACCGGCGCGCCCATCAACCCGAGCACCGCCGCAGCAGCGCCGCCCGCGCCGGCGAAGCGCCAGCCGACAACGGTCGAGAGGTTGACGATATTCGGCCCGGGCAGGGACTGGCAGAGCGCCAGGGTCTCATCGAATTCCGCCGCGCTCAGCCAGCCGCGCCGATCGACCAGCATGCGCCGGGCGAACGGCAAAACCCCACCAAAGCTTTGCACGGCCACTCCCAGAAAGGCGAGAAACAATACGAGGGGCCCGGGCGAAGTCCCAGGCACGAGCGCTGGGGCGGAGAATGGCGCGGCCGGCATGGCCGAGGCTATTGCGGCGGAATGCCGCGAATCACAAGACCGCGGCGAGCGGTCAGTCGGGATAGTCCATTTAAATGCAATCCCACGGATTGACTTTTTAATTGCATATTGTAATCATATGGCTCGACTAAAAGAGAGCTCGCTTGATGCATTCCCCCGATCATCGCGCCGCCCGCCTGAGCGCATTCGACGCCTTCGCAGGGGAACTCACCCGTGCCCGCATCGCGGATGTGGAGTGCGGCGGCCTGATCGCGGGCGAGGAAATCGATGCCCTGGACGCCCTGGCCCGCCGCGTCTGGCGCGACGTCAATGATTGGGGAGCGGCGATGGCGACAATCGAGACCAGTGGTATTGCGCCGTTCGACCCCAGCCGCGCCGCCGCTCTGGTTCTCGAGACGGTTTTCGACGAGGCCCTGGCGCCGGACCCCTGGCGCGTGCTCTCCGCCGCCCTCGATCTGGCGAGGGCGGCTTGAACGGAGCGCCGTTCCGCCACATCGGCGGGGCCGTGATCGCCGACCACGGCGCTTTGAGCCTTGCCGCCGCTCGCCGCGTCGCCGCCTTCTACCGGCGCGAGGCCGAACACCCTGGCGCCGCCGCGACGCCGGCCCTGGCGCGGCTTTGCCTCGAACGCGCCCGAAATCTCGACGCCGCCGCAACGGCCGCCATCGAGTGGCGCCGCGCCGCCGGCTGGTCTGATCCGGACCAGGCCCACCGACCCCTCGCCCGGCCGGTGTGAGACGTGCTAACCTGGCCGGATCGGAGGTGGGACTTCGTCATGCACGCCAAATTCACTCACGCTATCAAGTTCGTCGCCGACATGGACAAGGCGGTGGCGTTCTATCGCGACACGATGGGGCTTGCGCCCCGCTTCGCCTCCCCGTTCTGGAGCGAGTTCGATACCGGCGAGGTGACGCTCGCCCTGCACCCGGCCTCCGCCGATAACCCGGCCGGTACGGTGCAACTCGGATTCGGCGCGCCGGATCTCCCCGGGCTCTACGCCGCCCGCGCGGATAATGGCCTGCGGTTCAGCGCCCCGCCCCGGGACGAGCACGGGACCCTGCTCTCCCGGGTGCTCGATTGCGAGGACGCGGAAGTCAGTCTGAGCGGGACCACCTAGAGCGTTCTACTCCGCCGCGAAGGCCAGGGGAGCGCCGGCGGTGAAGCTTGTCTTCGCGGCGAGCCCGGCCTTGGCCGCTTCGTATTCGGCCGCCAGCCGCGCCACGAGTTCGCCGGCGGTGGGGATGGAGGTGACAACGCCGATTCCCTGTCCGCAGCCCCAGATGTCGCGCCAGGCCTTGGCGTCCTGATTGCCGCCTGAACCGAAGTTCATCTTCGAAGGGTCCGATTGCGGCAGATTGTCCGGATCCAGTCCGGCTGCCTCGATGCTGGGGCGCAGATAGTTGCCATGCACGCCGGTGAAGAGGTTGGTGTAGACGATGTCCTCGCCGCCCCGCTCGACGATCATGCCCTTGTATCCGGCTGTCGCGTTGGCCTCGCGCGTGGCGATGAAGGCCGAACCGATATAGGCCAGATCCGCGCCCATGGCCTGGGCCGCCAGGATGGCGCCGCCGTTGGCGATGGCGCCGGAGAGCGCGATGGGCCCGTCGAACCAGGCCCGCAGTTCCTGGATCATGGCGAAGGGCGACCGGCGGCTGGCGTGGCCGCCTGCCCCCGCGGCACCCGGGATCAGGCCGTCAGCCCCCTTCTCGATCGCCTTGCGGGCGAAAAAGCTGGAGATAACGTCGTGCATCACGATGCCGCCCCAGCCGTGCACGGCGGCGTTGACATCCTCCCGCGCGCCCAGGGAAGTGATGACTACCGGGACCTTGTACTTGGCGCACAGCTCGACATCGTCATAGAGCCGGTTGTTGGTCTTATGCACGATCTGGTTGACGGCGAAGGGGGCCGAGGGCGCCTCCGGATGGGCCCGGTCCCAGGCGGCCAGCTCCTCGGTGATGCGCGCCAGCCATTCGTCGAGTTGGGAGAGCGGGCGGGCGTTCAGCGATGGGAACGAGCCTACGACGCCCGCCTTGCACTGGGCGATGACGAGATCCGGGCCCGAGACGATGAACAGGGGCGAGGCGATCACCGGCAGTCGCAAGCGGTCTCGCAAGATCGGCGGAAGGGCCATGGCGCGGTGGTTTCCTTGGACGTCTCGAGCGCGTCGACGTTTAGCCGCTGAGCGCGGAGTGGCAAGAACCTTCGCTGCGCGACGCGCGGTGCGCTAGAGGGGGCGGCATGGGCGAACAGGCGGTGCAGATCGTCGCGCGGGGTCCGCGCGGCGAGGCGGAGGCGGCGGCGCGGGCGCTGGACGGCGATCCGGTCCTGGAGACTGCGACCTATTCGATCATCGAGGAAGACGAGGCGCGCGGCGTCTGGCGGATCGACGCCTACCCGGTTTCAGCGTCTGAAGCGGAGAGCCTGCGCGAGCGGCTGGCGGCCTTCCCGACCCTTTCCGTTGCGACCGAGGCGCTGGCCGATGCCGACTGGCTGGCCATGGCGCTCTCCGGTCTGCCGCCGGTGCGGGCCGGGCGGTTCTTCATCTTCGGCATGCACGATCGAGTGCGCACGCCGCTCTCAACCGTCAATCTGCGTATCGAGGCCGGCGCGGCCTTCGGCACCGGCCATCACGGCACAACGGTGGGTTGCCTGCTGGCGTTAGATGCATTGCTGAAGCGTCGACGTTTCCGCCGTGTGCTGGACGTCGGGACGGGGACCGGCGTGCTGGCCATAGCCGCGGCGCGCACCGGCGCGCGGGTGAGCGTGGGTACGGATATCGACCCCGTCTCGGTCCGGATCGCCCGCGATAACGCGCGGGTGAACCGCGCCGCCAGCCGGTTTGCCCATGCCGGCGATCTGGCTCATCCGCTGGCGCGGCGGGGCGCTCCCTACGATCTCGTCTTCGCCAACATCCTCGCCCGGCCGTTGGTGCGCCTGGCCGGCCCGATCGCGGGCGTGCTGGCGCCAAGCGGGACAGTGATCCTTTCAGGTCTGCTGCACGCCCAGGCGCGCGTGGTGCAGGCCGCCTACCGTGGGCGCGGCCTTCGGCTGGAGCGCCGTCTGCGCCGCGACGCCTGGGCCACCCTGGTGCTGCGCCGGTCTGGCGGCAGGGGGGTCGCCCGGTCTAGATAGGCGCATGCGCCAGACTTTCGACGAAGCTACCGATCCCTCGTTCGGCCCGCGCCATGCGCCGCTGATCCGCGCCGCCATGGCGAGCCAGGGCCTGGATGGATTCCTGATCCCGCACGAGGACGAGCACCAGAACGAATATTTGCCGGCCGCGAACGACCGCCTGGCCTGGGCCACCGGCTTCACCGGCTCGGCTGGAGCGGCAGTAATTCTCAAGGAGGCGGCCGCGGTGTTCGTCGACGGTCGCTATGCCCTGCAGGTGCGCGACCAGGTGGACGCCGCCGTGTTCGAAGTGCGCGACCTGGTCGAGGGCGGTGTGCCGGCCTATCTGGCCGAGGCGGCCCGACCTGGATGGACGATCGGCTACGACGCCCGCCTGCACAGCCCCGACGCCCTGGCCCGCCTGCGTGTCGCCGCCGAGCAGGCCGGTGCGACCCTTGCGCCGGTGGCGGTCAATCCGCTCGACCAGGCCTGGGGTGAGGCTCGGCCGGCGCAGCCGGCGGCGGCCGTCGTGCCCCATCCACTTGAATACGCCGGCGAGGAGTCGGCCGCAAAGCGCGCCCGGGTGGGCGCGAGCCTGACCGCCCAGGGCGCGGCGGCGGCGGTGATCACCGCCCCGGCCTCGATCGCCTGGTTGTTCAACATCCGGGGCGGCGACGTGATCCGCTCACCTCTGCCGCTGGCCCAAGCGATCCTCGGCGAGGACGGCTCCGCCCGCCTATTTCTGGACCCGGCAAAGGTGAGCGAAGGCCTGCCGGCCTGGCTCGGCAACCAGGTGCGGTTGGAGGCGCCCGGCGATCTTGACGCGGCCCTGGCGGAACTTTCGGGGCTCAAGGTGGCCATCGACCCGGGCCAATCCTCGTCCTGGTATTTCGAGGCGCTGACGGCGGCGGGCGCGGAGCCGGTAGCGGCGCCGGACCCCTGCGCCCTGCCCCGGGCGCGCAAGAACGGGGTCGAAATCGAGGGCGCCCGCCGTGCTCACGCCCGCGACGGCGCCGCCCTGACCCGGTTCCTACACTGGGTGGCGACCGAGGCGCAGACCGCCCTGCCCGACGAGGTGGGAATCGTCGCCAAGCTGGAGAGCTTTCGCGAGGCGACCGGGGCGCTGAAGGATCTCTCGTTCGACACCATCGCGGGGGCCGGCGCCAACGGGGCCATCGTCCACTATCGGCCAACGAAACGGCTCAACCGGCGCACGGCGGCCGGCTCGCTGCTACTGGTGGACTCGGGCGCGCAGTATCTGGATGGCACCACCGATGTTACCCGCACCCTGGCCATCGGCGAGCCGAACGCCGAGATGCGGGCGCGCTTCACCCTGGTGCTCAAGGGCCATCTGGCCCTGGCGCGGGTGCGCTTTCCGGCTGGAACGACAGGGTCGGCCCTCGACGCCCTGGCGCGCGCGCCGCTGTGGTCGGCCGGCCTCGACTACGACCACGGCACCGGCCACGGCGTCGGCTCGTACCTGGGCGTTCACGAGGGCCCGCAGCGAATCTCCAAGCTGCCTAGTTCGGTCGCTTTGGAGGCGGGAATGATCGTCTCCAACGAGCCCGGCTACTACAAGACCGGCGAATACGGCATCCGCATCGAGACTCTGCAGGTGGTGACGCCCGCCGCCGCGATCAAAGGCGGCGAGCGCCCGATGCTCGGCTTCGAGACTCTGACGCTCGCGCCCATCGACCGGCGCCTGGTGGACGTCTCCATGCTCACCCCCGAGGAGCGCGCCCAGCTGGACGCCTACCACGCTCGCGTCCTGACCGAAATCGGCCCCAAAGTCCCGCCCGACGTTGCGGCGTGGCTGCGCGAAGCCTGCGCCGCGCTTTGAAATCAACGGCTCGCCCCAATCAGGGCGAGCCAGTCGTCTTCGGTGATCACGGTCAGGCCCAGCTCGGCCGCTGTCTTGAGTTTGGAGCCGGCGCCGGGACCGGCGACGACGATGTCTGTCTTGCGGGACACCGACGAGGAGACCTTCGCGCCCAGACTCTCGGCCTGGGCCTTGGCCTCGTCGCGGGTGAGGCGTTCGAGCGCGCCGGTGAAGACCACTGTCTTGCCGGAAACCGGGCTGTCGCCGGCCGCGCGGGCGGCGTCGGCGATGGTGAGTTCGGCGGCGAGGGCCCCGACCATGGCCCGGTTGTGTGGCTCGGCGAAGAAGGCGGCGCATGCGCCGATGACCGCGGCGCCCACTTGGTCCAGGGCGTCCAGCTCGGCGGCGGCCTCGGCGTCGCCGGCGGCGACGCCGTCCATGGCGGCGAGGAAGCTCGACGCATCGCCATAGCCCCGCGCCATGACCAGGGCGGTGGATTCGCCCACGTGGCGTACGCCCAAAGCGTTGATGAACCGCTCCAGCGAGATCTCGCGCCGGGCGTCGATGGCGGCGACCAGATTGGCAATCGAGGTCTCGCCATAGCCGTCACGCTCGCGCAGGCTCGCCAGCGCCTCGTGATTCCTGGCAAGGCGAAAGATGTCGGCCGGCTCGCGCACGAGACCTTCGTCGTAGAACGCGGTGAGTTGCCTGATCCCCAGGCCCTCGATGTCGAACGCCTTGCGGGAGACGAAATGGCGCAGATGCTCGATACGCTGGAACGGACAGGCCAGTTCGCCGGTGCACCGACGCACGACGGTCTCGGCCCCGGTGGCCGTGGTCTCGCGCGCCAGGGGCGTGCTCAGGGGGCACGGGCAGACAGAGGGAAAGTCGTACGGGCGGGCGTCCGCGAGCCGCTCCGCGAGCACCCGCTCGACGATCTGGGGGATCACATCACCGGCGCGCTGGACGACGACAGTGTCTCCGATGCGCAGGTCCTTGCGGGCTATCTCGTCGGCGTTGTGCAGGGTGGCGTTGACCACCACCACGCCGCCCACGGTGACCGGCGTCAGGCGTGCGACCGGGGTCACCGCGCCGGTGCGCCCGACTTGCAGGTCGATCGCCTCGAGCACCGTTCGCGCCCGCTGCGCTGGGAACTTACGCGCCGTGGCCCAGCGGGGCGAACGGGAGACGAAGCCCAGACGCCGCTGCCAATCGAGCCGGTCGACCTTGTAAACAACGCCGTCGATGTCGAACGCCAGGTGCGGGCGCTGGCGCTCCATCTCTGCGTAGGCGGCGGCGAGGCCTTCCACGCCTTCGACCCGCGCCGCCTGGGGCGTGACCTCGAATCCCCAGTCCCGTAGCCGGCTCAGCGCCTCCCACTGGGTGTCGGCGAAAGGGGCGGAGACCAGTCCCCAGGCATAGGCGAAGAACCGCAACGGCCTACCGGCGGTGACGGCCGGATCGATCTGGCGCAGGGAGCCGGCCGCGGCGTTGCGCGGATTGGCGTAGGTGCGTGTCCCCGCGGCCAGGGCGGCGGCGTTGAGAGCGGCGAAGTCGGCGTGGCCAAGATAAGCCTCGCCCCGCACCTCGATCACCTCGGGCCAGCCGGCGCCGGCGAGGCGGTGGGGAATCTCCCCGATTGTCATCAGGTTGCGCGTGACGTCCTCGCCGACCTGGCCGTCGCCGCGCGTGCCGCCCCGGACAAAGACGCCGCCTTCGTAACGCAACGAAGCCGAGAGCCCGTCGATCTTGGGCTCGGCGACAAAGGTCACCACCTCTTCGCCCAGACGCAGAAAGCGCCGCACGCGAGCATCGAACTCAGCCGCGTCGGCGTCGGAAAAAGCGTTGTCGAGAGAGAGCATCGGCACGCCGTGGGTGACCGGCGAGAAGGCCGCGGCGCGCGGGGCGCCGAGGCGGCGTGACGGCGAGTCGGGTCGGACGAGATCGGGGAAACGCGCCTCTATGAAGGCGTTGCGGCGCTTCAGCTCATCGTAGGCCGCGTCGGAGAGCGTCGGCGCATCGTCCTGAAAATAGCGCCGGTCATGGCTCAGGATTTCAGCGGCCAGTCGTTCGAGTTCGGCGGCTGCGGCGCCTTCCGTCAGCGCCTCGACGGGCGCGGGCGGCTCAGGCATGCATCAGGGCCCGGGCGGCGGCGCGGGCGGCGTCGGTGACATGCTCGCCCGACAGCATGCGGGCAATTTCTTCCTCGCGCTCGGCCAGACCCAACGCTTCCACGCGCGCGCCCTCGCGGCCAGCGCGACCGGTTTTGAGAACACGCCAATGCGCGTTCGCGCGAGCGGCGACCTGGGGGCTGTGCGTGACGACCAGGACCTGAGCCGTGTCCGCGAGGCGCGCCAGTCGCTGGCCCACGGCGTCGGCCACCGCTCCGCCGACGCCCTGGTCCACCTCGTCGAACACCATCAGGGGCTGGGGCGAGGCAGTTCGCCCGGCCAGGGCGGCCTTCAGCGCCAGGGCCAGACGCGCGAGCTCGCCGCCAGAGGCGATGGCCCCCAGGGCTGCGAAGGGGGCCCCGTCGAGGGTGGCGATCTGGAATTCCACCCGGTCGACGCCGAGGGGACCGGCGCGATCATCGCCGAGCGTTTCGATCGCGACGGCGAAACACGCCCCGGCCAGTTTCAGCGGCGCCAGCTCAGCCTGTACGGCGCGCGTAAGGCGATCGCCGGCGGCGCGGCGGACGGCGGTCAGGGCGCCGGCGGCGACCTCGTAGGCGGAACGGGCCGCCGTGGTCGCCGCCTCGGCCGCTGCCAATGCCTCGCCAACCGCCTCGACCGCCAGCAGGCGCGCGGCAATGCCGGCTCGCGCCTCTGGCAGGGCGTCAACGGCGACGTCGAGCTTGCGAGCCATGGCGCGCAGGGCGAACAGGCGGGTCTCGGCCGCTTCAAGACGGTCCGGCTCGAACTCGAAAGCCTCGGCGGCGGCGTCGATGGCGGCCGCGGCCTCCGCGACCTCGATCAGGGCGCGATCGACCGCCGCGACCGCGACCTGCAGTCGAAGGGGCGCATTCGCCTCCGCGCTGACTCCGGCCAGAAGCGTGCGCTCGCGGGCGCGGCCGAGCGCCCGAAAGGCCTGGCCGAGGCGGCCCGCCACGCCGTCGTCATCAAGGGCGTCGCGCGCCGCGGCGATATCGGCGATCGCCTTTTCCGCCGCGCCGAGCATGGCCCGCTCCTCCGCCAGCGCGGCCTCCTCGCCCGGCCGCGAGGCCAGCCGATCCAGTTCCGCCAACCGGCCCGCCAGTTCGTCGGTCGTACGCAGCGATTCGCGATGCTCGTTCAGCAGGCGCTCAAGCGTCTGGCGCGTGGCGCGCCAGGCGCTCCAGGCTTCGAGGCAGCCGCGCGCCTCGCCTTCGCAACCGCCGAAAGCGTCCAGCAGGGAGCGATGGGTGCGGGCGTCGAGCAGGCCGACGGTCTCGTTCTGGCCATGCGTCTCGATCAGAAGCGTCCCCAGATCGCGCAACACTCCGATACCGGTGGGCTGGTCATTGACGAAAGCGCGCGAGCGACCGTCGGCGCCGAGAACCCTGCGCAGCACCAGATCCTCGTCGCGGTCATGGGCCAGTCCCTTGTCGTCGAGATAGGCCCACGCGGCGTGGTCCGGGGACGGGGCGAAAATGGCCACCGCGGAGGCCTGGGCCGCGCCCCGCCGGACCAGACCGGCGTCGCCCCGGCCGCCGGTCGCCAGGCCGAGCGCGTCCAGGATGATCGACTTGCCGGCCCCGGTCTCGCCGGTCAGCACCGTGAGGCCAGGGCCGAACGCAAGGTCCAGGCTCTCGATCAGCACTATTTCGCGTATGCCCAGGCCGATCAGCATCGAACCGAGGATGACCGAGAATCCTCGCCGATCAAAGCCCCAGCACGTCGTGCAGAAAGTCGCCCTTCTTCGCGGTCTTCGGCTTGGCTTGATCCGGTAGCGGGGCGGCGGCGGCGGTCGTTGCGTCAGGGCGCGTCGCGTCGAACGCCGGCGGGGCGACGGTGGTGTCCTTGTGTTTGCCGAACGGCAGCAGATCCGGCAGGCCCGGACCGCGGTAGTCGGCTGGCGGCACGGCCGGTCGCAGGCCCCTTGAGGTCAGGAGCCGGTAGGCGTCGCGATACCAGCTGTCGCCGGGATAGTTGTAGCCGAGCACGGCCCCGTTCTTCACCGCCTCGCTCGCGACACCCAGAGCCAGATAGGCCTCGACCAGGCGGTAGAGCGCTTCGGGCGTATGCGACGTCGTCTGGAAATGGTCGATCACATTGCGGAACCGTCCGATGGCGGCGATCGGATTGCCGGCCCGCAGATAGAAACGGCCCACCGTCATCTCCTTGCCGGCCAACTGGTCGGAGACCATGTCGAGCTTCAGCCGAGCGTCGGCGGCATATTCGGTATGGGGATAGCGCTTAACCACCTCGCCCATGGTCGCCTGGGCGTTCTGCGTCGCCGCCTGGTCGCGGCCCACGTCGACGATTTCCTCGAAGAAGCAAACCGATTTTATGTAGTAGGCGTAGGGCGTCGACACGTTGCCTGGGTAGAGGGCGATGAAGCGGTCGGCGTCGGCGATGGCGTCGGCGTAGTCGTTAGCCATGTAGTGAGCATAGGCGGTCATCAGGATCGCGCGCCGCGACCATTCCGAATAGGGATGCTGACGCTCCACCTCGCGGAAATAGTTCACCGCGTCGTTCCACTGGTGATGATCCAGCCGATCCGCGCCTACGGAATAAAGCAGCTCCACCGGCCGCTCCTCATACGCCAGCGTCGGCTTCTTCTTCTTGAACGTCGAGCAGCCGGCGATGGCAAGGGCGACGATCAGGGCGGCGACGATGGCGGATCGGCCCCTGGGATAGGCAAGCACGGACAAGGTACCTCGAAGCATGGGAGCGCGCGCCCCGCGCCAGCGAGCGCGGTTCTACACCAGGGTGCGCGGCGCGCCAATCGCCACGGCGGCCCGTGGCGTGGATCAGAGATCGACGCCGGCAAGCTCACTCGCCTCGAGCGCCGCGCGTGGGGCGAGGCGGTCGGAGGCCAGGGCGACGGCGAAGTGGCGGCTGGTGTGCGCGTAGCCGAACCGTCCGGCGCGATCGAGCACTATAGCCCCCGCTTCACCGCCGACACGGGCCATGGCGGCGAGGCCCGCCCGCGCGGCCGCCGCCGGGCCCAGGCTCGGCAGAGCCTGCATCACCCGCGCGGCCACCAACACCCGGCAGATGTGTTCGCCATCGCCCGAGAGTGCGACGCCGCCTATGGTGTCATCGACGTAGAAGCCGCAGCCGGGCAATGGCGCGTCGCCGATCCGGCCGGGCGCCTTGCCCTCGAGGCCGCCCGTGGAAAGCGCCGCGGCCATATGGCCGGCAAGGTCCAGGCAAACACATCCGACTGTATCGCCACCGCCGGAGGGAGACGCTGGCGACGGTTCGGCAGGCTCGGCGCGATGCTCGCGGGCGAAGGCCTCGGCGCCCTGGCCGACCAGAAGGTTCGCCCGCGCCGCCATCACGCGCCGTGCAATCGAGACCGGGTGGGCAAAGCCGCGCATCGCCCCCACGGCGCCGATGGCCAGGCCCTCGCCCTCCATGATCGCCGCGTCGAGTTCGATCTCGCCCTGCGAGTTGGCGACCGCTCCGCGCCCGGCGTTGAAGGTCGGATCGCTTTCCAGAGCGCGAACGACCGCCTCGGTGACGTCGAGCGCGGCGGCGCCCCGCGAGAGCAGTCTCGCGCCGATATCCAGCGCGGCGAGGCATCCCTGGCGGTGAGGCTCTTGGTCGGCCGAACCAATCGTGTGCGCGCCGCCATGAAGGATGAGGGCCCAATGCCCGCCGGCGTCGGCCAAGGTCAGACCGCGCGCATCCGTTCTTTGGGCGGAGTGGCGAAGCGCCAGGCCGCCGGCCGCTCGATCAGCGCCCGTACCAGGGCGTTGTTGAGTCCGTGACCGGCCCGGCGACCTTCGTAGCGGCCCAGGATCGGCGCGCCGAGTAGATGCAGGTCGCCGATCGCGTCGAGCGCCTTGTGACGCACAAATTCGTCGGCCCGGCGCAGACCCTCCGGATTGAGCACCGTATCCCCGTCAATCACCACCGCATTGTCCAGCGAGCCGCCGCGCGCCAGGCCGGCCTCGCGCAGCGCCTCCACCTCGTGCCGGAAGCCGAAGGTGCGGCATGACGCGAGTTCGGTGCGAAACGCAGCCTCGTCGATAACCAGATCGATCCTCTGTCTGCCGATGGCGCCACTCTCGAAGTCGATCTCGACCGCGACCGCGAAGCCGTCCGACGGCACGAGGGCCGCAGACTTGCCCGAATCGGTGACCTCGACAGTCTCGAGGATCTCAACATAACGGCGGCGCGCCGCCTGTTGCCGGCGGCCGGCCCGATCGATCAGGGCGACGAACGGCGCACACGAGCCGTCGAGAATAGGAACCTCCGGCCCATCGAGGTCGACAACGACATTGTCGACGTGGAGGCCGGCCAACGCGGCCATGAGATGCTCGACCGTGGCGACCGTGACGCCGGCCGAGTTGCCGATCACCGTGCCAAGGCGCGTCTGACAAACCGCGTCACCGCGGGCGACGACCCGTGGGTCCGTCCTGGAAACGTCGGAGCGCATGAAGCGTACGCCGGCCCCGATTGGCGCCGGACCCATCGTGACATTGATGGTCGCGCCGGTATGCAGTCCGACTCCCTGGAACTGAACAGGCCTGGCGAGGGTGTGTTGGACAAAAGGCGACACTGGCGTTCCGCTCCGCGCGACCAAGCCCTCGCGCTAGGCTAGGGCCGCTCTACCGCGCTGCAACACACGTCGTGTTTCGAACTGTTTAGTTGGCCAGGCGGCGTAGAAAGGATGGAATCTCCAGGTCCTCCCGCTCGGCCGCCTCGTCTTCGTCGATGGCCTCGGGCGGAGGCGGCGCGCCGATCGAGCGGGCCGGCGGCGGGGCGCTGGCCGCCTCGTGACGCCGGCGACCAAAGAGGCTCCAGCTGGCCTTCTGCCGGCGCTCCTCGTCGTAGCGCGCGGGCGGAAACAGCGGCTCATCATCCTGTTCGGCGGCAGGCTCCACCACCCGCGCCACCGGCGTGAGGTTGATGACCGGCGCGGAGGACGGTGACGCCAGTTCGGTGTCCGCGAAGGCGAAGCCGGGCTGCCGGATCGGCGGCGCATCCTCACGCGGCGGCGCGGCCTCGGCCATGGCCGCCAGTTCCAACTCCTCGCGGGCGGCGACAGGAATCGGCGCCGCGGCGACCGGCTCGGCAACCGGGTCGAGGCTGTCCACTAGGGCTTCGGGCGAGCGCGCGCCGACCGGCTCTCGGCGGCGTTGCTGATACGATTCGATCGCGGCGATCGAGGCGCCGTCCATGCCGGTCGCCACGACCGAGACCCGCACCACGCCTTCGAGGGTCGGATCAAATGCGGCCCCGAAAATGATGTTCGCTTCCGGATCGACCTGACCGGATATGGCGTTCGCCGCTTCGTCGACCTCCAGCAGGGTCATGTCGAGGCCGCCGGTGATGTTCACCAGCACCGCCTTGGCGCCCTTCAGGGTGACCTCATCGAGCAGCGGGTTCTGGATCGCGTTCTCGGCCGCCATAAGGGCGCGGCCCTCGCCAGCGGCCTCACCGGTGCCCATCATGGCCTTGCCCATCTCGGTCATGACGGTGCGGACGTCGGCGAAATCCAGATTGATCAGGCCTGGAAGCACCATCAGGTCGGTGATCGATCGTACTCCCGAGTGCAGCACTTGGTCGGCCATCCCGAACGCCTCGGCGAAAGTTGTGCGCTCGTTGGCGACGCGGAACAGGTTCTGGTTGGGGATGACGATCAGGGTGTCGACATAGCGCTGCAGTTCAGCGATGCCGGCGTCGGCCAGGCGCATGCGGTGCCGCCCCTCGAAGTGGAACGGCTTGGTGACCACGCCCACGGTAAGGATGCCCCGCTCGCGCGCGCACTTGGCGATGATCGGGCCGGCGCCGGTGCCGGTTCCACCGCCCATGCCGGCGGTGATGAAGACCATGTGCGCGCCGTCCAGATGCTCGCCGATCTCGGGCGCCGACTCCTCGGCGGCCGACATGCCGACCTCGGGATGGGCCCCGGCGCCCAGGCCCTGGGTGACGTTCACGCCCAGCTGAATTCGGCGATCAGTCTTGGAGAAGGCCAGTTGTTGCGAATCTGTGTTGGCGACGACGAACTCGACGCCCTCCAGCCCGGCTTCAATCATGTTGTTGACCGCGTTGCCGCCGGCGCCGCCGACCCCAAAGACCACGATCCGGGGCTTCAACTCCTTGGTCTGTGGCGCAAACACCTTGAACGTCATCGTATCCCCGCGACCTTGGCCTTGACTACATGAGGCGCCCGCGCCCCACCCGGCGCCGACGCGGTGTCGATGGCAATGATTCAGCAACCATCATTCTTAAACTCGCGTTAACTGGATAAGCTGAGTCGCCGATCTGTCGAGCGCGGCCCTAGAGATTGTCGCGCAGCCAAGCCGCTGCCTTGGCCACCACATTTGCGCCGGGATCGACCGGCGTCGTCGGGCGGGAAGGCCCCCCAGGCCGTTTGGGGCCGATCTCGCGCGGGCCGAACGCGGCGCGCTGCAGGACACCCGCGGCGGCGCAGAACGCGGGCCCGGAGGCGGCGTCGGCCAGGTGCGGGATGCGACGCGGCCGTCCCAGACGCACCGGGCGGTCAAATACCCGCACGGCCACCTCCCGTGCGCCCGCCAATTGACTCGCTCCTCCGATCAGCACGATGCCCGCGCCCGGATCGATAAGCGCTCCAGCAGCCTTCAATCGCTCCTTGATCAGTTCGAGAGTCTCTTCGATCCGCGGCGCGATTATACCCTTGAGGATCGAGCGCGGCGCCGTGACCGGGCCAGCGCCCGGGTCGTCGCCGCGCGGCGGGGCCTCGATCATCTCGCGGTCCTCGTTCCCGGAGGCGATGGCCGAGCCGTGCAGGGTCTTGATGCGCTCAGCGCCGACCATGGAGGTTGAAAGTCCACGAGCTATATCTTGCGTCACATGGGCGCCGCCGACCGGGAGGCTATCGACGTGCACCAGAGCCCCGCCCGAATAGACGGCGACGGAGGTCGAACCGCCTCCCATGTCGATGCAGATTGCGCCCAGCTCCATCTCGTCCTCCTCGAGCGCGGCGAGGGCCGACGCGAACGGCGCGGCGACCACGCCTTCGAACTGCAGATGGGCGCGCTCGACGCAGTGGCCCAATGTCTGGAACACGCCTTCATTCATCGACACCACGAGCATCTCCAGCGCCAGAGCCCGGCCGACCATGGCCCGGGGGTCGCGCACCCGGCGACCGTCGACCGCCCAGGCGATCGGGCGCAGGTGGATCGCCTGGCGTCGGCTCAGGCGAAGCGAGCCCATGGCCTGGAGGATGGCGCGGCTGATGTCGTTCTCGCCGATCGGCCTGCCGCCGATGGCGATCTGGGCCGAGACCCGGTGGCTGGCGAGACCGCCGCAGGCGATCGCAATGGTGACTCCCTGAACATCGACGCCCGCCATGGCCTCGGCCCGCTCGACCGCCAGCGCAATCGCTCTGGCCGCTTCGTCTACATCGACGATGGCGCCACCGCGCACGCCGTGCGACTGTACATAGCCGACCCCCGCGGTCGTCAGCGTGCGGTCCGCGCGACGCACGCCATCGGGCTTCATGATGAAGCAGGCGACCTTGGAGGCGCCCAGATCGACCGCCGCCACGACCGGCGCTCGACCGAGGCCGGTCTTGAAACCCTCGCGCGACTCGCGCCGTCCAACGCGCGGCGCTGCCGCTCTCACCGGTTCGAGAACATCCGTCATCTAAACCCCACCACTCGCCAAAGCCTGCGCCGCGCCTTCGCGCGGTCGCACAAGATCCATCTCCGGATCGCGCAGATCGATGCGCGCGAAGCCGAGATCCAAGAGTTTCGAAGCCCGATCGAGCCGGGCCAGCCGAGCGATCGCCGCGCCCTCGTCGTTGGCAGGCAGCAGAATGACGCCGCCATCCTTGAGGCGAACGTCCCAGCGACGATCATCGACGCGCACCAGGGCGCCAACACGCGCCGCCAGGCGCGGATAGGCCTGTACCAGGGGCAGAATGGCGGCCGCCGCGCTATTGGCGCCGTCTCCCACCACGAGCGGCAGCGCATTGAAGTGTCCCGGATCCACCTTTGTGACCACCGACCCGTCGTGGGCCACAACCATTGCGTGCCCAGCGTGCTCCCAGACCGCTAGCAGGGGTCGTTGATCGATGGCCAACACCACGGTGTCGGGGAGCAGGCGCACCACCCTCGCATGCTCCACCCAGCCGACTTTCTCCACGCGCGCCCTCACGGCGGCAAGATCGAGCCCCAGGATCGGCGCGCCCGGCTTGATGGCGGCGGCGGCAAGGATCTCGCCCTGAGCCAGAGGCGAAGCCCCCTGCAGGTGAACCACGCCTACGCGAAATCCCAGGCTGGCGAAGCGGCTGCCCACGGCGCCGCGACTTGCGTCGACAAGGGCATGGCCACGGCCCCCGGTGGCCAGGGCGACCGCGGTTGCCAGGGCGAGCGCGAGAAAGGCGGCCGCGCCAGCCAGGCCCGGCGGGAATCCGGCGCGATGAGCGGCGTCCATCTTGGAGAGTCCGCGCGGCGCGGCGACGGTGTCAGCCGACATCTTGGCCCGAGGCTTGGCGGCCGCCCGCCTCCCCTGCCGCAACGCCGCCGCCGGCATACCCATTCTCCGTGATCCACAACACCAGTTGATCGAACCCCACGCCCTGATGCGCCGCCTGCTCGGGGGCGAGCGAAGTGGGCGTCATACCTGGCTGGGTGTTGAGCTCCAGAAGGACCAGATTGTGGTTAACGGGGTCATAACGAAAGTCGCTTCGCGTAATCCCACGACAGCCCAACGCCCGATGCGCGGCTTGCGCGTACCCCATGGCCTGCTGGGCGACCCTGTCGGGAATCCGCGCGGGAAGGATGTGGGTGGAGCCATCCTCGCCATATTTGGCGTCATAGTCATAGAACCCCGTGCGCGCCGCGATTTCGGTCACCGTCAGGGCCTTGTCGGCCATCACCGCCACCGCGAGCTCGAGCCCATCTACATAGGGCTCGATCAGCACCTCATCGCCGAACCTCCAGGCGGGTGACGCGAGCTCGGCGGGCGGAGAATTGGCCCCCGCGAAGACACGAAACACGCCGACCGACGAGCCCTGGGCGTTGGGTTTGATGACATAGGGCGGCGCCATCACGTGATCTCGGGCCGCCTCGAAGCGGTCGAACAGGCCGCCGCCGGGGACAGCAACTCCGGCCGCGGCGAGGATCGTCTTGGCTTTCGCCTTGTCCATCGCCAGCGCCGAAGCCAGGACACCCGAGTGAGTATAGGGAATGCCCAGGGTCTCGAGCACGCCCTGGACGCAGCCGTCCTCACCCCAGGCGCCGTGCAGAGCGTTGAAACAGACGTCCACAGAAAGGCCGGTCAGCACCGCCGCCAGATCCCGGCCGGCGTCGACGCGCCTCACCCGCGCCCCGAGGCGCTCCAGAGCGGCGGCGCACGCTTCGCCCGACACCAGACTCACCTCGCGTTCCGCGGAGAGCCCGCCCATCAATACGGCGACATGGCGTCCGGCGAGAGGAGGACGGCTCACTAAGGCTCCTGGCGGCGATCGGCGACTTGCGTCAGACCGGTAGCCGGATTCGATCTAGCGCCATAGCGCGCCGCGCTGGCCGAATAGCCCGGATTCGGGGTAGGGAGCGTGGCAGGATCGGACGGGGTGGCGATGAGCAAAAGGCCATGACGGAGTCGGCGGCGCGCGCGCCTGCTCGCCCGACACCCCCGCGTCCCCCGATCGCATTCCGCGTCGGCGTGGTGGGTCATCGCCCCGACCGCCTACCGACGGACGAAGCCGAATTGAACGCCTTGCGTGCCCGACTCGGGCAGGTGCTGGCGGCGGTGGCCGAGGCGGTGGCAGGCTTCGCGCGGGAGCCATTCGCCGCCCTCTACGATTCCCGCGCGGCGCCCATCCTGCGCGCCGTATCGCCGCTTGCGGAGGGGGCGGACCGACTGTTCGCCGAAGAAGCGTTACGGCTGGGCTACCAGCTCACCTGCGTGACGCCCTTCGCCCAAGCCGAGTTCGAGCGCGACTTCGACGGCGGCGCTTCGTTTGAGACGGGCTCCTTGGCCAGGTTCCGGAACATTCTGGATCGGGCGGATGCGGTGGGGGGGCTGATACGGTTCGAACTCGATGGAACCCGGGAGCGCGATCGCGAGGCCTATGAAGCGGCAGGCAGGGTGGTGCTGAACCAGTCCGACCTTCTCATCGTGGTGTGGGACGGCGGAGCAGCGGCCGGCGCCGGCGGCACCGTCGATACACTGCGCGACGCCATCAGCTTCTCAGTACCCGCTTTGTGGATCGATTCCCGCGCGCCCAACGGTTGGCGCCTGTTGCGGAACAAGGCCGAACTCGACTGCCTCGCGCTCGCAGAACCATGCGCGGGAGAGCAACCTGGCGATGACAAGGCCGTCGACGCGGCGCGATTGGCCGAGGCGATGGCGAGCGTGGTGCGAGCCGAGCTTGGTCTGCCGCTCACGGGCTATCCTCCCGCGCCCGATTCCGACACCTTGTCGCACCTTCAGGACTTTCTGGCGGAGCCCAAGCCGAGGCTGAACCTTGCCTTCGCCTGGAAGATGTTTCGAGACCTGATGGATCGGGGGCGGCTTGCCTCGCCTAGGATACGGGTGCCCCAATTCGTGGACCAGATTCGGGCTGATTGGCCGATCGCGACCGACGAGGGTGCCCTGCCCGGTGCGGCGGTATCCTGGATCAACGACGCCCTGCGGGCACACTACGCGTGGTCGGACAAACTGGCCGATCACTACGCCGACGCGCACCGCAGCGGCTTCATCTGGTCATCGTTGCTGGCCGCCGGAGCGGTTTTCACGGCCCTGCTGCCCATGGCTGGTCATTTCACCCCCAGGGGCGCCCTGGCCACGGCGCTGGCGGAGACCGTGATCCTTGTCTTCATGGTCGGCCTGCCGACGCTGGCGCGACGCCGCCGCTGGCATCAGCGATGGTTGGAATACCGAGTCCAGGCCGAGCTGATCCGCGAGCTTCGTATCCTGGTTCCGTTGGGGGGTGGCAGGCCCCTCCCCCGAACCTCGACCCACTTGGCCAGTTATGGCGATCCGGCGCGCAGCTGGATGTACTGGCGGGTCCGCGCACTCGCGCGCGCTACCGGCCTGCCGGACGTCCGCGCGACGCCCGACTACATAGCGAGCCAGCGTGCCGAACTGCTGGCGTTCGTGGGCGACGATGGCCGATGCGGCGGCGGTTCGCGCGGCCAGATGGGCTTCCATCACCTGAACTGTGAACGAATGGAGCGCATCCACCACCGCCTGCATCGCCTGGCCCTGATCCTGTTCGGGATCACGGTGGCCGCGGTCGGCGTGAACTGGGCGGCGAGGGTGGCGCTACCGCAACAATCGGATCGGCTCACCGATTGGCTGATCCTGGTGTCGGCCTGTTTCCCCGCTCTCGGCGCCGCCTTGGCGACCATCAACAACCAGGGCGAGTTCGCCCGGCTGCAGCGTCGATCGCATGCGATGGCCCAAGGATTTGCCGTCATGCGGGCGCGGATTCTGGGGCTCGGCCAACCCACGCTCGCCGGCCTAACTGAACTGGCCGCCCAGATCGCGGCGATGATGGTGGACGAGAATACGGAATGGCGGATCGTGGTGCTCGACCTGCCGCACGCGGCGGGCTAGCCCTGGCGAGCCGTGCGAAATCCCCGCGCCATAAGGTACAGTTCCGAACTTTCGGCTCGGCTGGCCTTGGGCTTGAGGTGACGCACCTCGACGAAATGGGCTTTCAGCACGGCGAGCAGGGCGTGAGTCTCTCCGCCCTGGAAGGCTTTGGTAACAAAGGCGCCGCCTGGCCGAAGCGTCTCTATGGTGAAGGCCATCGCCGCCTCGATCAGTCCGATGATACGCAGGTGGTCGGTCTGGCGGTGCCCGGTGGTGTTTGGGGCCATGTCCGAGAGGACGATGTCAGGAGGGCCGCCGAGCCGTTCGACCAGCCGCTCGCCACAGCCCGGGTCCGTGAAGTCCTCCTGCAGAATCTCCGCCCCTGCCAGCGGCGCGACCGCCAGCAGATCGACCCCCGCGACGGCGCCCGCGCCCCGTTCCAAGGCGACCTGCAGCCAGCCGCCCGGCGCGCAACCAAGATCGATCACTCGCGCGCCTCGCCGGATCAGGTGGAAGCGATCGTCGATCTCGGACAGCTTGAACGCCGCGCGCGAGCGGTACCCTTTGGCCCTGGCCTCGGTGACGAAGGGATCGTTGATCTGGCGCTCGAGCCAGGCCTGCGACGAGGGTGTCCGCTCCTTTGCGGTCTTGAGGCGCTTGGCGACCACCCGTCCGGCATCCGTGCCGCCGGTGGGTGGCCGCACCATACGCTTGCGCGGTGGAGGCTCGGTCACGGCGAGGCCGGTCTGGCCGAGCGGCGCCGTCGGCGCGCCATGAGGGAAAGCAGCAGGCCCTCACGAAGTCCCCGATCGGCAACCCGGACGCGCTCGCATGGCCAGAGCTCCTGAACGGCCTGAAGGATCGCGGCGCCGGCCAGAACGAGGTCCGCGCGATCCGGGCCGATGCAGGGCTGCGCGCCGCGCTCCGCCACCGTCAGGCCGGCCAGCCTGGCGGCGACAGCGTCACACTCCGAGCGCGTCATCCACAGGCCATCGACGCGCGCCCGGTCATAACGCGCCAAGCCGAGGTGCAGACCGGCAAGGCTCGTGATGGCTCCAGACGTACCGACGAGGTGCGCGCGACCGGCGTCGAAGACGGTGCGCAGAGAATCGGCGCCGCCGTAGGCCGCAATCTCGCGCTTCACCGCCTCGACCATGTCGCCGAACACAGCGCCTTCGGCGACAAGACCTTGAGGGAAACGTTCGGCCAGGGTGACCACGCCTATAGGCACCGACAGCCATGCACGGATCGGTAGCCGGCTGGGTGTGATAACCGGCCGCGAACCGTCGCACCCGCCGCCCTTCAGATCGAGCCATGAGAGCTCGGTCGAGCCTCCGCCTACATCGAGTACGAGCGCCGCGTCGGCCTCCAGGTCCAGCAGGTTGACGCAGCCGGCGACCGCCAGGCGCGCCTCCTCGCGCGGACTGATGATGGCGAGTCGCAGCCCCGTCTTGTCGCGTACCGCATCGATGAAAGCCTCGCCGTTTGCGGCCGCGCGGCAGGCCTGTGTGGCGACCGCGCGCACACGTGAGACGCCGCGGCGCCCGATCTTTTCGGCGCAGACGCGCAGGGCGTCCAACGCGCGGCCCATCGCCGCCTCGCCCAGCCGCCCGCTCTGACCAAGGCCCTCGCCCAGGCGAACGATACGCGAGTACGCATCGATTATTCGGAAGCCGCGGGCCGCCGGCGTGGCGATCAAGAGCCGGCAGTTGTTGGTGCCCAGATCGAGCGCCGCGAACACCTCGGCGTCGCCCATGCCTTGTTCCAATGCCTCAAATACGATCCCGCACACGGCTTCACCCGCCGTCGCCTCGTCGCGTTCGTGATAGCAAGCTTGATCCGGACGCGGAAGGCGAGCCTTTGCACCGCGCGCACCGAAGGCTTAAGTTCAGCCTTCATTCAGGATTTCGGCGCCAGCCTCTCAGACGATGACCCTTCCCGCAGCAAAATTCGCCATCGGCCAGGTCGTGAAGCACCGCATCTTCCCGTTTCGTGGCGTGATCTTCGATGTCGACCCCGTATTCGCCAACACCGAGGCCTGGTGGAACGCCATTCCCGCCGAAGTCCGCCCACGCAAGGACCAGCCGTTCTATCACCTGCTCGCCGAGAACGATCAGGGCAGCTATGTCGCCTATGTGTCCGAGCAGAACCTCCTGGTGGACGACAGCGGCGACCCTGTGGGCCATCCCCACACCTCGCTCATCTTCGAAAACTTCAAGCCGGGGCGTTACCAGCTCCGACCGCGCATCATCCATTGAGGGCGGGCCGAGCCCAGGCGCGCGTCGTGACCGACTGGATCATCGATCAGGATTGGGATCGCTATTCAGCGGCCGAACATGATGTCTGGGACACGCTTTACGATCACCAGGCGACGCTGCTGCCCGGGCGCGCCTGCGAGGCCTTTCTGTCAGGGACGCGAGCGCTCGATCTGCGCCGAGGCGGCATCCCGGCGTTTTCGAGAATCAATGAGGAACTGCAGCGGCTGACCGGCTGGAGCGTGGTCGCCGTCCCAGGACTCGTGCCCGACGCCGCCTTCTTCGAGCTCCTGGCGGCCCGGAAGTTTCCGGCCGGCCGCTTCATCCGAAAACGCGACCAACTCGACTACCTCGAGGAGCCTGACGTCTTCCACGACGTTTTTGGCCATGTGCCGATGCTGACCGATCCCGTGTTCGCCGACTACATGCAGGCCTATGGCCAGGGGGGACTGCGTGCGTTGGGTCTCTCCCATCTGCACCATCTGGCCAGGCTCTATTGGTATACGGTCGAGTTCGGCCTGGTAGAGGAGGCTGCCGGCATCAGGCTCTACGGGGCAGGCATCGTATCCTCCCGAGCGGAAACTCTGTTTGCCTTGGAAGACCCGGCGCCGCGCCGCCTGGGGTTCGATCTGGAGCGGGTGATGCGCACGCCGTATCGCATCGACAACTTCCAGCAGACCTATTTCGTGGCGCAGTCGCTCCAAGCGCTTCTGACCGCGACTCTCGACGATTTCGGTCCGATCTATGAGCGGCTGGAGAGGGCTTCCGACTTGCCCATGGACACCGTGCTTTCCTCCGACCGCGAGTTCACCGCCGCTCAATAGTCCTTTCGCCAGCGCACCGAGACCTGAGAGTCGCCCTGGGTGCCGAGCTTGGCGACCGCCGACAATGCCTTTTTAACGCGCCACTCGAGGGTCGCGGTCTGACCCTCCCGGCCACCGCCGGTGATCTCTAGATAGATATTGTCGGTAATATATTTGCCGCCGGAGACCGTGGTTCCAGTGACGGCGTCACCGCCTATCGAGAGGCGATCCAGGTGGGCGAAATTCCGCAGTCCGCCGATGACATCGAACCCGCCACCGCCCGACAGGCTCACGAGGGCCGAGGCTAGCTGGGCCGCGTCCAGCGCCGACAGCTGGGCCGCTGAAGCGCCGAATAGAACCTGCGACAAGATCTCGTCCTGCGGCAGTACTGGTAAGGACGATAGAGTGATCACCGGCTTTGCCGCGGTTCCGGTGATGCGGATCAGAGCGGTCAGCGCGGGGTCGTCGCGCCGGGCGGTCAAATCGAGCCGGATGTCCTCGGCCGTGGAGCCGAGATAGACGACGCCCCGGTCGTCGATCCTGAAACGCTTGCCGCCGAAATCATAGTCGCCGCGGGTGACGCGTGCGGTTCCCGTCAGTTTCGGAGTAGCGGTCGTGCCGCCGACGTGGGCGTTCAGGGCCAGCTCGAGATCGAGGCCGCGACCTTTGACGAATACGCCGCCCGGCGCCTTGATGGCGACATCCAGGCCCAGCGGCGCCTCGCGGGCCGGCGGCGCCGTGGCGAGCTTCGCGTCGGGGTCGCGGAAACGATGGATCTCCGTCACGGCCATCGGCACCACGCCCGTCGCCACCGGCGGGTTGGGAGAGATCTGCGCTCGGTCGATCGTCAAGAGCCCAGACAGCCGCACCTTGCCGGTTTCGGCCCTGTCGACGGTCAACTGGCCCGACGCGTTCGCCTTGGCGATGTCGTTGTCCAGGAGGCGGAATCCCGTCAGGTCGACGCGGAAACTGGAGGCGCCCTCCCGCGCGAGGCTGGCCCGGCCCGACCCTGAAACCGTTCCCTTGGCTCCGTCTGTGGCCTTGAACTGGCCGACATCCACGGAATTGTCGGCTAGAGTGGCGCGCAGTGTGACCCCTTCAAGTTTGAGGCCTGTATCGGCATCGCGGAAACGGCCGTTGTCGAGGGCGGCGGTTCCAATCGCTCTCGGATCGGCCAAGGTGCCCCCCAGCGTCCCAGCCGTGCTCAGCCGCCCTGAGAGTGTTTGAGCGCCGCCGAAAGCCAGATCCCATAGTGGCTCCAGTTCGCCGTCGATGGCGAAACGACCGGTGATCGAGCGGTGGCTGTCGACGGCGATGCGGAACGGCGCCGCCGAGGCTTCGCTCGGCAAGGTCAACTGGCCGTCGGCCTTCAGGCCGCGACTGGCCAGATGCGCGTCGAGCACGAGATTCGTCGGCCCGAGCCGCCCGTCGATCACGCCATCCACCGGCGGCGCCTCCCGAAGATCGCGACCGCCAGCGCCCGAAAGCTTGGCGCGCATCTCGCCCGTGAGGTGAGGGCCCTGGCCGGACAGCGCCAGGGTCATGCCGAGGTCGCCCACGAGGTCGGGGTTGAACAGGCTGAGGGCGAGCCCCGTTGCGCTGGCCTTCACGCTCGCCGCCCCGGCGTGGCTGGCATAGTCCAGCTCCGCCCGCCCTGCCCCTACGGCCAATGCCGCGCGCGCCGTCGCGCCGCCAGGGACCAGACGAGCCTCGACCGGCGCGAGGGTTCGCACGTCGGCTCCGCTGACGCGGCCGGACCCGGCGAAGCTCAGGGCGCGATCGGCGCCGCTCGGGCTGATCTCGCCCTGGCCGGCCAGTCGCCACGGGATGCCGCCGGCTATCCCTTGAGCGCTGGCTCGATACGGGAGCCGGGAAAGCGGCCCGGCCGCACTCAGTTGCAGCCGGTCCAGCACCAGGCCGCCCTGGCGGACGAGCACATTGCTCGCCGCCACGGTGATGTCGGCCCGCGCCGCGGACCCGTCGCCGATGATCTTCAGTCGGCCGCGGGCATGACCTCGAACAAGGAAAGCGCCGGGGCCGGCGGCGACGGTCAGGTCGGCGCTGGAGGGCGCGCCCTGGCGCAAAGCGAGCGAGCCGGCCGCGGTCGCTCCGCCGGCGGAAACGTCGACGCCGGTCAAATCGAGCCCGCCTCTGGCGAACGCGAAGGCGCCCGACGCGCGGGCCGGGCCGTAATCGCTGGTCGCGACGAGGGTTAAATGGCCGTCGCCGCCTGCGGCGGTTCTGGCGAACGACAGAACGAGATGGGCATTGCTGAGTGGCAGGCCAGGCAGGTCGAAGCGACTGAAATCCGCCAGCAGATCGGCCTTCGGCGCCGTGACCGTGCCGCCAATATCACCTGAACCCTTGGCGGCGCCGTCGATCTCCAGGGGACCCAGAGCAAGAGGTCCGCGCGCATTCCAGCTCAGCTTTAGCCCCAGGCCACCGCCCGCGGCGACCTTGCCGGCCGCCGAGGCCGAAGCGGCGGCGCCCTCCAGAGCGGCCGTTTCGACATCCAATCCCCCGCCGCTGTAGGCCCCTCGTACGGTCAGATGCGGCGCGCCACCCAGGAGGCGGTCCGCCTCGGCAAACCCGGTCGCAAGGCCCCTGCCGCGGGCGTCGAGGCTGAAGCGCCAAGGCTGGTCGGGGCGGCCCTGGCTGGCGGTCCATGATGTCGTCGCGATCCCTCGCGCGCCCGCATGAGCCATGGCCAGGTTGGTGAAAATCGCCTGCCCCGCGAGCCTCAACCCGCCCAGCAGGCCCTGGTCGCCGGTCGCGGTGAGCGACACGCCGGCGCCGTCGAGCGAGGCCTTTCGGATCAGGAGACGGCCGCCCTTCGCCAGGATTAGGTTCACCGAGCCGCGCGGGCGGGCGCCCAGAAGGGCGGCCGCCAAACCGGCGCCGCTCCCGCCTTCGCCGGCGCCCGACGCCTGCACGGCCAGATCGCCGCCGCGCCCTTCGATCCGGATCGGGCCGGACAGGCGCGACAAGCCGTAACCGCCGATGGCGGGCCGCTCGACCGTGGCCGCGCCGGCTAGGACCCAGCGGCGGCTGTCTCCACCTAGCCCCGCTTTCAATGTCGCGGGGCCTAGTTGCGCCGACGCGACCAGTCGGCGAGGATCGGGGATCCTCACCACGATGGCCAAACCGTCAGGTCCGGTGGTCAGCTTTGCGATGTTGGCCCGTCCCTTGGCGTCTAGAACGAGATTGTCGGCCCGCAGGGAAAGCGACACGTCGAACAATCCAGCGCCGGCCTTGCGCCCCTGTCCCTCGAGGCGCGCGACCGGGCCGACCTTCGCCGCCCACGGCGCGAGCAGATTCGACTCGGAAAGCTGCACCGTGGCGACGCCCGACCCGCCTAACGGAGTCCAACGTCCGTGCGCGACCATCGGGGCCTGCGCGCCGACACGCGTCTCTATGGCAAATTGGCCGGCGCTCAGAGAGCCGCCGCCGCGCGCGCTCAGAAAGAACGGCTTGTCGAGAGCCAAGCCCAGAGAGCCGGCCAAGGCCCCCCCCGCGCCCTCGCGAACGTCGGCCGCGAGGGAAAAGTGCTTGTCGCGAGTGAGGCCGAACCGAGCCCGGACGTGATCGCCAAGGTGCAACGCGCTGATCGCCGTCACCGCCCCTTTGATCCCACCCGAGCGGCCGATATCGACCGAGACGCCCGTGTCGTACAGGCCGCGGCGACCAGCGAAAGGCGGCGCCAGTTCGAGCCGGGCGGAGAGCCGGTCGACGCGGATCGAGACCGGGCTCGGCTTGGGCCGGTGTGGGCTGATTTTGAGTTCAGGACGCCGCAGCACGGTGATGAGCCGGGCGCGCGCGTCCGTGATCCGCGCACGCCTGGAGAGCAAGTCGGATGCGCTCCAGGCCACGGTCACGTCTCGCGCCTCGAGCCATACACCGCGGCGATCGGCGATCGCCACGCGCCGAGCGGAAAAGGTCTTCCACGGGTCGCCCTGGAGCCCATCGACCGTGAGTTGGCCAAGGACGCCGACCTCCAGGCCGGTGAGGCGATGCTCCATGAAGCGCCGCCCGGCGGCAGTCTCCGGGCCGAAACGTGCGACCGCGATCAGCGCCGCCAGCAAGAGCACCACGACCACGATAGCGCCCGCCGAAAGCGGAGCCATGCGGCGGCGGCCTTTGGGCGAGACCGGCTCGGGAGCGTCGTTCACGGTCAGAACGCCTGACCGATGCTGATATACACCTGCACAGCCGCGTCACCTTTGCGCGGATTTAGCGGCGTGGCGACATCCAGGCGGAACGGGCCAAACCCTAGGTCATAACGAACGCCCAAACCCGCGCCGACACTGACATCGCGGAACGTGGGCGCGGTGGTGCTGCCTACCGTCCCGGAGTCCACGAACGCCACGACGCCCCACTGCCGGGTGATCTTGCGCCTGATCTCGATCGAGGCTTCGGCTACCGAAAGCCCTCCCTCGGGCGTGTTGTCCGAAAGCCGCGGACCCACCGCCTGATAGCCGAAGCCGCGCACCGAGCCGCCGCCGCCGCCGTAGAAGCGCCGGTCCGCCGGCACCTCGGGGATACTGCCGCCCAGGATAGATCCCAGCTTGAGCCGCCCGGCCAACACCGTCGCGCCGGCCCGGTCGAACGGCATGTAGGCGCTCGTCTGGGCCTGCAACTTCAGATAGGGCAGGTTGCGGTCGCCGGCGACATAGGTCGGCTCCGCCCTCCCGTCGATGCGCCAGCCGCGGATCGGATCGAGGGCACTGTCCGAACGGTCCAGCGCGCCCGAGATCAGGATGGTCGGGATGAACAGATTGACGGTCACCCCGACCGGCACCTCGTTGGGGTTAACCTCTTCCTTATCGCGCAGAGAAACATAGTCCAGGCGGCCGCCAACCGAGACGAAAGTGGTCTTGGTCCAATGACGTTCCACACCGATGCGGACGCCGGCCGTGGTGTTGTCATAGGCAGGCGTGCGTTCGTTCAGGCCGCCCAAGCCCACTATGAGCCGCTGGTCGGCGCGCCCCCAGGCGGGCAGGCTCAACTGCGCGTCCAACCCCTGCTGTATGTCGTAGAGTCGCGCTGTAAGGGTGAGCGTGTCGGCGCGGTGAAGCCAGCTGTATCGCGTCCATTTGGCCTCCACCCCCGACCCCTGAAGGATAGAGTAGGCGCCGAGGCTGGACGCCCCGTTTGTAGCCTGGGGATCGAAGCCGGCCCCGGCGGTCGTCGAGAACGCCGCGCTGAGTTCCAGGCTGCGGTGCGGCCGTTCTGACAGGGTGACGACCACTGGCCTCAAACCGGCCGCCTTCTGGTCTTGCGGCGCCAAGGCGACGGTGACCGACTCGTAGACCCCGGTGTCGACCAGCCGCCGCTCCAGGGTAGCCAGGCGCGCGGGATCGTAGGTGTCGCCGCGTTTCCAGCTCGCCAGGCGCACGACCCAGGCAGGATTGGTGCGACCCTTGGTGACAACCTTCACCCCGCCCAGGGCCACCAGATCGCCCGGCGCAATGCGGAACGTGGGTCGGACTGTGCGATCGGCGTGATCCACGACCACCTTGCGCGCGTCGGCTCGGGCGTCCGCGTAGCCTAGCCGCTGCAACACCGCCACAGCCCGCCCTTCGGCCGGAAGAATGTCGGCCGCTCGTCCGGGGGTTCCGGGGGCCAGCGGCGCGAGCGCGGCCACCGCGGCGGCGACCACCTTGGCGGAGGGCGGATCTCCAACCCACGCGATCGCCGGATCGGCGACCATGAACTGAGGGCCAGGCGTGATGCTCACCAGGGCGCGTGGGGGATCGGCCTCCGAGACATCGGCTTCCACCTCCGCGTCGTAGTAGCCTTCGGAGCGTAGGAGGGCGACGGCGTCGTTGGCCGCATCGCGGGCGCGACGACGCGCCTCGATGCGGCTGGGTGGCGGCGCCTTGGCATCGCCGATGGCGCGCTCCAGTGCGGACCGTAGCGGTCTTTCAATCTGGCCTTGGATGGTCGCGGCGGGCGCCGCCGGGGCGGACGGCGCGATCGCGGCAGCGATGCAGGCCAGCAAGGCCGCGCGGGCGAGCTCGGTCCGAAGCAATCCAAAAGTCTCCGACCCCGCCAGTCGCTTCTGTGTAGGGGCAGGCCCGGCGCATGTCACCCGCCGGCCGACCCGGGCGCCGCCACGCCGCCGCTTGCGATTCGTTGGCGGGCGTGGACTAGTGGCTCCTGTTTTTCGCACATAGGACAAGGCGTGGCCAGCGCACAGCCGATCGAGACCGCGCCCGCCGCGCTGGAGAGCGAGGCCGCCTATCTGCCGGGCGTCGCCTACGACGAGATGTTCGCGGCCGGAGGCGGCACCCGGCCGCACTACCAGTTGCTGCAGCGCGACATTCAGGCGCTGGGGGCCGAGGCGTTGTCGGACCGCCAGAAGACGCTCGAGCGCTCGTTTCTGCTCCAGGGCATCACCTTCACCGTCTACGGGGCCGGCGCGACCACGGAGCGCATCATCCCGACCGACCTTTTTCCCCGCATCATCTCGGCGGCGGAGTGGGGGAAGATCGAGGCCGGCCTGACCCAGCGCCTGCGGGCGCTCAACATGTTCCTGGCCGATATTTACGGCGAACAGCGCATCCTGGCGGACGGCATCCTACCGCGTGACCTGGTGCTGGGCGCGCCGTCGTATCGGCGCCAGATGCAGCACCTGTTCGTGCCCCATCAAGCCTATGTGAACGTGTGCGGCAGCGACCTCATTCGCGGCGAGGGCGGTGAGTACTTCGTACTCGAAGACAACCTGCGCGTGCCCTCGGGCGTCTCCTATATGCTGGCCAACCGCGATGCGTCACGCCGCACCTTCCCGGCTACGTTCCGCAATGCCGGCGTACGACCGGTGGAGCGCTACCCCGACCTGCTGCTCTCCACACTGAAGAGCATGACCGGCGACTGGCGGCCCAATCCGCAGATCGTGGTGCTGACGCCCGGAGTCTACAACTCGGCCTACTACGAGCACGCCTATCTGGCGCGGCTGATGGGCGTGCCGCTGGTCGAGGGGCGGGACCTCGCGGTGCACGACAACCGCGTCTACATGCGCACCACCGAGGGCCTGCGACGGGTGGACGTCATCTACCGCCGCGTGGACGACGATTTCATCGACCCCTTGAGCTTCCGGCGCGATTCGTCGCTGGGCGTGGCTGGCCTGTTCAACGCCTATCGGTCCGGTTCGGTGGTAATCTGCAACGCGCCAGGCACCGGCGTGGCCGATGACAAGGCGGTCTATGCCTATGTGCCCTCGATCATCCGCTATTACCTCTCCGAGGACGCCATCCTGCCGAATGTGAAGACCTTCCTGTGCCGCGAGCCGGCGGCGCTCTCGCACGTGCTCGCCAATCTGGACACACTGGTGGTCAAGGCGGTCGGGGCTTCGGGGGGTTATGGCATGCTGGTGGGGCCGCACGCGACGGCCCAGGAGCGGGCTGATTTCGCCGAGGTGATCAAGGCGAACCCCTGCAACTACGTGGGGCAGCCGACCATTCAGCTCTCGACCGCTCCCTGCCTGGTTGACGGCGCCATCGAGCCTCGTCACGTCGACCTGCGTCCCTTCATCCTTTCGGGCGAGAAGGTGGTGGTGACGCCGGGCGCCCTGACCCGGGTGGCGCTGCGGCGCGGCTCCCTCGTGGTCAACTCCAGCCAGGGCGGCGGATCGAAGGATACGTGGGTGCTGGCTGACGACGAGGCGGAAAACGGCGAGTCCGAGGCCACCCCGCCATGATGCTCGCGCGCGTCGCCGACAGCCTCTACTGGCTCGGGCGCTATGCCGAACGATCCGAACATCTGGCGCGACTGGCGGCAGTGATGCTGAACGCCGGTCTCGATCGCACCGACGCCGCCGAGCAGGCGGCCGCGATCGCTATTTCCGCGGTGGGGGCCACAACGGCCCCGCAGACGGCGGAAGCGCCCGAGCACGCCCGCGCCCTGGTGCTGGACCGAGAGAGCGCCACCTCGGTCGTCGCCTCCCTCGCGAGCGCCCGGGAAAACGCGCGCCAGGTACGCGACCAGTTGACCAGCGAGACTTGGGAACGGCTCAATCTGCTTTATCTGCGCGCCACGGGGGCGGGCGCGGAATCCGCCTATGCGTTCGACGCGCCGGACTTCCTGGCCCGAATCATCGCCGACCTGCATCTGTTCAAGGGCGCCGCCGACGCGACCATGAGCCATGGCGACGGCTGGCGCTTCATGCTGACCGGGGTCTATCTCGAGCGCGCCCAACTGATCGCCCGGTTGCTGAAGGTATGCTTCGCGGGCCCCGGCGCCTCGGCCCTGGACGACCATATGGCGCAGGTGAGCCTGCTCAGGATGGCCTGCGCGCTGGAGCCCTATCTGCGCGCATACACCGCCGATATCACCCCGAGATTCATCCTCGAGTTCCTGTTGTTCGATGCCGACTTTCCGCGTTCCGTGCGTTTTGCCACGGCTCAGATCGAGGGTCATCTGACCCACCTCTCCAAGGCCCGTGAACTGGGGCGGCACGATCCGCTGCGCCTGGCGGGGCGACTGAACGCCCGGCTGGAATACGCCGACGAGGACGCGGTTGAGGCGGGCGGGGCCGGCGAACTGCTAAGCGCCGTCGCCACCGAATGCGAGGCCATCCATCTCGCCATGTTCGAGACGTTCGTCGCCTACCCTCTCGAAACGGGATTGCCCGCCTGATGCTGTTCGAGATCCGCCACGTGACCGAATACATCTACGACGAGCCGGTGCGCGAGAGCGTGATGGAGCTTTGGATGCAGCCTCGAAAGGCGGCCGGCCAGGGGCTGGTGAGCTTCGATCTGGAGCTCGAGCCGCCGGCCCAGGCGCTGAGCTATTCCGACAGCTACGGCAACACTGTCCACCATTTCGATGTGCCCCATCCGCACGAGCGGCTGAATATCGTCGCCCGATCGGTGGTCGAAACCTACGGACGGCCGGCGACGCCCGACGCCCTGGACATGGCCGAATGGGAGCGGCTGACCGCCGAGGCGGTGCGCGGCGAATGCTGGGATTTCCTCACCCCGCACGGCTTCGTGGTGCAGACCCCGGCCCTCGCCGCATTCGTCGAGGCCAACGATCTGGATGCCCTGAAAGCGCGTGACCCACTTTCGGCCGTGCGGGCGTTGAGCGAAGCAGTCTATCGCGCCTTCGACTATGAGACCGGCGTGACCGAGGCCGACAGCCCCATCGATCACGCCCTGACCGAAGGGCGCGGGGTGTGCCAGGACTTCGCCCACATCATGATCGCCATCTGCCGCCGCTGGGGCGTTCCGGCGCGCTACGTCTCGGGATATCTGTTCACCGACCGCGACGCGGGCGACCGGTCCGATCCGGGCGCCACCCACGCCTGGGTGGAGGTGTTTCTGCCATCGCTGCGGTGGGTCGGGTTCGATCCGACCAATAACATCCCCGCCGGCGAACGTCATCTGGCCGTGGCCATCGGCCGCGACTACGCCGATGTGCCGCCCTCGCGCGGCGTGTTCAAGGGCGAGGCCGAGAGCCGGCTCTCGGTCGGCGTGTCGGTGCGCCAGGCGAGCGCCGCGGCCGGCGAATCCGAGTTGCTCCGCATGGGCGCGCCTGCCATCGCGGCGGCGAGACGCCGCGCCTCCAGCGCCGCCCTGATGGATCAGCATCACCAGCAGCAGTAACGAACGTTCGCCGCGCCTCGGTGTGGCATGCATCGGCGGAAGGGCGCTCGTGGGCGTGGGATGAAAGCGGGGCGATTTCGATTGACGCCAGCCTCATGGTATTGCATTATGTGATTGTACGCAAGAGACATTTCGGCATGGGCAAGCGCCGACGAACGCCCTATAAAACCCTACAAAATTTTACAAAAGTCCATTTTTAGCCCGCTGAACTCCCATGATCTCCCCAGGTTGAACGTTCGTTTTCCGATGAATCCCGACAGTTGACCGGCATTTCGTCGAAGCCACTGATTTGCCTCAGCCGTCGCTGGCGGGCGCGGGGCCGAGGGCCTGGGACAGGTTCACATCCAGCCTTTTCATCACCTCCAGCAGCAGGGCGTTCTGGCTCTCGAGATGCTGGAGGATCACCTCGATCTCCTGTTCAGCTTTGATGTTGACGTCGAGGTCGTGCTCGGCGCGGGCGTCGGCCTGGGCCCCTTGGACGTTCTGGCCGACCATGATCAGCGGCATCAGCATGATCTGGATCAGGTTGGAGATGAACAGCCACAAGACGAAGCCCATGGGCGGATCGAAGCGCAGGCTGGGCGGCGCGAGGAGGTTCCAGCCCAGCCACAGGACCGACCAGGTGAGGATCACCAGGAAAAAGCCCATGGTGCCCACATGGCTGGTGATCCACACCGCTAGGCGCTGGAGCGCCGGCAGGCTCTGGACATGCGCCTTGCCGGGCTCCGGCGGACGGATGCGCGGCGCTCGATGAGCGTGTCGGCCCGGCGGCGCCAGAACAGCGGCGTCAGTCATGTCAGGTCCCCAGCGATGCCCCGATCGCCGCGCAGGTTCGCCTGAGTCGCGCCCGGCGTCAGGCAGGATCGTCTAGGCTGAAACGCTCGTCGTCGTCGTCGTAGGCGAACACCTCGGCATAGCGGCCCCACGAGACGATCGCGTCCATGGTCTCCTCGGCATAGGGCTCGCTCATGAAGTCCTCGAGTTCGTCGAGGAAGCGGGAGGCCGGCGCTTGGTGCGAGGCGCGGTCGTCGAGCACGCGGCGAATGTGGGCGGCGAGCGGCACATAGGCCAGGAGGTGGCGCGCGAAGATCTGCTTGCGCTCATCCACGTCGGCGGCGTCGTAGCGGCGAGCGGCGGCGGTGAGGCGAATCGTGCGCCCCTCGATCTCCGCGAAACGCATGAGCTGCAGCGTCTCGGCGATGGGCAGCAGTTCGTCGGCCTCCATCTGCAGCTCGCGCGCCTGGCTGGCGAGGTCGGCGACACCGTTGTTGGGCGCGGCGGCCAGGGCCTCGATCATGCCGGCCAGGGTGTTGGTCGAGATGTGGGTGAGGGCCATTCCCAGGCCCGTGCCCGGCAGGTGGCCCCCTTGGGACGTCGGCGCCTTGGGCCTGGCCGTCATACGGGCGTAGATGTCGTCGACCAGAGCGCGGAAGGCCGGGTCGAGGCGCTTGCGTGGCTGGGGAAGGTCGACCCCTATCTCGGCGATCACCCGGCCTGGATTGGACGAGAACACCAGGATCCGGTCGCACATCAGGACCGCCTCCTCGATGTTGTGGGTGACGAGCAGGATCGAGCGGATCGGCATGCGCCCTTCCGCCCACAGGTCGAGCAGATCGGTGCGAAGGGTCTCGGCGGTGAGCACGTCGAGGGCCGAGAACGGCTCGTCCATCAACAGTATGGACGGCTGCACGACGAGCGCCCTGGCGAGCCCGACGCGCTGACGCATGCCGCCGGAGAGCTCCTTGGGATAGGCGTTCTCGAAGCCGTCCAGACCGATCAGGTCGATGGCCGCCAGGGTGCGCTTGCGGCGGATGTCGGCGGGGACGCCCTGGGCCTCGAGGCCGAGTTCGACGTTCTTCTGCACCGTGAGCCAGGGGAACAGGGCGAAGCTCTGGAAGACCATGGAGACGCCGCGAGCGGTGTCGTCGCCGGGCATGTCGCTGACCTTGACCGTGCCGGCCGTGGGCGTGATCAGCCCCGCGATCGAGCGCAGCAGGGTCGACTTGCCCGAGCCCGAGCGTCCCAGCAGGCCGACGATCTCGCCTGGCCGCATGGTGAGGTTGACGTCCTCCAGCACCACGAGGCCCGGCCCGCCGCCATTGCCGTAGACGTGCTTGAGCCCCTTCACCTCCACCAGCGGGGCGGCGTCGCGGGTAGGCAGATCCAGGGCGAGGCTCATGTTGGGTCCTAGTTCAGGCGCAGGTTTTTTTCGGCGTAGGCGTACATCGGCCGCCAAAGCGAGCGGTTGAGGGCGATCACGAACACGCTCATCACGCTGGCGCCCAGGGCGACCCTTGGAAAATCGCCCGCCGCCGTGGCCTGGGCGATGAAGGCGCCGAGCCCCGCCGCCTCGAGCCGGGTGTGGCCCCAGGTGACGACCTCGGCGACGATGCTCGCGTTCCACGACCCGCCCGAGGCGGTGAGTGCGCCGGTTACGTAATAGGGGAAGATGCCGGGCAGGATGAGGTCGCGCCAGCGCTGCCAAGAGCGCAGTCGGAAGATGCCGGCGGCCTCCTTCAGATCGTTGGGCAGCGCGCTGGCCCCGGCGACGACGTTGAACAGGATATACCACTGGGTGCCCAGGATGATCAGGGGCGAGAGCCAGACGCTCGGGTTCAGCCGCCAGGCGACGATGGCCACAACCGCGACCGGGAAGAGCACATTGGCCGGAAAGGCGGCCAGGAACTGCGCCACCGGCTGGATGCGCTGCGACCAGGTCGGGCGAAGACCGATCCAGACGCCGATCGGCACCCAGATCAGGCTGGCGATGGCGATCAGCACCAAGACCCGGGCCAAGGTGATCAGCCCCAGGCCGAAGGCGACCGCCACATCGCGCAAGGCGACGGTAGCCGAGACATAGGCGACGATCGTCCACACGCCCCACAGCGCCAGGGCGACGACGACGGCGAACCAGCCGCGGTCGATCCAGCGCGCCGTCTCCGGCGAGCGGATCACCGGAGAGCGCGGGCGGGGCGCTGGCGACCGGGGCAGCATCGCCATCAGGCGCGCCGCGGGCCGGGCGAGGCGGCGCAGCACGCGGGTGCGGCGAAGCACGTCGTAGAACCAGGATTCCGGCGCCTCCTCGGAGGCCGTCTGCTCGAAGCGAAACTTGTCGGCCCAGGCGACGATGGGCCGGAACAGAAGCTGGTCGTAGAGCGCGATGACGACGCCCATGGCCCCGACCGCCCAGGCGACCGAGCCAAAATCGCGCCGCTCGATGGCCAGAGCCAGCCAGGAGCCGATGCCGGGCAATATGACCTTGGTATGACCCACCGTCACCGCCTCCGACGCGACGACGAAGAACCAGCCGCCCGACATCGACATCATCGTGTTCCACACCAGTGCAGGCGTCGCGAACGGCAGTTCCAGGGTCCAGAACCGCCGCCAGCCCGAGAGCTTAAACTGCCGGCTGACCTCGTCGAGGTCGCCCGGCAGGGTGCGCAAAGACTGGTAAAAGCTGAACGCCATGTTCCAGGCCTGGGAGGTGAAGATGGCGAAGATGGCGGCGCACTCCACGCCAAGCTCGCTGCCCGGAAAGAGGCCGATGAAGAAGGTGACGGTGAAGGTCAGAAACACCAGCACCGGCACCGATTGCAGGATGTCCAGGGCGGGCACGATGACCAGCTCGGCCTTGCGGCTCTTGGCCGCCAAGGTGGCGACCCCGAACGTGAACATCAGCGAGGCGAAGATCGCGGCGAACATACGCAGCGTCGAGCGCAGGGCGTACTCGGGCAGGCGGGCGGGATCGAGCACCACGGGGCTGGCCTCGATGGCCGCGACCGGCAGGTTCATCTGTTGCGCGCCGTGGGCGACAAGGACCGCGGCGGCCCCGATCAGGGCCAGCGCGATCAGGTCATAGCGATTGGGCGCGAACTCCCGGCGCGCGAAACGCGCCAGCAGGCCGGCGTTGATCCGGTCGGACGAGAGGAAGACCATGGGCTCGCCTCGGGGTCGCCGCGTCGGGCGCCACGGGGAGCCGTGAGAGCTCAGCGGCTCAGGCTCGGCGGGACTCCGTTCGGGGCACGCTTATGGGGCCAGAACTGTCGCTAGGCATGGGGGGTTTTAGGTTTCCGAAAAAACGGCCCTCCCCCGCTGGAACAACGAAGGGAGCCGCGAGGCGCTCGATGGTCCCGATCCCAAGGGCTGTCAACCCCGCGGCGAACGCCTTAAGAAAGCGCCCGTCACAGTGGAGACCGCACTGCAACATGCTCAAGTATTTCCCGTCCTCCGGCGGCGACGGCGAGGCGAGCCCGGAAGAGATGGCCGAGGCCATATGGCTCGACATGGAGAACCCGACCGAGGCCGAAACTAAGCAGGTGGAACAGGCGTTGGGTACGGCGCTGCCAAGCCAGAGCGCGCTCAGCGAAATCGAGACCTCCAGCCGACTGCGCATCCGCGACGGGGTGTTGACGATGAGCACACCCTCGGCCGCGCATCACTCGTCCGAAACCATGGCCGTGGCGCCGGTTGGATTCGTGCTCTCGGCCGAAAAGCTGGTGACGGTTCGGTTCGGCCCCGGGCCTGCGTTCGACGCCATCGCGGCCAAGTTCGGCGAGGCTGGAGAGGCCAACCCGACCTGCAGCCTCGACACCTTTATCCAGATCAATGAGGAGATCGTCGACCGGATCGCCGATGGGCTCGAGCACCTGGCGGAAAAGATGGGCCAGCTGTCCATGGCAACGTTCCATGCCGACGAGACGAACGGCAAGGGCGCGATCCGCGCGAACCGGCTGCTCCGCATCCAGCTGCGCCAGGTGGGGCGCCTGGGAGACCGCCTTTCGGAAGTGCGCGACGGCTTGTTGGGCCTGGGTCGGATCGTGACCTACACCGATCACAACGCGGGCGATTGGGCCGACGGCGCGTTCAAGGCTCGCCTCGCCAGCCTGAAGGCGGACATCGCCTCGCTGGGCGACTACGAGGAGCACCTAGCCAACAAGGTGCAGTTTATCCTCGACGCCATGGTTGGTCTGATCGGCATCGCCCAGAACGACATCTTCAAGATCCTGACCATCGTGTCGATCGTCGGCATTCCACCGACGCTGATGGCCGGCGTGTACGGTATGAATTTCAAAACCATGCCGGAATACAACTGGCCGTGGGGCTACGCCTGGGGATGGGGCGTGATTATCGTCAGCGCCCTCGTTCCGCTCGTCTGGTTCAAGATCAAGGACTGGTTCTAGCTCGATGTGCGACACCTTGGTGGCGCTGCCGGGGGCGACGGCGCGGAAGGCGACGCTGTTCGCCAAGAACAGCGATCGGGAGCGCAACGAGGCGCAGGCGCTCGAGATGAACCCCGCGGCCAGCCACGCAGCCGGCGCGGTGCTCCATGCCACCTACATCAGCCTCCCCCAGCCGGCGCGCACGCACGGCTGCCTTCTGTCGCGGCCCTATTGGATGTGGGGCGCGGAGATGGGAGCCAACGAGCACGGCGTGGCGATCGGCAACGAGGCGGTGCACTCGCACATTCCCGCGCCGCGCCGCCGGGCGCTGATCGGCATGGACCTGGTGCGGCTGGGTCTGGAGCGCGCGGAGAGCGCGGCGCAGGCTGTGGATGTGATCGTAGAGCTGCTCGAACGCCACGGCCAAGGCGGCGACTGCGGCCACCTCGGTCGGTTCTACTACCACAACAGCTTCCTGATCGCGGATCGGGACGAGGCGTTCGTGCTCGAGACGGTCGGGCGCTGGTGGGCGGTGGAGCGGGTGACGGCGACGCGGGCGATCTCCAACGCGCTGGGCATCGGAACCGCGGCGGAGCGGATCAGTCCGGAACTCGGGCGTCACGCAACCGCGGAGGGCTGGATCGACGCCGACGGCCGGTTCGATTTCGCCGCACGTCTGATCGATCGGCGGCGCGACGCGGTCTCGTTCGGGCTCGGCCGATGCGCCCGGGCCGCCGGTCTGCTGCGGGCGAGCGGCAGGACGCTGACGGCGGCGGCGATGATGGCCATCCTGCGCGACCATGGTCCCGAGGGCGACGATCCGGCCTGGACGCCGGCCCACACCCGCGCCCGCACCCTGTGCATGCACGCCGCCCAGGGCGAGCGGCGCAGCCAGACCGTGGGCTCCCTGGTGAGCGAGCTTGGTCCGGGCCGGGCGGTGCACTGGGTGACCGGGAGCGCCGCCCCTTGCCTCTCGCTGTTCAAGCCGGTGCTGTTCGAGACAGGTCTCCCAGCGCAGGGGCCTGTCCCGACCGGACACATAGACACCCAGACCCGCTGGTGGCGCCATGAACGGCTGCACCGGGCGGTGCTCGAGGACTACGCGGGACGCGCCGCGGAGATTCGGCCGCAACGCGACGCGCTGGAGGCGGCCTTCGCCGAGCGAGTCGACGCGGCCCTGGCGCGCGGTCCCAGCGGTCCGCATCTCGCGGCCGCGGCCCGCGCCTGCTGGCGGGAAGCGGACGCGGCGGAAGCCGGCTGGACCGCGGCCTTGATCGCGCGGCCGAAGGTCGCGGCCTCGCCGACCGCCTATCGGCGCAGCTGGGCCAGGCTGACTCAGGCGGCCGGTGGGCGAAGGTTGTTGTGGCCTTGCAAGAACAACGATAATAACCCCTTCGAGTCAGAAGCCGCCTCCACCCAACAGGGAATATGAACCATGAAGCTTCCAGCCATCGCCGTCGCCACCTTCGCCGTCACCGCGCTCGTCGGCGGGTCGGCGGCTGCTCAGGCGACCATGCAGCCGATCCCCAACCCGCCCGAAAGCGGCAAGGCGATGAAGGGCGGCAAGATGCATAAGCATATGCACATGCACCACCACATGCACATGCATCATCATATGGCGATGAAGTCGAAGTCGGACATGAAGTCAGACGACAAGAGCATGGCTCCGGCTTCGGGCGACACGGCCCCTACCCCTCCGCCCACTCAGTAGTTACGCCCGGCGCGGGCCCAGGCGTCTAGCCTGGGCTCGTCAGTCGAACACCGACGCTGACGGTCAGCGGCGGGCCATAGCTGGTCACGCCGCCGCCGGTCGTTCCGGTCGCCACAGCCACATCGAACAGATTGTCGATCGCGACAAAGACGATGGCCGTCCGGGCAACGCGCCACTGCGCCCTCACGTCGATCGTCGTCGCGGGGGCGAGGCGGCGCAGATTCTGATCGTCGTCGAACCGAGCGCTATCATAGCGCAGCCGGCCGGTAACCGTGAATGGCGCGACGACCCGCCAATCCATATCCCAGGTCACGCTCAGGCGAGGCGTCTCCGCGGGTCGAAGCCCGGTGAGTTGTGGCGCGGCGGCGCCGCCGTCGACTCGGGCGATGGTCCAGCTCAGCGCCGCGCGGGCGCTGACGGCGGAGGTCAGATCGGCCTCGGCGTCAGCCTCCACTCCATCGGCGTCTATGGCGCCGGCGTTCTGACGCTGGCGCAGCGTGCCCCCCGGCGGCACGAAGCCGGCGACAGGGTCGAGAAACGGGCCGACGCCGACGGTGACGTTGGTGATCGCCTTGTCGAGGCGGTTGTAGAAGCCGGTGGCGTTCCAGCGCACGCGCCCCAGCGAGCCGCCGACTCCAGCCTCGACGCCGTACAGCCGCTCCGGGACCAGATCGGGGTTGGCTTCGGTGATGTCGTTCCCGACCCTGAACGGTCGATAGAGCTCGTTCAAGGTCGGCGCGCGAAGGCCGGAATAGGCGGCGGCGCGCAGGTGGAAAGCCCCCGTGGGATCGACTCTCGCCGCCAGCCGGGCGCTCGGAAGGACGCCGTCCCGCGCGGCCGGCCGAAGGTCGAGGCGCGTGGCCCCAGTGGTAAGGTCGTGCTCGACGCGATGCGAATCGAACACGCTCCAGCCGTCGACGCGCGCGCCGGCGACCAGCAGCCACGGACCAGACCGCATGGTCGCCTCGCCATAGAGTCCGCCGGTCAGGGTTTGGCCGCCGGCGTGGCGGTCGTAGGTCAGAACGCTGTTGACCGGATGGAAGCGCTCGCGCTCCTCGCCCGCCGCCCCTCGCGCGTCGAGCCCGATTTCCAAACTGGCGGCGCCCGGGAGCCACCGGGCCGCGACATTGGCGCCGTAACCGATTGCGGGCGTTTGGTATTGGTCGTTGGTGACGCTGGTCGAGCTTCGGCCGGGGGCTACAGCGACCGCGGTGTTGGCCAGATCGGAGACCTGCGTCCACAACTGGGCGCGCCAGCCGGCCTCCGACGCCGTCGGATCGCGCGCCGCCGTGGCGCTGATCGCGGCGCCGCGCTCGCGGGCCTTCGCGCCAACGAGGCCGGAACCGCGTTCCTCCTGCCACGCCGACGCGCGCAACGACCCGACGGCGGGGCCCAGATCGGTCTGGAAGCGGGCGCTGAGAACCTCGTCGTCGAGGGTGAGATGCGTATCCGCCGCGCCGCGGCCCTCGCGCACGGGAATCCAACCGTCGCTGTGCTCGCCAGCCGCAGCCAGGAACAGGGTCCCACCGGCGGCCGCGACGCTGGCGGTCGCCGAACCCCGCGCCTGGCCCAGCGAACCGCCGGCGGCAGCCAAGGCCCAGCTACCCGGCGCGGGTGAGGCCTCTTCCAGGGCAATGGTTCCGGTCAGGGCCCCGGCGCCGTAGGGTCCCGCCCCCGCGCCGCGAACGACGGTTGCCCCGCCGATGATCTCTGGCGGCAGACGTGTCCAGATCACCCAGCCGCCGAAAGGGTCGTTCTGAGGCACGCCGTCGAGGGTGACCAGGGCCCTGCTGGCCCCGGAGCCGGCGATGCCGCGGATGGAGACGCCCTGGGTCGTGGGGTTCGCGCCCAGGCTGGAGGTGCGGCGAAACAGGGTGACGCCCGGCACGTCGCTCAGCGCCACGTCGAGACGGGGCGAGGTGGCGATCGCCTCCGGCGTCACCTTTATGGTCGAAAAGGCCGGATCGGCCGGACTGGGGGGGAGCCGGGCCGGTCGCACGACCACGACCTCGACACTGGGCGGCGGATCGGCCGTCATGGCTTTGCCCGTGACATCGGTCCCCCCTGGTCAGCGCCGCGCGGCTGATCCCGCTTTGCGTTCGACAATCGGCTTAACTTGGCTACTCTGCAAAAAAAAGGCGCGCGATCGCCGGTCGAGGGAGAGCAGGGAATGACGTGGCGAGTCGGGGCGGCCGTAGCGGCGCTGGGATTGAGCGCCCTCATGCTGGGGGGCCTCGAGGCGAACCAGGGGCCGGCGGCGGTGGACGCCAAGCGGCTCACCGCGGCCGATAGCGACCCGGGCAACTGGATGAGCCAAGGCCGCACCTACAGCGAACAGCGTTTCAGTCCGCTCACCAAGATCAACACGTCCAATGTCGGCCAGCTCGGTCTGGCCTGGAGCTTCGAGCTTTCCACCAACCGGGGCGTCGAGACGACACCGATCGTGGTCGACGGGGTGATGTATGTCACCAGTTCCTGGAGCCTGGTCTATGCGCTCGACGCGAGGACCGGCGCGCTGCTGTGGAAATACGATCCGATGGTGCCGCGCGAGGTCGGGTTCCATGCGTGTTGCGATGTGGTCAACCGCGGCGTCGCCGTCTGGGGCGGCCGCGTCTATGTGGCGACGCTGGACGGACGGCTGGTGGCGCTCGACGCCCGGACTGGAAGGCCCGCGTGGAGCGTGGTCACCGTGGATCAGTCCAAGCCGTACACCATCACGATGGCCCCGAGAATCATCAAGGGCAAGGTGATGATCGGCAACTCCGGTTCCGAATACGGCGTGCGCGGCTATGTCTCGGCCTATGACGTCAGAGACGGCAAGCTGATCTGGCGCTTCTTCACGGTGCCCGGAGATCCGGCCAAGGGCTTCGAGAACAAGGCCATGGAGATGGCCGCCAAGACCTGGACCGGGAACTGGTGGACCTTCGGCGGCGGCGGCTCGCCCTGGGACGCCATGTCGTATGATCCAGACAGCAATCTGCTCTATTTCGGCACCGGTAATGGCTTACCGTGGGACGAGAAAGCGCGCTCGCCGGGCGGCGGCGACAACCTCTTCCTCTCCTCCATCGTGGCCGTGAACGCCGACACCGGCGCCTATGCCTGGCACTACCAGACGACGCCGGGCGACAGCTGGGATTTCGATTCCACCCAGACGCTGACCCTGGCCGACATCACCATCGGCGGCGCCCGGCGCAAGGTGCTGATGCAGGCCAACAAGAACGGCTTTCTGTATGTGATCGACCGGGTGACCGGGTCGCTGATCTCCGCCAAGCCGTTTGTTCCGGTCACCTGGGCGAAGGGCATAGATCCGGCGACGGGCAAGCCGATCGAGATCGGCGATCCGCGCTATACCCAGGCGCCCAGCGTAATCTTCCCGAGCAGCTTCGGCGCACACAATTGGCAGCCTATGTCGTTCAGCCCGAAGAGCGGACTGGTCTACATCCCCGGTCAGGAGATCCCCGGCGCATATGGCACCGACGACAAGTTCGCCTTCGAACCGGGGCAATGGAATACGGCGGTCGACACCAAGCTCAATACGCTGCCGCCCGATCCCAAGGCTCGAGCGGCGATGCGCAACTCCATGCAGGGCGAATTGATCGCCTGGGACCCGGTCGCTGGCAAGGAAGCCTGGCGGGCGGCGCACAAGGGGCCATGGAACGGCGGCGTCCTCTCCACCGCCGGCGACCTGGTGTTCCAGGGCACCGCCGACGGCCATTTCAACGCTTATGGCGCCGCCGACGGCAAGCCGCTGTGGAGCGCCGAGACCTGGACCTCCACTCTGGCCGGACCCATGACCTACACCGTGGACGGCGAGCAATATGTGGCCGTGGGCGCCGGCTTCGGTTCGGTGTTCTATCTGGTGGCCGGTTTCGCCGCGCCCAATGCGGGAACGCCCGACAACGGCCGGATTCTGGTCTACAAACTCGGTGGCAAGGCCGACCTGCCCAGGCCGATCCTGACCCGGCTGGAGCACCCCAAGCCGCCGCCGGCGACGGCGTCGGCGGAGGTGGTGGCGGCGGGCCACGCGCGGTTCAATCGCTATTGCCTAGTCTGCCACGGCTACAACGCTATCAGCGGCGGAGTGATACCGGACCTGCGCTACAGCCCGATCATCGCCTCGTCCGACACCTTCCGCACCATCGTGCGCGGCGGAGCGCTGAAGGATCACGGAATGGTCAGCTTCGCCGATCGTCTGGGCGATGCGGAGGCCGAGTCGGTGCGGGCCTACATAATCTCCGAAGCCAACGGGGCCTATTCGGACTCCAGGTCGCCTGGAGGCATCGGGAAGTAGGGCGCCGGGCGCTCTATGCCGTGACGCTCTTGCCGACCGGGCCAGGGCGATGATGGCGAGCTTGAAGTGCTGCACGGCAAAGGGGATGCCGATGATGGTGAGCGCCTGAGCCACGCCGATGGTGATGTGGGCCAGGGCGATGTACCAGCCGGCGAACAGGAACCAGACGACGTTCAGAATGAATCCGAGCGCGCCGCCACCCAGATCCTCGCGCCCGGTCAAGGCGGAGCGAGGCACGACGTGGCGGCCGAACGGGGCGAAGGCGAACAGCCCAATGCGCCAGGCCGCTCCCGCCCACGGCAGGCCGACGATGGTGACCGCCAGGATCGCGGCGCCCAGGAGCCAGGCGAGGCCGGCGGCGAACCCGCCCAGGACGAACCACAGAATGTTGAGCAGCAGGGTCACCAGCGGAGAAGTCTCCGCCCGGCCAGCGCGCCCACCGCGGCGCTGGCGCCAATGCCAAGGGTATACCAGGTGAAAACGAACGGGGCCGCGGTCTCGCGGCAATAGAGGCCGTAGATGAGTGAGGCCAGGGCGCCGGCCATCAAACCGGCCGCGGCACCGGTGAGGGCGAGGCGGGTCGGTGCAAGGCGGCGCAGGCCGACCACAAGGCCGGCAAAGATCGGCGCGGCTAGCGCCAGGATGCGCCACGGGCACATGCGCCAGGTGTCGCCCATCCACAGAGGCCCCATCTGCTCCGGCGTGGCGCGCATGGAGGCGACAAGGGCCAGGACGGCCATCACGGCGAGCGCGCTCAGCATGACCCAGAGGGCGCCGGCGCCGGGCCGGGCGCCCGGCTTGGCCAAACGGCCCAGGGCGAAGAAACCTGCCGCCGCCAGAACGGCCCCGTAGCCGGCCTTCATCCAGAACCAGCCCGCCGACATGGGCACGGTGGACGGGTGGAAACCGAGCCCCAATGTCAACATCCCCAAAGCCACACTCGCGCCGAGCGCGGCGGCGATGCCCAGGCGCGGGGCCGGCGCGGCAAAGCGCGCCGGGGCGGCGTCGGCCGCCAGGGCGGCGATCAGGTCAGCCGTTTTCATCGCCGACCTCCTTTTCCAACCGCTTCATGCCTCGGTGCACGCTGACCTTGGCGGCGGTGACCGATATTCCGGCCCGCGTCGCCGCCTCGTCCATCGAAAGCCCCGTCAGTTTGACGTCTCGCATCAGGGCACGCTGGCGGGCGGGCAGCCGCGCGAGCAGGCGCTCGACATCGCGCCGCACGGCCCCTTCCTCCACGTTCTCGGTCGCGTAGAGCTCGTCGGCGTCGTCCAAAGCCGTGGTCGGGCGCGCGCCGATCCGGCGGAAATGGTCCAGAAGCTTGTAGCGGGCGATGGCGAACGCCCAGGGTGTAAACGGCAGTCGGGTGTCATAGGTGTCGCGCTTGAGATGGATCGCCAGCAAGGCCTCCTGCACCAGGTCCTCCACATCCGCCGCGCCGCCGCCCAGACGCCTTGCGAAATAGCCCCGAAGGTAGCCGCTGAGCTGGGTCAGCATCCGCGCCTGCGCCGCCGCGTCGCCCCGCAGCGCCGCGATCATCAGGGCCTTTAGACGAGCCTCCAAGATCGAGCCGTTCCCTGATCCAACATTCGCGCCGATGCGGATAACGGTTACACCGCTTCGATGCCGGGCGTAACCGACCCACGGCAGGCAGCGAATAGGGTGGAAAAGGAAACTCGCCATGACCTCTGCCTCTCCCGTTCGCGCCGGCCTGATTGGTTCTCTGATGCTCGCGGGTTGCCTTGGCGCCGCGCCTCAGGCCCCCGCGGCCGCCCTCCCCGTCCCCGCGTTCGATGCGCCCGCGGCCGGCGGCCTGCAGACTGCGATCCTGGCCGGCGGCTGCTTCTGGGGCGTGCAGGGCGTGTTCGAGCATGTGCGGGGCGTGCGCCAGGTGCTGGCCGGATACGCCGGCGGCCAGAGCGCCACGGCGCATTATGAAATCGTCAGCACCGGGACCACCGGCCATGCTGAGTCGGTCAAGATCACCTACGATCCCAGACAGATCTCCTACGGCCAGATTCTTCGCATATTCTTTACCGTCGCGACCGATCCGACCCAGGTAAACCGTCAGTTCCCCGACGAAGGAACGCAGTATCGCTCTGAGATTTTCTACGCCAATCCGGCGCAGAAACAGGTGGCCGAACGCTATATCGCGCAGCTCGACGCGGCCAAGGTGTTCAAGGCGCCGATCGCCACGCGCGTGGGGGCCGCCAAAGGCTTCTACACCGCCGAAGGCTACCATCAAGACTACCTGGTGCGTCATCCGGACGCCGCCTACATCGCCACCTACGACATGCCCAAGGTCGCGCAGCTGAAGACGCTGTTCCCCACCAGTTACCGCGCCTCGCCGGTGACGGCGCTGTAGCGGACCTCGCCCTGGGCGCGAGGGTGGCGGGGCGAGTTCGAATGTGGTGAAGTGAACTCGCGAGCGACGCGAGGGTTGGCGACTTTGCTGGACAAGACGGCTTCTCCCGCCCTGGCGCCGGCCGCGCCGGCGTTTCGGCCGCTGATCCCCGCCTCGGCCAGCCTGCGCGAGCTGACGCCAACGCCGTTGATCGTGGGCGTACTGCTGGGCGTGATCTTCGGGGCCTCGTCGCTCTATCTGGTGCTCAAGGTCGGGCTGACCGTCAGCGCCTCGATCCCCGTGGCGGTGATCTCCCTCACGCTGTTCCGTCTCTTGGGGCGTCTGGGGCTGCGTTCGGCGACGGTGCTGGAGCACAACATCGTCCAGACCGCCGGCTCGGCGGGCGAATCGATCGCCTTCGGCATCGGCGTGACCATGCCGGCGATCATGATCCTCGGCTTCGACCTGGAGGTCGGTCGCGTTATCCTGGTAGCGATACTGGGCGGCCTGCTGGGCATATTGATGATGATCCCGCTGCGTCGGGCGCTCATCGTGCAGCAGCATGGGGTGCTGAAATACCCCGAGGGGACGGCTTGCGCGGAGGTGCTGAAGGCGGGCGCCACGCCCGCCGAACGGGCCATGGGCCGCGAGGGCGAGGCCGCCGCCGACGACGATCAGGCCGCCAGGAGCGGCGCCTCGGCGATCTTCACCGGGTTTGGCGTCGGGGTGGCCTACAAGCTGGCGATGGAGGCGTTCAAGCTCTGGAAGGACACGCCCCAGGTGGTCTTCGGGGCGCCGCTCGCGGTGGGCTCAGTGGCTGCCGAGATTTCGCCCGAACTGCTTGGCGTTGGCTATATCATCGGGCCAAGGATCGCCGCGACCATGGCCGCCGGCGGCGTCCTGGCCTATCTGGTGCTGATCCCGGCGATCCATTTCTTCGGCGCGGCGGCGCCAGGCGTGCTGGCGCCCGGGACCATGCCCATCGCCCAGATGGGGCCGGATGACATCCGCGGCGCCTACGTCCTCTACATCGGGGCCGGTGCGGTCGCCACCGGCGGGATCATCAGCGTGTTCCGCGCCCTGCCGATGATCTGGCGCGGCATCGCCGGCGGGGTGTCGGACTGGCGCGCGCGACGGGCCGAGCGCGGAGGGCGCGCCGCGCCGCTTCGCACCGACCAGGACCTGCCGCCCACCTTCGTCGCGATCGGCTTGCTGGGCCTGGTCGCGGGCATTCTGATCGCCCGCTCACTGCACATGAACCTACTGGGCGCCCTCCTGATCGTCGTGTTCGGCTTCCTGTTCGTGACGGTCTCGTCGCGCCTCACCGGAGAGATCGGCTCCTCGTCCAACCCGATCTCTGGCATGACAGTGGCCACCCTGCTGCTGACCTGCCTCATTTTCCTGGCGCTGGGCTGGACCGGCCCCACCTACTATGTGACCGCGCTCTCGGTCGGTGGGATCGTGTGCATCGCCGCTTCCAACGGCGGCACGACGTCGCAGGATCTGAAGACGGGCTTTCTGGTCGGCTCGACACCCAGGGCGCAACAGATCGCGATATTGGCCGGCGCCCTGGCCTCGGCCCTGGCCCTCGGGCCGATCCTGCTGGCGCTGAACGACGCCTCGACGGTGTACGTGCCGCAGAGCGGCCCCGTGACCTGGCGGGCGCCCGCCGCATCGCTGGCGAGCCTGCCGCGCGATCACCTCAAGGGGCCGCAGGCGCGGACCGACCCCGCCGCCTATCGGGTGTGGCAAAAGACGGACTCGGCGGGCGCGCCTCCCGGGCGGTATCTGGTCAACGCCGCCGGGGCGCCGGTTTATCTGGTCGATCCGGGCATCAACGGCACGCACCGCACGCGGCCGGACGGGACGCAGGTAGCCAAGTTCGCCGCGCCCAAGGCGACGCTGATGAGCTACATCATCAAGGGCATATTGAGCCAGCAACTGCCGTGGACCCTGGTCATCCTGGGCGGCATGATCGCCGTGGTGCTGGAGATGTGCGGCATCGCCTCGCTGGCGTTCGCCGTCGGGGTCTATCTGCCATTGTCGTCGTCGATGCCGATCTTCATCGGCGGGGCGGTCCGTTGGTTCGTGGACCGGCATTTGAAGCGCCGCTTCGCCGGCCGCGCCCTGACGGAGGCGGAGATGATCGCCGAAACCGACAAGAGCCCCGGCGTGCTGGTGGCCTCTGGCTACATCGCCGGCGGGGCGATCGCCGGCATCGGCATCGCTTTCGTGGCCGGGGCCCTGACGGGCTTCAACCAGCGCGTGACCGACTTGATGACGGCGCGCAATCCATTCTTCGAGGGGCCGTGGTCGGATGCGCTGTCACTTCTGCCCTTCGCCGCCCTCGTGCTCGGCCTGTACCTAGCCGGGCGGCTCGCCAAAGAGGCTCGCGCCGGGTCGTGAGTTCGCGCGCGGCGCTGCGCGACGCCATATCCCGCGCCTCGCGCGTCGTCGTTTTCAGCGGGGCTGGAATGTCCACCGAGTCCGGCATACCGGACTTTCGCGGGCCCGGCGGCGTCTGGAGCCGGATGAAGCCGATCCAGTTCCAGGATTTCGTGGCCAGCGAAGAGCAGCGCCGGGAGGCGTGGCGACGTGTCTTTTCCGGCGCGGCCGGCTGGACCGGGGCCAGCCCCAACGCCGGCCATCACGCCGTCGCCACCCTGGTGAACGCCGGCAAGGTCGCGGCGGTGATCACCCAGAACGTCGACAATTTGCACCAAGCCTCCGGCGTGCCGGTCGATCGGCTGATCGAGCTTCACGGCAACGCCAGCTACGCCACCTGCCTGGCCTGCGGCTTGCGCCATGAGCTGGAGGACCTGCGTAGGCCGTTTGAGGCGCTCGGAGACCCCCCGGCCTGCCGCGCCTGTGGCGGCCTGGTCAAGACGGCAACCATATCGTTCGGCCAGCCGATGCCCGAGGCGCCCATGCGTCGCGCCCGGACCGCGAGTCTGACGTGCGACCTCTTCCTGGTGCTGGGCTCGTCTTTGGTGGTTTTTCCGGCGGCCGGGTTTCCGTTGCAGGCCAAGGCCAACGGCGCGACCCTCGCGATCGTGAATCGCGAGCCGACCGATCAGGACCCGTTCGCCGACATCGTGCTGCACGACGAGATCGGCGCGGTGATGGAGGCCGTCACACGGCCCTGACGCAAATCTCGGCCATCGCGGTCTCGCGGATAGGGCGCCGCCCCCTTGAGACCGCGCCACAGCGCGAGGTTGAAGGCGGCGGTGTCGAGCCGATCCTCCTGCGAGAAATCCTGACCGGCCGTGGCGCGGGCCCAGTAGGCAGCCGAACGGCCGGTCGGCGCACAATCGGCCCCAGCCTGGGTAGAGGGCGGTAGAGGCAACGCCGTCGCGCGCAAGACCGAGGGGACGACGGCCGCGAACGTCCAGTCAGGACGGGAGGTGTCGAACACCTCGGCCATCGGCTCGGCCAGGGCGTCATTCAGGCCCATCGGTCCGAGGCCGAGAACGCTCTCGATCGTCTTGACCAGATCGACCGTCACGTATCGGTGCGAGACGACCGCGCCCTGCCGGACATAGGGCCCGGCCACGAAGGCGATGGAGCGGTGGGCGTCGACGTGGTCGGGGCCATCCTGGGCGTCGTCCTCGACCACGAAGATCAGCGTGTCCCGGGCGAAGCGGCTTCGCGCGACTTTTTCCACCAGCAGACCGACGGCATAGTCGTTATCGGCCAGCTCCGTCTCGACGGTGTCGACCTTATCGATGCCTTCGTCGAAATCGCCGGTGTGGTCGTGCGCGAGGCGGACCATCATCAGGGCCGGCGCCTCACCCTTGGCCGCAAAACCGTCGAACTCCCGCGCCCATTCCTGAAAGCGCCAGTAGTCGGGAAAGCCCTGGTCGAAACCGCGGAAGTACGGATCGGTGATCGCCATCAGCGAGGCCTTCGCAGGCGTAAACACCTTGACGCCGGTCTTCCAGGGTTCACGCAGCCTGGGCGTGCGCAGCGGCCCGGCCTGGCGCGTGTAGAGGGCCAGATCGCCGTAGAAGCCCCAGTTTCGCACGGTCAGACCCGCCTTGAGAGCTTGGTCCCAGAGGTAACCCTTGCCCTCCGCGCCCTGCGGACCGTCCGGGGCGGCGGCGTCTCTGGCGCCTGGCAGAATGTCCGGGTCTCGCGGGCTGAGCGGATTGGCGGCGACGCGCTCGGCGGCGGTGGCGAAGCCGACGTTGAGATTGCGGTTATCGCCTTCCTGGTCGTACTGCAGGCCGCGCTCGGCATAGTTTACCGGCGCCTCGCGCTCGGTGAAATCGTTCGTGCGACCGGCAAGGGTCCAGTTCCAGCCGGTGTTGCTGCTCTCTCCGCTATCGAAAAAGGCGTCCAGATCGACGAACCGCCGCGCCAGGGCGTGCTGGTTGGGCGTCATGGCCTTGGGAAACACGGTCAGGGCCGGATCGCCGTCGCCGACCTCCAAGTCGCCCAGCACCTGATCGTAGGTTCGGTTTTCTTTCACGATGAAGACGACATGGCGAATGTGCGCGCGCAGGAACGCCATGGTCGCGGCATCCTTGGCCGACGCCTGATCGTGCACATGGTTGTTGACCGCGACCTGACGGGTGAGGCCGTCCAGATCGGCGGCGGAGGGCGGCGGCAGGGCGAGAAAGCCCGCCTTCTCCCGCTGCCAGACATACTGATTGGCGCCCTGGCAGGCGTTCTGGCTGGCCGGCTCGATCTCCAGATTGGTGCGGCAGGTGAGCGGCACTGGGCCGGTGTTGCTCTTGCCGTTGACGACATAGACGCGCCGCCCGTCGGGCCGGACCGCGACGGCGGTGGGATACCAGCCGGTTGGAACCAAGCCGGCTACGGCGGAGCGCTCGTCCGCGTCGCCGTTATGATCCGGGTCCGCGACGCCACCGCGGGCGCGGATGCTCAGGCGCGCGAACGCGAGGGCGTTCTCGCCGCCGTTGGTGACCAGCAGAGTGCGTCCGTCCGGGGCCAGGGCGAGGGCGTTGGAGCCGGCGCCGCCCAGGCCCTTGTGGCCGAACTCGACCGGGCCGGCGGTGGGAAAGGTCTCGACGATGCCGTCCACGGCGGTGTCGATCACCGCGACGGAGTCGGTGTTGTCCAAAGCCACGAACAGTCGGCCGTGCGGGGCCGCCAGGAGGGCCACGGGCTGACCGGCAGTGGTTAGGCGTGCGGCCACTCGCATGCCGTCCGCTCCGAGGCGCAGTGCGATCACCTCGCGATCGCGCTGGGTAGCGACATAGGCCTTCTCGTTCGAGACGAAGGCCACGGCGCGCGGGAACGACCCCCCGGGCTGACCGGATCGGGCCGGATCGATCTTCCCCGGTCGGAGATCCAGTTCGCTCACGGCGCCGGTCGTCAGATCGACGAGGCTGACCGAATCGTTCTGAAAGTTCGCCGCCAACAGCCGCCGGCCATCGGGGCTCACCGCCAGGCCGGCTACCGCCGGCTTCACCGCCAGGCCCAGGCCCGAGCGATGCCCGAGCCTGAACGTTCGGCCTGGGGCCATGGCGCCGGGGGCGCCGACGAACTCGAGCACATCGTCGTCCACACCGCCGGAGACGAAGAAGCGATCGCCCGTCGGCGCCCAGGCAAGGCCCAGGAACGTGTCGGGCGCTGTCAGCACCTGGCGCTTGACCGGCGCCGGGCCCGAGACGTCGTAGACGAATACATATTCGCGCGACCGCTCGGCGATGAACTTCCCGTCCGGCCCGAAGGTGCGGTTGAAACCGCTGGTCAGGACCAGCAGGGTTTTGCCGTCGGGCGACAGGGCCAGGGCCGAGGCTTGCCCGGCGGTGAAGCCCGGGTCGCCGGGCAGGTCCGGGTTGAGGGCCAAAAAGAGAGCGCCGGGCGCGGCAGTTGGCGTGATCGCCTGGCCCGTCGGCGTGACCTCGGCGGCGAAGGCCGGCCCCGCCAGCACGAAGCAGGCGGCGACCGCGGGACTCAGACGTATCGGCATGTTCGAAGCCTCCCGGGCGGCGCACTCTAGCCGATCCCAACCGTGCCGCGCGATAGCTGCATGACGGCGGCTTCCTAGAACCGGTGCTCGAGTTCGATCGCGAGGCGAAGTTGGCTGTCGGCTTCGTGGCGGTCGGTTCCGACGGCGGCGAGCCAGCCGGCGTCGATGCCGATTTCCACCGGCGAACCGCCTGGATGGCCCTCCCACTTCACCTGCGGACCGACATAGGCGCCCCGGCGACCGCCGAACGCGTGGTCGTCACCGAAATCGCCGAAGGCCTCGGCGCCCAGGCGAAGCTGACCCCAGGTCTGCCAAGTGGCGGACGCGGCGTAGCCATAGCTGGCGTAGCCCTCGCCCCGCGGCACGCCCAGCGGCCGCTCGACGATCAGGTTCAACAGGCCCTGAAACCGGCCCTGAGTCTTGGCCAGCAAGAGCTTCGCCTCGCCGGCGTCGTCCTCCCCGTGCAGGCCGTGTTTGTATTCGAGATAGAGACCCGTATCGAGATCGACGCCCGGGATCTTGCCCAGGTAGGCGATGCCCTCCAGGCCCAGGCCCACGAGATGGGTCGAACCGCCCGGCTCATTGGCGATCGTGCCCACGATCGATAGGCTGATGCGATCGTCGAGGCCATATTCTCCCTCCAGCACGGTCGTCGCCTGGCCATCGAGGGGGCCGCCGACTTCGCGCGCGCCCCTGGCCTCGAACTCGGCGACGTGGTTCTGGACATACGGCGTGTAAACCACCTCATCGAGCCTGGGATCGGCCAGGGCGGCGCCCGCCCAGGCCATCAGGAGAACGCCGCAGAGCGCGGCGACAAACCGATCCATTGAGAATTCCTCGCAAATGAGACTTGTTCGCATATTCTAGCTTGCGAAGGATTGTCAATTGCATCACCTAGGGGTCTCAAGCGTTTGGATGGAGTCATGCCGATGCGCCTCACGTTCGCCGCCGCCGTTCTCGCGGCCCTGTCGCTCACGACCGCCGCGCTGGCGGCGGCGGCTCCGATCGTAATGACGCTGGACCACCACCGATTCAGCCCCGCCGAGGTGGCCGTGCCGGCCGGCGAAAAGATCACCATTCAGTTGATCAACCACGACCCGGCGACAGAGGAGTTCGACAGCCACGATCTGAAGGTCGAGAAACTGGTGACGCCGGGCGGCCGCGCGACCTTCAGCGTCGGCCCTCTCGCTCCAGGCAGGTACAGCTTCATGGGCGAGTTCCATCCCAACACCGCCCAGGGCCACCTGACCGTAGCGGCCGGGCGATAGACCTATGCTCGCCGCCCTGCTGATCGTATTTCGCGAGGTGTTCGAGGCCGGCCTTATCGTCGGCATCGTACTGGCCGCGACCGAGGGGGTCGTCGGCAGGGCGCGCTGGATCGCCGGCGGCATAGGCTCCGGCCTGGCTGGGGCGGCGATCGTGGCGCTGTGCGCCGAAGCCATCTCGAACGCCCTGGCTGGCGTCGGTCAGGAAGCGTTCAACGCCGCCATACTGATCGCCGCGGTGCTGATGCTCTCATGGCACAGCCTTTGGATGAGCCGCCACGCGCGCGAAATGTCGGGGACGTTCAAGACTCTCGGCCGTGACGTCGCCGCCGGCCGCAAAACCCTGGCCGCGATGGCCGTGGTGGTGGCGGTGGCCATCTTGCGCGAGGGCTCGGAAGTGGTGCTGTTTCTGTTCGGCATCGCCGCGTCCGGAGGCGAATCGCTAGCCTCGATGGCGATCGGTTCGGCCGGCGGCCTGGCGGCGGGCGCCGCGACGGCCTTCGCCCTCTATCGTGGCCTACTGATCATCTCCCCAAAGCGACTTTTCGCCGTCACCAATGTGCTGATCGCCCTGCTGGCCGCCGGAATGGCCGGTCAGGCGGCGGTTTTCCTGGTCAAGGCCGGCGCACTGCCCCCCCTGGGAGACCAGCTCTGGGACACCTCTCACGTGCTTGCCGACGACACCCTGCTCGGCCGCGCCCTGCACGTGCTCACCGGCTATGCCGACCGGCCGATGGGAGTGCAGCTGCTGGCCTGGAGCGCCGTGCTGGTCGGTCTTCTGGCGGCCGGACGGCTGGCGACGCCGAAGCCGGAACGCCGCGGCGCGGTCGCGGCCTAGCCTGCGCCCATGGGCCGCAGGCGCATCAGGCCTTCCTGGGCCGTCGAGGCCACCAGCCGGCCGTCGATGTTGTAGAGCTCGCCCAGGTTGAAACCGCGGGCGCCGGAGGCGGACGGGCTCTTCTGGGCGTAAAGGTGCCAGTCATTGAAGTTCGAGCGACGGTGGAACCAGATGGCGTGGTCCAGACTGGCCGTCTGGAAGCCGGGGGTGCGCCAGTTGACCCCGTGCGGGCGCATGCCGGTCGACATCAGCGACATGTCGGAGGCATACGCGAGCACCGCCTGTTGCAACGCCACCTCGTCGGGGAGGCGCGCGCGGGCGCGCATCCAGACGTTCTGGCTGGGCGCCGCTGGCGCGGGATCCTGCACATTGCGGCCGTCGATCCAGCGGGTCTCGATCGCACGAAGCCAATCGGAACTGTCGTCATCCTCGGGCAGGGATTGTGGCAGAGCGAGCGGCGGCATCGGATCCTGATGCTCGAGACCCGTGATATCGGCCTGGAACGAGGCGGCGAGGTTGAAGATCTGCTCCCCATGCTGGATGGCGGTGACGCGCCGGGTGGTGAAAGAACGGCCATCGCGGGCGCGATCGACATCGTAGAGGATCGGCACCGCCGGATCCCCTGGGCGGCTGAAATAGCAGTGCAGCGAGTGGCACAGCCGCTCTTCCACCGTGCGGTAGGCGGCGAGAAGGGCCTGGCCGATGACCAGGCCGCCGAAGATGCGCGGACCCTGCCCCGCCGGCGCGACGCCGCGAAAGAGATTTACCTCGATGCGCTCGAGGGCCAGCGTGTCGATCAGGTTTTCCACCTCGGCCATGCCGATGCTCCGACAGGCAAAGGCCCTTCGCGGGCCGCGACTTAGACCTTGGCGTCTTCCCAGTCCAGGGTCCGGGCGACGGCTTTGCGCCACTGGCCGTACTCGCGCTCGATCTGCTCCCCCGCCATCGCCGGGCGCCACTCGGCATCGCGTCGCCACTGACCGCGAAGCGCGTCCAGATCGGGCCAGAAGCCGACCGCCAACCCGGCGGCGTAGGCGGCGCCCAGGCAGGTCGTCTCGGCCACCGCCGGCCTGACCACCGGCACTCCCAGCACGTCGGCCTGGAACTGCATGAGAAGAGCATTGCCGGTCATGCCGCCGTCGACCTTGAGCAGATGGAGCGGCTCGCCCGCATCGACGGCCATCGCGTCAGCCACCTCGCGCGTCTGCCAGGCCACCGCCTCCAAGGCCGCGCGGGCAATGTGGCCCCGGTTCACATAGGCGGTCAGGCCGGCGATCACGCCCCGTGCGTCGGAGCGCCAGTGCGGCGCGAAGAGGCCTGAGAACGCCGGCACGAAGTAGCAGCCGCCGTTGTCGTCGACGGTGCGGGCCAGGGGCTCGATCTCTGCCGCCGCGGCGATCAGACCCAGATTGTCGCGCAGCCACTGCACCAAGGCGCCGGTGACAGCAATGGAACCTTCGAGGGCATAAACCGCAGGCGCGGCGCCCATGCGATAAGCGACCGTGGTCAGGAGGCCATTGGTCGAGGCCACGGCCCGCTCGCCGGTATTCACCAACAGGAAATTGCCGGTGCCGTAGGTGCATTTGCCCTCACCCGGCGCAAAGCAGGTCTGGCCCACCAAAGCCGCCTGCTGGTCACCCAACGCCGAGGCGACGGGAACCCCGTCCAGCACCCCGCTTGCGACCCCGTAGATCTCCGAGGACGAGGCGATCGTCGGCATCATGGCGCGGGGGACACCGATCGCGTCCAGCAGATCCTCGTCCCAATCGAGGGTGGAAAGGTTCATCAGGAGCGTACGGCTGGCGTTGGTGACGTCTGTGACGTGCCGGCCGGTGAGCTTCCAGATCAGCCAGCAATCGATCGTGCCGAACAGCACCTCGCCGCGCTCCGCGCCGGTCCTTGCCCCCTCGATGGCGTCGAGCAGCCAGCGGATCTTCGGCCCTGAGAAGTAGGTCGCCAACGGCAGGCCGCAGGCGGCGCGGAAGCGATCCTGACCGCCTTGCACGCCCAACGCCTGGACGAGCTCGGCGGTGCGGGTGTCCTGCCAGACGATGGCGTTGGCAAGCGGCCGGCCAGTGGCGCGCTCCCAAAGCAGGGTCGTCTCTCGCTGGTTGGTGATGCCGACAGCCGCCAGATCGCCGGGGGCGAGGCCGAGCTTGGCCATCGCCGCCGACACGACGCCCGACACATTGGCCCAGATCTCCTGGGCGTCATGCTCCACCCAGCCAGGGCGCGGATGGATCTGGCGATGCTCAACCTGGGCGCTCGACGCGACCTGGCCGGCGGCGTCGAAGATCATGCAGCGCGACGAGGTGGTGCCCTGGTCGATGGCGGCGATATGGCGAGCGTTCATCGCTGCTTCCCGGAGCTCTACAGCTGCTCCAGATCATGAACGATGATGACGGGAGAGGCGAGACGGGCCAGTTTTTCGCCTCAGGGCACGGCTACGGGCTGGGCGTTCGGGTTCACGGGCGGCAGACCGGCGGCGGCGGGAACCATCGGCGTCGAGCTCGGTGACGCGCGGAAAGCTTGACCGAACGCCGGTCCGAAACTGTCCTCGGCCGAACGGGCAGACGGGCCGGACGCGGCCGACGGCGCCATCAACGGTGTCTTGGAGCAGGCGCAAAGGACGCCTGCCGCCACTACCGCAAATGCCAACCGCCGGCCACGCCCCGACATCACGGCTTGGCGTTCTCGTTGTAGTAGGTGGCAACGGCCGAAAGCGGCGAACCAGGGATGGGCGTGTTCAGATAAGGGAAGACGTACAAAAGGTCGCGCGCGCTTATCGGCGCTCCGTCAGTAAACGGAACATTCCCGACTGGGGCGTCCGACGGCTTGCAAAGCTTCAGATCCGTCTGCACATGATTGATCGGCACCGGATAGCACAGCCGACCCATGGCCACGCGCAGGGTGATGTCCACAGTATCGTCACCCGGCCGTCGGCCGTTCGGGAAACCCGCCAGATCATCGGCCACCACGCCGTAGGTTTGCTGCGTGGCGAGCGGGGTCGGTGGCACCGCCGTGTTCAGCCGGATCATTTCCGAGGGCGTCACCGTTGCCTGCTGGTTCAGGCCCTTGATGCCAGTCAGGAACGTCGCGACCAAGTCGTTGCGCGGGAAATTGGAGGGCGCGAGATCCTGGATATTCGTGCCTAGCGTTGCATTGACCGGCCCCTTGAAGAGGATGTTGAGAATTTCGGGGAAGGTCGGGTTGGTGACGTAGTCGAGTAGGGCGCCGTCGCCGGAGGGCTGGGCGGCGTTGAACAGATCCTTCTTCGGCAAGCCTATGACCAGTTCGTTGACGAGCGGCATGCCGAGCCGGGAGACCTGGACATACGCGCCGCTCTGAACGCTCGGTTGCTCAAAGGTCGGGTTGGGGCTGAGCAGGCGCGCCTGAGGGAGGCTGGCCGTCGACCACACACCAATGACGCCATTGCCGGAACCAACAAGGCAGGAGGTCGGAATCTCGAGTTCGATCGACGTTACATTCTTCTTGCCGACCAAGTTGTCGTTGCGCCGGCTTTGGGTGATGCCGCCCGGAAATCCCTTGCCGTCATTGGCGAACGGTTTGCTATCGCCCTCGATCGGAACGTAGTTCACCAGGTCGAAGGTCTCACCGAGATTGACCGCGAACGCCTCCTCGCGCTGACCGACGAACATCCGGCCGGGCATCGCGCAGTTGGGAATCTTGATGGCGTAGATGAAGTGGTTGGCGTAGGCCGCATAGTTTGCCGTGGTCTTGAAGCCGACGTTGTCCAGCGGCTTGGGGAAGGTCATCGACATGCCGTTCGCGGTGGTGATCGGCGCGGATGAGCCGGTGCGGGCCGGGCCGGTGATCAGGTTGACGGTGTATCTTTCCACTTCGCCCAGGTTGGGGGAGTTGACGTCGGTCACCGGGCCGTCGTGACGCAAGGCGATCGGAAGCGTCTTGCCGCCGATGTTCAGGGTCTGGCCCATGCCGTTATTGGTCAAGATGTTCGTGAATTTGAACTGGAAGGTCAGGTCTTCCACGCCGGACCCGGTGTTGTCGATATGGATTTCGTAAAGCGCGTTGGGGTCCAACGTGAAGTAGTTCGGTCCACCGTAGGAATCTTGCAGCGGTTGGAAGTTGGCGATCAGGGTCGTGTAGCCGGCGCGTCCGGTCTCGTAGCTCTGAAACGCATAGACATCGGTGTTGTCGGTCTTGGGCATCTGGGTGATCGCGGGCGCCTCACGGTGACTCGATGCGAAGGCGGCGGGGGCGGTGAGGGCCAAAATTGAGGCGAGCGCTGTCGCCCCGCCAAACCTAGAGACATTCATAGCTCAGAGCCCTTTGACTAATTTTGAGAAAATGTTTGCAGCCATAAGGTGACTGAATTCACCGGTAAGGAAAATGGCCAAAACGCCACAATACTAACTTTTGTTGAACATAATCAACGAAACGCTCTACTGCTGACTTGGTTCCCTGAGTTTTGTTCAATGATGTCGGCCGCGCGCCAGTCCCCGGAGCCGAGCGCGAGTATGGTCATCGAGCCAACTTCTCCCGGTTCGCCCAACGGCACCAAGATCGGCCCGGCGTTTTGACGCGCCTGACAATCGGGAGAGAGCGTCATAAGGGAGGCGACGATGCCGGTTCGCAGCGGGGTCAGCGTCGGCTCGCCGCCCAGGGCGCGCACCGGCACCCACTGACCGTCCCAGATCATGATGGCGTTGGCGACCGACCGGGCTTCACGCGGGATCAGGCCGAGCACGGCGCGCGCGCGGAAATCATTGGCCAGTCCGGCCGCGAGGGTCTCGGCCAATCGACACGGGTCGGACGGGCCTGGCGTTCCCAGACTAGCCGCCGCCATCACTGGCGGCGGCGGGCCGACCGGAAGGGGTTCCAGGTCGGTGCGCGGCGCCGGCAGGCTCAGAGTTTCGGGATGGAGGATCAGGCCGGGCACGGTCGGCTCGACGGGCGCGGGATCGGCTGGAGGCGGGGGCGCCGACACTGGCGGCGTCACATCCGGCGGGCTGATCGGGGTTGTGATCGCCAGGGACGGGGCCACTAGAGTCACAAAGGCGGCCCGGACCCCGGGTGGGTCGGCTGCGAGCTCGGCGGGTGAGGGCGCGGGAGGTCGCCGGAACGGGATGACCAGGGCGAGATGCGCGGCGACGACGAGCAATCCAACGACGGCGCGACTGCGCGGCGAGAGGCTGTCCGGGCCTTGACCTTGTCGCGCGCGCGCCATGTCACGCGACCGACGGGGCCGGGGCGAAAGCAATCTGGGTGACCACCCGGCGGCCATCCCGGCGCGCCAGCTGCACCGCGACGTCGACGACCCCGCCCACATATTCGACGATTTCGGCGCGGCGCAGATTGGCCCCGGCTTGCAGGATCATCAAGGCGATCTGGTCCACGGCCGCGCGCGGGCTGTCGGCATGGACAGTCGTGATGGAGCCTGGATGGCCGGAATTGACCGCGCGCAGAAAGCTGTACGCCTCCGGCCCACGCAGTTCTCCCAGAATGATGCGATCGGGTCGCATGCGCAGGGAGGCCTGCAGCAGATCCTCTACGCTGACCCGGGCTTCGCCCAGATTGCCGCGCGCCGCGATCAGCCCCACGGCGTTGGGGTGATCCAGCCGCACCTCAGGCGTGTCCTCGATCAGGATCAGCCGCTCCTCGCGTGGGATTTCCTTGACCAGCGCGTTGAGGAAGGTGGTCTTGCCGGTGGAGGTGCCACCCGACACAATGATGTTTTTGCGACCGCGCACCGCCAGACGCAGGAAACCGGCGACGTCGCCTGCGTCGAGGGTTTCGCGCAGCTGGCTATCCAGCGCCGGACGGTCGTTCAGGCCCACGTCGCGCGCCTCGTCGAACGCCCCGGCGGTGGCATAGTCGTCCAGCCCCAGGTCAGTGACCACATGCTTTCGGATGGCGATGGCCATAGGCCCCCGGGTGGCTGGCGGCGCTGCGATCTGCACCCGGGCGCCGTCCGGCAGAGTGGCCGCGAGCAGCGGATGCTCGCGACTGATGCCCTGGTGCGCGGCGGCGGCGATCTGCGCCGCCAGGCGCCAGAGGGCGGTGTCGGTGAGGTCGGGCGCGGGATAGGGACGCATGGCGCCCCCCAGCGTCTCCACCCACACTTCGCCTGGGGCGTTGATCAGGATGTCGGTCACGTCCGCCTGGCCGAGCCAAGCCGCCAGGGGGCGCAGGTAGGCTTCAAGGTAGACGCCACGATCCAGGGGCTGGGCGTTCATTTCGCCACGCTGCCCACGGCCGCGAAATCTAGGTCGCGGGCGACGAAGATACTGATCGGCGCGCCCTGTAGAACGGTGATGGTGGGGGGGATCAGGGTCGTGCCCTGGCTGCCCGCCGACCCCGCTCCCTGGCCGCCGGCATACGGTGTGGCCGAGGACGTGAGCCCGGTCGTCGCGCCGCCGATGATGATCTGAGTGTTGGGCTGAGCGGCGAGATTGGAGACCTCGGCGTTGATTACCGAGAGCAGGATGGAGGTGGCGAACTGGCGAAAGAAGTGGCTGTGGACCTTGCCCTCCTGTCCTGCGCGGCCGAGCGGGTCGCCCCCCGGCGAACCGATTTGCACCGACGCGCCGTCCGGGCGCAGCACCCTCGTCCAGATGACGAAGATGCGGGAGGCGCCTTGCGACAGGCCGCTGCGGTACTGTCCCACCAACCGGCTGCCGCGAGGGATCAGCACGCCCTTCCCGTCGAAGCCGCGCACGTCGCGGCTGACCACGGCGCGCACGAAGCCCGGCAGGTCGGAGTTCATCGCCGTCTCCAGGACCGCCGGGATCATCGTGCCTTGCGGCACGACCGTCCCCGGATTTCGCAGATGCGTGGCCTCTGCGTGATCGGGCTGGCTCGCGCCGATACGTTCGGAAAACTGCTCGTCGCCGCTGAGTTGCGGCCCAAGGCGACCCGCAAGGCCTCCGCCCGAACCACCCTGCGCCGCCGGGCCGCCGATGGCCTGGTTGCCGACGCCTGGGCCAGCCGACCCGGCGGGCTCGGCCAAATCCACCACCAGCGACGGCGCCCGCCGCCGCTGTGCGAGTTCGGACGCGGCGATCTCGGGGTTGACGCCGCCGACAGCGAGCGGCGGGGCAAAGCCCGGGGTCGCGACGATTGGGCCCGTTGGCGGGGCGGTGGGCGCGTAGACTGGGGACCGTCCGGCGGCCTCGGCGAACGCCAGTTCGGGCGGCGGCGGTGGTGCGGCGATTGTAGCCGCGGGCGCCACGCGCGAAGCCGCTTCGGGCGTCGCTCCGCGGCGGCTTACGAGCGTCACGAGCACGATCAGGCCCAATACGACGGCCGCGCCGACCGATAGCCAGACGCCCCGGCCGGACGCCCGCGCGGCCACCGCCGGGCGCGCAAGGTCGCTGTCGATGGGCGCCGGCCGCGGATCGCCCTCCGAGTCTCGGGAAGCGTCGGACATCACGGCCCTGCGCGCGCAGCAGCCGGCGGCGCCGGGGCGCTCGACAGCCAGCCGAACAGACCATGCCGCCGGGCCTTCGGCTGGACGTGCGGCCTAGGCGCGGCGGCGTCCGCCAAAGGATCGCGCCAGGAATCGTTGATCACCAAGGTCACATCCTTGCCGTTGCGCAGGGCGAACCGCGCCGCCACCTGCTCGACCACCAGAAAGCCGTCGCGGATGGTGAAGTTGACGATGCTCTCGGCCCCGTCCGGCCCGACCAGGAACAAGGCCGGAATGGCGGTCGTGGACGGCCACTGGAAGTAGGTCGCCTTGCCGTCGTCGAACACCAGCGAGGGCAGGAGGCTGCGCGAACCGGTGTAGGTATAGGCGACGTTCTTGCGTTCTGGCGGCGCCGGAGGGGGTGGGGGCGGAGGCCGCGGGACCGACGGCGGCGCCGGATAGATGAATCGGACCACATAAGCGATGTCGGCCGCGCGCCCGCGCGGTGCGCGTCTGGCGCTGAGCGCGAAGGCGTACCGGCGTTGATCGGTGACCACGGTCATGTTGGTGGGCGTCTCGCCCTGGATCGGCTTGAGGAAGAGCAGGCTGGCCTTGTGGTTTGGCGTCACCTGCCAGGCCAAAGCGTCGCCGATGGAGACGTTCTCGATGCGCTCGCCAGCGCCGAACTCGATCAGCATCTGGTAGCCAAAGTAGCCGCGTAGAGAGACCACTTGATCCGGATCGTAGAATACTGAGCGGATCCGCCCATCGACGACGCCTGGCCGGGGCGTCTGGTCAGCGCGCGCGCAGGGCGAGGCCAGGGCGAAGAGACCCGACGCGGCGATGGCCGGCGCCCATCTCACGGACGGGCGCCCAGCGCAGGCTCCAGCCGCGTCGGCGAGACCACTTGCGCGGGGGTGTCGGAATCGCGGCGATAGCGGGTCACCTGGAAGCCGAGCGGATTGACGAACCGGTCACCCATGGTCATCGGCGCGCCGGTGTAGCGAAAGGCGACCACGGCGGTCCAGGCGCGCTCGGCCCCGGCGCCGGCGCCCGCTTCCCTCTGACTGGTCTCGAAGCGCACCAGGGCGGTGGTGGGGGTCAGCACATCGACGCTGCGGATGGTGGTCGCCAACACCGTCGACGCCGAATAGAGATTGAGCGGGCTTGATGGGTTCGATCGCGCGAGGTCGCGCTGGTATTCGCTGCGCACCGTCCCGTTCGACCACAGCATCACCTTGCGATAGTTCTCGGTCAGGTCGGTGGCGTCGAAGGTCTCGCGGGCGATCACATATTGCACGAGGAACGACTGCGTCACAGCTGACTGTTCTGTGAGCTTGCCAAGCTGCAGCCCGCGCACCGTCTCCACATAGCCGGTCTGGCGATCGACCAGCAGGGTGTAGGGCACCACGGTCTTGAGCGGGGTCAGGGCGGCCAGGGCCAGGGCTTCGAGCACCGCCACTGACAGGGCGGCGGCGGCCACGATCCAGGCCACGCGGCGCGAGGCGCGCAGCGATCCGTGGATATCGGCGGCCCATGACGCGGCTCGATCATACTGGGCGCGGCGCGGCGCGCCGACCTCACCGGCGTCATCCCTCATCTGATACTCCCGGTCTCGGAGCGGCGCGCCTTGGGCGAAGCGCCGCGCCTTGGGCTCTGGCCCAGACGAACCGGCGACGAAAAGCCGGCGGCGGCGGCGCGGTCGGACCGGCCGCCGCGCTCAGCCAGGGTGATCGAGGTACGCCGATCCTCGGCCGCCGTCGCGCCCGAGCCTTGTCGGCCCGCCTCACGGCGATCCATGGCCGCCGCCGTGGCGGCAAGGCGAGCGGCGCGCGACGGGGTGGCCGGCAACGCCTCGGCCGCGGGAGCCGGCGCGCCCGCCTCACCCGCGGTCGCTGCGACGCGCGGAGCGGGCAGCCGAAGGCCGAGCGCCACTACGCCGCCAGCGACAAGGGCGCCCAGCGAGACCGCCGCGAACACCAGAACGAGGATCAGCACGGCGTAGACCGCGTTGAGCGAGAAGTCCCCCGCCGCAACCTGGTCGCGCAACCGCAGCAGCGAGGGTTCCAGCACCGTCAAGGCCACGCCCAGGATCACGGTCGACGCGAGGGGCGCGAAAGCGAACGCGATGGCCGCCCGCAGCCAGCCCTCGAACAGGCCCCGGGTGGATTCGAACAGCAAGAGGGCGATGAAGATCGGGCCGATGGCCAGCAGCAGCCCCAGGACGATCTTGGTCGCCAGCAGCACGCCGAGACTCGAGAGCAGCAGGATCATGGCCGACGCGATCAGCGCCTGCGCGCCGAAACTGCCGCCACCCGCCGCGGCGCCCACGGCCGCCTGACCGTTCAACCCGCCGCCGAAGGCCTTGGCGAAAGCATTGAGCGCGTCGAACACCGCCTGCAGGCCATCGAACACGTCGCCGCGAAACAGCGATCCCTCCGGCTGGACCTCGGCCAGCATCACGCCCGCCAGTTCGGCAGGCCCGCGGAAGAGGAAATCGTACACCACGGTCTGGTACGTCGCCCAGCCGGTCGTCAGGGCCAGGACGACGCCGATCTTCACCGCCGTGACCGCCAGATCGCCGACCCTCAAGCTGTCGCGGCCCAAAAGAAGGCGGTAGCCCAGCACGGCGACGAAAAGAGTGAGGAGGGTCGTCAGGACGCCGGCGAACGCGCTCGACGGCTCGAAAAGGGCCGCATAGCCGCCGCGCACCAGGCCCTCGACGTTGCAGTCGACCACGCCCAGCAGGCTTCGCACCAACGGATCGTCCGGGCCCGGAGAAGGACAGAGCTGCGCCATATCAGGCCGGTTCCAGCAGTCGCGGTAGCCAGTCGGCGGGCGCATCGCCCACCTCGCCGCGCAACGCGTCGAGCCGCCGCACGGTCGACTCGCGGCCAGACAGCACGGTCAGCAGATCTGGCATGCCCGACAGATTGAGCCTGGCAACCACGCTGTCGGAGCCGTGCTTGATCAGGAAGCAGCGTGCCGTGTCCGGCAGGGTGCGCACCAGATCGAACTCGTGCGCGGTCAGGCCGAAGCCGCGGCAATAGTCTTCTTCCCGCGCCTTGGGATTGACCATGAAGATCTGGGTCGCCGCCTGTTCGATGATGGCGCTGGAAATTCGGCTGCCCAGGGCATCCTGCGCGCTCTGGGTGCAGAATCCGACTATGCCGTTGCGCTTGCGGATTGTCTTTTCCCAATCCTTGATGCGCTGAATGAACACCTCGTCGTCGAGCGCCTTCCAGCCTTCGTCGATGACGATAATCGAGGGCGTGCCGTCGAGCCGCTGCTCGACGCGGTGGAAGAGGTACATCATGGCCGGTGTGCGCGCGGCGGCGTCGTCGAGGATCTGCGTCATGTCGAAGCCGACCGTGCGCGCATCGAGATCGAGCGCGTCGTCCTCGTTGTCGAACAACCAGGCGTACTCCCCAGCAGAATGCCAGGGCCCCAAACGGGCAGCCAGGTCGACGGTGGTCGGCCGTCGGGCGCCGCGGAACAGCTCGGCGAAATAGCGCAGCCGCCGGTAGGCGCGCGGTTGGGCGAAATTGGCGTCGACCGCCTCGGCGATGCGGGTGAGGTCGTCTTCCTCGAGCTGCGCGCCGCGACCCGAGACCAGCTTGACCGTCCAGTCGATCAGGAATCGCCGGTTGACCGGCTCGTCGTCCAGCAACAGCGGGTTGAGCCCGGTCGGCTGGCCTGGACGAAGGACGTCGTAGCGCCCTCCGATGGCGCGCAGGAAGATCTCGGCCCCGCGATCCTTGTCGAAATAGACCGTTCGCGGCGCCAGCTTCTGGGCCTGGGCCAAGAGGAAGCCCAGCACCACGGTCTTGCCCGACCCCGACGGTCCGATAACCGTGAAATTGCCGAGGTCGCCCTTGTGAAAGTTGAAATAGTATGGGCCGGAGGATGTCGTCTCCAGCACCGTCACCGCCGGACCCCAATGATTGTCGTCGGCCTCGCCGAGAGGGAAGTTGTGGCAACTGGCCAGGCCGGCGAAATTGCCGCTCGAGATCAAGGCGCGCCTCGCGATGTCCTTGAAGTTTCCGGGAAACTGGGCCCAGAAGGCCGGTTCCAGATTGACGTCCTCACGCGCGGCGATGATGCCCAGCTCGGTGAATGCCGACTGCGCGTCGGCCGCCGCCTCGTCGAGCTGCGCCAGGGTCGGAGCCTTGACCAGCACGGTCATATGATGCTCGCCGAACGCCGATCGGCCGGCCGCCACGTCGTCCTTGGCCGTGATCAGGTCTCGACGCAGGCTCAAGGCCTCGTCGTCGGCGGCCCGCATGCGGCGCACGGCCAGATTCATCCGGTCCAGCGTCACCTGCCGGTCGACGAAGCCGAAGCTTTCGGTGACCACCATCTCGAACGGCAGCCGCAGCAGGTCGTCGAGCATGCCAGGCGCCGTCTGGCCCGGATAATCCTTGATCGAGACGATAGCCCCAAACCCGCGCGGCGACCGTCCTGTGGGCGCGAACTCGATCGCCCGAGCGCCGAAGCTCACCCGCCGGTACGGCAGATACAGCCCAAGATCCGCCTCGGGCACGCGCACCGGGCGCATCTCGCCGTTGTAGAGCAGTGACAGGAACTCCAGGGGCTCCGAATAGAGGCCGTGCTCGCCCTCGTAGGCGCTCAGCAGCCTCGCGCCGTAAGGTTCCAGAGCGGCGAGAAGACCATCGCGGGCGGCGTTCAAGGCGCCCTGGTCACGCGCGAGTTCGGCGGCCGCCTCGACCTGGTCGCCGGCGCCGCGAAGCGCGGTGAAAGCGGACTGAAGCCAGCCCACCCTGCCCTGCAGCGGTCGTCGCACGAGGGTGAGGAAAAGCTCGTTGGCGTAGAGCTTTCGACCGCCGAGGCGCGCGCGCCAAGCGGCGTCGAGCGAGCGGCTGAAGGGATCGGGGAATATACCGGTGAGGTCCGCGACCACTTCGCGGCGGACAATGTGGTGGTAGAGGGCGAAGCGCGAATTGGCGACTCCGCGAAGCATCGTCTCGCGCACCGACTTGCGATAGTTCAGTTCGTCGCTGTCGGCGGTCTCGAAAGGAAAGCCGCGCAGGTGCAGAAACTGCATCAAGCGCCCGTCGCGGGTGGCCAGCGTCGCGTCGTCCAGGTGCCGGGCATAGGGCAGGCGCGTTCCGGCCGGCTGCTCGCGGCGCGGGTTCGGCCCCCCGGGGTCTCGGGCGCCCGACGCGGCCATCTCAGGCAGAGTAGGAGTTGCAGCGCCAGAAGGCGTAGTTGCGGATCCGCGGGCAGCGACCGACCTTGGTCAGCCAAAGGTCGAAGAAGCGCGGCTCGTTGAGGCAACCCAGGTAGCCCGCCAGATGCAGCACCAGGGCCACGGGCAGAGCCCAAAACGACTTGGTGAGCAGAAAGAGCTCGAGAGTAACCACCGCGTTGATCACGAAATAGCTGTAGGTCACGCCCGCGAACATCTGCGGCCGGGTCAAGGCCCCGAAGACCGGATCGCGCTCGAGTTGCGACACTTCAGCCTACGCCCGACGCCACGGAGCGTATGCCCGCGACGATGGCGGCGGCGCCGAACACGATGAAGCAGCCCAGGATCACCACAGCCCCTCGACGCCAGTCGATACGACCTGTCAGCATCAGCAGGCCCGTCGCGCCGACAGCGATCACCGCCAGGGCCGTTGCGACGTTGCCCAGAAGCGTGCCTTGAAGCCAGTCGACGGCGGTCAGGATCACGTTGGAGCCGGCCGGGTCGAGTTGAACCGACTGAGCCCGCGCCGCGCCGGACGAAACGAGCGCTGCGGCAGCGCCGATCCCGCCGGCGCGCCAGACGGGCCTTTGGGAGGTTGGAAGCGCCATCGGCGTCATCTCCTTGCATCAGCCAATACGAGCGGGGCCGATATTTGGCTCAACCGGTCGAGGATCGCGGCCACATAGGCGCGCGTTTCGCGGAACGGGGGCACGCCGCCGAAGCGATCTACAGCGCCAGGCCCCGCATTGTACGCCGCCAGGGCCCGGACGAGGTCGCCGTCGTAGCGGTGCATGAGGCTGGACAGATAGGTCGCCCCGCCGCGCAGGTTCTGCGCCGGGTCGCGCGGATCCACGCCCAGGGCGTACGCCGTGGCCGGCATCAGTTGCATTTCTCCGATGGCCCCGGCGCGGGAGATCGCGTCCGAGCGGAACCCTGATTCGCGCCAGGCGACCGCGGCCAACAGGTTCGGGCTGAGCTCCGCGGCGATCGCCGCCTCGGCGAGGGCGGTCGTCGGCAGGCGCCGCGGGGCTTGAGCGCGAGACCCGGCGCGGGTTGTAGCGACAATGGGCGTGACCGCTCCATCGACGAAGACCGCGGGACGGTCGTAGACCGCCACGTCGCCGCCCTCACCGATTTCCAACACCTGAGCGATGGCGGCGGCCGGGGCCGCCACCATTGCCGCCATCGCCAGGGCGCCGGCGAACGTCCCGAGGCTAGTGCGAGCGCACACTGGGCGGGTAACCGAACGTGAGGCTTGAGAATGTGGTGTCGAAATCGGCGCCGGCGACGCCGGTCAGGGGCTTGGTCCACAGCACATTGACAAGCCATGTGCCAATATGAGGCACATGAAACACCGCCCGCCCATGGGCGTCCGAGAGATGGGTCTCCAGCGGGTGACCATCGAATTCGAGGTTGGTCAGCATCAAAAGCGCTCCGGGGAGCGCGTGTCCCTCGAACACAACGCGCACCGGCAAAGGTTCGTTCAATCCCAGGGTATAGGGATTTTTCTCCGGCACGATCTCTAGGTTCATTCCGAGCGGTCGCGTGACCAGCCGATCGCTCTTTGCCGAGGGTGGCCCGACCTGGATCAGGGCCTTGGCGCGGCGGCTATAGATCTCGCGGCCCGGCGCATCCTGAGCGTGGGTCGAAGCGCGTAGCGCCAGGGCCGGGGTCAAGCCTTCGAACTTCAGATAGTCGTTAAAGCGGATCGCCGGCAGCACGCTACCGGCGTGGTTGGTCTCGAGCGCCAGTATGTAGGTGCCCTCACCTTGAAAAGTGATCGGCGAATCGAACACCCCGGCCCCCGGCGTCAGGGTCGGTTTCTGATCGACCGCCCCGGCGGGCCCGATTGTGCGCAGCAGGGTGATCCGATCCAGCGTGAGCGGCGAAGGCTGCCGCATGGCCCCATGACCGACCTGGATGCTCACCGTCGTCGTACCGCCGACGGGCGTCCAGAAGTAGCGTGGCTGCAGCCAGAAGTCGTGCGCCCGCGCGGGGAGCGCCCCACCTAGCCCCGCGAAAAGAAGGGCAGCGATCGTCAAACCCGTCTTGATCATTCTGGTCCCGGCGCCGCCTCGATAAGTCGTTTTTGTCCTGCGGATCGTATACGCGAAATGGGCGCGGGCGCCGCAGCCGCCCTCGGGACCCCCGCCCTGGCAGCGAAAGTCGAAGTTCCGTGCCACCGATGACCAGACGACACCCGTGGGCGGTTTGGCCGATCGCAGCCACGGCTGGCCTCACAGCCTTCGCCTCCTGCGGTCCGGCGCAGGCGCATATGGGGACCGGCCTCCCTGGCGGCTTCGCCTCGGGCTTCCTGCACCCCTTGAGCGGCCTGGATCACCTGCTCGCGATGGTGTCCGTGGGGCTGTGGGGCGCTTTTCTGGGGCGGCCGCTTATCTTCGCCCTGCCGGTGATCTTTCCCAGCGTGATGGCCATCGGCGCGGTGCTCGGTATGGCTCACACGCCCGTGCCGCCGGTTGAGCTCGGCATCGCCGTCTCGGTGCTGGTCCTGGGCATCGTGATCGCGTTCGCGGTCAAGGCGCCGATCTGGCTGGCCTGCCTGATCGTGGGTGTCTTCGCCATGTTTCACGGCTACGCCCACGGCGCGGAACTGCCATCGGCCGCCGATCCAGTGGGCTACGCCGTCGGCTTTGTGCTCGCGACCGGCTCTCTGCATGTGGCGGGGATTGGTCTCGGAGCGTTCAACGGCCGCCCCGGCGGGGCGATTTTCACCAGGGGCCTTGGGGCGATGATTGCCGCCGCTGGCGTCTATTTCCTGGCCGTGGCCGTGATTCGATGAGGGGCGGAGCTCTGCCTCCTGCCCTGCTGTGCGCGGCGCTAGGCCTCGCCCTGGCCTTCGCGCCACGCCGGATTCTCCTCGTTTCGATCGCCGCTCTGGCGGCGCCCGCCGCGGCCATCGTCGGGTTGGGATTGGGCGGCGCTTGGCGGGATACGGCGTTCGTCGGCTGTTGGATCAGCGTCATCGTCGCCGCGGCGAGCGTGCACCTGCCGCAAGGACCAGGGCCAAGGCTGGCGGTGCTGCTCGCCTTTAATTCAGGGCTGTGGACGGGAGCGGTGATCGCCACCGCCGGATCCCCTCTTGATCTCGCCAAGTCGCTGCCGTGGGTTTTGCTATGCCTGCCCGGAGGCTGGCTGGCGGCCGGCGGGCGCGGCATCGCCGTCAAGGTGGCCGCCGGCTGGCTGATCGCGATAGCCTTGCTGGTTGCGACCCTGCCCCTGGTCACGCCCACGCCAGGCTATGTCGCCGACCACATGGAATAGATCAGTATTACACCGTTCAGCACCCGAGGCCTGATCTCCGGCCTCGTCTTCAAAGCAGAGGTTCAGCTCTGCGACGTTTCCGCATTCGACCGTGCTGCTTTGGCGCAGCGCTACGCCTCTCTTCGAAGCGGTGCGTTAGTGATCCGCAACCCACGGCGCTCCGTACACCGCGACATGGGGGGTCCGGAGACAAGGGCAATCCATGCGCATGGGCGTCAACACGATAGCGGCCGCACCCTATTCGAGGTCGACGCCATCTCCCGGTTCGTTTCGAATTCCGTCGTCGCACGGCCATGGGCTGGAACCGACTCGGAGGAAGGCCACCCCGACGCTGGCGCATCAGCTCGACGGGGTATGCCTGCTCTCGCCGGCGGAGATCGACGCCCTGCGGCGCATCGAGGGTCCTCCTACGGAGGTGCGCGCCGGCGGCCACGTCTTTCGCGAGGGCGATCATCCCGGCGCCTTGTGCCTCCTCCTGGAAGGGTGGGCCTATCGCTACAAGAGGCTCTCGGGCGGCCGCAGACAGATCTTCGCGGTCCTGCTGCCGGGCGATATCTGTGAGAGCCGAAGCGCCGCCAGTGGACGCGCCGATCACGGCGTGTGCGCCCTTACCTCGTCCAGGGTGGCCTGGACGCCGGACGATCAGCTGACGGACGCCACACGGGAGTTTCCGCGTATCGCCGAGGGCCTCTGGCGCGCGCGCCTGCTCGACGAGTCGCTGCTGCGCGCCTGGCTCCTGAACCTTGGACTGCGCAAGGCGCCGGCGCGCGTGGCGCACCTGTTCTGCGAGTTGGCCTGCCGCACGAGGGCGGCCGGCCTGATGCAACCTGATGAATCGTTCGCTTTTCCCATGACTCAGTTGGAGCTAGGCGACAGCCTGGGGTTGACCAGCGTCCATGTGAACCGGGTGCTTCAAGCTCTGCGTGCGCAAGGCCTGATCGATCTGAAAAACGGGGTGTTGCGCATCCTCGACAACCCTTCGCTGCGCAAACTGGCGGGTTTTGATGAGCGCTATCTCATCGGCTCGCCGACGTCGGCGGGCTGGGGTGGCGCTTCCGGGTCGGGTCCCGCGAACGCCCCCGGCAGGCTTTAAAAAAACCTTGGCGCTCAGCGAAACGGCGCGCGACGGACGCGACCTGCCTTAGCTGCTCCGGGCTGGCTGGCTCTGAGCGATATGATCCAGAGCGGCGGGGGTGAGCTCGAACTGGTCCTCTTCGATAGCCGCGGGCGCGACGACGCAGGCCAGCGGCGGCGGTCCGCCATCGAGCACGCGAAACACGACCGCCTCCTTCTCGTCCCAGATCACCGCGATGTCGGCTAGCCGACGCGAATGAGGGACAGCCGCGCCCGCCGTCTCGAGGCGGCTGATCGCGGCGGGGCTGAGGCGCAGCAGCACCCTTCCGCCGCCTAGCGCGTCGCGCAGATCGGCATGCTCCAGCACCAGATTGATGAGGTCGCTTGAGGGCGGCGGCCGTCGCCGGCCCGAACCGTTGGCGGCGCCGCGTCGGACGCGGGGTTGAAACGAAGGTCGGCGATAGAAGGCGGAAAAGGCCATGCGAGGCTCCTGCGGGGTTGACCCATGCCGACAATCAACCACGACTGCGTCAAAAGCGGACGCACCACCATGCGGCATGAAAAAGCGAGCCGACTGCTCGAGCTGGTGCGGCTGCTTGCCTCGAGCGCCGAGGGCCTGACTCTCGACGAGATCGCCGCCGCCCTCACTGTCGGGCGGCGCACGGCCGAGCGCCTGCGCGATGCCGCCCGGGCTCTGTTTCCGCATATGGACGAGATCGACGATCCGCCGGTCAGGCGTTTCCGCATCAGCAGCGGACTGGATGGGGTATTTCAAAGCGTCGACGCCCACGAGCTGGCCGCCTTGCGTGGCGCGGCCGACCTGTTGGCGGCTTCCGGGGCCGCCGTCCGGGCCCGGGCTCTCGCCACCCTGGAGCTCAAGCTCCTGGCTGCAACCCGCGCCGCCAGCCGGCGGCGCATCGCCCCGGATCTCGAGGCCCTGGTCCAGGCGGAGACGATCGCGGTGCACGCAGGTCCCAGGCCGTTTGAAGACGCGGCAGTGTTGGCGGCGACCCGGCAGGCGACCACGGCCCTCAAGGCGATGCGGTTCATCTACGACGGCGGCCGGACGCCCGGGCGGGTGCGCGAGGTCGCGCCCTGCGGCATACTGTTTGGCCGCAGCAACTATCTGGTGGCGACCGAAAACGACGGCCAACCGAGATCCTGGCGGTTCGATCGAATGCGCGAGGTACAGGTCACGGATCGACCAGCGCGAGCCCCCGCCGCTTTCAGCCTCGCCGACTATGCCGAGGAAAGCTTTGGCATATACCACGGCCCGGTAGAGGAGGTCGTTTTGCGGATCGCACCGGAAAAGGCCGCCGAGGCCCTCTCCTGGAGATTCCATGCCCGGCAGACCGTGGCGCAGGAGCCGAGCGGCTCCGTGCGTGTGAGCTTTCGCGCCGGCGGCATGCTGGAGCTGGCTTGGCACCTGTTCACCTGGGGAGAGGCGGTCGAGATCCTCGCCCCCAGGTCCCTGCGCGAGGTGATGGTCGCCGAGCTGCGGCGTTCGCTGGCGCGACATGCCGACGGCTGATCCGGTCTATGTGGCGCTGCCCTACCGGGCGCCGTTCGACTGGGACGCGTTGCTAGGGTTTCTCGCGGCGCGGGCGATACCCGCCGTCGAGGCGGTCGCGCGCGGGGCTTATCGGCGCACGATCGAGCTCCACGGCGAGGCCGGCGTGGTCGTGGTGAGCCACGAGGCGCGCCACGAGCGGCTGCGAGCGGAGATTCGCTTTCCACGCCCGGAGGCTCTGGCGACCGTTGCCGCACGCCTTCGCGGTCTGTTCGACCTAGATGCCGACCCGCTCGCCATCGGCGAAGCGCTCGCCGGCGACCCTCGACTGGCGCCGCTCGTGGCCGCGAGACCCGGGCTGCGCGTGCCCGGCGCCTGGGACGGCTTCGAGCTAGCCGTGCGCGCGATCGCCGGCCAGCAGATCACCGTAACGGCCGCGACCCGCTTGGTGGGCGTCCTGGTCGAGCGATATGGCCGCCCGATTGCAGCCGATTTTTCAGGACTTGGGCTGACCCGCCTGTTTCCCGCCGCAAGCATCCTGGCCACGGCCGCCATCGGCGGCATGCCGGCGGCGCGCGCCCGGACCCTCAATGCCGTGGCCGCGGCAGCCATGGCGGATGAGCATCTCTTCGCACCCGGGGCAGGTCTGGACCGATCGCTTGCCCGGCTGACGGCGCTGCCGGGCATCGGGCCGTGGACCGCCAACTACATCGCCATGCGCGCCATGCGCGAGCCCGACGCCTTTCCTGAGGGCGACGTCGCCCTCATGCGAGCGCTCGATGGCGGAGCCGGACGTCCAGGGGCGGTCGCCCTCGAGCAGCGGGCGCGAGCTTGGCGTCCCTGGCGCGCTTATGCCGCCCTGCACCTGTGGACGCACCTGGCCGCGCCGACCTACGCAACCTCGCATCTCGGACAGGATTAAGCACAAGGCGGGGCCAAGCCGCGATCAGCAGGAGCCGGCATGTCGCGCGACGAGGACGACACTCCGCCAACCGGTGACGAGGCGCGCGCGCAGCGCCGGCAGACGGTCATGCCCCTGATCTGGCTTGCCCTCGGGATCGTCGCCGCGCTCGCCTTCGTCGCCTTTGCGCTGATGCACGAAGCCTGAACCCCGCAGCGGCGGCGAGCGGGCCGCCGCCCGTCGTCGCGCCCGGCCGCTGACGATGGCGCCGCGGCCGAGGCGGCGCTAAATTGAGCGTCCCAGCCCGCCGCTGAACGGAGACCGCCATGACCCTCAAGCTCAACGACATCGCGCCGGACTTCACCCAGGACTCGACGCAGGGGCCTTTGCATTTCCATGAATGGGCCGACGGTCATTGGGTGGTTCTTTTCTCGCACCCCAAGGATTTCACGCCGGTGTGCACTACAGAACTGGGCGCGGTGGCAAAGCTAAAGCCGGAGTTCGACAAGCGGGGCGTGAAAGTCGTCGGCCTTTCGGTGGACCCGGTCGACAATCACGCTCGCTGGTCGGCCGACATCGCCGAGACGCAAGGGACGGCCCCCAACTTTCCCATGATCGCCGACACCGACCTGAAGGTCTCCAAGCTGTATTACATGTTGCCGGCGGACGAGCAGGGCGGGGCCGAGGGTCGCACCGCAGCTAACAATGCCACGGTGCGCAACGTGTTCGTGATCGGGCCGGACAAGCTGATCAAGCTGATCCTGGTCTATCCGATGACCACCGGGCGCAACTTCGACGAGATTCTGCGGGTCATCGATTCGATGCAGCTCACGGCGAAACATCGGGTAGCGACGCCCGCCGACTGGAAGGCGGGTGAGGACGTTATCATCGTGCCCGCCGTCACCGACGAAGAGGCGAGGACGACCTTCGGCGACTTCAAGGTCCACAAGCCGTACCTGCGGACCACCAAGCAGCCCGGCGCGTGAGCGCCCGCGCCGAAAAACATTACGTCACCCGCATCGGCTGGCTGCGCGCCGCGGTCCTGGGCGCCAATGACGGGGTCCTTTCGACATCCAGTCTCATCGTTGGCGTGGCCGCCGCCGCGGCCGAGCCCCGCCAGATTCTGCTCACTGGCGTCGCGGCTCTGGTGGCCGGCGCGATGTCCATGGCCGCTGGCGAATATGTCTCCGTCAGTTCTCAGGCCGATACCGAGGCCGCGGATCTGGCGCGCGAACGAGACGAACTGGCCGTCAACCGGAAGGGCGAACGGCGCGAGCTGGCGATGATCTACGTCAAGCGGGGTCTGGAGCGGGACCTAGCCGAACGGGTCGCCGACCAATTGATGGCCAAGGATCCTCTGGCGGCCCACGCCCGCGACGAACTCGGCATCACAGAGGTTTCCACAGCTCGGCCGGTGCAGGCCGCGCTCGCCTCGGCCGCCTCGTTCGCCCTGGGGGCCTCGGCGCCGCTGGTCGCCGTGGTCGCCTCGCCACGCCCCGCCCTGATCGTTTCGGTCGTCGTCGTATCGCTTCTGGCCTTGGCTGCGCTGGGGGCGGCCGGCGCCCGCGTCGGCGGCGCACCGATCTCCAAGGCGGTGGCGAGAGTGGTTTTCTGGGGGGCCTTGGCTATGGCCGTCACCGGCGGGATGGGCCGCTTGTTCGGCGTGGCGACCGCCTGAAATGCCCGCTGAACGGGCGCAGCGCGCGAATGCCGCCGCCTCGCCGTGTAGAGTGCCGAATTTCGCCATCTTCCCCGCGCTTCAGACACGAGGCATGGACACCCAGACGACTTTCAGCGGGCGCGACGGGTTTCCGTCGGCTGTCGACGCGGTGGTGCAGACCGCGATAGATCAGGTCGAGCGAGACACTGTCACTGCGGTGGACGCTCAAGCCGAAGTCCTCACGATCCTCGCCTGCGCCTATGCGCAGACGGTGGCGGCTATGGCAGGGCCTACGCGCGAGGAGCTTGATCGGGCCATTCTGATCGCCCAGCGTCAGTTTGCCCAGACGGCCCGGGCTCTCCACGGCACGTCGTCGCTGGGCGTCTGCTGATCTCGCTGGCGTCCAGGGCTACGGAAACGGTGGGTGCGGGGACAGGATTTGAACCTGTGACCTTCAGGTTATGAGCCTGACGAGCTACCGGGCTGCTCCACCCCGCGTCAACCGGTGGGCG
>JBBRQK010000012.1:0-121081 GCA_038226475.1 Caulobacterales bacterium | reverse complement strand
GCCCGACCGGGCGCCTTGCTTCTTCGTCACACAGTGGCAAGGCTGGAAGTCGCCCAGCCCGGACATCATTTATCTCAAGGTGAACAATCGCGACGTGTATCAGGTGGATCTGAGCGCCGGGTCGTATCAGCTGCAATCGGCGGGCTATCACTTGGTCTCTCAGGTGCGCGGCAGCAGTTCTATCTGCAGCGCGCTGGATCTCGACCTAGCGGTATCGGATGGACGCGGCTTCAGTCAGCCACTGATCGCCAAGAGCCTCACTAAACTGACGCCGGAGCAGGTGGCGGCCATCCCGCCGAAATACCGACCCTGATCCGTCGCGGCCGCGGTTTGGCTGCGGCGTCGGCGGATCACCGCTTTTCGACGAAGCGCGCCTGCTTTAGGACTGCGCGCCATGCCGATACTGATCGATAGCACCACCCGCGTGATCTGCCAGGGCGTGACTGGCGCCCAGGGCACGTTCCACACCGAACAGGCCATCGTCTACGGTACCGCCATGGTCGGCGGCACCTCACCCGGCAAGGGTGGCCAGAGCCACCTGGGCCTGCCGGTGTTCGACACGGTGGCCGAGGCTGTGAACGCGACGGCGCCCGACGCCAGCGTGATCTATGTGCCGCCGCCGTTCGCGGCCGACGCCATCTTGGAGGCGATCGACGCCGAGATTGGCCTGATCGTCTGCATCACCGAGGGCATTCCGGTGGCCGACATGGTCACGGTAAAGCGCGCGCTCTCGGGCTCGAAATCGCGACTGATCGGACCCAATTGTCCCGGCGTGCTGACGCCTGGGCAGTGCAAAATCGGCATCATGCCCGGCGCGATCTTCCGCCACGGCTCGGTGGGCGTGGTATCGCGCTCGGGCACTCTGACCTACGAGGCGGTGTTCCAGACCAGTCAGGTTGGACTGGGCCAGACGACGGCCGTGGGCATCGGCGGCGACCCGGTCAAGGGCACGGAGTTCATCGATATACTCGAGATGTTCCTGGCCGATCCGGCCACCCAATCGATCATCATGATCGGCGAAATCGGCGGCTCGGCCGAAGAGGACGCGGCGGCGTTCGTAAAGGCCAGCCGGGTAAAGAAGCCGATGGTGGGCTTCATCGCCGGCCGTACGGCGCCGCCTGGCCGTCGCATGGGCCACGCCGGCGCGATCATCTCAGGCGGCAAGGGCGGAGCGGACGACAAGATTGCCGCCATGGAAGCCGCCGGTATCCGTGTCTCCCCCTCTCCCGCGGCGCTCGGCCACACCCTGGTCGAGGTGCTGAAGGGCTAGGCACCGCCTGCGGCGCCTGAACGCGCGCGCAGGAAAACTAGTTTGAAGCACCTGAGCGTATGGCTGAAGGCGGCGCCAGCCCGGCTCGGGCGCTCGCTGAGAACCGCGCCAACGGCGCGAGATTGGTCCGAGGCCATGATTGCCCTGGCCGTCGTGGGCGTGGTCGCCGCGCCGATCGGCTTTGCCAGCGGCCTCATACACTACCACCCGCGCGGCGCGGGTGTGATCGCGCGCACGATGCTGGTCGCGCCTTTCATTCCGGCGCTCGGCGAGGAGGCGCCGTTTCGCGGGCTGCTCATCCCGGATCGGCGGGAGACGGCGCGCGCCTGGGTCGCGATCTTTGCCTCGACGGCGCTTTTTACCGTTTGGCATGTCGTCGAGACTCTGTGGCAGCCAGCCCAGAGGCATTTGTTCACCCGCCCCGATTTCCTAGGCTGGGCCGCCTGGCTGGGCCTGTGGTGCGCGATCCTGCGCCGACGCTCCGGCTCAATCTGGCCCGGCTTGGCGCTGCATTGGGCGGCGGTCGTGATCTGGATCGGGTGGCTTGGTGGGCCTGATTGAGGCGCCCGCCGCAATTGTGTCGTCACGATCCCTTAAGAGTCGTCGCTCGAAAAGACGGGTTGCGCTAACTATCTGATGGCGCGTCGCCGACTGTGGGCGACAACGGATACGACGGAAAATCATGGCGGACGACGCGGGGCGGCTGAACGAGGTTCTGGCCGAGACCTCTTTTCTTTATGGCGGCAACGCCGGATTCGTGGAGGACCTGCAGGCTCGCTGGGCCGCCGATCCGGCCTCGGTGGAGCCCTCGTGGCGGGCCTTCTTCGCCTCGCTCGCGGACGGCAAAGATGCGCGCGGCGGCGGGGCCAAAGGCGGGCCGTCTTGGACGCCGATACCCGTGGCTTCGCCCCGACCCGATTGGCTGGCGGCGATCGACGGCCTGTGGCCGGCGGTGGAAGCCAAGCTGGAGAGCCGGATCGCGGTTGTATCGCCGGCTGCAGGGCCCGACGAGGTTCGCGCCCGCACCCTGGATTCGCTGCGGGCCATCATGATGATCCGCGCCTTTCGGATGCGCGGACACCTGAAAGCGAATCTCGATCCGCTGGGATTGGCGGTGACGGCGGGCGACGCCAGCGAACTCGATCCGGCCAGCTATGGGTTCGCCGAATCGGATTTCGACCGTCCCATCTTCCTCGACTATGTGCTGGGCCTGGAGACCGCGACACTGCGCGAGATCCTCGCCATACTGAGGCGCACCTACTGTGGGACCATGGGCGTGCAGTACATGCACATCAGCGATCCTGGCGAGAAAGCGTGGTTACAGCGCCGGATCGAAGGCGCGGACAAGGAGATCAGCTTCACCAAGGAGGGCAAGATCGCCATCCTGAAGAAGCTGATCGAAGCCGAGAGTTTCGAGCGGTTCCTGGCCAAGCGCTACCCTGGGGCAAAGCGTTTCGGTCTGGACGGGGCCGAGGCCGCCGTGCCGGCGATGGAGCAGATCATCAAGCGCGGCGGCGCGCTCGGCGTCAACGACATCGTCATCGGCATGCCCCACCGCGGGCGGCTGAACGTGCTCGCAGCCGTGATGGCCAAGCCCTATCGGGTGATCTTCCACGAGTTCCAAGGGGGCTCGTCGCTACCGGCCGACATCGAAGGCTCCGGCGACGTGAAATACCATCTTGGGGCCTCCTCCGACCGGGCCTTCGACGGCAATATTGTTCACCTCTCCCTCACCGCCAATCCGAGTCATCTGGAGATCGTCAATCCGGTGGTGCTGGGCAAGGCGCGGGCCAAGCAGGCCTTCGCCCTGCGCGAGAACCCGAGCCTGGGGCGTAGTCACGTCCTTCCCCTGTTGATGCACGGCGACGCCGCCTTTGCAGGCCAGGGCGTGGTGGCGGAATGCTTCAACCTGATGGGCATCAAGGGCTATCGCACGGGCGGCGCCATCCACTTCATCGTCAACAACCAGATCGGCTTCACCACCAGTCCGAGATACAGCCGCACCAGTCCGTATCCATCCGACAGCGCTCTGATGGTGGAGGCGCCCATCTTCCATGCCAACGGCGACGATCCCGAAGCGGTGACCTTCGCCGCCAAAGTGGCGACCGAGTACCGCCAGCAGTTCGGCAAGGACGTCGTCATCGACATGTTCTGTTATCGCCGCTTCGGTCACAACGAGGGCGACGATCCAACCATGACCCAGCCCCTGATGTACAAGACGATCAAGGAGCACCTTTCGACGCGCGAGATATACGGGCGCCGGCTGGTGGCCGAAAACGTCGCCACTGAATCGGAAGTGGCCGGCTGGGTGGCCGAGTTCGACGCCTTCCTCGACGCCGAGTTTGAAGCGGGCAAGATCTATGAGGCCGACAAGGCCGACTGGCTGGACGGCAAATGGGCCGGCCTGGCGCTCCCGGAGGGCGAGGACCGGCGCGGCGACACGGCGGTCATGGCGCAGAAGCTACGCGACCTGGGCCTGCGCTTCACCAGCATACCCGAAGGCTTGGATGCTCATCGCACTGTGCGTCGGGTGATCGACGCCCGTCACGCCAGCATCGAAAGCGGCGCCGACATCGACTGGGCCACGGCCGAGCATCTGGCCTTCGCCAGCCTGCTGGATCAGGGTTTCCCGGTGCGCCTTTCCGGCCAGGACAGCGTGCGCGGAACCTTCGTGCAGCGCCATTGCGACCTGATCGACCAGACAACCGAGGCCCACTACATCCCGCTCTCGCACCTGCGGCCGGGCCAAGCTCATTTCGAGGTCCTGGACTCGGCGTTGTCCGAAGAGGCCGTGCTGGGCTTCGAGTATGGTTTTTCGCTGACCGATCCCAAGACCCTGACCCTCTGGGAGGCCCAGTTCGGCGACTTCGCCAACGGCGCTCAGGTGGTGATCGATCAGTTCATCTCCTCGGGCGAGCGCAAGTGGCTGCGCATGTCGGGGTTGGTGATGCTCCTGCCGCATGGCTACGAGGGCCAGGGGCCGGAGCACTCCTCGGCCAGGCTGGAGCGATATCTCCAGCTATGCGCCGAGGACAATCTGCAGGTGGTCAACTGCAGCACGCCGGGCAACTATTTTCACGTGCTACGCCGCCAGGTGCTGCGCGAATTTCGCAAGCCGCTGATCGTGATGACGCCGAAATCTCTGCTGCGGCACAAAAAGGCGGTCTCGAGCCTCGCGGATATGGCCGAGGGCTCGTCATTCCACCGCGTGTTGGTCGACGACGCCCAGCTCGGTCGCCACACGCAAGTGACGCTTACGCAGGACGCGCGGATCCGCCGCGTGATCCTCTGTTCGGGCAAGGTCTACTACGACCTGCTCGACGAGCGTGAGCGGAGAGGCTGCGAGGACGTCTATCTGCTACGGCTGGAGCAGTTCTATCCGTGGCCGATGAAATCGCTCACCGGCGAGCTCGCAAGGTTCAAGACCGCGGAGCTGGTGTGGTGCCAGGAAGAACCCAAGAACATGGGCGGCTGGACCTTCGTCGACCCCTGGCTGGAGCTGACCCTGGCCAAGATGAAGATCGACGCCAAGCGGGCCCGCTATGTGGGCCGACCGGCCTCCGCCTCGACCGCGGCCGGTTTGATGACCCGTCATAAGAAGGAACTCGAGACCTTCCTGGCGGCTGCGTTCGCCTGAGCCGGAGCCGCAAGCGATGAGCGACATCATGACCCCCGCCTTGGGCGAGTCGGTCACCGAAGCGACGGTGGCGCGCTGGACCAAGAAACCTGGGGATGCGGTGAAGCGCGACGAAATGCTGGTCGAGCTGGAGACCGACAAGGTGAGCCTGGAGGTTGTGGCGTCCGAGGATGGCGTGCTGAGCGAGATCGACGCCGAGGAGGGCGCGATCGTGCTCCCGGGCCAGAGACTGGGCCGACTGGGCGCGGCGGGACCGGCCATGGACAAGCCGGTGTCGGCCAAGGCCCCTCCTTCCGCAGCCAAACGCGAAGCCCCCGCCGACTCCCCTGCGCCTGCAGCGCCGCTGTCTCCCGCGGTCCGGCGCATCGTGACCGAGAGCCATCTGGACGCCGCGACCATTCAAGGCAGCGGCCGCGACGGCCGCCTCACTAAAGGCGACGCGCTGGCCGCCGTGGACGCTTTTGCGTCGCGACCGCCGGCGCCGGCCGAGCCTGTCCCAACCCAAGTGCGGGCGGTTCATGAGCGCGAAGAGCGGGTGCGGATGAGCCGCCTACGCCAGACCATTGCTCGGCGTCTGAAAGAGGCTCAGGCGACAGCGGCGATGCTGACGACCTTCAACGAGGTCGACATGAGCGCCGTGATGACGCTCAGGACTCTGTACAAGGACGGATTTGAAAAGCGGCACGGCGTACGGCTGGGTTTCATGAGCCTGTTCGTAAAAGCCTGTGTGTTCGCCCTCAAGGAGGTGCCAACCGTCAACGCGGAGATCGACGGGACCGACCTGATCTACAAAAACCACTACGATATCGCGGTCGCCGTCGGCACCGAGCGAGGCCTGGTGGCGCCGGTTGTTCGGGACGCCGACGCCCTGAGCCTGGCCGGGCTCGAGCAGGCCATCGGAACGCTGGCCAGGAAGGCCCGCGACGGCGCCCTGGCGCTCGATGAGCTTCAGGGGGGCACCTTCACCATTTCCAACGGCGGGGTCTATGGCTCCCTGATGTCGACGCCGATCCTGAACGCACCGCAATCCGGCATCCTCGGCATGCATAAGATCCAGGATCGTCCCATCGCTATCGGCGGTCAGGTTGTGATCCGGCCCATGATGTATCTGGCCCTCTCCTACGATCACCGGGTTGTCGATGGCCAAGGCGCGGTGACGTTCCTGGTCAAGGTAAAGGAGCAGATCGAGGACCCGCAGCGGCTGCTGCTGGAGATCTGAAAGACCAGCCATGGCGGCCTACGACGTGATCATCATCGGCGGCGGCCCGGGGGGCTACAATGGGGCCATCCGCGCCGGTCAGCTAGGGCTCAGGGCGGCCTGCGTCGAAAGCCGTGCGACCCTCGGCGGCACGTGCCTGAACGTGGGCTGCATACCCTCCAAAGCGCTGCTGCACGCCTCGGAGATGTTCGAACTCGCCGCCAAGGACTTCGCCGGGCTGGGGATCGACGTGGCGCCCACCCTCAACCTGCCCGCAATGATGAAGCAGAAGGACGTCTCGGTCGATCAACTCACCAAAGGGGTCGAATTCCTGTTCAAGAAGAACAAGGTCGACTGGATCAAGGGCCACGGCCGCCTCGCCGGGCCCGGCAAGGTGGAGGTGACGGGAGAGGCCGGCGCGATCACCATGCTCGAAGCCCCGGCCATTGTCATCGCCACGGGCTCTCGACCGTCGCTCCTGGCCGGAGTGGAAGTCGACCAGAACCGGATCGTCGATTCGACCGGCGCCCTGACCCTGCCGAAGGTCCCTGACCATCTAGTCGTCATCGGCGCGGGCATCATCGGCCTGGAGCTGGGCTCGGTCTGGCGGCGGCTCGGCGCGAAAGTAACGGTGGTGGAGTTCCTCGATCGGATCACCCCGGGCATCGACGCCGAGACCGCCAAGACCTTCCAACGTAGCCTCAGTCGCCAAGGGATCACCTTCAGGCTCGGCTCGAAGGTGACGGGGGCCACCGCAAGCGACACGGGCGCCGAACTGACGCTGGAGCCGGTCGCCGGCGGCCCCGCCGAGACTCTGGCAGCGGACTACGTCCTGCTGGCCGTTGGACGGCGTCCGTACACGGATGATCTTGGGCTGGAGAGCGTCGGCCTCACCACGGATTCGCGCGGCTTCGTCGAGACTGAAAGCTTCAGGACCAGCGCCACGGGAGTGTTTGCGATCGGCGATGTGACTCACGGTCCGATGCTGGCGCACAAAGCGGAGGACGAAGCCGTCGCCTGCCTCGAGATTATCGCGGGCAAGGCCGGCCACGTGAACTACGGAGTCATACCCAACGTGATCTACACCTATCCGGAGGTAGCTTCAGTGGGCAAAACCGAGGAAGATTTGAAGGCCGAGGGCGTAGCCTACAAGGTCGGCAAATTTCCGTTCACGGCCAACTCACGCGCCAGGATCAACCACGAGGCCGAAGGTTTCGTGAAAGTGCTCGCCGACGCCGCCAACGACAGGATTCTGGGGGTGCACATGGTGGGGCCGGACGTCGGCGAGATGATTGCCGAATACTGCGTGGCGATGGAGTTTTCGGCCTCCTCGGAAGACGTTGCCCGCACGTGCCATCCTCATCCCACGCGCTCGGAGGCTTTGCGACAGGCGGCCATGGGCGTCGAGGGCTGGACCATGCAGGCGTAGATCACGACGTCGCCCAGGTTCACACCACTCGTGGGCTGTTTTGAAGAGCTCGATTCAGCCGTCTGAAGACTCTGCCAGCGACCATCCTGCCCTAAGTGCGGGGATGCGCCTTGGCGTAGGTGCCGAGCAACCCAGCGGCGTCCACGGACGTGTAGCGCTGCGTCGTCGACAGGCTGGCGTGTCCGAGCAACTCCTGAATCGAGCGCAGGTCGGCGCCGGCGCCCAGGAGATGGGTGGCGAACGAGTGGCGCAACGCGTGCGGCGTCGCCCGCTCTCCGAGGCCCAGACGCCCGCGCAGACGCTGGACGGTGGCCTGGACGTGACGCGGCCGGAGGGGTCCGCCTCGCGCGGCGCGAAACAGCGGCGCTCCTGGCGACGCCACGAACGGCGCCGCGGAGAGATAGGCATCCACCGCCTCGCGCACCGCCGGCAACACCGGGGCCAGACGGGTCTTCCCGCCCTTGCCCAGAATGCGCAACGAGGCGGGCAGCGGTGCGTCGTCGCGGCGCAGCGCCAAGGCTTCGGAGATCCGCAGGCCGCAGCCCCAGAGCAGCGTCAACACGGCTTCGTCGCGCAGAACCATCCAGTCGGCGCCCTCGCCCGCGGCCTGGGCGATCAGGTCGCGCGCCTGGGCCTCGGACACAGGCCTGGGCGCGCCGGCGCGCACCCGAGGCCCGCGCACCAGAGCGACGGCAGCGTTCGTGACTCCCAAGCGGGAGTCGGCGAAGCGATGGAAGGCTCTGATCGCGGATAGGGCCTGGGCCAGGGAACGGGCCGCAAGCGGGCGCCGCGCGCCGCGCCGGGCCGCCAGATAGGCCCGCAACTCAGCCGCCGTCACACTGGCGAGGCCAGCCGCCTGCAGTACTTCGCCACGGTGGCGTTGGAGAAAATCGAGATAGGCGCGCACCCCCGCCTGATACGCTTGCACAGTGCGCGGGCTGGCGCGCCGCTCGAGTTCGAGATGCGCCAGCCAGAGGCGCAGCGCGTCCTGGGCAGTGAGCGTTTCGGCCGCCCCGGATGATGGCATGGAGCGTGGCCTCGTGGTCAGGCGGCCATGTCGCGCCGCGTCGGTTAACGCCGCTTGAAGCGGCAGCGGAAACCCTGGATGACCGGCCGATGACCGCCTCAGCGCCCGACGAGACCCACGGTGCGCGAATCGTGCGAGTGCTTCTGCCCCTGCCACTGCCGGAGCCTTTCGACTACGCCGAACCAGTCGGTCTCAATCTTGCCCGCGGCGACCATGTGGCGGCGCCGCTCGGCCCCCGGCTGGTTCGGGGCGTGGTCATCGACGTTCGGCCGGCGGCCGGCGTCAACCGCCCCCTCAAACCGGTCGCCGGACGTTTGGACGATGCCCCGTTGCCCATGGGTACGCTGGAGTTCGTGCAGTGGGCCGCGCGCTATGCGGTGGATGCGGCGGGCCAGCCCTTAGCCATAGCTTTGCGGGGGTTGCGCGCGCCGCCGCCTACGCCCCAACGCCGCCTCATTGCCTCCGGTGTCCCTCCTCGCAGGCCGACGCTCGCCCGCCAACGGGTGATCGACGCGGCGCGCGCTCCCATTGCACCACGCGAACTGGCGCGAACCGCCTCGGTCTCGACTGCCTTGCTACGGCCGCTGATCGACGAGGGGGTGCTCGTCGAGGCGCCGCCCAGCGATGGTGCTCTCTCTGCCGCGCCTTGGACCGATCGCGCCCCGGCTCAGCTGAACGCAAGCCAGGCGGCTGCGGCTGACGCTCTGGGCGTCCTGATCGCCCGGCGTGACTTTACGGCAGTGTTGCTCGACGGCGTGACGGGCTCCGGCAAGACCGAAGTCTATCTGGAGGCCGCCGCCGGAGCACTGGCGCTCGATGAAGCCACCCAGATCCTGATCCTGCTGCCCGAGATTGCCCTCACCCAGGCGGTCATCGACCGCTTCGAACGACGCTTCGGTGCGGCGCCGGCCGAATGGCATTCCGGCGTTCCCTCCCCCAGACGGAGGGCCGTTTGGGACGATGTCATAAGCGGCAAGGCGCGGATCGTGGTCGGCGCCCGTTCCGCCCTTTTTCTACCGTTCCCTCACCTCGCCCTGATCGTCGTCGATGAAGAGCACGACGGCGGATACAAACAGGAGGACGGCTTCATCTATCAGGCACGCGACCTAGCGGTGGCGCGCGCCAAGATCGAAAACTGCGCGGTAGTGCTGAGCTCGGCCACGCCTTCGCTGGAGACGTTGTGGAACGCCCAGAGCGGGCGCTACCGCTGGCTGAAGCTTGCAGACCGGCACGGTGGCGCGGTCCTTCCAGCGATAGAGCTGGTCGATCTTCGCAACAGCCCACCCGAGGCAGGGCGCTGGCTTTCGCCCCCCCTCGTTGCGGCCATGGCCGCAACGCTGGCGCGCGGCGAGCAGTGCCTGTTGTTCCTCAACCGCCGCGGCTATGCGCCCCTGGTGTTGTGCCGATCCTGCGGCGAGCGAATGGCGGCCCCAGATTCGGATTCGTGGCTTGTGGAGCATCGCTACACTGGCCGGCTGGTGTGCCATTTGACCGGCTACTCGATGGTCAAGCCTGCACACTGCCCACATTGCCGGGCGAAAGACTCGCTCGTCTCTATTGGACCTGGCGTCGAGCGAATCGAGGAGGAGGCGCGAAGCCTCTTCCCCGACGCTCGGGTTGCGGTGTTTTCCTCGGACACGGTGGCCGACCCCAAGGCAGCAAAAGCCCTGGTCGAATCCATGGTCGCAGGCGCATTCGACATACTGGTGGCGACCCAGTCCGCTGCGAAGGGCCACAATTTTCCCAACCTGACGCTGGTCGGCGTAGTCGACGCCGACCTAGGTTTGCGCGGCGGCGATCTGCGCGCGGCGGAACGGACATTTCAGCTCCTGACCCAGGTCGCCGGCCGCGCTGGAAGGCGGGAGCGGCCGGGGCGCGCCATGTTGCAGACCTGGGCGCCCGATCATCCGGTAATGGCGGCCCTTGCCGCCGGCGACCGTGACACCTTCAATGCCGTGGAGTTGGCCGAGCGCGAGGCGGCCGGCCTTCCGCCGTTCGGCCGGTTGGCGGCGGTGATCATTTCAGGTCCGGACGCTGGTGCGCTCGACGCGTTTTGCGCTGTCATGGCCGCCGCCACGCCCAACGCCAGCGGGATCGTGGTTTACGGGCCGGCGGAGGCGCCTCTCGCTCTCGTTCGCGGGCGGCGGCGGCGACGCTTCCTCGTCCGGGCCGAGCGAAGCGTGGATCTGCAGGCCTTCGTAGCCGCCTGGCGCGCCCGGGTGCGACCGCCGGGGGCGATCCGGATCGCAATCGATATCGACCCCTACAGCTTCCTCTGACGGTTCGATTGCGCGATCTCACCTGCAGATTTTGACGTATGAGCCGACCGATGACGCCACCCGCCACGCCCTTAACCCTAGCTCTCGCCGCGCCCGCCCGGCGCTGGGCGGGATTCGCGTTCATGAGCCTTGGCATGTTCATGGCTATCCTCGACATCCAGGTGGTGGCGACGTCGCTGCCGACAATCCAACGCGCCCTGGGTGTGGCGCCTGACCAGATGAGCTGGATCCAGACCGCCTATCTCACGGCCGAGGTCATAGCGATCCCGCTGACCGGCGTACTGACCCGGCTACTTTCGATGCGCGGCCTGTTTCTGACCTCGATCACACTATTTACTTTCGCCTCCGCAGGGTGCGCCGCCAGCCAGGGCTTCGGCTCGCTGATAGCTTGGCGCGTACTTCAGGGTTTTTCCGGCGGCACCCTGATACCGGCTGTCTTTTCGGCGGTGGTGACGCTGTTTCCCACCAGAGGCCAGGGTTTGGCCACGACCCTGGCCGGTCTGCTCGCGGTTCTGGCGCCCACGGTGGGTCCTGTAGTGGGCGGTTGGATCACCACCACCTATTCCTGGCACTGGCTGTTCCTGATCAACATCGCGCCGGGCGTGTTCTGCGCCGTGGGCGGAATGTTTCTGCTGCCCGTTCAGCGAGCCGACCCGCGGGCGGTGAACAAGCTTCATCCCGGAGTGCTCGGCCTCATGGCGATTTGCCTCGCCAGTCTCGAGGTCGCGCTCAAGGAAGCGCCGCACAAGGGATGGGCGTCGCCAGAGGTGCTTCTCCTACTGGCCGCGAGCGCCTCGGCGGCAATCGCCTTCGCGTGGCTCAGCCTGCGAGGGACCGACCCCGTGGTCGATCTACGGCCCTTGGGCCAGCGCACGTTCGCCATCAGTTGCGCGGCGAGTTTCATCTTCGGCGCGGGTCTCTTCGGTTCCGTCTACCTGATGCCGGTGTTCCTCGCGGGCGTGCGTGGACATGACGCCCTGGAAATCGGTCGGGTAATGCTCGTGACCGGCGTCGCACAGCTCTTGGCTGCGCCCGTCGCCGTGGTGCTCGAACGCCGTTTTGACCCGCGCCTGCTCGCCGGCGCTGGTTTCGCCCTGTTCGGCGTGGGGCTCGGCCTGAGCGCCTTTCAGACCGCTGACACGGACTTCTCCGCCATGGCCTTGCCGCAGGCTCTGCGCGGGGTCGCGATCATGTTTTGCCTCCTGCCGCCGGCTCGGCTGGCGCTAGGCGCCCTGGACGCGACCAAGGCGCCGGGGGCGAGCGGCTTGTTCAACCTCATGCGCAATCTCGGCGGCGCCATCGGCCTGGCGTTGATCGACACCGTGCTCTATGGCCGCGCTCCAATTCACGCCAAAGCGATCATTGCGCGGCTTCAAGCCGGCGATGTTGCGACTGCGGCGGCGGTCGGCATTCCCCCATCGATGTTTGCCACTCGTTCCGCCGGTCCGGTCAGCGAGGATGTACGGAAGATGCTGGCGCCGATGGTCGACAAATTGGCCCTGGTTCAGGCGATCAATGACGCCTGGGCCGCGATCGCGGTTGTCACCTTGGCCGCTCTGGTCGCGATGCCCTGGCTAAAGCCCCCGGCGCCGGGAACCGATCCGCCGATCGTTACGGGTCTGGAGGGATAATGGTGACCACTCCGTTCGCGGAACTGGCCGCCTCCTTCACCGCACTGACGTTCCTCGAGATCGTGCTCGGGATCGACAATATCGTTTTCCTTGCCGTGGCGGTGGACAGACTCGAGCCAGCGCGACAAGGCCTTGGCCGGCAGGTCAGCCTGTGGCTGGCCATGGCGCTGCGAACCGCCATGTTGATTGGCCTGGTCTGGCTGGCTCGACTCGACGTCATCCTCTTCCATCTTGCGGGGCGCGACTTCGCTATCAAGGACCTTGTGTTGGTGGCGGGAGGGCTGTTCCTGATGGCTAAAGGGACGACCGACATTCACGACGAATTCGATGCCGGCCCGGAGCAGGGAATCGGCGATGCGCCGCGGTCGGCGAGCTTCGTGGCGGTCATGGTGCAGGTGGCGTTGATCAACATCGTCTTCTCCCTCGACAGTGTGATCACCGCCGTGGGAATGACCAACGACCTCCCGGTGATGATCGGCGCGGTCGTAGCTTCTACCCTGGCGATGATGTTCGCGGCGAAGCCGGTCGGGGATTTCATCCACCGTCGCCCCACGACCAAGATGCTGGCCCTCTCGTTTATCCTGTTGATCGGTCTGGCCCTCGTGGCGGATGGACTTGGGTTCCATCTCCCGCGGGCTTATCTCTATTTCGCGATCGCGGTCTCTCTGGGCGTGGAGCTGCTCAACCTTGCATCTCATCGCGCACGGCGCCGGCGCGCACCGCCGCCACGCGACCGCTAAGGCGCGGCGCCTGATTTTTAGGCGCCAACTCTGCGTCTGCCAGCTAAGAGGGGAGATTGGCCCCGATCAAGCCTCAATCCGGACCCTTCGCCAGGCGGAGAAAGCGACGGGGCGATAAACGCTCTTTTCATTCTCTTGGGTTAGGGTTACCCCTTCACCAGAGTTCGTCGGGGGAGTCTGCCTTAACATGAGCCAACGAATGAGAGCCGCGCTTGGTTCCCTTGTCGCCGCGCTGATTGTCGGCCTCAGCCCGAGCGGCGCATTCGCGGACGACTACTGGCAATGCGTCCCGTTCGCCCGGCTCGTTTCAGGCATTCAGATCTTCGGCGACGCTCACACCTGGTGGCAACAGGCGGCCGGCCGGTATCAGACCGGCTATACCCCGAAGGCCGGCGCGGTCCTTTGTTTCAAGCCGACCGGTCGCATGCGTCTGGGCCACGTCGCTGTGGTAAGCCAAGTGCTCACCGATCGGGTCATTCAGATCAGCCATGCCAACTGGTCACTCATTGAAGGCGACCGCGGCCATGTCGAGAAGGACGTGACGGTGATCGACGTTTCTCCGTCAGGCGATTGGAGCCAGGTCAAGGTCTGGAACGATCCGTCGCGCAACCTTGGCGCAACCGTCTATCCTACCTATGGCTTCATCTATCAGGACACCTACGCCGCTGCGGCCTCAAAGCTCGCCGCGGCCGGGGCGGCGGCAATGGTCATGGCCCAGAACGCCGCCAACCAAGTGGTGGCCGCGGTGCGTCCGGGCGCCTCGCCGTTTCAGATGCTCGGTCAAGCGGCCGATTCCACCGACCGAATCGCCGCACTCATTCAATTGGCGACGGGACAGTCGGTGCCGGAAAAGAAGTAGTCCCCCTTCGCCAGCGGCCGATGGGCGGCGCCTCACGTCGGCTTATTGCGTTGCCTGAGCGCGGCGCAGGCGCGCTTTCGGTTCTGGATCTGGGACCTCCCCAGCGGTCGATCGATCTGGTCTTTCTTCACGCCAACGGTTTCAACGCGCTCACATACCGTCGAATCCTCGCGCCGCTCGCGGCGCGGTTCCGCATTTTGGCGATTGACCAGCGCGGTCATGGCGCAAGCACCTTGGCCGCGGTCGCCGAAGGTCGGGAGGACTGGCTGGATCTGCGCGACGATCTGCTGGCTTTATTGAAAACGCTGAACCTCACCGATGTGGTCCTCGCTGGCCATTCGATGGGCGCCACCACGTGCCTGCTGGCGGCGGCAGAGGCAATTGAGCGCGTGGCCGCGCTGGTTCTGCTGGATCCGGTGGTGATTGCGGAACGACCGTCAGCCGATCAGGCGGCGGCGCTGGCGGACGCGCCCCTGGTTCGCGGTGCGCTGAGGCGCCGAGCGGAGTTCCCAAGCCGGAGCGCGGCGCGGGACGCCTACCTGGGTCGTGGAGCGTTCGCCACCTGGCCAGCTGACATGGTGGACGACTATGTCGCCGGCGGATTCGTCGATCTGCCGCAAGGAGGCGTCCGCCTCGCCTGCGAGCCGACCTGGGAGGCGTCGAACTACCGTTCGCATGCGCACGATCCATGGGCGGCGTTCAAGCATTCGCTCTGCCCAATCTTATGTTTGCGCGCAGAGGACGGGTCCACATTTCAGCTGGGTGGCGCGCCGGCCGCCCTACTGGCCGCGCCGCGCATCTCTCTCATGACAGTGCCCGGAACAAGCCATTTCCTCCCCATGGAGCGGCCCGAGTTGGTCACCGAGGTTCTGGACCGGGCGCTGGCGTCGAAAACTAAAGACCAAGCCCAGGCGTAATGCGCGTCTCCAGCCGGGCGGCGGCCTCGGGCGAGTGGGGGATGATCTTTCGCGTCTCCAAATCCAGGGAGATGACCACCGCCTCGCTGGTGGCCCAGGCCTCGCCGCTCGCGGGGTCAAGCACCCAGTGAACCACGCGCTGCGTACGCCTATCGAAACCGGCCAAGCCTGAGCGAACCTCAAACCGGTCACCGGCCCCCGGCGAGGCATGATAGACCAGACGGTATTCTAGCACGGCGCCGCCGACTCGTTCGGATGCCTCGTCGCCCGAGGCCCTTCCTCCGAACGCACGGGCGAGATTCGGCACCCCGTCGGATATTCGGCCGATGAACAATTCGGGCCGCACGCGGCCGAATACATCACAGTCCTGCGGGCCAAACGCGCCGGTGCTGAGGCGCACGAGCGCGAGACGGTCGGCCTGGGCCACGCTCGTAGTTCCTAACGAGCGATCCCCCGTCAGACCGCGCTCCGCCCCGCGATCGGGTACCTCTACCTTGAGGCTGGCAGCGAAAGCGCGAGTGGCGGGCGACCAAGGGAAGGGCCGGCCGTCACGCGTGGTAACGTGGTGAAGTTCAGTCTGGAAGCTGGCTGCGGGCTCTCCGCTGTCGGAATGGGTAAGCCACTGGAGCAGGCGAAGCTTGCATTCGCCGATCTCGATGACGCCGGCGCTCATCAGCAGAGGCGCTCCGGCGCGCGCCTCGCGTAGGAAACGAATATGGTGTTCCCTGACAACCAATGTGGTGTCGGCATTGGGCCGGAACGCGCCCGGCATACCTAACGCGGCGGCGGCCCCGACTAGGCCTTCGGTGGCCCGCGCGACGTAGAAGCGCACATTCATGTGCCCCATCTCGTCGCATTCCCAGGTGTTGACGCCTCCACGCCACACTTCGACTGCCCCCGTCATCCCGGGACTCCCACGCCGGTCAACACGAGTCTTGACCCCATCGCGTGACCCCCGGCCGCGACCCTGCCCTCACTCCGGCGTCTTGAACAGGTCGGCAAACCGTCGCTTGCGGCGCTCTTTCCAGCCGCCGCGATGAAAGGCGTCCGAGGCGATCAGGGGGACCACCGTGGTCGCCTCCGCAAACACCATCTGCTCCCAGGTCACATCCACCTTGCCCCAGGAACAGGCTTCCTTGAGCGTCGAGGAGGAGCACGCGCCGTCGCGCACGTCGGCCACGGTGATCTGCACGGCGTATTTATGCATTTCCGCCGCGATGCCGAGAATCTCAGCGCAAACCACGGTATCCTGAGCAAAATTCTTGGGCACGCCCCCGCCCACCATAAACAGTCCTGTGGTCCCGGCGGCGATCTTGATGTCGGTCAGTTCGCGAAAATCGGCCACCGAATCGATGCTGACGTAGGGCGCCTTCGCCTTGATCCGCTCCACCTGGTGCTTGACCAAGCCAAATCCGGCCGAACTGTCGGTGAAGGCGGGACAAAAGATCGGGCAATCCTCCTCGTAGGCTGTCTGGATGAGGCTGTCGGGCTTTCGCGCGTTGCCGGCCGCAAGCCATTTGCCGATCTCGCGAATGAATTCGCGCGATGAATAGGGCCGGGGCTCGAGGCCGTCGGTAATAAGCTTGATCGCGTGATCGCAGGCCTGGAGTTCCTCCTCGTCGATATAGGTGTCGTAGATGCGATCGATGTAGAGGGCACGCAGGTCTCGATCATCCACCCCGCCTTGAGCTTGATAGTGGCGAAAGCCCAAGGCCTCAAAAAAATCCATGTCGATTATTGAGGCGCCGGTGGCCACTACCACATCAGCCATGCCGTGCTTGAGCATGTCGCGATAGACGTGCATGCAGCCGCCAGCGCTCGTTGAACCGGCCAAGGTGATCCAGACCGAGCAGGAGTCATCCTCGATGGCCATCGACAAAATGTCAGCTGCCCGTGCTGTATCGCGAGAGGTGAAGCTCATTTTGCGCATGGCATCGATCACTGGCCGCGCGTCGTAGGCGGCGATGTCGACGTGCTCCACGACTTTGGAGAGCAACTCGGCCTTAGTGTTGGGCGTCGGGGCGTTCATCGCAGGGGAATCCGGTTGCTAGCGCCGCCGGCGCTTCTTGCCACGAGCGCGGTTCAGCTTGATCACGGCCCCGGTTTCGATCCGGGGGGTCGGGATCGAGCGGGGCGCGAGGCCATAGAGAGAAGCCATGGGCGCATCTGCTACTCGGACCGTCTCCAGATCGCCGAAGCCATTGAATCGGGTGGTCATGGCGACGCCGTAGGCGCCCAGCATACCGATCTCCACATGATCACCCTCCCGAATGTCATCGGGAAGGTAGAACGGGCCCGGCATATAATCGACCGAATCGCAGGTGGGTCCGTAGAACGAAAAGGCTTTGAGCGGCGCCTGCGCGTCGCTGTCTGTATCGGCCCGAAGGCGTCGCACCGGGAACGGCCACTTTGCGTGGGCCGCATCGAACAGGGCGCCATAGGCGCCGTCGTTCAGATAGAGTGCATCGCCCTTGCGCAATTCGACTCGGGTCAGCAGCGAAGAACCTTCCGCCACGAGCGAGCGACCAGGCTCGCACCACAGCTCCGTCGCCTCGTGAACCATCATCTCGCCGAAGCCGCGATCGATCGCACCGATATAGTCGGCCAAATCGGGCGGAACCATGCCGGGGTAGACCGACGGGAACCCACCGCCCACGTCCACCACATCGGCGAATACGCCCGCTCGCACCAGAGCTCGCGAGGTCTGAGCCATGGCCGCCTGATAGGCGGACGGCCGCAGACACTGGCTACCGACATGAAAGGATACGCCCATCAGGCCGCGTGTCGCCCGGCGCGTGGCCAGGAGCAGGTCGGGCGCGTCCGTCGGCGCGATTCCGAACTTGCCGTGCAGCGCATAGGCGGCGCCGGGCGCATCCACGGCCAGACGGACGATCAGAGTCAGATCCGGTGCGCCGCCCGTCGCATCAAGGATCTTTGACAGTTCGTGATGGCTATCGAGCGAGAAGGTTCGCACTCCATGGTCGAAATAGGCGCACGCGATAGCGGAGCGATTTTTCACTGGGTGCATGAACGCCATCCGAGCGCCAGGAGCATGCTCGGCCACCAGCTCGATCTCTGGAATTGATGCGACGTCGAAACCCGCTAGCCCCGCCGAGGCGACCTCGCGCAGTACCCAAGGCGAAGGATTAGCCTTCACTGCATAGAGCACGTCGCCTTTGAATGCTTGCCTGAACCAGCGCGCTGCTACGCCGACGGCGTCCGCACGCACAAGCGCTACGGGACGTTCCGGCGACCGCTCACGGACCAGGTCCAGGGGCGATGGATACGTGTGCAATTCACGTAAACCCCTGTAAATTGTTAACCCAATCCGGCGTTAGCAGCGCGCAAAGAGGACTTCGGGTCCGCCGGAGCGATGTCAGATAGGGGCCTCGGCCACCGATGTAAAGAGTAAAAGCCTGAAGGCGATCCGCCTAACCTAGCCGCGCCATCAAGCACTGCGGGCGGGCGCCCCTATTTCGTCAGTTCGAACACGCCTCTCACATCGATCCGCACATTGAGTTCACCGGCCTCGACTGGAGTAGGTGCGGCGCTCTTCATTGACATCGCCATCATAGGGGTAGGTTGCCTAGGCGAAGGCGTGTAGCCGCCAACCTCCGAAAGGCTGACAAGGCGGCCGACGCGATAACCGGCCGCCTGCGCGTACAAGGCCGCCTTGTCCTCAAGCGCCTTGACGGCCGCGATTCGCGCCGTGTTTTCGATGGCAGCCGGATTTGTGAGGCCGAGCGCGATCTGCCCGATGTTACTGACCCCAACGCCCGCCACCGCATCGATGGCGGCGCCCAGTTGCGGCAAAGAACGGATGGTCACCGTGAGCTGGTTGGAAGCCTGATACCCAGTTAGCCTAGGGGGCCGTCCGTCCTGATAGACATATTGCGGTGAGAGCCCGATGTTCGCGGTCTGAAGATCTCGCTCCGCGACGCCAACCGTGCGGAGGGCCGAAATCAATCGGGACATCCGGCTCGCGTTGGCGCTCAGGGCGGCGGCGGCGCCGGCTTCTGTTGTTTCTACGCCTAGCGAGAGCGTGGCCATGTCGGGCGCGATCCGGGCGTCGCCATAGGCGGAAAGATCGAGCGTTGTGGCGCTGAACGCGGCGCTCACCTCTCCCACCTGCGCGCGCACGGCCCCCGCGGAGGACGAGATCAGCGCCGTGGCTGCGAGTAAAGCCGGCAGTTTCGTCCTCATGATTTTCTGGCTCCAAACGCCCGACCGGCAACCCGCGGACGGAGTCTACCACGAACCGCGCTTTGAGCGGCGCCCAGCGCATGATAACGGCCGCCGCAACCCTGACACCAAGGCGCTGCCGGGGGCCCGTAGCTCAATGGTTAGAGCCGGCCGCTCATAACGGTCTGGTTGCAGGTTCGAGTCCTGCCGGGCCTACCACACGCATTCACTTTTTTTTATCTATTGAAACGCACCCTCACCGTGCACAGGCATCACGATAGTTCGCTTTCGTTTTTGTACTTGGGGGATTAGGCTATTTTCATCGGCGACATTCTGGTGGCGCACGGTTTGGTCACACAAGCCCAGGTCGCCCAGGCCTTGGAGGCCCAACGTTCGAGAGGAGGGTCTCTCGGCGGGCGGCTGGTGGAGATGGGCGCGCTGGAGAACGCCGCCCTGGAGGCTGTGATGCGAGCGGCGCCCGCGCCGCCGCGGACGATCGCGGAAACCGGTCTCGCGGTGTCGGATGTGCTCAACCTCGCAATCAAGGCCATCTATGTGAGCGGCGAAGCGACTCCGTCGATGATCGGTCACACGCTCAAGTTGCCTCCCAGCACGGTTAACGAGATCTTCGAACAGGCCGAGGAACGCCGTCTGCTGATCGGCCTGGGCGCAACCAGCCGCGACAGCGCCGAGTTACGATACGCGCTAAGCGACAAAGGCGCACAATGGGCGCACGAGGCCATGCGCCAAAGCCAGTATGTCGGTCCCGCGCCGGTGACGCTGGAAGGCTATCGAGACAGAATTGGCCGCCAGCGTATCGCCAGCGAACGAGTCGATGAAGCCGCGATAGCCGAGGCGTTTGGCGACCTGGTCATCTCGACACACGTGGCGCGGGAGATAGGACCGGCGATCAATTCCGGCCGCTCGATTTTGCTCTATGGACCGCCTGGCAACGGCAAGACATCCGTCGGAGAGCGGATCGGTTCAATCTTCCGAGACGTGATCTGCATCCCCTATTGTTTCGAAGTCGATGGACAGATCATAAAAGTGTTCGATCCTGGGATACACAGACCGGTCAATGGTCAGGCCGATCAGGCCCAGGGTGGCGCCACTACCTTCCACCGGGACGAGTTCGATGCGCGCTGGGTGGCCTGCTGGCGGCCATTGGTGATCGCCGGCGGAGAGCTGACGCTCGAAATGCTCGATCTGAGATTCAACAGCGAGGCAAAATTCTACGAGGCGCCGGCGCACATCAAGGCACTCGGGGGAGTGTTCATGATCGACGACTTCGGCCGACAATTGGTCTCTCCGACCGCCTTGCTCAATCGTTGTATCGTGCCGATGGAGAGTCGGGTCGATTATTTGAAGTTGCATACCGGCAAGAGTTTTTCCCTGCCATTCGACGAACTGGTGATCTTCTGCACGAACCTTTCGCCAAGCGCTCTAATGGATCCTGCCTTCCTGCGCCGCATTCCGTACAAAATTGAGATGGCCGGTCCGTCCGCCGAAGAATATCGGAAAATCTTTCATATGTGCGCCAAGGCATCTGGGCTTGAGGCGCCCGAGCGGGTGATCGACGACGTGATTTGGGAGCTCTGCGAGCGCAGTCGCTTTCCGCTGGCAAGTTATCAGCCGCGCTTCGTTGTCGATCAAATCCAGGCGGCGTGCCGCTTTGAAGGCATCGAGCCCGAATTCCGCGCCGAACTCGTCGCCATGGCGCTTAGCAATCTGTACACGCGCGACACTCCTGGATTTGGAGATGGCCCAGCTGTCAACCCTGGCGCGGCGCGTGCCGCCTAGAACGACTTGTTAGAGAACAGAGCCCTAGGAGACGAAACTCTATATACAAAGAGTTCTATGAGTGGCTGGACAATGCAGTTCATCCTGCTCCGCGCTGTACGGCTTCAGACCTCGGCGGCCGCGAGCGCGTCGCGCCAAATGAGGCCGTCTGCGTTGCAAACCCAGCGACCAAGGCGTCGATAATCCTTCCCCTCGATGAGTTGGCCGAACGGCAGCAACTCGGTTATCGCGGCTTCCACGTACTGGAAATTCTTTCCCCCTCGCCGCCGTGCGAAGTCGAGCAACTCCGACTGCGCCCAGGCGATGGCGTCGGTGTCGCCGGGCAGGCGCTTCTTCAGGGGCGCCAAGCGATTGTCCGCCAAGGCGTTGAGCCTTCGCTTGGACGGTGCGTGGCGAAGATCGAGGTTGTAGGTCTTCATTCTGATCCGAGGCCTCCGTCTAGGCGCGCTTGCTGAGGCGACGTCGGTTCGCGTTTACCTTGCGGCGGTAGAGGGCGACCGCCCGCGCAGGCGCAAGGTGGGCTTCACCCCGCATCAGACTCCTGGCGAAAAGAACATTTGCATCCAGAGCCGTCTGCGCTTTCTCCGAAACCATAAGCCGCGCTTCGTCTTCCGCGGCTTTGCCCCCCCTTGCAGCCTTTGCGACCCGCAACGCGATCACGCCTTGCGCCTCCATGCCAAGCCAGAACGCCTTGATGGAAAGACTGAACCACGGATTTCGATAGCTCGGCATTCCCGTCTTCCTGAAGCGACGCGCGAAGAGGTTGCGCATGTCGGATCCACCATGCTGCGCTGCAGCATGCATTGCAATCGTGAAAGCCGCAGGTGCGCGAAATGTCGCGAATGGGCTATATGGGCGCATGAGGCCAACCCAGACTATTGCTATCGGTTCCACAAGTAAGCGCGAGCGCTACGCCGCACTGGCCGAGGCGGTCGTCGCTGTCCTCCATGGCGAGGCCAATCAGATCGCGCGTATGGCGACCGTGGCGGCGATGCTCGCAGAGTCGTTCGAGGAGTTCCTGTGGACAGGCTTCTACCTTGTGGAAGAGAGTGGCGCCGACGAACTGGTGATCGGTCCTTACCAGGGAAAGCTGGGCTGCCTGCGGATCCCCTTCGGACGAGGCGTGTGTGGTGCGGCGGCCGCCACCCGAAAGACTGTGGTCGTCGACGATGTCGACGCCTTTCCCGGGCATATCGCCTGCGATTCGCGCGCGCGTAGTGAAGTCGTTGTCCCTGTATTTGGTCTCGCCGACGCACTGATCGCGGTGCTCGACGTGGATTCCGCCGCTGTTGCGGCCTTTGATCAGGACGATGTCATCGGACTCGAAACTATCGTGGGGCGCGCCTTTACCCCAGCGCGTCAGGCTTTGACCAGCGTCGCGGCGAAGTAGCCCGCGGTGGCGCCCGTGGCCGTCAGCAGCGTTCCCCATGTGAGATCGACGAGCGTTATCCGCGTCGCCCAAACCACCAGAGTGGCTTGGTTCGTCAGGTCATAGGTCGCGTAGGCGAAGAAACCGAACAGGCCCCCCATCAGAGTGGCGCTTTGCCAGCGACTGCCGCGCAGGGCGGGGGAAACCGCGAATATCACGACGCCGACGAGATAGACGAGGTAAAACAGGACGGCGGGGATTGGCCTGAAACCGTTGGTCAGTATCGTTCCTAGAACAGGCCGGTAAATTCGGGCGTTCGCAAAGTATAGCCAGAACGCATCGAGCGTGCCAATAGCCAAGCCAGCTCCGAGATATGCGGCCACAAATCGCATTAGGCGCCGCTCTCTGATGCCGGGGCTAGCCGATAGTGGCTCACACCCCACACATCTCCGCCATTGTCACCAAACAAGCCCGCGGTGGCCATAAAGAACAGTCTCCATCGGCGCTTCCAGACGCCCGCATCCACGCCGTAGGTCTGCTGCAAAATGCCGTCGATGGCTAACGTGCGGCCGTCCATGTTTGCCAGCCAGGCGTCAGCGGTCCGTCGATAGTTCTCGCCGCTCCAACGCCACTCTTCCTCGACCTGAAACAGATCGGGAAAGCGCCGTATAAGGCCGTGGCTCGGCATGATGCCGCCGGTGAAGAAGTGTTGACCCACCCAATCGTCTCGATCGGCGGCATCGAAGCGATAGGGGGTGCTCACATGCGTGAACACGTGCAGGAACAGTCGGCCGCGCGGCGCAAGCCAGTTTGTGATTCTCGACAACAGCGCACGCCAATTGGCCATATGCTCGAACATCTCCACCGAGACGACACGGTCGAATCGTTGATCCGTATCAAAGACATTCATATCGGCGGTTACGATAGTGAGATTAGCCAGCCCCCTGGCGCGGGCTTCCGCCTCGATCGACAGCCGCTGCGAGTTGGAATTCGATACCGCTGTGATGTGGGCTGCCGGGTAACGCTCCGCCAGCCACAGCGTCAACGATCCCCAGCCGCAGCCAAGCTCCAATATACGCTGGCCGTCGGCGATCTGCGCGTGGGCGCAAGTAGCCTCGAGCGCCGCCTCTTCGGCTTCGGCCAGGGTCATCTCTGGCCGAACGAACAGGCAACTCGAGTATTTGAGGCGCGGACCCAGCACATTACGGAAGAAGGCCGCCGGCACCTCGTAGTGCTGTGAGTTCGCGGTCGAAGCGGCCTGAGCGATAGGGTGGTCCCGCATATCGCGGGCGAAATCGCATTCCGCGTCGATGGCGGTTTGCATCCGCCGCCGCGTTTGCCTCACCAGCAGGCCGACGCCCAGCCGCGTCACCGTATCGGGCAGCGCTCTGGTCTCCGCAATCCTCGTGGCCAAAGCGGCAAGGCCCATTCAGATGCCCACGAAGGGTTGGAACAGTCTGCCGATCCAACCGCGGGGAGCGAGCGCGGCATCAGCATAGACCAGGCAGACACATTCTCCATCTGGGGTCACCGTCGGGACGTGCACGACGGTCGCGTCGTTTTCGACGAAATCGCCGACGCGGTGCGTCGACCCGCCGTCCACATAGGCGCCCTTCAGCACGCAAACCATCTCCGACCCCCGGTGCGAATGCTTGGGAACGCTCATGCTGGGGCCAACGCGGAGCAGGTAACTGCGCGCGCCGTCACGCTCGCGACGCACGGGCGCCACCCACACACCCGGGGCCGCCCAACGACGGCGCCGCCACGCATCCCGTACCTCCGGAAGCTTATCGTCGATCCAATCCGGAAGCGGCGGCGACTGGCTACGATGTACCGGAGCCTTGTCGACCGGTCGCTCGATCCGCGCGAGCGCGACCGCCAGCGCATCAGCGTGCATTGGGGCGGGATCGAGATCCAACAACAAGGCGCCCCCAACGGCCTCGAGCACCCTCACGCGGGCGCGACAGGGCTGGCACGCGCCGAGATGCGCGGTTATCACGGAAGCCGGCCCCTCAGCCTGCGCGCCCGTGGTATGATCGCACAGCCGCTCTTCAGAGGGATGATACTGAGGAATCACGACGCGTCTCCCAGAGCGGCGCGCAGTCGCGCCACAGCCAGGCGCAGCCGGGATTTCACCGTGCCGAGAGGCAGTCCGAGCTCCGCAGCGATCTCGGAATGGGGCTTGTCAAAATAGAACGCTAAGCGAACGACCTGCGACTGCTCCGGCGGCAAGACCTCTATGGCCCGTGCGATCCGCTTTTCGTCTTGAAGTATGGACAGGGCGAGATCCGGCGGGGCCGGGTCGAACGCCGCGCGGGACGGGTCGTCTGGTCCCTGGGGTCGACGCTCGCGCCTCGCCAGATCGATCCGCAGATTTCTGGCGATCGTGAACACCCACGTCGAAGCCGCGGCGCGAGAGGGATCGAACGCGGCTGCACGGCGCCACACGGCGAGCAAGGTGTCCTGAGCGAGCTCCTCGGCGACGTCTGAGCCGGCGCCAAGCCGCACTAGGTAGCTCTTAACCCGCGGAGCGAAGTGCTCGAAAAGCTGAGCGAAGGCGTCGCGATCGCCGGTCGTGGCGATGGCGACGATAGATGCCGACAGGTCCCGTCCGGCTGGTTGCGCACGCAGCGTCACGCGCCGGGCTGCGCCACATTGCCTAGTCGCTTTGTGGTCGGCGGCGAGGGCGACGCCCAATCCGCGAGAAGCATTCGACAGGACATGCATGTTCCTCGATACGCCCGCCGGGAAAAATTGGATCAAACCTGCAACCTCCGCAGACGTGATCCGAACCAGGCCGCGTGTCGTAGACCTTAGGCCAAAGCGTGATATCGGTCCAAATCGCGCAGGGCCATGGATACCGTGAACATCACACACATTGCCCGCGCCGTCCCGCCGCTCAGGGTCGCCGTAATCGGCGCCGGCATAAGCGGCCTTTCCTGTGCCTGGCTTTTGAATCGTGACCACGATGTCGTGCTCTACGAGGCCGCCCCTCGCCTAGGTGGTCACAGTTTGACCGTCGATGTGCCGGCAGCCGGCGCGGCTTTGCCTGTCGATATGGGCTTCATCGTCTACAATGAGCCCAACTACCCCAACCTGACGGCTCTGTTCGAACACCTTGGGGTCACAACCAAACCCACGAACATGGGATTTGCGGTCAGCCTCGATGGCGGTCGTATCGAATATGGGGGCGACAGCTTACCGGCTTTGTTTGCTCAAACCCGTAACTTGGCCAGTCCCCGGTTCTGGTCGATGTTGGTCGATCTTACGAAGTTCTATCGCGAAGCTCCCGCGCACGCCGCCGAACTGGAAGCCCGTGGCGTCAGCCTCGGAGAGTTTCTAGACGATCGCGGCTATGGTGAAGCGTTCCAGCAGGATCATCTTCTACCGCAGGCGGCGGCGATCTGGTCGATGTCGGTTGCCGACATGCGATCGTATCCCGCCGCGGCGTTCATCCGCTTTTTCGACAATCATGGTCTGTTGAAGGTTTTCGGTCGGCCGCAATGGCGCACGGTGGACGGAGGCAGTCGGGCCTATGTTTCGAAGCTCGCCGGGACACTGGCCGGAAGCATCCGGGCGGGGGCGCCGGTGGCGGCCGTGATCCGCGCGCCATCTGGTGTCACCGTGCAGGACCAAGCCGGCGGCGCAGAGCGTTTCGATCATGTGGTTATGGCGACGCATGCGGACGACGGCCTGAGGTTGTTGAGCCATCCGACCAACGCCGAACGATTGCTGCTGGGCGCCCTTGGATATCGGCGAAATATAGCGGTGCTCCATTCCGATTCGGCGCTTATGCCGAAGCGCCAGCGTACGTGGTCGGCCTGGAACTACATCGGAAATTCCGAAGCCGACGGGGCGCTTTGCGTTACCTATTGGATGAATCGGCTCCAGGGCCTGCCCATGGATCTGCCGTTGTTTGTCACACTCAACCCGATAGTCGAACCCGATCAGAATCGGGTGATTCACACCCAGGTTTTCGATCACCCCGTCTTCAATCAGGCCGCGTTGGACGCCCAGACCCGTCTTTGGTCGTTGCAAGGCCATGGTGGCGTCTGGTGGTGCGGCGCGTATTTCGGCGCCGGCTTTCATGAAGACGGTCTCCAGGCTGGGCTGGCGGTGGCGGAGATGCTGGGCGGCGGGAGACGCCCTTGGACCGTGCCCAACGAGTCAGGGCGGATATACAGGCAGCCTGCGTCGCCGGTAGACGCGCTCGGGCTGGCCGCATGAACGGCCCGCGGTCCTGCCTCTACACCGGCGCCGTGATTCACCAGCGTCTCGCGCCGAAGGCGCATAAGCTTCGCTACCGAATGGTCCAAGCGCTATTCGACCTCGACGAGATCGCAGATCTCGACCGGTCGCTGAGGCTGTTTTCGCACAATAGCTTCAACATGATGAGCTTTCACGACCGCGATCACGGTGACGGCCAGTCGACGCCCCTTCGGGGCTACGTAGAGCGAACGCTCTCCGCTGCCGGCATCGAGGTCTGCGACGGTCGCATTCTGTTATTATGTATGCCTCGTATTTGGGGCTATGCCTTCAATCCTCTAAGTATATATTATTGCTATGGCCAGAACGGCCTAGTCGCTATGTTATATGAGGTCAATAACACTTTCGGACAACGGCATAGCTATCTCATCAACGCCAATGCGAAGTCGCAAGGTGGTGTCGATCAATCCTGCGACAAGGCGTTTCACGTCTCGCCATTTTTGGACATGGCAATGAGGTATCAATTTAGGGTGAGCTCCCCTGGCGAGGCTATCAATACGACCATTCACGGTCGGGGCCTGGGTGGGGCGCTGATTCTGACTGCGAGCTTTGTCGGCCGGCGGAGAGTGCTCGACGACGCCTCCGTGCTCGCGAGGGTCGTCAGAGACCCTATGGCGACGCTCAAGGTATTGCCCGCAATCCACCTGGAAGCGTTGAAACTATGGGTTAAGGGCGTGAGGTTGCGGCCCGTCGCCCCTCCGCCCGCGCAGGCCGTGACGTTCGTATCCGCGCCTTCGCGTTGACGTTCACAAAACCGACAAGCAATCAGTCTATCGACCGCGAGTCGAGAGCCTCAGCGATAGTGGAGCGCACGGCATGGACGTCCAACGCTCGCCAACTTTCTATCGCAGCGTGTTCATCTCAGACATCCACCTTGGAACACGCGGGTGCCAAGCAGATCTGCTGCTGGACTTCTTTCGCCACACACACTGCGAGCAGCTTTATCTTGTCGGCGACATTGTCGATGGGTGGCGCATGAAGGGTGGCTGGTATTGGCCGCAGTCGCACAATGATGTGTTGCAAAAAATCCTTCGTTTCGCGCGCAAGGGCGTCGCCGTCACCTACATTCCGGGTAACCACGACGACAGAGTCCGGGACTTCTGCGGCGTGCATTTCGGCGGCGTCGTGGTGGCGCGCGACGCCATCCACCAAACGGCGGATGGGCGGCGCTTCCTGGTTCTGCACGGTGACGAATTCGATGCCGTGGTTCGCCACGCGCCTTGGCTCGCCTTCGCCGGGGATTTCGCCTACAGAACGGTGCTGATGCTGAACACCGCGCTAAATCGTGTTCGCCGCCGGTTGGGATTTGGATATTGGAGCCTTTCAGCATTCTTGAAGGGTAAGGTAAAGAACGCCCTGAATTATATCGATAACTTCGAGGTAGCGGCTGCCGCCGAAGCTCGCCGACGCGGTCTGGATGGTGTGATTTGTGGTCATATACATAAGGCTGAGATGCGTTCCATATCTGGACTCTGCTATATCAACGACGGCGACTGGGTAGAAAGCTGCACAGCAGTGGTGGAACACCTCGACGGGAAACTCGAAATACTGCCTTGGGCGCGGATGAGGTCGTGGTCCATGATCGACAAAACGGCGCGACGGCAAGAGCCGCGCGCGTCAATCGGAGCGCCTTCGCTGGCTTGATGCGCCTCTTACTGGCAACCGACGCCTGGGAGCCCCAGGTCAATGGTGTCGTCCGCACGCTAACGCGCGTTGTCGATGAGTTGCGGCGGATGGGTGACGAGGTCGAGGTCGTCAGTCCCGACCAGTTCTCGACATTCCCCTTGCCTACCTATCCCGAGATCAAGCTGGCCGTCGGCGCTCACGACAAGGTCCAGGCACGCTTCAAAGAATTCGAGCCCGAGGCGATACACATCGCCACGGAGGGCCCGTTAGGCCTTGCAGCGCGGCGCACCTGCCTGGAATGGAAGTTACCTTTCACAACCAGCTATCACACGCGGTTTCCGGAATACGTGTCAGCCAGACTTCCCCTGCCGCTGGCCGCTGGGTATGCCTACATGCGGTGGTTTCATCGACCGTCTGGGCGACTGATGGTCGCTACCGCGACCATGGCGACAGAGCTTGAGCGGCATGGCTTCCGCAACGTCTCACTTTGGTCCCGCGGGGTCGACACCGAGCTTTTTCGACCGCGCGGCCTTGGCGATCCAAACGCGTTCGAAGGCGCCCTTCGACCGATCTGGCTCAACGTCGGCCGGGTGGCGGTGGAGAAAAACATCGAAGCTTTCGTCTGCCTGGATCTTCCAGGCACCAAGGTCGTCGTCGGCGACGGACCTCAACGGGCGGAGTTGGCGGCGAAATACCCGGACGTGTTGTTTCCGGGATCGCGGTTTGGGGCCGAACTGGCCGCCGCGTATGCCTCGGCGGACGTGTTCGTCTTCCCATCGCTCACCGACACCTTTGGACTGGTGATTCTGGAGGCCTGGGCGGCGGGGCTACCGGTGGCGGCGTTCACAGCGCCGGGGCCCGCCGACCTCATTCCTGGCTCGGATGCCGGCGTGTTGGCTGCCGGCCAGAGCGAGGGCCTCCGCCAGGCTTGTATGGACGCGCTGACCCTCGACCGCTCTGTGGTGCGCGGACGGGCGGAGCAATTTTCCTGGCGCGCGTGCGCCGAGGAGTTTCGTCGGCTGCTACAACCCTATCCGGAACCGGAGAAGAGCCGGTTTTGGCGCCGGTTACGCCGGCTGGCCAGACTCAGGCGACGGCCCCGCGCTGACACAGAGGGCGCTGTTCTCTAGGCGGCCTCCAGCCCGAATTGCAGACGCGCGAGACGGCTGTAGAGGCCGCCCCGCGCCATAAGTTCCCCGTGGGGTCCGGTCTCGACCACGCGACCCTCATCCATCACCACGATGAGATCGGCACGCAGGATGGTCGAGAGTCGATGCGCGACCACTAGGGTCGTGCGCCCGGTCATGGACTCGTTCAGCGCGCCTTGGACAAGCCGCTCGTTCTCCGCATCCAATGCGCTCGTCGCTTCGTCGAGAAGCAGAATAGGCGCTTCACGCACCAGCGCCCGGGCGATGGCAAGTCTCTGTCTCTGTCCTCCTGAAAACGTTTTCGCCCGTTCACCCAGAAGCGTCTCCAACCCGTTCGGCAGGGCGGCGAGAAAGGACTCCGCCTTGGCCGAGCGAAGAGCGAGCGCTACCGCGTCTTCGCTAGCGTCTTCGCGTCCAAGTCTGATATTTTCCAGGACCGATCCCGAAAACAGAGACGCGTCTTGCGCGACCAGGGCCATGCGGGCGCGCACCGCAGCCGGGTCGACGTCTCGAAGGTCCACGCCGTCCAGGCGGACGACGCCTTTCTGGGGATCGTAAAATCTTAGCAACAGACGAAACACGGTCGTCTTCCCCGCGCCGGAAGGCCCCACGAGTGCCACCCGCTGCCCAGGGCGCACGCTCAGGCTGAAATCGCGCAACGCGGGCGTCCCCTCGCGCCCCGGATAGGCGAAGGTGACATTGTCGATTGATACCTCCCCGCGGGGCGGCGATGGCAAGACTCGCGGAGACGGGCGAGTCGATATCGAGGCCGTCGCAAGGCGGAGTTCGGCGATCCGCTCCATGGCCCCTGCGGCCTTCTGCACATCGCCCCAGACTTCGCTGAGCGCGCCGACCGATCCGGCGGCCAGCACGGCCAGTATAGCGAACTGCAGCAGAGCGCCGCCCGTCATGGCGCCGGAGACGACCGCGTGCGCGCCAAGCCAGAAGACCGTCGCGACCCCACCGAACACAAGGGCGATGACGAGCGCGGTCATGGCGGCGCGCGCGCCGATCCGCGACAGGGAGGCGGAGAACGCCGTGTTCACCGCCGCGTCGAACCTATCTCCCGCGATCTGCTCGCCGCCAAAGGCCTGCAGGGTGTCGACCGCCTCCAGCGTCTCGCCGGCGTAGGCTACGGCGTCGGCAAATCGTCCCTGCGCGCCGGCTGAAAGCGTCCGCACCCGGCGACCGAAGATCAACAGCGGCGCCACGATGACAGGGCCGAGCACCGCGACATAGAGCGTCAACCTTGTGCTCACGAACACGAGCATTCCCAAGGCGCCGACCAGCGTAAGCAGGTTGCGCAACGCTATCGAAGCCGAGCTTCCGACCACGCCCTCGACGAGCGTCATATCGGTCGTCAACCGCGACAGGACCTCGCCGCTTCGAACCCGCAGAAAGAACGCTTGATCGAGGGTCAGCACATGCCGGTAGAGCGCAATCCTCAAATCCGCGACCACGCGTTCGCCCAACTTGGTGATGAAGTAGTAGCGCAAGGCGGTGGCAACGGCCAAGTTCACGGCGACGCCGACCAGAACGACGAAGGTGTTGTTGAGATTTTCGCGCGATGCCGAGGCGAAACCCTTGTCCAAGACCATCCGGGCCGCGCCGGACAGCGCGAGCGTCGCGGCTGTGGAAAACACAAGGAAACAGACCGAAAGCAAAGCGTCGCCGCGGTGGGCTCGGACAAATGGCCAAAGCTGTCCAAGCGGCTTGAGGTCGCGGCGGCCCCGAGGTGGCGCCGACCCGTCGAGCGTCATGATCCTCGCATACCCTTGCCTTCGTGCGCACCGGCCATGTATAGCGCGCGTCCCACGCCTCCGCCCTCCGGCGGGATCAACCGCTGCGCTCGAATCGGCTCTGCACCGCCATGAAACAAGACACTCACCCGGACTATCACTTTATCACGGTGACCATGACGGATGGGACCACCTATCAGACCCGCTCGACCTACGGCAAGGAAGGGGACAGTCTCGCCCTCGATATCGACCCGAAGACCCATCCGGCGTGGACCGGGGGGAATCAGCATCTGATCGATCGAGGCGGTCGCGTGTCCCGCTTTGCGGCCAAGTACGGCGGATTCCTCAAGAAATAAAGCGCGGCGCGCAAGCATGACGTAGACTGAGCTTGACAGACGGGTCCGGGCGTCGACTCCTTTCCCCGCCATGAGCGTCGAGGCTGTGACCGCACCAGCGCGTGACGTCGCCGCGCGATTGGCCCGAACCTACCTCGCGCCGCGATGGCGATTGCTCACAATCTCCTTGGCATGTGCTGGCGCTTTTGCCCTACTGTCAGGAGTGCTGCTTGGCATGCTTCAGCCGGCGGTCGACGATCTCATCATCCATCCCAAGCCCGGCGCCCTGCGTACCATTCCGTTGCTTATAGTCGCCTTGGCCGTGGCTAGAGGGGTGGTCCAACTGACGCAGGCGACCTCCGTCAATCGGATCGGCAACGGAATTGTCGGCGACGTCCAAGTCGAACTGTTCGGCAAGCTGGTTAGGGCGGACCTCAGCCGGCTGCGCGGGTCGCACAGCGGCAGTTTTGTCTCCTCCGTCCTCTACGATGCCGGCCTTATTCGCGAGGCGGCCACAACCGGGGTGGTGAATCTGATCCAGCAGGCTCTGACTCTCATCGCCGCCGGGGTCGTGATGGTCCGCTCCGACTGGAAGCTCAGTCTGTTCGTGTTGCTCTGCGCCCCAATAGCGGCGTTGGCGCTGCGCAGATTTCTGCGGCGCGCCACGACGGCGGCGCGCGGCGCGATGAACGCCACCGCGTCCCTGTCCACCGCGATCATGGAGGGTTTCGACGGCGTTCGTCTCGTCAAGATGGAAACCCGCGAAGCCTTCGAAGAAGCCCGCGTCGCCAAGGTCGTCGCCGAAAGGCAACACCACATTTTGAGCGGAGACAACGCGCGCGCCACCGCGGCGCCGGTCTCCGAGACCTTGACGATGATCATCGTCGCCGCCGTATTGGCCTATGAGGGCTGGCGCGCGAACGGCGGTCAATCCAACATCGGCGCGTTCACGGCGTTCTTTGCCGCGCTGCTCACGGCCGGACAGGCGCTCCGCCAGGTATCGAACCTGTTGACCGTGCTGAGTCAGGGACTCGTGGCCGGCCGTCGCCTGGTCTCGGCCCTGGACGTACGGCCGGAGGTAGGCGACGCACCCGCTGCGCTGGAGATGTCGCCCGGAGGCTCTTTGCTTCGCTTGAACAGAGTTTCGTTCGGCTACGCACCCGGCGAACAGGTTCTGGACCGCGTCACGCTCGAGGCCCGCCGAGGCGAGATCGTCGCCCTGGTCGGGCCTTCGGGTGCTGGCAAGACGACCGTGCTCAATCTGATCCCGAGATTCTACGACGTGACGTCTGGCGAGGTGACCATCGATGGCCGGGATGTGCGCGAGGTGACCCTCGCCTCCTTGCGCCGACACATCGCTTTGGTGACCCAAGAGCCGTTCCTGTTCGACGATACGATAGCCGCGAACATCGGATACTCGCGGCAGAACGCGACGCGGGATGAGGTCGAGAAGGCGGCGCACGCCGCCGCCGCGCACGACTTCATACGGGCTTTGCCGCTCGGCTATGACACGGTGGTGGGCGAAGCCGGTGCGCGTCTTTCGGGCGGTCAGCGCCAGCGGATTGCCATCGCTCGAGCTTTTCTCAAGGATGCGCCGATCCTGCTGCTCGATGAAGCCACCAGCGCCCTGGACGCCGAGAGCGAAGCTCAGGTGCAAGTGGCTCTTGGCCGACTGATGGCCGGCCGGGCAACGTTGATCATCGCTCATCGCCTGTCGACCGTGCGAGGGGCGGATCGCATCTATGTGCTTGATGGCGGTCGGGTCGTTGAGACGGGCGTCCATTCGGGCCTGATGGCCGCCAAAGGCCTGTACGCGCGGCTTGCGCGAACCCAGGACCTGGAGCCGCTCCCGGGGGCTGCGGCTTGAAGCGACTGCTTCGTTCGGCTCCGGCGCAAGGCTTGCTGGGCTGGCTGGTCGCCGCGTACATCGACATCCTGATCCGCACCATCCGCTGGCGATTCCACAATCGCCCCGAGGTGGATTCGGCAATGGCCGCCGGAGAGGGGCTGATAGCCGCGTTCTGGCATGGCCGGATCGCCCAGGGCATGGCATGCCGCCCCTTGTTGGCCGACAAACCCCGGCGCGTAATGATCTCGCTCTCGCCGGATGGCGCGTTCATGGCGCTGGCCGCCGAGCGACTAGGCATTCCGCCGATCCGCGGCTCTACCGGCCGGGCCGATGGAGCCACTTCAAAACACGGGGCGGCGGCCTATCGTCAGGCGCTGCGGTTCGTTCGCGCCGGCGGCGTGATGATCGTCACTCCCGACGGCCCGCGCGGTCCCCGCGAGGTCCTTGCAACAGGACCGGTGCTCATGGCTCGGGACGCTGGGTGCCCGGTGTTCCTGATGAGCCTGGCCGCCCGTCCGGCGATCGTGCTGAAGAGCTGGGACGCTGGCCAGATTCCCCTACCCTTCGCGCGCGGCCACGTCGTCCTCGAAGGACCCCTGCGGATCGGGCGAGACGCCGACGTGGCCGCGATAGAATTGGTGCGCCAGGACTGGGAACGGCTGCTGCGGGCCGGTCAAGCACGTGCCGAGGCGATGCTCGGCAAAGGCCGGGCGCGGTGACTATCGCCCTGTCCTTGCGTCTGTACGCCGGTGTCATGGCCGCGCTGTCGCCGTTTGCGCGGATCGCGCTGAACAGTCGCGCGCAGCGGGGCAAGGAGGACCCTGGGCGCTTGGGCGAGCGGCTGGGCCACGCGGCAAAGCCGCGACCCGCAGGGCCCCTCGCCTGGCTACACGGCGCTAGTATGGGCGAAGGCCTGTCGCTTCTACCGCTAGCCGCACACATCGCCGCGACGCGGCCGGCGACCGCTGTCCTGATCACGACGGCGACACGGGCTTCGGCCGACGTTTTGGCGGCGCGCGTGCCGCCTGGGGTCCTGCACCAATATTCGCCGATCGACACACCGAGGGCGGTCAGCCGGTTCCTGCACCATTGGAGGCCCGATCTGGCTGTGTTCGCCGAGAGTGAGCTTTGGCCAAATCTTATCTTGGAAACGCGGCGATCCGGCGCGGGGATGGCGCTGGTTTCGGCCCGCATTTCGGACGCCAGCGTTTGGCGTTGGGGCCGCATTCCAGGCGCTGCTCGGGCGATTCTCGGCTCGTTCGACCTGATCCTGGCGCGCGACGAAGCCGCCGCGCTTCAACTGCGCGGCTTGGGCGCCGAACTTGGTGGTCTGGCTGATCTGAAGTTCGGTGGGACACCTCTGCCGGCTGAGGCCGCGGAATTGGGCGCCCTCGCCGCCACCCTGGGGGAACGACCCGTTGTCTTCGCCGCAAGCACGCACCCGGGCGAAGAGCTGCTCATCCTGCAGAGCCTCGCACGCGTCAGGCGACAGGGGTTCGCGGGCGTGCTGATCGTCGCTCCACGCCACGCAGAGCGCGGCGAAGAAATCGCGGCCTTGGCGCGAGATTTCGACTTCCGCGCGAGCCGGCGCGGCGCCGGTGGATCGTTCGCGGACGTTGACGTGTTTGTAGCCGATACTTTGGGCGAATTGGGGCTGTGGTATCGGCTCGCGCGCTTGGCGATCCTGGGCGGCAGTCTTGTGGAGAATATTGGAGGACATAACCCCCTGGAGCCTGCACGCCTGGATTGCCCCTTCGTAAGCGGACGACTTGTGAGCGCATGGCCGCTGTATCTCGACTTCGAACGTCGGGGAGCGACGGCGCTCGTTCGCGATCCTCGGGATCTCGATCGATGGCTCGGCGCCGCTTTTTCAGGAGATCCGCAACTCGTTCAGATGGCCCAGGCGGCCCGCGCACTTGCGGAGGCGGGAGATCGGCGTAGCCGCGCCGCTCACGAGCGGATCGTCCAGCTTCTTGGATCATGAGGCTCCTTACTCCCAGAACCTGGTATTATCGCCACGGCGTATCGGCGGCGCCGCGGATACTGACGGCGGCCTCGTGGATATGGGCCTGGGCCACCGCCCGTCGGATAAGCCGTGGGTCAGGCTTCGACCCCGGGGTTCCGGTTATTTGCATCGGCAATCTCACCCTTGGCGGGGCGGGCAAGACGCCCGTGGCTCGCGCCCTCGCGCACATGCTGCGAACGCGAGGCGTGGCCGCCCACGTTCTGATGGGTGGCCACGATGGTCGGCTAAGAACGCCAACGCTCGTTGATCCGGCGCACCACTCGGCGCGTGACACGGGCGACGAGGCGTTGATGATAGCGTCGGAGACACCCGTCTGGGTGGCTCGAGACAGGGCGGCGAGCGCCCGCGCGGCAGTTGTCGCGGGCGCCCAGGTGCTGATCCTCGACGATGGCCATCAAAATCCGGCGCTGACCAAGACGGTATCGATTCTTGTCGTCGACGGCGAAACGCGAGACGGCGAGTGGCCCTTCGGTGACGAGGCCGTGTTCCCGGCCGGACCGATGCGCGAACCCTTTTCCGCCGGCCTCACCCGGGCCGATGCCGTGGTGCTTCTCTTGCCGGCGGACTTGCCGGAGCCGGACCCGAACCTCGTGCGGCTGTTCGCAGGCCTGGACGTCCTGATCGCCCGCCTGGAGCCGCCGGTTCCGCCGCCTGCCGGACGTCAACTGGCCTTCGCCGGTATCGGCAAGCCCTGGAAGATGGAGCGGGCGCTGCGCGCAGCCGGATGTGACCTCGCCAGGTTCGTCGCGCTGCCGGACCATGCGCCCTTGAGCGAGACGACACTGCAAGGCCTCGCACGGCAAGCCGCCGCCCTCGGGGCCGGTCTCCTCACCAGCGAAAAGGACTGGGCGCGACTTCCGCCAGCCTGGCGACCGCGGATTGTTGCGTGGCCCGTCGTCGTACGGTTCGAGGAGCCGCAGGCCCTCGTCCGCCTATTGGCGCAGGCTCTAGGCGCCGGCTAGCTGGGCGTACTTCCAGGCCGTCTCGGCAAGCAGAGGCACACGGGCTTCCTGCGCGGCGGCATGGGGGCTGTTGGCGGTGCCGTCCCTGACACGGCCGGCGATTCCTTGAAGAATACCCGCCAGCCGAAAGCCGTTGTAGGCGAAATACCAGTTCAGGTCGGGCAGTCCGGCTCGGCCGGTCAGACGGCAATATTCGTCGACATACTCCTGCATGGTCGGAATGCCGTGCGCCTTCAGGTCCGGAATCGTAGAGAGAGACCCGTTGACCCACTGCATCAGCACATAGCTGAAGTCGGCCAGGGGATTTCCCAGGGTGCACAGCTCCCAATCGAGGACGGCCAGCACCCGGGCCTCGGTCGGGTGCATGATCATGTTGTCCAGCCGATAGTCGGCGTGGACGAGGGTCGTCTGGTCGTCGTCGGGAACGGTGCGTGGCAGCCATTCGATCAGGCGCTCGACCGTGTCGAGCCGCTGCGTCTCGGACGCTTTGTATTGTTTGGTCCAGCGTGAGATCTGCCGCGACATGTAGTTGCCGGGGCGACCGAAGTCAGCGAGACCAACCGCCTCGTAGTCTGTATTGTGCAGCGCCGCCAAGGTCGTGAGCGCCGCCATGTGGATGGCGTGTCGCTCTGCAGGCTGGTAGGCTGGTAGCGACTGGTCCCACAGAACCCGGCCTTCCACCTTGTCCATGACGTAGAACATGGTTCCGATGACCGTCTCGTCTCGGCAAAAGGCGTAGGGTTTCGGGGCCGGAAAACCGGTCGGATACAGCGCCGATATGACGCGGAACTCCCGGTCCACGGCGTGCGCCGATGGCAGCAGCTTTCCTGGCGGCTTGCGGCGCAACACATAGCTGCGCGCCGGAGTGTGCAGCTCGTAGGTCGGATTGGACTGGCCGCCCTTGAACTGCCGAACCGTCAACGGCCCTTGGAAGCCCTGCACCTGCGCCGCCATCCACTCAGCAAGGCGCGCTTCATCGATCCGGTGGCTCTCGGCGACCGGCTTGGTGCCCGTGTTGTCGGCTTCACGGATCTGGTCTTCGGTCATGAACGTCTCGGCCATGGCATTTCCTCCTGGCGGCCCGCCGTGACCTTAGTCAGCGGCGCAGCGCGCGCCAACCTATGTCGCGCCGGCAGAAGCCGTGGGGAAAATCGATCCGATCCACGATTTCATAGGCCCGCGCCCGCGCGTCCGCCAGCGTCGGGGCCCGGGCGCAAACGGTGAGCACCCGACCCCCCGCGGCGATCAGGGCCCCATCGGCGCGCCTCGCCGTGCCAGCCTGGAACACCTCGACATCGTGGCCGTAACTTTCCTCCGCCCCCCCGATCACGCCGCCCCGCACAAACTCTCCGGGGTAGCCGCGCGAGGCCAACACGACGGCGATCACCGCCTCGTTGCGCCAGGACGGTGCGGGCAAGTCTGCTAGGCCGCCTTGGGCCGCCGCCGCGAGATAGGGCAACAGATCGTCCTCGAGACGCATCATCAAAACCTGGCATTCGGGGTCGCCGAACCGGGCGTTGAACTCCACCAGGCGCGGTCCTTGCGGTGTCACCATCACTTCGCAGAACAGCGCCCCTTTGAACGGTGCGCCCTCGGCGGCGATGCCGGCCAGGGCTGGCTCGATGAGCCTGTGTCGCGCCGATTCCAGCACCGAGACCGAAACGACCGGCGCGGGGGCGTAGGCGCCCATGCCGCCGGTGTTGGGGCCGGTCTCGCCGTCGAAGGCGCGTTTGTGGTCCTGAACGGCTCCAAACATCACGGCCGCATGCCCGTCGCTCAGCGCGAACAGTGAGGCGATCTCGCCCTGAAGGAACTCCTCGATCACCACCCTCGAGCCGGCCGCTCCGAACCGGCCGCCCAGGACGTCCTCGATGGCGGCGCCCGCCGCGTCTTCGGTTTCCGCGATCACCACGCCTTTGCCTGCCGCCAGGCCATCAGCCTTGATCACATATGGCGCCGCGAAGTCGCCCAGCGCTTGCTTGGCCGCGCGGGCATTCTCGAACACGGCGAAGCGGCCGCTCGGCAGTCCCTGGCGCTGGGCAAAGGTCTTGGCGAAGGCCTTGGAGGTCTCGAGCCGGGCGGCCGCCGCCGATGGACCAAAACAGGCGATGCCGACGGCGGCCAACCGGTCGGCGAGGCCTTCCGCGAGAGCCGTTTCCGGCCCAACGATCACGAGGTTCGCGCCCATCTCCCGCGCCAGCCCCACCTGACCTTCGACATCCGTCGCGGCGACGGCTCGGACATCGCCATGGTGCGCCATCCCCGGATTGCCCGGCGCGCACACCAACCTGCCGAGCAGCGGGGAACGCGCGATTTTCCACGCCAGCGCGTGCTCGCGGGCGCCAGAGCCGACGATGAGGACATTCATGGGCGGCCGCTTTGCAGCCCGCCGGCGCGAAGCATCAAGCCTCCGCCATGGGGACATAGATCGTGAAGGCTGCCCCCCGGCCCTCGCCGCTTTCCACGGTCAGACCGCCGCGGTGACGGTTGACGATGTGCTTGACGATGGCCAGACCCAGGCCGGTGCCTGAATGCTCGCCACTCTTCTGTCCCTCGACCCGGTAGAAACGCTCGGTGAGCCGAGGAAGGTACCCGCGTGCGATACCCGGGCCGCTGTCGCTAACCCGCAAGCTGACGTAGAGTCGACCGCCGGCATGGTCGGGCGTCAGCAGAGACAGGTGCGGTACGAACACCGATGTCGGCGTCACGGCGGCCATGGCCTCCAGCCCGACCTCCATCGTCACCTCCACCGAGCTGCCGCGCGGCGCGTACTTCACCGCGTTTTCAGCGAGGTTCTGTATGACCTGGAGGAGCTGGTCGCGTTCGCCCATCACGATGGCGTCCCCCACTGGCGCCAGCGAGGCTTCGAAGCGCACGCTTCTTTCCGCCGCCAGCGGACCCAGCGCATCGAGCACATCGATGGCGACCAGGGCCAAGTCCACTTCGTCGGAGGGCGGAATATGCTCGCCCAGCTCGATGCGTGAGAGGCTCATCAGATCGTCGATCAGACGGCGCATGCGCTCGGCTTGAACCTGCATGATGCCCAGAAACCGATCCCTGGCGACCGGGTCGTCCTTCGCGTGCCCGCGCAAGGTCTCGATGAACCCGGCTAGGGACGCCAGCGGCGTGCGGAGCTCATGGCTCGCGTTGGCGAGGAAATCGGCGCGCGTTCGTTCGCTGCGGCGAAACTCCGTCTCGTCGCGCAGAGACAGAAGCGCCAGACGACTGTCCTCCATGCCTTCCAGCGGCGTCGCCCGGGCGCGCCAGACGCGATCCTGCACCCCGCCCGACTGATACAAGGCATGTCCGGTCGCACGATCGAACAAGGCCTCGTCGACCACGGCGAGAACCTCGGGCGCGCGGACGGCCGTGGTCAGGGGCCCCTCGGGCCGCTGGATCCGCAAGAGCTCGCGGGCGGCGGCGTTGGCGAACAGAAACCGGCGGGCGTTGAGGTCCTCGCGCGCGCCCCCCGACACCAGGAGCACCGGATCGGCCAGCTGCTCGAGGATGCCGGCGTACGGCGGTGGCGCGCGCAACGCAGCTGGCGGGATCGGCTCGGCCTCCGCGGTCGCGCGTCGCGAATTCGGGATGAGATACCAGGCGGCCACGATTCCGCCGATCATCACGGCCGCCGCCGCGATCGCCGGCGCGGGGTCGATCGCGCCAAAAGCCAGCAAGACCAGCGGCGCCGCGACACCCAAACCGCCGATCACGACAGCCAGGCTGATGGCCGGAAAAGGGTCGGCTCCGGAAGACTCACTCGGCAACACCATGGCAGGCACTCTGACGACGATTCGCGCCCGCCATCCCACGCCCTGGATGTGTCGTCCGCGTGACAACCCGCCACCTGCTCCCTGCGCGCCTTGAAAGCCGCCCAATTGAGGCCCTATTAGGCGGGCCCTTGCTAGAAGGGTCAGATCGCCCGCGAGTCGAGAGTTCCCATTGATGAAGCGCCTCTATCTCGCTGCGGCGGTCGCCGTGGCGCCCATTCTGGCGGCGAGCGGCGTCAGCCTGGCCGCGACCACCATCTCGACCTCGACCACCACGCCGGTCGCGACCGCCACCGCCAAGAACGGCGCGCCCGATGACGTGGACATCGCTACTGGGGGTTCGATCAATCCCACCAGCGCCGGCGCCGCCCTGACGCTCAACAGCAACAACGTCGTCACCAGCGAGGGCGGCATCTCGTTCAAGGACGTGGACAACGCCGTCGGCATTCTCGTCCAGGGCGGCAATACCGGCCAGGTGACCAACAGCGGCGCGATCAGCCTGACCGAATCCTACACCGCCACCGATACCAACAACGATGGCCTGCCCGATGGACCGTTCGCCAAGGGCATGGCTCGGACGGGCATAGAGGTCACCGGTGTGGCGCCCTTCGTCGGCAGCATCGTCGATACCGGCGCGATCACCGTCCAGGGCAACGACTCCCAAGGCATCTCGATCCGCGGGCCCATGACCGGCGATCTGACGATGCTCAAGGTCACGCCCGCCAGCGGCACGACCGCGGCCACCGTCGCCGCGGGGTCTATCAACATCACCGGCGACCACAGTGTCGGCCTCCAGGTCACGTCGACCGGCGGGGTCGGCGGAAATATCCATATCACCAGCATCAGCGCTCGCGGGGTGGGGGCCCAGGCCGTCGCCATCGACGGCGGCGTCGGTGGCGTGGTCGATATCTCGGGGGCGGTCAGCTCGTCGGGCTATCGAAGCGTGACGCGCTCGAACTTTCCGGCTCTGGCGACCCTCTACACCGCCGAAGAGCTGCGGCAGGGTGGCCCCACGGTCAGCATCGGCGCCAATCTAGGCAAGGGATTGATCGTCAGCGTGGCGCCGACCCCGCTCAGCACCACCAATCTCGATCAGGACGGCAATGGCGTGCCGGACGCCATCCAGGGAAACGGCACGGTCACCGCCTATGGGTCGGCCCCGGCGATGTCCATCGGCTCGACCGCACGATCGGTCGAGCTGGGCGCGGTGGGGACAGGCGCCAATGGCTACGGCCTCGTGATCCAGGGCTCGGTCAACGCCAACGGTGTGTTCGACCCGCTCACGACGCCAAATCTGCCCGGGGTCGTCCCCGCCACCGCGATCGAGATCGGCGTGACGGGCGGGGCGCCGGTGATCGTCGACGGCGGCGTGCACAACAGCGGCGTGATCGGCGCCACGGCCTATCAGGCCGACGCCACCGGCATCCACGTCAGATCCGGCGCCACCGCCGCGGCGATCGTCAACGACGGCGTCATCAGCAGCCTGTCGACGCAGGTCAATTCCTCGACCACGGCGACGACCACCACACCGGTCGTGCCCGCGCCCTTGCCGGTCACCGTCAGCGGCATCGTCATCGACGCGGGCGCGTCGGTCTCGAGCATCTCCAACAGTCGCACCATCAGCGCCAACATCACCGGCACGGGCGGAGTGGGCGGCACGGCCCAGGCGATCGTCGATCGATCCGGCTCGGTCACCAGTGTCGTCAACACCGGCGTGATCGCCGCGACCCTGACCCAGACCCTGGTCAACACGCCCATGCCCGGCTCGACGATCGGCATCGACATCTCGGCGTCCGGTCTGGCCCAGAACATCACCCAGAAACTGGCCTCCGGCATCGCCGGCGCGCCCACCTTCAGCGCCACCACAGCCTACGCCATCGGCGCCACCGTAATCGACGGCACGCAGGCCTATACCGCGATCGCGGCGACCACCGCCGGCCAGGACCCGATCACCAATCCTTCGCTCTGGAAGGCGATCGGAACCACCACCCCGCTCATCGCCGGCTCCATCTACTTCGGGTCGGGCGGCAGCACGCTCGAAGTGGAGGCCGGCACGGTCACGGCCGATGTCATCGACCTGGGCGCCGGGGCCAATACGGTCACCGTCAACGGCGACGTCAATACGATCGTCACCGGAGCGATCAGGGACGCGGGCGCCAACACCCTGGTGCTGAACGTCATGAACGGGACCCTCAGCGACACCAATCCAGCGGTGATCCAGGCCAAGGCGGTCAATGTCGGCGCCGGCGGCATCCTGCTCGTGTCGGCCGACCCACTCAACAACACCAACACCCGATTCGTCACTACGGGGGCCTCGACCTTCGCCGACGGCGCGCAGCTGGGTCTCACGCTGAAGAGTCTGCAGACGGCCCCGGTCGCCACCTACACCGTGGTCCAGACCAAGGATCAGGGGACCTTGTCGGTCGGCGCTTTCGGAACCAGCCTGCTGGCCAACTCGCCCTATCTGTTCACCGCCGCCGCCTCCTTCACCCCCGACACGCACGGCGGCGGCTCGATCGACCTGACGGTCACGCGCAAGACCGCCGCCCAGCTCAACTTCAACGGCGCCGAGGCGGCGGCGTTCGAGGCCGTGCTCCACGCCCTGCCCAACGACGCCAACATCCAGAAGGTGGTTCTGGCGCAGACCACGGAAGCGGGGCTGAAAAGCGCCTACGACCAGCTATTGCCCGATCAGGGACAAGGCATGTTCGAGGCGCTCGACGCGGCCGCCCAGGCCGTTTCCAGCATGGTCGGAACGACGCCGGACGCCGGCACGCGCGTGGGGGGTTCGAGCCTTTGGTTGCAGGAAGTGAATCAGCGGGTCGACCGAAACCATGGTGACACGCTCGCCAGTTCCGCCAAGCTGCTCGGCATCGTCGGCGGCTATGAACGGATGGGCCAGGGCGGCGGCGCGCTCGGCGTCAATCTCGCCTATTTCAACGCCCAGGAGCAGGACAAGGCCGCCGCCGTCGGCGAGCACGTGGTGGGCTCGATGGTCGAAGGCGGCGTCTACTACCGCCGCGCGGCCGGACCCTTCACCATGGCGGCGCGAGGGGCGGTCGGCTATTCCTGGTTCTCCGGCGATCGTCGGTTTCTGGCCCCGGGCGCCATCAATCGCGCCCAATCCAGCTGGGGCGGCCTGTTCTTCGACGCGCACGCCGGCGCGGCCTATGAAAAGAGCTTCGGCGTCTTCTATGTGCGGCCCGAGATCTCGCTCGACTATTTCCGCCTGCACGAGGGCGCGCGCTCCGAGACCGGCGGCGGCGACGGCTTCGATCTGGACGTGGCGGCGCGCACCAGCCGTCGCCTGAGCGGCCAGGCCCAGCTCGTCCTCGGCCGCCAGTGGGGCAAGACCTCGTGGCTGAGGACCGAGGTTCGCGCCGGCTACCGCGAGATCTTCTCGGGCCGGGTGGGCGACACGGTCGCCAATTTCGCCGGCGGCGATCCCTTCACCCTGGTCGCAGATCCGGACAAGGGCGGCTGGGCGACCCTGGGCGTCTCGCTCAAGAGCGGCACCCAGTTCTCCTATGTCGCGCTCGAAGCCGATGCCGATTTCCGCCAGGGTGAACAGCGCTACGACGTCCGGGTCGCCGGCCGGTCGATGTTCTAGCGTCCAGCAAGCGGCGGGCGCGCGGCGATGCAGAACTTGGTCGTGACCGCTATCGGCGTGGGCGCCGCCCTCTGCTCGATGACCAGCTTCGCCCCCCAGCTCGGCAAGATCTGGATGGAGAAGGACGCTTCCTCCGTCTCCCTGCGCATGTATCTCGTCACGGTGACGGGGTTCATCCTGTGGACGGGCTATGGCGTGCTGATCAGCCGCTGGCCGATCGCCGCGTCCAACGCCGTCTGCCTCGCCATGTCGGCCGCCGTTCTGGGACTCAAGATCCACTTCGACGGCAAGGCGCGCGCTCACAAGCCGGCCTGACCCGGCGCCGGTGACCGCCTCGCCGACTCCCGCGCGCTGGAGCGAACTGGCCCATCCGGCCGTGGCGGCCCGCGCCGGGCTGGTCCTGCTCGGCATCTGGCTCAACGCCGCCGATTCCCTGGTCACAGTGACCATCATGCCGTCGGTGGCGCGCGATCTGGGCGGCTTCGCCTGGTTCGGCTGGGCGGTGGCGGTCTATCTGCTGGGCTCGATCCTCGCCGCGGCGAGCGCCGGACAGCTCTCCGAACGCCTGGGACTGAAGCCGGCGATGGTGGCCGCCGCCCTCGCCTATGCCGTCGGGTGCGCCCTCAGCGGCGCGGCCCCGCACATCGGCCTGTTCCTGGTCGGCCGTCTGATCCAGGGCCTCGGGGCCGGATGGATCGTCGGCTTCTGCTATGTCGCCATCGGGGTGATGTTCCCAGAACGCCTGTGGGCCCGCATGTTCGGGGCCGGCGCCGCGGTATGGGGCGTCGCCAGCTTCCTGGGGCCGCTGGTGGGCGGCGCCTTCGCTCAGTCGGGCCACTGGCGCGGGGCCTTCTGGCTGTTCTCGGCTCAGGGCGCCCTCTTCGCCCTGGCCGCGCCGCTGTTGTTGCGCGGCCTGAGCCCGCCCGAAGCGGACGGCCGCCGCCCCTTGGCCTGGCGCACCCTTTGCGTGCTCACCGCCGCGATCGGCGCCATCGCCGCCGCCGATATCGCGCGCGGCGCCGCCGAAGCCCTGAGCCTTCTGACCCTCGGCCTCGCCCTGCTGTTGCTGGGCGCCGTCGTGAACGCCTGGCCCGGCGAGGCGCTGCTGCCGCGCGACGCCGCCAGGCCTTCCACCGTGGCCGGCGCCGGCTATGCCATGATCTTCAGCTTCAGCGCCGCCGCCGCCGTCTACAGCGTCTACGGCGCCGCCATCCTGCAGACCGCCTATCACCTCTCTCCGCTGGCGGCGGGCTTCGCGATCGCTTCCGAGGCCGCCGGCTGGACACTCACCGCCCTGGCCGTCTCCAGCCAGCCCGAGCGCCGCCACGGCGCTCTCATCGTGGCCGGGGGCGTCGCCATCGTGGCCGGCGTCGCGAGCTTGGCCCTTCTCGCCGGTCGCGCCGGGGTCTGGAGCCTGGTGTTCGGCGGCGCGGTCATGGGCGCGGGCTTCGGCCTGGCCTGGTCGGTCAGCGCCCGCCGCATCCTGACCGCCCTGCCGCCGCGCGATCTGGCCCTGGGCGCCGCGGCGACGCCGACCCTCCAGATGCTGGGCGGCGCCGTCGGCGCGGCCGCCGCCGGGGCGGTGGCCAATCTGCTCGGTCTGGCGCACCATTTCACCGCGTCGCGAGCCCTCGCCCAGGCGCCCTGGCTGTTCGGCGCCTTCGTGCCCGTGGCCGGCCTGGGCCTCATGGCGGCGGTTCGGCTGGCGGCGCCGGTCCGGCCCCCGCCCCTGCCCCCGCCCCCGCGCTGATCAGCCGGCCGAGCGCCGCCGCCGAGGCGGTCGCGGCCCGCAGATTGGCGTCGGTGGGATCGAACGCGCCGATCTCGCCGGCGGGTATGCCGCTCGCGACCAGAGCCGGGGTCATGTGGCTCAGCACCGCGCGCCGCTCCTCGTAGGGATAGGGCGCGAGCCCGCGGCCGATGGCCGTCAGCATCTCCGCCTGTCGCCCGAGCCGGGCGCGGACGTCGGGCGCCAGCCCCGCCAGCCGCTCGCGCCAGTCCCCGGCGGCGGGCGTCGCCCGGCCGGTCAAAGCGTTGGCGCCGAACGCCAGAGCCGCATCGTCGATCATCCCACACCTCCCCCGGCGAACGCATTGTACGCCCCGGCAGTCGGCGGCGCGGTCAGGGCGAAGGCGGTGGCCGGTATGGCATACTCCCCCCGTTCTCCGCCTGGTTGCTAGCGAGGCCGGTCAGGTCCTGCGGCGAGAGCCTGGGGCCGATCAGGGCCCCGAACCACGAGGGCTTCAGCGAATTGAGCGCCGTCAGCCCATAGGTCATCTCGTCGGCGCTGGGATCGTCGCCGGAGCCGATCGAGCCTTGCAGCCGCATCATGTCGGGGGATCTGGCTGCGGGACTTCAGCGCCAAGCCCCAGGCCGCGGCCAGGGCCCCGACGATGGCCGCCAGGATTGCGGCACTGTGTTGAACACCATGGCCAAAGCCAGGTCGCGGAGAATGATCAGGGCTAGGCCGGCGAGGATGGTCTGAGAGTTTGGGGCGGCCACGAGCGGTCTCCATGGGTAATGGGGCCGACGCGATAGCGCAGCCTTGGTGGACGAGCCGAGGTAAAAGGGGCTTCTAGCGGAGGAGGGTGGCGTTCACGGCCAACAGCGCGTGCCACAGGCTGGGCGCGGCGGCCCATATCAGCTTGTAAGCCAGCGTCACGGCCCCGAGCGCGCCGATGGCCCGCCAAATGAAGCTTCGCTGCGACATCGCCGCAAGACTGACATGGCCCCGGGCGCTATCGGCGCCCAGCACGGTCTTGATCCGTGTCTGGTCGGCGATCACGGCGTCCAGGCTCGTGTTGGTCTGCGCCTCGCCGTCCACTAGCAAGGCGATGGCCCGTTCCAAATCCTTCATGCGGTCGTCCATGGCTTTGAGGGCGTTCTCGGCCCCGGCGCGATCCTTCTGCCTCAACGCATGAGTGGCCATCAGGTCGGCGGCTTGTTCCCGCTCTATCTGGTCGAACCGCTTTTCCATGCATTGATGGATCGCGCGGAGCGCCTCCATGATGTCGTCGTTGGAAGCCCCCGTTTTGACCGCCAGAAACTGCGCCATAGGGTCTCCCCGTCTCGGCCGATTTTCAGCCTGGTTGCAGTGTCGTAACGAGCGGCGTCTACCAGAAGACCCGAGAGCACTTCAGTGGAATGGCGCCCACGGTGCGGGCGAAGTTGGCGCGAGGCGTCATGCCCTCGCAATTGGTTCAGTCAGCCGACGAGCAGTTGGACGAACTCGAGATGGATCGTTTTGAGCGTGCTTCGCGCCCGGCCATTCGCATCGCGATCAGCGCCAGCACGATCGCGATCACGTCCATCATAATCGCGGCTACCGCCACGGTGTTCACGATCCTGGATAGGATAGTTCTCCGCCACTACGGCTCGGGGTCTGCTAGACCGGCACGGCTTCCGGTGTCTTGCGGAAACGCCCCATCGCCGGCCGCTCGACGAAGCGGAAGCTGAGCCAGCCCAGTCCCATGGCGATCGGCAGGGCCAGGATGAACAAGGCGAAGGGGTTGGATACACCCCACCATGTCAATAGCTTTTGAATAGGCCAGCCGTAGAGATAGACGCCGTAGGAAATATCGGGGAACCGCCAGTCGAGGGCCGGGAACCGAAGCGGCTGGGTGGTTAGCATGGCGCCAGTGAGGAACATCAGGAAGAGTCGCGGAGCCGGCCAGAACGGCAGGGCGAGCGTCACGAAGAGCAGCGCTGCCCAGGCGCCGATTGCCCAGCCGCGTCGACGGAGAAGCGGGAACGTGAGCGGAACCGCGACGTAGCAGGCGGCTTCCCAGGAGATCGTCCACATGGCCCCGTTGACCATCGGATAGGGTGTGCCGGCGAAGGCGTCGATCGTGGGCGGCTGGAGCCCGAGGAGATCACGGCCCAAGGTGAGTGCCCAGCTTGTCGCGCCGCCCAATGGAGCGACGATCAGCACACAGACGAGAAACGCGACCACGAAGCCGGGGACGATGCGGTATAAGCGCCGCCTCCCGAAAGCGAATACGTCTGGATTGGCCTGCCAACTCGCCGTAATGAGGTAGCCGCTAAGAAGGAAGAAGCCGTCCACGGCAATGGTGCCGAAGGTGGCGCCGAAGATTCCAGGCTCACGCAAGCCCAGCAACGGGAACGAATGACTGAGGATCACCAGGGAGGCGAGCCCGAGCCGCAAAGCGTCGAAGATGGGTGTTCGGCCCTTCATGAACGACCCTTAGCCGCTCAGTTGGCGACTTCAAGAGTCAACTGGTTGGGCGGCGCGAATTGGAGTTGCCCCTGCTGGGCTGATTTTGTTCCATGGACTGAGCGTAGTTGACGGCGAGAAGCGGCGTCAGGGCGTAATAGGTGGTAAGCGTCATTCCGTTGGCCGATGGTTCCAGAGCCTGGCTGTTCGCCGCGATCAGCGCAATGAAGGCCACGCAAATCGTTGCGACCGCACCAACCGAGTTGGCCGCCGAACCGTTCGACGCGCCGAGCGCCGTGGACTGGGCGAGACCATCAACCCAACTGATCCGGTTGCTGTTGCTGCTGTTGAAGTCCACCCAATCGGCGCTCTTGGTGGTCCAACTGGAAGCCGAATCCTAAGGAGTGCCGCTAAACGGTGAGGTTGTAGACGTTGCAGAGGCCCATCACCGAAGTGTTACCGCCTGCCGCCACCTTGAAGCGGTAGCCCATTGTGGTTGCCCCGCCGCCGTCGTGTAGGCCGTGCCGAGATAGGCGGCGCGATCCTCCTGGATAGAACCCTTGTCGCTTGTGCCGTTATAGCAACGCACCCGAGTTTGACGTTGGTTCATATCGCGCGTGTTGTGCAGCTGGCTATGGCCAGTGCCGCATGCATTGAGACCGCCGCCGGTGTCGCTCGACCATCTGCCGCCGCTTCAATTTGTCGCATGGCGAAGGACAAGAACGCCCCCGCTGAACACACCAGAGGTCGCACGGGCCGCCGCTCTTGACGACCCCGCTCCCCGAGCTTTGCAGCACGTCGCTGATCTCGCAGCGGTGATCGAGGCGACCTGATCCGACGTTCCGTCGAACTAGGGCGCATAGTCACCGACGTAGCATTCATAGTAGAGCGTCGCCGGCTGCATGACGCTCGCCGCTCATAACGGACGTCCCGGAGGTGAGGTCGCCGCCTTTGGCCGATACCGGCGGCGGCGTCCACTGGGGCCGCCTCATAAATCGGGTCGGCTCCGACGCCATTGCTGGCCCGCACCTGGCAGGCCGGTCATGTCCCACACCGCGCCATAGCGGGCGTTGTCGCGCTTCAGATAGGCCGATTGCGCCTCGATCGGACAGTCGGGCCGTCCCTTGTGATCCAGATAGGGGCTCGGGCCGGCCTCCAGCACGTCCATGGCGGTGAATACGCACCGCTTCCAGCCCTGCTCCTGGTGATACATCTCCACCACCATCAGGCGGCGCTGCTTGCGGTCGATCCAGTGGGTGGGGGCATAGCCGCCCAGTTGGGGCCGGTCCTGATAGCTCAGGTCGGGGGCCAGCGCGCCGCCGGCGTCGATGGTCGCCTCGATGGAGGCGGCCTGCGCCGGATAGAGCGCGGCCACATCGTCCGCATACATCCACTTGGCGATGCCCAGATAGCGGCCGTCCTTGAAGTCCGCCCGGCGGGCGCGGGGATCGTGAAAGAATTCCTCCCACCGGATCTGGCTGATGGTGATCTGGCGGTCGTCGTCGGCCCCGATCAGGGCGGCCATGGTGCCGGGCACCAGCATGTCGCGAAAGCAATCGGCCTTCAGGCGCCTGAAGCGGTTGAAGTCTGCGATGTAGCGCAGAACGTCGGTGGCGATGTCGGCGGCGCCCTCGTCGCCCGGGTTGCGTGGCCAGGCGCGCGGATCGGCCCGGCCCCGCAGCGTCACGCCGATGATCCCGTTGATCGCCGGCTTGATCCGGTTGATCACGATGGCCGGCTGATTGCGCGCGGCCAGCTCCGTCAGTTCGCGGGCCGCCACCTGATCGCTATCGTAATAGTCGAGCGCCGTGAGCGAGCGGGTGCGCGCGTCCTGCGTCAGATACTGGGCTTCGGAGAAAAAGCGCTTGAGGCGGGAGAGATCGGGGGCGGGGGCCGGCTCGGTCATGCGCGCCGCCTCCCCGTCCACACCTTTTCTCACATTGCATATTGCACCATATCTCGGCCGGCCTGTCAAGCGCGAATTGCAACTTTCTTTGCGGCCTCTCCGCCGCCGCCGCGCGCATGTTGACTCGCCCGCGGCGAACGGGCCAAAAACGGCCCAGTGCCCGCGGGGTCTGCGTAACGGGTCATCGTCGGCATTAGGGTTTCCGGGAACGGCCCGGCAGCCAGAGGGGGCGGACCGATGACCACCAAGCATCTCACCAGTCCCGTCGAGGGCGGTTACACGCTGTCGGCGGCCTATACGGCGCTCTACGCCTATTCGCAGATCACCGGCGCGCCCGGCGCCAGCCTGCTGGCGCAGGACGGCGGCCCGGGCGGGGTCGGGCTCACCAGCGCCCATGGCGCCGCGGTGCGGAATTTCGGCGTGATCTTCGGCGGCGTCGGCGGCGTCGGCGGCGCCGGCCAATCGAGTGCGTCCTCCGGCGTCGGCGGCTTCGCCGGCTACACGGGCGGCGTCGGCGGCGTCGGCGTGTCGCTCACCGGCGGCTCGATCCTCAATGCGCAACAGATCCTCGGCGGCGCGGGCGGCCAGGGCGGCCAGGGTGGGTCCGGCGGCGCCGGCGCCAACGGCGGCGCCGGAGGCGCGGGCGGAAAGGGCGGGGCCGGCGTCACCCTGGCCGGCGCCAATCTGACAAACTTCTATTTCATCGGCGGCGGCGCCGGCGGCGCGGGCGGCGCCGGAGGAACGCCCGGGTCCGGCGGCGCGGCGGGGGTCGGCGGCGCCGGCGGATATTCGGGAAACGGTGTCCAGGTCACCGGCGGCGGCACGATCTTCAACGGATCGACCGTCCATACCGGCGCGACGATCCAGGGCTATTCAGGAATCGTCGATGCAGGCGGCGGGGTCCTGTCGGTGATCAACTTCGGCACGGTCGCCGGGCAGGGGGACGGAGTGGATCTTCGGGCTGGAGACAGCCTCGTCAACGAGGCGGGGGCGATGATCTCGGGCGCCTACTACGCCGTGTTCGAATTATACCCGGCGACGATCGTCAACTACGGCACGCTGCGAGCGAGCGCCACAGGCTCGCAAGGCGTCGGTTCGTTCGGGGGCGTGCTCGTCAATGGCGGCGCCGGAAACAGCACGGCCCTGATCGAGGGCGGCATCGGTGTGGACGACTTGAGCGCCGTAGGCATCACCGTCACCAACTTCGCCACCATCAAGGGAACGACCAATTCGGTGGTGTTCAGCGCCGCCACCGACCGGCTGATCGCCGAGGCGGGTTCGACCTTCATCGGCGCCGTGGTCGGCGGCGGCGGCGCGCTGGAGCTGGCGAACGGCACGGGCACGATCACCGGCCTGGGCGGCGCGGGCACGATATCCGGTGATATCGCCATGACCTTCAGCGGCTTTGCCAGCTATCGGCTCGACAAGGGCGCATCCTTCACCCTCGACGGCGCCGAGACCCTCGCCGCCGGCCAGACCCTGACCAATGCCGGGACGGCGACTGTGACCGGTCCCCTTACCGTCTCGGGCTCGCTGATCAACACCGGCCGGATCGACGGTTCCGCCGCCACCGACGGCGGCGCGATCACCAACCAAGGCACGATAAACAACGGGGTCGGGATGAACGGCGGCCGTGTGACCAATGGCTCGGCAACCAATACCCTCGCCCTGATCAGCGCCGCCCGCTACGGCATCTACGGCAACGCTTTGGCGCCGGCGACGGTGACCAACTTCGGCACGATCCAGGGCGGCGACGCGTCCGCGACCTATGTGGGCGTCTGGCTCAACGACGGCGGCCGGATCGTCAACGGCGGCGCGACCGACGCCAAGGCGTTGATCACCGGCGCCAAGGGCGTCTTCGTGAACGGCCCCACCTCGACGGTGACCAACTTCGGCACGATCCGGGGAACGGGCGGCTTGGCGGTGGTGTTCGGCTACTCCACCGACCGCCTGATCGACGAGGCCGGCTCGGTCCTGACCGGCGTGGCCCAGGGCGGCGGCGGAACCCTGGAGCTGGCCAAGGGCAGCGGAACGATCTCCGGCCTCGGCAAGGCCTATGTCGGCTTCGGCGCCTATACGGTCGACACCGGCGGCGCCTGGGCCTTCACCGGCACGAACGTCATCGCCCACAAGCTCGGCGGAGCGGGCGCCGTGTCGCTGATCGGCGGGGCCACGACCGTGGCGGCCGGCGGCGCCCTGACCGTCGCCAAAGTGACCGAGAGCGGCGCCGCCACCACCGCCGTCTTCGCCGCCGACGCCACCTTCGCCGGCGTCTGGACCCAGACCGCCGGAACCCTGGCCGTGACGGCGGGCCACACCCTGACCTTCACCGGAACGAGCGACAGCTTCGCCGGGACCCTCAGCGGCGGCGGCGCCGTGACCATCGCCGCCGGCGGGGCCGCCACTCTGAACGCCGGGGCCAACCTCTCGGTGGTTTCGCTCGGCCTGTCGCAGATCGGATCGCGCCTGACCCTGGCCACCAGTCTCTCCTACGGCGGCACATTCACGGAAGGCGCCGCCACCATCCTGGCCCTGGGCGCCAACAGCCTCACCCTGACCAAGGCCGCGACGCTCTCGGGGTCCGTCACCGGGCCGGGCGGCAGCCTGATCTTCACCGGCGGGGCCGAGACTCTCGCCGCGGGGGTCAGCCTCGTGATGTCCAACTGGACGATCGGCGGCGGCGCGGCGGTCACGATCGCCGGTTCGCTCGCCTACGCCCACGCCTTCACCCAGAACGCCTCGAAGATCACCGTGGCGACGGGCAAGACCCTGACGATCGAGGCCGGCGGCGTCTTCACCGGCGCGACCATCGACGGCGGCGCCCTGACCACCGCAGGCGCGGTCAGCCTGAAGGGCCTGACCCTCGGCCACGTCGCCTGGCTCAACAACGGGACCGCGACCCAGACCGCCACCACGGTCCTGGGCAACACCACGGTGGGGGCGAGCGTGCTCACCAACGCCTCGGTGTTCGACATCACCACCGACACCGGGATCACGATCTCCGGTGGCGGCGGATCGATCGTCAACCAGGGCCTGTTCGAAAAGACCGCAGGGGCCAAGACCAGCGTGATCGCTCCGGCGGTCGCCAATGTCGCCGGCGCGACGATCCTGGTCGGCAGCGGCGTGCTGGAGTTCAAGGCAGGAGTGACGGGTGGAGGCAAGGCGGCGATCGGCGGCGGAGTCCTGAGGTTCGACGCCGCCTTCAGCCAGGCGGTGGCCTTCACCGGGGCCAGCGGCGTGCTCGATCTGGCCCTGTCGCACGACTTCCACGGCCAGGTCAGCGGCTTCTCGACCACCGGGGGCACCGCGTTCGAACTGCGCGACATCACCTTCACCGCCGGGACGACCAAGGCGAGCTTCGCCGGCACGACCGCCTCGGGGATCCTGACCGTCACCGATGGGACGCACATCGCCAGGATCAACCTGGTGGGCGACTACACCCACGCGACCTGGGCCCTCTCCGGCATCTTCGGCGGCGGCACCAAGGTGGTCGATCCGCCCGCCGGCGGCGGCGGCGCGCCGATGTTCGCCCAGACCCTCGCGGCCCTGGGGGCCGCCCATGGCTTGGCCGGCCTAGCGCCGCCTCCCGCGGCGCCCGTCCTCCCGACCCTCGCCCCCCCGGCGCCCCACCTCACGCCTTAACGCGACTTAATTTGCCTCCGGCGGTCGGCGCACGCATGACGTGGATCGTCGTTGGGAGGCATCCATGCGTCGCATGTTTTCGGCCCTGGGAAGCGCCGTTCTGCTTGCCGCGTGTTCGTTGGGCCCGGCGCCCGCGCAACCTCTGACGGCGGCGGCGCCGACCCCGGCCGAGCCGCTGGGCGACATCGTCGTGGCTCCGCCACGACAGGTGGCGCCGGACGTCTGGCTGATTTCGGGAGATCTGCGGCCCCGGCGCGAACCCGATGGCAACACGGTCGTGTTCGTAGCTCCTGGGGGATTGATCGTCGTCGACACCGGCCGTCATCTCGCCCATCGCCTGGCGATCGAGGCCTTCGCCAGGCGCCGACACGCGGACATCATCGCGATCGTCAACAGCCACTGGCACCTCGATCACGTCAGCGGCAACCCCTATTTGAGGAGCGCGTATCCCCGAGCCAAGGTCTATGCGAGCCGCGCGATCGACGAGGCCCTCACCGGGTTCCTGGCCGAGGGCGCCGCGGAGAACCGCAAGGCGCTGCAGTCCGACGCCCTTCCGCCCGAGACGAAGGAAGACATCCGCGGCGATCTTGCCACGGTAACCAATGGCGCGGCGCTGAGGCCCGACGTGGCGATCGACGCCTCGCGAGCGGTGCGGCTGGGCGGGCGGAAACTCGCGCTCAATCTGGCGCGCAACGCCGCCACGGCTGGCGACGTATGGGTCTACGATCCGACGTCTGGGGTGGCGGCGGTCGGCGATCTGGTCACCTTGCCTTCGCCCTTCCTGGATACCGCCTGTCCCCAGGGCTGGGAGGCCGCCCTGGCGCGGATTTGGGAAACGCCTTTCAGACTCGCGGTCCCTGGCCACGGCGCGCCGATGACGCGGGACCAGTTCGCGATCTGGCGCGCCTCGTTCACGGCGCTCATCGACTGTTCGGCCTCCAGCCGCGACAAGACAGCGTGCGCCGCCGACTGGGTGGCGGCGACCGCCTCCCTACGCGGCTCGACGCCGCGCGAGCATGCCCTGGCTCAGGAGATGACCGAGTACTACGTGGCGGAGGTTCTGCGTCGGACGAAGGGCAAGAGCGCACACTGCGAGCGGGCGTGAGAGCGGCGCATCCTCACGTGGGCGGCGCCTTCAGCGCCGCATCGACCGCCTCGCTTGCCTCGGCCCAGCCCGTTTCCACGTCCGGCGTCGGGCCGCCGTCGGCGCTGTCCGCGGCGGCGGCGAGCTTGGCCAGGCGCGCGGCGAGGGCGGAAAGCGCCTTGGCGTCCACCCCCGGCTTGCCTGCGGCCATGGCGTCGTGCAGGCGGCCGCGCTCGGCATCGATCCGCCGCGCCAGGGCGAAGGCGCGCGCATAGGCCTCCGGCGGCGCGGTCACGCGCGGGTCGGGCTTCAGCTCGAGCGGCTGGCGCAGGGTCTTGCCGTCGACCGTCAGCGCCACCTGATAGCGGCCGGGCGGCGCCCAGACGCCGGTCTCGAACGGATTCTGTGACCATGCCGGCTTGGGGAAATGCAGGTCCCAGACGAACCGGTGCGGGCCGGGCGCGGCCGAGGGCGGCGCGGGCGTCACCAGCCACTCCGGGGCGGCGGGCGTCTTGCCGGGGTCCGGCGCGGGATGCGGCGCATCGGAGCGGAACGACGCCACCTCGGCCCCCGTCCCGTCGAGGATGGCGACGACCAACGGGGTCTTGGGAGCGCGCGCCAGCCAGTAGTCCAGATAGGCCCCGTCCGGCGGGTTGGGGGCCATTGGTTCGTCCTTTGGCTTGGGCGTGCCGGTGAAGCCGTCCGGCCGCATTCTAGTGGCCGGCGAGGGAGCGTAGAGCCGCGCGCCGCCCTGCCCCGCCCCGCCGGCGGCCAGCTCGCGCAGGGCGGCGATATCGTCCAGGATCCAGAAGCCGCGACCGTGGGTGGCGATCACCAGATCGGCCCCGTGCACGGTGATGTCGCGCACCGATGTGACCGGCAGGCCGGCGCCCAGCGGCGTCCAGTGGCCGCCGTCGTCCAGCGAGACGAAGGCGCCGCGCTCCGTGCCGGCATAGAGCAGGCCGCGCCGGACCGGATCCTCCCGCACCACATTGACGGCGTTGAACAGGCCGCCCGCGGCCAGGCCGGCCCCGATCGGCGTCCAGCTCCGGCCGCCGTCGCGGGTTCGCCAGACATAGGGCGCCTGATCGTCAAGCCGGTGGCGGTCGATCGCGATGTAGGCGGTCTCGCGGTCGAAATGCGAGGGCTCGATCGCCCCCACCTTTGACCAGGCGGCCAGTCCCTTGGGGGTCACGTCGTTCCAGTGGCCGCCCCCGTCCCGGGTGCGCCAGACCAAGCCGTCGTCCGTGCCGGCCCACAGGTCGGCGGCGTCGCGCGGCGAGGGGCCGAGGCTGTATACCACGCCCTTGCGCGGACCCACGCCGGCGTCGTCCTTGGCCGTGACCGGATCGAGATTGGCCGGAACGCCAGGCTCCGGCCGGGTGAGGTCGGGGCTGATCGGGCGCCAACGCTGACCGCCGTCGGTGGTGCGAAAGACCCGCTGGTTGGCGAAATAGAGGGCATGGTCCCGCGGCGAGAACACCAGCGGCAGGGTCCAGGTGGCGCGATAGGCGTCGGGAAAGGCCAGGGTGGGATCGATGTTGCGCATCTGGCCGGTGCGCAGATCCAGCCGATCGACGCGACCGCCGTAGACGGTGTCCGGATCGTCCGGGTCCGGAGCGATATTATCGCTCTCTCCTCCGGCCGCCACCTCGTGGAACTGCGAAATGTCGACGCCGTCGTAGCTCCCCGTCCGACTGGCGACGCCCGCGGCCCCGCTGTCCTGCTGGGCGCCGTAGACGCGGTAGGGGAACCGATTGTCGGTCGCCACATGATAGAACTGGCCGGTCGGCTGGTTGAACCAGGAGCTCCACGTCGCCCCGCCGTTCAGGGTGACCAGAGCGCCCTGGTCCGTCGCCAGCATGCGGCGGGCCGGGTCGGCCGGGTCGATCCACAGATGGTGGAAGTCGTCGCCGCTGGGGTCGCCCTTCTCCGCCACGAAGCTCTTACCGCCGTCGTCCGAGCGCAGGACGATGGTGTCGCACACCCAGAGTTGGTCGGCGTTGGCGGGATTGACGGTCAGCTCGCCGAAATACCAGCCGCGCTCCCAGATGCGCGGATCGCCGCTCACCTTGGCGAAGGTCGCGCCGTCGTCGTCGGAGCGCCACAGGCCGCCCGCCTTCGCGTCGATAAGGACATAGAGGCGGCCGGGCGCACTGGGCGCGACCGCCAGCCCGATGCGGCCGGGCTCGCCTGGCAGGCCGCGGCCGGTGAGCGGCGCCCAGGTCACACCGCCATCCGTCGATCTATAGAGCCCGCCGCCCGGTCCGCTGGAAGGCGGATAGGTGTTCCACGGCGGCCGCCGGGTCTGCCACAGCGCCGCATAGACCGTGCTCGGATCGCCCGGTTTGAAGGTCAGGTCGATGGCCCCGGTGTCGGCGTCCTTGAACAGCGTCTTGGCCCAGGTCTTGCCGCCGTCGGTCGTGCGGAACACGCCGCGCTCCGCGCTGGGGCCATAGGGATGGCCGAGGGCGGCGACCAGCACCACATCGGGGTCGCGCGGGTCGACCAGGATGCGGGCGATCTGGCGGCTGTCGGCCAGGCCGATGGCGGCCCAGGTCTTGCCGCCGTCGGCCGATCGGAACAGGCCTTGGCCCTGGGCGATGTCGGAGCGCATGTCGGCCTCGCCCGTGCCCACATAGATCGTCCGCGGCGCGGACGGGGCGATGGCCAGGGCCCCGATCGAGGCGACCGGCAGGGCGTCGGCGATCGGGGACCAGGTGCGCCCGGCGTCGCGGGTCTCCCAGACGCCACCGTTGACCGCGCCGAGATAGAACCTCAGCCGGTCGTCCGGCGCTCCGGCCGCGGCCAGCACGCGACCGCCCCTGAACGGCCCGATCGAGCGCCAGTTAAGATCGGTGAACGCGCTCGGATCGCTCGGCGCCGCGTGCGCCGCCGAGGCCACGGCGAGCAGGAGAGCGGCCACGCCGGCCCTCATGCCTTGGCGACGGCGAAATAGGTTTCGGCGGCGGCGGGGAAGGTGCCGGAGCGCACGTCGTCCGCATAGGCCCGCACCGCGCGGGCGATCTCGCCGCGCAGGTCGGCATAGCGGCGCACGAACTTGGGCGTCCAGTCGAACAGACCGAGCATGTCGTCGGTGACCAGGATCTGACCGTCGCAGCCGGCCGAGGCGCCGATGCCGATCGTCGGTACGCGCAGGGCCGCTGTGATCTCGCGCGCCAGGGCTTCGGCGACGCCCTCCACTACGACGCAGAAGGCCCCCGCATCGGCGGCGGCTTTGGCCTCGGCGACGACGCAGGCGTGGTCGGCCCCGGTCTTGCCCCGCGGTCGGAAGCCGCCCTCGGTCAGCACGGCCTGGGGCCGCAGTCCGACGTGGCCGATCACCGGGACGCCGCGGCGGGTGAGAAAGGCGATCGTCTCGGCGACGTGCGGCCCGCTCTCGAGCTTCACCGCCTGAGCCCCGGTCTCCTTCAGGATCCGGGTGGCGTTGGCGAAGGCGATCGTCTTGCCGCCCTCGTAGGAGCCGAACGGCATGTCGACCGCCACCAGGGCCCGATGGCTGCCGCGCATCACCGCTTGGCCGTGCAGGATCATCATCTCCATCGTCACGCCGACGGTGTTCGGCAGCCCGTGCACCACCATGCCCACCGAATCGCCGACCAGCAGCAGGTCGCAGGCGTCGTCGAGCAGCTCGGCCATCGGCGCCGTGTAGGCGGTCAGGCAGACGATGGGTTCGCGGCCCTTGCGGGCGACGATCTGGCGCGCGGTCGTGCGCCGGGACGTCTCGGGCCTTTGGGCCGACATCGGCCTCAGAAGTCCCGGATGGCGCGGGTGACGCCCAGTCCGACCGCCACGATGGCCAGCGCCGCCGACATCCACAGGATTTCCCCGTTCACCTCCAGCCCGCCCGGCAGGACATGCGCGCCGGCCAGATCGGCCAGCTGTCCCGAAATGAGCTTGTTGGACTGTCCGGCAATGGCGTCGGCGCGCTGCAGCAGGCCGGAGCCCAGCACCTGGGCCCCGCCGATCAGGCCGCCCGCCAGCCCCAGGCCGCCGATCAGCAGTCGGCGCATCGTCCAGCCGCGATCCAGCCGCGCCTCCACCCGGGCGGCGAAGGCGTCGCCGTCGGCGAAGGCCGGATGATTGGAGAACATCCGGTCCAATTCGATCTCGAAACTTCGGTCAGCCATGGGCCCTGCTTTCCGCGCCGTCGCTCGCGCCCTGCGCTCCAAGGCGCAGGCGAAGCTTATCCAAACCACGTTTGACATGGGATTTGACCGTTCCCAGAGGCGTATTCAAGCTCGCCGCGATTTCGCCATGCGAAAGGCCGGCTCCGTAACACAGCGAGACACACACCCGCTCCACCGGCGAGAGCCCCTTCATGGCCCCATCGAGGTCAATGCGTTCGGCCGCCGATGCCGCGGCCGGAGCCGTAGAGGCGCTCGTGTCGGGCGGCTCGGCCATCAGGTCGAGGCGGGCGTCTTTGCGCCAGCGCTTGACGTACAGCCGGGCGGCGATCCGCTTCACCCAGGCCTGGAAAGTCCCATCGCCGCGAAACTCCGCCATCTGCTCGAAGGCGGTTAGAAAGGCGTCCTGGGCGATGTCGTCGGCCGTGGCCGGTTCGGCGCCCATGCGGAGCAGCAGCGCGCGCACCGCCGAGCCATGCCGGCGGACCAACTCGCCGAAGGCCCCCCGGCCGCCGGCCACCGCCAGGGCGACCAGCTCCAGATCGTGTCTCGAAGCGCTGGCGGTCGTCGCTTCGGCCATGCTCATGCCCCCACCCGCTCCGCCGCCTCACGCCTTGGGCGCGTCGCGCTTGGTGAACCACAGGATCAGGTAGGCGATGCCGATGAAGCCCGGGATGGCGCCGAAGCCGGCCGTGCTGCCGCCCGACACATAGGCGGCGATCTCGTTGACGCTCATCAGCCCGTACCACAGGCCATAGCCGAGGCCCGCGAAGCCCAGGCCCACGGCGATCAGCACGATGGCGCGGCGAAGATCGCGGTCGGGCGTCGAGACCGCCCTGGGCGTGATGTTGCTCTGCAGGGCGGTGATCAGCTCGGGAGGGACCGGCTGGCCCTTCTCATAGGCGATGCGCAAGGTCTCGTGCATCCTGCCCCTGTCTCGATAGCGCAGATAGATCGGCACGAGGATCACGGCGGCGACGAACAGCCAGAACGCGAGAGCCACCACCATGCTGGCGAAGTGTTCCATTGTGTCAAAACTCCAGATTGCCAAAGGCCGGCGCCCAGCGCGCGAGACCCGTCAGCAGCTTAGAGGCCTACGGATGCGCGTTTGGATGCGATCGACTGAGTGAATTCTTGGTAAGGCGGAAAGATCAGTCGGCGCTCTCGACCAGAGCTCTCACCCGCCGCACCAATTCGGCCCCGCCGAACGGCTTGGCGATACGCGGAAAGCTGGTCTCCGGCAGGTCCGAATAGCCTGTGGCGAGGAGGACGCGCAGGCCCGGAACGTTGCCGCGCAGCTCGGTAGCCAGGGCCGAGCCGCGCATGCCCGGCATGAGTTGGTCCGTCACCAGCACGTCGGGAGACAGGCCGCCGCGCACCAAGCCGAGCGCGAGTTCGGCGGATGCCGCTTCCACGACCGCGTAGCCGGCCTCGCGCAGCATGTCGGCGGTGGCGAAGCGGACCAGATCCTCGTCGTCGACCAACAGCACCGTCGCCGGCGCCGCCGGCGGCTGCCAGCCCGCATCCGGCGTCGTCTTCGGCGCCTCCACCGCCCGGTCGGCGAGGGGCAGCCACAGAGATATCCGGGTCCCTTCGCCCGGCGCGGTGTCGATGGCCATGCCGCCGCCCAGCTGCGCGGTCAGGCCGTGCACCATCGAGAGGCCCAGCCCGGTCCCCTTGCCGATCCCCTTGGTGGTGTAGAATGGCTCGATCGCCCGCCGAGCGGTTTCCTCGTCCATGCCGACGCCGGAATCACCCACGGTCAGCTTCAAATAGGCGGCGCCCGACAGCCCGTCGGGCCGCGGCTCTCCCGCTCCCTCGTCGAGCACGACCGAAATGCGCAGCGCGCCGCCCTCTTCCATCGCGTCGCGGGCATTGAGGGCGAGATTGAGGATCGACAGCTCGAGCTGGTTCGGATCCGCCAGCGCGGGCGGCAACCGCGGCGCGAGCGACACTTCGACCGCGATCGCGGGGCCGATCGATCGCTCGATCAGGTCGCGCATGCCCTCGATCAGAGCCGGCACGTCGATCGGCCTGGGGTCCAGCGTCTGACGTCGGGCGAAGGCCAGCAGGCGATTGACGAGGGTCTTGGCCCGCTCGGCCGATTGCAGGCCGGCGTCGGCCATGCGCTGAGCTCGCTCGTCGCCGGGGAGCTTCGACTTGAGCACATCGAGGCTGCCGACGATGGGCGTGAGCAGATTGTTGAAGTCGTGCGCGACCCCTCCGGTCAGCTGGCCCAGCGTCTCCAGCTTCTGGGACTGGCGCAGGCTCTCCTGGCTCGCCGCGAGTTCCAGAGTGGCTTCGAGCACCCGCTGCTCGAGATTGGCGGCGAACTCGGCCAGTTCGCGTTCGGCCGCACGTTGGTCGGTGATGTCGGTGTGCACGCCCACCCATTCGCGGATCGAACCGTCCGTCTCAAAGGCTGGAACGGCGCGAATGGAGAAGTTTCCCCACGCCCCATCCCGCCGCTTCACGCGATGTTCGAACTCGAACGCCCGGCGCTCGGCGACCGCCAGCGCCCAGGCGTCGATGGTGGCCTGGGCGTCATCAGGATGCACGGCGGCCGCCCAGCCGAAACCCTCATATTGTTCTCGTGTCTGGCCGGTGAGCCTTGCCCAGCCTGGCTGGTCACCAATCATCCGCCCGTCGGCGCTATTGGTCCACAGCACGCCCTGCACCGCGCTGACCGCGGCGCGAAACCTCGCCTCGCTGTGCAGCAGATCCGCTTCCGCTCGTTTTCGCTCGGTCACGTCGAGGGAGACGCCGGCCATGCGCCGCGTCGAACCGCGGGACGAATCGATTCCACCGCGCACCTGGACCCAATGCACCGCGCCGTCCGGCCAGACGCAGCGATACTCGACATCGTAGTCGTCGCCATCCTCGAGGACGCGACGCATGCTCTCACGCACATAGGCCCGATCGTCGCTATGGATCGAGGCCCAGAGATCGCCGTAGTCGAAGCTGTCGGCAGGCCCTCGACCATAGTGCGCCTTGCAGGCGTCCGAAGCCTGCAAGGTCGCTTCCGGCAGATCGAGGGTCCACGCGCCCAGGCTGCCGGCCGCCATGGCGATGCGCAGGCGCTCCTCGCCCAGCCGAATCACCTCCAGCCGCCCGCGCGCCTCATATTGGCGCTGTCGCGCCCGCAACGCGGACCTCGAGAGGCTGACCAGAGTCGTGGGATGGAACGGCCGCTCCAGGAACGTGACGTTCCCCAGGATCTCCAGCAGGCGCGCGGCCAGCGGATTTCGCTCCAGCCCGCCGCCTTGGTCGGTGAGCAGAATGAACGGGAAGTCGGACCACTCCGGCTGGCCGCGAACGAAGCTGGCGAGGTCACGCGGATCGGCGTCGCGCAGCGCCTCCTCGGTCGCCAGCGCGAACCCAGCCCCGCGCCGTAGCGCGTCCAGGAACTCCCGCGCCGACGCCGCAATCTCAGATGCGATGCCGGCCTCGGCCAACACCTGAGCCGCCACCCGAGCGTCGCGGCCGGCCGGGGCAAATACGATCGCGTTTTGCGAAGGCGGCGTCGACGTCAAGCCGCTATCGCGCCTCCGGCGCCGGCTGGGTCTACGATGGTCGGCACGCCACGCAGGACGCCCTGAAAGTTCGTCAGAGGCTCGCCCAGGGTGATCCCCCGACCGTCGATTCGGAACTCGCGAATCGTATCCTCATGCGCGCTGGTGCGTTTCTTCACCGCGGATATCGCCCGCCGCACCCTGCCCAATGCCTCGAAATAGCGCAGCAGAATCACGGCGTCGGCCAGATAGGTGACATCGACCGGCGTGGTCATATCGCCCACGAGGCCGTGCTGGGCGACCGTGACGAAGGTCATGACCCCCTGACGGTTAAGGTACTGCAGGAGTTCATGCATGTGCAGGATCAGGGCCTGCTCCTCCGGCATGGCCTGCTGGTAGCCGTTGAGGCTGTCGATCACCACCAGTTGGGCGGCGCCGGTTTCGACATTGGAGCGCACGCGATGGGCGAACTCGCCGGGCGTGAGTTCAGCGGCGTCCACCTGCTCGATCACCAGCCCCCCGCTCGCGACCATCGCGCGCAGGTCCACGCCCAGCCCCAGCGATCGATCGAACAGGAGGCTGAGTTCCTCGTCGAACACGAACATGGCCGCCCGTTCCCCGCGCGCAACGGCCGCTGCGGCGAAGGTGATCGAGAGAAGGGATTTGCCGGCGCCCGCGGGTCCGGCGATCAGCGTGCTCGCGCCTCGCTCGAAGCCGCCGCCCAGCAGGGCGTCCAGTTGGGCGGTTCCGCTAGTCACGCTTTGGCGCGTGAAGTCCCGCCTGTGCTCGGCCGACACCAATCGCGGAAACACGCGGGCGCCGCCGGTCTCTAGAGAGAAGTCGTGGAAGCCCCCACGGAACGCCTGACCGCGGTATTTCAGCACCCGCAGTCGCCGGCGTTGCGGGCCGTAGTTCGGCGCCATTTCCTCCAGCCGGATCACGCCGTGGGCCACGCTGTGCACGGTCTTGTCGAGCACGTCGCTCGTGAGGTCGTCCAGCATCAGTACTGTGGACCCATGCTTCGAGAAATAGTGTTTCAGCGCCAGTATCTGCCGCCGGTACCGCAATGAGCTCTGCGCCAGCAGCCGGATTTCCGAGAGGCTGTCCAGGACGACCCGGTCCGGGGCGAGCCGTTCGAACGCTTCGAATATGCGCTGTGTCGTTTCGCCCAGTTCCAGATCGGCGGAGTAGAGCAGGCTTTGTCGCTGGTCATCGTCGAGAAGGTTCTCCGGCGGGGCCAGTTCGAAGATTTCGAAACCATCCGGCAAAGCCCAGCCATGAGAGGCCGCGCCATCGCGCAGCTCGTCCGCGGTCTCGGAAAGGGTGATGTAGAGGCAGCGTTCGCCGGCCGCGACGCCGGCCAGGAGGAACTGACTGGCCAGGGTCGTCTTGCCCGTACCAGGGCTGCCTTCCAGCAGGAACAAGCGGCCGCGCGCCAGGCCGCCGCGCGTGATATCATCCAGGCCTGGAACCCCGAAGGCGGCCTTGTCGGCGAAGGTCCCGGCCAAGCTCACTCCTTTCCAAACAGCTGCGCGCCGTCAGTAGTAGCGCGGGATCGGTCCTTCCTGCGATGTGGTGTCGACACCCAGGTCGAGAAACGCCTCGTCCACGTAGCACCAACCCCAGCCCTCGGGCGGATCATAGCCCTCGATGATCGGGTGGCGAGAATCGTGAAAATGGGCGGTGGCGTGCCGCAAGGGAGATTGGTCGCAGCAACCTACGTGGCCGCAGGCGCGGCACACCCGCAGGTGCACCCACATCTCGCCGAGTTTCAGGCATTCCTCGCAGCCGCGCGCGCTGGGTTTCACCGGGCGGATCGAGTCGAGATGGGCACAGGCTTTGGTCAAGGCTTGCGCACACGAGTTGAAGGCTAGAGTCGCGCGCCGGTCTCGGCTACCTGGGCCGCACAACCGTCGAGGAAGGGTTTGGGGTAGGTCGGACAGCCGCTTAGGCTCGTGGGACCGTTGCCCTGGCCCAAAGCCGGCCCGCATCCTTCTCGTCCGCGCTCAACCCCTTGCCTTGCCCGTTATCGTAAACGACGCTTTGCGGCGACGAACCGCGCAGGGTCGTGGCAAGATCGTCCGCGACCATGCCCATGGCCAACAGCGCCGCGGCGACAATGGCCAGTCTGGTGCGGACGGGGTTCGCCGTCGCCGCGAAGCGTGCGTTCGTGATGTCGAGGCGATCGCCCAGCGTGTGTCTCTGCAAAATCATGGGTGTCTCCGAGGTAAGACGCCCTATCAGAACCCCATTGGCGCGCTTTCGTTGCCGATTTGCTTGCGGCGAGGTTCGTCGCGGAACGCCTCTAGGCCGTCCAGCGGGCCAAGGCCTGGGCCAGATCCTCCATCAGGTCGTCTTCGTGCTCCAGCCCGATCGAAAGCCTCAGCAGGCCGTCCGGAGTCGCCGTGCCGGGCCCCTCGATCGAGGCGCGGTGTTCGATCAGACTGTGTGGACCGCCCAGGCTCGTCGCTCGGGTGATCAGCTCCAGAGACGCCGCCACGGCCATCGCCGCCGCGCGGCCGCCGGCGAGCTCGAACGACAGCATGCCGCCGCCGACGCCCCCCATCTGCCGCATGGCCACGTCGTGCTGGGGATGGCTGGCCAGCCCTGGATAGTGCACCGCCGACACCTCCGGTCGGGAGACCAGGAAATCGGCGATAGCAGCTGCGTTGCGACAGTGCCGCTCCATCCGGGCGGATAGCGACTGGACGCCGCGCAGCGCCAGCCAGCACTCGAATGGCGAGGGGACCGCGCCCTTGTTGACCTGGGCGGATCTCATCCGCGCCAGATGCTCGTCATCCCGGCGCGACGCGACGGCGCCGACCATGATGTCGCTGTGCCCGCCGATGTACTTGGTGAGAGCGTTCAGGGCCAAGTCCGCGCCCAGAGCCAGCGGTTGCTGGAGCAGTGGCGTCGCCCAGGTGTTGTCCACCACGACCACCGCCCCGGCCGCGTGGGCGAAGTCCGCCGCGGCGGCGATGTCCGTGACCCGCAGTAGCGGGTTCGAAGGCGTCTCGAGCCAGACCATCCCCGGCGCCGCCTCGGTGCACGCGTCGCGCACGGCGTCCAGATCGGTCATGTCGATATGCGTCACCTCGAAGCGGTCCGCCAGATCGGTCTTCGTCAGCAGCGGCCGAAGCCCGTAGTAAACGTCCTTCGGCAGGAGCAGCCGCCTGGGCCGGTCCGGCGGCAGGCTCTCGATCACCGCCGTCGCCGCCGCCATGCCCGAGCTGAACGCCGGCGCCGCCGCAGCCCCTTCCAGCTCGGCCATGCACTCCTCCAGCATGCGCCGGTTCGGGTTGCTCTCGCGGCTGTAGGAAAAACCCATGGGGTAGCCGCCGTCGGCGGCGCGCTCGAAGGTGGTCGAAAGATGAATGGGCGCCGTGACGGCTCCGGTCGCCGGATCGACCCGGCGTCCCGCATGCACCGCCCGTGTCTCCTGCCGCATGGTCTGGTTACTCACCTGGGTTGAGGGCCGCGCCGCCTCGGCGCCTGAGCGAGCACTCTGTTTTCATTTTTTCGCCGCCGCGGCCATGCCTCTGGCGCCAGGCCAGGATGCGGCGCGGCGGCCGGACCCCTATCTGGAAAGCCATGCCCGAAGACGCCCCCGTCGACGCCGACGTCGACGCCGCCGATCCCTATGCCCGCGAGGCGCAGACCTATCCCCGGCTCACCGAGGAGATGATCGAGCGGATCGCGCCCTATGGCCGTGAACAGACGCTGAAGGCCGGCGCGCCATTGTTCGAGCGTGGCGACCGGGCGGTCGATTTCTTCGTCGTGCGGGAGGGTGGCATCGAGATCTTCAGCCGCGACGAAGCCGAAGGGCCGGCAGTGATCACGGTCCATCAAGCGCGCCAATTCACCGGCGAGGTCGACCTCTTCAACGGTCGCGCCGTGCTGGTGTCGGGCCGCGCCCAGACCGACAGCCGCGTGATCCGCGTCGCCCGGGCCGAGTTTCGCCGTCTGGTGACCGGCGAGCCCGACGTCGCCGAGATCCTGATGCGCGCCTTCATCCTGCGCCGCGTCGGGTTGATCACGCATCATCGCGGCGGGCTGGTCCTGGTCGGGCCGGAACACGGGGCGGACACCCTTCGCCTGCAGCGCTTCCTGACCCGCAACGGCTATCCGCACCGGGTGTTCGACACCGAAACCGACCCAGATGCTGGCGGCTTTCTGGGCGGCTTCGAGATCACGCCCGATCAGCTTCCGGTCGTCGTGCTGGCCGGCCACCGGCTGCTTAAGAACCCGACCACCGCCGACCTCGCCGATGCGCTGGGCCTGACCGAGACTCTCGATCCGGAAAAGGCGCACGATGTCGCCATCGTCGGCGCCGGCCCGGCGGGCCTGGCGGCGGCGGTCTATGCGGCTTCGGAAGGCCTCGAGACGATCGTCATCGAGGGTGTGGCGCCGGGCGGCCAAGCCGGGACCAGCTCCAAGATCGAAAACTATCTGGGTTTTCCCACGGGCATTTCCGGCCAGGCCCTCGCCGGCCGGGCCCAGGTCCAGGCGCAGAAGTTCGGCGCCCGCCTGGCCATCTCCCGTGAGGTCGCCCATCTCCACTGCGGCGAAACGCCGTTTCGGCTGGAGCTGGAGGACGGCCAGTCGGTGCGCGCCCGGGCCGTGGTGATCGCCACCGGGGCCCGCTATCGCAAGCTCGACGTCGAGGGCCATGAGCGCTTCGAGGGCCAGGGGCTGCACTATGCGGCCACGCCGATGGAGGCGGGCCTGTGCGGCGGCGAGCCGGTGATTGTGGTGGGCGGCGGCAACTCGGCCGGACAGGCGGCCATGTTCCTCTCGCGCGCGGCGGCTCATGTGCACATCCTGGTGCGGGCGGAGGGGCTGGCGGCGACAATGTCGGACTATCTGGTCTCGCGCATCTCGGGCTCGGCCCACATCAGCGTGCACACCCACACCGAGATCACCGCCCTGGAGGGCGACGAGCGCCTTCGACGGGTGACATGGACCGACCGCGACAGCGGCAGGAGCGAGACGATCGACTGTGGCAATGTGTTTCTGATGATCGGGGCCGACCCCAACACCGACTGGCTCGGCGGATGCCTGCCGCTGGACGACCGGGGCTTCGTGCGCACTGGCGTCGATGCGGAAGGCGCTCCGCTCGCCTCGCTCTATGCCACCGGCCTGGCCGGAGTGTTCGCCGTGGGCGACGTGCGCGCCGGCTCCGTCAAGCGCGTGGCATCGGGCGTCGGCGAAGGCTCGGTGGTCGTGGCGGCGGTGCACGCGTTTCTCAACCCCGTTTCCGCCTGAAATGACCGGCGCGCTCGCCGGGCCGTGCGACGCCGGCGTCGCCGCGTCCAAAACGTGCCGTGGCGCGACCGCCCACCCGAACGCCACCCTGGCGGCCACCATCCTGGGCTCCAGCGTAGCGTTCATCGATGGTTCGGTGGTCAATGTCGCCCTGCCCGCTCTGGCCCGCGACCTGCACGCCGGCGCCGGCGATCTCTCCTGGACCATCAACGCCTATCTGCTGCCGCTGGGCGCCCTGATCCTGCTGGGCGGCGGCGCGGGGGATCACTTCGGCCGCCGACGACTGTTCCTGATCGGCCTGGTTGGCTTCACTCTGGCCTCGGTGCTGTGCGCTTTCGCGCCAAACCTGTCCTGGCTCCTGGCAGGCCGGGCGCTGCAGGGCGTGGGCGCGGCGCTGCTGATGCCCAACAGCCTGGCCATCCTGGGCTCGGCGTTCAGCGGCGAGGCGCGCGGCAAGGCGATCGGTACCTGGGCCGCCGCCGGCGCCCTCGCCGGGGCGTTGGGGCCGCTGTTGGGCGGCTGGCTGGTGGACGCTGTGGGTTGGCGCGCGATCTTCCTGATCAATCCGCCGATCGCCGCGGCGGCGGCCTATCTCGCCTGGCGCCACGTCGGCGAGAGCCGCGACGCGCGCCCGGGCATGACCCTCGACTGGGCGGGCGCGGCCCTGGCCACGGCGGCTCTGGCCCTGCTGACCTGGGCCCTGACCAACGCGGCGGCGGGCGGTCGGGCGACCTGGCCGTGGGCCGCCGCCATCCTCGGCGCGGGCCTGCTCGGCGCCTTCGTGTGGCTGGAGCGCCGGCGCGGCGAGCGGGCGCTCATGCCCCTGGCCATGTTCTCCACCGCCGCCTTCGCCGGCCTGACCCTGCTCACCTTCCTGCTCTACGGCGCCCTGGGCGGCCTTCTCGTGCTGCTGCCCTACCTGCTGATCCGAATCGAGCACTATTCGGCGATCGCGGCGGGGGCGGCGCTGCTGCCTCTGCCGATCCTGATCGGCTTGGGCTCCCCGGTGATGGGCGGCCTGACCGCCCGTTTCGGCGGCCGCTGGCCGCTGGCGATCGGCGCGGCCATCGTCGCCGCCGGTCTGGCGCTCTATGCCCGCCTGGTTGTCGGACCCGTCGGCTACTGGACCGGCATCCTGCCCCCGACCTTGCTGGTGGGGCTAGGGATGGGCGTCAGCGTCGCGCCGCTGACGACCACGGTAATGGCTTCGGTCGACGCGGACCACGTGGGCGCCGCCTCCGGCTTCAACAGCGCCGTCGCGCGCATCGCCGGCCTGATCGCCACCGCGCTCCTCGGACTGGTCTTCACCCTCCAGGCGTCGCCGGCGCTGTTCGTCGCCGGCTTCCGCATTGCCGCCCTGGTGGGCGCCGCCATGGCCGCCGCCGCGGCGGTCTGCGCCGCGACGCTGATCCGCCGAAAGGCCTGAACTTTCGCGAACGGGTCGCTGTGCGCGTTATGCGCCCTCCGGGTGCTTTGGAAGCGAGTCGGTAATCTCCCACCAGCTTGCTTTTGACGCGATGAATGCATGGAACTCGAGCTTCGTATCAACCGGCTCTTGTAGAAGCCCGGCCCTGATTCGCACGACGCCAGGCAGCGAATCCCGGCGACTGAATACAGGTGAGCCGCAAATCTTACAGAAGACGCGAACTTTTCCGGGCGATGATTCGTAGGCCTGCAAAAGGCCTTCTCCGCTGAGGAACGTGAGATCGCTCGACTGCACCGGGACATTGGTGGCTATCGGACCGCCCTGCGCTTGCCGGCATTGCGAGCAATGGCAGACCTGAATAGAGGCTAACTTCCCTCTTATGATGAAGCGCACGCCTTTGCACAAGCAAGCACCCGAGTGTTCAATGCTCATTCGATCTCGCTATGTAGGCGTGCATTCACTCGAAGTCTGCCACCCTCAGTCCTGCCGGAAAACTGAGTTTAGCAGTAACGTTCTCAGGTCTTGCGCCCGAAGGCGGCGATCCTCTCGGCCATGTCGGGACCGCGGCCCGCGCCGCGATGGGTCTCGTGGGCCAGGCCAGCAGTCTGCGCAAGTCCGTCGGTCTCGGTCAGTAGGCGCTTGTTGGCAGCGTGGCTGAAGCTGGAGTTGGCCAGGATTTGGGTGGTCAGCGCGCTCAGAGCGGAATCGATTTCGGCGTCGGGTACGCAGATGTTGGCGAGGCCGATAGCGGCGGCCTCCGGCCCGGCCACCGTGCGGCACGTGAACATCATCTCCCGCGCCCGATAGGTTCCGACGCGCCGCGGCAGGCGCTGGCTGAGGCCCCAGACGGGGGTCAGGGCCCACTTGGCGTGAGTGTCGGCGAACTTGGCCGATTCGGCCGCCAGGATGATGTCGCCCACCAGGGCCAGCTCCAGAGCGCCGGTGTAGCAGTGGCCGTGCACCACGACGATCACGGGCAGGGGCAGGTCGGCCAGGCGCTCGATCACATGCGCCTGATAGTTGGGCCGCGGCAGCTTTTCGCCCGTGGCGATATCGCCCAGGTCATGGCCGGCGGAGAAACAACGGCCGGCCCCGCGCAACACCACCGCGCGCACCGGCGCCGCCTCGATATGGGCCAGGTGCGCCTCGAGCGCCTCGAACAGCGGCACATTGAGGGCGTTGAGCTTCTCGGGCCGGTTCAGGGTCAGCTCGGCGACGCCGTCGTGGTCGGCGCGCAGAACGAGATCGGTCATGGTTGGTGCTCCAGTCGTCTTTGCGGGCTCAGGGCGCGGCGGCCGAGCCCTCGGGGGCGCGGGCGTCGTTGGCGCCGTAGAGGCGGCCGGGCCGCGGAAAGCCCAGAGCCGCGGCCGCGGCGGGATCGGCCGGGGCGATGCCTATCACATCGGCGGAGTTGCCGACGCCCCAGCGCTCCAGCGGCGTCACCACATGGCCCATGGCCTCGAGCGCCGCGGCGACCGTCGGCGTCAGCGCGCCGGGCTCGGCCTGCAGGGTGTCGGGCAGCCACTGGTGGTGGAAACGCGGCGCGTCCACCGCCTGCTGTAGCGGGACCTGGTGATCGATCACCGCCACCAGGATCTCCAGCACCGTGGTGATGATGCGCGCACCGCCGGGCGAGCCGATCACCAGCACCGGCTTGCCGTCCTTCAGGATCATGGTCGGGGTCATCGAACTCAGCGGCCGCTTGCCGGGCGCGATGGCGTTGGCCGCGCCCTGCACAAGGCCAAAGCCGTTGGGCGAGCCAGGCTTGGCGGTGAAATCATCCATTTCGTCGTTGAGCAGGAAGCCCGTCTGGCCGGCGATCACCTTGGCCCCGAAATCGTCGTTGATGGTGTAGGTGACGGCGACGGCGGCGCCCCAGCGATCGACCACCGAATAGTGGGTGGTGGCCCCCTTCTCGGCCGACTGGCCGGCGACGCCGATCGCGGCTGAAGGGGTGGCGCGATCGGCCTGGATCGAGGCGCGCAGATCGGCGGCGTGAGCGGCGCCCACCAATCGATCGACCGGATTGGCCACGAAGTCCGGGTCGCCCAGATAGGTGTTGCGGTCGAAATAGGCGCGCCGCATGGCCTCGGTCATGAGATGCACCTCGGCGGCGGAGCGCCAGCCCAGCCGTCCCAGCGGATAGGCGGAGAGCACGTTCAGCATCTCGCAGAGCGTCACGCCGCCTGAGCTCGGCGGTGGGGCCGAGAGAACCGTGTAGCCTCGGTAGGAACAGACCACCGGATGCGCGCGGGTCACGGAGTAGCGGGCGAAGTCCTCGCGCGTCAGCAGGCCGCCGGCGGTGGCGCTGGCGGCCGCCACCTCATCTGCGGTCTCGCCCCGGTAGAACGCGTCAACGCCGCCGGCGCTGATCCGGCGCAGGGTGGCCGCCAGTCTGGTCTGCACCAGCCGGTCTCCGGGCGCGAAGGTCTTGCCGTGGTCGAGAAAGATCGCGGCCACGTTCGGCTCACGGGCGAAGGCGGCCCGGCCCTCGGCCAGCACCTCCACGTCGCCCGCGTCGAGCACGAAGCCCCGTTCCGCCAGGGTGATGGCGGGCGCGATCAAGGCCGCGCGGGATCTCGTGCCATAGGCGGCTCTGGCCGTCTCCAGGCCCATCACAGTGCCGGGCGTGCCGGCGGCGAGCCAGCCGTCGAGGCTCTTGGCCGCGATCGGGTCACCTTTGGCGTCCAGATACATGTCCGCCCGGGCGGCGAGCGGCGCGCGCTCGCGGAAATTGATGAAATCTTCGTGACCGTCGGCCGTATGGATCAGCATGAATCCGCCGCCGCCCAGGTTGCCGCAGCACGGATGGGTCACGGCCAGGGCATAACCGACGGCCACCGCCGCATCGACGGCGTTGCCTCCCTCGCGCAACACCCTGGCGCCCACCTCCGAGGCGAGGTGCTGGGCGCTGACCACCATGCCGCTTTGCGACTCCAGCGCCGCGGGGACCGGCGCGGCCCAGGCCCCGAGAGCGGCGACGAGGACGGGGGCGACGAGGATGGCGGCGGCGAGGGTTTTGGACATCATGGCCCACTCCGCTTATCAGAAAATGCCGATGACGGCTGAAATCCGGGGCGGGGCGGGGCGTGGGGGGCGAGCTTGAGGTGGCGGCGGGGGCGGCGGCCGGCGGATGGCTCCGGTGGCGACGCCGCACCCATGCCCAGCCTCCCGGCTCGCCGTGCGCCAACTGCTGCGCGACGCTTATGGGCCCGTGGTGCCATGCCTGCGGCCAGCTCGGCGAGGATTTCCACCGCTCCGTCACCCACTTGGCGGCAGAGGCGGTGGAGGGCCTGACCCACGCCGACGGTCGCCTCTGGCGCACCCTGCCCGACCTGATGCTGCGGCCTGGCCGCTTGACCCGCCAGTTCCTGGAAGGCCACCGCGCGCCACAGATCCCGCCGCTGCGCCTCTTCCTGGTCGTCCTGCTGGGCATCTTCCTGGTCGGCGGTCTCACCTCCTCCAAATCCGGCAACGTCCTGGTGGTCAGCGGCCCGGCATCGAGCAAGCCGGGGGCGAAGGCCGGGGTGGTTCGAGTCGATTCCTATGACAGCCTCACCCCGGCTCAGCGCGCCAAAGTCGACGCCGAGTTGAAGACCATGGACGTGCGGCTCGGCGACAAGCCGGACCCGGGCGCCACGATCTGGTTGCGAGAGCGCGTGACCCGCACCCTGGCCGATCCGGAGCGTTTCTATCTGATCCTGGAGCAATGGGCCGAGCGCTTCGCCATCCTGATGCTGCCGATCTCGGCCCTTCTGCTCAGCCTGCTGTTCGCCTTCCAACGCCGCTTCTACCTGTTCGACCACACGATCTTTTCACTGCACTCGCTCTCGGCCGCCGGCCTGGTCCTCATCGCGGCCATGGCGCTTTCCACCGTCGTCGATGATTGGGCGTTTCTGTTGCTGGCCCTGATCCCGATTCATCTGTTCGCCCACATGCGCGGCCTCTATCGCAGCAGCGTGGCCGGGACCCTGATCCGGATGACGCTGTTGTTCGTCGGCTCGGCGGCGGCCGCGGCGCTACTGGTCGTCGGCCTGATCGCCGTGGGCCTGAACGGCATGGGGGCCTAGACGCCGCGTCCCTCGCGCCGATCCGCCCACTGGTGGACAATTATGGCCGCGCGCGCATATTGCGTCGGAACCAGCTCGAGACTTCGGGAGAGCGAGCGATGAGCGTCATGCCGTCCACCCCCTTGCCCCTGGCCGCCGACGGACCTGGCGTGCGCCGGATCGGCGAGGCGGATCTCTCCTGGGCCCTTTCCGAGGGCTGGAAGGATTTTCGCGACAAGCGCGGCGATATCCTGGTGCTGGCGCTGCTCTATCCCCTGGTCGGGGCGCTGGCGATGGTGGCGGCGTTCAACGACAGGGTGCTGCCGCTGTTCTTTCCCCTGGTGGCCGGGATCTCTATCCTGGGTCCAGCCGTGGCGTCCGGCTTCTATGAGATCGCGCGGCGGCGCGAGGCCGGGCTGGAATCGAGCTGGATCCACTTCCTCGATCCGCTGCGCGGGCGCAGCCGCCTGCCGCTGGCTCTGCTGACCGCCGGCCTCGCAGCCCTGTTCGTCGGCTGGATGGTGGCCGCCGCCCTCATTTATGCCGTGACCATCGGCCGGGGCGGGCCGGAGGGGGCGCTGGACTTCATCCGCCAGGTAGTGACCACGCCGCAGGGCTGGGCCATGGTCGTCATCGGCAATCTGGTGGGCCTGGGCTTCGCCGCAGCCACCCTGACCTTCACCGTGGTCTCGTTTCCGATGGTGGTCGACAAGCCGGTCGACGCCATGACGGCGGTGGCGACCTCGATCCACGCCGTGCGCGAGAACCCGCGCGTGCTGGCCTCCTGGGGAGTGCGGGTGGCGCTGCTGCTGGCCTTGGGCTGCCTGCCGGCGTTCATTGGCCTGGCGGTGGTTCTGCCCGTCCTCGGCTACGCCACCTGGCACCTCTACACCCGCCTGGTCGCGCGCTAGGCCGTACAGCCCCGTCAGGGGAACAGCTTGGCCCAGGTGGCAGGGCCGGCGATGCCGTCGGGGACGAGGCCGGCGAGGCGCTGGAACGCGCGTAGCTTGGCCTCCGTGTCCGGGCCGAAGCCGCCGTCGGGCGTGGCCCCGATCCTCGTCTGCAGCGTCTTGACGAAATCTTCGGGGTTATTGGGGTTTCCGCGTCGCAGGGTCGGCCGGTTGGCGGCGTCGACCTTGGGGATGAGCGATGGAGCGGGCGCCTGGCCCTTCAGGATCGCCGCCACGCCGACTCGAAACCCGTCCATGTCGAACGACGGATCGACCTTGCGCCTGGGCGCGTACTCCTTGTGGCCGCAGCACCACGTCTCGTCCGGGGCGTTGATCTTGGCCAGCAGGGCGGCGACGCCCCGGCGCAGAGCGTCCATCTGCACCTCCGGCCACGGCTGGTCGCTCGGCGCGCCAGTGTTTTTCCGCCTCGATGCCGATGAAACTGGAGTTTCCGGTGGTGATGCCTTTCCACGAGCCGACTCCCGCGTGAAAGGCGCGGCCGGCGGCGACCACATAGAAGGTTCCGTCGCGGCCGACGCCCAGATTGCAGAGCGGGCCGGAAACGTCCGGACGTCCGTCGATCAGAAGTTGCAGCGTCGGCATGTTGCCGTGCGCCGCGCCGGCGGTGTGATGCAGGATCACGCCCTTGATCTCGCCCACGTCGCCATGCCCGCGCTCGCGCCAGCCGTCGGTCTCGGCGACCTTGAGGCCGGCGGCCGTCAGGGTGTCGGCGAGCCAGGTCAGGGAATTGGCCATCCGCGCGCTCCTTCAACCGCCGACCGCGGCCGGCAGCTTGGCGTCGCCGGTGGTCTGGGAGGGATCTGGCTCGATGCCGGTGGCGCAGCCGTCGATGGCGTCGTCGTCGGGCGCCTTCCTCGCCGTCACGCCCGAAGCGACGAGGCGGGCGGCGCCGGCCGCGTCGGCCGCGGCCTTCGCTCCGGGCATTGTCTCCGACGGTGACGGGGTGGCCGCCCCAGCGGCGACCGATTTGGCGAGCAGGTCGGGCACCAGCCGCTCGAGGAACCCGGCCACGAAGGCGACGACCAGGATGATCAGCCAGTCGTTCGGACCGCGGCCATTGGCGGAGAGGTGCGCCGCGCCGAGGGTCAGAGTGGCGGCGTTGGACAGAAACAGGCAGATCAGCACCGGCGCGCCGATCACGCCGACCACGATCCGCAAGGCGGCGTCGGCGGCGTTGTCGCGGAAGCGCAGATCGGTGAGGACGGTCCGGCCGCGCACGGCGGTGGCGACCGAGAAGAACGCGCCCGCCGCGCCGGCGGCGGCGGCCAGCCACAGCAGCTGGCCGGTGGTCCAGCCGTGGATGGTGCGCGGCCGGCCCCAATCCTGGCTGAAGATGCCGATCAGGGCGAGCGCCACAGCCACCGCGCCGCAAGCGACCAAGAGGTACTGGATGCGGCCGTTCGAGCGCCGCTCGTCGAGCAGATCGGCCTTGATCGCCTGCAGCAGCAGCAGGGCGTCCGGGACGTCGGCCTCCAGGGCCACCACCAGGGCGTCGGCGACGCGGCGCTCGATGCGCTGCACGGTGGAAATGCGTTTGGGATCCTTGCTGGCGCGCCAGCCGTCGATCTGGCCGTTGATCTCGCCCCGCAGCGGGTTGAGCGTGGCGAGGCTCGAGCGCTGCGCCTTCTGCTCGTCGGCATCATCGGCGAAGTGGACAAGCACCCGTTCCTTGGTGCGGTAGACGGCGTAGGAGGGCTCGTACTTGGCGTAGACCTCTTCGACGGTCTTGCCGGCGGCGTCCGGCGCGCCCGTCCTGACTTCGGATACCTTCATGCGGGCGCACTCCCCGGGAACCCTCGAAACTTGTGCCCCCGCCGCGTGTTTGGCAAGCCGCCCGGCGCCCTAGCCTTCCGCCTCGGCCTTTGCCTCGGCCAGGGCGGCGAGTTGATCGGCCACGGCGCGCCAGCCCTGTTCGAAGCCCATCTCTTGGTGGCGCTCGAGATCCGCCTGCGTCCAGTGCCGCGCGCCGGCGCGATAGCGGGTTCCGCCGCCGTCCGGAGTGAACTCGAAGAAACCGACCATGAACGGCGTCTGAGGGATCCATCCCGCCCTGAACGCGTCGGTAAGCACGATCCGGCGGTTGGGCGTGACCTCGAGTATGACCCCTTCCATGGGCTCGCCAGCCCCGTCGGGCCCGCTCATGACCATCGCCGAACGGCCGCCGGGGTGCAGGTCCAGCTCGATCAGCCGGGTCGTCCACGGCCGGGGCGCCCACCATTCCTCCAGCCGCCGCGTCCAGACCTCGAATACCCGCTCCGGCGGCGCCGCGATGAAGCATTCGACGGCGAGCTCGAACGCGGCGCCGGTCATGCCGCCTCTCCGTCGGCCGCCGCGCGCATGGCGGCGAGGTCGGGTTTCTTCATGCCCATCATCGCCTTCATGGCTCGGCCGGCGCGCGCGGGATCAGGGTCGGAAAGCAGCTCACCCAGGCCCGCGGGCACGACCTGCCAGGAAAGGCCGTACCGGTCCTTGAGCCAGCCGCAGACCGACTCCTCGCCGCCGGCGGTCAGGGCGGTCCAATAGTGGTCGACCTCGGCGGCGTCCTGGCACGAGATCGACAGCGAGACCGCTTCGCTGAAGGAGAATTGCGGCCCGCCGTTCAGCGCCTGATAGCGCTGCCCCGCCAGGGTGAACTCCACCACCAGCGCCGTTCCCTTGGGAAAGGGCGCCCCGTCGCCATAGTGTGAGACGTTGCCGATCGCGGCGTCCGGGAAGATCGAAACATAGAAACGGGCTGCCTCCTCGGCCTGGCCGTCGAACCACAGGCAGGGAGCTATCTTCGACATCAGGCGGCCCCTCCAGCGGTCTTGGGACCTAGCAGGGCGAACATCGCCCCTTGTGGATCGCTCGCCTGGATCATCCAGTCGCCTGTGGGAACCTGGTGCGGGCCGTTGATGACGGCGCCGCCGGCGGTCTCGACCCGGGTCCTGGCCGCCTCGATGTCCTCGACGTTGAAATAGTATAGCCAGGCCGGTTGGGGAAAAGTGGGGCTGTTCATCATGCCGCCGATGGCCTCGCCGCCGGCGTTGAACAGCTGGTAGGTTCCCATCGGTCCCATGTCGAACGTGTCCGATCGTCCCCAACCAAACCGGGCGCCATAAAAGCCGATTGCGGCCTCCCAGTCGCTCGTATGCAGTTCGTGCCAGCCGCCGTGGCCGGGCCGCTTTGGCGCGAAAGCTGGGCTCGGTCCGGCGCCGATCGGGGTCATGACATAGAACGCCGCGCCCTGCGGATCGGACACCATGGCCATGCGCCCGACGCCTGGAACGTCCCAGGCCGGCCTATGCACGGCGCCGCCGGCCGCATGGAGCGCCGCCACCGCGGCATCGACGTCGGCGACGTTCACATAGCCGAGCCACGCCGGCCGCATGCCGCCCCGCGCCGCCTCGGCCGGCAGGGTCATCAGACCGCCGACGCCTTCGCCGCCGATCGACCAGCGTCGATAGTCCACCCCAGGCGCGCCGGCGTCCTCCGCGGTCCACCCCACGACGTGGCCATAGAATTTCGCCGCGGCGTCGGCGTCGCTGGTCATCAGCTCGTACCAGATGAAATGGCTGGGTGAGGTGGTCATCTTAAGTCTCCTTTCAGCTCTGGGGTCGAAACAACAGGGTGAAATAGCGCGTCAGGTGCTCGATGCTCTGGAGAGCGGGGGCTGGGTCGCCCTCGGCCTTGGCCAGGATGAAGGCCCCCTGCAGAACCGCCTGGGTATGCAGCGCCAGCGATCGGGCGGTGACACCGAGGACCCCGCGCTCCGCCATGGCGGCGGCGATATCGGCTTCCAGGGTCTGGGCGTGACCCATGATGCTGGCCCGGCAGGCCGCGCGGATCGCGGGGCTGGCGCCGAAGGCCTCCTGCACCATGGTGCCCACCAGGCAGGTGAACGCCTCGGCCGGCCCGTCGATCAGCGAGGCGCGAAATTCGATATAGCCCAACACCCGGTCAAGCGGGTCGGGGTGATGGTGGTAGGGCGCGGCGGCGAAGAGGGCGCCGGTAGTTTGCGACCAACACTCGGCGGCGGCGACCGCCAGCGCCTCCTTGCTGGCGAAATGGTGGAAGAACGCCCCCTTGGTCACGCCCGCGCCGGCGCACAGCTCGTCCACCGAGGTGGCGCTGTAGCCCTTGGCCCGGATGGTCGCCATCGCCGCCCGCAGCAGCTTCACGCGGGCGGTCTCCGGTGGGGCGGTGATCGCGGCGGACGACGGCATACGCGATGCATACCGACTGGTCGGTATGAGTCAAGCCTCGATCGCCCTCACGATCGACGAATGCTAGGCTTCGGCTTTGCCAAGGAGCGGGCGGCGACGATGAAGCGTATCGGATGGGTCGTCGCGGCGGCTCTCGCCTTAATGGGGAGCCGTGCGATGGCGGTGGAAGAGCCCTCGTTCAGGACCGAGTTTCGCCAGGGTGAATTCGAGGTGCGCGACTACCCCGCCCTGGTGGCGGCGGAGGTGGTCGTGCCGGGCGGCCAGAAGGCGGCGGTCAACCGGGGTTTCCGGCTCCTGGCCGGCTACATCTTCGGCGGCAACGCAGCGAGCCGGAGCATCGCCATGACCGCGCCCGTCACCCAGATCGAACAGGGCGGGGGCTGGCTGGTGCGCTTCACCATGCCCAAAGCGTATGAACTGGGCGCGCTGCCCAGGCCGCGCGACCCGCAAATCCGGCTGAAGGCCCTGCCCCCCGCCCGCCTGGCGGTGCTTCGGTTCTCCGGCCTGGCCGAGCCGACCGACGTGGCCGCCAAGACCGCCGAGCTGGTCGCCTTCGTCGCCGCCCGGCGTCTCACCGCCGCCGGCCCCGCGGCCCTGGCCCAATATGATCCGCCCTGGACCCCCTGGTTCATGCGCCGCAACGAGGTGATGATTCCCCTCGCGCCCTGATCGCCCGCGCTCAGGCCGAGGCGGCGGTCCGGGCGGCGCGGCGACGCGCCGGGAGGAAGCGGCTGTTCCGCAGCAGGGCGGCGGAGATCAGGGCAATCACGACGGCCACCGGGAAGATCTCCACGAAGGTCATCGGCAGGCGATAGAGCGGATCGGCGTACTGGGCCTTGAAGCTCGCCATCTGGTCGGCGACGCGGGCGAGGGCGGCCGGCGAGGCGCCCTTGGCGCGGGCCGCGTCCAGCGTGGCGCGGGCGTAGCTGTCCACGAAGGCGAAGTGGGTCGCGGCCAGGGAGATTTCCCACCCGATCACATAGACGACGCTGGCCAGGGCGCCGATGCCCAGGCCAACCAGAAACGCGGGACCAAAGCGGATCACGCCGCCGAGAGCCAGGTCGCGATGGCGCTTGACGCCGATGAAGATCAGGCTGAGCGCCAGGATCATCACCAGATAGCCGGCCAGCGGCGTCTCGATCGCGCCACTGGCGCCGGGAGCGGCCAGGGCGACGGCCATGGGCAGGACGACGACGAGGCCGGCGGCGGCCCCGAAGGAGAGGAGGGTGCGGATCATGGGATGTCTCTCCGGAGAGGTTGCGACCGATGCCCGGATCACGCCGCCCGCCGCGCTGTCTCGGCAATCGCCCAAAAGGGTGATCCGCCGCAAATCACCCCTAATCGGGGCCGCGATCAGGGGATCAGGCCCAGGTCGCGCGCCCGCAGCACCGCCTGGGTGCGCCGGGACGCCTCCAGTTTTTCGAACAGGCGCGCGACGTGGGTCTTGACCGTGTTGGGAGAGACCTTCAGCCGGCCGGCGATCTCCTTGTTGGAGCGCCCGGACGCCACCAGGCGCAGCACCTCGTACTCGCGCTCGGTGATGCCGAGCGAGGCCTGGGCGAGGCGGTTGGGTTCGAAAGCCGCAGGCGCCGGGGCCGGCCGCAGCCCGCGCATGCCCAGCCAGACGCCCAGCCCCATGAACGCCGCCGCCACGATGGCGACATAGATCTCGCCGGACGAGCCGGCGCGCCACAGCGCCTCATGCAGCCAGCGCAGGGCCAGCGCCCCCATCGCCAGCGCGAGCCCATAGATGAGCACGGTTCGCCCCATGCCAGGGCGTCTAGCGCGGGGCGGCGGCGCGGAACAGGCGTTCGGTGGCGTCGTCGCCGGGGAACAGGCTCTCGATGCGCAGCTCGTCGGCGGTGATGTCCTGAGCCGTGCCGAACGTCGCGATCACGGTGAACAGGGAGAGGCGCACGCGATCCTTTTCGATCCGCAGCGGCATCACCGGGACCAGAGCCGCGCCCTGCCCCGACCACAGGGTCTCGGCGTCCTGATGCGGCGCGAGTTCGGCAAGCACGCGCTTCATCTCTTCGCCGCCCAGCGCGTCGGCCTCCCGCCGGGCGCGGCGCCAGAGCAGGGGCGCGATCTCCGCCCAGTTGGTGACGAGCGGGCGGATGCCGGCCGGATGGAAGAACAGGCGCATCAGGTTGCGACCCGGGCCGCCGACCCGCGCCCAGACATCGCCTCCGATCAACGCGCTCAGGGCGTCGAACGGCGGGTTCGAAAGCTGGATGTTCCAGGCGCGATCGACGGCGATGGCCGGAAACGGCGCGTGGTTGGCCAGCAGCATGCGCACGGCCCCCATCACCTGGGCCATGCGCGGGTCGTCGAGCGCTCGGGCGGTGAAGGCCGGTGCGAAGCCGCCGCAGGTGAGCCAGTCGTTGCGCTCTCGCAGCGGCACCTCGAGGGTTTCGCTCAGCCGCAGCACCATGCTTCGGCTGGGCCTGGCGCGGCCCGATTCCAGAAAACTGACGTGGCGCTGCGACACGCCCGACGAAAGCGCCAGGTCGAGTTGCGACAGGCGGCGTTTTTGGCGCCAGCGCTTCAGCAGATCGGGAAAGTCACCCAGCCCGGCATCGCGATCGGGGAGCATGGAAATCGACACGGCGTGAACTCCCGTTTCGCGCGCGATTGTCGCGCCGCGGCGGGGGCCCGGCAACGACCTCGCAGGTAATTGCGCGCCCCGCGTCAGGCCAGCATGGTTTGGGCGACACCAACTGGAGGTTTCGTCATGCCCGCTCGCCTGATCGCTCTTGTCGCCGTCATTCTCGCCTTTGGCGTGCTCTCGACCCGGGCCTTGATGCAGGTGGGCTATTTCGGCATCCTCGCTCCGCACTTCCGCAGTTGGGGCGAAGCTCAGGTCCTGGCCGACCTGGTGATCATGGGCCTACTCGCCTGCGGCTGGATGGTCCGGGACGCGCGCGAGCGGGGCCTCGCCGCCTGGCCGTTCATCATCCTGACCCTGGTCGCCGGCTCGTTTGGCCCGCTGTTCTACCTCGTCGCCCGGGAAGTTCGCGCCGGCGCCCGCCGGTCGGCCGTCGCCTAGCCGACCATCGGCAGCCCGGCGGCGCGCCACTCGGCGAGACCGCCGTCGAGCGCGGTGGCGTGCATATAGCCCAGCTGACGCAGGGTGGCGGCCGCCAGGGTGGAAATCCACCCATGCTCGCACGCCGCCAGGATGTGGGCGGTGGGGTCGGGCAGTTCGGCGTCGACCCTCAGCTCGAGCTGGCCGCGCGGGAGGTGGCGGGCGCCGGGCACATGACCAGCGTCGAAGGCCTCTTTTTCGCGCACGTCCAGCAGAACGAGGCCCAGATCGCCGCTCTCGAGTCGCGCCCTCAGCGCCTCGATCGACATGAACGGGATGGAGGCGGCCGCGTCCGACAGCAGTTGCGCGACGGTGCGGCCACCGCTGATGTTGGTCCGCAAAGCCTCGGTCAGATGGGTTGGCGCCGCCAGGTTCAGATGCCCCATCATCTCGACGAAGGCGGCCAGATCGCGCACCTGCAACCGCGGATTGGCCTCGAGCTCCGCCCCGATGGTCGTGTGGTCTCGCCCCTTGTAGTCATGCGCTGGGTACACCGTCGTCTCCGGCGCCAGTCGCAGCAGAACCTGAAACAGGCTGTGGTGCAGGGCGGCCGCATCGCCGGTGGGAAGATCGGTGCGGCCCGTTCCCCCGATCAGCAGCGTGTCGCCGGTGAAGACCCGGTCGCCCACGGTGACGCACATCGAGTCGGCGGTATGGCCTGGCGTGTGCAGGGCCTGCAGACGCAGCTCGCCGACACGCAGGATCTCCAGGTGGCCGAGGCGGAATCCGGCATAGGGCTCGGGCGCTGCGCGATGCATCACCGTCGGCACGCCCAGCCGCTCGCTCAGTTCACGGCTGGCTGAAAAGTGGTCGGCGTGGGTGTGAGTGTCGATCACATAGCGCAGGCGCAGGCCGTCTCGCGCGGCGAGGCCAAGGTAGGTGTCGATCCGCGACGCCGACGGATCGATCAGAGCCGCCGACCGGGTCTCATCACAGCCGACGAGGTAGGACAGGCAACCCCCGGCCGATATCCGCTCGAAGATCATGGTTCTCATCCCTCTCGCCTGAAACGTCGACGGCTCGTGAGCTTCTGTCCGCAGTCATGCGTTGGTCGGCAAGACTGAGTTTCAATCGTGGCGCGCTGAAGTCGAGAAAGGCGCGCAGCTTGAGCGGCAGCAATGGCTGTGCCGCGTGGATCAGATGGACGGCCAGCGCCTCGGGTTCGAAGCCGCGCAAGAGGATTTCCAGGGTTCCGTCTTCGACCGCCCGGGCGACCTGGTAGGACAGGACGCGGGTGACGCCAGCCCCCGCGATGGCGGCGTTGATCGCGGCGTCGGCCGTATTGACCGCGAAGCGCGGGCGCACCGGGACCGTGACAGGCTCGCCCTCGACCACGAATGTCCAGGCGACCGAGGAATAGAGGCCTTCGAAGGCGATGCAGTCATGACCGTCCAGGCCTGCGGGCGTCGCGGGAATCGAGCGCGCTTTCAAGTAGTCTGGACTGGCGCAGACGACCCAGCGGATCGCGCCCAGGCGCACCGCGACGAGGCTGCTGTCGGGCAGCGGGCCGACCCGGATCGCGACATCGACATGGTCGTCGATCAGGTTGATGACAGTGTCGGCGAGCGTCAGCCGTGCGGTGATATCGGGATGGGCGTCGAGGAAGTCGAGGATGACCGGCTCGACGTGCAGCCGCCCGAACATGACCGGCGCGGTGATCGACAGGTGACCGCGTGGCGCACGATATTCGCCCGCCGCGCCACGTTCGGCGTCGTCGAGGTCGTCGAGGATGCGCCGTGCGGCCACGACATAGGCGCGCCCCGCCTCGGTCAGCGACAGGCGGCGGCTCGATCGGACGAGCAACTGCGTTCCGAGGTGCGTTTCCAGATCCGACACCCGGCGACTGACGGTCGCCAGCGGCGTGCGCAGCGCGCGCGACGCGGCCGACAGGCTGCCGCCGTCGACCGCCGCGACCAACGTCCGCATGGCCTCGAACCGATCCACCCATGCTCCCGAAAAGTGGAATGCTGATTCCCCAATCCGTTGGATACCGGAAGCATGGGGTTGCGTCTATCTCTCGTGGACCGGCCGATCATGGCCGCACGGCTCGATGCGATCCCTCTCAGCTCAAGGAGCAACCATGACCCGCCTTCACGTCTCCACGCCGTTTCGCGCGGCCCTCTTGGCCGGCGCCCTGATGACCGGCGCTCCCTTCGCCGCGTCGCCATCGCCTGTCGCGAACGCCATGACGGTGCATACGCCCACCGTCTCGACCCACGACGTCACCTACGGCTCGATGGTCGTCGACGGCCTGAACATCGCCTACCGCGAAGCCGGCGATCCCGAGGCGCCCAAACTCGTGCTCCTGATGGGCTTCCCGGCCTCGGGCCATCAATATCGCAAGCTGATCGACCAACTGTCCGACCGCTTCCACGTCATCGCGCCGGACTATCAAGGCTTTGGGGCCAGCGACGCTCCCGATCCCGCGAGCTACGACTACACCTTCGACAAGCTGGCGGACACGACCGGAAAGCTGCTCGCCGCCAAGGGCTTCGACCATTTCGGACTCTACGCCCAGGATTATGGCGGCCCGGTCGGATTCCGCATCGTCACCAAGGCGCCGGCCAAGCTCGACTGGCTGATCATCCAGAACACCAACGCCTATCCCGAAGGATTTTCGGCCGCGTGGGACGGCTTCCGCAAGAAGCTGTGGCTCGATCGCTCGGCCGAGAACGAGAAGCCGCTCGCCGCCTTCCTCACGCACGATGGCATCAAGGGCATTTACCTTGCCGGCGCGGCGCATCCCGAGCTGATCAGCCCGGACAACTGGGAGTACGACTATGGCGTCATGGCGCGGCCCGGCCACGTGCGGCTGAACCTCGACCTGTTCTACGACTATCGCAAGAACGCCGAACTCTATCCGGTGTGGGAAAAGTTCCTGCGCGATCATCAGCCCAAGACGATCATTTTCTGGGGCCAGCATGATCCGTTCTTCACGCCGCAAGGCGGCGAAGCCTATCTTCGCGACCTCCCCAAGGCCGAGATGTATCGGCTGAACGCAGGCCACTTCGCGGCGGAGGACAACGCCCCTTTCATCGCCGCCAGGATGAAGGCCTTCTACGACGAGACGGTCAAGGCGGGAAAGTGAGCTTCGGGGCGCCGGCCTGGCCGCCGGCGCCCCCTGGTTCCATCGATCGGACATCCATGGAGGTCATCATGACGGACCCGGCCAGCGACATCGCCTTCACCCCCGCCGTCAAGGACGTCCAGACGGCGCGCGGCTCGCGGGCGGCCTATGCCAGGATGGAGGCGCGGGGAGGTTTCCAGACCGACGTCACGGAGGATCTGGCGCACTTCCTGGCCGGCGTGGATACCGCCTATCTCGCCACCGCCAACGCGAGCGGTCAGCCCTATGCCCAGCACCGCGGCGGGCCTCGGGGCTTCATCCGCGTGATCGACCGCCACACGCTCGGCTTTGCCGACTATACCGGCAATCAGCAGTATATCTCGACCGGAAATCTTGCCGAAAACGACAAGGCCTTTCTCTTCCTGATGGACTATGCGCACCGCCGCCGGATCAAGGTCTGGGGCAAGGCGCGGATAGTTACCGATGATCCGGCCCTGATTGCGCGGTTGATGCCGCAGAACTATCGCGCCCGGCCCCAGCAGGCGATCCTGTTCGAGGTGGCGGCGTGGGATACCAATTGCCCTCAGCACATCCCGCAGAAGATCAACGCCGACGAGGTCGCCGCCGTCGTCGCTGGGCTCGAGGCGCGGATCGGCGAACTCGAGGACCAGAACGCCGCCCTGCGGCGTCAAATAAGCCCCAACACGGACGGATAAGCCGGCCCCGCCCACCAACCTCGCCCCGGCCACCTCAGGGCGTCATCGGAAGTACGAACTTCCGTGACATACTCGCCCTCGGCGGAGCCGCCGCCCGCAGAAGGACAGACCCCGTGACCGACGTTCCCACCAGGCCCCTGGTCCCTGGAAACACCCTGATCACCGCCTCGCCGGAGGAAGGACGCGCCCTCGCCATCACCCTGGCGCGCCACTCCATTCATGCCATGCAGAAGGAACTGGAGGTGCTGACCAACGGCCGCGCGCAATATGCGCACGATCCCTACGGCCTGATCGCCTCCAGCCACGTCATCGCGGTGGAGTTCGCCACCATCGCCGCCGCCAACGGCTACTGGCGCGCCTGACCAGCATGGCGGATCGATCCGCCCGGCCTCGTGCGGGCCGGGAGATCCAGCACTGAGGATCCGGGATGTCTGCGGTCGGTACAGTGCCCTGCGCATCGCCAGCCTGCGGCCCAAAGAGTCGGACTCGGTGAACGCCTGTCACGACGGCGCCTGACTACTCTATTCGCGCCCCGACAATGACCTGGAGACGAAGATCACCTACGACACGTTCAACGACTATTGCCGCGAGCTGCCAGCGACCACCTATTGTGTGCAATGGGGCGGCTCGCACGTCTGGAAGGTCGGCGGGAAGGTGTTCGCGATCGGGGGCTGGAACCGCGACGGCGTCGGTATCACGTTCAAGGTGAGCCAGTTGGCGTTCGAAGCGCTGAAGGGCCGACCCGGCCTTCGGCCCGCGCCCTACATGGCGTCGCGTGGCCTGAGCTGGATTCAACACCATGCGTCGCCTGGAATGGACGACGACGAGCTGCTCGACCATGTGCGCGCCTCGTACCAGTTGGTCGCCGCGAAACTCCCCCGCGCAGCGCGGCGCCAGTTCGGCCTCGGCTGAGCCGGGCGACGCCAGCATCACCCTGTGAGTTGGCGCCCATCAGAAATAGCCTTCCCGCTTCTTCTGTTCGAGCGAACCTCCGTCCTCGCTGTCGCCGATACGGCCCTGCCGCTCGGAGTTGGCCGCGCCCAGCGTTTCGCGAACAATGGCGAAGAGGTCGGACGCCTGCGACTCGATCGCGGCCGTCACGGGCCAGCATCCGAGCGTGCGGAAACGAACCGTGCGTTCGCTCGTCGTTTCGCCGCTTCGAAAGCGCATGCGAGCGGGATCATCGACCACCAGCCATGCGCCATCACGCTCGACGACCTGGCTGGCTCGAGCAAAATAGAGCGGCGCCAGCGGGATGCGGTGCAGCAGCGCGTAGCTCCAGATGTCGGCCTCGGTCCAGTTCGACAGCGGGAAGACCCGCGCCGACTGGCCTGCGGCGAGGCGTGTATTGTAGAGGCGCCACAGTTCTGGCCTTTGCTGCCTGGGATCCCAGCCGTGGCGCGCGCTCCGGATGGAGAAGACCCGCTCCTTGGCCCGCGATTTCTCCTCGTCGCGCCTCGCGCCGCCGAAAATGACGTCATAGCCGCCCTGATCGAGCGCGGTTTTCAACGGTTCTGTGCGCATGATCGAGGTGTAGCGCTCGCCATGATCGAAGGGATTGATCCCCCTGGCCCGCCCCGCTTCGTTGGCGTGGACGATCAGTTCGAAACCATGATCCCGCGCGAACGCGTCACGAAACGCGAGCAGCGATTGGAACTCCCAGGTGGAATCGATGTGCAGCAACGCGAACGGCGGCTTGCCGGGATGGAAGGCTCGCAAGGCGAGATGCGCCATCACGGTGCTGTCCTTGCCCGCGGAGAACAGCATCACCGGGTTGCGCGCCTCGGCGACTGCCTCGCGCAGAATATGGATCGCCTCGGATTCGAGACGCCCGAGGTGTGAAATGCTCGACGGCCGCGCCGCGCCGTTCCCCGCCGGCTCCATCGGTCAGGCCGCCATTTCCGGCAGAGAGATCGCCCGCCCGTCCGTCGGGATCGGTTCCCAGACCGAATCACCGGTGTATCGCCAGGCAATTCGGCCGGCATCGTCGAGCGCGAACAGGTGCAGCCAACGATTGTCGAACAGCGCGCGCACGTCCGGGCGCCGGTCGAGGATCAAGGTCATCGCCGCGCGCGGCGCTTCGATACAGACCGAAAGGCGAAGCGCCTCGTGGATGTAGCGATCGCCGTCGTGGACGGACTGCCAGGGCAGACCCGCGCGCATCAGGCCGCCGTTGCCCTCCACGACGCCCATTCCGCCGATGACGTTGTGCAGGAGCTTGTTGCCGCCGCCGAAGATCTCGGGCGCGACGGTCGATCCGTAATATTGCAGGCTGATCCAGCTCGCGACGACCACGGGCGCCGTCAGGATCAGTTCCAGCACGCCGAACCCGTTGTCCGCGTTCCAGTCATAGTCATGCAGGAAGGCGCGGCCTTCGAGGTTCTTGCCCGAGGTGCGCCGGCGCGGCGCCGCGATGAATGCATTGCAGCCTGCAAGGGCCCATTCCGGCCGCACCTCGGCCCAGTCGCGGCCGCGCCGATCGAGGCTGCGCTCGCCGGCCGCCCGGGGCAGGCGCAGCGCGCGCTCGCACCGCGCGCTCTTGCCTGCGGCCGCGAACCACGACCCCGCGTTGTTCAGGTCGGCCCGATGCGTCGCGGAAACGCGATCATCGGCGTAGAACGTGACGGTGTCGGTCGTCGTATCGTGCAACGCCGCGACGAACAGGGTGTCCGACGGTATCTCGATCCCTAGCGTGACCAGGCCGCCGCGCACCTCGGCGTCGTTCAACAGGTCGGCCAGGAGCCGTGCGTTGACCTCGCCGGAAAAGCCCCCGCAGGCGCCGCACTGCAGCCCGCTGGCATGGGGGTTGTTGACGACAACAGCCCCGTGTCCCGCCAGGACCACGAGCCGCGCGAAGTTGCTCGTCAGCGACATGGCCCGCAGCACCGTCTCGGCCGCCTTTGTCCGGGTCGCCGGATCCAGACTGGGATCGGCGCGCGGGGCGGGATCGTTCGGCGCGGGCCGCGCACGACCTCCCAGAGCATCGCTCACGAGCTTGAAAGCATGGATCGGGCCGGTCGCCTCGACGAAAGCGAAGGACGAAACGGCGGCCAGCTTGAACCGGCCCCACGCGCGCTTCGCGCGCGCCTTCAACCGCGCTGAGTGGTCCGACGCGGCATCCCCGCAGCCGCCCGAACAGGTCGTCATGCCAGGGTCGACGAGTACGGGCGCCCGGTGTTCCCTCACGTCCGACGCGAAGCGGCGATGTGAAGCCGTCAGGCCGAAGAAGCCGGCAAATCCCAGGGTCTGGATCGCCGGGTCCACGGCTTCGAGCGCCCGCCGGAACACTTCGGACCGCACGTCGATACAGAAGACGGCCTGAAGCGCGGGCCGGGTTTCCGACGTCCCTTTACCCGGCGCCGCGAGCATTTCAGCCAGCCTTCGTTGCGCCGCCCGTTCTGACGCTTCCTGCAGGATCACGTCGACGACCTGATCGATGGTCGGTATGACGGGCGAGGCGTGCGTTTCGACGACGGCCCGCCAGCGCCCACCGATCTGGCGCTCGTAGCGATCGAACAGGGCCGCTTCCCAGATCAGGCGGATCGCCAGAAAGTCGGTGAGGGTCGAGTCCGCGCCGCCGCCGAGTTCCGCCTGCCAGAGCCGATAGCGCGCAAGGTGCGCCCAGCCGCCAAGCGTCATGAGCATCCGGTGAAAATAGGTTTCCACGGCCTCGGCCGGGATGGCGAGCCGCTGCACGACCCCCTCGACGACGTGAGCCGCCCTCTCCGGCGCCTCCGAGACATGGCTCGCAAAGCCCGAGAGGCCGACGATCTCGGGCGTCAGATCGTGGGTCGCGACCGCCCGCCAGGCGGCGTAGGCGCCTTTGCCGCGTGGCGCGGCCCAGAGCGCCTGTCCCTGGTCGAGATATCCAGCCGCCCAGGCGCCGAAACGCTCGGCGATCAGACCCGGCCAGTCGATCCCTGACGCCTCCGCCGCGAGGTCCGCGACGGTGGGCGCAGCCACGATCGCGGGCGTCGATGCCCGCGCCGCTGATTTCAACGCCGCGACGCTCGCGGGGCGCATCGCTGCCCGGGCGCCAGCCAGCGCGTGCGAAAGATCGGCGTCGGTCATGGCGCCGTCGGCGATCCGCTCCCGGTACCAGCTTCGTGGCATCGTGACCGCCAACCCCGCCACCCGGGCCAGCCGGGCGGCGACCGTGGCGAGATCTTCGTGGGTCTGGCCAAGGAACGGGTTCACCGCGACGCTCGACGCCAACGGCCAGGCGGGCGGAATCGCCCGGGCGGCTCGATCGGCGGCCGCCTCCAGATCCCGCGCCTCGCGGCCGAATGAAGGCCAGGCGGTCGTCATGGGTCTGTCTCCGAAGGGATCAGGTTGCATCGCGCAGCCGCCAGCCGCCGAGCAACCGGTCGAACACGGCGTTCGCGTAGAAGCCGTTGGACAGATGCACGCGCAGTCCTGCCGCGGCCGGGTGGTACGCCCAGAGCGGAAACATCGCCTGGACGCCCGCCACGAAACCGAAACTGGCCAACGCAAGGACGATCAGCGTCCATTCCAGCGGCCCTGGCGGCGGCGCCGGTGGCAGCGCGCCGGACGTCAACCAGGCTGCGAACGCCTGAAGCGCGAAATAGCCGACGGTTGTGGCGACGGCGTAGACCAGGGCGCGCCGGGTCAGGGCCCGCGGCGCGGCGTCCGCCAGCCCCTGGGCAAGCAGATAGGCCACCCCGAAGATCAGGATCGCGCCCAACGCGATCGCCTGCGGCGACTTGTGCTGGAACCCGAAACCGAAACCGACGATCGCATAGATCGCCAGCGCGAGGACGAAGGCGCGGACGACGGCCCCCGCCTTGGGGATGGCGACGGGGCCCGGGCGACGGTTGGCGGCGATCTGCTCGACCGCGCCGCCGGAGGCCAGGAACGAATGAGCCTTGTAGAGCGAGTGCGCCACGATGTGCAGCAGGGCCAGCGGGAACAGCGCCAGCCCGCACTCCAAAATCATGAAGCCCATCTGGGCGACCGTCGACCATGCGAGCGAGGTCTTCACCGCCGGCTGGGTCAGCATCACCAGCCCGGCGAAGAGGGCGGTGAACCCGCCGATGATGACCAGGACGGCCAGTACGACGGGCGCGAGCAACATTACGTCCGCGAAGCGGATCAGCAGGAAACCGCCGGCATTGATGACACCGGCGTGCAGGAGCGCCGAGACGGGCGTGGGCGCTTCCATCACCTCCGTCAGCCAGCCGTGCAGAGGAAACTGGGCCGATTTCAACAGCGCCGCCGCCGCCAGGAAGCCCGCCGCGCCGATCGCCGGAGCGCCGCCGCTGCCCGAGCGCGCGGCGGTCAGGATCGGTCCGATTTCGGCCGTACCGTAGGCCACCGTGAGCAGCATCGCCGCTATGAGGAGCGCCACGTCGCCGATCCGCGCGGTGACGAACTTCTTGGCCGCCGCCCGCCGCGCGGCGATCCGCTCCGGATAGAACAGCAGCAGCCGGTGCAGACAGAGGCTCGTCGCTACCCAGGCCAGAACGAGCTGGATCAGGTTGCCGCAGAGGACCAGCACGAGCACCGAGGCCAGCGCCATGCAGAGCCAGCCGGTGAAGGCGCCCTGCCGCGGCTCACCGTCCAGATAGGTGGCGGTGTAGCGCGTGACGACCCAGCCGATGAACGAGACGAGCAGCAGCATCACGACGCTGACGACGTCCAGCCGGATCGAAAGGCCGATGCCGGCCAGCCCGATCAGGCGGCTGTCCCCGGGGCCGTGCAGGACGAGCAGGACCGCGGACATTGCGGCTATTACGACGGCGACCAATGCCGACGCCTCCGCCAGCTTGGGCAGCATCCGGGACCCGCGGCCGGCGCTCAGGACGCCCACGGCCGCGCTCGGCAGCAGCGCCAGGGGTGCGGCGTAGGGCGTCAGATCAAGCGGCAAAGGTCTTCCTCCTCGAGTCGCCACACGCGTCGAAGAACGGTAGACGCCGTTCAACCTTTGGAAAATTTCATTGTTTCGGACATCTCGTTCTGTTTCATAGAACGATATGCGGAGCCTGAACTTCAACCACCTGCGCTATTTCTGGGCGGTCGCGCACGAAGGCAGCCTCACCCGGGCGGCCGAGCGGCTGAACCTATCGCAGTCGGCGCTCTCGGTGCAGATCCAGAAACTCGAGCATCAGATGGGCCAGCCTTTGTTCGATCGGGTGCGCCGGCGGCTCGTCCTGACCGAGGCCGGCCGGATCGCGCTCGACTATGCCGACACCGTCTTCCAGGCCGGCGACGAGCTGATGAGCACTCTGGACGGGCGGCCCTTGGCAAGTCGCCAGATACTGCGGGTCGGCGCGCTGACCACGCTGTCACGCAACTTCCAGCTCGAGTTCCTGCGCCCCCTGGTTGGTCGCGCCGACGTCGAATTGATCGTGCGCTCCGGCCCCATACGCGACCTGCTCGCCCAGCTCGAAGCCCACGCCGTCGATGTGGTTCTCTCCAACAGCGCCGCCCCGAGAGACGCCCGCGCGCCTTTTCGCAATCACCTCCTGAACGAACAGCCCGTAAGCCTGGTCGGGCGGCCGAGGCCGGGCAAGGCCCCGCTCCGCTTTCCCGACCATTTGCGCACAGAGCCGATCCTGCTTCCGAGCCTCGACAGCGACATCCGGGTCGGCTTCGACCACCTGTTGAGCCTTGCCGGCATACGCCCGATCATCCTTGCCGAGGTGGATGACATGGCCATGCTCCGCCTGCTGGCCCGAGAGCGCGAAGGCGTGACCCTGGCGCCGCCGATCGTCGTGCGCGACGAACTGGAATCAGGCGTGCTGCTTGAGCATTGCCGCATCCCGCAGCTCACCGAGCGCTTCTATGCGATCCTGCTCAATCGCCGTTTCCCCAACCAGCTTCTCGGCAACCTGCTGCGAAGCTATGCGAGCGCGGAGACCTGACACCGTGGCCCGTTCACCCTCCCCTCAGCCTGCCGGTCACCTCTGAAATCCGGGCCGGCGCGCGGTCGCCGCAGACCCCGCGGCCACCGGCGTCATTTTTCCAGCACAGCCCGCACGCGGTTGGCTAGTTGCTCGACGGTGAAGGGCTTGCTGAGCAGGTTGACCCCCGCGTCGAGGCGCCCGTGGTGCACGATCGCGTTGCGCGAATAGCCGGTCGTGAACAGCACCGGCAGGCTGGGGCGCAGGCTCGCCGCCCGGTCGGCGAGTTCGCGGCCGTTCAGGCCCGGCAGGACGACGTCGGTGAACAGCAGGTCGATCCGCGCGCCGCCCTCGAGTAGCGACCGCGCCTCCTCGGCGTTCGCCGCTTCCAGGACGCTGTAGCCGAGATCCCGCAGGGTCATGGTGCTGAAGGCCCTGACCTCGTCGTTGTCTTCGACGACCAGCACGACCTCGCCGGGCGTCGCGCGAGGCACGGCCTTCTCGAGTTCGTGCCCACGTTCGGCGACCGCGCCCTGAAACCGCGGAAAGTAGAGCTTGACGGTCGTGCCCTCGCTGACCTCGCTGTGGATCGTCACGTGGCCGCCGGATTGTTTCACGAAGCCATAGACCATGCTGAGGCCCAGCCCGGTGCCCCTGCCGACCTCCTTGGTGGTGAAGAAGGGTTCGAACACGCGGGCCAGGGTCTCCTTCGACATTCCACCGCCGCTGTCCGACACCGCGATCATGACGTACTGGCCCGGAATGACCTCCGCGTCGGTCTGGACATAGCTCTCGTCGAGCTCGGCGTTGGCGGTCTCGATGGTCAGCCGGCCGCCGTTCGGCATGGCGTCCCGCGCGTTGACGGCCAGGTTCACGATCGCGCTCTCGAGCTGGTTCTGGTCGGCCTCGATCGGCCACACGCGCTGGCCGAGCACCGTTTCGAGTTCGACTGTTTCGCCGAGCGTCCGATGCAGCAGGTCCGCCAGATCGCGCACGGTCTCGTTGATCTTCAGCGCCTTGGGATTGAGCGGCTGGCGTCTGGCGAACGCCAGCAGCCGCGAGGTCAGGGCCGCGGCGCGCTGGGCGCCGTGCAGCGCCATGTCGGCGGCCCGGTTCACCCGCGCGGGGTCGGCCCCGGCGTTGCGCTTGACGGTGTCCAGCCCGCCGATGATCACGGTGAGCAGGTTGTTGAAATCGTGCGCCACGCCGCCGGTCAGTTGCCCGACCGCCTCGATCTTCTGCGCCTGCACCAGCGCTTCCTCGGCCCGGCTCCTCTGGAGCTGTTCTTCGCGCAGGGTCGCGATGGCCGCGTCGCGTTCATCGACCATCCGCCGCAGGTCCAGGTTGGTCTGTCGCAGCAGCGCCGGCGAGGGAAGGCTGGCGGCCAGCGGGATCAGCCGCCACAGGATGATCGCCGTGAGAACCGAGACGGCCGCCGTCACCGCCTTCAGCAGCGCCTCGGCCCCATAGTCCGGGTTCCAGAGGGTCCAGATCGACATGAAATGGGTGAAGCCGCACGCCGTGATGAACAGGGCGAACGACCAGACGACGCCGCCGAACGGGATGTCCTTGCGGCGCGTGAGCAGCACCGCCAGCGAGATCGGGATGGTCATATAGGCGCCGCCGATCAGCGCGTCGGAGATGATGTGCGTCCACAGCAGCTCCGGCCGCCACAGCAGGCAGAAGCCGTGCGGCGAGAGCATGTCGGTATCCAGCAGACGGCGAAAATAGCCCAGCACGGCAGAGCCCTCCTGTTCTCGACGAATGATGACTGAGGTTATCGATTCCTGCCCCTCGAGACTGTGGCGCGCCCGACCGGTGGGCGCCGCGACTCACGGTGCGGGCGCCGCCGGAGCCTTGCAGGCGTCAAATGGCTCGCTTGATATCGGTCTGCGAGAAGTCGTCGCCTTTGAAGCGCGGGCGACCTGCACGCTCGGCCTGCGTCGACTGGAGAAAGCGGCGGCATTTCAATCGAGAGCCAGGCCGGCCGTCATCCGCGCCAACGTCGTAACCGTGTTGATGTTGCGCGCCGTGCCGGCTTTCGCGGCTGGTATGCGCAGTCGAGAGGCGCCCATCCCGTCTCCGTAGGCGATGAAGATTTCTCGCAGACCCAGCCGGAATTGTTCCCCCCCGACGCCTGTCGCCTTCTCCAGCGCGTCCGACGCGAGCGGCCCGTCCACGAACAAGGCGACCGTGCTCCTTGCCGGGTGATCGGCGAACGGATTGCGGGCCACGACGCCGGCCAGTTCCTCCGCTGTCCGTACCAGCACGCCGACCGGCCTGCCGGCATGGGTTTTCAAACGGCTCTCGATGGCCGACCGAACGCCGTCTTCATCGTCGTTGCTGCGAAATACCACGTTCCCGCTGGCGATGAAGGTTTTCACCCGCGTAAATCCCGCCGCTTCGCAGATGTCGGCCAGTACCGCCATCGGCAGCCTGCCGACTCCCCCGACGTTGACGGCGCGCAACAAGGCCGCATAGGCGGTCATTCGACGTAAGCGGCGCGCTCGAACGCGGTCTCAGCCGGCCGCGTCATAGGCCTGCCGCAACCCGCCCAGCACCTCGGTTTCCATACCCACCCGGCGCGTCCCTTCCGACGGTTTCCTCGACTCTAGGCGCACACGTCCACGCCCGCCACCGCGGCCGCGCATTCTCAGCGCGTCACCGCGGCGGCGGCGGCGGCGGACCTGGCGCTAACGACCGGGCCCCTAGCTCCGCAGGTATTTGGACAACCCATCGTCGAGCGCCTCGAAAAGCAGCCGCACACGCCGCAGGCGGCGGAGATCCTCGTGCATGACCAGCCAGACCTCGCGGTCGAACGACATTTCGTTTTCAAGCACCGGGATCAGATCGGGATCGCGGCGCGCGATCGGCAGCTGGCACGCGGTGATGCCGATCCCGGCGCGCAGGGCGGCAAGCTGGGCGGCGACACTGTCGGTGCGAAAGCCGAAGTCCTCGCGGCGCATCGCCGCCGCCACGGGCCCGCTGGTCCGCATGACGTGAAAATCGCGATCGAACCCGATGGCCCGATGCAGCCGCAGGTCGGCCAGCGTGAGCGGCAGGCCGAAGCGCTCGACATAGCGGCGGTGAGCGAACAGGCCGACGCGCACTGACCCCAGCCTGCGCGCCAGCAGAGACCGTTGCGTCGGGCGGGCGAGGCGCACGGCAAGGTCGGCGTGGCCGCGCAGCAGGTCTTCGTTGTGGGCCGACAGCACCAGTTCGACTTCGATGCGGGGATGCGCCTGGGAGAAGTCCGCGAGGATCGGCGGCAGCACTTCGACACCGCCCAGATCGCCCGCGGCAAGCCGAACGGCGCCGCTTTCGCCCTCGGCCGCGGCCGATGAACCGCGCTCCGCCGCCGCCGCCGCCGCCGCCATGGTTTCGGCCGAAGCCACCACCTCCTGGCCGGTCGACGTCAGCACCAGGCCGCGCGGCGAACGCGTGAAGAGGGCGGCCCCGAGCTGCGCCTCCAGCGCCGCGATCTGGCGGCCGACGGTGGGTTGCGTCGTCTTCAGCCGCCGCGCCGCGGCGGTGAAGCTGCCGGTCTCGGCGACCGCCAGAAAGCTTCGATACAGGTCCCAGACCGGCGCGGCGCCCATGCGCCGATGTATGGCTGGAGTACGCGGGCCGCCAGTTTCCCAGTGGGTCCGAAAGCCGGAAAAGCCTGGCTCGTCGCCCTCCAGGAGATTTCCAATGGCCCCCGAAGATCAACGCGTCACCGTCGCCGACAGATCGCTTGCCCCCACGCACCGCATCGATATCGGTGGCCGGTCGCTGGCGCTCGACATCGGCGGCGACGGCCCCCTGACGATCATCCTCGAAACCGGCCTCGGCGCCGAGAGTGTCGAATGGGCGGCCGTGCAGCGCGAGGTGCGGTCGTTCGCCCGCGTCGTTCGCTACGACCGTGCCAATCGCGGCGCCAGCGATGCCGCGCCCAGACCGCGCACCGCGGCCGACATGGTCGACGATCTGGAGGCGCTGCTGGTCCGGGCCGACCTCGAGGGCCCCTACCTGCTGGTCGGCCACTCATTCGGCGGCCTGTTGATGCGGCTGTTGGCGCGACGCCGGCGCGGCGAGGTCAAGGGCCTGGTGCTGGTCGATTCGCTGCACGCCGATCAGTTCGACATATTCGGCGCGTCGTTTCCGCCTCCGGCCGTCGGTGAGCCGCCGGCGCTGGCGGAGGTCCGCGCCTTCTGGACCGGCGGCTGGCGCGACTGGAACTCGACCCCCGAAGGGATCGACTTCCCCGCCAGCCTCGCCCAGGACAGGGACGTCGACGATCTCGGCGCGCTGCCGCTGCGCGTGATCGCGGCGGCGACGTTCACCCGTAACCCGATGGTTCCGGCGCTCCTTCGCGCCGAATTGCAGCAACGTTGGGACCGGCTGCAGCGCCAGTTCCTGCGGCTGTCCACCCGCGCGACGCTGACGCCCGCGCCCGAGAGCGGACATTTCGTGCAGCGCGACGATCCGAGTCTGGTCGCCCAGGTCATCCGCGATCTGGCGGGCCTCTGAACGCGCCGTGGCGCGCGGCAAGGCCACCTGAGCGGTCGTTCAACAGAGCGCCGATTGGGGTGATCGGCGCAGAATCCCCTTGCAGCGCTCCGAACAGGTTTTCACAGTCTCCCAGTCGCGCGCCCATTTCTTGCGCCAGGCGAACGGGCGACCGCAGGCGGCGCAGATCTTCCGCGGCAGATTGGACTTGGCGTGCCTTGTCTTTGTCACAGCGTCGCCAGGAAGGACGCGGCGCTGTGCGCGATACGCCGATGCTCCTCGGCGCCGAATGTCTCGTAGGTTCGCACCATGCGCGCCATCCTCGGATTGCCGCCGATCCTGGTCATGTGCCGGGCGATGAAGTCCCAATAGAGCGCGTTGAACGGGCACGCGTCCGGTCCGGTTCGCTGCTTCACGTCGTAGCGGCAGGGGCCGCAGTAGTTGGACATGCGGTTGATATATGCGCCGCTGGCGGCATAGGGTTTGGAGGCCAAGAGGCCGCCATCCGCGAACTGGCTCATGCCGACCGTGTTCGGCAGCTCGACCCACTCGTAGGCGTCGGCGTAGACGCTTAGATACCACTCGTGCACTTCGCGCGGATCGATCCCGGCGAGCAGGGCGAAATTGCCGGTGACCATCAGCCGCTGGATGTGATGGGCATAGGCCAGTTCCCTGGTCTGGGTCACCGCCTCCCTGACGCAGGCCATGTCGGTCTTCCCCGTCCAGTAGAAGTCCGGCAAAGGTCGGGTGTGGCCGAGGAAGTTGCTGGATTCGTAGCCGGGCATCTTCAGCCAATAGAGGCCCCGGACATATTCACGCCACCCGATGATCTGGCGGATGAAGCCTTCCGCCGCGTTGAGCGGCACGGATCCGGCGCGCCACGCGGCCTCGACCTTTCGGCAGACCTGCAACGGGTCGAGCAGCCCGCAGTTGAGGTAGAGCGCGATGACGGCATGGTACAGGAACGGCTCGCCGGACAGCATTGCATCCTGGAAGTCGCCGAATCGGGGCAAGGCCTGCTCGACGAACGCCTGGAAAGCGGCTTCGGCGTCAGTGCGCGTCACCGCATACCAGAACGGCGCCAGGTCGCCGAAATGGCTTTCGAAGCGCGTCGCGACCAGGGCCAGCACGTCGTTCGTGATCGCATCGGGCTGATGCTGCAACGGCCGCGGCATGAAGAGATCGACCCGCGCCGGCTTGCGGTTCTCCGCATCGAAGTTCCATCGACCTCCGGCGGGCTGATCGCCTTCCATCAACAGCCCGGTGCGGCGACGCATGTCGCGATAGAAATATTCCATGCGCAGCTGTGTGCGACCCGCCGCCCACTGCGCGAACGCCTCGGGCGTACACAGGAACCGGTCGTCTGGCAGGATGTCGACCGGCAGATCGAAGCGCAGGGCCCAGTCCTCAAACATCCGCGCGACCCGCCATTCGCCCGGCGTGGTGACCAGGATCCGCTCTGGACGGTGCTTCTGGGCGGCCTCGGCGACCTGAGCCGTGAAGTTTCCCTGGTTTCCGGGCGCGTCGAGCGTCACATAGTCGACGGTCCAGCCCGCGCCGCGAAGTTCCTCGGCGAAATGCCGCATCGCCGAAAACAGGAACGCGATCTTCTTCTTGTGGTGCCGCACATAGGTGGCCTCGTCGTGCAGTTCGGCCATGAGCACCCGGTCCCGCGCCGGATCGCCGGCCGCGAGGCTGGTCAGCGCCGGCGTCAGCTGGTCGCCGAGCACGAGGATGAGGTTTTGAACCGTCCCCATCAGCGTCGCATCAACCGGACGCCGTCAGTCTCTTGACCCGCGCGGCGGAACTGGGCCGGTGAACTGCCGAACTGCGCCTTGAACGCCCGGTTGAAGGCGGCGTCCGAAGCATAGCCGACACGGCGCGCGACATCACCAATCGAGATTGGGCGGCCCGCGAGCAAATCGGCCGCGAGGTTCAGGCGCCAGCGGGAGAGGTAGGCAATCGGGGTTTCACCGACAATCCTCGTGAATCGATCGGCGAAGGCCGAGCGCGAAAGCCCCGCAACTCCGGCTAGATCATGGGCTGTCCAGCGCCGGGTCGGCGCGGCATGGATCGCAGTTAGCGCGCGACCGACTCGCGCATCGCTTATGCCGCCCAGCCAGCCGAGATCATGATCGCGACGATCTGCCCAGACCCGCAGCGACTGGACGAACAGCAGATCGACCAGTCGCGAGATCATCAGCGCCGAGCCCGGCCGCAGGTTCTGGGCCTCCATGACGAGAAAGCGCACGCTTGTATCGAGCCAGTCGGGTGTGCCGCAGACGTGGATGATCGGCGGCAGGGCCGCAAGCAGTCGATCGGCATAGGGCCCGTGGAAATTGAAACGGCAGCAGAGCAGGCGAGTCTCCGCCCCGTCGCCACCATGGCGAAACCGGATCGTCGTGGGATCATACGCCGCATCGGCAATCCGTTCGAGCGGAACGGCGGGGCTGCCGCGTTGGTCGGTCAGCGCATGCCCGGCGCCGCAAGGGAACAGGAGGATGTCTCCGGCATCGGCGCGCACGGTGGCGGCGTCGCCGGCCAGCCGCACCGTCACAGCGCCGCTCTGGATGATATGCAGATGCGACGGCCCGCACGGGAAGGCCACGCCCCATGGCTCGCGAAGCTCGCTCAGGCACACGAAGTCGGCCCGCAGGCGAACCAGATCTAGCGCGTCCGACATGGGATCGGCGGGCAGCGGATGAGCGTTCATGACACTATCGTTACACCGAAGCCCCCGGCGTCTGAAGCAACATATCCGGCGTCCTGGCTATCGATGCTCCAATGAATCTGACATATGAGATATCCTACCGGCGCGGAGGATTGAGTGTTTTCTCGCCGGATGTCGCGTCGGATGACCGGAGGGTTGAAGTGAGCAAGAGTTTCACCGTCGGCGACAGAAGCCCGGCGTATGATGATTGCGGCGCCGGGCTAGACAGTCCCGCGGCGACGATCGCGGCGATCGTCGAGGTCGTGAACGCCGGAGAGGCCTGATGGACGCAATCCTGCAATTGCCGCCACTGCCTCCGCACGATACCGCGCCATTCGCTCCGGTCGCCCACCAGGTCATCGCGGAATGGCCAGCGCCCGCTTGCGGCCGCCCCGGCGCCGCACGGTGAGCTTCTCCTCACGGTAGAGCCGCTGGACGCGCTTCCTGTTGACCGCATGGCCCTCGCGCCGCAGGAGCACGTGCAGCCGCCGATAGCCGAACCGCCGTCGCTCCTGGGCCAGGGCCTTGAGACGATCCCTCAGGATCGTGTCATCCGGCTTGGCCGCCTCATAACGCACGCTGGCGCGATCGATCTTAAGAACCCTGCATCCCCGCCGCTCGCTCATCCCATGGCCAGACCGCAGATACGCAGCGGCCTGCCGACGCGCGACGGGCGTCACCATTTTTTTCCAAGCAGATCTTTCAGCGCGAGGTTGTCCAGCATGGCCTCGGCCAGCATCCGCTTGAGCTTGCCGTTCTCGTCCTCCAGCGCCCTCGGCATGGCGAGCTTCTACCTTCGGGCCGTCTGCCAGAACCGCAATCTCTGGGGCGTCGAGGATTTCGAGGAGATCACCATCCGGCACTCGAAATACGCCGCCTCGCGCTTCGCGCACGAGGCGGCACCAGCGCTGACCCGCTTTGCCAACTCCTCGCCGCAGCCCTTCATCAACGGGATCGCCCAGGCGCGTCAGCGCATCGTCGCGCGCACCGATGATGACAGGACCGAGTTTCTGCGCAGGCGCGGCTTCGGCAAAGCCGAGACGGCGAAGATCATCGAAACGGTGCTCGCCGAAGAGGGCCGCACGCCGGAGTCCGTCTTCGACTTCGTCCAAGGCATCACCGCGGTCGCACGCGACAAGCCGCACCAGGACGCTCGGCTCGATCTCGAAGCCCGCGCCAAGAAGCTACTCGACCGGGCAGCGGCCTGATTCCCGCCGAGCCGGATTGTCGGGCCTCCGGGTCCATGGCTTTCCGGTTCTGTGCGTTTCCCCATCCACATCTTTGCGGCGTGACCCTTTCATAGTGAAAGGGCGGCGCTGCCCTTCGTGACGGGTTGAGGGTCGAGAGAGAGTCTCCCTGCCGCCCGTCATGGAGAACGACCATGGCTCAAATGAAGAACATCGTCCTGCCGTCGTCGCGGGACATCCCGTCCGACAAGCCGGTGATCAGCCAGTCGAACGCCCGCCGGATCAAGGCCGGCGTCTCGATCGAAGAACTCGCCGGGACATCGCCCGGCGCATCCTGTTGCAGAGCATCACCGTGCGGCCCGTCGTCGACGCCGAAGGCGTCGAGATCGGCATGTTCGAGATCCAAACCGGCGGCCGCCGCTACCGCCGCACCGACCCGCCCCTGCGACAGTCGGCGGTGTTAGACTTGCCATTGCCAATTGCGGCAGCCAGCACCTTGACTTTCTTCACTCATCGACCGTATGATTGCAGAATGAAAACCCACTGTCAAGCGAAATTCTCGGCCGCTTTGTCCTGGTTTGTCCAATAACTGCCCGCGCCTGTCCAAAAACTGCCCGTGGCTGTCCGCCGGTGTCCATTTTCTGCCCGCTCCTGTCCGAAAACTGCCCGCTGCTGTCCGGTTTTGTCCGGTTTTGTCCGCCCCCTGTCCGCTCGCTGACCGCTAAAATCCCCCGTCACTTCAGGCACGTACTGCAAGATGGCGCGTCTGGCCCCCTTACGGACCGCGCCAAAACGCCTCTACTCCCACTCGATCGTGCCGGGCGGCTTGCTGGTCACGTCGTAAACCACGCGGTTCACGCCGCGCACCTCGCCCACTATCCGGGTGGCGGCGCGGGTCAGCACCTCCCACGGAAATTCGAACACGTCGGCGGTCATGCCGTCGGTGGAGGTCACGGCGCGCAGGGCCAGCACGTTCTCATACGTGCGCGCATCGCCCATCACCCCAACGGTCTTCACCGGCAGCAGCACGGCGAAGGCCTGCCAGATGGCGTCGTAGAGGCCGGCGGCGCGGATCTCCTCGAGAAAGACGGCGTCTGCGGCTTGCAGGGTGGCGATCTTGTCGGCGGTGATCTCGCCCGGGATGCGGATGGCGAGCCCAGGGCCGGGAAACGGGTGGCGGCCGACGAAGGCGGGCGGCAGGCCCAGCTCGACGCCCAGGGCCCGCACCTCGTCCTTGAAGAGCTCGCGCAGGGGCTCGATCAGGGCCAGCTTCATGTGCTCGGGCAGGCCGCCCACGTTGTGGTGGCTCTTGATCGTGGCCGAGGGCCCGCCGGTGGGCGAGACGCTCTCGATCACGTCGGGATAGAGCGTGCCCTGGGCCAGAAAGCTCGCGCCCTCGATGCGGCCGGCCTGGCGGTCGAAGATGTCGATGAACACCCGCCCGATCGTCTTGCGCTTGGCCTCCGGCTCGCTCACCCCGGCCAGGGCGCCCAGGAACTCCGCCGCCGCGTCAACGTGGACCAGCGGGATGTTGTAGTGGTCGCGAAACAGGCCCACCACCTGCGCCGCCTCGTTCTGGCGCAGCAGGCCGGTGTCGACGAACACGCAGGTCAGCCGCTCGCCGATCGCCTCGTGGATCAATACGGCCGCCACCGAGGAGTCGACCCCGCCGGAAAGGCCGCAGATCACCCGCCCCTCGCCCACCTGGGCGCGGATGCGGGCCACCGCCTCGGCGCGAAAGGCGGCCATGGTCCAGTCGCCGGTCAGGCCGGCGATGCGGTGGGTGAAGTTGCGCAGGATCAGCGCCCCGCGCGGCGTGTGCGCCACCTCCGGGTGAAACTGCACGCCATAGAGCCGCCGCCCCTCGTCGGCGATCACCGCGAAGGGCGAGCCGGCGGAGGTCGCCACCACCTCGAAGCCGGGCGGAATGGCCGTGACGGTGTCGCCGTGGCTCATCCACACCGGCAGGGTGTCGCCCACCTCGCCCAGCCCCTCCAGCAGCGGCGAGGGGCGCTGGATGCGGATCTCGGCCCGGCCGAACTCCCGCCCGTGGCCCCCCTCCACCGCGCCGCCCAGCTGGGCGCAGAGCGTCATCTCGCCATAGCAGATGCCCAGCACCGGCACGCCCAGCTCGAACACCCGCGCCGGCGCCGCCGGGCTGGCCGCCTCGCCGGCGCTGGCCGGCCCGCCGGAAAGGATCACCGCCTTGGGGGCGAAGACGTCCAGCACCGCGTCGGCCTTGTCGTAGGGATGGATCTCGCAATAGACGCCGCTCTCACGCAGCCGGCGGGCGATCAGCTGGGTCACCTGGCTGCCGAAATCGATGATCAGCACGCGGTCGTGGCGAGGCTCGCTCATCGCCGCTGGTTAGGCGAGAATCGCCCGCGCGTCATCCTTTGGCCCGCTCCAGCACGGCGATGAAGAAGCCGTCGGTGGCGTCGGTCAGCGGTGTCAGGCGCCGGGCCTCGCCGGCGGGGGCGAACGCCGGATGACCCGTCAGGAAAGCCGACACCCGGTCCTCGTTCTCCTCAGCGAAGAGGGAGCAGGTGACGTAGACCAGCCGGCCGCCCGGCTTCACGTGCGCCGCCGCGCCGGCCAGCACCGCGTCCTGCTCGGCCATCCGCCTGGCCAGCTGCTCCGGAGTGAGGCGCCACTTGGCGTCCGGGTGGCGCCGCCAGGTCCCGGAGCCGGTGCACGGCGCGTCGGCGAACACCAGGTCCATGCGGCTCTCCAGCCCGGCCAGGGCGTCGGCGTGGATCGGCGAGCGGACCTGCAGGTTGCGCACCCCCGCGCGCTGCGCGCGCCGCACGGTGTCGCCCAGGCGCCGGGCGTCGGCGTCATAGGCGTAGAGCTGGCCGGTGTTGGCCATCATCGCCGCCAGGGCCAGGGTCTTGCCGCCGCCGCCGGCGCAGAAGTCGAGCACTTGGCGGCCCTTGATCTCCCCCGCCGCCGCCGCCGCGATCTGGGAGCCCAGATCCTGCACCTCGAACCAGCCCTTCTCGAACTCCGGCGCCGCCTCCACCGGCGCGGCCCGCTCGCTGGCGGCCGGGGCGTCGACGCGCAGGGCGGTCGGGCTCTCGGCCATGGGCCGGGCCCCGAAGGGCGCCAGCGCCCGTATCGCCCGGGCCAGGTCGGTCTTCAGCGTGTTGACGCGCACGTCCACCGGCGCCCGGGCGGCCAGGGCCTCGCCCTCGGCCGCGCGCGCCTCGCCAAACACCCGCGCCATGTGCGGCTCCAGCCAGTCGGGATAGTCGCCGCGCACGGCGTCCGGCGCGTCGGCGAGCGGCGCCGGATGCTCGAGCCGCGCCGTCTCCGCAGGGCTCAGCGCGCCTGGCCCGTGCTCCTCGCCGGCGGCGGCGGCGATCCGCTCCGCCGGCCAGTCCCACAGTTGGCGCAGCGCGCCCAGCGCCCGCGCCCGATCGCTCTGTTCGCCCATCCGCCAGGCCAGGGAGCGACGCCGGCGCAGCACGTCCAGGACCAGACCCGAGACGAAGGCGCGGTCCTTGGCCCCGGCATAGCGGGCGCTCGTGCCCCAGGCCTTCAGCGCCAGGTGCGCCGGCCGGTGGCGATCGCCCATGTCGGCCAGCACCGCCAGGGCGGCGGCCAGCCGGCCCCCGTCGCGCATGGCGCCTAGACCGCGCTCGGGTAGTTGGGCGCCTCGCGGGTGATCATCACGTCGTGCACGTGGCCCTCGCGATGACCGGCCCCGGTGATGCGGATGAAGCGCGCGCGCTGCTGGAAGCTCTCGATATCCGCCGCTCCGACATAGCCCATGGCCGCGCGCAGCCCGCCGACCAGCTGGTGGATCACCGGTTGGATCGGGCCCTTGTAGGGGGTCTGGCCCTCGATGCCCTCGGGCACCAGCTTCATGGCGTCCTCCACTTCCTTCTGGAAGTAGCGGTCGGCCGAGCCGCTGGCCATCGCCCCCAGCGAGCCCATGCCGCGATAGGATTTGTAGCTGCGGCCCTGATAGAGAAACACCTCGCCCGGCGCCTCGTCGGCCCCGGCGAACATCGAGCCCATCATCGCCGTCGAGGCGCCGATGCCGATCGCCTTGGCCAGGTCGCCGGAAAAGCGGATGCCGCCGTCGGCGATCACCGGCACGCCCGAGCCCGCCGCCGCGCGCACGGCGTCGGTGATGGCGGTGAATTGCGGCACCCCCACGCCGCTCACCACCCGGGTCGTGCAGATCGAGCCTGGCCCGATGCCGACCTTGATCGCGTCGGCGCCCGCGTCGATCAGGGCCCGGGCCCCGTCATAGGTGGCGACGTTGCCGGCCACGATCTGCACCCGGTTGGTCTCCCGCGTCAGGCGGCGCACGGCCTCGCCCACCTGCTTCGAATGGCCATGCGCGGTGTCGATCACCACCACGTCGACCCCGGCGTCCATCAGCGCAAGCGAGCGCTCGAACCCCGCGTCGCCCACCGTGGAGGCGGCGCCGACCAGCAGGCGCCCCTTCGAATCCTTGGCCGCCGCGGGGTGGGCTTGGGCCTTCTCCATGTCCTTGACCGTGATCAGGCCCACGGCCCGATAGTCGTCGTCGACCACGATCAGGCGCTCGATCTTGTGCCGGCTGAGCAGATCGCGCGCCTCGCCCTGGCTCACGCCTTCGCGCACGGTGACCAGGTTTTCGTGCGTCATCAGCGTCTTGGCCAGAACCGCGTCGGAACTCTCGAAGCGCATGTCGCGGTTGGTGAGGATGCCGACCAGCCGGCCGGTCTCCCGCTCGACGACGGGAAAGCCGGAGATGCGCCGGCGCGCCTTGATCTGGCGGATCTCTCCCAGCGGCGTGTCGGGATGCACGGTGAGCGGATTGATCACCATGCCGCTTTCCCAGCGCTTGACCTCCCGCACCTGGTCGGCCTGCTCCTCGACGCTGAGGTTGCGGTGCAGAATGCCCATGCCGCCGGCCTGGGCCATGGCGATCGCCAGCCGGCTCTCGGTCACCGTATCCATGGCCGCCGAGACCAGGGGAATGTTGAGGCCGATCTCGCGCGTGAACCGGGTGACGGTGCTCACCTGGGTGGGCATCACCTCGGACGGACCGGGTTCGAGCAAAACATCGTCGAAGGTGAGCCCTTCGCGAATCTCCATGAGACTCTCCGTTTTGCGGGCCGCGTATAGCCCCGGGCGGCCGCTTGGGGAACCCCTCGCGCGCCGCGCTCCGGGCGATCAGGCCCGGCCCAGGCGGCGGATCTCCCATTCCAGGCGCACGCCGAAGTCCCGCTCGACATCGGCGCGGACCCTCTCGCCCAGGCCTTCGAGATCGGCGGCGGTGGCCTCGCCGGTATTGATCAGGAAGTTGGCGTGCAGGGGCGAGACGATCGCCGCGCCGAGGCCCCGGTCGCGCCAGCCGGCGGCGTCGATCAGCTCCCAGGCCGAGCGGCCGGGCGGATTCTTGAACGTCGAGCCCCCGGTCCGCTCGCGGATCGGCTGGGTGGCCTCCCGACGGGCGGTGATCTCCGCCATGCGCGCCTCGATAGCGGCCGGATCGTCAGGCCAACCCTGGAACACCGCCCCGGTGAACACCGTCCCCGCCGGCGCGGCGCTGGAGCGATAGCCGTAGGCCAGATCGCCCACGCTCCACACCCGGGGCTCGCCGGCGCGGTCCATGCCCCAGGCGACGGCCAGGATGTCCCGGGTTTCGCGGCCGTAGCAGCCGGCGTTCATCGTCAGCGCGCCTCCCACCGTGCCCGGAATGCCGGCCAGGAACTCCAGACCCGCGACACCCGCCCGGGCCGCCGCCCTCGCCACCTGGGCGTCGAGCGCGCCGGGGCCGGCCGTGACCTTGCCTTCCGCGCTATCGATATGGATCTCGGCGAAGCCGCGCCCCGCCAGGCGGATGACGACCCCCTCGACGCCGCCGTCTCGGACGATGACGTTGGAGCCGACGCCCAGCACCGTCACCGGCACGTCCGTCTCCACGGCCCGCAGAAAGCCCGCCAGGTCCGCCTCGTCGGCCGGCAGGAACAGAGCCTCGGCCGCGCCCCCGACCCGAAACCAGGTGAATGGCGCCAGCGGCTCGTCCATCAAAATCTTGCCGCGCACCGCCGGCAGGCGCTCGCGCCAGCTCATGCCAGGGCGTCGAGCTGCGCCGGGAGCGCCTGAGCCCAGGCGGTGATGTCGCCGGCCCCAAGGAACAGCACCAGATCGCCCGGCCGCGTCTCGGCCCCGATCAGGGCGGGCAGCTCGGCAGGAGCCCCCAGGCCGAACACGCGGCGATGGCCGTGACGGCGCAGGCCCTCGACCAGGGCCTCGCGGCTTGCCCCGGCGATCGGCGCCTCGCCGGCCGGATAGACGTCGGCGACAACCACGGCGTCGGCGTCGTTGAAGCAGCGGCAGAAGTCGGCGAACAGGTCGCGCAGACGAGTGTAGCGGTGCGGCTGCACCACGGCGATCACCCGGCCGCCGGTCACCTGACGCGCCGCGGCCAGGGCGCTGGCGATCTCCACCGGGTGGTGGCCATAGTCGTCGACGATCCGCACGCCCCGCGCCACGCCGGTGGTGGTGAACCTCCGGCGCACGCCGCCGAACCCGGCCAGCCCGGCACGGATCGCCGCCTCGCCCACGCCCAGCTCGCGCGCCACCGCGATCGCCGCCAGGGCGTTTTGCACATTGTGCCGGCCGGGCATCGGCACGCCAAGGTCGGTGATGATCGTGGAACCGCCGTCGGCGCCGGCGATGGCGACGTCGAACCTCGTGCCGTCGTGGCTCATGGCGACGTTGGTGGCCCGTACCTCGGCCTGCGGATTGAGGCCGTAGGTGATCAGGCGCCGGTTCTCCACCCGGGCCGCCACTTCCTGCACATCCGGATCGTCGATCCCCACCACCGCGAAGCCATAGAAGGGGATGTTCTGGATGAAGTCCTGGAACGTCTTCTTCAGCGCCGCGAAGGTGCCGTAGTGATCCAGGTGCTCCGGGTCGATGTTGGTCACCACCGCCACCGTGCCGCGCAGGGTGAGGAAGGTGCCGTCGCTCTCGTCGGCCTCGACCACGATCCAGTCGCCCTCGCCCACCTTGGCGTTGGCCCCATAGGCGTTGATGATGCCGCCGTTGACCACCGTGGGATCGAGGCCGCCGGCGTCCAGCACCGCGGCGATCATCGAGGTGGTCGTCGTCTTGCCGTGCGCCCCGCCCACCGCCACCGAGGATTGCAGCCGCATCAACTCGGCCAGCATCTCGGCCCGCCGCACCAGGGGCACGCGCCGGGCGCGGGCGGCGGCCATCTCGGGGTTCGAAGGGGAAATGGCGCTGGAGTAGACCACCGCCGAGGCGCCCTCGATCTGGCTGGCCTCATGGCCGATGAATACCCGCGCGCCCAGGGCTCGCAGGCGCTCCGTATTGGCCCCGGCCTTGGCGTCCGAGCCCTGCACGCTGTAGCCGATGCGCAACATGATCTCGGCGATGCCGCTCATGCCGATGCCGCCGATGCCGACGAAATGCACGGGACCCAGGTCGAACGGGACGGGACGGCGGTTCATGCCGTCAGACGCGTGAAGCCGTCGGCGCTCCAGTCCTCGCTGCCAACGCCGTGGTGCACGGTGAACAGGCCGGCCGGATCATAGCGGTCCTTGACCGCGCGCAGGCGCCGATAATTCCCGCCCCAGAACGCCATGCGCCAGTCCTTGTTGAAGTAGTCGCTCTCCGAAACATAGGAGCCGCCCGCCGGAGCGAGGGGGCGCAGGACGGCGGTGGCCGCGGCCACCCGCGGGGCGCTCTCCCGCCCGGCCGCGAGGTTCGGCTGGGGAAAGCCCGGATAGGCCGGCGGCCCGCCGCTGGCGATGATCGCCAGGGCGAAGGCGTCCAGCACCGCCGGGTTGGTCGCGGTATCGCGGGCCGCCGCGATCGCCTCGGCCGACGCTCCGGCCAAGCCTTTGTTGAAGTGGAGCTCGACGGTGGCGTGGCGGCTGGCGGCGAAGAGGGCGTCGGCCAGGCCCTGCCGCGCGCCCGGCGCCAGCCCCGCCGCCGGCAGCCAGAGGCTGTCGTAGCCGGTGAGAAAAGCCCCCACCTGCTCGCTGTCCCCCGACCACCACGCATGCTGGGCCGGGGCGCCGGGGCGCGGATCGTAGACCATGTACGGCAGGTGGGCGCCGCGCAGGGCGGCGAAGTTCCACCACTGGCGCATCGGCTGGGTCCCGGCACGCGGCCCCTCCACGATGTAGTCCTTGCGGTGGGCGGCGACGAAGTCGAACAGCGGCTTCCAGGCGGCCTTGGCCTCGGCCGAGGAGAGACCCTGGAACACCATGTTCAGTCCGAGCTGATTGGTGCGCCCGATGCGGACGCTCTCGCCCCAATGGGGATTGCACAGCCTCTCGGCGTAGAGATCGACGAACGCCCGCACGAGACGGTGGAAGGCCTCGTCCGACACCGCCTTGATCGAGCCGTTGAAGCCGCCCGCCGCCTCGGCCAGCGCATGGGTCTGGAGGGTCAGGCGGGTCACGACCCCGAAGCTGCCCCCGCCCCCGCCCTTGAGGGCCCAGAGCAGTTCCGGTTCGTGCGCGGCGCTGACCTCGCGCACCACGCCGTCGGCGGTGACCACCTCGGCCCCGACCAGGCTGGCCGCCGCCAGGCCGTAGCGCTTGGAGAAGGAGCCGAAGCCGCCGCTCTGGATCAGCCCCGCCACGCCCACGGTCGCGCAGCCGCCGCCCTGGACGTAGCGACCCGCCTGGGTGGTCACCGCGTCATAGACGTCGACCCAGATCGCCCCCGCGCCGATCGAGACGGTGTCGTCGTGCACGACGATGTCGTTCATCGCCCGGGTCCAGACCAGCAGGGAGTCCGGCGCGTTGGAGGTTCCCTGGTAGCTGTGGCCGCCGCCTTTGACGACCAGCCGCAGGTTGTGGCGCCGGGCGAAGTTCACCGCCGCCACCACGTCGGCCGTGCTCCGCGCGGCCACGGCCCGGGCGCTAGGCGCCGGGCGCCACGCGTCCAGCCAGCCGGAGACCTGGGTCCCGCCGGCCTGATCGCCGATGTAGAACGGATTGCCCAGATCCTTGTACAGCGCCGCGCAGGCCGCCGACTTAGGGTCGACTTCGCAGGCCGCCGTCATCGACATGGGCGTCACGAGCCGGCCGCCCACCGCGGCCTTCAATTCGGCCCAGACCGACTCGGCCGGCCAGGCGATGTCGCCGGGACGCACCCGGCCGAGCGGCTCGACCGCGCGCGCCGCCCCCGTCGCCGCGATCGGCAGACCCGACGCCAGAGCGGCCGAGGCCGCGCCCTTGAGCCAGTCGCGTCGGTCCATGCAGATCCTCCCACGATCGCCGGCCCTTATAGCCTAGCCGGCCGTGCGCTCCACCAGATCGGCCAGGCGCTCGGCCCCGTCGGGCGTGGCGGCGGCAGCGGCAGCGGCGGCCATGCGGGCGAGGCGGGCCGGATCCTCCAGCAGGGCCGTCAGCAGGGCGGCGAGCCCGGGCAGGGTGAGGGCGTCCTCGCGCACGACCTCGGCGGCCCCGGCCTCGCCGAGCAGGCGGGCGTTCTGGCCCTGGTCGTCGTCGAGCGCGACCTTCAGGGGCACGAGGATCGAGGGCCTGCCGGCCACGGCGATCTCGCTCACGGTGGACGCTCCCGCGCGGCCGATGACCAGGTGGGCGCGCGCCAGCCGGCCGGCCATGTCGCGGAAGAAGGGGGCGATCTCCGCCTCGACCAGAGCGTCGGCATAGATCCGGCGCGCGAGCTCGATCGACTCCGGCCGGGTCTGCTGGACCACCTCGAGCCGGGTCCGCAGGGCTTCGGGCAGGGCGGCGATAGCCGCTGGCGGAAGTTCGGAGAGCAGGCGTGCGCCCTGGCTCCCGCCGGTGATCAGCAGGCGGAGGGGGCCAAAGGCGGTGGGCGGCTCGTAGCCGAGGCCGGCGAGCGCGCGGATCTCGGGCCGCACGGGATTTCCCACCACCTCGGCCCGCGCGAGCACCGCCGGCGTCGCCTTCAGGAGGGTCGGGAACGCCCGCGCCACGGCGGTGACATGTGGCGCGAGCAGGCCGTTGGCTCGGCCGAGCACGGCGTTGGCTTCGTGGATCACCGTGCGCCGGCGCTGGGTCAGCGCGCCGATCATGATCGGCAGTGAGGGATAGCCGCCAAAGCCGATCACCACCGCCGGTCCGATCTCCTTCAGCACCACGCGCGAGTGGGCGACCCCCCGCAGGATGGTGACCACGGCGCCGGCGCGGGCCGCTATCCCGCCGCTGAGGGTGGCCGAGGGGATCGCCAGGTGCCGCTCGGCCGGAAAGCCCTCCGCCATGGCCCGCGTCCGCTCGTCGGTGGCCAGGACGACTCGCCAACCCCGCGCGCCCAAGGCCTCGGCCAGCGCCTGGGCGGGAAACAGGTGGCCCCCAGTCCCGCCGGCGGTGATGACCGCGACCCGGCCCGAGGCCCGGGCCGGGTCAGTCAAAGGCGCCGGCCCTGGCGAGGCTGTCGGCGGCGGCGTAGGCGCCCGGGCGGCGGCGGGTGAGGGCGAGGGCGAGGCCCAGGGTCAGGCCCATGGCCAGCAGCGAGGAGCCGCCATAGGAGATGAACGGCAGCGTCATGCCCTTGGTCGGCACCAGTTGCAGGTTGACCGCCACATTGATGAACGCCTGCATCCCCACCAGCACGAACAGGCCCGCCGCCGCCACCTGTTCGAACGGATCGCCCAGTTTCATCGCCCGGTACAGCCCGCGGATCACCAGCAGGGCGAAGAGCGCGATCAGCAACAGCGACAGCCACAGTCCATATTCCTCCGCGGCGGCCGAATAGGCGAAATCGGTGTGCATGTCGGGAACGTGGGTCTTCATGATGCCTTCGCCCGGGCCGCGTCCAAAGCCGCGGCCGGCGGCGATGGCCTCGGCGGCGCGGTGTATCTGCGAGTTCTGCGAGGCGTCGGTCTTGTCGTGGGCGAAGAAGCCGTCGACCCGCGTCGCCACGTGCTGGAACAGGAAGTAGGTGCTGCCCAGCCCCACGGCGGCCGCGCCACCCATGACCATGATCCAGCTCATCGGCACGCCGGCCATCCAGAAGGCGGCCCCGAACACGCCGGTGATCAGCACGGTCTGGCCGATGTCCGGCTCGGCCAGCAGCAACACCACCGCGACGGCGTAGAGGCCGAAGGCGATCGAGACCCCCGGCACGCCCTCGCCTTTCTGGCCCTCGGCGAACATCCAGGCGACCAGGACGATCAGGGCCGGCTTCATGAATTCGGACGGCTGGAGGGTGAAGCCGGAGAGCTCGATCCAGCGGGTCGCTCCCTTGGCGGCATGCCCCAGGAACGGCAGGGCGAACATCGCCCCGATCGCCGCCAGATAGATGAAGAACGCCGCGCGCCGCACGCCGCGCGGACTGAGGAGCGACGTCGCGATCAGGATCACGGCGCCGCCGGCGGCGAACACGCACTGGCGCACGGCGAAGTGGAACGGCCAGGCGATGCCCAGGCGCGTGGCCGCCGCCGGGCTGGTGCCGAACTGGAGGATAACGCCGAGGCCGATCAGGGCCGCCGTGGCCCCGAGCAGCAGATGGTCGGTGGTCCACCACCACACGCCCAGGCGCGAACGGTCGGAGCGCGAGAAGGCGTGCGTCTGGGTCGTCATGCCATGGCCTCGGGGCTCTCCGCCGGGACGAGCGCCTCAACGGCGGCGCGAAACGCCTCGCCGCGTTCCTCGAAGTCGGCGTACTGATCGAATGAGGCGCAGGCGGGCGAAAACAGCACGATCGCCGGCCCCCCGTCGCGCCGGGCGTCGGCAAAGGCGGCGCGCACCGCGGCGCGCAGATCGCCGACCTGCACCGCCGGGGCCCGTCCCTCCAGGGTGCGGGCGAAGGCCGCCTGCGCCTCGCCGATCAGATATGCCTTGGCGACCACGACGAAGAGATCGGCCAGGCAGTCGATGCCGCCCTCCTTTGGCCGACCCCCGGCGATCCAGAACACCTTGGGATAGGCGCTCAGGGCCTGACGCGCCGCATCGACATTGGTCGCCTTGGAGTCGTTGACGAAGCGCACCTGGCCGATCAGGCCGATCGTCTCCATCCGGTGGGCGAGGCCCGGAAAGCTCATCAGCCCAGCCACCGCGTCGGCCGTCGAGACGCCCAGGCCGCGCGCGGCGGCATAGGCGGCGGCGGCGTTCTGCCAGTTATGCCGTCCGGGCAGGGAGCGGGCGGTGGTGAGGTCCGCCACCTCGGTCACGCGTCCGTCGGTAGCGTCGTAGAGCCGGCCCTGCAGGGCGTAGACCCCGCGTCCGATCGCCTTGCGGGCGCTGATCGGCCAGATCGTGCGGCGGTTGGCGGCAGTGATCTCGGTGCAGGCCTGCTGACCCCAGGCGTCGTCGACGCCGATCACCGCGGTGTCGCCCTTGGACTGGTTCAGCAACACGCGCCGCTTGGCGGCGACATAGCCGGCCATGCCGCCGTGCCGGTCCAGGTGGTCGGGGCTGATGTTGAGCAGGATGGCCACGTCCGGCTTCAGGCTCGAGGTCAGGTCGAGCTGATAGGATGACAGCTCCAGCACGTAGACCGCGCCGCCGTGCATGTCGGGCAGGCCCAGCACCCCGACGCCGATGTTGCCGCCGACGTGGACGTCCCGGCCCGCCTCGCGCAGCAGGTGGCCGATCAGGGCGGTGGTGGTCGACTTGCCGTTGGTGCCGGTGATGGCCACCACCTTGGGCCGGCGATGCTCGGGCGCCAGGGCCACCGTTCGGGCGAAGAGCTCGATGTCGCCGACGATCTCCACCCCTGCCGCCCTCGCCTTCGCCACGGTCCAGTGCGGCGCCGGATGGGTGAGCGACACGCCCGGCGACAGCATCAGGGCGGCGAAGGCGGACCAGTCGGCGCTCGCCAGGTCGACCAGATCGAGCCCCTCGGCCGCAGCGACCGTGCGCGCCGCCTCGGTCTCGTCCCAGGCCGCAACGCGCGCGCCGCCCGCCACGAGAGCGCGCGCCGCCGCCAGGCCGGTGCGGCCCAGGCCGAACACCGCGACCGTCTTGCCCTCGAAGCCCAGCACCGGGATCATGGCGACGCCGGCTCCCCTACCGCAGCTTCAGGGTGGAGAGGCCGAGCATGGCCAGCATCACCGCCACGATCCAGAACCGGATCACCACCGTCGGCTCCGACCAGCCCAGCTTTTCGAAGTGGTGGTGTATCGGGGCCATCAGGAAGACCCGCCGGCCGGTGCGCTTGAACCACAGCACCTGGATCACCACCGATACGGTCTCGATCACGAACAGGCCACCGACGATGCCCAGCACGATCTCGTGCTTGGTGGCCACGGCCACCGCGCCGATCGCGCCTCCGAGGGAGAGGGCGCCGCTGTCGCCCATGAAGATCCGGGCCGGGGGCGCGTTGTACCAGAGAAAGCCCAGGCCCGACCCGACGATGGCCGCGCAGAACACCGCCAGCTCCCCCGCGCCCGGCACGAAATGCAGCTGCAGATAGTTGGCGAAGCGAAAGTTGCCGGCGAGGTAGGCGATCAGGCCGAAAGTGGCGGCGGCGATCATCACCGGCACGGTCGCCAGCCCGTCCAGTCCATCGGTGAAGTTCACCGCATTGGACGCGCCGACGATGATGAAGGCCCCGAACGCCAGATAGAACCACGACAGCTGAAGCAGGGCCCGCTTGAAGATCGGAAACGCCAGCGAGGTGGAGAGGCCAGGCTCGCCCGACGCCGCCTGGCCGAACTTGATCATCAGGAGCACCGCCGCCAGGGCGACGCCGGCCTCCACCGCCAGGCGCATGCGGCCGGAGATACCGGCCGTGGTCTGCTTGGTCACCTTGGCGTAGTCGTCCATGAAGCCCAGGCCGCCGAAGGCAAGGGTCACCAACAGCACCACCCAGACATAGATGTTGGAAAGGTCGGCCCAGAGCAGAGTGGCCACGGTGATCCCGGACAGGAACATCAGTCCGCCCATTGTGGGCGTGCCCGACTTCTCGATGATGTGGCGCTGGATGCCGTCGGTGCGGATCGGCTGCCCCTTGCCCTGCTTTGCCTGCATCCAGCGGATGAAGCGCGACCCCATGGCCACCACGACCAGCTGCGAAGTCGCCACCGCCATGCCGCCCCTGAAGGTCAGGTAGCGCAGCAGGTTGAGCCCTGGCGCCGAGAGATGGTGGTCGGCCAGCCACTGGTAGAAGAGGAAGATCACGCCGCCGCCTCGAGCTTCGTCAGCGTGTCGACCAGCAGGGCCGCGCCCGATGCGTGCGAGCCCTTGATCATGACCAGATCACCAGGCCGTACGGCGCGGGCGAGGCAGGGGGCGAGCTCGCCGGCGCTGGGGGCCCACTCGGCGCGGCGCGCCCGCGGCAGCGCGTCCCACAGCAGACGCATCAGCGGTCCGGCGCAGAACACCAGATCCACGTCCGCCGCTTCGATCGCTTTGGCCAGGGCCGCGTGCCGGCCCGGCCCCTCCGCCCCCAGCTCCAGCATGTCGGTGAGTACAGCGACGCGCCGGCCGGTGGTCGGCCTCGCGCCGAGCGCGTGAATGGCCGCCGTCACCGATACCGGACTGGCGTTGTAGCTCTCGTCGATCAGGGTGAAGGCGCCGGCGCCAGCCGATATCCGGCGTTCCTGGCCCCGGCCCTCGAGCGGGCCAAAATCCGCCAGGGCGTCCGCCGCTGTCGAAAGCTCGACGCCGAGCGCGCTCATCATCAGCATCGCGCACAGGCTCATCGGGCCAAGATGAGGGGCGCTCTGGCGCAGGCCGTAGGCGATCTGCTCGCCGTCGACGCTCGCCTCGACCACCGCTCCGGCGCTGGTCGGCTCGAACCGTGTCAGCCGCGCGTCGGCGCCTGCCGCCAAGCCGAACGATCGCACCTTGGCCCCCGTCTCGCGGGCCGCCGCGGCCAGACGGCCGAACCAGCGGTTGTCGGCGTTGAGGATCGCTTCGCCGCCAGGCCGCAACCCCGCGAGGATCTCGGCCTTGGCGGCCGCGACACCCGCTTCGCCGTCGGCGAAATGCTCGACATGCGCGGCCTCGACGTTGGTGACGGCCACCACGTGCGGGGCCACGAGGCGCGAGAGCGGCGTGATCTCGCCGGCGTGGTTCATGCCGATCTCGAACACCGCCCGCCGCGTCTGGCGAGGCATGCGCGCCAGGGTAAGCGGCACGCCGATGTGATTGTTGTACGACCGCACCGAGCCGTGTCCGTCGCCGGCCAGCATGAGGGCGGCGCGGACCATCTGGGTGACGGTGGTCTTGCCCACCGAGCCGGTCACCGCACCGCGCCGGGCCTCGCTCGCGCGGTCGCGCGCCGCCTCGGCCAGGGCAGTTAGGGCAGACGTCGTATCGGCCACGATCACGGCCGGCGCCGCCGCCGGTCGCGCGGCGAGCACGCCGGCCGCCCCGGCCGCCAGGGCGGCAGGAACGAACACATGGCCGTCACGCTCGGCGGCCAGGGCGATGAACAGGTCGCCCGCCTCCAGCGATCGCGTGTCGATGGAGACTCCGCTGGCGACGAAGTCGGCGCCGGCGGCCCTTCCGCCGGTGGCGGCGGCGATCGTTTGCGATGTCCACAACGGCTCAGCCATCCGGGCTCGCCATCCCCAGAGCGCGACGTGTCTCCGCAACGTCGTCGAACGGATGGACCACGTCGCCGACGATCTGTCCGAGCTCGTGACCCTTGCCAGCCACCACCAGAATATCGCCGTCGCGCAGCATCCGCGCGGCGGCGCCGATTGCCTGGCCGCGGTCGGCGATCTCCTCCAGGCTCGGCGCCCCGACGCGGATATCGGCGCGGATATCGGCGGGCGTTTCGGAGCGGGGATTGTCGTCGGTGACGATGGCGATATCGGCGAGGTCGGCGGCGATGGCCCCCATCAGCGGCCGCTTGGCCCGGTCCCGGTCGCCGCCGGCGCCGAACACCACCATCAGCCTGCCCGGCGCGTGAGGACGCAAGGCTTCGAGCACCGTTCGCAGGCCGTCGGGGGTGTGGGCATAGTCGACATAGGCCTCGCCGCCCGCCGCCCCGGCGCCGATGCGCTGCAATCGCCCGGGCGCGCCCTCGAGTCGCTCCAGGGCGGCCAGCACGCCGTCTGGTGCCTCGCCGGCGGCGATGCACAGGCCCGCGGCCATCAGGGCGTTGGAGGCCTGGAACGCCCCGGCCAATGGCAACGACAGGTCATGCTCGTGGCCCAGGACATTGACGCGCAGGCGCTGGCCCAGCGGCGTCATGGCGCGACCGACCAGGGTCAGGTCCTGGCCCATCGCCCCCACGGTGATCAGCCTATGGCCGGAGCTGACGCAGGCCGCGGCGAAGGCCGGAAAGGCCTCGGAGTCGGCGTTCAGAACCGCAGTCGCGCCGCGCGGAAGAAGAGTGTCGAACAGCCGCAGCTTGGCGGCGCGGTAGACCCCCATGGTCCCGTGATAGTCGAGGTGGTCCTGGGTCAGATTGAGAAACGCCGCGGCCGAAAGGCGGACCCCGTCCAGCCGCCTCTGTTCGATGCCATGCGAGGAAGCCTCGAGGGCGAGATGGGTCACGCCCCGACCCGCAAGCCGCGCCAGCAGCCGCGCCACGTCTGCGGCGTCCGGCGTCGTGAGGCCAGGGCCGGTCAACGCTTCGTCGCCGGCGCGCACGCCGAGCGTGCCCATGCTGGCCGAGGCGCGGCCGACAGCGGCGAAGATCTGGCGACAGAAGCCGACCACGGAGGTCTTGCCGTTGGTGCCGGTCACGGCAACGCACACCTCGGGCTGCCGCTGGTGCAGGCTGGCGGCGGCCAGGGCGTAGGCGCGGCGCGGGTCGAGGGCCGCCACCACCGGCACGTCCAGGCCATCCATATCCTCGCCCGCCAGTATGGCCGCTGCGCCGGCGGCCACGGCGGCCGGAATGAAACAACGGCCGTCCGATCGGGCGCCCGGCAGAGCGGCGAACAGCCAGCCGGGACCGACCATGCGGCTGTCGGCGGTCACGCCCTCGATCATCGGATCGGCCGCAAGGTCGCGTTGCACCAGGTCGGAAAGCCGGGCGGCCATCTATTCATCGCCGGTGAGCAGCTTCGGGTCGACCGGCGCCTTAGGATCGACCGCCTTGGTCACGGCGACGCGCCGGACGCCCAGGAACGGCGCGATGCGCTCGATCACCCGTCCGGCGATCGGGGCCGAGACCACGCCGCCGGTGGTGAAGCCGCCGGTCTCCGCCGTCTCATGCGGCTCATCCATCATGATCAGCACGTAGTAGCGGTCCTGAGTCAGCGAGCCGTCCGTCGGAAACACCGCGGCGAAGGAAGCGAGGTTTCGCTTGCCGCCGCTGTAACGGCCGCCCACCAGCTTGGTCGCCGTGCCCGTCTTGCCGCCGACGCGGTAGCCTGGGATGTCCGCCTTGCGGCCGGTGCCATTGGTGGCGTTCAGGCGCATCAGGTTGAGCATGGTGCGCGAGGTCGAGGGTTTGATCACCCGGCGCCCCGGCGCCGGCGCGGCCCCCGGCGCCAGCTTCTTCAGGGTCAGTGGCCGATAGACGCCTCCATTGAGGATCGAGCTCATGCCCGTCGCGATCATGAGCGGGCTGACGGAGATCGAATGTCCAAAGCCCATAGTGGCGACGATGTTCTGCGACAGGCGCCGGTTGACCAGCGGCCGCGCGGACTCGGCGAGCTCGCTCGGTGCGGCGGCGAACAGGCCGAAGGCGCGGAAGTAGTGGTCCATTCGATCGGCGCCGGCCAGCAGCGACATCCGGGCGGCGCCGATGTTGGAGGAGTGGGTGAACACCTCCCAGAGTGGCAGAACCCGGTCGCCCTTGTCGTAGTCGTGGATGATCTGCCCGGGCAGAACCAGGGGCGTGTGCACGTCGAAGGGCGTGTCCACGGTCACCACGCCGCTATCCAGCCCCATGGCCAGGGTGAAGACCTTGAACACCGAGCCTGGCTCATAGACCGTCGCCGCGGCGTGATCGATCATCGCCGCCGGCGAGGCGACGCCCGGGCTGTTGGGATCGTAGGTCGGCCAACTGGCCAGGGCCAGAATCTCGCCGGTGCGGACGTTGATCACCATGCCGACGGCGTCCAGCACCTGGAAGTGTTCGGCGGCCGTGTTGAGTTCGTCCTGCAAGGCGCCCTGAACGCGCAGATCGATGGAGAGCGGGATCGGGGCCTTGCCCGCGCCGGCGCGGATTTCGGCGTCGAGCCCGCGCTCCGCCCCCGCCAGGCCGCGGCCGTCCTTGCCCGCGAACCCGATCAGATGCGCACCGGTCTCGCCCAGCGGATAGGCTCGGGCGCTCTCCTCCTCGAACGTGATCCCGGGCAGGGCCAGATCGTGCAATCGCGCCCTGACCTCCGGCGTCAAGCCGCCCGCCACGTAGTATTGTTTGCGCTCACCGGCCAGGGCGGCTTCGAGGTGGGCGGCTGAGAGGCTGGGCGCGGCGGCCAGCAGGGCGGCCCGGGTGGCGGCGCGGTCGGACACCTCTCGCGGCGTGATGTAGAGGCCGTAGTGGACCAGATCCATGGCCAGGGCCTGGCCGTTTCGATCCACCAGGTCGGCGCGGGCGTTGGCGGTCAGGCTGCCGGTCTCGCCTTCCTTGTCGAGCCCTGAAAACAGGGCCGCGCGCGTAGCCACGAGGCCCAGGGTCAGAAATCCGGCGGCGAATAGCGCCATGACGAAGAAGATCCGAAGCCGCGTGTCGTCCTCCGCCTTCCCCGACGCCTTAGCGCGTTCGAACGCCCGGTCGATCCACCACAGCCGTGCTGTCAGTCCGCGCCACGGCGAGGGGAACGGCGCGCCGGCGACCGTCATGGCTTGGCGCCGGCCAAGGCGACCTGCGACAGCGCCTCGGGCGCCACCTCCTGCTTGGGATCGACCGCCTGCATGTGCAGATACTGTGTCGACAACCGCTCGATCCGCCCCGGGTCCTCCAGATGCGCGATCTCGGCCTCCAGCAGTCGGATGCGCTTGTGCTCCTGCACGATCTGCACCTCGACCCCATCTGAGTCGGCGCTCTGGGCGCCGGCGAAGGTCTTGAAGCCATAGCTGCCCAGCGCCAGGGCCAGCATGACGGCCAGGGCCAGCAGGTCGACGACCCGAAAGCCGCGCAGACGCCGGCTGAAGACGCCGCCCAGGATCAAGCCGCCATCCTCCACACCGGCGCATCGGTGCGCGTGGCGGCGCGCAGCTTGGCCGAGCGCGATCTGGGGTTGGTGGCGACCTCGGCCGCGGCGGGCGGCCGGGCGCCCTTGTGAATCAGTCGGAAACTGGGCGCGGCGCCCTCGGCCTTGGGCGGAGCGTGGCGTGAGCCGGAGGCCTCGGCGCCGGTCCGCTCGGTCAGGAATGCCTTGACGATCCGATCCTCCAGCGAGTGAAACGTGACCACCGCCAGACGTCCCCCGGCCTTTAAACTACGCTCGGCCGCCACCAGTCCTGCCTCGACTTGCGCAAGTTCGTCATTGACCGCGATTCTAAGGGCCTGGAAAACCCGCGTGGCCGGATGAATCTTGGCCCCGCGGCGACCGCCCAGGGCCTTCTCCACGACGTCCGCCAACTCCAGGGTGCGAGAGAAGGGCATCTGCTCGCGGCGCCGGACCAGGAACGCGACGATGCGTCGCGCCTGGCGCTCTTCGCCGTAGAGTCGGAAGATGCGCGTCAGCTCGCCGGGCTCGGCCTGGTTGACCAGATCGGCGGCTGTCAGGCCGGCGGCTTCCATGCGCATGTCCAGCGGCCCGTCGCGCATCAGCGAAAACCCGCGCTCGGCCTCGTCGAGCTGCATGGAGGACGTCCCCAGATCCAGCGCCACCATGTCGGCCGCGCCTTCGCCCACCACTTCCGCCATGGTCGAAAACGGCGCCGAGACCAGAGTGAACCGGCCAGAATCCCCGAAAGGCGCGGCGAAACGGGCCACGCCAGGATCGCGGTCGAACGCCGTCACGCGCGCGCCGGCGGCCAGTAGCGCCCGGCTGTACCCGCCCGCTCCAAATGTCCCGTCCACGGCCAAGTCGTCCTGCTTGGGCGCCAGCGCCGCCATCACCTCGGCCAGCAGAACGGGTATGTGCGGCGTGGCGCTCATCGCGCCGCCGCCGCCACGGGCGTGCGCTGCTGGGCGCGCAGCGCCGGCAGCCCCTGGCGCGCCAGCAGCCGCTGTTCGGCGCGGTGAGCGTGGAACGCCTCTTTGGACCAGATCTGAAAGCGCTCGCCCATGCCGACCACGGCGACCCAGTCGGTCAGGCCGAACATGTCGCACAGTGCCTCGGGCAGGGTGATGCGCCCGGCGCTGTCGTAAGCGAGCCGCGCCATGCCGCCCAGCACGCTGGTCTCCAGGGCCGTGCGCAGCGGATCACCAAACCCCAACTCGCCGATCACGGCCTGGTAGGCGTCGAAAAGAGCCTGACCGCCGCCTTCGATGCAGTCGGCTTCGATCGAGGGGAAGCAGAACACGCCGTCGAACGGGCCGGCGGCGGCCGCGCGGAACTCCTGCGGCACGACGATGCGGCGCTTGGCGTCCAGCTGCTTCTCGAATGTGGAGTGAAACACCACGCCCGCCCCTCGCACGCCCTTATAGCGGGCGACACGAATGGGTTAACATGGGATTGATTGGGATACAATGACACTTTGCGGCGCTTTTGTGCGGAAACCAAGATGTCGCACGGATACGGAGTCGCTCCCGAGTCTCATCCACAGAACATATAGAGAACTCGTGAGGTGAACCGGATCAGACGGCCTGTAAGCCGGGTTCTGTGCCGCCTCCGATCGCTCGGAGACGCGGCGATCATTCCTCTGGACCGTCCGTTGCCGGACGGTTCTCGCGACCTACCCGGACGCCTGGGCCAACGACGGCCCGCGAGCCTTGCGGCGCGCGCGGCATCCCTATTCGGTCTTGCTCCAGGCGGGGCTTGCCATGCCGTCCCGGTTGCCCGGTCCGCGGTGGGCTCTTACCCCACCCTTTCACCCTTGCCCGTCACGGCCGAAGCCGATCGGGGCGGTTTTCTTTCTGTGGCGCTATCCATTGGGTCGCCCCCGGCGGGCGTTACACGCCGCCT